>CBDBVB010000022.1:0-67062 GCA_965212545.1 Inquilinaceae bacterium
GCTGCCAGTGGCCAACGCCCTGGCCTTCCAGGTCAACAAGCGCTACACACCGGTCGACGAGCTGAACCTGAACCGGCAGTTCCCCGGCGATCCCGGCGGCTGGTATTCCGACCTGCTGGCCGACGCCATCACACGGGAGTTCCTCGAGGTCATCGACGTCCATATCGACCTGCATTCCGGCACTGACCGGCCGACCGTCGACTACGTCTACATCCTCAACGCCGAGACCCTGTCGCGCAGCTTCGGCTCCAAGGTGCTGTACCGCCCGAAAGCTGATGTCGGCGGCACCACCTTCGGCGGCACCACCAAGACCGTCACCGTCGACCGGCGCGGCATTCCGGCGGCGGTGATCGAACTGGGCGGCGGCATAATCGACCAGGCGCCCTATGTGACGCGCGGCGTCGACGGAGTGCTGAACATGCTGCGCACGCTGGAGATGCTGGAGGGCGATCCGACACCGCCGCCGCCGCAGATCGTGGTGCGCGGCATCCAGACCGTGCGACCGAGCCAGGGCGGTTTCCTGGAGACCGAGGCCCCGCCGCTGGGCGACACGATAGCCGCCGGCGCGGTGCTGGGCCGCGTCGTCAGCCCCTACACCTTCGAAGAGCTGGAGGTCATCCGCAATCCGGTCGCCACCGCCGAGGGCGGTATCATGATCCTGTCGCACCTGACCCGGAACCTGGTCCAGCCCGGCGACTATGGCTATATGGTCGGCGACATGGCCGGGCACGAAGGCTGAGCCCATGACCAGTCGCGACCTGACGCAATCGGAAGAACTGTTCGACCGTGCCCGCCGCCGCGTGCCGGCCGGGGTCAGCTCCAACACGCGGGCGCGGGCGCCGCATCCGATCTATTTCCGACGCGCCGCCGGCGCCGAGCTGTGGGATGTCGACGGCAATCGCTATGTCGACATCCTGATGGGCAACGGCGCCGTGCTGCTTGGCCATGGCGATGCGCGCGTGCAGGAGGCGGTCGCCAAGGCGCTGGAGACCGGGCTGACCACCGGAGTTGAATGGGAGCGTGTGGTCGAGGTCGCCGAGATCTTCCTGGCGACGGTCCCGACAATGGAGATGGTGCGCTTCACCAACACCGGCACCGAGGCGGTGCTGCACGCCCTGCACCTGGCACGCGCCGCCACCGGTCGGACCCGTATCGCCAAGGTCGAGGGAAGCTATCACGGCTGGACCGATGAGATCTTCGTCAGCGTCTGGCCGGATCTGTCGCGGGCCGGGCCGCCCGACGCCATGGTGCCGCAGCCGCAGACGCCGGGCCTCAGGCAGGATTTGACCGAACAGGTGGTGGTGCTGCCGTTCAACGATCCGGAACGCGCGGTGGCGGCCATCGAGCGTCATGCCGGGGAGTTGGCGGCGGTTGTGCTGGAGCCGACGCTGATCGATGTCGGCTTCATTCCAGGCACCGAGGCGTTCCTGTGGGCGCTGAGGGCGGCATGCGACCGGCACGGCATCGTGCTGATGTTCGACGAGTTGCTGACTGGCTTCAATCTGGCTCCGGGCGGCATGCAGCAGCTGACCGGGGTCGTCCCCGACCTTGCCACCTTCGGCAAGGCGATCGGCAATGGCTATCCGATCGCGGCACTGGCCGGAGTTGAAGTGCTGATGCGCCAGACCGAGCCGGGCAGGGGCCCCGCCTTCGTCGGTACCTTCAACGGCCATTCGGTGGCGCTGGCGGCGGCATCGGCGGTCTTGCCGGTGCTTGCCGACGGTTCGGTCCAGGCCGCCGTCTCGGCCCGCACCGAACGCCTGAAGCAGAGCTTCGCGGCGGCGGCGCATGCGGCCGGCGTGCCGGCGCAGCTGGCCGCGGGCGGCTCGCATTTCCAATGGTATTTCACCGATGCGCAAGTGCGCGACTTCCGCAGCGCCGCGGCCACCGATGCCGCCGCCTATGCCGCCTTCACCGCCGCCCTGTTCGAGCGCGGCGTGCCGTGCCTCGGCAATCCGCTGTCGCACCACGCCATCAGCCTGGCCCATGACGAGGCGATCCTGGACGAGCTGGAATCCGCTTTCGGCCACGGGCTGGAGGCAGCGGCGGCGGTACGCGAGGGCGCCGTATGACCGTCACGGCCGCGACCAGCCCGGTGACCGAGTCCGGCGCCGCGCCGCTGTTGCAGGTGCGCGATCTGGAGACCCTTCTGTTCATCGGCGATCGCGCCCTGCCGGCGGTCAACAAGGTGTCCTTCACGCTCGGTCAGGGCGAGACCCTTGGCGTTGTCGGCGAGAGCGGTTGCGGCAAGAGCATGACGGCCCTGTCTCTGCTGCGCCTGCTGCCGCAGCCTCCGGCGCGCATCGTCGGTGGCCAGGTTCTGTTCGATGGCCGGGATCTTCTGCGGCTGTCGACGGACGAGATCCGGGACGTGCGTGGCGACGCCATCTCGATGATCTTCCAGGAGCCGATGACCTCGCTGAACCCGGTGATGACCGCCGGCCGGCAGATCGCCGAAAGCCTGATCCGGCACCGCGGCATGGGCCGGCGGGCTGCCATGGCCCGATCGGTGGAGATGCTGGAGCAGGTGCGGCTGCCCGATCCGGCGCGGCGCGCCCGGGACTATCCGCACCAGCTGTCCGGCGGCATGCGCCAGCGGGTCATGATCGCCATGGCGATGGCGACCGGTCCGCGGCTGCTGATCGCCGATGAGCCGACCACTGCGCTGGACGTCACCATCCAGGCCCAGATTCTCGATCTGATCGATGAGCTGCAGCAGCGCACCGGCACCGCCCTGCTGCTGATCACCCACGATCTCGGGGTGATCGCCGAGATGGCCGACCGGGTGGTGGTGATGTATGCCGGAAGCAAGGTCGAGGAGGCGCCGGTCGAAGCCCTGTTCGAGCGTCCGCTGCACCCCTATACCATCGGACTGCTGGCCTCGGTGCCCAGCATCGGCCGATATCGCGAACCGGCGTCCGATCAGGAACAGCTGGCGGAGATCCCCGGTACCGTGCCCGGCCTGTCCGAGCTGCCACCAGGCTGCGCCTTTGCGCCGCGCTGCGCGCTGGCAACCGAACGCTGTCGAAGCCAGGCGCCACCGCTGGAGGAAAAGCGCGCCGGCCACGCGGTGTCCTGTTGGGAAGCGGTGCCGTGACCGCTTCGACCGAATCCGCGCCGGTCCTGGAGGTGGAGAACCTGACCAAGCACTTTCCGATCCGCCGCGGGGTGCTGTCGCGGGTGGTCGGTCAGGTGCGGGCGCTCGACGGCGTCTCCTTCGCCATCGGCCGTGGAGAAACTCTGGGCCTGGTGGGCGGAAAGCGGCTGCGGAAAATCGACTGCCGGCAAGACCATCCTGAAGCTGCTGCAGCCCACTTCGGGCCGCATCCTGCTGGATGGCGAGGACATCACCGCGCTCGACCGACGCACCATGCGTCCCTATCGCCGCCGCATGCAGATCGTCTTCCAGGACCCCTACGCATCGCTGAACCCGCGCGCCCGGGTCGGCGATATCATCGCCGCCCCGCTGGCGGTGCACGGCGTGTCCGATCGGGCGGAACGGGAGCGCCAGGTCGACGAGCTGGTCGAGCAGGTCGGGCTCAGCCCGGCCCAGACGGTCAGCTTTCCGCACGAACTCTCCGGTGGCCAGCGCCAGCGGGTCGGCATCGCCCGGGCGCTGGCCCTGAACCCGTCATTGATCGTCTGCGACGAGCCGGTCTCCGCGCTGGACGTCTCGGTGCAGGCGCAGGTGGTCAACCTGATGGTCGAACTGCAGCGCCGGCTTGAGCTGTCCTATCTGTTCATCTCGCACGATCTCGGGGTCATCGCCCATATCAGCCACCGGGTGGCGGTGATGTATCTGGGGCAGATCGTCGAGATGGCCGACAAGCGCACCCTGTTCGCCAACCCCCGCCATCCCTATACCGAGGCGCTGCTGGCCGCTGCGCCAAAGCCGGACCCGCGCGGGCGGCGACGGCGCAACGCGATCATCAAGGGCGAGGTGCCGAGCGCCGCCGCACCGCCGCCGGGCTGCCGCTTCCATCCACGCTGCCCCCTGGCCGAGGCGCGCTGCCGCACTGAGCCGCCGCCATTGCGCCGCACTGAGGATGGCCGCCTGCTCGCCTGTCACCTGCGGTAGCCCGCTGCGGAGGTCACTATTGATTGTCGAGTAATTCGGATGCGCCGGCTTGATCCTGAAGCGTAGCGATCGCGATCAGAACACGGTCCGCAGTCTGAGGCTGAACACCGAGGCGTGGTCTATGTCGCGCGTGAAGGCCGGATTGATGACCGACTGATAGCTCAACGTCGTATCGAGCTCCGGGAAGATCGGAAATCTGTAAAAGACCTCGAAATTGTATTCGTCGCGCGCGGCGCTGTCCGTTGCCTGCGCCCAGTTGAAGGCGGTGCCGACCACGTCATTCTTCAACCCGGTCACGGCGCGCGGCTCGTAGAACAGCAGATGCGCGCCGACCTGCTGCTCGTAGAAGGCGGAATCGTCGAAGCTCTGGCCATAGCGCAGAATCCCAACCAGTCGGCCATCTTCGGTCAGTTCCTGCTCGTATTTTCCGAAGTACCCCCAGCCGGATTCCCCGGTCATGGCGTTGATCGGTTGTCCGTTCTTGGTGCCGTCGGTGTGCCAGACGGTGATATTCGAGTAGCCGGCCTTCTCGGTCTGCGGCGCGATCTTGAAGTTGAATTCTGCGCCGGTGAATAAGTCGCCCTCATTCACGTCCCCCCAGTTGAAGCGATCTGCGTTGGCGTCTGACACCAATCCGACCAATGCCATGCGGTCGTTCGGGTACCAGGCGCCGACCGCGCCCCACCCGGAATCCGGAAAGGCGATGGCGAGCGACGAGACGCCGCCGCTCGGCAGGAAGGTGATCTGGGAATCGAGATGAGCGGATGCAGACAGGATGCCATCGGGCGTGATCTTGCCGACGCGATAACTCCACCCGGCGTCGGAGGAGCCCTGGCGCCAATAGAGGTTTCGCAGGACGAAAGCCGGCGTGTATTTTGCATACGTGTCGGCGGTCCCGATCGCGCTGCCCAAGCTCGTGAAGCCCAGATCCTCGGGCCCCGAGCTCCCGTAATCCCATCGGGCCTGCACGTGGGCGATTGCCTGCCCCAAGGTCGGCTCGCCGCGATTGACCAGGTCCCAGGTGCCGACGAAATCGGTGGCCGTCGCCATGCCGGCGTCATCGGTGCCCGGAAGCGAGTCGGTCACCCCTTGAAAGACGTGCGCGATCGAGAAGCCAAGATTGAGGCCGGTCGACTCATAGAGTTCGGTCTTCCCGCGCGTGGTGGCGTCACGCAGCCCGCCCAGAGGCGACACTGAAAAGACCGCATCGCGCTGCTCTATTCTGGCGTCGATCCCGGGCAACAGGTTCGAGGGCTCCGTGGGACTGCTGAGGCTATCGCCCGACCGGGCCTGCTGGGCCACCGCCGGCGGTGCCAGGATCAAGAAAAGGATGATCGGCCATGCCAGCACAGGGTTTGGGATACTGAAGCTGCGGCGGGCGCTCATCGTGCTGCCGTGCGCTGCGGATTGGCATGGCCGACCGATCGTTATTGCGGTATCGGGTTCGGGCGGAGCGTCGGCGCGATCGGCCGGGCACAGCGCGACTAATAGAGCCAAACGACTTCTCCCGAGACCAGGAAAACTGCAAGCCCACAGGGGCGGGAGTACGACATGGTGAGGCGATCCTTCATGCGGTCGTGCGCACTCAGCACAGGTTTCTCAGCCCCCGCGACCTACCGTCAGGTGAACTTGAGGTTGTCATACGCGTGATTGTAACCGCCGGCGATCATGATGGTCTGCCCGGTGGTGTACATGTTCTTCCCATCGAGCAGCGGCATCGCCATGTGCGCCATCTCTTCAGGTTCGCCAAAGCGGCGGACCGGCAGGTTGCTCGCAACGCTATCCATCGCCTCTTGGCCGCCGAAGGCATTCACCGCGTCCGGGTAGTTGAGGAAGTTGGTACCAAAGGCGTTGACACAGACGCCCTTGGGAGCGGCGGTCATGGACGCGCACTGGATCGCATGGTTGGCTGCCGCCCGCATGGCCGAGTAGCCGAGGAAGTCGTAGAGCGGCTTTGTGGCCGATGCGCTCGTCAGGATCAGGACCTGGCCCTGGCCCGCATCCATCAGAGGCGGCAGCGTCGCCTGCAGCGCATAGATGACGGCGAGGAAGTTCGACTCGAAGGAAGCCTGCAGGTCTTCCCTCTTCGAGTTGAGGATGTCGGCACCCGCGTGCAGCGCCGTCCGGAAGTAGGCCGAATCGAAGCCGCCGAAAGTCTCGATGGCGGTGTTGACAAGCGTCATCGCGTGCTCGGGATTGGACTCGTCGTTCGGCCCTTCCTGTTCGACGCCTTCGACGACGACGACCTTGGAGCCATAGCCTTCGAGCTCTGCGACCAGGCCCTCCTCCGGTTGGGCGATGACCATGTCATAGCCGAGCTTGGCGAAGTTGCGAGCCAGTGGCGGACCGATCTGCAGCAGCGCGTCGTTGATGATGATGACACGCCGGCCGGAATTCGAGTTGGTCCAGAGGTTCTCCTGGTCCGGTATGACCGTCTGGGCCGACGCCGGAGTGGCGGCCAGGCCGGTTGCCGCGCCGGCCGCGGCAATCCCTGCGCCCGCCTTTAGGAAGTTCCGGCGGGCAAAACCGCCTGTATCTTGATGTCTGGCATCTTCGCTCATGATTCTCATCTCCCCGTCGCTGAGGTGTTCGTCGGAATTCCTGGGATCGGCATCGCCGGTCATCGGTTCGGCCGCGTTGCCGGGAATGGTATATCGAGATACTCGATCGCCTCTTCGCCCGTGGCGATGGGCCGGCCGACCCTGTTGATCAATTCCTTGGCCCGCTCCATTTGTTCCAGATTGCTCGGACCAGCGGCCCAGTCCTCCAGGCCCACGCGGAAGCTGCCGCCTCGCTCCAGCGCCATCCGAGCAAGCGGCGTTTCCATGACATCGTGGGCCACCACGCCGACCGACCATTTGAGATCCAGCCCTTCGATCATGTGCAGGTAGAGCTGGAGCGCCTCTGGGATAGGGGGCGGCATGCCTGCGAAGCCGTAGTCGGCGAAATAGATGTTGAGCTTGGAGCCGCGCGGCAGGGTGCCGGACCGGGCCATGGCGACGACGTTCTTCATCCAGCCCGGCTCGAAGACCGAGATAGATGCACCGCAGCCAAGCTCGTTGCAGGTGTCGATCACGATCTTGTTGTCGCCCGGCCAGAAGCCGTACCACCAGAAACCCTCCTCGGGGATCAGGCCGTTCTGGTCGTAGACCGCAAGCGGCACGACACCGGTGTCGAGCAGGATCATGTTGGCCAGCCCCGCTTCGGCGAGTGGGCGGTAGTGCCCGCTCTGGATCTCAGGCGGCCAGACCGTCCTCATCTCGTGATACTTCGCCGGGTCGAAGTTGGCGGTCGGGTAGAGGATCGCGTGGGGGTGTTTCCTGCGAACCGGCGTGAAGGCGTCGACATAGGCCTGTACCGCTTCATCGACATTCTGGCTCGGCTTGTTGGTGTGGGCGTGGACGATGGTCGCGCCCGCATCCAGGCATTTGATCGCCTCCTCCGCGAGTTCTGATGCGGTCTCGGGAACGGCGGGGTTGATTTCCTTCGTGGTCGAGCCGCTGATGGCGACCTCGAGGATCACCGGCGTCTCTGCCATCTCGAACGAGAAGTTGCTGCGCATGTTCGACGTGGCCGGTCCGGCAACCGCCGATCCGGCCGCCAGAACGGCGCCGGCGCCGGCCATGGAGGCGGCAAACTCTCGGCGATTGAGACTGGTCTCTTTCTTGTCACTATCTGTCACTTGCGATCTCCCGTCGCGATGGCCGGCAGGATTGCGCTCTGGCGGCTGGTGTTTATCCGGTGCTAGCCGACCTCGACGGTCCCATCCTCCATGATCTTGATCGGATCGCCGGTCTTCACGGTCTCCATGAATTCGTCACCGAGGAGATCGATGGTGATGACCCGCCGACCGTTCCAGATGTCGTCGATGATGAGCCCGCCGGCCGCAATGCTGTCGACGTGCTGGGAAAACAGCATCGCCTTGAATCCGACACCGAGATCGTTCATGCCCATGATGCAGCCGGCGCCCATCGTCGATCCGACGGTCTGCGGCGTGCACATGATCGCCCCTGAAAGATCCGTCTCGAAGAGTTCTTCATTGTTTGCGTCGGTGCAGGGCGCGCTGTCCGTTCTGCCGGCGAACATGTTCTCCAGGTAGGACGCGGTCGTGTTGAACGGCTGCTTCGAGACAAGCGCCTCTCCCTCGAGGTTGCCGGGCAGCAGAGCACGTCCTTTGAATGTCTTTGCCATGATGGCCTCCAGTCATCTTCTTATGTCGCAACGGATGCACCCCAAGGCCTCGCTTGAGGCCGGGAGCGCACACCGCGTCTTCAGCTCGGCACCTTGCCCGTTACGATCGCCTGCACGAGGATCTCGTCCGGGAAGTACCGGATGCTCGAGTAGTTGCGGGTCTTGGCGGAGTTCGTGATGCCGCGAACGCGCTCCGAGAAGCCCTTCATGCCGGCATAGCTGACGCTGCACATGTTGGTCGCGTGCATGCCGGCCCGCTTCATCGCGCTGGCCAACTCGCCTTCCTCTTCGATCAGGCGGTCCCGCACCGGGTTGGGGCAGAACATGTAGACCGGGATCGCCGCCTCCTCCTGGCCGACCTCCTCGAGGGCCTGGGTCACCAGCCGACCCCACTTCACCAGCTCGTGGTAGGTGTTGTGCGGGCAGCCGATGAAGGCGGCCGTGGGATCGCCGTCCTCCTCGGGCCAGAGGTTCTCGAAGGTGGCGATGATCCGGTCCTGCTCGGCATCGTCGATGACGTAGGTCTGATAGCCTTCAGCCAGCAGATCGCGGCCCTTGTCCTTGGCGTCCGGGGTCACGCCTTCGACGTGGTAGAGCCCAACGGCACCGGACGACGCCGTGGCGCTGCCCATGGCCTTGAGCAGGTGCAGATTGTCGGGCGTGACCTCGCCGCCCTCGAAATACTGGTCGAGACCGGTGACGTAGGGCACGTCCTCGATGCATTTGCGCCCGATCGCGGTGCCCACTACCCCCCAATCCGGCTCCTTGGAGGTTTTGACCTCCACCAGCCACTTGGCCATGCGGCCCACATCGGTCATCAGACCGAACAGCGGTGCCTTGCCGACGATGGCCTGGATCAGATCCATGCCGGCGCCGTTGCGGTTGGTCTGGATGCCGAGCACCGAATTGCCGAAGTTCACCGCCGAGGATTCCGCCCAGGCGACGTAAGTTCCGGGCTCAGGCGCGTTGCCGACCTCATCGAGATAGCAGGCGCACGATCTGAAGTTCAGGTCCGGGGCGCCAAGGCGCGCGTGGACGTAGTCCAGATCCCGCTGCAGCTTGTAGCCCTCGTAGATCAGCTCCATGTCCTGGAGGTTGTTGTTGACGTTGTAGACGTCGTAGGGTCGGGGATTGACCGTATAGGGCGCATAGGATTTGAGCCCGGCTCTCGCGCACTGATCCAACATTTCGATCATCGACTTCATGTATTCGGTGCCGATGAACATGTTGCTGTGCGGCGCGCCACCCAGGTCGACCAGCTTCTCCGCGCCGAAGGCGTTGCCGAAAACGACCAGGATCTGCATCAGCTTGGCCATCTCCTCGCCGTCCCGGCCGTCGAGGATGGCCTGCTCGTCCTCGGTCAGGGACATCTGTTGCTGCGCCGCCGCATCGGCGCTCGAGTCCGCCTTGGAACTGCCCGTGAAGGTCGCCCTCTGGCCGGTGGGCTTCCCATCCGGCCCGACGCCGTCCATGTCGGAATGCAGAACCCGGCCCGCATAGCCGGGAAGCGTGCTGTCTGAGGATGCCTGCTGCGCCACCTTATTCTTCGCCGCTTTTCGTGCGACTGCCGCTTTCGCAACCTGCTCGCCTGTCTCCGCTTCGGCAACTTGCGGTCCGAGGGCCGCAAACCCGGCGGCCGCCGTGACGCCCTTGTTGAACTGTCTTCGATCCATGCCGCCCTCCTGAGGCTCATTCCTCGTCCGAATTCGATTGGTCGATGATGTTAACTGTGGATGTGTCGGCCCCGATAACCAATGCGCGCCGCAGATTGGCGCCGACGGCGCGAAGCGGGCCACAATCGTGAAAGCCGTGACGGTGCGGTAGCTGGCCCACTTCCACATGCAGACTATCCAGCGTCGAAACGACGTGAGCGAATTTGCGCTGCCGAACGAGCGGAGTGGGTGCCATCTATTGGTTCTTTTTTCTTTTGCAGCGGTAATGACCACAGCAAATCAGCTTATTAAATGCCATTCAGCCAATATTGGACGAACCATTGCAGTGAGTCAAAACCGGATCACTTGCAGAAGTGAGACTATAGAGCATCGCCTACATGCCGGCGACGGGCGTAAACTCCGACGGAATGTTCTTGTGTTCGGTCTAGCGGAGAGAACGGAAAGGAGTCGCTTGATGGCAGATTTCGCCAGTAGACCCAACGCGTCGTGTTGACCCGTCTAATGTGACTCGCGTTGGGCGATCAGCGCGCCCTTCGCCGGCGCCATGCGACCATCAAGTGCGAGGTGCCGAACGCCGCCGCCGGGCTGCCGCTTCCATCCACGCTGCCCCCTGGCCGGGGCGCGTTGCCGCACCGAGCCGCCACCGTTGCGCCGCACCGAGGATGGCCGCCTGCTCGCCTGTCACCTGCGGTGGCCTTGGTGCATCAAGCGTGTACTCGAACACACAGGCTGGCTGACTGCATCCCAATCGCCTCTGGCGTCCCTTGATCTCCGCGCCATAGGGATGGATTTCGGCATCGGCGTTTCTGTGACCCGCTACGAACGAAGGTGAGCAACACCGAATATTGCCGCATGGTTTCCAACCCGCGGTAGGATGATCATCGGCCTGGAGACAGGCTGGCCTGCGAACTGGGTCCTTCAGAACTCGTGGAGGAGCGACATGAATGCCCCTGTGACCGCATCGGTCTACAAATCGGCCTGCCGAATGTGCCACGGCGGCTGCGGCGTGCTGGTCCACGCCGAAGACGGTCGGATCACCAAGATCGTCGGCGACCCGGATTCACCGCTCAATCGCGGAAAGATCTGTATCAAGGCACCGGCTTCGATCGAGCTGGTCAATCATCCCGACCGGCTGACCCACCCGATGAAACGCGCAGGCAAGCGCGGGTCCGGAGAATGGGACAGGATTTCCTGGGACGAGGCCTATGACATCCTTGCCGACCGGCTGGGCCGGATCATCGCCGAAAGCGGTGCCCACACGATTGCCATCGGCACCGGCACCGGCCGGCACCATTGCGATTTCGTACCCCGTTTCGCAAACGCGCTTGGCACCCCCAACTGGTGCGAGCCCGGCCATGCACAGTGCTTCTTTCCGCGCGTGAACGTATCCAAGATGACGTTCGGCGATCTACCGGTCTGCGACTATTACGGCGAGACCCAACCGCGATGCGTTCTGGTTTGGGGGCACAATCCAGCGGTGTCCGGCCCGGATGGGGAGCTCTTGTTCCATTCCCGGGCGCTCACCAAGACCGATTCCAAGTTCATCGTCATCGATCCGCGCCGCACGGTTCTCGCCTATGCGGCGGAGCTTTGGCTACAGATCCGCCCGGGCACGGATGACGCCCTGGCCCTGGCCATGCTCAATGTCATCATCGAAGAGAACCTCTACGATGCCGAATTCGTCGCCAAATGGACTCACGGCTTCGAACTGCTCAAGACCCATGTCCGCTCGCATACGCCGGAATGGGCGGCACCGATCACCTGGGTTCCGTCCGAGAAGATCCGTGCCGCCGCGAGACTTTTTGCAAAGACGAATCCTGCCGTTGTCGAATGGGGCTGCGCCATCGAGCATTCCCCGAATTCCATCCAGACCGCCCGGGCTATTGCCTGCCTGCCGGCCCTCACAGGGACCATCGATATTCCCGGCGGATGGGTCTTCGGTCCGCATATACTCGAAGATTTCCCATTTCTGCACGACAACCTCAGCGCCGAGACCAAGGCGCTCCGCCTGGGTTCGAGTGAGTTCCGTGTCCTGGGCCAGACCAATGTCATGCCGTCGGCACATATCCCGGCGGTCTTCAAGGCCATGCGCACCGGCGATCCTTATCCGATCAACGCCTTCTTGATCTTCGGCAACAATCCTCTGGCCACCTATGCCAATTCGAACCTTGTCCGCGAATCGCTGGAGAAGGTGGAATTCTTGTCGGTGATGGATCTCTTCATGACCCCAAGCGCCGAACTGGCCGATCTGGTATTGCCGGCGGCAAGCTGGCTGGAGCTCAACGCGCTGACCGCCTTTCCGTATTTCGCAGAAACCACCGCGCTCGCGCAGCAGAAGATTGCTCAGGTCGGTGAAGCCAAGCAAGACGAACAGGTGTTCGCGGAATTGGCTCGGCGAATGAACCTCGGCGTCGGCGAGGAGGAGATTACCGAAATCTACGATGCCCGCTTGAAGGGAACTGGGAAGAGCTTCAAGGACCTGGTCGACGACGGCTTTGCCTTCGCGCCGATCACCTACCGCAAGCACGAGAGAAACGGTGCCGGCTTCAAAACGGAATCGGGCAAGATCGAGCTCTATTCGCTGGCGCTCGAAAAGCTCGGTTACGACCCCTTGCCCACATATCGCGAACCGCCGGAATCGCCGCTTTCAACCCCTGATGTCGCATCTGATTTCCCGTTGGTTCTAACGAGCGGAGCCCGGGTCCTGAACTTCTTTACGTCCGAGCACCGTCAACTCGACCGACTGCGCCGATCGCATCCCGATCCGCTTGCTGACATTCACCCCGATCTGGCCGCAGAGCACGGCATCGACGATCGCGACTGGATCTGGATCGAAACCCGGCGCGGAAAAATCCGCCAGAAGGCCAACGTCACCGACGGGATCGATCCGCGCGTCGTGAATATCGAGTTCGGCTGGTGGTTCCCGGAACGCAAAACACTGGACTGTGGGATCTGGCAATCCAACGCAAATGTCCTGACGGATCAGGAGCCACCTTACGACCCCGCAATGGGAACCTATCAATTGCGCGCACTCTTGTGCCGCATCTCAAAGGCGCCAGAGCCTGAGATGGCGTTATGATCCCGGCGACCGGTAGGCAACTGGGTTGATGCAGACTCTTCGCTCAGAGCGAGGACTGTTGGAGAAGACCGGCTAACCGGAGTCTGTCGTGCCCAACCTTGACGAAGGAATGCGACAGCTCATAGGCATGGCTCTCTCGCGGGGAATTCCGGCTAATTGGCGCGTGGTCTAACTTCCGTCCTCTGGTTTGCCTCAGCCGGATGAAGACGCAGTGCTCAACCCGGAATCACCGCAGCGCCGATCATTCACGGGGCATCTATGGCGCCCTATTGGCCATTGCAGCCAAGGCTGGGTGCGCCGGGGTCACTTCGAATCTGCTGATCACCTCGGGGCTCCGCGCCAGGACCGCCGTCGGATCCGCCAGCAGCTCTTCCTCACTGTAAGCGTCGATGCCATAGGTCGTCACGGTTAGCGTCTGGTAGTCAGGGTCGATCTCGAATTCGGTCCAGCCATAGGTATGCACGGCGGTGTAATTGCCCTCGAGCAGGGTCGCGTCGATCAAGCTGTCCGCACTTGGAATGCCGTCCACAATTGGCAGGTTTTGGTCGAGTCCAAGTGGATCGTAGCCAAGAGGGATGATCTGTGAATTCACCAATCCCTCGACAAACTGATCCTTCAGGGACCTCGGCGCGGCGTTGTAGAAGGCTTCATCGGCAGGAGATAATAGGCCCAGGCTGGCAGCCAACTCGACCACACTCGGTCCGAATGGCGCGTCAAAGGCGACTGCTCCGGTGATGATCTCGAAGGCAGTGGTGGGGATCTGGGGGCCAAATGGGAAGTCCTGATAGGTGAGGTTGTTGACGAGAGTGCCGTGGAGATCCGCGGCGATGAACACGACATTTTCGATGCCGTTCAGGTCGATAAATCGCAACAGCCTGGTCCGCTCGGCCGCGTAACCCTCATACCGATCCGCGGCCGCCGCCACGCCCAGGTTCTGGATCGGCTCCGGCATGAGAACGAATTTCCAGGTGATCCCTGAGTCCTGAGCCTCCAGCAGATCGTCCATCAGCTCGTCAAGCTGCACCTGGCCGAGCATGGTGCGATCCGGATCGAAGGAGTCGTTGAGAAAGGCGATAACCTCAGCTTGGTCGAAGGGATTCTCCACTTCGGGCAGCGCCTGGTCCCGAAACGAGCGGGCATCCAGGACCATGACCGCTGCGTCGCTGCCATATCCATTGTAGCGGTAAAGCTTGCGCTCGAAGGCGGTGCGTTCGCTGCCGGTGTCGCCGTAGAACTCGTTGCGCAGCGGGTTGTATTCTTGGAAGGCCCGCATGCCGTTTTCGTAGAGTCGGGTGTCGTTGATCAAGGCGGCAGGATCGCCCGCAAAGCGGGGATCCGAGGCTGGCTCGGCGCCGCCTGCGAAATCATTGTTGACCTCGTGATCGTCGATCGTGGCCAGAACCGTGGTCGAGGCTCGCACATCCGCCCAGCTGCTGGTGTCGAAACGCGTGCCGTAGACCTCGGCATGCTTTATTCGAAAATCGTTGAGGGTTTCGGCCTCGTCCTTGTCCAGGGCGGGCGAACGACGATCAGCATAAACCGTATCGCCATGCTCAACGAAGAAGTCCAACGCGCGTCCTGCGACATTGCCGATCGCCGGATAGGGGCTCAACTCGCCGCGCCAGTCGCCCGATACACCGAAACGCAGGCCGGAATAGTCGCCCGGCTCATGGGCGGTTACGAAGCGTCCCGTAAGACTGGCGTGGGCGACCCTGTGGGCTCGGAAATAGTAGGCGGTGGCTCGGTAATGGTAAGCCGTGCCGGGCTCAAGCCCGCCGATCCGCACTTTCACCGGCCGCAGGATGTTGGATACCCAGGCGACCCTCCGTGCTTCCAGGTGCCGGAAGTCGGCATACTGCGAGACCTCGAATCGGACGATCCCGCAGAAGGCGCTGCGTGCCCAAAGCACGGTTGTGGTTTGGGTCGTATCGCCCGACGCAATCCCGTTGGGGAAAACGGTTTGGTCGACCGGATGTGACCCATGTGCGCCGCAGCGGGCAGCCCGCCCGGTTTCAGCCGAACTCTGAACGGCACCCATGGAGATCGAAATAAACGCTGCCGCGGCCACCAGCGTGGCCATTCCTATCCTGCGCTTGTACATGTCTGGAACCTCCATGCCGGCACGCTCGCGTATCCGCCGAGCCACGGATAAAATAGCAGAAACCAGCCGGTATTTCGACATTCTAGACGAGCTGGGAAGCACTGACCTACTTATGGCTGCAATCTCCCGAAATGGCGGGACATATGCATACGATCATTCGCTGGCTGTCCACGATGTCGGCGCCGGGGTCCACTTGTGACTGTAGCCCGCCGATGTGTCCGCCCCGGATATTGGTCAGGAAGGTGGCTTGAAGCGTGCCATGTGGCTCGATTCGACTGCCGTTTTTCACTGAGCTTGATTTGCAGGAGGCAGAAGCCCGATGGGCCGTTCGTGTCCCATCTCGGACCCTGCGGCCAATTGCCAATCGAGCCTGACAGCCGGTCCATGGATTTTCGGGTCGCTTGAATTCCGAGCCCCGGCTTGGCCCGGCCCCGGATCGTGCTCGACCACCAGGCGTGCTAACGTCTTCTCCCGACCAGAGGTCTGATCCGGCCAATCCCGGTTTGGTGACGATCGCATCGCAACCCGTGGGTCGAAGTCCTTTCCGAGCCCGTGGAAGGCTCCTCCCCCGGATCGACGCCGCAGCCCGAAATGCGCAGCGCCTCAGCCGCGCGCCTGAAGACCGTTCGACATCGTGGGTGCCAAGTGTCTGAAGAAGATCCGAGCAAGATGGAACCGCCAGCCCGGACTCCCAGGCGGGAATTCGATCTGCGCTACCTTTTGCTGATCGCCGTGCCGCTGGGCGTTTACCTGCTCTTCTATTTCGTCATCGGCATCGCCAGGAACGCCGGCATCATATTCGACGTCATACCGACCGAGCAGTTCGGGAGCGTTGCCGCCGCCGAGGCCAAATACCGCTATTTCTGGATCAGCGCGTTCCTGGTGTTTGGCGCCGCTGCTCTTGCCGTCATTGCGTCTTGCGCCATGACACTACATCGCGAGATGCCGCCGCACCGCCGGCCGCTGATCATATCGCTCATAGTCTTTTTTCTCGTGGCGATCGGCTTCTACGAAGCTCTTCCCGGTCGGGATACCTCTCGCTGGTATGAGAGCATGGGCAATAACCTCTATCAGTGCACCCTCGGCCAGATCGACGTCACCAGCGTCATCAACGAGGCCGGCGCGCAACCAGTTGGCGGTGACGAGGCCGCCGCAATGCCGGTCCCCTGTGTCGTCGCCGAAGCCTCGGAGCGGCCGGTCCTCGAGCAGTCGGTCCTCCATATGCTCGACATCGGCATCGATCTCGTGAAGGTTCTCGGCGCCGCCGCACTCATCGTAATCTGCGCCGGATCGATCCTGACCCTGTCACACATCTCCGTCGACAGATCGGACGATCCCACGACCGTCACCGAGCACGAAACCAAATACCTGGCTCGCAATGTCGCTCTCTTGAAGAGCTACCTCTACCAAAGCTCGGCGGTTTACGTGTTTGCGATGATCGCCATGATGTCGTGGATGTTCTGGCCGATGCCGTTCGTGGCGGACGCGGAGAAGTACCGGGAGCTTATTGTCGGTTCGGCGCTCCTTCAGGGCGTGGGCTACACCCTTGCCGTCGCCGCCATATATCTTCCCCCGGCGGTGCTGCTCCGCCACCGTGTCCACCGGATGGCCCATCGGGAGCTGGTCGATGACGAAGCCGCCAGCGTCGAGAGCTGGCTCCGCCAAAGGGGCCTGCACTTCCAGCCTCTGGACGAATTGCGGCAGGTGGCGGCGATGCTCCTGCCGGTTATCATCAGTGCCATTCCTGCGTTTACGAGCTTCTTGTAGGGCCTTGGCTGATTCGCATGGACATGCCGGCTAAAGGCCGATCTGTTCTGCTGCAATACCGAGCCGCCATATGAGCTGATCGAACCTGTCCTGTCCGTAGAAGGGTTCGCCATCCACCACGAAGCACGGCACGCCCCAGTGGCCTGCCGCGAGCAGCGCTACATCGTTGGCATGAAGGGCATCGATAAGGCGGTCTCCCTCGGACGCCGCCAGACGCTCCGCGTCGTCCCAGTCAATTCCCACCTCGGCGGCGGCGCTTTGGAGATGTTGGCCGAGATGCCAATTCTTCGTCTTCCCGCTCCAGATCAAGCGCATAATGGCATCAAACAGAGCCAGGCCCTTGCCCTGTTCCGAGGCCGCCGAAAGGACACTCAGAAGCCGGTACACGCGCTGTTGCTCGGAAGCGGCCTGCCACAGCGATCCGGGCTCGAATTCCACCGGATAGGGATTCGCTTCTGCGTAATCCAGGCCCAGAAAGGCGGCCGTTCTTGCGACGTCCAACAGGAAGTATTCCTGCTCGAGCCTGTCTCGACCCGCATAGGCATCCGGTATCCTCAACACGCCTGGCGTCACCAACCGCAAGTGCACCTGTATGTCCGGATGCGTTGCCAGGCGTCTCAGGCGAGGTGCGGCGAAATAGCTGTAGGGGCTTTGAACGGACAGGAAGGCGTCAACCTGATTGCTCACGGTTTAACTCCGGAACGCTTGGCTCTCCCGATCCAGGCTGTCCCTTTCACAATGCCGGGGCAAGGCCGATGACCAATGTCGCTTGTCGGCATACTCTCTGGCGACGTATTCGTTGTCGGCGACAAGAGAGTTCCTCACTATGTGTCGTCTGGGCACCATACGGACGCTGCGAACTGCCATGCATGTCGTTGATCTTGTTACCGATCTTGCGCGGGCCGCGGCCCAGGACGACCCCCTTCATGCGACCACGACCACGCTGCGCTCCTACGCCGATGAGGTCGACGCCATCCTCGAGGAGCTCGATTTTCTGTCTGGCCTCGGCAGCGACCCCGAGCAGTCCTTCTACCGCTCCCCCGAGGTCTCCCTTCTCAAGGTGAAGTTCATCCCGGGGCATCCCACACCACCGCACGACCACGGCACCTGGGCCGCCATCCTCCTGCTCGCAGGAGAGGAACGAAACACGCTCTACCAGCGCGAGGCCGGCACCATCCGCGAGGTCAACGACGTCGTCCTGCGCTCTGGTGACGTGCTTCCGATGCGCCAGGGGGCCATCCATGTCGTCGAGTGCGCATCGTCGACGCCGACTGTGGGGCTGCACGTGTACGGTGGCGATCTACCCATAATCCCACGCAGCGTCTGGCATCCCGAGACGTTCGAGGAGCATGTGCATACCGATGCGGTGTACGCGGAGCTCAAGGCGATCGGCGCCGCTGTTGTGCCTTGACGGCAGCACAATAGCCGAACGAGTTTACGTCCGCGAAAGCGCGAAAGCGCGAAAGCGCGGAAGTCGGGTCTGCATCTTCGCTCGATGTGGCCAACAGGCCATGGACATCGCGATGCCCTGCATCGGTCGGTACGGCATCGCCCGCCACCACGGTTGGTGATACCGTTGTGGCACGACGGGGTATTCCTATCTGCAACGAAAACCTGCTCGATAGAGTGGGCGAAGGAGATCGCCGGCACATTTGTTCAGCGCAGGATCCGCCCAGGGAGATGTGACCAATGCCAACACTCATGTTCTGGAACGTCCAAGGATCGGGCGGCGATACGATCAAATCTGGTGCGGGGGATCTCTTGCTAGGCGATCTATCCAATCTCACCTCGGACGAGAAGCCGGACTTGGTCGTGTTGTGCGAACTCAAGATGGGCTTTCAGAACATCTTCACAGGATTGGGACGCGAATACTCCACGATCATTCTCCCCGACAATTATCCCAAGGGAACGACCTACCGCTTCGGCGCCTTTGTGCGTTCCGCTGGCAGATGCGTGATCAACCGATCATCGCCCCCTAGATTGATCGACGACGGAAACAACCGACCGGCACTCTCCATCGTGGTCAATCAGGATGTCGGGCTGCTCGCCGTGCACGCCCCCTCGGTCTCCGACAGTATTTCTGCGCAGATGCGGCACGTCCAATCCACGGTCCAGAAATGCAGTGGCAAGCGGGTGCCGAAGATCATCTTCGGGGACTTCAACATGGACCTTCTGGGCAACCGGCAGAAAATCACCAATGAGTTGACGAAGGCCGGACCGCCTCTGTCTGATTATCGGCCGCGCCCGTTGCCGCAGCACACGGAGTCGACCCACGTTCTCGGCAAGGCCTTGGACTGGGCCCTGGTGGACCCGAATTACAGCGTGAGCTACCGTCTCGCGGACGCGGAGAAATCGGATCATTGGCCAATCTGCATTACATGGAGATGACCTCGACCCGACGGGTGTTCACCGTGCGCGAGGTCGGATGACGTCGCGCTAGGACGACGAGAAGCCGCCGAAGAAATAGATCGCCCTGCTTGTGCTGTTCCCGCCTGTGCGGACTTCGCGCATCCGTCGCCATGTGCGCGTTCCGTCCCTATTTCAGGGGGATCTCGCTGTCGCCCTTGTTGGCCTGATAGGTCTCCGACAGTGCCGCATAGGTGCTCTTCAAGGCGTCGACCCGGGCGAGGAAGGCGTCCCGGCGCTCCGCTGCGCATGCCCCGATCAGGTCCATCAGGTCATGGCTCGACCAATAGTCGTTGGTCTTGGCGTAGCCGCCGGGGTCCAACGTGAAGACCTGTTTCAGGATCTTCAGATCATGGGGAATGTTGAAACTGTCCCTCGAATCCTCGTGGCTGAACAGGTAGGTGAAGTTGTCGTAGCCGGCCCAGGTGATCGCCGACAGGCACATCGAGCATGGTTCGTGGGTCGACAGGAACAGGCATTCCGCCGGCGCCGGTCGGGCCGATCGCGGCAGCTCGTACAGCAGCTTCAGCGTATGCACCTCGCCATGCCACAGCGGGTTGGCGGTCTCGTTGTTGGTCCCGGCGATCACCAGCGACAGATCGGATTTCCTGAGGATCGCCGCGCCGAACACCTTGTTGCCGTGCCTCACCCCTTGCTGCGTCAGAGGGACGATGTCCTGCTCTACGGTCTCGAGCATCCGGTCGACAAGCCGCGCATCGCTCATGGGTCATTCCTTTCCGATTGGCCGGCCATCACGCGCATCGGGTCGGACTCAAGGGACTTGTGACCATACATCACGTCGGACTGCCGGATGTCCAGGTTCCGTGACTTGCCCGCCACGGCAGGGCGCCATGGGCTGCGACATTCGGTTCCGGGGCACTTGGCATCCGCCGGTCCCGGGGTATATGACAACGCCATGCTGCCGTCCCAACAGACAGAGAAAAAACCGGACGCGATTCCACTCTTCGTGGATCTGGACGGCACCCTGGTCGCGACCGATACCACGGTCGAGTCCTGCTTTCGCCTAGTGCGCCGCAATGCGGCCTACGCCTTGCGCCTGCCCCTATGGTTGCTTCGCGGCATCGCCACTCTGAAGCGCCGCGTTGCCGATCGGGTGCCGCTGCAGCCGGACCACCTGCCCTACCACCAGGATGTCGTGACGTTCCTGAAGCGCGAGCATGAAAGCGGGCGGCGCCTGATCCTGGCGACCGCGGCCGACCAGCGATACGCCCGTGCGGTCGCCGGACATCTCGGCTGCTTCGAGCAGGCGGTCGGCTCCGATGGGGTGATCGATCTTTCCGGCCCCCGAAAGCTTGCAAAACTGCAGGAGTTGAGCGGCGGCGGCCCGTTCGACTATGCCGGCGACGATCTGGCGGATCTGGCGATCTTTCCCCATGCCCGACGGGCGATCGTCGCCAACCCGGCGCCACCGGTCCGCCTGGCCATGCAGCGGCTGGAAAATGTCGAGCGCGTGTTCGATGCCCGGCCGCGCCGCTTTCTCGACGTCCTGCGCACACTGAATATGCAGCGCTGGCCCTTGAACCTGCTGGTGCTGCTGCCGGCGGTATTGGTCGGTAGCTGGCCGCCCGGCGGGTGGATCGACGGGGCGATCGCGGTGCTCTGCTTCTGCCTTGGCGCCTCGGCGATCCACATCTATAGCGATCTGCTGAATATCGCCGAGCGCCGCAGGCTGCCGCCGGCGCAGCGCGGCCCGATCGCCGAGGGCAGGGTGGCCGTTCAGCGCGCTGCCATTACCATTCTAATCCTGGCGATACCGGCCCTTGCGATCGCGGCCTGGCTGTCCGGCCCGTTCCTGCTGATCCTCGGCGGCGCCTTCGCATTTGCCGTTCTGGTCGCGCAGGACTGGTTCAAGGCTCCCCGGATTGCCGTCATGTCAATCCTGAACCTGCTGCGGCTTGTCGCCGGCATCGCCCTGCTGCCCGTGGTGCCGCCGGTTTGGGTCTGGGTCGCAGTCATGCTCGCCGCCGTCGCGGCCGGGGCCGTGCAGGTGCGTCTCGGCGGCGAAGCAGCGCAATTCCTATGAACGGACCGGCGGGCCATGGCCGCGCTTACGATGTCGACAGCAACGGTCCGTCGGGGAGGATGAAGGGAAGCCGCTGTTTCAGCGCTTCCACGCGGAGTCGCGTGGTCTCGAGTTCCTCGCCATCGGGACTGACGGGGATATTTCGCTCGGTGTCGACGTGGAACCATTGATGCTGCTCGTAGACGACGACCTCCGGCGTCCGGCCACTCTTTAGGCCTCTGATGTCGCGCATGATCGCGGGAATCAACTCGATGCGAAAATCCGGCACCGAGAAGAGATCCAGCAATCCGTCATTGAGTCGGGCGCGCGGCGCCATCTGGAATCCGCCAGCCTGGATGCCGTTCGACAGGGCGGCGAATACCGTACGGCCCTTGCGCGGGCCGTTGGGAGTCCGGACGTTGCCCTCATAGACCTTGCGCTTCAATGCGGTCAGGAAACCGGTGATCCCGTACGCGGCGCCGTGGATGGACTTCTTCATCCGCTCCGAAGTCTGGAACGTCACTTCGGCGCCGAAGCCGATCACCGCAGAATTTATGAAGAATCCGTCATTGAGGCGCGCCACGTCGATCCGGTGTGGCTTGCCGGTCGCCGCGAAGCGCAGCGCCTTGGTCGGATTTCCGACCGCGATGCCACAGCCCCGAGCAAAATCGTTGGCCGAGCCCAGCGGCATGACGCCCATTGCGGTCTTGGGCTGCTCGTTAGCATCGAAGATGCCGTTGACGACCTCGTTGACCGTACCGTCGCCGCCGCCCGCGACGATCACGTCGACATCGTCGTCCAGCGCCTCGGCCGCGAAACGGTTGGCGTCGCCCGCTTCCCAGGTCACCCGCACATCGACCGAGTGCCCGTCCTTGCGAACTTCCTCGACGGCCCGACGGACCTGCGGCAGCGCCGATTTCTTTCCGTTCAGGATGACCCGCAGAGAGCGGTGTGCCATGGCTGTGCCTCCTTGCAATCGACTGTCGCCGGCTTGTCGAGCGCCGACTCTCACGATTCGATCATACCGCGCGCCGTCCCGTTGCGCGTGGATTATGGTCCGTCGCCCGCTTTCTGGGCGAAGACCGGTTCACAATGCTTGCGAACAATGGGAAACTGGCATCGAAATCTGCCGAGCGGCGAACATCCGCAGGTAACGAAAGATGAATCGAAGAAACGATCCAGGAAGGTATTGCAACATGTTGTCAATTCAGACGAGTTCAGTGCTTTGGACCCCGATCAAGTTTGCAACTGTCTCTCTTGGCGTGGTCTTGGCACTTCCGGCCGCGCTGGCAATGGCGCAGGAAAGCAGCCCACCGACTGTTGAAGATGTGATGTCAGGGCTGGGCTACACGGATCAGGACCGCTCTGCCCTCCAATCCGGTGAGATCGTTGCGACGGACGTCGAGCGCACGCGCGATGACGAACTGATCGCGTCCGTGGCCGTCTTCCTGCCGGTCACGGTGGAGGAACTGCTGGCCGGCGTGCGCAGCGGCGACGGCCTTCGGGCGGATTTGGGCGCACCCGCCGTGGGCCTGCTGGGTTCCGAATTCAACGCGGCGGACTGGCAGGGCTTGGCGTACACCGATTCGGACCGTAGCGAGGCGACAAAGCTGCTCGGCTTCAAGGGCGGCAGCGATTTCAATCTCGCCGAGGACGAGATTGCGGCGCTTCAGTCCAAGCTGGATGGTGTGACGGCGAGATCCGACGACATGTTGGACAGGGTGTCCGCTGCCTATCGCGAAATACTCGTGGCGCGTCACGATGCCTATATTCAAGGCGGTCTGGACGGCATCGCGGATTACAAGCAGGGACGCACGACGCTGGAGCCTTCCGCACAGTTGGCCGGCGTCGCCAATCAGGCGAAGGATTTTCTCAGCGAGCACTTTCCGGAGTTCTGGAACGCCTTTTCGAACTATCCGGAAGCCCAGAGCGACGACATCGTGAGCAGCTTCTATTGGCTCAAGCGGCAGGTCGAAGGTCGTCCGGACTTTGTCCTGATGCATGAGATGTCCACCGGCGACGAGAATTACACGCTGATGACCCGCCGGGAGTACTTCGTCGGCCACACTTACGAGTCTTTGCAGGTGGTCGCGGTGGCCCTGCCGGTTGAGAACGGCAGTGCGGTCTTCTATGTGAATGCGGCCTTCACCGATCAGATCACCGGCTTCATCGGCGGTGTTGCAAGCTCCGTCGGGCAGGGTCGTATGAGGGACGATCTGACGAAGTTCTTCTCGGATGTGCAGGCGAGGCAATAGAAAAAGCCGGCCGCGAATGCGGGCCTAAGGGGTGCATCTGGTGGAGTCTGGGTTCCGATTTCCGGAGCCCAGGGTCCCGCTGCCCCACCCTCGCAGGGTCGGGATTGTTTCACATTCCCTGAATTGCCCTGAACGCCGGGATTGCCGACACTCCGCACCACTACCGCTGTCGCGGATCAGGCGCCGTTCGTGGCATCGTCGATGATCGTGCCGACCGTCTGGAAGATGTTCGTCAGGCTGGTGCCCATCATCGTCAGCGCTGCAATACCGGCGACTGATACCAGGGCGGCGATCAAGCCGTACTCGACCGCAGTGGCCCCGGATTCGTCCTGTAGGAATTGATCCATCTTTTCTTCCATTGCAGAATACCCTTATTGGGTTTGTCCATGTTATGAACTAATCTATCGTACAGACTGCTAAAAATTCGTATAAGTGCAGTATATATGGTTAATATTTTTAGGAAATATTGCTTGGTAAACTGCATCTCTTTGATCCTATGCGCTGATAGACCAGCTTGTTTACTGGTTCTCTTTATATTTAGCCTGTATCCGGGAAGTTTTACAATGTAAATGCTGGCCGTCGGCATGGTCGCATAACAAAGGCGGTCGGACCGATGGGCCCGACCGCCTTGATAACGAACTTTCTGTGCCGGTCAGCCGTCGGCGCCGACATTCATGATCTCGACGCGCCTGTTGGCATCGGCCGACGGATTGCCCGGCTCGAGCAGCATGGTCTCGCCAAGACCGACACTGTCCAACCGCGCCTGGCTGATATTGAAGTTGCCGGTCAGATAGTTCCGTACCGCCTGGGCCCGCTGTTCGGACAAGCTCAGATTGAACTCCTTCTCGCCGACGGCATCGGTATGGCCGGTGATCCGGAACCGGTAGGGCGACAGCTGATTGGAAACCAGAGCGGTGCCGAGCTCATTGAGGACCGCGCGCGCGTCGTCGGTCAGCTCGGCCGAGCCGAACGCGAACTGAACCTTGAACGGAACGCCGGAAGCTGGCGGCGGAGCGTCCGCTTCGACCCGAAGGCCGCGGGTGATGCGATCCCGGACCTGCAGCTCGGCCGGGTCGACCGGGGTCTTCAGGGCCTCGATCCAATCCTCGGTCGTGACCGCCTGAGCGACCTGAACATATGAGCCCGATGCGTCCTGGGCGACGATCGCGTCGATCGCCTGGGCGCCCGTGCCGTCAGCCTGAGCCTGCGCCGCCGTCAGCGCGACCAGCAAACTCGGCAGTGCCAAATATCCGCGTTTCATGTGGTGCCTCATCGAAGTGTTGACCGTCTGTGTCTCGTAACTGTGGACCAATCGATACCAAACCTGCGCCGGGTTCGCAGTGATTTGGGTCACATGACCTTTGCAGCCTGTACCAAGCCTCGGATACGGGCCGCAATCGGACCTTGTGATCCGCTCAACCGGCAGGTCCGCCCTATTGGACCCTGTACCGGCGGAAGTCCCACGCCGCCGGGTTGTCGAATATCAGTTGTTCCTCCTCACCGTGCCCAAATCGATCGGCCGTTCCGGGTCGATTGCGAGATGCAACGTCCGTGCATGTCCGCCGGACGCGCTCACACTGTTGCGTCATTCGGCAGGCCGCAACAGTGACGCCGGACACAAGGCCCTAAATTGATGATAGCCGTCTTGCCCTGCCCGGCGCAAAATATCGATGATCGATGCCAAATGGCGGTCGCGGCCAAGGCCATCGTTTCGGTTGACTGAACAGGCCATATTCCGGTTCGGCTCGATAGTGAAGCGGACTCCATCCGGAAAAGCTGGTGACGAGGGCGGATATGAACAGAGTTGCCATATGCCTGATGCTGGGCCTTACGTTGATCGGCTGTACCAACGCCGATCCGACCGAGGCCGATCGTGAGGCCTGCACCCAGGCCGGCCATGCTCCGGGCACCGAGGCCCACGACGCCTGTCTTCAGGAATTGCAGGCACAACGATTCCAGCGCCCTGCCGCCAGCAACGTCGACGCCATGCGCAGCCGCATGGGACCGCGGAGGTAAGCCGGCTGCAGCGCGGCGAATTTGCGCTCTGCACTGGCGATGGAACGAATTGTCTATCCGTCGCGGGCGGCCGCATGAAAGAATCCGAAGCCACGGCGCATCAGGACGCCGAGCGGTCGCAGGGAGGAACACGATGAAGGACGTGCGTATCGGCGTGGTCGGTGCCGGATGGATGGCCAAGGCCCACAGCACCGCGTTTCGCAACGTGCCGATGCTGTTTGGAAACGAGCCGGCGGTGCCGATCCTGGAGACGATCGCCGACATCGATCCCGACCGCGCCCGCGACGCCGCCGAAACGCTCGGATTTGAGCGCTGGACGGCTGATTGGAAGGAATTGGTGGCAGATCCGGCGGTCGACGTGGTCGACATCGCCACCCCGAACAACGCCCATGCCGAGATCGCCATCGCCGCGGCCCGGGCCGGAAAGCACATCTACTGTGAGAAGCCGTTGGCGTTGACCGCGGCCGAGGCGCTGGAGATGACCGAGGCGGCGGAGACCGCCGGGGTGACGACGCTGGTCGGCTTCAACTACCTGAAGAACCCGGCCCAGGCCCTGGCCAAGGAGTTGATCGACGCCGGCGAGATCGGCGAGATCACACAGTTCCGCGGCACCTTCGACCAGGATTTCATGACCGACCCGACCGTCCCCTTCAGCTGGCGCCACGACCGCAAGATCGCCGGCACCGGGGCCTTGGGCGACACCGCAAGCCACACTCTGAGCCTCGCCCTGGAACTGGTCGGCGACGTGACCGAGGTCTGCGGCATGCTCGGCACATTCATCGCGCATCGCGCGGTGCCCAGCGGCGGCTCCGGCCATACCGCCAAGGCGACGGCCGATGCCGAAATGCGTGCGGTCGAGAACGACGATGTGGCCCAGTTCCTCTGCCGGTTCGAGAACGGGGCACTCGGTCAGATCGCCTCAAGCCGGATCGGCACGGGCCGCAAGCTATGGGTCAGCTATGAGATACAGGGCACCAAAGGTGCGCTCTACTTCACCCAGGAACGCATGAACGAGCTGCAGTTCTACCGCGCCGGAGAGCCGTCGTCGGAGCGCGGCTACAAGACCATCCTGACCGGTCCGGACCACAAATGGTATGGCGGCTTCCACCCGATCGCCGGCATCGGCCTCGGTTACAACGATCAGAAGATCATCGAGGCCCGCGACCTGCTGGTGGCGGTCGCGACCGGCGCCAAGGCGGAGCCGGATTTCCGGTTCGGCTACCGGGTCGACCGCATCGTCGATGCGGTAGAGAAATCGGCTGCCGAGCGGCGCTGGGTATCGGTCGCCGAGATCAGCTGAGAGGTAAATCTTGGGTTGTCTGAGGGACGCTCGTCTCTGAGACCCTTGGAGACCCACATTCCGTCCGCTTCGCCCTCAGCGGATGCCTTGCGCGCTCAGCTCGATGACCTGGGCCGCATTGTCGGGGGTGACGAAACCGGGGCCCGTCAGGACATCGGCGCCTGGCATCAGCCCGTATTTGTGGTTCAGGGTCAGCAGAACCACGGGCAGATACCCCTGCATGAATTGCTGCTGGTCGATGGCGAACTCCATCCGCCCGGATTCCAGCGCCTCCAGAATGGCCGGCGACAGATCGAATGTGGCGAGCTTGATGGAATCCGTCAGGCCTTCATCCTCCAGCGCCGCTATCACCGGTTCGGCCGCCGTGGGGCCAAGCGCCATGATGCCTTCGATGTCGGTGTTCCGCGCCAGATAGGTGGTCACCCGATCGCGGATATCGGTCGCGTTCATGCTGACGGCCAGCACGTCAACCTCACCGCCGAGACCGTCGCTGAAACCTTGGCACCGAAGGTCCAGCGCGACATTTCCGACCTCCTGGTTGACGCAGATGGCCTTGGTCACGCCGGCCGCGGCCATGCGTTCGCCGCCGCCGACCCCGGCCTCGTATTCGGTCTGGCCGACATGGACGCTGACGCCGAGGCCCTTGCGGACGTCGCTTCCAGAATTCATCGAGATCACCGGTATGCCACTGGCGATCGCGTCCCGGATCGAACCGCCGAGTGCGTCGGCATCGGGGATCGACACCACCAGACCGTCCGGCGCCGCGGCCACCGCGGCGTCGATGAGTTGTGCCATGCGGATCAGGTTGAAGGTATCAGGCGCCAGGTATTCGACATCGACACCCATATCCGCCTCCGCCGTGTCGACACCATTCTTCACCACCGACCAGAATGGGTCCGACGCCTGGCCATGGCTGACCACGATGATGCGGATGTGGTCTTCCGCCACGGCCGGCGACGCCGCCGATACGGCGACGATGGCCAAGGCCGCAAGCAACCTGATCAACGACGACATTCCGTGCCCCCCTTGTGCCGGCCCATGCGGGGCCGACCGCCGAGTGCCAAAGGCCGAACGGCGCCGATCGCCAACCGGCCGATCTTCAAGTAGGCGGGGAGCAGGAGGCCTGGGCCGGAAACACCGTTCCGCACCTCACAAGACACTCTGCTTGGGACGCGTTCCCCATTCCTCATTCGGAACAGATTACACGTTCCAGTTCTCCCTGTGCAGCCTTTGTCGGCCTGCAACAATCCATGCCGTCCTACATTGCGCGTACCCACCGGCCGAAGTACCTGGAAGCCGCGATCGATATCCTGCCGGCGCCGACAGTCCGCTAAGTCCCATGACGCCCCTCGCCACGGTGAGCTTCGAGGTCGAGGAGGCGCAGGTCCAGGCGCAGGGTGACGCGGCAGATGGATGGGTGCGGCCTGATGCGGCCTAACCAGAGTTGCAGCAGGGCGTTGTTGCTTCTCGCTATCGGCTTGCGCCACCATCATCGAATAGGGCGTCCAGAGCGGGAGGTGACGGTATGGCTGGCGAGGTGCGGTGCGTTCAGCAGGCGAACGCGATTTTGGGCGAGGGGCCGTTGTGGTGCCCGCGGGAACAGGCGCTGTACTGGCTCGATATCAAGCGACCGGCGGTATATCGCTTCGTTCAGGAGACCGGGCAGACCGGACATTGGCCCCTGCCGTCGGATATCGGCTGCATGGCGCTGCGCGAGGCTGGCGGCCTGGTCGTCGGGCTTCGATCGGGCTTCGCGGCCCTGGATTTCGAGACGGGTGCTGTCACCCCGTTGGCGGACCCGGAGGCCGATCGGCCGAACAACCGTTTCAACGATGGCAAGGTGGACCGGCAGGGGCGGTTCTGGGCCGGCACGCTGAACGATGCCGAGGCCGACCCGCTGGGCAATCTCTATCGGCTTGATCCCGGCGGCGCGGTGACGTTGATGCAGGATGGCGCGGTAGTGTCGAACGGAGTCGGCTGGAGCCCGGACGACCGGACAATGTATTTCACCGATTCCGCCGTGCGGACAATCTGGGCCTACGATTTCGACGCCGGGACCGGCGCCATCGCCAACCGCCGTGTCTTCGTCGAGGTGCCCGATGGGTCCGGCTTTCCGGACGGACTGACCGTCGATTCCGACGGGTTTGTCTGGTCGGCGGTCTGGGATGGCTGGCGGATCGTGCGCTACGACCCGTCCGGGCGCATCGACCGGGAGGTAGTGATGCCGGTGCAGCGGCCGACAAGCTGCATGCTCGGCGGCGGCGGCCTGAAGACGCTTTTCGTGACCTCCGCCTCGATCCATCTCGATGCCGCCGCCCTGGCCAAGGGACCACTCGCGGGCGGGGTATTCGCCCTGGATGTGGAGGCAGCCGGGCTGCCGGAATCGCGTTTCGCCGGTTAACCTTGCTCAATCACAGGTGAGCAAGCCGTTGCCCATTGAAACGATTTAACGGTATGATCCGTCGGTTTCCTGGCACCCGGTGCCAGATAATTAGAAAACACGGACCGGAACCGACATAGGCCCAACGTGGCCAGCTTGGACCGCTTAGGGAGGGTCGCATGCAGCTCAGCAGAGAAGATCTGCTCAAGGCTTACACCGCCATGCGCACGATCCGTGAATTCGAGGATCGGGTGCACAATGAATTCGCCACCGGGGAGATACCCGGCTTCGTCCATCTCTATGCCGGCGAGGAAGCCTCGGCCGTCGGGTTCTGCTTGCAGCTCGACGATCGCGACCGTATCGCCAGCACCCATCGCGGCCACGGGCATTGCATCGCCAAGGGCTGCGATGTCGACGGCATGATGAAGGAGATCTATGGCCGCAAGGACGGTCTGTGCGGCGGCAAGGGCGGCTCCATGCATATCGCCGATCTGTCCAAGGGCATGATGGGCGCCAACGGCATCGTCGGCGGCGGCCCGCCGCTGATCTGCGGCGCTGCGCTGTCGGCCAAGACGCTGGGCACCGGCGGCGTGGCGATCGCCTTCGTCGGCGATGGCGGCTCCAACCAGGGCACGACCTTCGAGGCGATGAACCTGGCCTCGGTCTGGGATCTGCCGGCGGTCTTCGTGTTCGAGAACAACGGCTATGCCGAGTCCACCGCCAGCAGCTGGTCGGTGTCGTCCGGCGACATCGTCAAGCGCGCCGAGGCCTTCGGCATGCCCGGCCATCAGGTCGACGGGCATGATTTCTTCGCGGTCCACGAGGTGGCGCGCGAGGTCATCGAAAGGGCCCGCAGCGGCGGCGGCCCCAGCCTGGTCGAGGTCAAGCTGAACCGCTACTACGGCCATTTCGAGGGCGACGCCCAGACCTATCGCGGCGACGGCGAGGTCGACAAGCTGCGTGCCACCATCGACTGCATGGATATCTTCCGCCAGCGGGTCACCGAAGCGGGACTCTTGGAGGCGGAGCAGCTGGACGAGATCGATGCCGGTACCAGGGCGGCGATCGACAAATCCGTTGTGGATGCCAAGGCCGCGCCGATGCCGGGCCAGGCGGATCTGTTGACCGACGTCTACGTGTCCTACTGACCGCGGCGCCCGGCAGAACGGGCGCGGATTTCACGGGGAAAATATCATGGCCAAGAAATCCTATCGTCAGGCGATCAACGAAGCACTGACGCAGGAGATGGAACGCGACGAGACCGTCGTGCTGATGGGTGAGGATGTTGCCGGCGGTATGGGCGCCGCGGGCGAGGACGATGCCTGGGGCGGCCCGCTAGGCGTCACAAAGGGGCTGGAGGCCAAGTTCGGCCGCGGCCGGGTGCTCGACACGCCGATCACCGAATCCGGCTTTGTCGGAGCCGCTGCCGGTGCCGCCGCCACGGGTCTGCGGCCGGTCGCCGAGTTGATGTTCGTCGACTTCATGGGCGTCTGCTTCGACCAGATCTATAACCAGGCCGCCAAATTCCGCTACATGTTCGGCGGCAAGGCGGTGACGCCGCTGGTGATCCGCACCATGATCGGCGCCGGCTTCCGCGCCGCGGCCCAGCACAGCCAGTGCCTGTATCCGGTCTTCACCCACATACCTGGCCTGAAATGCGTCATGCCGTCGGGGCCCTACGAGGCCAAGGGGCTGCTGATCCAGGCGATCCGCGACGACGACCCGGTGATCTTCTTCGAGCACAAGATGCTCTACGACATCGAAGAAGAGGTGCCGGACGAGCCCTACACGATCCCGTTCGGCGAGGCGAATATCGTCCGTGATGGCGATGACGTGACCATCGTCGCCTTGTCGCGCATGGTCCATGTGGCCATGGAGGCGGCCGAGGCGCTGTCCAGGCAGGGCGTCGAGTGCGAGGTGATCGACCCGCGCACCACCTCGCCGCTCGACATGGACTCCATCCTGGAGAGCGTCGAGAATACCGGCCGGCTGGTGGTGGTCGACGAGGCCAGCCCGCGCTGCAACATGGCGACCGACATCGTCGCGCAGGTCGCCCAGGGGGCTTCGAGTTCCTGAAGGCGCCGACCAAGATGGTCAGCCCGCCGCATATTCCGGTGCCGTTCTCCTCGGCGCTGGAGGATCTCTACATTCCGAATGCATCGACCGTGCAGGAAGCGGTCGCGGCGATCATGCCCGACAAGGTCTCGGCATGAGAGGCATGATATGAGTGCCGGGGCATGACCGAGATCCACGCCATCACCATGCCGAAATGGGGCCTTGCCATGACTGAGGGCAAGGTCGCCGGCTGGGCCATCGGCGAGGGCGATACGGTATCGCCGGGGACCGAGATCCTGGACATCGAGACCAGCAAGATCACCAATGCGGTGGAGACCGAACATTCCGGAATCCTGCGGCGGGTCTGCGCCCAGGAGGACGAGACCCTGCCAGTTGGCGCCCTGCTTGGCGTGATCGCGCCCGAGGCCGTGTCCGACGAGGCGATCGAAGCTTTCGTCGACGGGTTCCAGGCCGAAGTGGCGGCCGAGGCGGCGATCGAGGAGGTGGCGGCGGCCGAGCCGGAATCGGTCGATGTCGGCGGCCGTTCGATCCGCTACCTGAAGATCGGGCATGAGGGACCGGCGATCCTGATGATCCACGGTTTCGGCGGCGATCTGAACAATTGGATGTTCAACCAGCCGATGCTGGCCGAGCGTCATGTGGTCTATGCGATCGACCTGCCCGGTCATGGCGGGTCTTCCAAGGATGTCGGCGCCGGCGACGTCGACGGGCTGGTCGCGGTTGTCGACGGCTTCATGGATGCGGTTGGGCTGGAATCGGCCCATCTTGTGGGCCATTCCCTGGGCGGCGCCGTCTCCATGGGAATCGCGCTGGCGCATCCGGGCCGGGCGATGTCCCTCACCCTGGTGTGCAGCGCCGGCCTCGGTTACGAGATCGCGCATGATTACATCATCGGCTTCATGGGCGCGTCGCGGCGCAAGGACATCAAGCCGGTGATCCAGATGCTGTTCGCCGACCCGTCCCTGGTCAGCCGCGACATGCTGGAAGATATCCTGAAATACAAGCGGCTCGACGGTGTCGACGCGGCCCTGGGCGCAATAGCCGGGGCGGTGTTCGCGGATGGGCGGCAGTCCTGGGTGGCACGCGACCGGCTGGGCGAGATCACGGTCCCGATCCAGGCGATCTGGGGCCGCGACGACCGGATCGTTCCGGTCGCCCACAGCGACGGGCTGCCGGGACCGGTCGGCGTGCATGTATTCGAGGGCAAGGGCCACATGGTCCATATGGAGGCGGCGCCGGAGGCGAACAGGCTGATCGAGCAGATCGCCAGCGGCTGACCGTAATATCGGGAAACCGAATTGGGAGCCCCCGAAGACGGGCGCAGGACGTGCCCGGAGCAATGAAACCCCGGTCCGAACGGGCCGGATAATGGGAGGAGAACAGATGTCTGTACTCAGGACACTACTGATGGCCACCGCGGCAACCGCGCTCTGCGCGGCGTCGGCGTCGGCCCAAACCGTCAACTGGCGCGACGATGGCGGCGCCGATCTGATTTTGGACGATGGCACGGTGATCGCCACCGCGCCTGGCGAGTTGGGGGACCTGTTCGGCCCCGGCGAGAAGCCTTTCGATGGCGCGGAGATCACCGTCACGGTCAACAACAGCGGCCCCAAGGGCGGCATCTCCGGACCGCTCTACACCTTCCGGCCGATCTGGGAAGAGCTGACCGGCGGCAAGCTCAACATTGTCGAGCTGCCATTCGGCGAGCACTACACCAAGATGATGCTGGACCTGCGCAACGGCACCGGCCAGTACGACGCCTTCATGGTTGGCGCGTTCTGGTATGGCGACATCGCCGAGGGCAATTACGGTTTTCCGATCAACGATCTGATGGACAGCGGCGAGTATCCGAAATGGACGCTCGACGACATGCCGCCATCGCTGCAGACCTTGCACACCTGGGGCGACGACATCTACGGCACGTTGAACGATGCCGACGGCCAGGTTCTGTACTATCGCAAGGACGTGCTGACGGACGCGAATTGGAACAGCCAGTTCAAGGCCGAGTACGGGTACGATATCCCGGTGCCGCCGCAGACCTGGCAGCAGGTTCTGCAGATCTCCGAGTTCTTCAACGGCAAGAACTGGGACAGCAACGACGCCGATCCGGATTCCGGCACGGTGCTGCACCTGAAGGTCGGCGAGCAGGGCCACTATCACTTCCAGTCCCTGTCGGCCTCCTTCGTGCTCAATCCGGGCGACACCGTGACCCAGTACGACAACGTGTACTGGTTCGACCCGACCGACATGACCCCGCTGATCAACAGCCCCGGCCATGTCGCGGCGCTGGAGTTCCTGCAGGAGCTGCATAAGACCGGTCCATCCGCGCAGGTCGGCTGGAGCCTGGGCGAGGCGTGGGACTACTTCCTGCGCGGCAAGTCGGTGTTCGTCTTCAGCTGGGGCGATGTCGGCTCGCTGGTGCAGGATGAAGAGCGGTCCAGCATCAAGGGCCGGCTCGGCTCTTCGATCCTGCCGATCGCCGAGCAGTATTGGGATCTCGAGACCGAGGCGTGGGTCGATGCGGAAGACGGCCGGACGGTGGGCAACACCACCGGCGGATCCTGGCACGGCGTGGTCTCGGCCTATTCGGACAACCCGGAGGCGACCTATTCCCTGCTGGCGCTGATGGCGATCAAGCCGGTGTCGATGTGGAATGCCAGCTATGGCTGGACCGGTGTCGATCCCGGATATTCGTACCAGTTCCTGGAGCCGCTTGGTCAGGCCAAGGTCGAGGACTATGTCTCCGCAGACTGGGACGCCAGCGACGTCGTCGACTACACCCAGGCGTATTACGACACGTTCTACGCGCCGACCATGCTGCCCTATCTTCGGATCCCCGGCACCTTCGAGTACTGGGACATCCTGGACAAGAACCTGTCGGCGACCATGGCCGGCGAGTTCGAGGCGAAGCAGGCGCTGGACGCGACCGCCGCGGCCTGGGAGGAGGTCACCGACCGACTCAATCGTGAGGAGCAGTTGCGTCTCTATCAGGACGCTATCGGCTATGATGGGTAACGGTCTTTGACGATCGTCCGGCCGGGGCGTGGCGCCCCGGCCGGCCCATTTTCTCCCGACATTCCGCCCTGTCCCAACGCGTCTAGGTCGTAACGCCGATGTGGAGCCGCCCCGCACGCTTCGTGTTCCTGCTGCCGGCCGTCATCTGGGTCTTGGCCTTCACCGTTTTCCCGCTGGCCTATTCGCTGGGCATCAGCTTCTCCAAGGTCGAAAACCGCATGGAGGTGACCCGCGAGCGGGTGCCGATGCTGGACGAGGCCGGCAATCCGGTGCTCAACACCCGCGGCCAGCCGCGCATGCGCACGGTCATCGAGCGCGAGAACATCACGGATTGGTCGTTCCAGGGGCTGACCAACTTCGCCCGGGTCTTCCGCGACGACCAGACCCGGTCGGCGGTGCGGGTGACGACGGTCTTCGTATTGGTGGCGGTGTCGGTGCAACTCGGACTTGGCCTTGCGCTGGCGGTCCTGTTCAACCGCAAACTACCGGCACGGGGATTGCTGCGATCGGTGATGATCCTGCCGATCTTCGCCACGCCGATCGCCGTCGGCTATCTGTTCTTCACGATCTTCTACGAAGTCGGCGGCCCGCTCAGCTTCACCGGCATTCCCTGGCTGTCCAATCCGAATTGGGCGCTGGTCTCGGTCATCCTGGTCGATGTCTGGCAGTGGACGCCGTTCGCCTTCCTTGTGTTCCTCGCCGCCCTGCAGGGCATGGACGAGGAACTGCTGGACGCAGCCCGGCTTGAGACGGAATCCGGCTGGCAGATTTTCCTTCATGTGACGCTGCCGCTGCTGCAGCCGGTGATCATCATCGTGCTGCTGCTGCGGCTGGCGGAGGCGCTGAAGCTGTTCGACATTCCGTTCGCGCTGACCGGCGGCGGGCCCGGCATCGCGACCCAATCCTATTCGTTCCTGGCGTTCAGGACCGGGCTTCGATACTTCGATGTCGGCTATGCCTCGGCGATGGCCTACTGCATGCTGATCGTGGTGATGATCATCGTCACCATGTTCTTCAATCGCCTCCGGCGAATCTATTGATGGGCGGGAGGCGACGATGGCGGCCGTAACGCGCAAGAACAGCCTGATGGAGGCGTTCTACTCGCTGCTTGCGATCTTTGTCGCGATGATCGTGTTCTTCCCGCTCTATTGGGCGATGTCGACCAGCCTGCGCAACCCGGCCGATACCTTCACGGTCAGCGGCATCGGCATTCCCTGGATCGATTTCGATCCCACGCTGAACAACTGGATCGACCAGCTTTCGACCGAGGAATCGGTCAACGCCCTGGCCAATTCGACGATCATTTCGAGTTTGCGCGACCTTGCTGGCGTTGCTGCTCGGCCTGCCGGCCGCCTACGCCTGGCCCGGTTCCGGTTCAAGCGCATCCCCAACAAGGATCTGACCGTCTGGTTCCTGTCGCAGCGGGTGCTGCCGCCGGTCGCCACGGTGATCCCGTTCTATCTGGTGATGCGCACCTTCGGGCTGCTCGACACGCACATAGCGCTGATCCTGATCAACGCGACCTTCATCCTGCCCTTCGTGGTGGTGATCGTGCGCCAGACCTTCCTGGACCTGCCGATCGAATTGGAAGAGGCGGCCTTCGTCGACGGCGCCAGCTTCTATCAGGCGTTCTTCCGAATTGCCTTGCCATTGGCGCTGCCGGCGGTGGCCGCCACCGGCCTGATCATCTTCGCCTTCGCCTGGAACGAGTTCCTGTTCGCCATCACCCTCGCCGACCAGAATGCCCGGACCATACCGGTGCACATGGCCGGCGCCGTCGACACCCGCGGCGTGCAGTTCTGGTTCATGGCGGTGCGGTCGCTGATCGCGATGATCCCGCCGGTGGTCATCGCCCTGCTGGCCCAGCGCTACATCGTGCGCGGGCTGACCCTGGGCGCGGTGAAAGGATGAGCACGCATGGCCGTCGACATCGACGCGCTTGAGCGCCAGCTTCACCGAACGCGGATACAGCTTCGGCATCTTCACCGATCCGCCGGGGCAGGAATGGCTCGGCTTCGTGCATAGTGTCGACGAGATCGTCGTGCCGTTGGAAGGCTCGGTTGAGATCACCGTGGCCGGCACCGTGCATCGGCCGGCCATCGGCGAAGAGGTGTTCATCCCGGCGGAGGCCGAAGCACGATGTCGTCACCGGCAGCGACGGCGGCAGCCGCTGGGCATACGGATACCGGCGGGCATAATCCGCGTCGCGTGCCGCACACCACTGCCGGCTCGTTGAAAGAATTGCGAAACCGAATTCAGTCCCAGACGATTGGGCGGTCAGGCAAGGAAAACCCCCGATGGGCGTCTTGTGCCATCAGATCCTGCGGTGACGCGCGGGCACTGAGTACGTAGACGCTGAAGCCGCCACGGAGGGTGACCTGTCTTCAACGGCCGCCCAGTCGAGGACCTGGTCGACCGGCGCGGTGACCCGATCTCCGAAGGACCAGCTGGGAAGCCGCAGTGGCTCGCTTGCGAGGTATCCCGTGAAGTGCTCCCCGTCGAATTCCACATCGTTCATCCAGGACGTGCTCGGTGACGCCGTTATCGGTCAGGGGGAATTTGATACTGGTGGCGGCGCCAGCGGCGCGAATCTCCGGCAGCCGCTCGATGAAGGCATCCAGCGTGGCCTGGGCCTGCATCATGGCGTCCCGCAATTCCGGGTCGTCCTCGAAGACGGTAGCGATGTTCCAATGGGCCCGCTTGCCGACACCGGCGCTGTCATCATCACCGGTGACGACCAGGATCATGCTGGCGAAGGTGAAGGCGATTACCGCGATCAGGATCTGCCCTTGAGACATCCCGGCCGTCCTTGTTGTGAAGGCCCGATGCTAGGCCGCACATGTAAAGGCGGCGTAAAGCCGGGTGGTCCGGCGAGCTCCGGCGGCGCTGTGTCAGTCGCGAAGGAATCTTGGCTCAACTTTAATCGCGCCGAGGTTTCCGACCCGCCTTTGGGGGTGTACGTTTTGAAGGCAAAGAAAACCTTGGAGGATCTGCGTATGCCCGGTGCGTCGCCGCTGACCATCCGGTTGAATGCGGCCGATAACGTCGTTGTCGCCCGTGCCGACATGCTGCCGGGCACCGAGGTTCCTGAGGAAGGTGTCTCGGCCAAGGTCCATGTGCCGGCCGGACACAAGCTGGCGACGGCGGCGATCGCAGTCGGCGAGCCGGTCCGCAAATACGACCAGATCATCGGCTTTGCCGCCGAGCCGATCGCCGCCGGAGACCATGTGCATGTCCACAATGTGGAGATGCACGAATTCGAGCGCGACTACGCCTTTGGCCAGGAGGCGCGGCCGACCGACTACGTTCCGGAGTCCGACCGGGCGACATTCCAGGGCTATCGTCGGGCCAATGGCAAAGTCGGCACCCGCAACTATATCGGCGTACTGACCAGCGTGAACTGCTCCGCCACCGTCGCCCGCTACATAGCGCGGGCCTGCGAGGAGCAGTTGCTGGACCGATACCCGAATGTGGACGGGGTGGTGGCGCTGACCCATTCCACCGGCTGCGGCATGGCCGATACCGGTGAAGGCTACGACAATCTGCAGCGGGTGCTGTGGGGCTATGCAAGGCACCCGAACTTCGCCGGCGTGCTGATGGTCGGGCTCGGATGCGAGGTCAACCAGATCGACTTCCTGCTGGAGGCCTACGGCATCGAGCGCGGCCCGCTGTTCCAGACCATGAACATCCAATCCTCGGGCGGCACCCGACAGACGGTCGAGCGCGGCGTTTCGATGATCGCGGAGATGCTGCCGGTGGCCAACCAGGCACGGCGCGAGACCGTGCCGGCCAGCGAATTGATGATCGCCCTGCAATGCGGCGGCTCGGACGCCTATTCCGGCATCACCGCCAATCCGGCGCTGGGCGTGGCGTCCGACACGCTGGCCCGCCATGGCGGCACCGCCGTGCTGGCGGAAACGCCGGAGATCTACGGCGCCGAGCATCTGCTGACCCGCCGTGCGGTCAGCCGCGAAGTCGGCGAGACCCTGGTGGAACGCATCCGATGGTGGGAGGCGTACACCGCCCGCAATGGCGGCGAGATGAACAACAACCCGTCTCCGGGCAACAAGCGCGGCGGCCTCACCACGATCCTGGAGAAATCCCTGGGCGCGGCGGCCAAGGGCGGGACCAGCAATCTGGTCGGCGTCTACAAATACGCCGCGCCTGTGACGACCAAGGGTTTCACCTTCATGGACAGCCCCGGATACGACCCCTGCTCGATCACCGGGCAGGTCGCCAGCGGTTCGAACCTGGTCTGCTTCACCACCGGCCGCGGCTCGGTTTCCGGCTTCAAGCCGGCCCCCTGCATCAAGCTTGCGACCAACTCCACCATGTATGAGCGCATGTCCGAGGACATGGACGTCAATTGCGGCGCGATCATCGACGAGGGCGTGTCGATGGACGTGATGGGCCGGCGGATCTTCGAGCTTATTCTGGAGGTCGCCTCCGGCGCGCCGACCAAGAGCGAAGCCCAGGGCTTCGGCGATTCCGAGTTCATCCCCTGGCAGATCGGCGCGGTGATGTAGCGCGGGAGACTGGAGGGATCAGCCCCGCGGATTTGAAGGGTCGGTTGCTCCTGGAGCGGGATTCAGAGGTGAGGTCGACCCGACTTCACGACGTCTTGCTGTGGATCGTCCTTTTCGAAGGCCAGCCGGGTCCAGGTCACGCCCTCGCGCCTGTTGAACTCCAATTCGGAGTCGGTGTGAAGATTGACGAGCGGCTTCAGGCCTTCGGCGCGGGCAAGCTCAATAGTCTCTTCCGGCGACACCTCGAACATCCGCCGGCCCTCCGGAACGATTCCATGGCGCAGAGACAGCAGCATCACGCCGCCGGGGCGGATTAGTGATGCCACGATCGGCATCGCACGCCTGCGTTCGACCGCGTCCAGATGCATCCATACCGCCGTCAGCATGACCAGATCGAACTGCTCGCCACCGGCCACGATGCGCGCGAGGTCGGGAAGTCCGTCATCGACCCAGTCTATGGCCGGCGACGGATGCAGCCGGGACGCCGCGATCCGAAATGCGTCCGTCGGTTCTACCGCGATGACGCGATGTCCCATCCCGGCAAGATGGGCGGCGTCGCGCCCGGTGCCGGAGCCGATATCGAGAACACGGGAGGGTGTGGTCGGCACCAGATGCAGAACCGGCGCATGCGCCTCGTCGAAGGAAAAGGACTCGTAACGAACGAGCAGGGTCTCCGCCTGTTCGGCGTAACCTTGCGTCCCTTTGATTCCGCTTGCCATGGCGCAGTTCGATGTCCATTCCGGACCGTGCACGGTCCGCCCGGTCGTCGGTGCACTCTATGGCAAGCCCTGCGTGTCGAGGACGCCTATTCGGCCGGCGCCATGATCTGGGTGGTCGGCGTCGTCACGCGGCGGTTCCAGGGCATCATTCCCAGGATCGCGGCCAGGGCGCAGGTGTTGCTGACACCGGCGAAGACCAGGCCCGCTCCGACGAATGCGCTGAACGCCATGAACCAGGGCGACACCAGCAGCGCCAGCACGATCCCCAGCACGACCATGGATCCTGCGGTGATCTGTACCTGACGCATGATGCTGATCGGGGCCTTGAGGTTCAGGTCGACCGGCAGTCCGGCGCTTTTCCAGGCCTTCAGCCCGCCATCCAGATGGTAGACGTCCTGGAAACCGGCCCCGAGGATCTGCGGCGCCGCCTGGCAGGTACGAGTCCCGGTGTTGCAGTGGAACACGGCGATCTTGTCGTGCTCTTGCGGAAAGTCGGCTTCGGCGAAGCTCGACAGCGGAACCAGGCGCGAGCCCGGAATGTGCTCGCGCACATACTCGTCGGAGTCGCGAATATCGATCAGAACCGCCTTGTCCTCGTCGAGCCAGCGCTTCAAGGTCACAGGGTCGATTTCACGTAACGGGGATGCGGTCATGTCAGGCAATGCTCCTGTTCTCGGCGCGCGCCAGGCGTCGCGCAATTCCATATGGACTAATATGAGGATAGACTAATATATAAGCAAGGGGCGATCGCGTGATCGGACCGAATGATGGAGGAAGCCATGAAGCCCGAGGTGAAAACGTTCTTTGACGAGCCGACCAATACCGCCTCGCATGTGGTGTCGGATCCGGCGACGGGAACCTGTGTCGTTATCGATTCCGTCATGGGTTTCGATGCGCCGTCGGGCCGGACGGACTCGGCGCCGGCCGACCAGATCATCGCCCATATCAAGGAGAACGGCCTGACCCTCGACTGGGTCCTGGAAACCCACGTCCATGCCGATCATCTGAGCGGCGCACCTTATCTGAAGGAACAGTTGGGCGGGCGGATCGGCATCGGCAGCCATATCAACGACGTCCAGTCGGTCTTCAAGACCGTGTTCAATGCCGAGCCGTCCTTCAGCACCGATGGCCGCCAGTTCGATCATCTGTTCGCCGATGAGGAGCGGTTCCAGGTCGGCGAGATCGAGGCCTGGGCGATGGAAACGCCGGGTCATACGCCGGCCTGCGTCACCTATGTCATCGGCGATGCGGCCTTTATCGGCGACACCATGTTCATGCCGGATTTCGGTACTGCCCGGGCGGATTTCCCCGGCGGCGACGCCGCGGCCCTCTACCGGTCGATCCGACGGATCCTGTCGCTGCCGCCGGAAACCAGGCTGTTCATGTGCCACGACTACAAGGCGCCGGGGCGTGATAATTACGCCTGGGAGACCACGGTCGCCGAACAGCGAGCCGGCAATGTGCATATCGGCGGCGATGTGGACGAGGCGGCCTTCGTGAAGATGCGCACCGAGCGCGACCGCTGCCTTGGGATGCCGAAGCTGCTGCTGCCCTCGGTGCAGGTCAACATGCGCGCCGGCGAGCTTCCGCCTCCGGAAGAGGACGGGGTCTCCTATCTGAAACTGCCGGTGAACAAGGTCTGACCGCCGGCGGACTGAGGTCGTTCGCGACGCCTCCAATTCGTTAATCAATCCTAAACGGTTCTCATCCCACGATCCGGTTGCCAATTAGGCGACAACCCGCAGTTTCACCGGATCGCACCCATGACCAAGACGGAAGCCAAGCGGATCATCGGAGAGTTGAGACAGGGCCGATTCTTCGTCGGCCCGCACTCGGGAACCGATTGGCAGGTCATACCGTTGCCCGGCGGCAGCTTCGTCCAGATCGGCAAGGCACCGGACCGGGAAGAGCAGAGCGTGATCTCGGAGGGCGAGGCGATCGCCTTCTTCGTGTCGCTGCCATTCGGCGCCGCCCAGTCGATGTTGCGGTAGAGTCCTGGTGCAGACGTGTTTGGACTCCTTGTCCAGATCGGTCTGTCATTCCCGCCATCGCCCGAATGCCGGCTGATCTCAAGTCGGCCAACCCGCCCTCAATAAAGCCCCTGTAGCGTATCCAGCAGATCCTGTGTCGCCTGGCCGGTTTGGGGCAGGCGCCTTTCGCGCTGGAAGTTGCGGATCGCATCACGGGTCGTCGGGCCGATCTGGCCGTCGACGCTGCCCGGGTCATAGCCCAGGCTCTGCAGCAGCGACTGCACCTGGAATACCAGGCTGGAGGGTGCGGAGATGCCGCGGCAATCCTTGGTGTCGGTTCCGGCCATGCAGTTGCCCGTGCCGATGCCCGGCTCGTCGCATTCCCCGTCATCGGCAAAGGGGCAGCTCTCGGGTCCGCCGGCGATCGCGCGGCGGCGACAATCCGCGGTGTCGGTACCGATTGCGCACACGCCCGTCCCCGAACCGGTTTCGTCGCACTCGCCGTCGAAGGCGAATTTGCAGCTGTTAGGGCCGGCGACGTCGCGCGGACCGCAATCATGGGCATCGGTGCCCGCTTCGCACAGCTCGGTGCCGCTCGGCTCGTCGCAGACATCGTTGAATGCGTGCTCACAGCCATTGGCAAGCGCGATGCAGTCGGTTGTGTCGGTGCCGGAAGTGCATAAGCCGGTGCCCAGCGTCGGCTCGTCGCACTCGCCATCGAAGGCGAATTGACAGGAATCGGCCTCCGCCTGGCAATCGGCGGCATCGGTGCCGCGGGCACACAGCCCACTGCCGATGCCCGGCTCGTCGCATTCGCGGTCGAAGGACCACTGGCAATCGTTGGTCTGCGCGGCGGCAGGCAAGGGCGCCAGCGCGACAAGCGCCAGCATCAGGGCGGCGATCGTCCGGATATTCACGCCCTGCGGCATTGGGCGTCACCTCTCAGTCTTGAAATCGTGTCGGTATCGAAGCCACCCGTCATGGTGCCCGCATCCGTTATGCTAGGCTTTTGCTGGCGATCTCGTAAACGTCGGGCGACAGCCCCTCGATGGCGAGAATGCGCTCCAGTGCCGCCTTCATCTTGGCCTGCCGGTCGGTATCCTGACGGCGCCAGCGCCCCAGCGGAACCAGCAGCCGGGCGGCGAGCTGCGGATTCAGCGTCTCGACCGTCTGCACACTGTCGGCCAGCAAGTCGTATCCGCCGCCATCGGCGGCATGGAATCGGTACTGGTTGCCGGTGGCAAACGCGGCGATCAGCGAGCGCGCCCGGTTCGGGTTATGCCAGTCGAAATCCGCATGCTTGGTCAGGCCCGTGACCGCATCCAGGGTGCCCGGCAGGCTGGACAGAGCCTGCAGCGAGAACCAGGTGTCGATGACCAGCGGGTCATGGCGCCATTTCTCATAGAAGGCCGCGATTGCCTCCTCGCGGGCCGGCGCGTCGATATCGCGCAGTACCGATAGGGCCGCCTGGACGTCTGTCATGTTGTCGGCCTCGCGGAACTGCACGCCGGCCAAGGCTACGGCCTCGCTGTCGTCGGGCCGCGATCCCAGATAGGCGAGGCAGAGGTTCTTCAGGGACCTGCGGCCGGCGGCCGTCGGATTGAGCTGGTAGGGGCCGTCGTCGCTGCTGGCCGAATAGGTGGCGCGCAGTCGGTCGCCAAGTCGCGCCGCGATCTCCCGTCGGGCGAAGGTCCGGGCGGCATGAATCGCATCCACATCGACCGTCGCCATTTGATCGGCCAGATAGGCCTCGCCCGGAAGGGTCAGGGCCTCGGCGACGAAGGCCCGGTCGAGTGAATCGTCCTCCAGCGTCCGGGCGAAGGCATCAACAAAATCCGCGTCCAGCGCCAGCGTCTCGCCACGCTGATGGACGGCGACCAAGTCGAGCAGCAACTGCGAGGCCAGTTGCTGGCCGGCCTCCCAGCGGGCGAACGGATCGCTGTCGTTGGCGAACAGGAACAGCAACCGATCGCGCGGCTGTGCGGTCAGTTTCACCGGAGCCGAGAATCCGCGCAGCAGCGACGGCACCGGGGCGCTCGGCACGCCTTCGAACCGAAAAGACTGCTCGGCTTCGGTCACTGTCAGAACCGTAGTTCCTTCCGCCGAGTTGCCATCCAGGGTTGGCGCCATGTCGCCGCCGGACCGGTCCAGCAGGCCGACCGCGAGCGGGATCGTCAGCGGGCCCTTGTGATCCTGACCGGGCGTCGGAGGGGTGCGTTGCTTGACGGTCAGGGTATAGGAGCCGTCCTCCGGGTCGTAGGTATCGTCCACGGTGATTTCCGGCGTGCCGGCCTGGGCGTACCACTGGCGGAAGCGGGCGAGGTCGGTGCCGCTGGCATCCTCCATCGCCGCAACGAAATCCTCGATCGTCACGGCCTGCCCGTCATGGCGCTCGAAATAGAGGTCCGTGCCGGCGCGGAACGCTTCGGCCCCGATCAGGGTGTGGATCATCCGCACCACCTCTGCACCCTTCACGTAGACGGTCGGGGTATAGAAGTTGTTGATCTCGATATAGCTTTCCGGCCTGACCGGATGCGCCGTCGGGCCCGCATCCTCGGGGAACTGGGTGGCGCGCAGCCGGCGCACATCGTGGATGCGCTTGACCGCCGCACTGCCCATGTCGGCGGAGAACTCCTGGTCGCGGAAGACCGTCAGCCCCTCCTTCAGGGAGAGCTGGAACCAGTCGCGACAGGTCACCCGGTTGCCGGTCCAGTTGTGGAAATACTCGTGACCGATGATGCCTTCGATATTGTCGTAGTCGCTGTCGGTGGCGGTCTCGGCGCTGGCCAGCACGTATTTCGAGTTGAAGACGTTGAGTCCCTTGTTCTCCATCGCGCCCATGTTGAAGTCGCTCACGGCCACGATCATGAAGCGCTCCAGATCGTATTCCAGCCCGTAGACCTCCTCGTCCCAGGCCATGGAGTTCTTCAGCGAACGCATGGCGTGCTCGCATTTGTCCACATCGCCCTCGCGGACATAGATCTCAAGCGGCACCTCGCGTCCGGACCGGGTGGTGAAGCTGTCGCGGTAGGGCACCAGGTCGCCGGCCACCAGGGCGAACAGGTAGGAGGGCTTGGGCCACGGGTCGTCCCATTTGGCCCAGTGGCGACCGTCGCCGGCATCGCCGCTCTCTGCCAGATTGCCATTGGACAGCAGCACCGGGCATTTGGCGCGGTCGGCGATGACGGTCGTGGTGTAACGCGCCATGACGTCAGGGCGGTCGGGGAAATAAGTGATCCGCCGGAACCCTTCGGCCTCGCACTGGGTGCAGAAATTGCCGCCGGAGGTGTAGAGGCCTTCCAGGGCGGTGTTCTTGTGCGGTTCGATCCGGGTGACGATATCGAGGGTGAAGGCGTCCGGCACGTCCGGCAGGGTCAGGCTGTCGGCGTCCACCGTGTAGCGGTTGCCACCCAACTCCTCGCCGTTCAACGTCGCCGACACCAGCTCCAGATGCTGCCCGTCGAGTACCAACGGCGCGCCGTCGCCGTCCGATTGCGGATTGCGCCGGATTGCCAGCTTGGATGTCACCGTGGCGCCGTCTTCGAACAGGTCGAAGGTCAGATCGACCGTATCGATCAGGAATTCCGGAACGCGGTACTCATCCAGACGGATCGTTTTTGGGGCGTTGTCGGGCATGGGGGCTGGTCTCGGCACAGGTTGGGTCGGCTGATGTTCTAACGCAGCGGTGATAGATGGGAAAGCCGGCGGCCGTGGGGCAAAATCGCCGGCGTGGTCGAGCTATGGGCGCTTGGCCAAGCCTTGTGGGCAGCGCTTGTGGTCAAACTCCGCCGATGCTATTCGCCATCCTGTCCATAGGAACGTCCGCAGATTTGTCAGGCAGGGGCATGGGAAAGATTCGATACGCCATCATCGGCGCGGGGACCATGGGCCAGGAGCATATCCGCAATCTGGCGCTGATCCCGGATGCGGCGGTGACCGCGATCGCCGACTCCGACGATGGCATGCGCGGAGCGGCGGCGGCCATGGCCGGACCGGAGGTGCGGGCGTTCGACAATCCGCACGACCTGCTGGCGGCGGATCTGGCCGATGCGCTGGTGATCGCCACCCCGAACCACACCCATGCCGAGGTCCTGATGCCGGCGCTGGCGACCGGTCTGCCGATCCTGGTCGAGAAACCGCTGTGCACCACGATGGAAGACTGTCGACGGGTTGTTGACGCGGCGAGCGGGCGCTCAGCACCGGTCTGGGTCGCGATGGAGTATCGCTACATGCCGCCGGTCGCCCGCCTGATCGAGGAGGTGCGGGCCGGCACCATCGGGACGCTGCGCATGCTGGCGATCCGTGAGCACCGGTTCCCGTTCCTGACCAAGGTCGGCGACTGGAACCGCTTCTCCCGCAACACCGGCGGAACCATGGTGGAGAAATGCTGTCATTTCTTCGACCTGATGCGGCTGATCGTCGGTGCCGAGCCGGTTCGGGTCTTCTCCAGTGGAGCGCAGGATGTGAACCATCTCGACGAGCGCTACGGTGGCGAAACGCCGGACATGGTCGACAACGCCTTTGTGATCGTCGACTTCGAGAACGGCGCCCGGGCGCTGCTGGATCTGTGCATGTTCGCGGAAGTCTCCCGCGACCAGGAAGAGATTTCGGCAATTGGCGAGCGCGGCAAGGTCGAGGCCTGCGTGCCGTCCTCGACCCTGTTCATCGGCTTGCGGGACAGCGGGGATCGGCACACCGAGACGATCCCGGTCGACGCGGATGTGCTGGCGGCCGGCCACCATCACGGCTCGACTTATTTCGAACACCTGGCCTTCCGCAAGGCGATGCTCAACGACACCGCGCCGGAGGTCGGTCTGAACGACGGGCTGAAAGCGGTGGCGATGGGCCTGGCCGCGGAACGGTCGATCCGGGAGCGCCGGCCGGTAGACTTGTCGGAGTTCGGGCTGTAACGGCGCTGCCGGCGGCGACCCGTCTATCGCATCCTGCCGCACCATCCCCGCCGATCTACGCGGCCAAACCGGCGGCCGGCCCCGACGATGACGGGAGCTTGCCGCTCGGCGCGGCAAGTACTATCAGTACGCGCGCGTGCCTTGAGCACCGAATCTCAAGCGACTGATGCCCGGCGATCCGGCCAACCGATGAATTCGATAGATTCGTGCCTGATATGAAGACCGTAATCCTGGCGGGCGGCCTGGGCTCGCGCCTGTCAGAGGAAACCGACGTGAAGCCCAAACCGATGGTCGAGATCGGTGGACATCCCATCCTCTGGCACATCATGAAGATCTATGCCCATTACGGGCTGACGGACTTCATCGTCTGCCTTGGATACAAGGGCTATATGATCAAGGAGTATTTTGCCAACTACGTACTGCATAACTCGAACGTGACGATCGATCTCGCAAAGCACGAGATCGAGTTCCACAACAACACCGCCGAACCGTGGCGGGTGACATTGGTGGATACGGGCGCGCGCACCATGACCGGTGGTCGCCTCAAACGGGTCTCGCAATACCTCGCTGGCGCGGATCGCTTTTGCATGACCTATGGCGATGGAGTCGCCGACATCGATATCGGCGCGCTGCTCGATTTCCATGAGGAGCATGGTCGACAGGCCACGATGACAGCCGTTCAACCGCCGGGCCGATTCGGCGCCGCTGTGCTCGACGGCGACCAGGTGGCCCGCTTCGCGGAGAAGCCGCGCGGCGATGGCGGTTACATAAACGGCGGATTCTTCGTCCTATCGCCCAAAGTCTTGGATCTCATCGACGGCGACGAGGCTGGTTGGGAGCAGAAACCTCTCGAACAATTGGCCGCAAACGGGGAACTTGCTGCGTTTCGCCATGAGGGCTTCTGGCTGCCGATGGACACCCTGCGCGACAAGATGGTCCTCGATGATCTGTGGAAGAGTGGCGAGGCACCGTGGAAAGTCTGGCCATAACGCCCTCTTTCTGGCGTGGCCGCCGCGTGCTGCTGACCGGCCACACCGGTTTCAAGGGGGCGTGGCTGGCCTTGTGGCTGGAGACCCTCGGGGCCGAGGTCACCGCCGTCGCATTGCCGCCGGCCACGGAACCGAACCTTTTCCAGATATTGGCGCCGTGGCCGCGCATGGCCTCGCAATTCGGTGATCTGCGCGACCCGCCGGTCGCCTTCGACAGTCTGACCAGGGCTAATCCGGATATTGTGTTCCACCTGGCCGCCCAGGCCCTCGTGCGGCCATCCTACGATGACCCCGTCGGCACATTTGCCAGCAATGTCCTGGGTACGGCTCACGTGCTCGACGCCGTGCGGCGCATTCCGGCGATCAAGGCGGTCGTGGTCGTCACCAGCGACAAGGTCTATGCCAATGACGGAGAGGGCCGGCCGTTCCGGGAGGATGACCGGCTTGGTGGCGACGACCCCTACAGCGCATCAAAAGCCTGCCAGGAAATCGTCACCGCTAGCTATCGTCGCAGCTTCCTCGACAAATCCGCGACTCGTGTCGCCTGCGCCCGCGCCGGTAACGTGATCGGCGGCGGAGACTGGGCCATGGACCGCCTGGTCCCCGACTTCGTGCGCGCCCTGACGGCGGGGCAAGAGCTGCTGATCCGGAACCCCGAGGCGACCCGCCCCTGGCAGCACGTTCTTGAGCCACTGGCCGGTTACCTGGCCTACGCGGAACAGCTCTGCGCCGGCGGGGAGGTGCCGCCGGCGCTCAATTTCGGACCGGCGCCGGAGGATGTGCTGCCGGTACGGTCGGTCGTTGAACGCATGACCGAGCACTGGAGCGATGGCGCAGGCTGGCGCATTGACCAGGCCGAGTCGGTACCCGAAGCGCACCGCCTGACGCTCGACTCGAGCCTGGCGGCCAAGTCCCTCGGGTGGCGGCCCAAGCAGGGAATGGAGCAGGCGCTCGATTGGACTATCGGCTGGTACCGGGCCCATGCCGACGGCAGCGACATGCGCGCCATCAGCCTGGACCAGATCGAGCGCTATCAGGGACTCGGCCGATGAGCGCGGTGTCGCGCCCGATCTGTCGTTCCTGCGGCGCCGAACTGACCCGGACATTCGTCGACCTCGGCTCGACTCCCCTTGCCAATTCATACCTCAACGCATCCGACCTTGCCGCGGTCGAGCCACGCTACCCCCTGCATGCCAGGGTCTGCGGCGGCTGCTTCCTGGTCCAGGTCGAATCCGCCGTGCCACCGGCGGAAATCTTCGGCGACTATGCCTATTTCTCCAGCTACTCGGCGTCCTGGGTTGATCACGCGCGGCGCTTCGCCGAGGCGAGCATCGCGCGCTTCGGCCTTGACGCCGGCAGTCTGGTGGTCGAGGTGGCGAGCAATGACGGCTACCTGCTGCGTCACTTCCTGGCGGCCGACATTCCGGTGCTGGGAATCGAACCGGCGGCGAACGTGGCGGCCGCCGCCGAAGCCGCAGGCGTGCCGAGCGAGGTCCGCTTCTTCAGCGAGTCGACGGCCCGCGACTTGCTGGCGCGGGATCTGGCGGCGGACCTGCTGGTCGGCAACAACGTGCTGGCCCACGTCCCGGACCTCAACGACTTCGTTGCCGGCCTGGCGCTCCTGCTCAAGCCGGCAGGCGTGCTCAGCCTGGAGTTTCCGCATCTGCTGCGGCTGATCCGCGGCGTCCAGTTCGACACGATCTACCACGAGCATTTCAGCTACTTCTCGTTCCTCGCCGTCGAACGGGTCTTCGCGCGTCACGGTCTGGTGGTCTTCGACGTCGAGCAGTTGCCGACCCATGGCGGCAGCCTTCGCGTCTTCGCCAGCCGGCGCGACGGCGAGCCGCGCGCTGCCAGTGCGGCGGTCGAAGAGTTGCGTGCCGAGGAAGCCGTCGCCGGGCTCGACCGCCTGGAGGCCTATGCCGGATTTGCCGATAAGGTCGCCGCGGTCAAGGCCCGATTGCTCGAATTCCTGCGCCGCGCCAAGGCCGAAGGCAAGACCGTCGTTGCTTATGGCGCGGCGGCCAAAGGCAACACACTGCTCAACACCTGCGGCATCGACGGCGAACTGATCGCCTATGTGGTCGACCGCAATCCGCACAAGCAGGGCTGCTATCTGCCGGGCAGCCGTTTGCCGATCCATTCGCCTGAGCGCATCTTCGAGACCAGGCCCGACTACGTTCTGATCCTGCCCTGGAACCTGCGCGACGAGATCATGGCTTCAATGGCCAAGGTGCGCGAATGGGGCGGCCGCTTTGTCGTGCCGGTCCCCGAGATCGAGGTGCAGGCGTGATCTTCACCGAGACCGAGATCCCTGGCGTCCATGTGGTCGATCTGGAAAAGATCGGTGACGAGCGTGGCTTCTTCGCCCGCAGCTTCTGCGCTGAGGAGTTTGCCCGGAGAGGATTGCACAGCCAATTCCCGCAGGCCAATATCTCGTTCAACAGGGCGCGGGGCACCCTGCGCGGCCTGCACTACCAGGCAGAGCCGAAGCCGGAACCCAAGCTGGTCCGGTGTACGCGCGGTTCGATCTATGACGTCGCTGTCGATCTCCGGCTGGACTCGCCCGCCATTTGCCGCTGGATCGGCCGGGTGCTGAGCGGCGAAAGCCACACCGCACTCTATGTCCCGCCAGGCTGTGCCCACGGTTTCGTTACGCTGGAGGACGACAGCGAAGTATCCTATCTGATGGGCGAGACCTATCATCCCGACCTTGCCCGCGGTGTGCGTTGGAACGACCAGGCTTTCGCGATCGACTGGCCGCTCGAACCTGTGGTTATCTCCGAACGCGATGCGAGCTATCCGGATTTCGCACCATGAACAAGGGCCAGCCGTCCGTCGGCAGAATTCCCGTTGCCGGCCCCTGGATCACCGAGAAGGAGATCCAATACGTTACCGATGCCGCGACCAACGCATGGTACGGCGACGCCAACATGTACCACGAGCGATTCGAGACAGCCTTTGCCGCCTATGTCGGACGGCGGTATGCAATCTCTCTCCCTTCATGCACTTCCGGTCTGCACCTGAGCCTGGCGGCGCTCGACATCGGGCCCGATGACGAGGTCGTCGTGCCCGATGTCACTTGGATCGCCTCCTCGGCGCCGATCTCCTATGTCGGCGCGACGCCTGTCTTCGCGGACGTCGATGCCAGGTCCTGGTGCCTGACGGCCGAGTCTCTCGAAGCGGTCATCACACCGCGCACCAGAGCCGTCATCGTTGTCGATCTCTACGGCAACATGCCGAATATGGATGCGATCCTCGAGCTCGCCGCAGAGCGCAGGATCGCCGTCATCGAAGACGCCGCGGAAGCGATCGGATCGCAATATGACGGCCGCAAGGCCGGAAGCTTCGGCCATGCCAGTGTATTCAGCTTTCACGGCTCCAAGACACTGACTACCGGTGAAGGTGGCATGCTGGTCACCGACGACGAGGATTTCTATCGCCGCTGTCTTTTCCTGCGCGACCATGGCCGGGTGCCCGGTGACCGCATGTTCCGCAATGCCGAGGTGGCCTTCAAATACAAGATGTCGAGCATGCAGGCGGCGCTGGGGCTGGCGCAGATTGAACGAATCGACGAATTGGTGGCCCGCAAGCGCGAGATCTTCGACTGGTATCGTATGGCCCTTGGCGATTGCTGCGGCATCACGCTGAACTCGGAAGCGCCGAACGTGGTCAACACCTACTGGATGGTGACCGCGGTGGCCGTTGATCGACCGGAACTGCACAAGACAAAAATTATGGAACGACTTGGCCGAGCTGCTATCGACAGTCGCCCCATGTTCGATCCCTTGAGTTCGATCCCTGCCTATGTGGATTACTCGGAAGCCGATGCTGCCCGGCTAAGAAACCATGTCAGTTATGCGGTTACCCCGACAGGGATCAACCTTCCAAGTGGTTTCAATCTCAGCAAGTCGGATGTCGGCAAAGTAGCGTCTGAGTTCCTGAACATCCTGGCTACGCAAGACTGACGCGCGTAGGCCATGCCAAAACCTGAAGCCATGAAGCTGCTTGTTTTCGCTGATGGCGATGTCGGTGCCCAGGTTGTGAACCACATCCTCGCAACGGGCGATCGAATCGGCGCTCTGGTTCTCAATTCTCGCGCGGAGACCGACGCTACCAAGGCTCTTTCAGAGGACGCGCTGCAAAACGATGTCGAGACCGTGGTCCGAAGCGATGACCTGTACAAGCCGGAAGTCGTCGAGAGGATGCGGCGAATGAACCCGGATCTCGGCATTCTTGCATGGTGGCCCTATATCGTCCGGGACCCAGTCTTGTCCCTGCCGAGCACTGGATTCCTCAATTTCCATCCCAGTTCGTTGCCCTACAATCGCGGAAAGCACCCCAACTTCTGGAACCTCGTGGAGGAGGTGCCATTCGGGGTGTCCCTGCATTGGGTCGACAGCGAGGTGGATCACGGCGATCTGGCGTTCCAGGCACAAATCGAAAAGTCATGGGAAGATACCGGCGAGACCCTTTACCTGAAGGCCAAGTCCGAAATCGTACGACTGTTCGAGGAAAACTATGCGCTGATCAGGAAGGGTACGATACCTAGGATTCCCCAGGATCACGCGCGCGCGACGGCGCACCGCGCTGCGGAGTTGGACCCCGCTTCCAAGTTGGAACTGGATCAGCAGTACACGGCGCGTGACCTGCTGAACCGCTTGCGCGCCAGGACGTTTCCGCCACATCCGGCATGTTGGTTTCAAGACGGCAGCAATCGCTACGAGGTCAGAGTGGAGATTACGAAATCGGGGAAGAAGAATGAAAATTGACGAAGAATTCGACAATCGAAATAAAGAAAAAATCGCGCTTATGGGGCGCGATGAGACGCTTGCCGATGCCACTCGCTCGTGGTTTGAGCAGAGCTCGAAGTACGAGTATTCCTACCACTTCACATGGCTGGGATTGCCGATTATTCAGTTTCCGCAGGATGTTTTGGCACTTCAGGAGATCATTTGGCGCGTACAGCCGGATGCCATCCTGGAAACCGGCATCGCACGCGGCGGTTCACTGATACTCAGTGCTTCCTTGCTGGAGATGTTGGGCGGTGATCGCGTCGTAGTTGCGGTCGACATTGACATAAGGGACCACAATCGCGAGGCCATTGAGGCGCATCCACTGGCGATACGCATCAACATGATCGAAGGCTCGTCCACCGATCCCGCTGTCGTAGCGGCAGTGGAGGAATGCTTGCGGGGCCGTGAACGAATCCTCGTGATTCTTGATTCGAACCATACTCATGAGCATGTGCTGGCCGAACTCGAACTATACTCGCCACTCGTCAAATCCGGCAGCTACATTATTGTATTCGATACTATAATCGAAGATATGCCCGACGAATTCTCGCGTGATCGGCCTTGGTGTAAAGGCGACAACCCAAAGACCGCGGTACACACATTTCTTGAAACGAATGATCGCTTCGAGATTGATGAGGAAATCCAAAACAAGTTGCTCATTACGGTGGCGCCGGACGGATACCTCCGATGCCTCGGGGATTGACCGGAACGCGACCCGCTCGCGCCGGTTGCAGCACAAGTTCGGCTGGCCGTCTTGTTCTTCCTTGGCGGTCGGCAGCCCGGTTTACAACGGGGCTGCTCTGATCGAGCGGTTGCTTGTCGCGAATGCCGAACAGACCATTCCAAATGATACCCTGGCGGATTCCGACACTCCCTCAGAGCATTGGATTGCCGCCTTTTGTCCAATTCGGGACACGGTCAACGGGCCATCTGCAAGAAGAGCATGCTATATGGCGGCGATCTTCCGGCGGACCTTATAATAGCCCTTCCTGGCTTTTCGCATTAGCCGCTGGTCAAGCCTATGCCGGTCCCGCGCAAGCTCGTGCATGCCTTTGAGCTTAGCGTCGGGGTGATGCTTGGCAACATTGGCGAGCGCGATCTGGTCGAGTTCTTCCGCGCCATACACGGCAAGAGAATGGGCGCCGTTCTTCATACAGGTGCCGCAGATGCTTTGCTGGTACTTCTTTTCCTGGATTTCGCGCAATGGCATATCGAGATACGATCCGAGCGTGTACTTGCTTTGGTCGTACACGGAGCAGCAGAGCATCACGTCACCTTTTAAGTTGATAGCCAGCTGTTGTTCTTGCAGGACACATGGTTTGTCCCGATATTTTTTTGATGCTTCGAGCGCTTTGTCCAGTGGCAAGGCGAGTCTATCGATCACCGTTCGGTCTTCGTCGGTTAGCTGCACATCGACCGCGTCACCGTCGGCGTAAGCCAGAAGCTTTTCCAGCGGCATGAAATAGGCCCACACGGGTACGAACTTGAAGCCCAGCGATTCTGCATATCGCCGCATTTGGACTTCTTCGTCGTGATTCCCAAGGTATCGATGAAAACACAACTCGAGCACGGTAGAACTGTGATTGCGGTCTCTGGACCGCGCGACCAACGCCATGTTCTTCTTTACGACTTCAATATCTCCGCTCTTATGGGTGATGCCGTATGTTTCTTGCGTGAAGCCCGATACGGATGTCCGTAGGCGGGTCGGGTCGGCCGCCATCACATCATCGATGTTCTTGATGATGTTGAGGTTGCTGCTCACCAGACAACGCAGGTCGTGAGACCGGACGACCCGTATCATCTCGCCAAGTTTCGGATGGACGAACGGCTCGGTCCAGTTGTAGAGCGAGATCTGCAGCCGGTTGCATTCGAGCATCGCCTTGCGGACGATCTTTTCCAACAGGCTCGGCTGCATATAGCCCTTGGCCACACGAATGTCAGGCAGATTGCCCACGGGGCACGTCGGACACTGCAGGTTACAGGCGCCGACGATGTCGATATCGAAGTGCCATCTGATATTCGGGTCTGGGGTCCATGGGGAACCGGAAGCCGGCTTTGTCGCCGACGGTGCTGAAATCTCCATGGTGTCGATCGTTTCCTCGCCTGATTTCGGCCTGTTCCCAATGGCCGGACCGATGATCCGCGCCGACAATTCTGCTTCCGGGAAAACTAGATTCTACCGCCAGTGGCGCGGCAGCATAGGACTTCGACTTGGCCCCATCAATGCCGGACTCGATCTGGTCAAGGCGTAAGGGGATCTCGCGGCGTGAGTGCTGCTCCTTCCGGCCGGGCCGACACGTCGCCTCGAACCATCGTGACTGGCTTTCAACGCAACGTAGACTCACACCGCCCGGCCGCGGATAGCAGGGATCGACCGTAGAATTGGCTGACCTCTTTCGTTTGCCATATCGGATCTGATGCGAACCAAATTGAGCATCCCCAAAGCATGCCGCTCAATGAGACTTGATACTAGGCCAGTTCGAACCATGGCTTGGTCTTTCTTCTAATAATGGTTCCTTTTCTTTTTGGAATCTCTGAAATGATGTTCATGTATCGTCGGTTAATTTGATTATTCAAGCGCTGACTCACCCCATGAAAAGACTGTGGTGTATTCAGGAATATCACGACCTTATTCGCGCCATATCCGACATCCTTCACCCACTCGACGCCTTCAGGATCCACTTCGCGAACGCCGCGAATATCGACCGTTTGTCCTTTGCGCTTGTAAATCTGCAGATCTCCGCCGGTCGAGCGGTCGTCGGCATGCCGCATATAGAAGAGAACCGCATAGAGTTCCCGCGGATTGTCGAGATGGATGGTTCTGACCGTCTGCTCGCACGGCAGGTTGACGACGAACTGGCACTCCAGTTCGATGTCGGCCTTTCCCATGTCCCGCGGGGTGGTGCGCGCGTTTCGGAGGAATTCCACCTGGTCGGGATAGTGCCGCTCCAGGGCCGGAGCCAACAGATCGGTTGCCTGCCTGAAAAACTCCACCGATGTGTGATAGCGCAGGAAGGAGGTCCAAAGGGGCGAGATCTTTCCCTCGCCGAGCGCGTCATGGGCAAAATACCTGCAAGCAGGCTGATTCTTGTAACCTCCCCGGCCGACGATCAGCGGCTCTGGATACTCCTCGGATAGTTGTCCATAGATCGCCGGCGGCAGCGCCGGTTCAATGACCATATGGGGAAAGGGCTCCATGATCAGCGACGCATTGGAGCCGTTCTGCAAAACACTGATATCCATCGTTTCCCCAATTCGCGAAGTCGAGAGGAAGGTCTCTCAGCTGACTCATTTCAGATCCCGAATGCTGGCGGTGTTGGCCGTCGACGGCCAATCCAGCCCTGATCCGGCAGATCGCTCAGCGAAATCCCAGCGCTGCGTAGCACAGCCAAGCCAAAGTAATGTGGAATATCGCCAGCACCGATATTGCGCCTGGCAACCAGGCGGCTCAAGTCTGGCCGCGTGCTGACCGATTACGCGGCATCGGTGGGGTCGTGGTAGATCCTTACTGGCGCCAGGCATGGCAGCTTGAACTTGCCAGATGATCGCGGATCCCTTCCTGGTTGCGGGCCCGTGCAGCTTGTCACGTCGTGCGGCCTGCGGTACCTGTGATCGCACGCCAGCGCGATACAGCTGCCCGGATTATAGGAATGCCTCCACCCGTCACCATTGGGATGCCCGTTTACAACGGGGCTCAGTTCATCGAGCAGGCACTGGCCGCGCTGCTCAAACAGACATATCGGAATTTTGTCGTCTTGATCTCCGACAATGTTTCGACCGATGGGACCTGGGAAATTCTTCAGAAGTGGGCGGCGCGGGACGACAGGATCGTGCTCCACCGCCAGGAAAGCAATATCGGCGCTCTGCCGAATTTCCGTTACGTCCTTGACCACGCCCAGAGCGAGTACTTCATGTGGCACGCCCACGATGACTGGCTCGAACCCAACTATCTGGAAGAACTGGTCGATATTATCACCCAGGAGCCTGGATGCACGCTTGCCTGCGGCACTATTCAGCGGGTCATGCCGGACGGCACGCCAACCCGAAACGGTCTGCGACCGTTTCCCGATTTGACCGGGCGCTCGCGGCTAGGCCGCGTTACCAAATTGCTGTGGTTTGCTCAGGGGCCGTGGTTCTACGGTCTGTTCCGGGCCGAAGATTTGCGCCGGGCTCAGGCCATACAGGAAGAGTTCGGCTACGCGTGGGCTGGCGACCGACTGACCCTATTGGAGTTCATTCTGAACGACCGGGTCCGTGGCACGAATAACAGTGTGATTTACAGCATCAAAACCGCGGTCTCGAGGACGACTCTGCGTCCCGACACGCTGTCAAAACAGCTCCGGTTTTTCGGGCGTTTCCTGCGTTTCCACTTCCGTGTGTTTCGGGCCAGCGATTTGTCGCTGACCGAGAAGCTGAGATGCTGGCCCTGGCTGGTGATCCACGCCATCAGGACCAAGGGCATGTTGACGTTCAAGCAGTTGATCAGACGACCGGTCACGCGCTTCGTGAAAAAGCTGGTTGCCGCCTGAAGCATCGTTCGACGTCGTCAGACTGCCTCCGGCAATGGTCGCGCGACGCGGCGGACCATGGTCTTTCACTCCACCGGCGAGCCAATCCGGCGCAGCAATTGGAGATACTGCTGCGCGGCGTTATCTGGCGTAAACAGGGCGGCGCGCGCGCGCAAACGGTCACGATCGGGCGGGGTGTCGAGCACCGATGCCATGGCTTCGGCAAGGGCGCCGGCATCGCCCACGGGCACCAGTGGTCCATAGGTGCCGTTATCGAGAATCTCCGCCGGGCCGCTGGGGCAATCGGTACTCACCACCGGGCAACCGCAGGCGAGGGCCTCGGGAATCACGTTGCCGAACCCTTCCCAGGCGGACGACAGCACGAAGACCGCAGCCCGAGCCATGTAGGGATACGGGTTCTCCACAAATCCGGGGAGATCGACATCCTCGGCGATGCCGCGATCTTCGGCAATTTCCAGGAGCTCGGACCGGTGCCGAGGCGATTTGCCCTCCCCGAGGATCATCAGGCGCGCCGGGCGCGTGGCGCGCAGGATGGCAAAGGCCTCGAGCAGCGTCGGATAGTCTTTCTGCTCGGTCAGTCGCCCGGCCGACAGGATGACCGGTGGGCTGTCGGGGGCGAACCACGGATGGTCCAATGGCTGTTGGATCTTGTGCTCGAGTTCCGGCGTGACGACCGGGTTGTAGATCGTCGTGATCCGCTCTCGCGGCAAACTCGCGACCCTTGCGAGATCGTCCGCAACACCGTCCGACACCGCGATGATGGCGTCGGCCGCCGGATAGGCCCGTCGCGCGAGCCAGGGCAGATGCCCCTTGCCTTTGGATTTGGCGTGGGTCGTCAGATGCGTGTGGGCGCTGACCACGACGGGAGTACCGGTTCGGGCGAGGGCCCGCGCCCACAGGGCGGCGACGTTTATGCGGGCGCCTGCCGAGAGCAGCAGATCCGGGCGCGCGCTGCGCAGATATCGAGCCAGCGCCGGAACGCCGGCTCGCTCCTGATAGCGTCGGTTCCTCTTGATCGGCGAAAAGCGCAATGCTCTGGATGTGAGCTCGACCAACCGGACCGCGGGGGATAGCTCATCGCGATGGGGGCCATCGGCGCGCAGCACCACAAAATCGACCTTCTGACCCTGTTCCGCGAACGCGTTTGCGAGCGCCACCATCACCCGAGGCACGCCGCCCCCGGTGAAGCCGTACAGGAACAGCGCCAGATGCTTCCCATCCACGCTCATGCCCTAGCGGTCACCCGGCCCAGGGTATACCCGCGCCACGTGGCGGGTGGATCGTGGGATGGCAGCAAGCTGCATGTTCTGGATTCTCCGCAGGTGTGAGCCTCGGACCGGTACTCGTTTCTCCGCAATTGTCCTGCGTGCCGAATCGCGGCCAGGACTTTGAAGGGCGACCGGATCGAACTCATTCAAGCGGCTAAATCAATGGGATGGCAAAAGGCCGGAAAGGCGTCTTCGGCAGATGCGGTGCAAGATTCAAGTCGCAAGACCGGCATCTGGATGCGGGCTTCTATTGATCCCTCCGGGAGCACCGGTCAAGGGAGAATTGTTCACCGGTTGCCGCACTATTCCGGCTGCCGCCTCGGAGTCCGATCCATCAACTCATCAAGATCCCCGTTTTCGCGTACATGACAACACGGGGCGGGGCCCGATGCGGCACTTTACAGACGGCCTTTGAAAACCGAGAGTGGCAGCAGAATGCCCGCACGAACGGGTCGCAGGGAGGATGCTGGATGGCGCTGTCAAAATACGTACTGCTGCCGTTCCAAGCCTGGAATGACTTCACACTGCGCATCGGGTGGTGGATATCGGTCGTTGCCATCGGCCTGATGGTCCTGTCGATCCTGTTGCAGGTGTTCTTCCGCTATGTACTCGGCAGCCCGCTTGCCTGGTCGGAAGAGGCGGCGCGCTTCTGCATGCTCTGGATGACCGGGTTCATGGCGCCGCTGGCCTACCGTCAGGGCGGCTTCGTCGCGATCGACATGCTCGTGCGCGCGCTGCCAAGGCGGGCGGCCGAAATCCTCTACTTCGTTCTCCTGTTTATTCCGCTGGTCGTGCTGATCGTCGCGCTACCGATCGGCTGGGGCGAAGTGACCGGGTTCTCCGCCAAATTCGCCACCGCCTCGCTCTACTACCCTAACTTCCAGGGCGATTGGGTGAAGGTGCCGCGGGCCTGGATGGGATGGTCGCTCCTGGTGGGCGTCGTGCTCCTCTTGACCGTGAACATCGAGTTGATGCTGCGCGCGATCATCTCGTTCTTCGGGGGGAAGGACTCCCTGCGGCCTATCCCAGGTACGGCGATGGCGGGAGACGAGTGAGATGTTGATCTGGTTCCTGCCGGTCTTCCTGCTGTTCCTCGCGATCGGCCTTCCCATCGTCTTCGGCCTGGTCGCGGCGCCGGGTATCCTCCTGTATCTCGACGGCCAGGAGCGGGCCATCAACCTGCTGTACCGCAACGTCTACAATGGTATGGACAGCTTTCCCCTGATGGCGATCCCGTTCTTCATGCTGGCCGGCGAGTTGATGAACAAGGGCGGCATCACCACCCGGCTCGTCGAGTTCGCCCAGGCTCTGATGGGGCATCTGCGCGGCGGGCTGGCGCATGTGAACGTGCTCTCCTCGATCCTGTTCGCCGGGCTGTCCGGGTCCGCCGTGGCCGACACCTCGGCGCTCGGGTCGATGCTGATTCCGGCGATGGAGAAGCAGGGCTATACCCGCCGTTTCGCCGCCGCGATCACGGCGGCGTCCTCGGTGATCGGGCCGATCATCCCGCCGTCGGGAATCATGATCATCTACGCCTATGTGATGGGCGAGAGCGTCGCCGCGCTGTTCCTGGCCGGCATCGTTCCCGGCGTGCTGGTCGGAGTCGGGCTCATGGCCGTCGTGCGCGTCCTGGCGGACCGTTACGACCTGCCCAAGGCCGAGCGCATCGTGCACAAGGACCAGACCATCTCTCCGGTCGAATACTGGTTCTCCTTCGCCCTGGCGCGCCTGAATCTGGGCGGGCTGATCTATTCCGCCGTGCCGCTCGACCTTTTCGCGGCCGCGGAGGCGGAAGCGTCGACAACTACCAAGCTTTTGGTGCTCGCCGGCGGCATCCTGGCGTCCCACGCACTGCTCCTGGGGATGCGCCGCTTCGTCAGCCACGACTTCCGGATGGTGTGCAAGCGTGCCGTGGTCCCGTTGCAGACGCCGATCCTGATCCTCGGTGGCATCCTGGTCGGTGTCTTCACGCCGACCGAGGCGGCCGCCGTTGCCGTGGCTTATGCGCTTCTCGTCGGCTTCTTCATCCTGCGCACGATGAAGCTCGCGGACCTTCCGGAGATCTTCGGCCGCTCGGCGATCACCTCGGCAGTTGTGCTGCTTCTGGTCGGCGCGGCCATCGCGTTCAAGACGGTTGTGTCGCTTTCCTACGCACCGCAGACCCTGGCCGCGTTCATCCTGGCGCTGTCCGACAATCCGTTGATCCTGCTTTTCCTGATCAACCTGCTGCTGTTCATCGTCGGCATGTTCCTGGACGCCGGACCGGCCATCATCATTCTTGGGCCGATCCTCGGACCGATCTTCGTCGATCTCGGCGTACACCCGGTGCATTTCGCGATCATCATGAGCGTGAACCTGACGGTGGGGCTGGCGACGCCGCCAATGGGGCTGGTGCTGTTCGTCGCGTCATCCGTATCCGGCGAGAGAGTCGAGACGATCGCGAAGGCGATCTTGCCGTTCCTGGCCGTCGAGGTTCTGGTGATCTTCCTGATCACCTATGTCCCGGCGATCTCCATGACGATCCCACGACTCACAGGATTTGTTACGAACTGACATAATGATGAAAACCAAACGGGAGGACATAATGCGTAAGGGAATGTTGGTGTCTTTGCTTGCGGCGACCATGCTGGCAGGGGCACCGCTGGCAGCAACGGCGGCGGATTTTTCAATCCGCGCCACCGCCAATTCGAACGAGAACGACGAGGACTATGACGGTCTGATCGTCTTCAAGAACTACGTCGAACAGGCGTCGAACGGCGCGATCGAGGTCGAGCTCTTCATCGGAACCCAGCTCTGCTCGAACGGTTCGGAATGCCTCGCGGGCGTGGCCGACGGCAATATCGATGTCGTCATCCAGACCTCCGGCGGCACGGCGAATATCTTCCCGTTCGTCCAGGTGCTGGACCTGCCTTATCTGATGGCCGACGACCGCATCGCCGAGGCGGTGCTGCAATCCGGCTCGCCATTCGTCACCAAGATGCAGGAAATGGTGGCGGACGCCTCCGGCGGCGCGGTCCGGCTGATGACCATCGGCAATACGGGCGGCTGGCGCAACTTCGCCAACACCCAGCGCCGTGTCCAAACGCCCGACGACCTAGACGGCCTGAAGATCCGGACGGTCGTCGCCGACCTGCCGCAGGAACTGGTGCGGGCGGTTGGCGCATCTCCGACCCCGATCCCGTGGCCGGAGCTCTTCACCTCGTTCCAGACCGGTGTCGTCGAGGGTTCCAAGAACGGCATCACCGACATCATGGGCATGAAGTTCCCCGATGCCGGGCTTGCAGTACATCACCCTCGACGGCCACGCCTACATGGGCGCGCTGTGGTTCATGAACAACGACAAGTTCCAGTCCATGCCGGAGGAACTGCGCCACGTCGTCGTCGACGGCTTCTATGCGCTGCAGCAGGCCACCTTCGCCTCGCCCAAGCGCAAGTCGATCGACGCCTATCAGGAGTTCGCGGCCGGTGGTGGCGACATCTACGTGCCGACGCCGGAAGAGAAGGCGGCGTTCCGGAACGCGGCCGAGCCTGTCTATGACTGGTTCAAGGACAACGTCGATGGCGGCGGGGAGGTGTTCGACGCACTGACCGCCGCGGTCGGCGAGGCGGAAGAGGAAATCGCGGCACGCCGCGCCGCCGACATGAACTGAGTACCGCTGGATGTGCGGAGGGCCCCTGCGACGGGGCCCTCTTCCCTTTGGTCGAACCGGACCTCAGCGGAACGGGTACATCCAGACCCGGTAGTCGTCGATCAGCGCATGCGCCTGCTCAATCTGCTCCGCCGTCATTTTCTTGACCACCTCCTCCTGGCTGATCGCCGCGTCCGGATCGCCGCCGATCGCCGACAGGACATACCAGGTATAGGCCCGGACCAGGTCGGGGGCCGGCATGCCAAGGCCCAGCTCGTAATACCAGCCGACACCGGACTGCGCGCCCGGATGGCCCTTCATCGCCGCCCTGAGGTACCACTCGAATGCACGCATCGGATCGGCCTCGACCCCGAGTCCCATCGCGTACATGACGCCGATCAGTTCCTCCGCGTCGGCGTTCCCGGAGCGGGCGGCCGGCCAGAGAGCCTCGCGCGCCTCGGTGTAAAGGCCCGCCTCCATCAGGTCCCGGCCCTCTTCGACATCGGCCCGAACCGGAAAGGCGGCAAGAACCACCGCGAAGAAGGCCGCACAAAACCGGCGTTGATTGCCCATGTCTTCTGCATCTCCCTGTTCGGCGCCATCGGCGCAATGGCGGCGGAGGATCCGGGGCGATTGGGCCCGGACGACTTCCACATGGTCGATCCTGCCAAGGCGAGGATCGGACAGCTGCTGTTCTACGACAAGATCCTCTCGGGCAACCGGAACATCTCCTGCGGAACCTGCCATCACCACGACCATGCCGGGGGCGACGGACTCTCGCTCGGTATCGGCGAAGGCGGAGAGGGCGTAGGGCCGGAGCGGACCGCAGGCACCGGCCCCGACCGGATCGTCAAGCGCATCCCGCGCAATGCGCCGGCCCTTTGGAACCTTGGGCATCGCTCGGTGACCACGCTGTTTCATGACGGCCGGCTCTCGGAGTCCGATCTCTATGGCAACGGATTCAATTCACCGGCCGAGGAGTGGCTGCCGGAGGGGCTTGAGACCATCGTCGCCGCTCAGGCGCTCTTTCCGCTCGTCGCCCAGTTCGAGATGGCGGGCAATCCGAAGGAAAACGAGATCGCCGGTGCCGTCCATGATCGGATCGACGCTGCCTGGCCGATCCTTGCCGGGCGCGTGCGGGCGATCGAGGACTATGGCCGGATGTTCGTCGATGCGTTCGACTCGGTCGAGGAGCCCGGTGACGTGACCATCGTCGAGATCGCCAATGCGATCGGCGCCTTCGTCGCCAGTGAATGGCAGAGTTTCGACAGCCGTTACGACGCCTGGCTCGCCGGAACATCTTCACTCCCCGAAGGCGCCGAGCGGGGGCGCGTCCTCTTTTTCGGATTGGCCGGCTGTGCCGGATGCCATACCGGACCCCTGTTTACCGATCAGTCTTTCCATGCGCTTGGACTGCCGGCGTTCGGACCCGGGCGGACGCGGCCCTTCGACCCGTTTGCCCGCGATGTCGGGCGCATGGGCGAGAGCGACGCACTGGAGGATGCCTATCGATTTCGCACCCCGTCGCTGCGCAACGTCGCGCTCACCGCGCCCTATGGCCACAATGGCGCCTGGCCAACGCTCGAGGGCATGATCCGACAGCATCTCGATCCCGCGGCGGCGCGCGCATCCTGGACGCCGGAGACGGCCAAGCTGCCGGAAGCGCCTTGGCTGACGCCGATCGATTTCGTTGTGCGGCAGGATGCGCGCGAGATGGCGCGGCAGGCTGCAAAAGTCGATATCGAACTGGCCGGGCTCGACAATGACGAGATCGCGGATCTCGTCGCCTTCCTGCACGCCCTCACCGGAGAGACGGCGCGATCACGCCCCCTGGGACGTCCCGAAACCGTGCCGAGCGGGCTGCCGGTCGACTAGCGCCCGTACCTCAACAGATCTCCAGTACCGGAATGTCGAGCGACGCGGCCATGGCACGCAGCGCCGAGCGGTGATCGCCATAGGCGATGACATAATGGTGCTCCAGCCCCTCGGCGAGAATGGTGTCCAGCACCTCGCCGGCAGGGCGGTCGAGGCGGGCGACGCCAGACGTGCCGGAAAAGGCCAGAGGCGCCGACAGCATTTCGCCGCCGCCCAGCATGAGCTTCGGCTCGTTGCGCGCCTGGCTGAAGCGGGCGATGGTGATCCGTCCCGGCCTCAGCGGAAATTCCATCAACAGCGGCTTCTTCCGGTTGGAGTGCACCGTCGCGCGTGGCGTGAAAGCCGGGTCCGCCATGTCGATCGGCGCCATCCCGCAATGCCAGAAGACGGCGCTGTCGCCGCTAGCGTCGATATCGACCAGATCGGCCATGAAGACCGGCGCATCCGCCAGGGCCTGCATGGCCAGCGTGGTGAGTGTCCCGTAGACGTCGGCTTCGCAGCCGCAGGGCGTCTGTTCATGGTTCAACATGGACATGGCGCCGCAGGCGGCGCAGCCGGATTCGGTAAAGAATTCAGGCCAGCAGCGCACTGCGAAGCCGTCGATACGCTGTTCGGCCGCGATGGATTTCAGTGCCGCATAGACCCGCATGGTACCGTCGACCGGACCAGGCTCCATCCCGTCCATTCCGTCCAGCATTTCGGCGATCGTGTCCCGTGCGGCGGCGACGGTCGCATCCGGCTGGGCATTCGCCGATGCGAAGACCTGCTCAAGGGCGAAGGGCGTGACCATGGCCCCCGTCAATTCCGTCACTGCGGAGGCGTCGTAGTCACAAGTGACGAAACCGTCGGGGCGCTGTCCGACAAGGCCGATCCGGCTCTGGGCCAGCCGGTGAACCGCCGTATCGGCAGCCTGATTGGCAGCGGCGGACTGCGATCCACTGGATGGCACTGCCCGCGACGCGGAGACGGTCGGCGGTTGTTCGAGGATTGCGCGGATGTCGTCCAGCGCCAACAGGTCGTCGGCCGCTCTGTGCATATAGCCATAGCCGCGGCCGGCGCGGCCCAGGGCGTGGGCGGCGAGATTGACGCCACACAAGGAGTTGAGGCGCAGGCGGCCGCCAGTGCGCGACTCCGGAAAGGACCAGAAGGCGATCGGAGCCGGGATGGCTTCGGCGGCTGCCAGCGCCATACCGGCATCGGCGAAGGTGACCTGCAGGACCAGAAGAAGATCGATATCCTGGTTGCGCAAGTTGGCCAGCGCCGCCCGGGTCGTGTCCGGATCGAACAACAGGGCGGGCGGGCCGACAAGTTCGGCGTCGAGACCTTCCAGGGTGGCCGACGCCGTCGCCGCCGTCGCCTCCGCGTAGGGCACGTCGAAAGTCGGTCGGGCCAGAGGCAGGACCCCGATGCGCGGCCGGGACATCTCAGCCAATCCCGCCATAGGCGCTGTTGAAGCCCGGACCGGCATCGGCCAACGTGACGCCATCGGGGAAGGCCGGGTGATCGTGCCAGGGTGTCGCCGCGGCATAGGTCAGGGCGTTCAACTCGCGCATATAGGGTACGCTGTCGGACAGCAGGGCCTGGTTCATGGCGGCCAGGTCCGGGAAGTGCTGCGCCGCATCCAGCCAGATGGCGCGGCCGGCGAGATAGCCGCTTGCCCCGGCCCGGTAGGCATAGGTCAGGATCTGCCGGAAGGCGTCCTTGCCAGCACCGGCGGACAGCATCACCCAGGGGCGCGGGCAGGCCTCGCCAATGGCGTCGAACCAAGTCTGGATCTCGTCCGATCCCTCGGCGCCCGGCTGCACCAGTTGGTCTGCGGCGACCGGGCTCTCAAGCTTGAAGATGTCGACGCCGTATTTCGGGTCCGCGAATTCGCGCACGCTGTCGACCACCAGCTGCGGCCGTTTTGCGGCATGCTCGACATAGTCGGTCGTCTGCCCCGCCTCGCCGGGCAGCGGGTAGACCAGCATTTCCAGCAGGAAGCAGATGTCGTGGTCGCGGCAGGCGCGTCCGACGCCCTCCACGAAGGCGTTCTGATGCGCGACGATGTCCGGATCGGCGTCCGGCCGGTACCAGGCGAGCAGCTTCACGCCGTCGCCGCCCAGCCGGCGGATCTTCTCCACGCTCCAATCGGCGATGGCCGCGGAGCGGCGGCCACCCGGCGTTTCCTCGAACACCGAGTCCTCAAGCGTCAACAGCAATCCCTGGCTCGGCTTGATATGGCCGACCGCCGCCGGATAGGCGTAGTACGGGTCGAGCAGCATGGCCGAGCTCATCGGCGCCAGGGTCCCGGCCAGGGCCGCCTTGAACTCGCAGACATCCTCGAACGATGCGTCCGACGGTCCGGCCAGACCGCGCTTCTGCGCGATCAGCGACTTGATCGGCGGCCGCTGGTCGACCGCGGTCATCTTGAAGCGGCCGGTCTCGTCGGCCAACCGGCGATAGCCCCAGAGCTTTCCCGCCGATAAATCCATCACGCAGCCTCCTGCAATAGGGCGTCGACCTCGGAGCGTACCGGAATTCCGGCACGGCCGCCGAGGCGGGTGCATTTCAGCGCCGCCGTGGCGCTGGCGAAACGAAGTGCGGCCTCGGCCGGCTGGCCTTCCGCCAGGGCCAGGGCCAGGGCGCCGTGAAACACGTCGCCGGCGCCTAGCGTATCCCGCACGGTGACCGGAAAGGCCGGCATGTGGGCAAGCTTTCCGTCCTTGCGCCAGTAGCAGCCTTTTTCGCCGACGGTGACCGCCAGCCAGGCATCGGTCATTTCGGCGGCGCGGGCAAGGCCGTCCGCCAGATCATCTGTGCCCGTCGTCTGCGCCAGCCCGGCGGTTGAGAAGGCGACGTGGGACGCCATGGACAGAAGCGCCTTGGCGGCGTTGTCGGGTGTCGCGTCGGCATCGAGGATGCCGGGAACTCCGTGTGTCTTCGCCGCCGACAGAACGGTTTCCGCGCCCTGCGGCCATCGTGAATCGACCATGACCGCATCCATGCGCCCGACCGTATCCAGCGGCAACCAATCCGGCGAAGGATCGAGCTCGGCATCGGCAAAGGCCACGATCATGCGCTCGCCCGTATCGTCGACGACGACGGCGGAGACCGGAGACCGGCCGTCCGGGCACTAGCCGCGCGTTCCAGACGTCGACGCCCCACTCGCCGAGCTCCGCCAGGATGCGGGCGCCGGTGGCATCATCGCCGACCCGCCCCCAGAACAGGGCGGTACCGCCCAGGCGCGCCACGGCAACCGCGGCGGTCGCGGCGGGCCCGCCGCCGACCTCCAGATATCCGGACGCGAAATGCTTGCCCGCGCCCTTGGGAAAGGCAGCGGTGGTGAACACGTGATCCAGCACCGCGATGCCGGTGCAGGCGATGACCGGTGCCGGAGCGGGTCATGCGACCCCACCCCGGCAATGTCCGGGGCGGCCAAGCAGGTCATGGTGTCGATTTGCGTCACACGTGCGCCAGGTCGCACGAGTCATCGATGTCCTCCCTTGGCG
>CBDBVB010000023.1:0-151733 GCA_965212545.1 Inquilinaceae bacterium
CGGTCGACGGCGAGGTCAAGGATCTCGCCGCCAGCGTCGCCGCCGACGCCCAGGTGGCGATCGTCACCCGCAAATCGCCCGAGGCGCTGGAGCTGATCCGCCACGACTCGGCCCATGTGATGGCCGAGGCGGTGCAGTCGCTGTATCCGGGCACCCAGGTCACCATCGGCCCGGCGATCGCCGACGGGTTCTACTACGACTTCGCCCGCAACGAGCCGTTCTCCACCGACGATCTGGAGCAGATCGAGGCGGCGATGGCGAAGATCATCGCCCGCGATGCGCCGTTCACCCGCGAGGAGTGGGACCGCAGCGAGGCGATCGAGTTCTTCAAGGAGAAGGGCGAGCAGTACAAGGCGCAGATCATCGAGGATCTGCCGGAGAGCGAGACCATCTCGGTCTACCGGCAGGGCGAGTGGCTCGATCTGTGCCGCGGGCCGCACATGCCGTCCACCGGCCATGTCGGCAAGGGCTTCAAGCTGATGAAGGTGGCGGGCGCCTATTGGCGCGGCGACCATCGCAACGCCATGTTGCAGCGGATCTACGGCACCGCCTGGCGCGACGAGAAGGAACTGAAGGCCCATCTGCAGCGCCTGGAGGAAGCCGAGCGGCGCGACCATCGCCGGTTGGGGCGCGAGATGGATCTGTTCCACCTTCAGGAGGAAGCGGCCGGCAGCGTCTTCTGGCATCCCAAGGGCTGGACGCTGTACCGCCTGGTCGAGGACTACATCCGGAACCGGGTCGACGATGCCGGCTATGTCGAGGTGCGCACGCCGCAATTGCTGGACCGCAGCTTCTGGGAGCGGTCGGGCCATTGGGAGAAGTTCCGCGAGGCCATGTTCGTGGTGCCGGATGACGAGGACAAGAACCTCGCGCTGAAGCCGATGAACTGCCCCTGCCATGTCGAGATCTTCCGACATGGCATCAAGAGCTACCGCGACCTGCCGATCCGCATGGCGGAGTTCGGTTCGTGCCATCGCAACGAACCGTCCGGCGCCTTGCACGGGTTGATGCGGGTGCGCGCCTTCGTCCAGGACGACGCGCATATCTTCTGCCGCGAGGACCAGATCACCGAGGAAAGCATCGCTTTCTGCAATCTGCTGATGCAGATGTATGCCGATTTCGGCTTCACCGACGTGCTGGTCAATTTCGCCGACCGGCCGCCGGTCAGGGCCGGCGACGATGCCACCTGGGATCGTGCCGAAGCGGCGCTGAAGGCGGCGGTGGACCAGAGCGGGTTGGAATACAATCTCAATCCCGGCGAGGGTGCGTTCTACGGGCCGAAGCTGGAATTCGTGCTGCGCGACGCGATCGGCCGCGAATGGCAATGCGGCACGCTGCAACTCGACTTCGTCCTTCCGGAACGCCTGGACGCCACCTATATCGGCGAGGACGGCGCCAAGCATCGGCCTGCCATGCTGCACCGCGCCGTCGTTGGCTCGCTGGAACGGTTCATCGGCGTGGTGATCGAGCACTATGCCGGTCGGCTGCCGCTGTGGCTGGCGCCGGTGCAGGTGGTGGTGGCGACCATCACCCAGGACAGCGACGCCTATGCCGAGGAGGTCACGGCGGCGCTGTTGGCGGCCGGGCTGCGGGCGGAAGCCGACCTGCGCAACGAGAAGATCAACTACAAGATCCGCGAGCACAGCCACAAGAAGGTGCCGGTGATGCTGGTCGTCGGCAAACGCGAGTCGGACGAGCGGACCGTCGCCATGCGGCGCCTGGGCGGCAAGGCGCAAGAAATCCTTGCCCTGGATCAGGCACTCAATACACTTAAGACTGACGCTCGATCTCCGATCGATGCGCCGGACTTGGATGCGTAACCTGCCAACGAAAGAGGAGTACCCTTTTTATCGCCAGACCACCCCATAACGCACCCCCGACCCGGGACGGGCCACGGGTGAATACCGAGATCGATGTCACACAGGTGCGATTGATCGACGCCGACAACAACATGCTAGGCGTCGTGCCGCTGCGCGAGGCTCTCTGGGCCGCCGAGGAGGTCGGCCTCGACCTGGTCGAGGTCTCGCCGGGTGCGGAGCCGCCAGTCTGCAAGGTCCTCGACTACGGCAAATACAAATACGAGGCCCAGAAGAAGAAGAACGAAGCCCGCAAGAAGCAGAAGACGGTCGACGTCAAGGAGATCAAGCTGCGGCCGAACATCGACGACCACGATTACGAAGTGAAGATGCGCAATGCCCGCCGCTTCATCGGCGAAGGCGACAAGGTCAAGGTCACGTTGCGTTTTCGTGGCCGCGAGATGGCGCACCAGGAACTCGGCATGAATGTCCTGGTCCGGGTACGCGAAGAGCTGGACGAGATGGCCAAGGTCGAACAGATGCCGAAGATGGAAGGCCGCCAGATGGTGATGGTGCTGGCGCCGCGCTGAGCGGCGCCGGGCCGGCGGATCACTGAGTGTAGACCCGTACCGAGGCCTGTTCGGCCGGCGTAGATAACCGGCCCCAGGCCTTTCTTTTGATCATTTGTCCGTTCATAACGTGCCGACCGTTCCCGGAATCGCCCGACGGGAATGCAGGCGACACCCGCGAAATGTCCGCGCCCGCCGGCCTTCGAAGACTATACAGGTGAGATAAAAGGAGACCCCATGCCAAGGAAGCCCAACTACCGCTTCGAGCGGACCGAGAGGGAGCGCCAGAAGGCGGCGAAGAAGGCCGCGCGCCTCGCCGCCAAACAGGAACGGGCCGAGGCTGCGAAGGCGGCGGAGGCGACCGGGGCACCGGCCGAGGAGCCGTCCGAACCCTCCGAGGAATAGATCCAAACTCCCGTTCCGGCACCCGGCCCTGATGGTCGACTGAGCGAGTGGGCACTTCCTTGGCGGGGCATCGGCGTATCGTGTCGGCCGGCATTTTGGCGCTGGCGATACTGGGGCTGTCGGCACTCGGATTCTGCGGCAGGGGCGAACACGCCGCGGACTGGCGGGGATGGGCGCGGGAAAGCGCGCTTGGTCTTTCCTTCGCGATGCCGCCAGGCCGCGTCCTCGAAATGGACGCGACAAGCATAGAACTGGTCAATCCAGCAGCCTACAGGACCATCGACATCATCGCGCTCTATCCGGACGGGCCACCATCAGCGACCCGAATCAGCGACGGGCCGGTGCTCCGGCAGGGTGCGTTGCCCGCGCCTTTCACCATTCGCCAGGATTCCGGCGGCTCCGGCGGCCCTGGCTACACCCTGTCGACCACCAAGGCCGTGAATGGCCAGAGCGTCTCACTGCTTGCCTCCGTGCAGTCGGAATTCGGGACACCGTCTTTCGAAGAGGCCTGGGCGGTCTGGGAGAGCCTGCGGCGAGCGGAGTAGGAGCGTCGTCAGGGCCGGATACCTGAAGACATATTTGCCCTTTTTCGAGCCCGTCGGATTTCTCATGGGGCCATCCCACCGTCACCGCGAGTTCGAGAATGATCAATCCTGTCGCCACAACCGTCAGCACTTTCGTTGCATAGAAAGTCGAAAGATCCGCTGACTAAGATCGCGGCTGCCCCCACACATTCTATGGCAAAGTCCCAAAATGGCCGGATCAATGAAGCGCGTCGCCCTGGCCCTGATTGCACCGAGAAGCCGCCGCCTGAGCTGGTGCTATCTCGTTCTGGTGTTGCCAATCCTGTTCCTCGCAGTGGGCGGGTACACCTATGGCGGCTTCGTTTTCTACTCGATCCTGGTCATGATCGTTGTTGGGCAATTTCTATATCCAACGCTATTGGGTTGGTCGGTAACGGCTCTATTCTTCGCCGTTGCGACTGCCCTCTACAGTTACGTGCTCGCGCGAGACATCGTCTACCTGTCAATGGGCCGGCGACCCCAAGCACTTGTTAATCTGGAAGATACGGTCGGCTTCCTAATCCTTCTTGCCGTGGTGGCCGGTCTACTCGCTCTGGCAATCAAGATACGGCCGGGATTGCGCAAGCCATAGCCTGACGATGGCGCATTTCCGACCGGCTCCCTATCGCCGACATCCCGATGGCAGGGCGCCCGGCCGGGGATCCGGCGAGGTCGCACCAATGGGCATTTGCCTGTTCACCATTGGCTTCCTCGCCCCGGTCCATCGCGCCCTTGCGCTCCCACCGACACGTCGTTATAACCCGCGCTCCATATTGGCGGTGAGGCCGGGTCCGTACGAGACCCCATAGGGCATGCCCAGCCGCCAGACGTGGCCATCACGGCGGCCGCATCCAATACGAAGGAACAGAAAATGCCCAAGATGAAGACGAAAAGTGCCGCCAAGCGGCGCTTCCGGCTGACCGCGACCGGCAAGGTCCGGTTCAATGCCAGCCATCGCCGGCACCGGTTGATCAGCAAGACCAAGCGGGCGAAGGAGCGGAACCAGGGCACCCAGATCATGTGCGACGCCGACGCCGCGAAGGTGAAGCGTCACATGTTGCCGAACGGTTAGCGCGGAGGCTCAAGCAGATGGCACGAGTAAAGCGGGGCGTCGTCAACCACGCCCGCCACAAGAAGGTCCTGAAGCTCGCCAAGGGCTATCGCGGCCGAAGCAAGAATACTTTCAAGGCCGCCGCCCGGCGCGTCGAGAAGGCGCTGTCATACGCCTATCGCGACCGCCGCAACCGCAAGCGGACATTCCGCGCGCTGTGGATCCAGCGGATCAACGCCGGGGTGCGCGAACACGGGCTGACCTATTCCCAGTTCATGCATGGCGTCTCGCTGGCCGGCATCGAGGTCGACCGCAAGGTCCTGTCGGAGTTGGCGGTGCGGGAACCGGATGCGTTTAAGGCCTTGGTCGATCAGGCCCAGGCCGCGCTGAAACAAGCCGCCTGACCCCGACCGGCACATCGGTGCCGGACCCGGATCGAAGGCGAGAGACAAGCGAGGGGCCAGGCCTGACAGCGTGGCCCCTTTTGCATGACCGGGGCCGGAGGGCGGATTGCAGGCCGTGGTGACAGGGCGAAGGGAAGACCGGGGATGGAAGATCTTGAGCAGCTGAAGAGCGAATTGCTGACGGCCGTCGACGCCGCCGCCGATCTGTCTGCACTGGACGCCGCCAGGGTTGGTGCGCTGGGCAAGAAAGGCCGCATCACCGGCCTGATGAAGACCCTGGGCGGGCTGGATCCGGCGGCGCGCAAAGAGGCCGGCGCGGCGCTCAATACGGTCAAGGAGTCGGTGGCCGAGGCAATCGAACTGCGGCGCCGGGTGCTGGAGCGCGCCGCCATGGCCGGCCGGCTGGAGGCGGATCGGATCGATGTATCGCTGCCGGTCCGGCCGGAACAGGCTGGCCACGTCCACCCGATTACCCAGACCATCGACGAATTGACGGCGATCTTTGCCGAGATGGGCTATTCGGTCGCCGAGGGCCCGGATATCGAGGATGATTTCCATAACTTCACCGCCCTCAACATGCCGGACGAGCATCCCGCCCGGCAGATGCACGACACCTTCTACTTGCCTCACGGCGCCGATGCCGAGGGCGGCAGTACGGTCCTGCGCACCCATACCTCGCCGGTCCAGATCCGCACCATGATGAGCAGCACGCCGCCGATCCGGATCATCGTGCCGGGCCGCACCTACCGGTCCGATTACGACATGACCCACACGCCGATGTTCCATCAGGTCGAGGGGCTGGTGGTCGACGAGACAACCCATATGGGCCATCTGAAGGGCTGCCTGATCGATTTCTGCCGTGCCTTCTTCGACATCGACGACCTGCCGCTCAGGTTCCGGCCCAGTTTCTTCCCCTTCACTGAGCCGTCGGCGGAGGTCGATATCGGCTGTCGGCGCAGCGGCGGCGAACTGGTGCTGGGCAATCACGGCGACTGGCTGGAGATCCTGGGCTGCGGCATGGTCCATCCCAACGTGCTGGAGATGTCCGGCATCGATTCGACCCGCTATCAGGGCTTCGCCTTCGGCATGGGGATCGAGCGCATCGCCATGCTGAAATACGGCATCCCGGATCTGCGGACCTTCTTCGAGGCCGATCTGCGCTGGCTGCGCCACTATGGGTTCGTGCCGCTGGACATGCCGTCCATGGCCCAGGGCCTGACACGCTGAGGCGGATGAGAAAATGAAATTCACCCTCTCCTGGCTGAAGGAACACCTGGACACCGATCGCGGGCTGGACGAGATCGCCGGGCAGTTGACCGCGCTCGGCCTCGAGGTCGAGTCGGTGGAAGACAAGGCGTCGGCGCTGGCGCCGTTCACCGTCGGCCATGTGGTCCGCTGCGAACAGCATCCCAATGCCGACCGGCTGAGGGTCTGCCACGTCGATACCGGCTCCGGCGAGGTCCAGGTGGTGTGCGGCGCGCCCAATGCCCGGGCCGGGATGAAGGGCGTGTTCGCGCCGGCCGGGACCTATATTCCCGGCACCGACATGACGCTCAAACCGGGCGTGATTCGCGGCGTGGAGTCGAACGGCATGCTGTGCTCGGAACGCGAAATGGGGCTGTCCGACGAGCATACCGGCATCATCGACCTGCCTCAGGACTGCGAGGTCGGCGCCCCGTTCGCCGAGGTCATGGGGCTCAACGACCCGGTGATCGACATCGGCCTGACCCCGGACCGCGGCGATTGCGCCGGGCTGCGCGGCATCGCCCGCGACCTTGCCGCCGCCGGCGTGGGAACCCTGCGCGCCCTGCCGGCGGACCCGGTTCCGGGCCGTTTCAAGAGCCCGATCGGGGTCACGCTTAGACTGCCGAAGGGGGCGGAGGCGGCGTGCCCGATGTTTGTCGGCCGTTACATTCGCGGCGTGAACAACGGGCCGAGCCCACGTTGGCTTCAGGACAAGCTGCGCGCCGTGGGGCTCAGGCCGATTTCCACCCTGGTCGACGTCACCAACTACTTCACCATGGACCGGGCCCGGCCGCTGCATGTCTTCGATGCCGATACGGTCGCCGGCGGGCTGCACGTCCGGCTGTCGACCGAAGGCGAGACGCTGGATGCGCTGAACGACAAATCCTACACGCTGGGCGACGAGATCTGCGTCATCGCCGACGATGACGGCGTGCTTGCCTTGGGCGGCGTTATCGGCGGCACCGCGTCTGGATGCACTGAAGAAACGGTCAACGTGTTCGTCGAGGCGGCGCTGTTCGACCCGGTTCGCACCGCCGCCTCCGGCCGCAAGCTGTCGATCGATTCCGACGCCCGCTACCGCTTCGAGCGCGGCGTCGACCCGGATGCGGTGATCGCAGGCATGGAACAGGCGACTGCGCTGATCGTCGAGCTGTGCGGCGGCGAGCCGAGCGAGCTGGTGGTCGCCGGCGCGGCCCCGGACTGGCGCCGCGCCCTGACGCTCAGGCCGACCAGGGTCGAGCATCTGGGCGGAGTCGCAGTGTCGCTGGACGAGCAGGTGCGCATCCTGACCGCGCTTGGCTGCACCGTGACGGAGGGCAAGGACGGCGTGCTGCATGCCGAGATCCCCAGCTGGCGCAGCGACATCCACGGCGAGGCCGATCTGGTCGAGGAGGTGCTGCGGGTGCACGGCTTCGACAACATACCGGCGGTGTCAATGCCCCGTCTCGATGCGCTGACCCGGCCGGCGATCACCGCCAAGCAACGAGCCTCGACACAGATTCGCCGGCTGCTGGCAACGCGCGGATTGAATGAGGCGGTCACCTGGTCGTTCATGGAGTCCGCCCTTGCCGCCCGGTTCGGTTTCCAGCGCACTGATCTGAAGCTGCTGAACCCGATCGCCAGCGACCTCGACGCCATGCGGCCGTCGATCCTGCCCAACCTGATCCAGGCCGCCACCCGCAACACCGATCGCGGGCTGCCAAACGGCGCCCTTTTCGAGGTCGGACCGGTCTATCGCGACACCTCACCGAAGGGCCAGAGCCTGGTCGCGACCGGCATCCGGACCGGCGAGATCGGCGACCGCCATTGGGCGGGAACCGCACGACCTGCCGACGCCTTCGACGCCAAGGCGGACGCGCTGGCCGTGCTGACCGCGGCAGCCGCCCCGGTCGCCAACTGTATCGTCACCACCGATGCGCCGGACTGGTATCACCCGGGCCGCTCCGGCTGCCTCAGGCTCGGCCCCAATGTGCTGGCCTATTTCGGCGAGATCCACCCGGCCCTGCTGGCGGAGATGGACGCGCCGTCGCCGATCGCCGCATTTGAGGTCTTTCTGGACGCCGTGCCACAGCCGAAATCGGCCAAGCGCGGCACCGCAAGACCGCTGCTGAAGCTTTCGGCCTTCCAGCCTCTGGAACGCGATTTCGCCTTCGTGGTCGACGAGACCGTGCCCGCGGCCGACCTGATCCGCGCGGCGAAGGGTGGCGACAAGGCGCTGATCGCCGATATTGGCGTGTTCGACCTGTATCAGGGCAAGGGCGTCGAGGACGGCAAGAAAAGCGTCGCCATCAAGGTCACGCTGCAGCCGGTCGAGGCCACCCTGACCGACGAGCAGATCGAGGCGGTCTCCGCGAAGATCGTGGCCAATGTGGAGAAGCGCACCGGCGGGACGCTGCGGCGATAATCCGGCAAACGATTTCGACATCCATCACCGAACAGGCTCTTCGCCTCAGCTCCTCGGGCAAGACCGGCCAGGGATCGCCGAATGGACAGCGACCCCTGGCATTCCGCGTCATCAGGCATCAGGCTGCGGGAAGCACCGCGTCGGCTGCGCGCACACCGACTTCGCGGCACAGTGACGGACCGCCTCGGTGCGACCCAGCCCTATTCCGGCGGCCAGCGGCGCGTCGACGGCGCCGGCCCGTGCGAAGGACGTCCTGTCAGCGCCAGGCCTCGTCTTCGGAGGCGTCAGCGACATCCAGTTCCAGCTTCAGGTCGACCATCATCTGCTCGACATCGTCGACGAGCTGGATTGCGGCGGCCGAGCGAGCCTGTTCGCCCAGCTGGTCGCTGGCCGAATGTCGGCCGAAGGTGGTCGAAATGGTCTCCCGATCGACCACCGTGTCGGCGGTGCCGTAGGGATAGCCGTTGCGCACGTCGACAAGCAGTGCCGACGCGAAGGCGGTCGCCTCGATCGACTGGCCGGGCAGCATGAACGCACCGATGATGGTCCAGTCGACGATCGACAGGGCATTGTTGGCGGAGTCGGCGGTGTAATGGGTCTGATAGATGAGCACCGCATCGAGATGCTGGCGAGCGGCGCCAAGTCGGATCTTCTCCACGGCATGGTACAGCCTGTCGATGCCGCCCTTGTGCGATATGACCGGCGCCGCCACCATTTCCGCAACCAGGCGGTTCACCGGCACGAAGGTGCCGAAGGTCGGCCCCAGTCTCCGCGCCGCATCGGCCCAGGCATCGGCCTCTTCGGCCGGAATCGCCGAGATCTCGCCATTGTCGATACGGGCAAGCCCGATCCGGGCCGGAAAGCGCAGGGTCGGTTCGACCGCCGCGACCTCGCGGACCTGTCGGTCGACATAAGTCGCCGTGGCCAGACCGGCGTCGGAATAGCCCGACAGATAGTCGGCCCCGGATGTGGTCTGGGTGTTGTAGTCGCATCCAACCAGTGCGACGGCGACGAAGGAGAGTACGGCCAAATAGGTGCGCGGCGTCGTCATCGAGTGTCCCCCAAAACAGCTCCGTTCGATAACCAACAGTGTTAATTGATTTTGTGTCTTCTGCTGGCGCCGCACATGGCAATGCAGTGTCGATCCGATGACCGGATACCCGGTACCGTTGGCCGCCACGACTTCCCAATCGCCGTCGGCGCCGCCCTGGAATGGGAATGCCGCCTCCTTCACTCTCCCGGTGCGTTGCCACGATCTTGCCAAGGCTGTCGAATACGCTACTTTGGACGAATAATTCATCTTGGGGAGCGCAACATGTCTGACAGTACCTTGCGCCCGGGCAGCCGAACGGCCGGGCGATTTTCACGTTTGCTCGGCCAGTTCGCCATTGCCGCCGTCCTGGCGAGCCCTCTGGCCTTGGCCAATACCGACGCCCGGGCCCAGGACGGGGCGCGGATATACAACCAGTGCAAGGCCTGTCATTCGCTCGACGCCGGCGTGAACCGGGTCGGACCGAGCCTGGCCGAGCTGGAGGGCCGGGCTGCCGGTTCCGAAGATGGATTCCGTTATTCCGACGCCCTGAAGGACTCGGGGATCACATGGGACGCCGGCACGCTCGGCGAGTATCTCGCCGATCCGCGCGGCTACATACCTGGCAACCGTATGGCGTTCCGCGGCATCAGGGATGAAGCCCAGCGCACCGCAGTCATCGAGTACCTCTTCAGCCAGTGAGCCGGCCGGGCCGCCGCGTATCGCGCGGCGCACCCGCACTCTCACCCATATTGGCAGCCGGCAAATGCCGGCTGTTCGTTTTCGGCCGGCGCATGACATCGGACGAAGTCGGCGCAACCCAATGATCGCCGCATTTCGCGGCCAAAACCCGTTCTCAACCATCGCTCCTGGCGTAGTACCTTGACCTCCGGCGGGCCGGCCGTTGCCGCTTAACGAAATCTTTTCCAAGATTAACGCTTCGTTCTCCAAGATATGCGTAAAGTCACACTCGTCAGGCATTTGCGGGAGCGCCCGCTGCCTATCGGCCTCGCCACCCCCACAATTCGGCGATCATGGACGGCAATCGGCGGATAACGGATAGACGCACGGGATTCGGCGCCGCAGTTCTGCTGGCCCTGATGCTGATCTGCGCCCCGGCCTCCGCTCAAGACCTGTCCGACGACGATCTTTACCGCCTGAGCCGCATGGTGGTCTTCGGCACCGAAGAACAGGGTCGCGAGGCCTTGTTCCGACTGCGTCAGCGGGGTCGGATGGATGCCGTGCCGGCACTGATCATGGCCCTGCGCTATGGGCACAGCGACTTCGCGATCGACCAGACCTTGTCGGCCCTGACCGGTCACCGCGATGCCCAAGGTTGGGACGAGTGGATGGTCTGGCAACAGGGGCGGAGCGACCTGACCGGCGCCGACAGCTATCTGCGCCTCAAGCTGGACGTGTTGACGCGGATCGACCGTCGGTTCAACCGGTTCTTCAACCACACCGGCCTGGCGCATGAAATCCGGCTGGAAGAAATCGCCTGGCGCGGATTGTCGGTCGATTCGATCGGTGCCCTCACCGACCCGAAGATGATCTCGTCGGCACAGGCGGCGACATACCTGACACCGGACGAGTTGATCCTTGGCGTGGAGATCAATGGCGACGCACGGGCCTATCCACTGCGTATTCTGGACTGGCACGAGGTCGTGAACGACGTCATCGGCGAGGTGCCGGTGACGGTCGCCTATTGCCCACTCTGCGGCACCGGCGTGCTGTATGCGACCAAGGTCGACGGCCGCGAATCACCCCTGGAATTCGGGTCATCGGGGCTGGTGTACCGTTCCCGGCAGCTGGTCTACGACCATCAGACCGACAGCCTGTGGGACCTGTTCACCGGCCGGCCGGTGGTAGGGCCGCTGACCAACTCCGGCATCGAGCTTGCCACCCTGCCCGTCGTGATGACCCGTTGGGACGACTGGCAGCAGCGCCATCCCGACACTCGGGTGCTGTCGCGGGACACCGGCTCCGACCACCCCTATATCCCGGGCGCCGCGCACGCCGGCAACGCCAACAGCCCCGATCCGCTGTTCCCGGTGGCCTTCAACGACTACCGCATGGCGCCAAAGGACCATGTGTTCGCCATGCGCCTGCCTGAGGGACGCAAGGCGTGGCCGCTGGACAGTTTTGCCGGCGGCCGGGTGATCAACGACACGATTGGCCCGGTCGGCATCGTGCTGATCGGCGACGCCGAAAGCCGCACCGTGCGCGCTTATCGCCGAGACGAGCGGGAATTCACCGCGACCGCGTCGCCGCGGGTGCTGTACACATCCGACCAGGAGGTCTGGCGGGTGTCGGAGGAGGAGTTGCTGGGTCCCAACGGCGCCAAGCTGCCCCGTCTGCCCGGCCTGACGGCCTATTGGTTCGCCTGGTCCGGACATGCCGGGCAGAGCGCCGCGCTGTATGCACTCGACGGCGTGCCGACGGACTGACCTGGTGCCTCACAGGGCCGTTGCGCTGCGCCCCGTCGGTCCCTATTTTCCGCGCAATTCAGCAGCCCAGGATCACAACGGACGGCCATGGCCACCGAACTCCCGCATATCCGCAACTTCTCGATCATCGCCCATATCGACCACGGCAAATCGACCCTGGCCGACCGGCTGATCCAGCGTTGCGGCGGCCTGGCCGATCGCGAGATGAAGGAACAGGTGCTCGACTCGATGGATATCGAGCGCGAGCGCGGCATCACCATCAAGGCGCAGACCGTACGCCTGACCTATGAGGCGCAGGATGGCGAGACCTATCAGCTGAACCTTATGGACACGCCGGGCCATGTGGATTTCGCCTATGAGGTCAGCCGCTCGCTGGCCGCCTGCGAGGGCTCGCTGCTGGTGGTCGATGCAAGCCAGGGCGTGGAGGCGCAGACTCTGGCCAATGTCTATCAGGCGGTCGATGCCGACCACGAGGTCGTGCCGGTGCTCAACAAGATCGACCTGCCGGCCGCCGAGCCGGAGCGGGTGCGCGAGCAGATCGAGGAGGTGATCGGCCTCGATGCCTCCGACGCTGTGGAGATTTCCGCCAAGACCGGCCTGGGCATCGACGACGTGCTGGAATCCATCGTCACACGGTTGCCGCCGCCATCGGAGGGCGACCGCGATGCGCCCCTGAAGGCCCTGCTGATCGACAGCTGGTACGACGCCTATCTGGGCGTGATCATCCTGGTGCGGGTGGTTGACGGTGTGCTGGAGGTCGACCAGAAGATCCGCTTCATGGCGACCGGAGCCACCCGGGAGATCGACCGGGTCGGCGTGTTCACCCCCAAGGCCACCATGACGGGCCGGCTGGAAGCGGGCGAGATCGGCTTCATCACCGCCGGCATCAAGGCGATCACCGAGACCAAGGTCGGCGACACCATCACCGAGGAGCGGCGTCTGGCCGAGACACCTCTGCCGGGATTCAAGCCCAGCGTGCCGGTGGTGTTCTGCGGATTGTACCCGGTCGACACCGCCGATTTCGAGCAGCTGCGCGACAGCCTGGGCAAGCTCGCCCTGAACGATGCCAGCTTCCACTTCGAGGCCGAGACCTCCGCGGCGCTCGGCCTCGGCTTCCGCTGCGGCTTCCTCGGCCTGCTGCATCTGGAGATCATCCAGGAGCGGCTTGAGCGGGAGTTCGACCTGGACCTGATCGCGACGGCGCCATCGGTTGTCTACAGGATCCATATGAACGACGGCAAGACGATCGAGTTGCACAACCCGGCCGACATGCCCGACGTGGTCAAGATCAAGAGCATCGACGAGCCGTGGATCAAGGCGACGATCCTGGTGCCGGACACCTATCTGGGCGGCGTGCTGCAGTTGTGCACCGACCGGCGCGGCGAGCAGATCGAACTGACCTATGCCGGCAACCGGGCGATGGTGATCTACCGCCTGCCGCTGAACGAGGTGGTGTTCGATTTCTACGACCGGCTGAAATCGATCAGCCGCGGCTATGCCAGCTTCGACTACCAGATGGACGACTATCGCGAGGGCGATCTGGTGAAGATGTCGATCCTGGTCAATCTGGAGCCGGTCGACGCCCTGTCGACGATCGTGCATGCCAGCATGGCCGAACGCCGCGGCCGGGCGCTTTGCGAACGCCTTAAGGATCTGATCCCGCGCCAGCTCTTCAAGATCGCGGTGCAGGCCGCGCTCGGTGGAAAGGTCATCGCCCGGGAGACGATTTCCGCCATGCGTAAGGACGTTACGGCAAAATGCTACGGCGGTGATGTAAGTCGAAAGCGCAAGCTGCTGGACAAACAGAAAAAAGGCAAGAAGCGCATGCGCCAATTCGGCAATGTCGACATCCCCCAGAGCGCCTTCATCGCGGCGCTGAAGATGGGGGATGAGTGAGCGGCATCAGAGTATTCGGATAATGTAATACGACGACGAGCGAAAACCCGTTCGCCTGCTCGTAATATTGATGATTCAATAGGCTCTATGCTCTTGCAATGCAGTCGGCAAGATGTCTCATTATGCAATCGTCACACAAGGACAGGGGCAGCCGCTGTACCAAGCATTTTGCCAAGCGTGCGGAGTTCAAATTGCCAAGCTTTCTGAATCAGCAGGTCAACCCACCAGAACATTGGCAAGAATTTGAGAAACTCTGTGCGGATCTGTGGGCACGGATCTGGAATGATCCTAACACACAGATGCATGGCCGCTCTGGGCAAGTCCAACATGGCGTCGATGTGTATGGTTGCAAAGACGGAAAAGGTGATTGGTGTGGTGTTCAGTGCAAAGGAAAAGATGGTCGCTACGGGCAAGCAGTAACCGAACGTGAACTCAAACAAGAAGTTAAAAAGGCAATATTATTCGAGCCTCCTATCAGCGAATTTGTCTTAGCGACGACCGCTCAAGCTGATGCAAATATACAGAAAGTTGCACGGGACATAACAGAAGAGCATCGGCACAAGGGCCTCTTTCAAGTTAGAGTGTATGGATGGAATGAAATACACCGACGCTTGGCTGACTACTCTGAATTAATTGATAAATACTATCCAGATCTTGCGCCACGAATTGCAAATGTAGAAGATAACGTTAAAAACATTCTGGACAATACGCTAGCATCTGAGGAGAGATTTAATGAAAAGATAAGTATTCTCGAAAGAAATTTGTCTTCCAAGACCATACAAGGCGTGCAGTCTCTCCTCATTTCGGCCGGACTACTGGACAGGTCTGACGAGGAGCATCGTAATACGACCTCAGAAGGCTCCCTAAATGAAGAAATTGATCGCTATCGCGATCTAATAAATGACAAAAGACCTCTTACCGCCCGTGCGCTATTGAGTAGATTACGAAATAGTCAATGGGAACATTACCCTAATTCAATAAAATTTCGCATCATCACTAACATCGCTTGTGCAGATTTAGCTCTCGGTGACGTCAATGACGCCGCTAGCGGCTTCTTAGAGGCTGCTGAGTATGCTCCAGAAGACGAGAAGGCAATCTGCAATTTCGCTCTAGCATTGCTGCTGCTAGGAGAACAGGCAAATGCACGAACTGAAGCACGTAAAGCAATTGCAGCTTTTCCAGAGAGCAGCAGAGCCTACTCTCTTCTAGTGGCGGCGTCAGCTGATGACGAGAGTATAGTAAAAATAGAAGAGGAAATTCCTAGCGAGCACTTGCAGGTTGGCCAAGTTGCATTCGCACTCTCGCATTTTTATAGAATTCGCGGAATGAAAGTGGAGTACATCAGATGGATTTCGAAAGCATACGAGCTTGAAAGTGGGCATTTCGAGGTCCGCCGAGACTACGCGACAATGCTTATCGAGTCGTATAGCAGTGACCAGTTAGCCACATTCGGCTGCGCCGAAGATCCAAATATGATCAACCAACTCAATGAAGGCGCAAATATTCTGAGGGAGATTTGGGAGGAGATTGCCAGTACAGAAGTGGCATCTCAAAACCTAGAAATCGCGTACAACCTGATTACGGCCGAACGGCTCCTCGAGAACTATGATATGGCGCTCAGTGTAGCCAACGCTGCGCTACAAGCAGCACCAGATTCTGTCGATCTCAAGCGGCAAAAAATTGTGCTATGCATAGAGTCGGGCGATCCGCAAGATGCAATACATCTAATTGAAACAGTCCCCGCCGAACACAGCAGTCAATTTGGTCTAATGCGCGCAGAAGCGCTGGAGGAACTCGGTGATTTTCAGTCTGCATTGGACCAGATTGAATGTTTCCTCGCTAACGGGGCAAGCCAACAGCTCCTAGAATTCGCCACAGGTCGGCGTCTCCGACTAATAAAGAGATCACTTGGAAATGAGGCGGCAGTCGAAGCTGTTCACGTGACAATAGCTGAGTGGCCAGACTCGGTAATGGTACATGTCGACGCATCGTTGACCCTAGCTGATTGCGGCAAGGCTAACGATGCACAGGAACTGCTAATTACTGCCGACCGGCTCGCCAGCGAGGGTAGTGAGATTGTTGAAAGGCTAATTGTCGCTGATGCCATGTATCAGCTCGGCCTTCTTGAACAAGCCGCTGCACGATATGGCGAATTAATCGAAGGCTATTATGACTCTAAGCCACTTCGTCGTCAGTTGATCTGCCTTTATGAAATCGATCGAAGGCGAGACGTATTAGATACTCTCACGAAGATTCCACCAAGCACAAGAAAGAAGAGCTTCTATCGCCGAATCGCAGCGGCTGTTAGCATCCGTGTCGGTGACTTCGATTCTGCAAAAGACGAAATAGAGGCGTATTTAGAAACGGTACCTAATGATCTCCATATGGTATTAAACTGGATCGGGATTCTGTTGCGATTGGAGAAGAGAGAGCAGATAAAGGAATTTCTGTGTAGTGAGCTTATTTTTCCAAATGCACCAGCCAATGATCGAATGCATCTAGCGCACTTACTCGATCACTTCGGACATCCGGAAAAAGCAATAGAGCTTGCATACCAAACACTAACAGAGAACCCTGATAATGCAGATATTCATTTAAAGTATATTGGCCTCGTTTTATGGGGCAACGTGAGCAGTACACTACAACATCCTGAAATAGTGACCGCGGATACCGCAGTTCACATCGCTGATGCTGATTCAGAGGACGCTCGAGAAGATCGCTTTCGAATTGTCGAGCACACGCCCGCAGTTTTCGAGAAGGGCGAAATCCCACTCGAACATCCTATCGCCCAATCGCTCATAGGTAAGAAAGTAGGCGATTTGATCGAAGTAAAAAACAACCCGTATCAGACTACAAAGAAGAAGATTGTCCAGATAAAAAATAGATACTTGGATGCATTACATGTATCGATGAACGAATTTCCAACACGATTTCCGTCAAACCAAAATTTCATGTCAGTCTCTGTCGAAAATCCTTCTGGCAATGGACATTCCTTCGATGCGATTTTTCAATCTGTATCAGACCGGCACAAATATGCATCCGAATTGAAGGATCTGTACAAGAATGAACCTTTTCCTATTGCTGCCATCGCAAAAATGTTGGGTGTACATCCAATTGACGTCTGGCGCGGTTTTCAAATCGACCCGTCAATTAAGATCATCTGCTGCGATGGCAATTCTGTGGAAAGAGAAGATGCTCTTAACATCGTAGAAAAAGTTACGACCGGTTTTGTCGTTGACCCGCTTACTCTTTACAACATTTATGTTCTCGAATTGCATGAGATTATTACCGAGACATTTGGAAATCTCTCTTTAACTCAATCGTCGTTGGATTTAATCCGGTCTTTAGTCGAAGATCGCCAAATGGAGTCGCGCAAAGGCCGGCACAGTTATGTTGAAAAAGATGGTGATAAATTCGTTATTACCCAGGTGACTAAAGAAAAAATTGATAACGATAGAAACAGTTTAGAGCATCTTTACAAATGGGCGCGAAGTCGATGCAACATTATTCCTGCTGTAGGGAAGAATGAGCCGCCCGAAGTCGTTCGTGAACTTATTGGAATGATGCATCCCGCTTTTGGCGATTCCCTGCTGGCTGCGAGTGGTTCTGAGAGGCCCCTGCTTACCGAAGATCTGAGACTTCGTTCGATTGGCAGGCAGTTTCTAGGTGTAGAAGGCGTTTGGCTGCAGGTGGTCTTACTGAAAGCACTGGAAAAAGGGACGCTATCGACTGGAAGGTATTGTGAGACAATTGGCAATCTGATGGAAGCTGGTTTCTTTTTCATTACCATAAATAGCAAGGTTCTATTCGAATTGGCGGCAATTGAAGAATGGAGACTCACAAGCAGATTGAGATCTATGCTATCTGAGCTGGGCGGTAAGAATGTTGATATTGTTTCTTCTGTTTCGGTAGCGGTTGGATTTCTAAGATCCCTTTGGCGTCACGACGTAAGTTTCTCAGTAAAAGAGTCGTTGACTCGAGCGACTCTGTCCGTGCTGACCAATAAGCACATGCATCTGGCTGATCATTTGATTCGGAGTTTGATGATCGCGACTAAGGGCTTTGGTGGAAAAGTAAGAGGCCGTTATGAGTCGTGCCTCAGAAACTGGTGCGCTGATAATTCTATTGTGTTTCTTGGCGCTGGGGAGCCGCGTCTTGCAATGCGACTCCACGCCAAATTTCGGACTTTTCTATTCTCGACGACGAGTAGCATTTCGCTGATGATAGGCAACGGTGATGACTAGCAGTCTAGTGTCTTCTCATCGTTACTACGTTCGCTCGTGCTGCGCCGCCTCGCCTGTCCATTCACTGACCACTTCGCCCAGTTCCGGCCTTGGACGTTCCGTCGGCGGTTCCGCCGGCGTGCCGATATAGACGAAGCCGATGATCTGGTCGCTATCGGGATCGTGGCCCAGGGCGCGGGCAACTTCCGGGCGGTAGGCCGGCCATTCGGTCAGCCATTGGGCGCAGAAGCCGAGTGCATTGGCAGCGATCAGGATGTTGGTGCAGACAGCGCCGCCGGACAGCATCTGCTCCATTTCCGGGATTTTGTGCGGCTTGATGACCTTGGCGGTGACCACGAGCAGCAGCGGCGCACGCTGTGGGCGCTGGCGCTCGAACTCAATCTGCTTGTCGTTGGCCTCGGGGATCTCTTCGGCGAACAGGCCGGCCAGCACATCGCCCAGCCGTCGTTGGCCCTCCTTGTGCAGCACCTGGATGCGCCACGGCGCCAGCTTGCCATGGTCCGGCACCCGGGTCGCGGCGCGTAGAATGGTCTCCAGCGCGGCGGCGTCCGGTCCCGGCTCGGTGATGTTCGCGGCGACGACGGAGCGGCGTTTCAAGAGAAGTTCGATGGTATCCATGGGGCATCCTGATAGGGCGGGCGGCGATCCTTATAGCAGGACCCATGGAGATTGCGAGCCGTTCGCAATCTGAGTGACGAAACCGCCGATCACTGTCCCGAGGCCAGCTGCGCCGCGAGACCGTCCCGATAGCTGGGGAACTTCAACGTCACGCCGAGTTCGGCCTTGATGCGGTCATTGTGGACCCGCTTGTTGTCGGCGTAGAAGCTGCGCGCCATCGGCGAAAGCTCCGCCTCTTCGAACGGCACCAGCGGCGGCGGCTCGACGCCCAGCAGGGCGCAGGCATGGGCGATGACGTCCTGCGGCGGTGCCGCATCGTCATCGGCGCAGTTGTATGCGGCGCCGGCGTTCGGATGGGCGATTGAGCCGTGGAGGATCGTCGCAATGTCGTCCACATGAATGCGGTTGAAGGCCTGTCCAGGCTTGTCGATCCGCCGCGCCCGCCCCCGACGCACCGTGTCCAGCGCGCTGCGGCCGGGACCATAGATGCCGGAGAGCCGGAACAGATGAACGGCAAGATCGCTCTCCGCCCCCAATGCCAGCCAGGCGCGCTCCGCCGCCAGGCGCCGGCGGCCGCGCTCGCCGGTCGGCTGCAGCGCCGATCGCTCGTCGACCCAGCCGCCGTCGCGGTCGCCATAGACTCCGGTGGTGGAGAGATAGCCCGCCCATTCAAGCGTCCCGTTGGCGGCGCTCGCGGCGAGGTCCAGGCCGTGGTGATCCAGCACCGAATCGCCATCGGTATCCGGCGGGACCGAGCTCAACAGATGTGTCGCCCCGGCAAGCGCTTCGGACGCGTCATCCAGCGGTCGGCCGCGATCGAACAGATGCACCGTCAGTCCCCGCTCCGCAAGGCAGGCGCGTTTCTCCTCGGCCCGGCAGGTTCCGGCAACGGTCCAGCCGTCGCGCAACAGCCGGTCGGCCAGGGTCAGCGCGGAAAACCCGAGTCCGAAGCAGAACAGGCGAGACATAGGCGATCGACTCTTGCATTGCCGGGATCACCCGCCATCATCGGAGGATGATATCTTTGCCGGCGGCGACAGTACGAGTGACCATGCCCCGTCTCAAGCCCGATGCTCTCAGGACCAACGCTCTCACGCTCGTCAACGTTGCGCTGACAGCCCTCATCCTGTCGCTGGCCGCCACGGCGGTGTCGCTTGCGCAGATCGACCATAGTGCCGAGTACGATGCCTGTATGGTGCTGGCCGCTCGCGCGCCCTCCGACGCCCTTGCTTCGGCGCAGACCTGGGAAGAGGCCGGCGGCGGCAACCCGGCCCGGCACTGCGCGGCAATCGCCCAATTCAATCTGCGCGACTATCGCGCGGCGGCGATGCGGCTGGACGCCCTGGCGCTCGAGATCGGCACCGTCGACCGGCCGCTGGCAGCCGGGCTGAATGATCAGGCCGGCCGTGCGTGGCTCTTGGCGGGGGATGAAATCGCGGCGCTGGCGGCGTTCGGGCAAGCGATCGCGCTGACCCCGGACGATGCCGAACTCTACATCGGTCGGGCCTACGCACATGCCGGCCGGCAGGACTACCGGTCGGCGCTGAACGATCTGAGGCGGGCGGAAACGCTGGCGCCGGACTCGGCGGAAATCCACCTGTTGAAGGCGGCGGCGTTGCGGTTCCAGGGCGATGTGTCAACGGCATTGGCCGAGGCGGAGCGCGCCGCCCTTGCCGCGCCCGGAAATCCCGACATATTGCTGGAACGCGGCAACATCAAATGGCTGCTGCAGGATCAGGACGGTGCGCGCCGGGACTGGTCGCAGGTCGTGGCACTGGCGCCGGATTCCGCAGCCGCCCAGTCCGCCAGGCGCAACCTTGCCGGTCCCGAATAGCGCGTCCGAAATGTTGCGCCTGACTGCCATGGCAGTCGCAGGGATTGCGCCGGTCGCAACGATCAAGGCCAGAAGAGGGACATGATGAGCATTCGCGAATACGCAGTCCTACTCTGTATCGCGCTTTCGGCATGTTCGCAGGCGGACGCGGTGGATCGGGTCTTCCAGTCCGATGAGGGGCCGATCCGGGTGGCAACCGTCGCCGACGGCCTGGCGCGGCCCTGGGCGATCGACTTCCTGCCCGATGGGCGCATGATCGTGACCGAACGGCCGGGACGCTTGCGCCTCGTCACTTCGGACGGCCGCGTCTCCGATCCGGTCGCGGGCGTGCCTGAGGTGGATGCCCGTGGCCAGGGCGGCCTGCTCGACGTCACCCTGCATCCGGAGTTCGCCACCAACAGGCTGGTCTATCTGACCTATGCCGAGCCGGGCGAGGACAGGACCAATTCGACCGCGGCGGCGCGCGGCCGGCTCAGCGAGGACGGCGTCCGACTCGAGGGCGTCGAGGTGCTGTTCCGGCAGGAGCCGAAGGTGCGCAGCACCAAGCACTACGGCTCGCGGCTGGTGTTCGACGGTGCCGGGCATATCTTCATCACCACCGGCGAGCGCTCCGAGCGACGCTATAGGGGGCAGTCGCAGGATCTCGACTCGCTGATCGGCAAGGTGGTGCGGCTCAACGAGGATGGCTCTATTCCGCCCGACAACCCGTTCGTCGGGCGCAGCGGCGCGCGCCCGGAGATCTGGTCCTACGGGCACCGGAACCCACAGGGTGCGGCGATGCATCCGGTGACCGGCGAGTTCTGGGCGATCGAGCACGGTCCGCGGGGCGGCGACGAGATCAACATCGCCCGACCGGGCGCGAACTACGGCTGGCCGGTGGTGTCCCATGGAGTCAACTATGACGGCTCACCGGTCGGAACCGGGCGCCGGCAGGCGCAGGGCATGGCCGATCCGATCGTCACCTGGACACCGGTGATCGCCCCCGGCGGCATGGCGTTCTATGCGGGCGGGGCATTCCCGGCCTGGGAGGGCAACCTGTTGATCGGCGGCCTTCGATCCGAGGCTCTGGTCCGGCTGGAACTCAATGGCGAGCGGGTGGTCCGGGAGGAGCGCCTGTTGGAAGCGCTGGGTCTGCGCATCCGCGACGTGGCGGTTGGCCCGGACGGAGTGGTGTATGTCGTCACTGACGAGAGCGACGGCGAAATCTTGCGTATCATGCCGACAGGTGGGGGCTAAGCCAGCGGAGCGACGGAATCGGCCGGTATACCGTCACCAGAATACGAAAACACCGTTGATTGCCGCCAAGGCCGACAGCAAGAGCGGCGGGGCCAGCCAAATGCCTAATGCATATCGAACAATCGGCCAGCGACGACGTCGGACCCGTCGCACGATGTACAGGCCCACCGCGAGGAATAACCCGACCGGCAGGAAAAGGACGGTCATGAAAATGCACGTGAGCAATGCGCGGAACAGCGCTTTGTGGATGTGCAAACGTTCGAAGCGCTGCTCCGGAAAAGCCTGGAAGCTATACCGATATGCATCACGAACGCTCATCCAGGGCACATCTTGCGGTGCGTCGCAGTCCGCGACCATCGATTCGTATGCCGTCTCGTCGAACGGACCGAGGACGGTTGCGGATGCGCGGTCGACAACAAACCGATGGAATACGTTCGTGTTGACCTGCGGGGAGGGTCCTGACTCCCGCGACATACCGTAGTGCAGGGCCAGTATGCATTCGTCATTCCAATAGAGCTTGGCGAGCGGTCCAAGTCTCAGTTCGGGCCAGCCATGACGAAATATCAGCCCCCGTCCGCTCAACGGCACAAGCCCGGGAGTGATTTCGGTTATGGTGACATCCCTGCTGTTGGCGTAGAGCAGTCCGTAGTCGTCAACCAACCGCACGTGGAAATCATTCCAGCCGGCCGCCCTTGCATCCGGTGCCAAGACACCGATTACCAGAAGACCGGCCAACAAACCGGCGGGAAGAAGTCGATGCGTCACCGCATCCTCAGCGTGTTTGGCAGGATCGCCGCTACAGTCACAGGAGTTGATTGGGATTCCACTAAAGTCCGAACACAACAGGTAGTGTCCTGGACAGATCCTAGAAATCCAGATCGGCGTAGTGGCGTGGCGGCGGGATCCCCGGGATCAAGTCGCCCAGAAGCGGCTGGAAGCTGGGCCGGCATTTGATACGCGCGTACCAGTCCTTCGCCTCGGGATGCTCATTCCAGGGCACGTCGCCGATATAGTCGAGCACCGAGAGATGCGCCCCGGCAGCGATGTCCGCCAGGCTGAACGCCTCGCCCGCCAGCCAGTTTCGCTGCTCCGACAAGTAGGCGATGTAGTCCAGATGGTAATGGATGTTGGCCTGGCCGGCGCGGATCGCCTCGGAATTGGGCTGACCGAGCCCGAGGAAGCGTTTCATGATCTTCTCGCCCACCAGGTTGTCGGTGACCTCGGTGGCGAATTTGCGATCGAACCAGACGACCAGGCGCCGGGTCTCGGCCCGGCCGATTGGATCGTCGCCGAGCAGCGTCTTTGCCGGATGTACCTCCTCGAGGTATTCGTTGATCACCCAGGCATCCGTGAGGGTCGTGCCGTCGTCTTCAATCAGCACCGGCACGTCGCCGGCCGGATTGAGCGTCAGGAACTCGGACCGGCGCTCCCACACCTTCTCGACCTTGAGATCGAAATCGAGTTCCCTCTCGGCGAGGGCGACCCGCACGATCCGCGAAGGCGCGGACAACCAGAGATGCAGCAAGGTACGCATGGCGCGGCACTCTACCAGCGCGCGCCGCCCTTGCCATGCGTCACGACGTCGGGAGCCGGTACTCCGATGTCTCCACCGGTTCGGGCGGCAGCTGGCCCGGCCGGACCCGGCGGCGGACAAAGCACTAGCCGAGCAGCGACCTGACCATCTGAAGCAGCGCGCGAGGGCTATAGGGTTTGGCGATGTAATCGTCGCAGCCGGCATCCCTGGCCTTGATCTCGTCGCCGCTGAAAGCGAAGGACGTCACAGCGATAACCGGAATGCCTTGTAGAGCGGGGTCGGATTTGATGTGCCGGGTCGTCGCATAGCCGTCCAGACCAGGCAGTTGCACATCCATGAGAATCAGATCCGCCTTGCGATCACCCAGATACGTGATCGCGGCCTCGCCGCTGGTGACCTCATCGGTGCCGTATCCGGCGTGGGACAGCATGTCCCGCATGATCCGGCGGTTGTCCTCCTGATCTTCGACAATCAGGATCCGCTTCGTCATGCCGCCACGGTCTGCCGCTCGGTCCGGACCGGTACCGTGAAGATGAACTCGGCGCCCTGGCCCAGAGTCGAATCGACCCAAAGCCGGCCGCCATGCAATTCGATCATCCTCTTGGCGATGGCCAGCCCTAGCCCGGTTCCGCCCTGGCGTCGCGTGATCGAGCCGTCCACCTGGTAGAAATCTTCGAAGATCGTGTGCTGATCCGTCTCGGCGATCCCCGGGCCGGTATCGGTGACCGACACGGTGAACGATATATTGTCGCACTCCACGCCGACCGATACCGTGCCGGATTCGGTGAACTTGACCGCGTTCCCGACCAGGTTCATCAGAGCTTGTGTGATCCGGCGCCCATCACCCCAGCCGGCCGGCAGTTCAGACGGTATCGAGCACTCCAGGGCGATCTGCTTCTCGGCCGCCAACGGCCCCAGAGAAGCCTCGACCGTACGAACCACGTCCGCCATATCATATCGGCCGAGCGACAGTGCCAGCCGGCCGGCTTCGATCTTGGACAGGTCGAGCACGTCATTGATCAGTCCGAGAAGATGCTGGCCGTTGCGTTCGACACGCTCCATGGCCTCCCGGACCGCCGGCGAGATCTCGCCATAGGTGCCGTCGATCACCAGTTCACTGAATCCAAGTACCGCGTTCAGCGGCGTCCGCAGTTCGTGGCTCATATTGGCCAGGAATTGTGATTTCGCCTCGTTCGCCCGCTCGGCTTCCCTCTTGGCGGCGATCAACTCGTCCTGGGACTGCCGGATCCGGGTTATGTCGCGGAAGACCCAAACGCGAGACTGGGCGTGATCCTGCCCATCCACCAACTCGGCCCTTGAGATCAAGACGGGCACCGATTCACCGTTCTGGCGTCGCGCCAGTCCTTCGCGCGGCTCCAGATCGTCGCCCGACAAGCGTTCGACATCCATGAACCGCGCCAGTGGGCGGCCAATGAGTTGATCTTCCTCCAGCTCGAGCAGCGTACAGGTCGCGGCGTTGACCTTGCGGATCAGCCCTTCGGCGTCGGTCACCACCAGACCATCCAGCATGCTGGTCAGAATGCTGTCGAGATACGCGTTGCTGACCGTGGTGCGCCGCAGATTGTCAGCCATCTCCACGAACGACGAGGCAAGTTCGCCGACCTCGCCGGGCCCGCCCAGTCCGTCGGGCATCCGGAAATCACCGCGGCCGATGCGCCGGGCCAAGAGCGACAGCGAGGTAATCGGACGGCTGAGGCGGCCACCGACAAAGAACGCCAGCACGATGCACAGCATGGCGGCCACCGCGGCAATCTCCACCGATGTCGCCAGTATCAAAACCGTTGCATCCGAGACCCTGCGGTCATGATCGTCACGAACAGCGGCAAGCTCCTCGCGGATCGGCATCATCGACACGGCGAGGACGACATGGCCGAGTGTCGTGCCGGAGAGCTTTACCGGCGTCGAAGTCACGATTTCGTCCTCGAGGAATTCGACCATCGTCGATGAGGGCAAGCCGTCCCCGGCGCTCCACGCCGCAACCGTCGATACGTCATCGGTGAAGCCCGGGATATTGCCTTCCAGATACAGCAACCCGGATCCATCCAGAACCGCCACCCCATCGACATCCGGCAGAGAGGATAAGCCCGAAACCAGGGTGTCGATCTCCTCGACATCCAGGCGATAGAGCGCGTCGACGACGCTTTTTGACAAGGCGGTCGACAGGCCAACGGCCCTTTGCTGGTACTGGCGCAGCAGGGCGCCGTCCATCGACGCCGCAGTCGACTCGCGCAACTCGTCCGCGGCACTCCTCAGTTCCAGATACTGCGCCACCGACTGCATGACGACGACCGTAAGGGTGAGGCCTAGCAGCGTCAGCGCGTATCGGATTTTCAGGCGAAGCCGCATCGCGTCCGACTATTGTTCCATGAACTGACGAATCTGACGGACGGTCTCCAGCCCGTCCAGTGCGGCCCCGTCGATCCGATCGTAGCGGCTTACGCGAAAATACCGCTCCAGGGTCCGGCGGCCGTCTTCGGTCTCGTGCATGCCTTGGAGAATCTCCGACAACCGCGCCTTCATCTCGGGCGCCAGACTGCTGCGCACAAGCATCAGAGATCGGATTATCGGCGGCGTCTCGTGGATAACGATCAGGTCGTTCCTCAGAAAGGCCGGCGCCTCGTCATCGTTTTCCCAGTCAAGATTGCTAACGACACCGACATCGGCCAGCCCGCGATGCACCCACGCCACCACATTGGCCTCCCCCTCGGCGAAGGAATAGCCAACCACCCCCTCCGGCACGTCACTCCCGGGAGCGGCCAAGGGCAACAGTTCGATACCGGCCAATTCCAGGGTCACGCGGGGAACCAAATAGGCCGAAGTCGATCCCGGATCCTCGAAGGCGATCGAATGTCCAGGAAGATCGGCAATGTCCTTGAGGCCCGAATCGGCGCTGACGAAAAACAGGGTATGGTACTCGGCGACGCCGTGCTTCCATTCGCGGAGCATCAGTTCAGCGACTCCCGCATCGACAAGGTCCGTAGCCATGAAGGCGGTCTCGGACATGAAATCGACGCGGCCCGAGGCCAACATCTCCCGCATCTCCTCAAAGTTGTCGACCATGACCACATCGACGCCGGTGACGCCGTCCGGCGCCAGCTGCACGGCCATGTAGTCGGCCAGCGCGCGCATACGGTCGAAGTGGTTGCGCGGTTTCTCGGAGATTCGCCCAAGGACAATACGGTTGCCTTCATCCGCCGCCGCGGGCGGGCCGGCGAAGGCACAGAGACTCACGATCACGATCGAAACCAGCAGGCGCAATGTCCCGGCGCGCCGACAAGCAAACTCGGGCAATTGTCTGTTCGTTCGCATCGGATCGCGTCGCCGCATCGTGATGGTCCATTCATTGGTTCGGCGTCTTCACCCAACCGGGCGTGCCAGCGCTTCGAACTCTGACTTGCGGCCGATGCAGGGTACAAAACGCAGAAACACTATACCAAAGTCTTACCGTCGCTTGGCACCGAATTGCAGATCTCGGCGATTGCGCCGCATACCTGCCGTGCAACCCTACGAGGCAAGCACACGATAGTGATACCGGTACGCCGGTTGAAATCCGGCAGCTCGGTAAAGACCGTGGGCAGGCTGATTGTCGGATTCGACCTGAAGGAACAGGAATTCTGCCCTTTGTCGGCGCGCCCAGCCCGCAATCGATGCGATCAGCGCCCGCGCCACGCCGCGCCGCCGCCAGGCGGGCAGGCAGTGGACCGCGCCAATGCAGACCCAATTGCGTTCGGCCGCGGCGAGGGCCGCCCCGGCTGGCCGACCGTCCAGCCGCACCAGGAACAAGGCCCTGGGCCCGTCGATGCGATCGACAATATCCTGGCGTGGGTCGCCGTTCCCAAATCCCTTGTCCGGCCAGCAGGTTGCAAGCCATTCCAGGGTCGGCTCCGGCGCGATCTCGACTGGCAGCGCAGCGCGATCGTCGACCTGGCCCATCGCCGCCGTAAGAACATCGCTATAGCCCTCGGCGCGATAGCCCCTGCGCGCCAGCGCCTGATCAAGTCCGACCGGCAGCGATGCCTTCGTCAACTTGAAACATGGCGTCAGCCCTTCCCGGCGATACCGCCGTTCAACGGTGGCGACCCTGTCGTCAATGGATGATGCGCCATCCCAGCCATTCGGCAGGACAGAGTTGGCTCGACGCGTAACGCCGCTGTCCAACGACAACAGCCAGCCATCCAGGTTCTCCGTCGTCCGCGCCGGCCAGGTGCGGGCGCCAATCCTCTCCAATCGGCGAATCTCGATGTCCGAAAAGGACAAGATGCCACCTCACCATCCGATACCGTGCAAACGCGAAACGCTCCGGTCCATACCTTGGCATGAACCGGAGCGCGTTTCCCGCGTCAAGGGCCCCGAAGGCCCTTGCGCCTGATATCAGTGCAGGCAGTTAGAAGCTGCGGAACGTCTCGTGCAGGACACGGGCATTCAGCAGACTGTCCAGAGCAGGACCCTCGATACGGTCGAACCGCGCAACCTTCCAGTATTCACGCAGAGTCTCCATACCGACATCGCTCTCATGCATCTGCTCGAGCACCACGGCAAGACGCGTCTTGACATTCGAGTCGAGCGTGCTGCGCACCAGCACGATCGAACGGATGATCGGATCCGTCTCGTAGATCGCGACCAGTTCCCGCCGATCGGTCTCGCTGACCTCGTCTTCGTCGGCCCAATCAAGATTGCTGATGGCGCCGGCGTCGGCGAAGCCGCGGACCACCCGGCCGACCACGGTCTCTTCATCATCGCCGAATGTGAAGCCGATCGAGCCGCGCGCCGGCCGCGCCAAAGTGTCGTTCAGTTCATTGAGGTTGAAGCCCTCCCGAGCGATAGAGGCTCGCGGCACGAGATAGCCCGAGGTGGAGCCACGATCTTCAAATGTGATCGTGCGGTCAACGAGATCGCCGAGGCTGCTGATGCCGCTGTCGCGGCGGGCGAAGATCACGGTGTGATAGTCGGAAACACCGCTCTTCCATTCGCGCATCAGCATTTCCGCCGAGCCGTCCTGGGTCAACTCGATGGCCGCGAACGCGGTCTCCGACAGCAGGTCGATCTCGCCGGCGCGAAGCGCCACGCGCATCTCTTCCATGGTGTCGACCATCCTGACGTCGACGCCGGCGACGCCCTGGCCGGCCAGTTCGGCCGCCAGATAGTTCGCCATCGCCTCCAGGCGCGGCCAGTGCTTGCGCACATTGGTGGAAATCCGGCCAATCACCAGGCGGTTGTTCGCCCGCATCGCCGGTACCGACGGCAGCGGTGTCGTCGGCCTTGGCACGGGTGCCACGGCAGGCGGCGCGGCAGCCATGTCGCGTGTCGCGTCCGATGGGGCAGCCGGCGCAGGCCTTTCGATCACAACGCCACGGCGGCCGGTGTTTTCGTCGCCGCCCGTCCAGACGAACAGCACGACGCCCGCACAGACCGTCACGGCCAAGAGCGCAAATAGAGCTTTCTTCATGGGAGGCCCCATCAAGTTGTTTGGTAAAATCCGAGGAAAATGAAAGATAAAGGTATCGGGTTAATACAGGGTTAGGATCGGGGGTTATGATATTTCGGAAGATCTTGTTTTTTCTTGCCGATACCTACCGACATCAGCCCGACAGCCGGGAAATCGGCATCGCTGCCAACCCGCTATCCGCTTCGCCCGGACAGCGCTCGTCGTAATCCTCGACTCGGGGGCAATCCTATTCGGCCGGTTCCCGGATCGCCTCGGCCTGATCGCCGCGAATCGGATGTTCCAGCCGATCGACCATCTCGAGCGGAACGACCTGCCAGAACCGCCCGCGCACCAACTCCCAATCGGTCAGAAGCTGGTCGGCGAAGCGGGATTGCGTCTCCGCCGCATGCTCGCGGATCAGCCCCAGCAGCACCTCTTCGTAGTGCGGCGTCTCGATTCCCTGGATCATCACGCTGTCGGAATTGACGCGGTCGGCGAACGTCTTGTCGGAATCGTAGACGAAGGCCATGCCGCCGGTCATGCCGGCAGCGAAGTTCTCGCCGACAGGGCCCAGGACCACCGCCGTTCCACCGGTCATGTACTCGCACCCGTTCGAGCCACAGCCTTCGACCACCACGACGGCGCCCGAATTGCGCACCGCGAATCGTTCACCGGCCTGGCCGGCGGCAAACAGCCTTCCTGCCGTTGCGCCATAGAGAACGGTATTGCCGATGATGGTGTTGGTGTTGGTCTGCAGCGGGCTGGACGTCATCGGCCGCACGGTGATGGTGCCGCCGGACAGCCCCTTGCCGACATAGTCGTTGGCGTCGCCGAATACCTCCAGCTTCAATCCTTGAACCGAGAAGGCGCCGAGCGATTGGCCGGCCGAGCCGCGCAGGCGCACGGTGACATGGCCCGGCTGCAGTCCGGTCATTCCGAACTGTCGGGTGATCATCGATGACATGCGGGTCCCGATCGCCCGCATCGTGTTGCGGACGTTATAGGTGAGCTGCATCTTCTCCCCGACATCGAACAGCGGCTGGGCGTCCTCGATCATTCTGGCGTCCAGGGTTTCGGGCACCGGGTTGCGGCCCTCCAGCGTGCAATAGGTCGCGGCACCGCCGGAATCCGCCTGCGTCAGCAGCGGGTTGAGGTCGAGGTCGTCGAGATGCTCCGCGCCCCGGCTGACCTGGTGCAGCAACTCGGTCTTGCCGATCACCTCGTTCAGGGTGCGATAACCGAGCTGGGCCAGGATCTCGCGGACCTCCTCTGCCATGAAGGTGAACAGGTTGACCACCTTCTCCGGCGTGCCGGTGAAGCGCTCGCGCAGGGCCGGGTCCTGGGTGCAGACCCCGACCGGGCAGGTATTCGAGTGGCACTGCCGCACCATGATGCAGCCCATGGCGATCAGCGAAGCGGTACCGACGCCGTATTCCTCGGCCCCCAGAATCGCCGCCATGACCACATCGCGGCCCGTCTTTATGCCGCCATCGGTGCGCAGCCTGACCCGGTGACGGAGCCGGTTCAGGGTCAGCACCTGATGCACCTCGGACAGCCCCATTTCCCACGGCAGGCCGGCATATTTGATCGAAGTCTGCGGGCTGGCGCCGGTGCCGCCGGAATGGCCGGAGATCAGGATATTGTCGGCATTGGCCTTGGCGACTCCGGCGGCGATGGTGCCTATACCGGAGCGCGAGACCAGCTTCACGGTGACCTTCGCGGTCGGATTGATCTGTTTCAGATCGTAGATCAGCTGCGCCAGATCCTCGATCGAATAGATGTCGTGGTGCGGCGGCGGGCTGATCAGCATCACCCCCGGCGTCGAATGGCGCAGCTTGGCGATCTCGACCGTCACCTTGAAGCCGGGGAGTTGGCCGCCTTCGCCGGGCTTGGCGCCCTGGGCGACCTTGATCTCGATCTCGCGGCATTGATTCAGGTACTCGGCCGTTACCCCGAACCGCCCCGACGCGATCTGCTTGATCGCCGAGTTCCAGTTGTCGCCATTCTGGTCGGGCTTGAACCGTGCCGGATCCTCACCGCCCTCGCCGCTGTCGGATTTGGCGCCGATCCGGTTCATGGCGACATTCAGGGTGCCGTGGGCCTCCGGTCCCAGCGCGCCCAGCGACATGCCCGGCGTGACGAAGCGCCGGCGAATCTCGGTGATCGATTCAACCTCGTCGGACGAGATCGCCGTTCCGGTCGGCTGGAAGTCGAGCAGGTCGCGCAGGAAGATCGGCGACCGGCTGTGCAGGGCATCGGAGAATTTTTTGTAGGTCGAATAGCTGTCGGTCTCGACCGCATGTTGCAGCGTATGGATCAACCGGCCTTCATAGGCATGCAACTCACCACCCCGGCGATAGCGGTAGAAACCGCCGACCGGCAGCGCCACGACGTCCTCGTCATGGGCGCGCCGATGCTGCTCCAGCACCTTCTGCTGGATGCCGCCGAGGCCGATACCGGAGATGCGGCTGGACATGCCGGGGAAGAATTCCGCCACCATCGACCGAGACAGTCCGACCGCCTCGAAATTGCAGCCGCCGCGATATGAGCTGATGATCGAAATGCCCATCTTGGACATGATCTTCAGCAGGCCGTCGCCGATCGCCTTGTTGTAGCGGGCGACGCATACCTCCAGCGGCATGTCTCCGAACAGACCACGACGGTGGCGGTCGGCAATCGCTTCCTGCGCCAGATAAGCGTTGACGGTGGTGGCGCCGACGCCGATCAGCACCGCGAAGTAATGGACGTCCAGGCATTCCTGGCTGCGCACATTGAGCGAAGTGAAGGTGCGCAGCGACTGCCGGACCAGATGAGTGTGAACCGCGCCGGTGGCCAGGATCATCGGCATCGCGATCCGGTCGGGCCCGGCCGGATCATCGGTCAGGATGACGTGGGTCGCGCCGCCGCGCACCGCGTCCTCGGCCTCGCGGCAGACCCGGTTCAGCGCCTCGCGCAACGCGTTGGGTCCAGCCAGCCGCACGTCGCACGTGCAATCGATGATGGCGGCGGTGTCGCCCATATGATCGACCATGGCGCGGTATTCGGCGGTCGATAGCACCGGTGACTCAAGCTGTAGAAGGTCGCACTGGGTCTCATCCTCGTCGAGGATGTTGCCCAGATTGCCCAGCCGGGTGCGCAGGCTCATCACGCGGCGCTCGCGCAGGCTGTCGATCGGCGGGTTGGTCACCTGGCTGAAATTCTGCCGGAAGAAATGATGCAACCCGCGATAGGCGCCGGACAGAACCGCGAGCGGCGTGTCGTCGCCCATCGAGCCGATGGCTTCCTTGGCGTCCTCCACCATCGGCTGGAGGATCAGTTCCATGTCCTCCATGTTGATGCCGCAACTGAGCTGCCGGCGGCGCAGTTCGTCCCGGTCGAGCAGCGCCGGTTCGCCGCCACCGCCTTGAATCAGCGAGTCGAGTTCCTTGATCCGGCCGACCCAGTCGGCGAACGGGCGCTGCGCGGCCAGCATGTCCTTGATCTGGCGATCGTTGTAATGCCGGCCGGCCGCGAGATCGACGGCGATCATCTGGCCGGGTCCGAGCCGGCCTTTCTCGACCACGCCGATCTCGTCGACCGGCACCATGCCGGTCTCCGATCCGACGATCAGCAGGCCGTCGCCCGTCAGGGTGTAGCGCATCGGGCGCAGGCCGTTGCGGTCCATGGCGCCGATCACCCATCGACCGCTGGTCGCGGCAACTGCCGCCGGCCCGTCCCACGGCTCCATGACCGCGTTGCAGTAGCTGATCAATGCACGATGGCCATCCGGCTTGTCGGCGGAGTCCGACAGGGCCTGCGGGATCATCAGCGCCTGGGCCATCGGCGCCGGCCGGCCGGCCTGGCACAGCACCTCGAACACGGCGTCCAGCGCAGCGCTGTCGGAACTGCCGTCCTGGATCACCGGCAGCACGTCGCCAATGTCGTCGCCGAACGCGTCCGCCGCCATGCGCGTCTCATGGGCGCGCATCCAGTTGACGTTGCCCCTCAGCGTATTGATCTCGCCGTTGTGGGCCAGGGTGCGGAAAGGCTGGGCCAGCCGCCAGGTGGGGAAGGTGTTGGTCGAGTATCGCTGATGATAGATGGCGAAATTCGAAACGAAACGCTCATCCAGCAGATCGGGATAGAACGCCGTCAGCTGCTCGGCCAGGAACATGCCCTTGTAGATGACCGAACGGCAGGACAGCGAACAGATATAGAAATCGTTGATGCTGGCGTCGCGCACCTCTTTCTCGATGCGCCGGCGGATCACGTAGAGATCGCGCTCGAACTGGTCCTCAGGCACGCCGTGGGTATTGGCGATCATGATCTGCTCGATCTCGGGCCGGGTCGCATTCGCCTTTTCGCCGATGATCCCGACGTCGATGGGAACCTGACGCCAGCCATAGATGTAGTAGCCGAGGGTCAGAATCTCGCCTTCCACGATACAACGGCAGCGCTCCTGAGCCTCGAAATCGGTCCGCGGCAGGAACACCATGCCGACCGCCAGCCGGCCAGCCAGTGGTTCATGCCCGGTGCGCGACACGACCTCGTGGAAGAACTCCTGGGGAATCTGGACATGGATACCGGCGCCGTCGCCGGTCTTGCCGTCGGCGTCGACCGCACCGCGATGCCAGACTGCCTTCAGCGCATCGATGCCGGCAACCACCACCTCGCGCCGCGGCACCCCGTCCACCGCCGCCACGAAACCGACGCCGCAGGCATCATGCTCGTCGGCCGGGTCATAGGCATGGACGGCTTGCAGCCGGGCGGCATCCGCCTGATAGCGGGCGACGAACTCGGCACCGGTCTCGGAAATCGGTTCGACGGTCCTGCGCTTTGCCATTCCAGTCACTCTCCCAATCCGCGTGCCGACCGGCGGGTGCGAGTCAGCTCGCAATCGCCAGTTCGGAGCCGACGTCCAAGCGCTCGGCCAGGTATTTGTGGATCGATGCCGCCGCATCGCGGCCGTCGCGGATCGCCCAGACCACCAACGAGGCCCCGCGGACGATATCCCCGGCCGCGAAGATTCCGTCGATATTGGTCATCTTGCTGCGGTGGTCGACGATCACGGTGCCCCAACGCGAAACCTTGAGTTCCGGGCATCCGAACAGGGTCGGCAGATCCTCCGGATCGAAGCCGAGCGCCTTGATAACCAGATCGGCGTCGAGCGAGTAGCTGGATCCGTCGACAGGTACCGGCGTCTGACGGCCGGACGCGTCGGGCACCCCAAGCCGCACTTTCTGCGCCTTCACACCCGACACCAGATTGTCGGTGCCGATGAAGCCCTCCGGTGCCGACTGCCAGACGAATTCGACGCCTTCTTCCTCGGCATTCGCCACCTCGCGCACCGATCCGGGCATGTTTGCCCGGTTGCGGCGGTAGAGGCATTTCACCGAGGTCGCACCCTGGCGGACCGCCGTGCGCACGCAATCCATCGCGGTGTCGCCGCCGCCGATCACCACCACCCGCTTGTCCTTGGCGTCCAGGGCGCCGTTATCGAAGTCCGGCACCACGTCGCCCAGCCCCTTGCGGTTCGATGCCGTCAGATAATCAAGCGCCGGCACGATATTGCCCAGACCGACGCCGGGCGCCTTCAACTCCCGCGCCTTGTAGACACCGGTGGCGATCAGCAGGGCGTCATGGCGCTCGCGCAATTCCATCAGGCTGGCGTCGCGGCCGACCTCGAACCCGGTATGCAGATGAATGCCGCCATCCGCGAGCAACTTGTTGCGGCGCTCAACGATCTCCTTTTCCAGCTTGAAGCTGGGAATGCCGTAGATCATCAAGCCGCCCATCCGGTCATAGCGATCGTAGACATAGACCTGGTAGCCGCGGCCGCGCAGCTGCTCCGCCGCCGCCAGGCCACCGGGGCCGCCGCCGATGATCCCGATCGACTGCTCGCGCTCGACCGTCGGGCTGGGCGGCTTCACCCAGCCCATCTCCCAGGCACGATCGGTGATGTATTTCTCGACAGCGCCGATGGTGACCGTGCCATGGCCGGACTGTTCGATGACGCAATTGCCTTCGCACAACCGGTCCTGGGGACAGATGCGGCCGCAGATTTCGGGGAAGTTGTTTGTCGCCTGGCTGATCTCATAGGCCTCTTCCAACCGGCCCTCGGCAGTCAGCTTCAGCCAGTCGGGGATGTTGTTGTGCAACGGGCAATGCACCTGGCAGAACGGAACGCCACATTGCGAGCACCGGCTGGCCTGCTCTTCGGCCTTGGCCTCGATATACTCGCCATAAACCTCATGCCAGTCGCCACGGCGCAGCTCGGCGTCGCGCTTGGCCGGCATCTCGGGGCCGGTGCTGGTGAATTTGAGCATGCGTTGCGGCATGGCGGGCAGACCCTGATCATGTTTTCTTTTGCCCCCGTGCCAACGCCCAGGGGACGCATTTCATAAGGCATTCCGCACTGATTTGCGAGCAGAAACCGACAGATAAGGCAACTTTACTGACATATCAGCGCCTGCACATAATCCTCCCTCGGCTGGCGGCCTATACGAACGGCCTTATCCGATCAAATTTTGGTACCATATTGGGACTAATCGCCGGCATGTCGCATATGTAGTTCTGCCACATTGCCGATGATATAAGCCGATCCGTCCTTCTCGACCGGCCGAGTCACCGTGCCATTTCTCCATATCGTCGTCCTGGCCCTCGTCCAGGGCATCACCGAATTCCTGCCGATCAGTTCGAGCGGCCACTTGGTTCTGGTCCCCGCCCTGACCGGTTGGGACGACCAGGGCGTTGTCATCGATGTTGCAACCCATGTCGGCACGCTCGTTGCCGTGCTGATCTATTTTCGCCGCGACGTGGCGGCAATGGCGGCCGGGTTTCTTGCCCTGGCCACTCGCAGGACCAACGCAGGAGGCCGACTGGCCCTGCTGATCCTGGTTGCCACCCTGCCGACCGTGATCGCCGGCGCGGCGCTCCACGAGATCGGGCCGGACCTGTTCCGCAGCGCCGCGATCATTGCCTGGACGACGCTTGGTTTCGGCCTGTTGCTCGGCATCGTCGACCGTGTCTGCAGCACAGCCGGCCGGATCGAGGAGATCGGTTTCGGGGGCGCGCTGGCAATCGGCCTCGCCCAGGTTCTGGCGCTGGTCCCCGGCACCAGTCGGTCGGGCATCACCATGACGGCCGGCCGGCTGCTGGGACTTGGTCGGGAAGCCGCCGCCCGGTTCTCGCTCCTGATGTCCATCCCGACCATCCTCGGTGCCGGCACTTTGGCAGGCTGGGACCTCTACCGGGCCGCGGATGTCACACTGGGGATCGATGCCTTTCTGGCGGCCGCGCTGTCATGTCTCGCCGCGCTGGCGGCCATCGCCCTGATGATGCGCTGGCTGCGACGGTCCAGCTTCTTGCCCTTCGTGATCTATCGGGTCCTGCTCGGCATCGCCCTGCTGATCTGGCTGAACGCCTGACCCCGCCGCAGAGGGAGGAGTGGGATCGGATCGCGGTGCTGTGCTATGTCGGTGGAGGCGCCGTCCGGGCGCCGCTCCCACACCACTACGGGCCCGCCATGCGCAAAGACCGCTCACATCCCGCCGGCACCCTGCACCGGCTGAGCCTCGACAGCGAGTTGCTGAAGGGCAATCTGCTGGGCGATCCCTCCCGGCGCGAGATCGACGTCTATATACCGCATGGCCATGACGGAACCGGCCTACCCCTGCTGGTCGACCTGGTCGGTTTCACGGGCAGCGGCCTCGGGCATACCAACTGGAAGAACTTCGGCGAGAACGTGCCGGAACGGCTGGACCGGCTGATCGGCGCCGGCGCCATGCCGCCGGTGGCGGCGGCCTTCCCGGACTGCTTCACCCGGCTTGGCGGCAACCAGTACATTAACAGCGCCGCGTTGGGGCCTTGGGAAGACGTCCTGATTGAAGAGGTCGTGCCGTTGGTGGAGGGCCGGTTCGGCTGCGGCGGCAGCGGTCGGCGCGGCGTGTTCGGCAAGAGCTCCGGCGGCTATGGCTCGATCGTTCATGCCATGCGCCGGTCCGACACCTGGTCGGCGGCCGCCTGCCACGCGGGCGACATGGCGTTCGAGCTCTGCTACCTGCCGGATTTCCCCGATATTCTGAGGGCCCTGGCGCAGAAGGACGGGTCCATCGAGACCTTCATCACCGATCTGGAGAACGCAAACAAGCCCGGCGACAACGATATCCACGTGCTGATGGATTTGGCGATGGCGGCGACCTACGACCCGGACCCGAGCCAATTCCTCGGCATCCGGCTGCCGGTCGATCCGGAGACCTGCGAGGTGATCGAGGAGCGCTGGGCCAACTGGCTGGCCTGGGATCCGGTCAGAATGGTCGACGATCACGCCGACAATCTGCGCCGGATGAAGGCCCTGTACATAGATTGCGGCGACCGCGACCAGTACAATCTGGTCTATGGCGCGCGCCGCCTGCATCGCGCCCTGGAGCGACTCGGCGTGGAACACCGATACGAGGAGTTCCCCGACAATCACTCCAGTGTCGACTACCGGATGGACGAAAGCCTGCCCTTCCTGGCCAAGGCACTCAGCGCCGGCTGAAGCCGGCCACCCGGCCGCTACAGGAGGCCAACCGGGACCTGTTCGTCGGCCAGGGTCCGCTGCGAATATCGCTCGTCGAGCCAGCGCAGGCGCCGGAAGTGCAGGTGACCGTCCTCGATCCTGAGCGGCCCCACGATTTCTTCGCGTGGGCCGAGAGCGGCGGCAGCGACCGGCTGGACATTGCCGTCCATATCGGCGCTGTAGAGGGTGCCTCCCATCGCGACCGTGCCGAAGCCGTAACCGCTGATGAACAGCACCCGGTCCTCGGTCGGATGCCAGACGAACCACCGCACCGCCTCGCGGCCGTTCCGGTCGCAGGCCAGGCAGCGCACCGAAACACCATCCACCCGGGCCGCCCACAGCCCGACCGCGCCATCCAGGAACGCCTGGTCCAGGAAGGCGACATAGCGGCCGGATGGCGACCAGCCGGGTTGCCATTCGAAGTCGCCGCCTGCCACTACATCCGGCATATGCCCGTTGGTCAGGGCAATCACCTCCGACCCGTCCACGCCCGCCTTGTAGAACCGATGGTTGTAGAGAAACACCAGCGCCGACCGGTCGGGCGACACCCGGGCCAGGATGACGTCCGGAAGCCCGGCCCAATAGGGCCCCTCGGCATCGAAGGCGAAAACCTCACGGACGCCGATCGCGCCGCGCACCCACAGAGCGGTCGGCGTTACCACGAAGTCCCGACCACCACTGGCCCGCAGGATCCGCACCGGGGATTGCGAGATCGTGTAGTTCAGGCCTTCCGCGGCGGCAAAGGATGGACCGAATGCCTCCGCCGCGTCCCTGGTTTCGAATGCACCCACGGATATGTACAGCCATTGCTCGCCATCGATATTCCGCCGATAGGCGTACGCCAGATAGCCCTTGTCCCGCAGGCGCTCAAGGCGCTCGAGACCCAACTCGAGCTGTTCGAACCGAACCGCCCGCGTCTGGACAGAATAGGCGGGCCAGATCGTGTCGGCATCCGAGGCCGAGGCCGATGACAGGCCGGACAGGAGAATCACGACAATCGGAAGGAGCTTTCGCCACATCCCAAAACTCCGGCAATGTTCCGTCGGACAAGCCTACGAGACCCCTCCTAACGGCCGGTTACCGGATCAGAGATGAGCCACGGCCGACGTCTTGCCGGGCGCACCCCCTAGACCAAGATCGTTTCAGATTGAATCAACCTGAAACGTGACTCCTGTTCTATTCAAATATGGTAGAGGCTGATTCATGCTTCACACCTTTTCGGTGTGAAGCGATCAGGCTCTAGAGCGCACCGATCGGCAGCCGGTCCTCGGTGATGCTGGTCTGGATATAGTTGTCGTCAAGCCAACGGACCCGGCGGAAGTGCAGAAATCCGTCCTCGATCCTGAGCGGGCCGGCGATCTCCTCGTACTGCTCCCATCCGACACTCGGGTCGGCCGGAATGATCGTCCGGATGGTGCCGTCGACGTCGGCTGTGAACAACCCGCCGCCGACCGGAATTGTGCCGAGGGATGAGCCCTCGACGAACAGCACCCGATCCTCGCTCGGATGCCAGACGAACCACCTGACCGCGCTCTGGCCGTGACGGTTGCACGCCAGGCAGAGCAGTCCGCCGCCATCGGACCGCGCCAGCCAAAGGCCGATCTCGTACTCCCAAAGCGCCTGGTCCAGGAACGCGACATGATCACCCGATGGAGACCAGCCCGGCCGCCAGCCATAGTCTTGATCGGACTCCGTCGCCACGCATGGCCCTCCGGGCACATCCGTGGCGTCCACGGCGGCGTCTCCGTCAATCGCCGCGACCAGCAGCCGGCAACTGTAGATGGCCGCCAGCGTCCGACCGTCCGGAGAGAGTTCGGGCAGGATGGCGGCCGGCAAGCCGCCGCCGTTCGGCGCCTCCGCGTCGAACGCGAAGACCTCGCGTACGCCGTCGCCGCCGCGCACCCATAGCGCGCTCGGGGTCACCACGAATTCACCCTCGTCGGCCGCCGGCAGGACCCGCACCGGCGCCGGCGCCACAAATTGCTCCAGGCCCTCCGCGGCACCGAAGGCACGGCCGAACTCGGCCGCCGCGCCGCGGCTGCGGAACACGCCGACGGCAATCCTGAGCCAGGGTTCCCCACTGATCTCCACCCGGTAGGCATAGGCCAGATAGCCCGCGTCGCGGAGCCGGCGATAGGTCGCCATGCCATCCTCCAGTTCGGCCAGTGGCACTGCCCGGACCTGGACTGAATAGACCGGCATCGGCCCGACGCGCTCGGCCGCCGAGGCGGACGGCGCGGCCAGAAGCAGGAGCAGGATCGGAATGGCGAGGTAACGCATCGTGGAGATCCTCGGGCGATGGCGTCCGGCGGCAGCGTAGCGGGAACCGGCTAACGGCCGGTTACCGGTCCGGTCACGCAGGAAGGGTGGGGTCTACAGCGCGTCGAGCGGTATGCGCTCGTCGGTAACGTCCGAGTCCCAGGAATTTGGGAAATCGAGCCACCGCAGCCGGCGGTAATGGAGATGGCCATCCTCGATCCGCAGCGGCCCGATGATCTCTTCGTCATCGCCGCGCGACACCGCCGCGACTGGCTGGGCATTGCCATCCATGTCGGTGCTGACGAGGTCGCCTCCGGCATGCGACAGGCCATAGGCCGGTGCATCGACAAAGAACACACGGTCCTCGCCGGGATGCGCCGCGAACCAGATCACCGCCCGTTCGCCGCCCTCGTTGCAGATCAGGCATCGCACCTCGCCGCCATCGACACGCGCCACCCAAAGGCTGATCGGGTATTCACTGAACGCCTGGTCGAGAAACAAGACATGCTCGCCCGAGGACGACCAGCCTGGCCGCCATGGGATCTCGCCGTCCGGCGTCACGTAGGGTGCGCCGGGATCCGTCAACGCCAGCGCTTTGGCGCCGTCCAGCCTTGCGGTATGGAGCCTGGAATCGTGCACGAATGCGATCGCCTCGCCGTCGGGCGACAATTCGGCGAGGATGAGGGACGGAAGCCTGGCGCCGTTCGGCGCCTCCGCGGCGAAAGCGAATATCTCTCGCGCGCCGTCGCCGCCACGCACCCACAGGGCGCTCGGGGTGACCACGAATTCGCGTTCGCCGGCGCCCGGCAGCACACGCACCGGCGCCACTGCCAGGAAATTGTCCATGCCTTCAGCGACACCGAATGCGCGGCCGAACTCGGCTGCCGCGCCACGGCTGTGGAAAGCGCCAACGGCTATTCTGAGCCAGGGTTCGCCGTTGATCTCGACCCGGTAGGCATAGGCCAAGTAGCTCTTGTCGCGGAGTTCGCGAAAGGTGGCCATTCCATCTTCCGCGTCGGCCAAGGGTACCGCCCGCACCTGGATGGAATAGACCGTGGAAGAATTGCCGCTTTCGGCGGCGAAAGTCGATTCCACGGCGGACAACGCCAATAGGGCCAACAGACCGCACAGGCCCGGCAAACGCCGCATCACGCACCTCTGGTGGTAATTCTCGGCGCAAACCTATCGAATGCTGACTAACGGTCGGTTACCGGACTACCGCGGCGGTCCGACTGCCGTCGACCGAACCGTGACTGGACTATTCGGCTAGCCGGCGTCCGGCGAAGCGCCCGCCGATGCGAAACCGATCGAGATATGTGGGGAGAATCAGCTCCGCGGCGGTCGGCGTTATGCCGAGATCGGCCAATGTCAGTGCGCCCTCTGTGACCACATTGTCGGATTTGAGCTGGGCCAATTGATCGCGGGTCAGCAGCGGCTTGGGCAACAGCCCGAGCACCATCGCCTGCAACCCGGCGATCGTCCACGGCACGGTCAACAGAGCGCGCTCTCGGCCGATCGTCTTCAGCAGCAGTTCCATGAGCTGGCGGAAGGTATAGACGGTCGGACCGCCCAACTCGTACGTCCGCCCCTTGCTGTCCACACGATCCAGGCAGGCCAGCGTGGCGTCCGCCAAATCCCCGACATAGACCGGCTGGAACCGGGTCCGGCCGCCGCCAATCAGCGGCAGGAAAGGCGACAGCCGCGCCACCGCGGCGAACAGATTGAAGAACCCGTCCTCCGGTCCGAACACGATGCTCGGCCTGAGTATGGTGGCGTCGGGGAAGGCCTCGAGCACGGCCCGCTCTCCGGCCGCCTTGGAGCGGGCGTAGCGCGAGCGCGATTCCGGCGCCGCGCCGATGGCCGAAACCTGGATCACGCGGCTGGCGCCGGCGTCTGCCGCCGCCCGGGCGATGCGGCCGGCCGCCTCGTGGTGTACCGCGCCGAAGGTCTGACGTCCGCTCTCATAGAGGATGCCGACAAGATTGACGACATGATCGGCGCCGGCCACCGCCGCGCCCACCGAGTGGTCGTCTCTTATATTGGCGAAGGTCGGCACGATCTGCCCGACCGCGCCGGCTGTCTTCAGAAACAGGGCATCATTGGGATTGCGCGTCGCAATGCGCACCCGCCAGCCACGCTTCGCCAGGCGCCTGACCAAATGCCGGCCGATGAAGCCGGATCCGCCGAATACCGTGACGACCCGATATGTCATGGCCGTTTCCCGTCTGTCAGTTGCCGCGCCGCGATACGATCGATCCGCGAATGACTCCGCTTATAGTCAAGCCGGCCACCGGTTGCCAGAGCCCAGCATTGGTCCCGATGAGCGGCCACCAATCCGGTTGACATAGCCCGCCGCCGGGCATAGTAAATCGGCCCGCGCTGCCCAGGTGGCGGAATTGGTAGACGCGCAGGTTTCAGGTACCTGTGGCCGAAAGGTCGTGGAAGTTCGAGTCTTCTCCTGGGCACCAATCGGTTTGTGATACCGGACGATCGACAAGAAACCCGCCATGTGCGGGTTTTTTTTGTTCCTTAACGCCAACCGGCGTAGAACGGGCGCGGAAAACAAGGGGATCTGTCCATTGCCTTCCCGACCGACGTTGCACCGCCAAGACCTGCCGGCCGATCTCGACCTGGGCGATCTGGTCGCGGTGGATACCGAAACCATGGGACTCGACCCGTCCCGCGACCGGCTGTGCCTTGTGCAGCTTTCGAGCGGCGACGGCAGCGCCCATCTGGTGCAGCTCGCAAAGGGTGACTACGACGCCCCGAACCTGAAGAGGCTGCTATCCGATCCGGCGGTCACCAAGCTGTTTCACTTCGCCCGCTTTGACATCGCGGTCATCCGTGCTTATCTCGGCATTGTCTGCACACCGGTCTATTGCACCAAGATCGCGTCCAAGTTGGTCCGCACCTATACCGACCGGCATGGGTTGAAGGATTTGTGCCGCGAGATGCTGGGAGAAGACATCTCCAAGCAGCAGCAGAGTTCCGACTGGGGTGCGGAGGCGTTGACGCCGGAGCAGTTGCGCTACGCCGCAGGCGACGTGTTGTATCTGCACGCTTTGAAAGCGAAGCTGGACATCATGTTGGCGCGGGAAGGGCGAACCGGGCTTGCCGCAGCCTGCTTTGCCTTTTTACCGACACGTGCCGAACTCGATTTGGCCGGTTGGGGCGATCAAGATGTCTTTGCTCACTGATTGGGCGTATGGGGGCGGCCATGATCTTTCAGTATAGGCCCGATGCCGGGCGCCAGAGTTCCGATGGCACCATCTTGCCGCCGGTCGGACTCCGGGAGAGCGTCGCGAATCGAGCGTTGCGAGGCGGTTCGAGATGACCGGGAAGGCCACAAGAAGCGCAGCCCGGATGGCCGAGCCGCCGGAAATCCTCGACCTCGATCGCGAGGTGGCGGAGCGGGTGCTGCGCACCGAGGCCGATGCCCTCAACCGGCTTGCGGAATCGCTCGACACGACGCTGCCGCGCGCCATCAACATCATGCTCGCCGCTCGCGGCCGCGTGGCGGTCACCGGCATCGGCAAGAGCGGGCATATCGGCCGCAAGATCGCTGCCACGCTGGCGTCGACCGGCACCCCGTCCTTCTTCGTGCATGCCACCGAGGCCAGCCACGGCGATCTTGGCATGGTGGCCATCGGCGACGTGCTGCTGGCGCTGTCGAATTCCGGCAAGACGACCGAACTGGCCGATATTGTCGCCTATTCACGGCGGTTCGGCATTCCGCTGATTTGCATCACCGCCAATGCGGCCTCGCCGCTGGCCGAGCAGTCCGACGTCGTGCTGCTTCTGCCCAAGGCCGAAGAGGCCTGCAGCATGGTCGAGGCGCCGACGACGTCGACCACGATGATGCTGGCGCTGGGCGACGCCCTGGCGGTCGCCCTGTTGGAGCGGCGCGGTTTTTCGTCCGAGGATTTCCGCGACCTGCACCCGGGCGGCGCGCTTGGCCGGCGACTGGTCAAGGTCGCCGACATCATGCACGCCGGCGCCGAGGTGCCGCTGGCCGGTCCTGACATGCCGACCTCCGAGGCCGTGCTTGTGATGACCGCCAAGGCATTCGGCTGCGTCGGGATCGTGGACGCCGGCGGCCGCCTGATGGGCGTCGTCACCGACGGCGATCTGCGCCGCCACATGGACCCCGGACTGCTGGCACGGCCGGTCGGCGAGATCATGACACCCGGTCCCCAGACGATTCGGCCAGGAGCGCTGGCCGCCGAGGCGCTGCACATCATGAATACCGCGGACAAGCCGTTCACCAGCCTGTTCGTCGCCGATGACGGCAAGCCGGTCGGCATCCTGCATATGCATGACTGCCTGCGGGCGGGCGTGGTGTAGCGCGATGGCGCTTGATCGACATATCGACGCCGATGGGCGGAGATCTCCGGATCGCACGGCCGGGCGGCGCCCGATCACGCTCAAAGTCCGACCCGGCAAGCCGATCAAGTCCGTAGGCCGGTTCTACAGCCGGTTTGTCGGGGTCACGAAGGTGATCCTGCCGCTGGCCGCACTCTGCCTGATGGGATTGATCGCGGCCTGGCCGACCCTGAACGACCAGGAGCAACCGATGGTCGAGGAGTTGGAAAAGCAGCCGGAGCTGCTGCAGGTCACCGCTCCGGTTCTGGTCGGCACCGACCGGGAGAACCGCCCATACAGCATCGTCGCCGATCGCGCCAATCAGGGCGCGGAGGGACCGCATATCGTCGAACTGTCGCAACCGGAGGGGGAAATCGCCACGCACGACGGATCGCGCATCAGCCTGAATGCCGACATCGGACGATTCGACCGCGACAGCAAGCAGCTTCATCTGATGGGCGATGTGCGTCTGTCGCGGGATGACGGCAACCGGTTTGCCACCGGCGAGGCCTTTGTCGATATGGACAGTCGAAGCGCATGGGGCAATCAGCCGGTTACCGGCGAGGGACCAGACGGTGAAATCCAGTCTGAGGGATTTCGTATCGAGGACAACGGGGCTACAGTCATCTTCACCGGTCAGTCACGCGTCATTTTGCGCGGCGGCGATGTCCCGGCCACCTCAGAGGCCGATTCAGTGTCCAGTGCACAGGAAGGCGTCCCCGCAATCGGGGCTTCGGACGATGAAAACTAGATTCGCGACCCTTGCCATCGCCGCCGCCATGGTGGTCGGCCAGATCATGGCAGCGTCCGCCACCGCGCAATTGAGCAGCCAATCGATCGAGATCGAGGCGTCGCAAAGCCTCGAATGGCTGAGCGAGGAGAACACCTATGTGGCCCGCGGCGACGCCAAGCTTCGCCAGGGCGACGTCGTGGTGTCCGCCAATACGCTGACCGCGAACTACCGCGAGGGCAGCGACGGCAAGACCGAAATCTGGCGCGTCGTCGCGGATGGCAATGTGGTGATCGCAACGCCGACCCAGGAGGTCCGCGGCGATCGCGGAATCTACAACGTGCTGACCGATGTATTCACGCTGACCGGTTCGGATCTGCGGCTGAAGACCGAGACCGAAACCATTACCGCCAGAGACAGCCTGGAATACTGGAAGGGCGAGCAGTTCGCGGTGGCCAGGGGCAATGCCCGGGCGGTGCGCGGAACCGACCAGATCGACGCCGACGAGTTGAAGGCCGAGTTGAGCGAAAACCAGGACGGTGAACTGCAGATCGACAGCCTGGCCGCCACCGGCAACGTGGTGATCACCACCCCGACCGACATCGCCCGCGGCGATCACGGTCTGTTCGACCGTCTGACCAACACCGCGACGCTGAGCGGGTCGGTGCGCCTGACCCGCGGTGACAACCAGCTGAACGGTGATTTCGCCGAGGTCAACCTGGACACCGGCGTGAGCCGGCTGCTGTCGCAGCCTGGATCCGACGGCCGCGTCCACGGCATCTTCGCACCGGCACAGTGAGTCAGCCGTGACTGATGGATCCCCTGCGGGCCAGCCTGAGACCGGCCGCACAGACGATGCCCAGGAAGCGGCGCCTCGTCTGGTTTCCGAAAGCGCCGGGTTGGTGGCCAGCAAGCTGGGCAAGCAGTATCGGAAGCGACCGGTGCTGCGAAACGTCACCGTCAGCGTGCGGCGTGGCGAAGCGGTCGGGCTGCTGGGCCCGAACGGTGCCGGCAAGACCACTTGTTTCTACATCATCACCGGCCTGATCGCGCCCGATTACGGCACCATCACGCTGGATGGTCACGACGTGACCAACCTGCCCATGTATCGTCGCGCGCGCCTGGGCATCGGCTATCTGCCCCAGGAGGCATCCATCTTCCGCGGCCTGTCGGTGGAACAGAATATCCGGGCGGTGCTGGAGGCTTCGGAGAACGACCGCGACGTCCGCGAGACCATGTTGGACGACCTGTTGGCCGAGTTTTCGCTGACCCATTTGCGCCGCGCCCCGGCCCTGGCCCTGTCGGGCGGCGAACGCCGGCGGGTGGAAATCGCGCGAGCGCTGGCCTCGCATCCGCATTTCATCCTGCTCGACGAGCCGCTTGCGGGGATCGATCCGGTGGCGGTCAGCGATATCCGCGACCTTGTCAGCCATCTGCGCGATCGTGGCATCGGCGTGCTGATCACCGACCACAATGTCCGGGAAACTTTGGACATCGTCGATCGTGCCTATATCCTTCACGACGGCGCCGTCCTGATGGAGGGAGACCCTTCGGAAATTGTTGCCCACAAGGATGTAAGACGCGTTTACCTAGGCGAAAGATTTAGTCTTTAGAAGACTTTAGCTATGGCGCTCTCCCAACGCCTCGATCTCAGACAGTCGCAGTCGCTGGTCATGACGCCGCAGTTGCAGCAGGCGATCAAGCTGCTGCAACTCTCCAATGCCGAACTCGCCGAATATGTCGAGGACGAGATCGAGCGCAATCCCCTGCTGGAGATCGACGACTCCGACAACGCCTCGGCGCCGGGCGAGGATGAGGCGACGGCCGACGCCGGAAGCACCGAGGCGGACAGTGAGCCGGCCGGCACCGATGACCTTGCAAACAGCGACACGCTGACCGCGGACGCAGACGCGCCGCTGGACACCGACTACGACAACGTCTGGACCAGCGACGGCGCCACGGAGGCCGGCGATCCGCCGGCCGGCGAGACCGGCGGCCTGACCGATTGGGGCGGCCGCGGCGGCGGCGGCAGTTTCGATGAGACCGGCGGATTCGACCTGGAGCAGGTGCTGTCGGAAACGGTGACGCTGCGGGACCATCTGATACGACAGGTGAACACCGAACTGACCGACCCGACCGACAGGTTGGTCGGCGCTTATCTGGTCGACCTTCTCGACGAGTCTGGCTATCTGACCAGCAATACGGGCTCGATCGCCGAGCAACTTGGCTGTCACGAATCGCGGGTGCTGAAGGTCCTTGCACACCTGCGACGATTCGACCCTCCTGGGATCTTCGCCGCCGATCTGGCGCAATGCCTGGCACTGCAATTGGCGGACCGGGATCGTCTGGATCCCGCCATGCAGGCCCTGCTGGACAATCTACCGCTGCTCGCCAAGCGCGACTTTCCCGGCCTCTGCCGGATCTGCGGCATCGACCGGGACGACCTGTCCGAGATGGTCGCCGAAATCCGGGCACTCGATCCCAAGCCGGCTCAGGCGTTCAGCCACGAGGTTGCGCAGACCGTCACTCCGGACATCCTGATGCGACAGCAACCGGGCGGTGGCTGGCTGGTCGAACTGAATGCCGACACGCTGCCCAAGGTTCTGGTCAATCAGCGCTATTTCGCCGAAGTCAGCGCCACGGTCCGGACCAAGCCGGAAAGGACTACATGTCGGAGTGCTTCGCATCGGCGAACTGGCTGGTCAAATCGCTGCACCAGCGGGCAACGACGATCCTCAAGGTGGCGACGGAGATCGTCCGCCAGCAGGATCGTTTCTTCGCGCACGGGGTGCAATATCTGAAGCCGCTGATCCTGCGCGACATCGCCGAGCGGATCGAAATGCACGAGAGCACGGTCAGCCGGGTGACTTCGAACAAATTCGTCGCGACCCCGCGCGGCGTGTTCGAATTGAAGTATTTCTTCACATCGGCCATTCAGGGCGCCAATGGGGAGGACGCGCATTCGGCGGAATCGGTGCGCTTCCGGATTCGCTCGCTGATCGATGCGGAAACCTGCGATGCCGTGTTGTCCGATGACCGGATTGTCGACATCCTCAGGTCGGATGGCGTCGACATTGCGCGGCGCACCGTGGCCAAGTATCGTGACGCGATGCGGATTCCGTCGTCGGTGCAACGCCGTCGCGAGAAAAGCATGCGGTTGTAATCGACGCTCGCGCATCCCATCTGACCGTTGCCCAGTAGACTGGGCCGACATGGACAAAGACGGGAGGAGTTGTTGACAACTTCGACAACCCGCTCATATGTTCCCCGCCCGCCGGTTATGCTGCGCCGCCGGCGCGTGGTCGACGACAAGGCGCAGATACATTCTTCCGGACAATTCGAGCAATGCAGCTCACCGTTAGAGGCAGGCAACTCGATGTTGGCCAAGCGCTACGCGGCCATGTCGAGGAAAGCCTGAACGCCGTCGCGGCGAAGTATTTTTCGAACCCGATCGAGGCCACCGTCGTGTTCTCGCGCGAGGCCCATTTGTACCGGTCGGATGTATCCGTTCATGTCGGGCGGAACATCCTGCTTCAGAGCAATGCCGAGGCGGACAGCCCATATGGTGCATTCGACCAGGCTGCCAACCGCGTCGCGAAGCGCCTGCGCCGTTACAAGCGACGACTGAAAGACCATCACAAGAACGGGCAACAGGACGAGCCATGGCCGGCCCAGGCCTATGTGCTGGAGGCCGAGCCCGAGGAATTGCCGGAGAACCATGAGGAGCCCACCGATCACGTCGTCATCGCAGAAATGAAAACCGATATCGAGGCACTGACGGTCAGTGAGGCCGTCATGCGTTTGGATCTTGGAAACCTACAGGCGCTAATGTTCCGCAACTCTGCCCATAACGGGCTGAATGTGGTCTACCGCCGCGACGACGGAAACATCGGCTGGATCGACCCGCAAGGAAGCACCGAGGCCGGCGCCGAATAAGCCGGCAGAAATGCGAGACATGCAAGAGATCTTAAATTCCGAGGGGATCATCCCCAATCTGCGCGCCACCAGCAAAAAGCAGGCCCTGCAGGAACTGGCAAAACGGGCTGCCGCCCTGTCCGGCCAGCACGAGCGGGCGATATTCGACACGCTGCTGGAACGCGAAAAGCTGGGCACCACCGGTGTCGGACGGGGCATTGCCATACCGCATGGCAAGCTGCCGATGCTGGACCGGGTCTATGGCCTTTTCGCGCGGCTGGAGAAGCCGATCGACTTCGACGCCGTCGACGAACAGCCGGTCGATCTGATTTTCCTGCTGATGGCGCCGGAAGCCGCCGGCGCGGATCACCTCAAGGCCCTGGCCAAGGTGTCCCGATTGCTGCGCGATCAGACGCTGTGCGAGAAGCTGCGTGGCTGCGACACGGCGGACGGCATCTACGCGCTGATGAACGAAACCGAGGCCGCGAACGCCGCCTGACCCGCGGTCGCCGCCGTCAGACCAGAAGGACGCTCCGGCCGGAGCGTCCTTGATTTCGTCAATGAGCGTTGACCGGTTCCAGATCGTTCTGGATGCAGACGGCAAAGGCTTCGTCGCGGCTTTGCGCGAACGTCAGGGGTGTGCCGTCAGCGGCATGGACCGCAAAGGCGCGCTTGCCGTCGACGGTCGCCGCTTTCACATAGGCCATGTCGGGCACGCCAAGCGCCGCGAAATCGGCCGGCGAAAGGTGCCGCAGGAATGATGTGATCGTGGTGTTCATACGTCCTGTCCTCCGCGATCAGTCGTCGCCGCGTTCCGGCGCCACATCTAGCGTTCGGGGTTTCTTGGCTGAATTCTTGCGAATCGCGATCGTCTTGACCCTGGCGGCCGGGATCGGCCGCTTGAGCTCGATATCGAGCAATCCGCTGTCAAGCGTCGCGCCTGAAACCTCCAGCCCATCGGCCAGCACGAAAGAGCGCTGGAACTGGCGCGCGGCAATGCCGCGATGGAGGTACACGCGATCCTTGTCGTCAACCTGCTTGCCGCGAACGATCAACTGGTTGTCTTCCACCTGGACCGACAATTCATCATTACCGAAGCCGGCCACAGCGAGGGTGATACGCAGGCGGTCTTCGCCAAGCTGTTCGATATTGTAGGGTGGGTATCCGTCGGAAGACGCTTTTGAGACCCGGTCCAGCGCCCGTTCGAATTGATCGAACCCCAGCATGAGCGGGCTGTTGAGCAGCGACATTCGACTCATTTGCCAGTCTCCTCCCGTGAGCGAGTGGCCAATCCTGTCGTAGATACCGCCCCGGTCTCCCGGCGACGTCACAGCAGCCCGCACATCGGCGCTGCCATGACATAAAAAATGGGGATGCCTGATAGCAATTCAAGCCTCGACGACGCCGGGGCGCACAACCAGGCGCCACTTTCGCTGCGGGTCTGCGTTGTGCCAAGATCGGCCAAACCGTCCCATCCGGGATGGTGAACACCGGTGCGGGCGGCGGGAGCAACAGCATGAATCGGATCGATCTGGACGGCCGCAGCGCCGTTGTCACTGGGGGTGCCCAGGGCATCGGTCGGGCCATCGCCGAACGGCTTCTGGCGTCCGGCGCGAGCGTCAGCCTCTGGGACCGGGATGCCGGCGCATTGGCCGAGACCGTCCGCGATCTCTCATCCCAAGGCGAGGTGCACTCCGCGCAGGTTGACGTGACCGACATCGAGACCGTCGACCGGGCGACGTCGGAGACGGGGCGCGTCCTTGGCGGGCCGGACATCCTGATCGCGAATGCCGGTATCGCGGGACCGAGCGCGACCGTGTCGGACTATCCGCTCGACGCCTGGCAGCAGGTCATCGACATCGACCTCACCGGCGTCTTCCATTGCTGCCGCTCTCTCGTGCCGGGCATGATCGAGCGCAACTACGGGCGGATCGTCTGCACAGCCTCGGTCGCCGGCAAGGAAGGCAACCCCAACGCAGCACCTTACAGCGCTGCCAAAGCAGGGGTAATCGCGCTGACCAAATCGCTCGGCAAGGAGCTGGCGGAATACGACATCGCGGTGAACTGCATCACCCCGGCGGCTGCGGAGACGCGCATCTTCGAACAGGTCTCGAAGGAGCATATCGCCTATATGCGGAGCAAGATTCCGCGCGGCCGGTTCGTCGAGGTGCACGAGATCGCCGCCATGGTGGCCTGGCTCTCATCGGAGGAAAACTCCTTCACCACGGGCGCCGTATTCGACCTCAGCGGCGGTCGCGCCACCTATTGATCCGGCCCGAACGCGCGATCCGCCGCGCCTTGCGCCGTCGACGGCGAAACGTTAGCGTCGCGCGGCCGGGACGAGCCAGCCGGCCGCATTCTCCGGACAAGAACCGATGGTCAACGTCGTCTGCATGAAATGGGGGTCGGTCTATGGCCCTGAATACGTCAACAAACTGTTCCGGGGCGTCGCGCGCAATCTGACGATTCCGTTCCGGTTCGTATGCTTTACCGAAGATCCGAAGGGCGTCGACGAATCCGTCGAGTGCAAGCCGCTACCGCCGATTGCCCTGCCGCCGGGTTACGAGAAATCGGCCTTCAACAAGATCGCCCTGTTTGCGAAGACCCTCGACGATCTGGAAGGGATGACCCTGTTTCTCGACCTCGACGTGGTGATCGCGGGCAGCATGGACGCCTTCTTCGAGTTCGAAGCACCGTTTTGCATCATCCACAACTGGCTGGAGTGGCGGAAGACGATCTTCCGCAAGCGGCCGCGGATCGGCAATTCCTCGGTGTTCCGATTCAACATCGGCGAACAGGCCCACGTGCTCGACGACTTCCACGCCGATTCGAACCGGGCGATCCATGGGTATCCGACAGAACAGGCCTACATGTCCGACACTGTGAACGGGCTGACGTTCTGGCCGGAACGCTGGTGCCGCAGCTTCAAGCGGCACTGCATCCCGGCAACGCCGCTCAACCTCGTCAGAGCGCCCCACCTGCCCAGAGGTGCCAGGATCATCGTCTTTCACGGCCGGCCGAATCCGGATGAGGCGGCCGCTGGATTTGCCTCGAATTGGCGCAAGCGAACACTGCCGGCGCCGTGGATCGATCGGCTCTGGGCATAGCAACACCGAGGAACCGGGCTGCCAGATCGGGCCGAAGCCGTCCTCAGGTTGATGGACCCTGGTCAGGAGTCTTTCGGGTCGTGCATGAAGGTGTGGTTGCCGATCACGGCGGCCACGGTGAACGATCGCGACCAGTAGGGCGTCACCAACCGGTGCGCGTAGTAGAAATCGGCACCGTCGGTGAGATCCTCCGACGCACCGGTCATCGCCGCGACGGCCACCTCGACGCTTTCCACCCATGCGTCGAAGACCCAGGGACGCTCGCGCCGCAGGCCGTCATAGAGCGGGATGCGATCCGACCGGCCATCCTGGGTCCAGGAAAACTGCCGATGCTGCCACACGACATCGCAGACCGAGCCCGGATAGCGGGCGCTCTGTACGCGGTTCAATGTGACATGGGCGACGGCGCTCTTGCCGACGCGATGCTCGATGCTTGCCTCGAAATAGACGTTCTGCGCCAGGCAGAAGACCTCGTCGGAGTCCAGATCCATGGCCGGCGTTCCGAAAGTCGCCATCACGGCGATCAAGATCGACATCGGTGTCGACATACCTGCCCCCATTCATTTTTTCATTGTGGACATTATCGGAATATTTACTTTTCTTTTCAAGAAAATTTTAGAAAATCATTGGTAACCGTTAATTATTGTTAAGATATACTTAACAATACTGGTTAATCGTTTCGGTAAACGCCCAGGCTCGTCTTGGTCTCGGCAGATGATCTATTTCAGCGCTTCTTCCGCCTTTTGAGGCCAGAGAAGGCGGGGCTTTCGCGGCGGACTGGTGCGGCCTGCAGCATCGGATGATACCGACCTGCAATCCCACCGGTCGGACCCCGCGATCCTGACAGGCGGCACCAACCCACCGCGCGGTTGACGTCAACCGGTGAGCGGCAGGCGCTCGATCAGCCGGAAATTGGCGCCGTCGCCCGGATCGGCAAACAGGCACACCTCTGCGACCACGAACGGCTCCGATTCGAAGAGGGCGACCAGAGGCCGCAATGCCGCCATTGCCCGCTCCCCTTCCGCCGGGGCAAGCGCGCCGGTCAGCGTCAGGTGGAAACGAAACTCGTCCAGCACATAGGGATAGCCCCAGCGCCGCAGATATCCTTCCTGCCGCGGTGTCAGACCGGATTCGCGGCGCTTGGCCAATTCGGCAGCGTCGAGCGGCGCCCGCAATGTGTCGAGGTCGATCGTCACCCGCTCGGCGAGGCGCTCCAGCGCGACCGGGTCCCCGGCCGGCGTCAGGGCGATGAAGCGGCCAAGCCGGCTGAGTCGCAATCCGGGCAGGGTGAATGGCGCCAGAGCCGTGGCGATACCGGTCACCGAGGCCACCAGATCGTCGTATCCGCACCCGTCTGCCAGCCGGAACGGCGCCTTGAGGGTCCCGTGGAACCCGTAACGGCGAGGCGTTTTCGTCATCCGCGCCACGTCGTCTGCCGTCAACGGCGGCACATTCGGATGGCCAACAGGACGTCCGGCGACCGGGTCCCAGCCGAGCCAGGCTGCCGAGAACCGCGCCAATGGGCTCGTCTTCGGCGGTGCGTAGTAAACCGCGTAACGATCGGCCGAATGCATATTCGCGTACCGTGCCCCGGACAGCAAAACGGCCGGAACGAGTCCCGGCCGAACGAATGGTCGATTTGGTGGAGCCAAGGGGAGTCGAACCCCTGACCTCTACAATGCCATTGTAGCGCTCTCCCAACTGAGCTATGGCCCCACCGGTCTCCGCCGGACGGGAAATGCGCCCTGATCCGGCAGGCGGGTTATGTATCAAGGGTGCAGGTTCGGCACAAACGAAAAATCATCGATGCCGGGCATGGCCTGAGGTCCGACCTGCATTCGCTTCAGTGTCCGCCCCGAGCCCGCTCGGCGTCCGCTATCGCATTTTCCGTTCATACGAAATCGGCTCGATTCCGCGTCAGCGGAGTATGCTCTACGTGTTCGGATCGTCCTCCTTGGCAATGTCGACGACTTCTTCGACATCTTCGTCGCCCAGTTCCGAGGCGTCCTCCAACAGGACGTTGCTGTCGTTCTCATCTTCGTCGTCGGCGGTCTCGACATCGTCAGCGAGATCGGCGTCCGGCGCATCGGCCACCTCGGCATCGCCGTCGCCCTCCAACGACTCCAGCGAAACAGTCGCCTCATCCGCCTCCAGTTCCACCTCGGCCACCTCTTCGACCTCGGCCACCTCTTCGACCTCGGCGACCTCTTCAACGGCCTCCGCAGGCTCCTTGGCAGCGGGTTTCGCAGCCGGCTTCTTGGCCACGGTCTTCGCCGCCGCAACCTCCTCGACGGCAGCCACGCGGGTCCGACGCGACTTGAGGAAAGCCTCGGGATCGAACTGGGTGTTGCATTTCGGGCAGATGACCGGGCTTTTCTGCAGGTCGTAATAGCGCGTTCCACAACTGTGGCAGATGTGCTTGGCACCCCAATCCGGCTTCGCCACGCCTCAATCTCCTTGTCAACGTCCGTACGGTGGCTGCGCCTTTGCCACGGCGCCGCATCGCTGTCAAAGCGAAAAGCACATTCCAGCGGCCATGTGCTTCGGCTTTCTTGGGCCGATCACCTGTGCTATGGCCGTCGCCGTGCACATCAGAGCCCCGTCCGCAACGACCAGCGCCGTGACCGAGATCGATCGATGCAGCCATTGACGTCGCGCCTGACCGGCGAATTGTCGGGCACGATTCGCGTACCCGGCGACAAGTCGATCTCGCACCGCGCCCTGATGCTGGGCGCACTCGCGGTCGGAAGGACCGAAATCGACGGTTTGCTCGAGGGCGAGGACGTGCTGCGCACCGCCGAGGCGATGCGCGCACTGGGCGCCGAGGCGACCCGAGGCGAGGACGGCACCTGGCGGGTCGACGGCGTCGGTGTCGGCGGACTCGGCGAACCGTCCGCGGTGCTCGACATGGGCAACAGCGGCACCGGGGCACGGCTGCTGACCGGAGTTCTGGCCACTCACGGGCTGACCGCATTCATGACCGGTGACGCATCGCTGGTGAAGCGCCCGATGGCGCGGGTCACGGCTCCGCTGGTCCGCATGGGCGCGCAGTTCGTCACCCGCGACGGCGGCCGGCTGCCGATGGCGGTGATCGGAACGCGGGCGCCGGTCCCGATCCGCTACACCCTCCCGGTGGCTTCGGCCCAGGTGAAATCGGCGATCCTGCTGGCCGGGCTGAATACTCCCGGCACCACCACGGTTGTCGAGCCGCATCCGACACGCGACCATTCGGAGAACATGCTGCGGCATTTTGGCGCCGCGATCGCGCTGGACGATGCCGAGGACGGCGGACAGGCGATCTCGATCACCGGAGAGCCCGAATTGCAGGGCCGGTCGGTTGCGGTGCCCGGGGATATCAGTTCAGCGGCGTTCCCGATCGTGGCGGCGCTGATTCGTCCCGATTCCGATGTCACCCTGACCGGCATCGGCATCAACCCGCGTCGCACCGGGCTGTTGGACACGCTGATCGAGATGGGCGGACGCATCGACCTGCTGGACCGCCGTGAGGACGCCGGCGAGCCGGTCGCCGATATCCGCGTCCAGGGCAGCGAGCTGCGCGGCATCGACGTACCCGCCGGATCGGGCGCCCAGCATGATCGACGAGTATCCGGTGCTGGCCGTGGCTGCGGCCTGCGCCGAAGGGACCACCCGCATGTTGGGCGTTGGTGAACTGAGGGTGAAGGAAAGCGACCGATTGGCGATGACCGCTGCGGGGCTGGACGCCTGCGGCATCACCGTGGATGCCGACAGCGACAGTCTGACGGTGCAGGGCGCCGGCACCCCGAACGGCGGCGCGACGGTGGCCACCGAACTGGATCACCGGATCGCCATGAGCTTCCTGGTGCTCGGCATGGCGACGCGTTCGCCCGTGGCAATCGACGACGCCCAACCGATCGACACCAGCTTCCCGGGCTTCGCGGCGCTGATGAACGGGCTGGGCGCGTCGGTTGCTCCCGCCGAGGGCGCGGTATGATCATCGCTATCGACGGTCCCGCAGCCTCCGGCAAGGGCACTCTCGGGCGCCGGCTTGCCGCCCATTTCAGGCTCAAGCACATGGATACCGGCCTGCTGTACCGTGCCATCGGGCTCGCGGTGTTGCGCACCGGGGGCGATCCGGCCAACGCCGTGGCCGCCGAAGCAGCCGCCAGGGCGTTGCGGCCTGAAGACCTGGAATCCGCCGAACTGCGCGCAGACAAGGTGGCCCAGGCCGCGTCCAAGGTCGCGGCCATGCCGAAGGTGCGCGACCTGCTGCTGGAGTTCCAGCGCGACTTCGCGCGCCGGCCGCCGGGCGCCGTGCTGGACGGCCGCGACATCGGCACCGTCGTCTGTCCGGACGCCGACGCCAAGTTCTTCGTCACCGCCTCGCTGGAGGTTCGGGCCGAGCGACGGTTCAAAGAGTTGCGGGAACGCGGACATGACGTTATATACCCCGCGGTCCTGCAGGATATGACGCAGCGGGACGCGCGCGACAGCGGCCGGGCGGTGGCACCGCTCAAACCCGCGGACGACGCGTTGTTCCTGGACTCCAGCGACATGACGGCCGATGAGGCCTTCGAGCAGGCGCTGGCGTTCATCGCTGACAAAGCCGTGCCTACCGGTGCGGCGGTTCCGAACGGGACGTGAGATAGGATCGACGCCGGGTGGCGAGGTAGCAATCCGCCCGGCGAGCCGATGGTGCGCTTTCCATTGCGGGATAACCCGCGGCGGGCGATCGGTAGATCATTCGAGGAGCATTCATGACAGATACTGCAGCCGCCCAGGCTGGCGGGGAAAGCGAAAGCTTTGCCGCGCTGCTGGAAGAATCGCTGGGCAAAACCGCAAGTTTCGAAGGAACCGTCGTCGTCGGTACGGTGATCGCCATTGAAAACGACATGGCGCTGATCGACGTTGGCCTGAAATCCGAGGGAAGGGTCGCGGTCAAGGAGTTCGCGGCACCGGGCCAGCCCTCCGAAATGAAGGCAGGCGACAAGGTCGAGGTCTTCGTCGAGCGCATGGAAGACCGCAACGGCGAGGCCGTGCTGTCGCGTGAGAAGGCCCGCCGGGAGGAAGCCTGGACCCAGCTGGAGAAAGCCTTCAACGGCCAGGACCGGGTCACCGGCACGATCTTCGGCAAGGTGAAGGGCGGATTCACCGTCGATCTGTCGGGCGCGGTGGCGTTCCTTCCGGGCAGCCAGGTCGATATCCGGCCGGTGCGGGACATCTCGCCGCTGCTGGGCACGCCGCAGCCGTTCCAGATTCTCAAGATGGACCGCAACCGCGGCAACATCGTCGTATCGCGCCGCGCGGTGCTGGAGGAAAGCCGAGCCGAGGCGCGTACCGAACTGGTCGCCAACCTGAAGGAAGGCCAGGTTCTGGAAGGCGTGGTGAAGAACATCACCGATTACGGCGCTTTCGTCGATCTGGGCGGCGTAGACGGGCTGTTGCACGTCACCGATATCGCATGGCGGCGCATCAACCATCCAACCGAGGCCTTGCAGATCGGCCAGACCGTCAAGGTCCAGGTCATCCGGTTCAACCCGGAAACCCAGCGCATCAGCCTGGGCATGAAGCAGCTCGAGGCCGACCCGTGGGAAGGTGTCGAGGCGAAATACCCGGTCGCCAGCCGGTTCAAGGGCCGGGTCACCAACATCACCGATTACGGCGCCTTCGTGGAGCTGGAGCCGGGCATCGAGGGGCTGGTCCACGTCTCCGAGATGAGCTGGACCAAGAAGAACGTCCATCCGGGCAAGATCGTCTCCACCTCCCAGGAGGTCGAGGTGCAGATCCTGGACGTCGATCCGCACAAGCGGCGGATCAGCCTGGGCCTGAAGCAGTGCCTGGAGAATCCTTGGGACGGTTTCGCCGATCGCTTCCCGGTCAATTCCGAGATCGACGGCGAGGTGAAGAACATCACCGAGTTCGGCATGTTCGTCGGCCTGCCGGGCGATATCGACGGCATGGTCCATTTGTCGGACCTGTCCTGGTCGCGCCCGGGCGAGGAGGTCATCCAGGAGTTCAAGAAGGGCGAGTCGGTCAAGGTCAAGGTGCTCGACGTCGATATCGACAAGGAGCGCATCTCGCTGGGTATCAAGCAGCTTGAGGAAGACCCCTTCGAGAAGTCGGCCACCACCGTCAAGAAGGGCGCGGTGGTGACCTGCACCATCAGCCAGATCACCGATGGCGGGATCGAAGTGACCGTGGGCGAAGAAGGGCTGACCGGTTTCATCCGCAAGTCCGACCTGTCCCGCGAGCGCTCCGAGCAGCGTCCCGACCGATTCGCGGTTGGCGAGAAGGTCGACGCCAAGGTCACCCAGTTCGACCGCGCCGCCCGCAAGGTCTCGCTCTCGATCAAGGCCCGCGAGGTCCAGGAAGAGAAGCAGGCGATGGCCGAGTACGGCTCGTCCGACAGTGGCGCGTCCCTGGGTGATATCCTTGGCGCGGCCTTGAAGAGGGCGCAGGAAGCGACCACGGGAGACGACGAGGGGCCGGCCGAGGCTGAGGAGCCACCCGCGGAAGAGGCCGCGGCTGCGGAAGAGGCGGTGGCTGAAGAGCCGGCCGCTGAAGAGCCGGCCGCTGAAGAGCCAGCCGCTGAAGAGCTAGCTGCCGAGGAACCGGCGAAGGCTGAGGCCGAGGACGCCGCCGAACCGCCGGCGGAGCCGGAGCCGGAACCTGAAGCTGCGGCCGAAGAAGCCGTAGTGGCAGCGTCAGAGGAGGACACCGAGGCTGCCGAAGCGAAGCCCGCCGCGGCGGCGAAGCCCAAGGCCAAGAAAGCGGCTGCCAAGAAGACGACAGCGGCCAAGAAAACCCCCGCCAAGAAGAGCTCCACGACGAAGTCCAAGGCCAAGAAGACCGAGGATGACGGCGAGGAGGGAACCGACTCCGACGCCTGACGTCGTTGCGGAATTCACCTAAATTGAGGCCGTCACGCACCATCGTGGCGGCCTCAACATTTTCGCGCCACTTTCCCGGCATTCACGCGACTCGGGAAAACCCTTTCTTCTGAGGGACTTATCCTTGCGTTTGAAAAACCTCTCTGGCACCATCAATTGCAGTGTCGGCAAAAGCCGGCGATAAACTGGGAGGTTGGGACCGCAGGCAGCGCTTGCCCACCGACAATCGATGGCCAACTCGGGGCGTGGCCATTGGGCTTGACGCTGCTGTTGGCCGGAGTCGGCGGGGACCCACAAAGAATGGAAAAAACGTAGCCGTCTGGGGGCAGTCAGCAATGACCAAATCGGAACTGATTACGCGTTTGGCCGAACAGAACCCGCACCTCTACCAGCGCGACGTGGAAAAGATCGTTACCACCATTTTCGATGAGATTTCGGAAGCGCTGGCCCGTGGCCAGCGTGTCGAATTACGCGGATTCGGGGCATTCTCGGTCAAGGAGCGCAGTGCCCGGGTCGGGCGCAACCCGCGCACCGGCGAGGCGGTGCGCGTGGCGCGGAAATTCATCCCGTTCTTCAAGACGGGCAAACAGCTTCGCGAGCGATTGAATATGGGCTGACGGGGCTCGGCCCCGAGGCAAGTCCGGGCCTGTTATCGCCCCGGCACGAGTTTGGCAACGCTCCGCCGGGCGCAGGAATGCGACCGCGCCAGGATTGAGTACGAACGGACAAGCGGATGAAAAGACCCCTGCGCTACCTGTCCTTGATCGTTACGATTCCCCTGGGAATCATCGTAATTTCGTTTGCGGTGTCCAATCGTGACCTGGTGGCGCTGAGGCTGTGGCCTCTGCCGTTCGAAGTTGAGATGCAGCTTTTCCTGCCGGTCCTGGGCGCCTTGCTGGTCGGATTCGTCACCGGCGGCACCATCGCCTGGTGGTCGGGCGGTCGCACCCGACGCCTCGCCCGACGTCAGAGCAGCCGCCTGAAGTCCCTGACTGCGGAAGTCAAAACCCTTCGTTCCCGCGATGAGGAGTCGTCGGACTCCGCAACCCGCAAGCGGGAGGCCGAGCGGCTCTCCGCCGCCACCCATGCCTCGGAAGTTGCCGCCCAGCGGGAGTCGTCCCCGTCTCCGCCGCGCCGGTTGGCACCGGTCGACGGCCGATGACCGGGTTTCGGGCGGGCTCGCCGTCGCGGCGATAGCGCGCCATGCGGATCATTGGCGCCGGGGACGTCGAGGCCGCTCTGGATTATCCGGTCCTGGTGGAACGGCTGCGACAGATGTTCCGGTCCGGCTGCGCGGTTCCGCTGCGGCATCACCACACCATCCCGACCCACGGGCAATCGGACGCCACACTGCTGATCATGCCCGCCTGGCAGGAGGGCGCGCATATCGGCGTGAAGCTGGTCACCGTGTTTCCCGACAATGCCGAGGCCGGCCTGCCCTCCGTCATGGGCGCCTATCTGCTGCTGGATGGCAAGACAGGCAAGCCGCTTGCGCTGATCGACGGCCCGTCGCTGACCCTCAGGCGCACCGCGGCCGCGTCCGCGCTCGCCGCGCGCTACCTGGCGCGGGAGGATTGCGAGCGGTTGTTGATGGTCGGGACCGGCGCGCTGGCGCCGCATCTGATCCTGGCTCACGCGGCGGTGCGGCCGATCTGCAACGTGCTGGTCTGGGGACGCAACCCGGACAAGGCCGGGAAGATCGCCAAGCAGCTCGACCGGCCCGACTTCCGGGTCGCGGCCACCACCGATCTCGAGGGTGCGGCGCGCGGCGCGGATGTCATCTCCTGCGCCACCATGAGCCGGGATCCATTGGTCGCCGGCGACTGGCTGCAGCCCGGCAGCCATCTCGACCTGGTTGGCGGCTTCACGCCGGAGATGCGGGAGACCGATGATGCAGCGATCTCCAAGGCGCGGGTCTTCGTCGACACCCGCGAGGGCGCGCTGAACGAGGCCGGCGACATTGTCCAGCCAATCCGCTCCGGGATCATCGCCGAGGACGATATTACCGGCGACCTGTTCGAGCTGACCCGCGGCGAGCGCGCCGGACGTCGGTTCTATGACCAGATCACCCTGTTCAAATCGGTCGGCACCGCGCTGGAGGATCTGGCGGCTGCCAAGCTCGCGGTCGAGGTGACCTGAACAGCGATGGCGATCCCCGACCTGCAAGACTGGCTGCTGGGAACGGTCATGCCTTTCTGGGCGAAGGCAGGCATCGATCAGCACAATGGCGGCTTCATCGAGCGGCTGACCCTGGATCGCCGTCCCGAGCCCGATGCCGACCGGCGATTGCGCGTCCAGGCCCGACAGATCTACGCCTTCAGCCACGCCCATCTGCTCGGCGCGCCGGATTGGGCGCTCTCCGCGGCCCGTGACGGGTTCGGTTTCCTGACGGCGCATGGCTGGGACGCCGAGGGCGGCTGGCATCATCTGCTGACCGGATCCGGCCAGCCCAAGGACCGGCGCAAGGACACCTACGACCATGCCTTCGTGCTGTTCGCCATGGCTTGGCTGTACCGGGCCGACGGCGACCGCGCGGCCCTGGAGTGGGCGGATCGCACCATGGCGTTCCTGGACCGGCACCTGGCGGACCCCGATCATGGTGGCTACCGGGAGGAAAGGGCGCCGGATGGGTCAACTGCCCGCCTGCCGCGCCGCCAGAATCCCCACATGCATTTGCTGGAGGCCTGCCTGGCCTTGTACGAAGCCACCGGAGATGCCGCCTGGCAGGATCGCGCCGCCGCTCTGATCGGGCTGTTCCATGACCATTTCTTCGACGATGCGACCGGGACGCTGGGCGAGTTCTTCACCGACGATTGGCGTCCGACGACCGGCGGCGATGGGGTTGTGCGGGAACCCGGCCATCATTTCGAGTGGGTCTGGCTGCTGCTGCACTACCGCCGGCTGACCGGCGACGACAGTGTCGTCGCACCGGCTGACCGGCTGTACAAATCCGCCCTGGATCACGGCATCGACACATCGCCGGCCGGATTCCCGGCGGCCTTCGATGCGATCGACCGGAGCGGGGCGATCATCGAGGGCAGCAAGCGGCTATGGCCGCAGACCGAGGCTATCAAGGCCCATCTGGCCCGCCACGAGTTGCTGGGCGACGCCGACGCGGCCGGCCGCGTCCGAGCCCATCTGGCCATGATGTTCGATCATTACGTCGATGCCGACAGCCCGGTCTGGCACGACCGGCTGGCCCGCGACGGCAGCGAGATGTCCGACCACATTCCGGCCAGCACGCTCTATCACCTGTTCCTGTGCGTCGCCGAGACGATGCGGGTGTTGGGAGACTAACCAGCGAACGACAGGGCCATGCGGATCAACCGCATTGCAGTACCAGCCATGCCTTGTGGAAGGCCCGTGCCTCCAGGTCTTGCCGCCTGAGCCAGTAATAGATTCTGCCGACGTCGCCCCACATCCAGCCCGGCTCCACCTCATCGGTATCGATCTGCAGCAACAGATCCCAATCCGCCGCGCCTGGGTTCAGGGCCTCAAGCCGAGGATCATTGTCGTCGAGCGGCCCACCGCAATAGACTCCATTGCTGGCCAATTGGCATTCCTGCCGCATGTCATCCTGAACAAGTGTCGGAAGCCCCCCAAGGCGATGTTCGATCTCATCCTCCGACGCCTGAATCTCATCCCGTAATTCGCCATAGAGAAAGCGACGCTCGGGGCTTTCCATCTCAATACCGACGGTCGAATCAAAGACATCTGGGAGGCAGCTTTCATGCGCCATATGCAGCATGCAGGATGTAAAGGTCGGCTCCACATCAGCCCTTCGCAATGAGGTCGGCTCACCGCTGAAGAAGAGGACTCTCCAGCTACCGGCATCCTTTGGATCGAAGCCCCAAGGCTGCTTTTCAGCGTCGTAGAAGAAGGCCAGCCAGCCTTCCCGCGGCATGCCCGGTAACGGGGTGACCTTTGCCGCCTCCCAAAGGTCAATTTGGGCCAGGAATTCGAGTCGGCGTCCGGCTTGCACCGGCCAGGACATGCCGTCTGGCAAGTCTGGCACACCGCCGAAACGCGAACCGCCCATGGTAATCATGTTCATGGCCGACTGCCGGGCCGTGAGTCGAATCGATGGTCGCAGCGTCGCCAGTATCGCTTCCGCTTCTGGCGCCAGGGGCGAACCCAGGAGGTGTTCATTGATCTGCTTGGTGTTCATGCTGCCCTCTTGCTGCCGCGCTTCGTCACGACCGCCACTCTATATCGGTGACCGGTCTGCCGTCGCTATGCCCGCCAATCCACCGACGCACCAGGTAACCCGGCGACTCTCCGGCGGCTTAACGAAATCGGCCGCCAAATCTGATAAGATGCCCCCAGATACGCAGACCGTTCTCCTCGCAGGACCACTCGAAAGGGTTGTGGGCCGCGCCGTCCGACCACATCCAAACGCCGCGCAGAGCATTGGGGGTTTCAGCATTGGCAGCGATGCGCGTAACGGTCGTCGGCGCCGGCATCATGGGGCTGTGCACGGCATGGGCGCTGAAGCGCCGTGGCCATCTGGTCACGGTGATCGAGCAATACGGCGTCCCCAACCCGCTGGGATCGTCGGTCGATCAGCACCGGTTGATCCGCCACGCCTACGGCGCCCGGGCCGGCTATTCGGCCATGGTGCGCCAGGCCTTTCCGGCCTGGGATCGCTTGTGGGCCGATCTGGGTCGGAGCCATTTCGTGGAGACGGGCACGCTGTGCATCGGCGCCGGCGGGCAGAGTTGGCTGAATGACAGCGCCGAGACGCTGTCCAGGGACTCGATCGAGTTGGAGTGGCTGAATCGCGAGACGATCGAGAAGCGGTTCCCGCTGGTGCATTTTCGAGAAGGCGACCAGGCATTCTGGTTGCCGAGCGGCGGCGTTCTAATGGCCGCCACGATCATCGAAAGCCTGGCTCGCCATCTGGTCTCCCATGGCGTGCCGATCCGCACCAAATCCACCGCCACCGCCATCGACCCCAACCGTGCGACGGTCCGACTGGCGGACGGCCGGGAAGTGGAGGCGGACCATTTGGTAGTCGCCGCCGGACCATGGGTCGGCCGGCTGTTGACCGGCATGGCGCAGCGCGTCACGCCGTCGCGGCAATTGGTTGCCTATCTGGAGCCGCCGGCCGACCAGGTCCTGGCCTGGAGCCGCATGCCCATGGTACTGGACATCGATCCCACGTTCGGATTCTACCTGGTCCCGCCGGTCGGCGGCACCCGCATGAAGGTCAGCGATCACAGCTTCACCTTGACCGGAGATCCGGATCGCGACCGCGAGGCGTCGAAGGACGACGCCAAGACATTGCTGGACGGCTGCCAGGTCCGCCTGACCGGATTCGACCGTCATCGTGTGGGGGAGGTTAAGAGCTGCTTCTATACCGTTGAGCCCGAGGAACGTTTCATCGTCGAGCCGGTCGGCAACGCCACCTGGGTCATGACCGGGTTCTCCGGCCACGGCTTCAAGTTCGGACCGCTGATGGGCGAATCCATGGCGGAAGCGCTGGAAGGCGAGCGCATGCCAAGCGCGCTCGGGCGTTGGGCGGCAGGCTACGAGGACTAGGGCATCTTCCGCTCGCGCGGAATCGGCACCGGCCCACTCCCCCGCCCGGCCACCCAACGCCAGTATCTTCATGGGTGGCCGGGCGGGGGAGTGGGCCGGTGCCGAATGAACGGAGAATGCGCTATTACCAAGGAGCAGCGCAGCCACAGCAGGGATGCAGATGAATTTGCCACTGCTCAGGGCGATCGTGATCCTGCCGGGCACGGCGCTGGTGTTCGTGCCGGCCGCCATCCTGTGGCTGACGCGAAACGGGCCCTACCATCCGACGCTCGCCGGGCCGGCAGCGCCTCGATTCTGGCTTGCGCTGGTGTTCGGCGGCTGCGGTCTGGCCCTGGCGGCATGGACGGTACGGCTGTTCACCCGCTTCGGCGAAGGAACGCCGGCGCCGTGGGACCCGCCGCGCAGGCTGGTGGTCCGGGGGCCCTACCGGCATGTGCGCAATCCGATGATCACCAGCGTCCTCTTTATGCTCACGGCCGAGGCCCTGCTGCTTGCCTCCTGGCCAGTGGCGGTCTGGATGTTGATCTTCTTCCTGGTCAACGCGGTCTATTTCCCGCTGAGCGAGGAGAAAGGGCTGGAAAAACGCTTCGGAGAGGATTACCGCATCTACAGGGACAACGTGCCCCGGTGGATTCCGCGGCTGCGCCCGTGGCGAGGGCCCTGACACCTGGCATGAGCAGCCGCTCATCTGACCCGGAGGCGAACACGAATGCGGCAGCAAGCCAACCCGATATTCTGCGCGATTGACACGCCGTCGCTGGACATCGCGAAAACGATGGCAGAACGGGTCGCGCCGCATGTCGGCGGCCTGAAGCTCGGGCTTGAATTCTTCAATGCCAATGGTCCGGACGGCGTCCGCGCGATCACCGCGCTTGGACCGCCGCTGTTCCTGGATCTGAAGCTGCACGACATTCCCAACACCGTTGCCGGCGGCATCCGCTCGGCGGCGGTGCTGGGGCCGGCCTTCATCACGATCCACGCCTCCGGCGGCCGCGCCATGATGCGCGCCGCCGCCGACGCGGCGATCGAGGCTGCGGAAACGCACGGAATTGCCCGTCCGCGCCTGCTCGGAGTCACGGTGCTCACCAGCCTGGACAGCGATGATCTGTCGGCTGTCGGCCAGGACCCTTCGGTCGCCGGCCAGGTCGATCGCCTGGCGTCATTGGCTCAGGAATCCGGACTGGACGGTATCATCTGTGCGCCGCAGGAAATCGCCCGGCTGCGGGGGCTGTGCGACGCGACCTTCACCTTGATGGTGCCCGGCATCCGCCCGGCGGGCTCCGATATCGGCGACCAGAAACGGGTCATGACGCCGGCCGAGGCGATGAGCCGGGGCGCCGATCACCTGGTCATCGGCCGGCCGATAACCCGGGCGGACGATCCGGCAGGGGCGGCCCGGCATATTGCCGACAGCCTGCTGGAGGTCCATTCTTAGGCCATGGACCTGGACGTGAAAATCTGCGGAATCCGCTCGCCCGAAGCGTTGGAGGCTTCGGTCACGAGCGGCGCACGCTATGTCGGCCTGGTATTCTATCCGCCAAGCCCCCGCGCGGTCGGCCCGACCGAGGCGGCGGCGCTGGCCCGGCTGGCGCCGACCGGCGTCCGGACCGTCGGCCTGTTCGTCGAGCCCGATGACGAGCTGCTGGACCGGATCCTGAGCCAGGTACCGCTCGACGTGATCCAGCTCCATGGCGCCGAGACGCCCGGCCGGGTCGCGGAGATCAAGGCGGCGATCTCGATGCCGGTGATGAAGGCCATTCGGGTCGCCGAGGCGCGCGATCTGGTTGTCGTCCCCGATTACGAGGCGGTTGCCGACATGCTGCTATTCGACGCCAAACCGCCGCCCAATGTGACTGCCCTGCCCGGAGGCAACGGCGTACCGTTCGACTGGACCATCCTGGCGGGACGGCAATGGGCGCGGCCATGGATGCTGTCCGGCGGGCTGACGGCCGAAAACCTGGCAGAGTCGGTGCATACGACCGGCGCCACGGCGGTCGATGTGTCGTCGGGCGTCGAAGACCGGCCCGGCCACAAGGTACCGGACCTCATCACTGGGTTCCTGGGCCGCGCCGCTGAGCTGCTCTGCCGAGACGCGGCCAGATAATGCCCTCCAATGGCGAAGTCGGGGGCGGGCTAACGAATGGAGGGCTCGATGAGTGGGAGACTATCTCCGGAGGAGGTCGCGCGCCGTCAGAAATGGCGCAGTGAGGCGGTCGTCTTCAGCCTATACGCGGGTGGATCCTGGAATTCGGATGAAAATGTCAGGTGGGTCGAGGGTCTGGGGGCCGATGATTGGCACGCCATCGCCTGCAACTACATCTGGGACAGCCCCGACCGCAGACCCTTGCAAGCGATAGTCAATCGTCCGGACTGTGATCGTGCGACGGTCATGACGATCTATGCATTCGCATCGCCAAACTACTACGAAGACAACCTGCCAATCGATGAGCCTTTTTTGTCAATGAATTTAGAGATAATAAAGATACTCGATACGATCTCCCAGAATTTCCGGAACGACCAATACTACAAGGCCGCCAAATTCAAATGCATGGAAGACCCAGGCTGGTGGCGGAAATGCTATGAAGACCGCTTGAAGGCGAACAAGCCGACCCGATGGTTACTTCCGGATCGCGCTTACGCGCAAACAAAGGGCGAACCCCATAAGGCAAGATATCATTTCGAGCACGACGAGTTCCTGACGCCCTATCAAGAATGGCTTCAACGGCGATGAGCCGTCGGGCATTCGATCCCAAGGCCGGAATGCGGAATCTCCATTGATCCGGCTCATTCAGCTCTGAAGGCTTGCCGGGTTCAACCCGGCGTAGACAGCCAGTACAGCGCATAGAATACCACCCAGATCACGGTCAACAGGCCGATCTGCTGGCGCTTGCCCAGTCGCGTCGCCACCAGTCGGCTCAGGATTCCCGTGACCAGCCAAAGCGCCAGATACCGGGCCAGACGCGCCGGCACGCTGTACAGCAGGAAGGCCACCATCGCGATGCCCGCAGACGGCGCCAGTCCGGCGAATACCTTGTAGGGCACGCCGGTGAAGGCGGCGCCGAACAACTCCGCCTGCCAGCCACCGCGCAGGGCCTGCCGGACCTCCTCGATCATCGCCGGGCCGATCGCCGGAACGCCGTCCAGCGCCGCCACGATACCGGCCGGATCGTTGACGCCCCAGCGATACATGGCGGCACCGCCGACCAGCGCGCCAACTGTGGCGAAGAATACAGCCTCCAGGCCGCGCCGCAGGCCGTAATAGACGGTCACGAAGGTGATCAGCAAGTCGGCGACAACGAAGAACAGCGTCGCCTCGGCAAATCCCCAGGCAATCGCGATGCCGGCGATCACGGCGCTGGTCATGGCGTCACTCCCATGCCGGGAACCGGCCTTCCGCGGCCAGGTCCTGGATGCTGGTTTCCAGCGCCGACATGAAGGCGCCGCGATCGTCCGCGCTCGGAACTTCGGCGCCGATAAAGACATCGCAGAAGAACGGCACCGGCAGCCAGTCGCCGCGGGGCAGCACCTTTCCCATACCGTGCAGGAAGACCGGCGTGATCGGAACGTCGGGATTGCGCTCGGCGAGGTGGGCGATACCCTTCTTGAACCCGGACAGCACCTCGGGCTCGCCGCGCGAGCCTTCCGGGTAGAGGATCAGGATGTCGCCCCGGGCGAGGGCATCGCAGCAACCGGCCAGCGGGTCGCGGTTGGCGCCGCGCGGCCCGGCGCTCGAGGGGCAGGATGCCGATGATGTTCAGCGCGAACCAGCCGAACAGGCGGCTGCTGAGGAAATAATCGGCCGCCGCCACCGGCCGCAGCCGCGGCAACAGGCCAAGCGGGAACAGGCTCATCAGCGCCATGGTGTCGAGATGGCTGTTGTGGTTGGCGACCACGATCGCCGGGCCGTCGGCCGGCAGGCGCTCGCGATGGCGCACATTCAGCCCGACCGCGATCAGCACCACCGGCCGAATCACCAGCGCGAAGAACAGCCATCGAAGGAACCCCGTTCATCCTGCCATCGCCTAAAGTAGAAGAAGTAGTAGACATAGTGGAAGAACAGCGGCGCGGTGAAGGTCAGGCTGTCGATCCGGTCCAGGATGCCGCCATGGCCGGGCAGCAGGCTGCCGGTGTCCTTGACGCCGATGTCGCGTTTGATGGCCGAGATCGTCACGTCGCCCATGAAGCCGGCGAAGCCGATAATCAGGCCGGCGACCAGGGCGTGCTTCCAATCCATCGGCGTCAGGAAAGGTGCCACCGCCACCGCCAGCGCGCCGGTCGTCAGAGCCCGCCCAGATAGCCAGCCACCGTCTTGTTCGGGCTGACCGACGGCGCCACCTTGCGCCGGCCGAACAGCCGGCCCCAGACATACTGCGCCACATCGTTGCCCTGGGTCAGGAATATCAGGAACAGCAGCAGCCCGGCCCCGCCCGCCGGGCATGTCGCCGTCCAGCACCAGCAGATAGGCCGCGTGGCTGATGGCGAAGACGCAGGTCATCAGGCCCCAATGCAGGGTCCCGGCCGCTTTCAGGAAGCCATCGTGTCTCGCCATGGATCACCATCAAGCGCCGGCAGCAGCAGGAACATGAAGACCGGCACGAAGATGATGAACATGCCGTACCATTCCTGGCCGACCCAGATGTACTGCACCGCAATCGCCAGATAGACCCAGAACAGCACCCGCCGGTCGGCACGCCGGGTCGGCACCATGGACAGGAATTCCTTCAGCGCCAGGAAACTGACGAAGCCGAAAAAGACCAGTGAGGTGGTTCGGCTGAGCGTGATGGCGACGGCGAAGATCGTGATCATCACCCACCACGACCGCATCCTCAGCACGAGCTCGCGATAGTCCTTTTCCGGCTTGGCGCGCACCAGCACGAAGACGATCGCCGACGCGCCCGTCAGGACGGCGAACACCGCCGCCAGCGCCCAGATCACATTCTCGGGGACCGCGCTAAACAGAGACATCGACACCGTTCCGCCAGGGCCCGACGGGCCCGGTTCAGGATCGTCAGGCAGGACAGCGCCAGTACGCCGTAAAGCGCCCAGACGAGCCAAGGCTGCTGCGGCACGCCGAGCCCGATGAGAATGCACAGCAGGCCGAACGCCGTCGCCCGGTCCGACTTGCCCATCGGGCCGTCATAGCGACGCTCCGCGCCGATCTGGATCGCCACGACGCCGGTCATCTCGCCGATCACCGCCGCCAGCACGATCGCCACCACGATCCAGGCCGGCACCGCCCAGGACGAGGGCCAGCGGCAGGTACAGCGCGCTGTCGGACAAGAACGTCGCCCAGCTCGTTGAGCACCGCGCCGAGGCGGCTCTTCAGGCCGTGCTCGCGGGCCAGCATGCCGTCGACCGCGTTGAGCGCCATGCGGATGAACAGGACCGCCGGCACCAGAAAGCAGCAACCCAGCGCCGCTCCGGCCAAACCAGCAATGCGCCGCCGGCCGCCACCGACAGCAGCAACGCCGCGATGGTGACCTGGTTGGCGGTGACGCCGGCCCGCGCCAGGGCGCCGACTGCAGGCCGCAACAGGCGCTGGAACGCCGGCTTGAGATCGTAGACGCTGGCCATGTTTCCTGAGCGGATGACTGTCGGGAAGCCCGATCGGCCGATCGGTCCGTGATCAACTGATAACCGTCTGTATAGCAAAAATGGTTACGACGGCGTTGACGTATGGGCCCGACATGCCTATCAACCGGCCGCCGTCTTTTCCCAGGCAGATGTTGACCTTGCCGGGATCGGGCGAGATATAGTCCAAGCCGAGTGCGCATGAAAACAAAAGGGCGCCGTTCCTTCATGGGAGCAGAGCGAGAATTGACCCATCGTGACCGCAGCCGCCCCGACAGCGACGCTAAGCGCAATACGTTCCGCGCCGGACCGGATGAATCCGGCCATTTCGGCATCTTCGGCGGGCGTTTCGTCGCCGAAACCCTGATGCCGCTGATCCTCGAGGTCGAGCAGCGCCTACGACAAGGCCCGCAACGACCCGGAATTCCACGCCGAGTTGAAGCACTACCTGACCCACTATGTCGGCCGGCCCAGCCCGCTGTATTTCGCCGAGCGCCTGACCCGCCATTTCGGCGGCGCCAAGATTTACTTCAAGCGCGACGAGCTGAACCACACCGGCGCCCACAAGATCAACAACTGCATGGGCCAGATCCTGCTGGCCCGGCTGATGGGCAAGACCCGGATCATCGCCGAGACCGGCGCCGGCCAGCACGGGGTGGCGACGGCCACGGTCTGCGCCCTGTTCGACCTGCCCTGCACCGTCTATATGGGCGAGGTCGATATCGAGCGGCAGCAGCCCAACGTGTTCCGCATGAAGCTGCTGGGCGCGGAGGTCAAGACCGGTGCTGTCCGGCAGCCGCACCCTGAAGGACGCGATGAACGACGCGCTACGCGACTGGGTGACCAATGTCGAGGACACCTATTACCTGATCGGCACGGTCGCCGGCCCGCATCCGTTCCCGACCATGGTGCGCGACTTCCAGTCTGTGATCGGCGACGAGTTGCGCGATCAGTTGATGGCGGCCGAGGCGCGGCTGCCGGACACGCTGGTCGCCTGCATCGGGGGAGGCTCCAACGCCATGGGGCTGTTCCATCCGTTCCTCGATGATGCAGAAGTGGAGATGCACGGGGTTGAGGCCGCCGGCCACGGTCTAGAGACCGCCGAGCACGCCGCGTCGCTGACCGGCGGACGACCGGGCGTGCTGCATGGAAACCGCACCTATCTGCTGCAGGATGATGACGGGCAGATCGCCGAGGCCCATTCGATTTCGGCCGGGCTCGACTATCCGGGGATCGGGCCGGAGCATGCCTGGCTGAACGATATCGGCCGGGTCAAATACGTCTCGGCGACCGATCAGGAGGCGCTCGACGCCTTCCAGCTCTGCTCCCGCATGGAGGGCATTATCCCGGCGCTGGAACCGGCCCATGCTCTCGCCCATGTGGCGAAGATCGCGCCCGGCCTGCCCAAGGACCACATCATCGTGATGAATATGTGCGGCCGTGGCGACAAGGACATCTTCACGGTCGCCGACGCCCTTGGGGTGTCCATATGACCGCGGCGACCGGATCGCGACTGGAGCGGCGGTTCCAAGCCCTGCGCGACGCCGGGCGCGCCGGCTTCGTCACCTTCATCACCGCCGGCGATCCCGATCCGGACACCGGGTTCGAGCTGTTTCGGCGTTTGCCGGAGGCCGGCGCCGACATCATCGAACTCGGCATCGCCTTCACCGATCCGATGGCTGACGGGCCGGCGATCCAGGCGGCCAATCTGCGCGCCCTGAAGGCCGGCGTCACACTCACCAAGACACTCGACATGGTGCGCCGGTTCCGCACCGACGACGACGATACGCCGGTCATCCTGATGGGATACTTCAACCCGATCTACAGCTATGGCGTCGAGCGCTTCCTGACGGATGCGAAGTCCGCCGGCGTCGACGGGCTGATCATGGTGGACATGCCGCCCGAAGAGGATGCGGAACTGTGCCTGCCGGCCCTGGCGGCCGGGGTCGCCTTCATCCGCCTGGCGACGCCGACCACCGATGACGAGCGGCTGCCGACCGTGCTGCGCAACACCAGCGGATTCGTCTACTACGTCTCGATCACCGGCATCACCGGCGCCGCCTCGGCGGCGGATGCGGATGTCGAAACCGCGGTCAACCGGCTACGCCGATACACCGACCTGCCGATCGCGGTGGGTTTCGGCATCAAGACGCCCGATCAGGCGGCGGCGGTCGCCAAAGTCGCGGACGCCGCCGTCGTCGGCTCCGCGATCGTCTCGCGCATCGCGGAAAACCTCGACGAGTCGGGCACAGCGCTGCCGCAATTGGCCGATAGCGTCCTGGAACTCGTAAGCGGCCTCGCCGACGGGGTGCGCGGATCGCGCACCGCCAGTTAATCGCCGGAGGATCAAGTCATGAGCTGGCTGAGCAACTTCGTTCGCCCGAAGATCCGGGCGCTTGTCGCCAAGCCGGATGTGCCCGACAACCTCTGGCACAAATGCACCAAGTGCGAGGCGATGATTTTCCACCGCGATCTGGAGCAGAACCTGCACGTCTGCCAGCATTGCGGCCACCACATGCGTCTGAAGCCGGAAGATCGGTTGGCGATGCTGTTCGATGACGGCAAGTTCGAGACCATCGAATTGCCGAAGGCACCGGCGGATCCGCTGAAATTCCGCGATTCCAAGCGGTACGTAGACCGGCTGCGCGATGCCAAGTCGAAGACCGGCCATCAGGATGCGATATTGGTCGCTCACGGCACGGTCGGCGGCATGAACACGGTGATCGCCGCCTTCGATTTCGGGTTCATGGGCGGTTCCATGGGCGTGGCAGTAGGAGAGGGCATGCTGGCGGCGGCCAATCTGGCCCGGCTGCAGGAAGCGCCGTTGATCGTGATCCCGGCGTCGGGTGGCGCCCGGATGCAGGAGGGCATCCTGTCCCTGATGCAGATGCCGCGTACCACCATTGCCGTGCAGCAGGTCAAGGAAGCCGGGCTGCCCTATATCGTCATCCTGACCGACCCGACAACCGGCGGCGTCACGGCCTCGTTCGCCATGCTGGGAGACATCCATATCGCCGAGCACGGCGCACAGATCGGATTCGCCGGTGCGCGGGTAATCGAAGAGACGATCCGCGAGACCCTGCCAGAGGGCTTTCAGCGGGCGGAATACCTGCTTGAACACGGCATGGTCGACATCGTGGTGCGCCGCAGCGATCTCCGCGATACGCTGGTGCGGGTTCTGGACATTCTGCGCCGTCCCCTGCCGCCGGCTGAAGTGGTCGACCTGCCGCTCGACGGCGTCGGCAAGGGCGTTTCGGACGGCGCCCTGCAGGTGACCGGAACGGTCGACCAGCCGCCGCCTGGAGAGTAAATCCGTACGCCTGTATTGCGTGACGGACAGGGTCGGACATATCGTCCTATTCTGAGCTTGTCGCAGGACGAGGGCCGGATCATCTCCGCACTGTTCGAAAGCAATGCGCCGGCCGTCGATGCCGTGCTCGACCGGATGCTCAGCCTGCATCCGAAGCGCATCGACCTGTCGCTGGATCGCATCAACCGGCTGCTCGTCGCGCTCGGCCACCCGCACCGCGATCTGCCGCCGGTGGTTCATATCGCCGGCACCAACGGCAAGGGCTCGACCACCGCATTCATGCGGGCCTGCCTGGAGGCCGCCGGCTATCGGGTCCATGTCTATACGTCACCGCATCTGGTGCAATTCAACGAGCGGATCCGCCTGGCCGGGGGTCTGATTGGCGATCGGTATCTGATCGACGTGCTGGAGCGGTCCGAGACGGCCAATGCGGGCGCCGAGATAACCTTCTTCGAGATCACCACCGCTGCTGCGATGCTGGCTTTCGCGGAGACGCCGGCGGACGTGCTGCTGCTGGAAACAGGTCTGGGCGGCCGGCTCGACACGACCAATGTGATCGACCGGCCGACGATGACGGCGATTACCCGCATTTCCATGGACCATATGCAGTTTCTCGGCGACACGCTGGCCGAGATCGCGGCCGAGAAGGCCGGCATCCTGAAGCCCGGCGTTACCGCCGTGCTGGCGCCGCAGCGCTCGGCCGACGCGGTTCGCACAATCCGCGCCCGTGCCGAGGAGGTCGGCGCGGCGCTGCTGGAACACGGTATCGACTGGCGCTTTCAAGCCGATGCCGGCGGCGTCACCCTGGATACCGGCCGTCGCGACCTACGCCTGCCGCTGCCCAATCTGGCCGGCGCGCATCAGATCGAGAACGCCATGACGGCCGCCCTGTGCCTGGACCTGCTGCAAGGGTTCTCGGTTCCCGAGACGGCGCTGAGGCAGGGGCTGGTCGCGGCACAATGGCCGGCACGACTGCAGCGCCTGCACCGCGGACCACTGGTCGACGCGATGCCCGAAGGCTGGGAACTCTGGCTTGACGGCGGCCACAACGACAGCGCCGGCGAGGCGCTGGCGCGCTGGCTGGCCGAGCAGGACGGCAAACCGGCCCATCTTGTCATCGGCATCCTGTCGACCAAGGACCCACGCGACCTGCTGACGCCGCTGGCGGCCCATGTCGCCGGCCTGCACGCCCTGGCGATACCCGGCGAATCATCCAGTCTGAGCGCGGAAGCGCTGGCGGCTGCGGCACGAGAGGCCGGTATCGCAAACGTGGCCACCGCCGCGTCGGCACAAGCCGCAATCGGCGCGATCATGCGGGCCGAGACGACGCCATCCCGCATACTGATCGGCGGATCACTCTACCTGGCCGGCGTGGTGCTTTCCGAGAACGAATAGGGTCGAACGAAGAACGCCCCCGCTCTGGCGGGGGCGCCGAATTCGCTTGGATTGTGTCCCGGTCTACAGGACCGATTCGACCCATTGGTAGAGGGCGTTCTTCGGCAGGGCGCCGATTTTGGTCGCCGCCACTTGGCCGTCCTTGAACAGCATCAGCGTCGGAATGCCGCGCACGCCGTATTTCATGGGCACACCCGGATTGTCGTCGATATTGACTTTGGCGATGGTCACCCGCTCACTCATCTCGCCGGCAAGCTCTTCCAGCGCCGGACCGATCATCTTGCAGGGCCCACACCATTCGGCCCAGAAATCGACCAGAACCGGCGTTTCGGACTTCAGGACCTCGGTCTCGAAGCTGTCATCGCTGACGGCAATGGTGGTGCTCATTGCTATTCCCCTACATTCCAGCCCCGGGGCAAATCACCGGTGGCGGCTGGCCCTCTTGGGCATGGACAGACGCTAAATTAGGGGTCGCCGGAGCGAAAGGTCAAGGAGCCCACCGTTCCAGCAACGCCGTATCGAGCGGCATCAGGCGTGGTCCGTCGGTCCACAGCAAGGCCGCCAGGACCGTCCGATCCGGGTATATTTCGCGCAGCACCGCGCAATAAGCCGCCATCTGGCCGAGATAGACCGGCGGCACGTCTTCGGACTCGGATGGCGGCGGTCGGTTGCTCTTGAAATCGACGATCAAAACCTCGTCATCGGTCACCAACAGGCGATCGATCTGGCCGGAAACCGCCCGCCCGTTCACCAGGCCGACGATCGGCACCTCGGCCAGGCTGCCGGGCCCGAACAGGGCGGCGAATAGCGGCGAATCAAGGATCGCCAAGGTCTCGTTCGCGATTTCCGCCTGCTGATCGGCGGTCAGATCGTGAGCAGGCCGCGCCAAATAGCCCTCGGCGGCATCGCGTCTGGCGGATCGGTGGAGATCGGGCAGGGTCTGCAGCAGCGTATGAATGATCAGCCCGCGCCGGAAGCGGCCGCCATCCTCGCCGAACGGCGACCGCAGGGCCGGCTCGGCCTCTTCGGGCCTGGACGGCGCCAGCGGCTGCGGCGGTTCGGGTTCCGGTTCCGGCGGCTTCCGCGCCCAGTCGGGCAGATCCGGCGTCGCCGCAACGTCGGCGATCTCCAGTGCCTCGACCGGCCGGGTCTGGGGCAGTCGATAGCGTAGGATCTCGCCGCCGAATGCCGGGTCGACATGCCGTTCGATATCCGGCAGATCGGACAATCCACCCCGGCAGAGCTCATACCAGCAGCCTGCCGGCGGGGTTTGGTTGCCGTGATGGCCGCAGATATACAGCCGGTCTTCCGCGCGGGTGAGCGCGACATACAGCAGACGGCGGTATTCCTGGTCGCGGCGGCGATTGGCGCGCTCCCGCGCATCTCGCGACACCGGGTCCTCCAGTGCCCGTCGCGGTGGCCACAACGGAACCGGCAACGCCTTGTCGGGCCATAGGACAAGCGTGCTCTTGCGCGGCACCGACATGGTGTCGGGCAGGATCACGATCGGGGCCTGCAATCCCTTCGCACCGTGCACGGTCATGATCCGCACCCGGCGCAGCTGGCCCTGCTCCATCTCTCGCTTGACCTCCGCCTCGCCGGCCGACAGCCAGTGCAGGAAGCGCTGCAGCGAAGGCGGCTGGCCGATCTCGAATGTCAGGGCCAGGGCCAACAGCTCATCCATCGGATCGACCGCCTCGTCGCCCAGCCGGGCCAGGACCGCGCGCCGGCCGCTGACCGGATCGGCCGGGCAGGGCGTCTCCAGCATTCGTGAGAACAGTTCGTGCGGCGCCAGGAAATCCACCTCCGCGAGCAGGCCGGACAGATAGCCGACAACGGTCTGAAAGGCTTGGCTCTGCTCGGCAGCCCCCCGCAGCGCCGGCCACAGATGACCTTTGCGCCCATGGGCCAGGGCAAACAGATCGTCCTCGGACAGCCCGATCAACGGGCCCCTGAGCACCGTCGCGAGCGTCAGATCGTCCTCGGGCAGCAACAGGAATTCGGCGATCGCGATCAAATCCATGGCCGCGAGCTGGTGGGTCAGGACCATGCGATCGACGCCGGCGACATCGATGCCCTTGGCCTTCAGCGCCCGGACCAGCTCGACGAAAAAGCGGTTGCGGGTGCGCACCAGGATCAGGATATCGCCGGCATGAATCGGCCGGTCGCGGTCCTCTAGGATTTCGCCCCGGGCAATCCAGCCGTGAACCGTTTCGGCGATGAGAGACGCCAGCCGGGCCGCCGGATCGTCGCCGCTCGATTGCCGGGTCGGCGGCGACCAGGCCTCGGTCTCGTCGGCCGATCCCGGCCCCACCGGCGGCCACAGCTCCACGACCCCGCCGGCGCCGCGGCGAAATGGCAGATGCCGAATGGGCGGACCATCCGCATCGGACAGCCCGTCGCGCATTTCCTCCCGCGAGTATATGGCGTCGACCACGTTGAGCACCGCCGCAGTCGACCGGAACGAGATGGTCAGGGCCACCTCGCGCAACGCTTTCTCGGCCTCGGCGATGCGGGCGTCGAAAAGGCTGCGCATGCGGGCGAATTCGGCGGGGTCGGCGCGCTGGAAGCTGAAAATCGACTGTTTCTCGTCGCCGACCGCGAAGACCGTCCGTTCGGCATCGCTGGCGCCGCGACCGGCGAAGAACTCATCGCTCAACGCGGCGACGACCTGCCATTGCTCCGGATTGGTGTCCTGGGCCTCATCGATCAGGATGTGGTCGATGCCGCCATCCAACTTATACAGCACCCAGGGCGCTATCCCCGGCCTCTGCAGCAGGTCGGCTGTGCGCAGGATCAGATCATCGTAGTCCAGCAGCGACCGTCGCCGCTTCTCGGTCTCATAGGCATCGACCAGGGCTGTCCCCACGGTCAGCAGCGCGCCGGTGGAGTCGAGTACCGCCGCCGCCTTGCAGCGCTCGATCACCGCCAGCACCCGCTCGGCCTCCGCCGCCAACACCTCCGCCGTCCCGGGATAGGCCGCCTCAGTCCTCTTGGTGACGAGCGTCTTGCGGATGGCGCCGTCCGCGGTCAGGTATGCGGCTGCGTAATCCTCGAACCGGTCGGCGCACTGTACGTCCTCCATGCCCAGCCAGTCGGCGATGGTCCCGCCTCTCTCGACATCCGTCTTCGACCCGTCGAGCAGGGCCTCAGCCGCCCCCATCAGCGCCACCCTGTCGAACGCCAGGTCCGCAGAGGCGGCGGCCAGGATCGAGGACCGATCCTCGTCCGGTCCGAGGCCGAGATGCTTGCGCACCGCCTCGATCAGTGGCTCGACGCCGCCAGTCTCGGCGCACAGCCGGGTCAATTGGCCCCGCTCCCGCGACAGCGCAGCCATCAGCTCGCCGAACGCATCCGCATTCACGAACCCGGCGACCTCGGCCAGGGCAGGGCCCACGAACAGACCGGGGTCCTGCAGGATGCGCTGCCGCGATTCCGCCAGAAGCTCGGCCGAGCTGCGCTCGTCCAGCAGATCGAAATGCGGCGGCAGGCCGGCCTCCAACGGAAAGCGGCGCAGCAGCGACTGGCACAGCGCATGGATGGTCTGGATCTTCATGCCGCCGGGCGCATCCAGAACCTGGGCGAACAACCGCCGGGCGCGATCCTCGGTGGCGCGGTCCGGACGTTTACCGGTCAACTCCTCGAGATTCGGCGACAGCGCGCCATCCTCCATGGTCGCCCAGCCGCCCAGTGTCTTGCCGATGCGGATCGCCATCTCCGCCGCAGCGGCCTTGGTGAATGTGATGCAGAGAATCTTCTCCGGCGCCGTGCCATCCAGCATCAGCCGCAGCACCCGGTCGGTCAGCACCTTGGTCTTGCCAGTCCCGGCCGAGGCCGCCACCCAAGCCGAGACCGCCGGATCGGAGGCATTGCGCTGGGCGATTTCGGGCTGCAGCGGTCGTGAGGACGGAGCGCTCATTCCGCCTCTCCGCCGCCGGCCGACCATTCCAGCACCCGCGCCAGATGTTCGTAATCGTCGAAGCGCAGCACGAAATCCGGGCGCGGACGGGCAAGGTAGGGCGTGTCGGCCCGGTCGAACCGGGCGATCAGCCCGGCCAGGCCGCGCCCGGCCTGTTCGACGAGCGTCGCGGCGTTCGCCAGCCTGGGGTTTTTGATCTCCGCGGCCGGGCTGCCCCCGGACAACCGCCAATGGGCGAGTCCCGAGACCGGCGCGGCCGCAACGCCGTCGAAGCCGCCGGCCTCGGCAATCAGTGCTTCCAGTGGCAGTTGCGGCGCGTAACCGGCGACGATCTGCTTGTCGGTCGGAACTCCACCGGTCTTGTAGTCGATGATCTGCAGCCCGCCATCGGCGGTCCGGTCGATCCGGTCGGCCCGCGCGGTCAGCAGGAATCGTCCCTGCGGAGCCTGAAGGGTCAGAACGCCTTCGACCTCGGTCGCGCTGTGCGTGATTTCGGTCCTGCGTGCCGCCTCGCTCTCAGCAAACCACTGCGCGATGCGCTCGAAACGCGGCCACCAGAAAGCCCGCGCTTCCGGCCAGGCATCCAGCCTCGAGAAGGCCTGCTCGCCGATCTGCAGCAGCCGCTCCAGGGCATCATTCGGCGGGTCCACATCGCAGGACCGGATGAAGGCGCTGAGCGCATCGTGGATGACCTGCCCGCGCTCCGCGGCGCCGGGATCAGCGTCGATCGGATCCAGGCACTTCAAACGCAAGACATAGCGGGCGTAGACCGCGTAAGGGTTGGTCATCAGGGTGCCGATTGCGGTGACCGACAGCCGTCGCGGCCGGGCCGTGACCGGCGGACATGGGCGCGGCGGTAAGCAAGGCCGGGTGGCCGCCGGCATATCCAGCGCCTTTGCCCAGCCGACCCAAATTGTGCCCTGCGCCTTGATCTCCTTCATCGTCTGATCGGGTGCGACCGCGTCCAGCCGGGCAAGCCAGCGCGACGGCACGGCCGGCGTCCCCTCAACCCGCTCGGACCGGGTCAGTACGACCCGCGGCGCCGCCAGTGCCTGGGCGAAATCATGGGCCGCCAGTCCGATCCGTCGTTCCGGCGACGGCAGGCCGAACTGCCGCCGCATCGGCCGCGAAAGCCACGGGTCTGCGGCAGGTTCGGCCGGCCAGGTGCCTTCGTTGAGCCCGCCGAGGATCAGGAGATCGGTTTGCTGGAGCCGCGCCTCCAATGGCCCCCAGATCGACAGGCGAGGGTGATCGCCATAGCGCGGTCGCACGACCCGCGATGCCATCAGCGCGTCCAGCAAGCCGGAATAGCGCCGCAGCCGAAGGGGCGGGAAACCCGTTGCCGCGGTCATCAGGTCGTTTGCGAACGCGGTCGCCGCCTCGCCATCTTCATGACGCCACAGCCGCCAAGCGCCGACCGAGTCGTCATCCGCGGCCAAAGTCTCGGCAACGGTCAGATGGGCCGTCAGAAGGTCGGCGAGCGCAGCCTCCTCTCCGTCCGCATGGGCCAGCAGCGGAGCAAAAGCCTTTTGCAGCGCGCCGAGCCAGCCGATGAGCGCATCCCGGTCCTCCGGAGCGTCGAACCGGTCCTCATCGGCAGAACCGAGCGCCTCCGACAGGCCGTGAAATCCGGCAGCCGGGCGCGGCCCGCGCAGGACCGCACGCTCCAGCATTCGCACCCGAGCACGAAATCGACCGGGCGTCTCGCCACCCGTCGCGGCAGGGTGCTTCAGCAGCGCAAGCAGGTCCAGCGGTGCGACATCGCCGGCCGCGCAATCGGCGACCAGCCGCAGGTATGTGCCGGCTGGCGTATCGGCCAGGCGCCTCCCACCGCTGTCGTCGACCCGAATACCCCAGCGCCCGAGGGCCGCCGCGACACGACGGGCCAGCCCCCGGTCCGGTGTCACCAGCGCCGCCGTTTCGCCGGGCGTGTCCAGCACTTCGCGCATCATCAGGGCAACTGCTCCTGCCTCTTCGCGCGGCGTCGGGCAGTCGATCCTGAGAACGCCGTCCAGCGCGTGCGGGTCGAGCGGCGAATTCCGGCGCCAAGCCTCGCTGGTCGCCGCCGGACGCATGGTCTCGGCAATCAGCCGACGCCGTTCGGCAGGCGGCGGTGCGCCTATCCGGGGCGACGGCCAGTCCGCCACATGGTCGCGACCAACCCCGATCCGCGCCAGCAGGTGCTTCAGCCCGAATTGCGGATGCCCCTCGTCGATCGCATCCCAGCTCTCGTCATCCATATGACGATCGAGCCCCGGCAGCACCACCGCGCCCTCGGGCAGGCGCGCGACCACGTCCAACAGGGCAGCGGTCGCCGGGATCGAGCCGGTCGAGCCGGCGGCGATCACAGGATCGGCAGGAGGTTGGGCGCGCCAGGCCTCGGCCCGGGCATCAAGCACCCGGTTGCGCCGTTCGGCGCCGTCGATCGCGCCCTCTCCGACCAGGATCTTCGGCCATTGCGCGGTAACGATCTCCAGAAATTGCAGCGTCTTTTGCCAATGCTCGGCCAGTTCGGCCGGAACAAGCTGGTGCAGGTCGGCAAAATCGCGCCGCTCGGTCGTGACCTGGTCGATCAGCCGCGCCAACTCCCCGGCCAGCCACGCCGCCTGATCGGGCAATAGATCGGTGTCTCCGCGCGCCAGGATCAGCCGGGCCAGCAGCAACTGCCGCCGCGTCTCGGACACCGCCTGCGGCAGTTCGAGCGCCTCCAGTCCGGGCAACGCCTCGACCTCCAGCCCAAGGGCCTCCGGGTCGATGTCGCCGATCGGGCTCATCCGCGGCAGCAGCAGCGCCGGCGCGTCCCCGCCGGGCCCGAGCCGCAGGAACGCCTCGCGCAGGCTGCGGCAGGCGCGGCGGGTCGGCAGCAGGATCGTGAAGCGGCTGAGCGCCAGCGGGTCGCCGCCGGCCCGGCCCATCACGCCGGCTGCCAGCGCGTCAACGAACGGCACCCCGGCAGCGATGGTGTACAGGGTCGGATCGGTCATGGTTCCGCGCCGGCCAATCCTGCGACCCGGCCGGCCCAATCGCCGGTACCTTTGATCGTCGCATTACGCGTCCCGCGGGCGTCACAAAGGCAAGATCGATCTCCAGCCGCTCCGCCGGCACCAGGGTCCGAGCCGGTCCGGCCATTCCACCAGCGCGACCCCCTCGGCTCGCGCCTCGTCCCAGCCCAGTTCGATCACCTCGTCCGGACCGGACAGCCGATAGAGATCGAAATGCCATACCGCACCGATCGGCAGGTCGTAGACCTGCACCAGGGTGAAGGTCGGGCTGGGCACCTCGATTTCGGCGCCGGCCGCGGCGCGAATCAGCGCCCGCGCCAGGGTCGTCTTGCCGGCTCCGAGATCACCGCCCAGGGCGATCAGATCGCCCGGCCGCAATACCGCCGCCAGCCTGACGGCCAGCACCTCTGTCGCCGCCTGGTCGGGCAGCGCAAGGATGGCGGTGTCGGTGGTCGCCTTGGACGGTTTTCGGGGCCTTCGGTTCATCTGAATGGATTGTCCGGGTGCGAACCGTCCACTGCAAGTACGGAGGAAGGTGCACGACCGGAGGTTGACATCACGACTGACCATCCCTAATTTCCCGGCCGCCATGACTCGACAGATCGTTCTATCAGCGACGTTTGCACGGGACCTGGGTTCACCATCGAACCCAGCGACGGAATCGTGCGCGTTCGGAATGCTGATGTGAACTGACTGCCCGTCGTAGGCATCGTTCGCCGAAAGCCCCTTCCGGACCCCGGAAGGGGCTTTCGGCGTTTCTGGGCCTGCGTTTGGCGCAGGCAATCAATGGAGGAGAGAATGACCAAGCTGCATGTGAACGTCGGAACCATCGGCCACGTGGATCACGGCAAGACCACCTTGACGGCCGCGCTGACGAAAATCATGGCGGCTCTGAACGGCGGCAGCCCGATGGATTTCGACCAGATCGACAAGGCGCCGGAGGAGCGAGCTCGCGGGGTGACGATCAACGTCGCCCATGTGGAGTACGAGTCCGCCAATCGGCACTACGCGCATATCGACTGTCCGGGCCATGCCGACTACGTGAAGAACATGATCACGGGGGCGGCCCAGATGGACGGAGCGATCCTGCTGGTCGACGGGTCCCAGGGCCCGCAGGAGCAGACCCGCGAGCATGTGGTGCTGGCGCGTCAGCTCGGCCTAGAGCACATCGTGGTGTTCGTGAACAAGGTCGATATGGCCGATCCGGAGCTGCTGGAGCTCGTCGAGCTGGAGGTGACGGAGATGCTGGCCGGCCTTGGCTACGACGACGCGCCGGTGGTGCGTGGGTCGGCGCTGAAGGCGCTGGAGGCCGCCGAGGCCGGACAGATCGACGATCCGGCGGTCGACGGCATCCGGGCGCTGGTGGCCTGCCTGGACACGCGCATTCCGGATCCGACGCGGGACCTCACGGCACCGTTCCTGATGCCGATCGAGGACGTTCTGACGATCCCGGGGCGGGGCACGGTGTGCACCGGGCGTGTCGAGCGGGGTGTGTTGCGGCCGCAGGAGGCGGTGGAGATCGTCGGTCTGACATCCGCCGACGGCGATGTGCGCAGCGTGGTCGTCAGTGCCATGCAGGCGTTCCGTCGCGACATCCCGATCGCCGAAGCCGGGCAGAATGTCGGGCTTCTGCTTCGAGGCCTGCGCCGTGACGAGGTGCAGCGCGGGCAGGTGCTGGTCGCGCCGGGCTCGGTGGCGCAGCGCGTCGCCGGTACGGCCGAGCTGTACGTGCTCACGGCCGAGGAAGGCGGACGCCGGACGCCGTTTCGGACCGGCTACAAGCCGCAGTTCTTCTTCGGACTGACCGACGTGACCGGCACCATCGCGCTGGCCGAGGTCGACGAGGCTTCGGGCGTGCTGCCCGGCGATCGCCGTGCCGTGCGCTTCGAGCTGGAGCGCCCGGTGGCGTTCGAGCCCGGCATGCGCTTCGCTTTGCGCGAAGGCGGTCACACCGTCGGTGCCGGCTTCGTCACGGAGGTTCATTAGAGCCGAAAATGGGGAGGGGGACACGGGCCCGTGTCCCCCGACCCCGAATAACCATTGACCCGCCACTGCCACGGAATCGCCCCGTCGCCGTGGTTGATCACACACAATCGACCTGCCATCACCATGGTGGCCTTCCACCAATCCCCTCGGGGTCCGATTATGACCGATGCACCGCATGTGACCGATGTCGCCATCATAGGGGCCGGCCCGGTGGGCCTGTTCGGCGTATTCGAATGCGGCATGCTGCGCATGAAATGCCATGTGATCGACGCGCTGGACGTGGCCGGCGGGCAATGCGCGGCGCTGTATCCGGAAAAGCCGATCTACGACATCCCGGGATATCCGGTGATCGAGGCCGCCGGGCTGATCGATCAGTTGCAGGCCCAGGCCGAGCCGTTCGACCCGGTCTACCATCTGGGCCAGCGGGTCGAGACCCTGACAAAGCACGATGGCGACCGCTGGCTGCTGGAAACGTCCGCCGGCACCCGCATCGACGCCCGCTGTGTGATGATCGCCGCCGGAGTCGGAGCGTTCGGGCCGAACCGTCCGCCGCTGCCGGGTATCGAAGGTTACGAGGGAAACAGCGTCCACTACCTGGTCGCCAAGCGCGACGCCTATCGCGGCAAGAAGGTGGTGATCGCCGGAGGCGGTGACAGTGCCCTGGATTGGGCGATCATCCTGGCAGACATCGCGGACGAGGTGATGGTGGTGCATCGCCGGCCGAAATTCCGCGGCGCCCCGGACAGCGTCGCCAAGCTGCACGCCCTGGCCGAAGCCGGCAAGGTCGAGCTGGTGGTGCCCTATCAGCTCGCCGGGTTGGACGGCGACGGCCAACAGCTCTCCGCCGTCATCGTGCGCACGCTGGACGGCGACGAGCGCCGGCTGGAGGCGGACGCCCTGCTGCCCTTCTTTGGCCTGTCGATGAATCTGGGCCCGATCGCCGAATGGGGCCTGAACCTGGACCGCAACCACATCGCCGTCGAGCAGTCCTCCAGCGCGACCAACCAGCCCGGCATCCATGCCATCGGCGATATCGCCACCTATCCGGGCAAGCTGAAGCTGATCCTGACCGGCTTCGCCGAGGCGGCGGCCGCGGCGCATGCGATGTTCCCGCAGGTCCACCCGGACGAGGTGCTGCATTTCGAGTATTCGACCACCAAGGGCCTGCCGGGGGCGGCATAGCCGGCATCAGATGCCCAGGCGGCGTCCCTGCAGGATGATCGCGGCGCCGGCCAGACAGACGACGGCACCGACCGCATCGGCGCGATCCGGCCGCATCCCCTCCACCAGCCATAGCCAGGCCAGCGACGTCGCGATGTAGACGCCGACATAGGCGTGGCCGGCGAATTCTGCATCGTTGCGCATCAGCAGCAATGCGAAGACCATCAGCGACACCGCACCATGGCGGCGACCGCAATGCAATCCGGCGCGGTCCGGTCTACGATCCGGACGGGTCACGCAAGCGGATGGGAAGCGGCGGACGGATGATCACGGTCTATTCGGACAAGCACCGGCTGCATGCGCCCAAGGGCGAGATCCATGGCGGCGAACTCGTCAGGCCTTTCGAATCGCCGTTCCGCGCCGAACTGATCCTCGGTGCGGTACGTGACGCCGGACTCGGCCCGGTGATCGCGCCCGACAGCTTCGAATTGGACGCCGTGCTGGCGGTCCATGACGACGGCTATGTGCACTTCCTGGAGACGCTTTGGCAGCGTTGGACCGCCGAGGGTTATGCCGGCGACGCGATTCCGACCTGCTTTCCCGCCCGCCGCATGGCGCAGCGGCGGCCGGTCGATATCGACGGCCTGCTCGGCTATTACGCCTTCGCGTCGGAGACCTCGATCGCCGCCGGCACCTGGGAGGCGGCGCTGGCCGCCACCCAATGCGCCCTGACCGGCGCCGCCCGCCTGCACTCCGGCGAACGCGCAGCCTTCGCGCTATGCCGGCCGCCGGGGCATCACGCGGCGCGCGACCTGTTCGGCGGCTATTGCTATCTGAACCACGCGGCTGTCGCGGCGCAGTGGCTGCGCGACGCCGGTTGCGGGCGTGTCGCCGTTCTCGATGTCGATTTCCATCACGGCAACGGCACCCAGGACATCTTCTACGACCGCGGCGACGTGCTGTTCGCGTCGATCCATGGCGATCCGAAGGAGGCCTTCCCGCATTTCCTGGGCTTCACGGACGAGACCGGGACCGGTGCCGGAGAAGGCTTCACGGCGAACTATCCGCTGCCGCGCGGAACACCTTTTGACCGCTGGGCCGAGGCCCTGGACCATGCACTGTCCCGCATTCGGGATTTCGGCGCCGAAGCGCTGGTCGTCTCTCTCGGAGTCGACACCTACGAGAACGACCCGATCAGTTTTTTCCGGCTGACCTCGGACGACTTCACGCGTTATGGCGAGACGCTGGGCCGGCTGGGATTGCCCACCCTGTTCTGCATGGAGGGCGGCTACGGGGTACCGGAAATCGGGTCGAACACCGCCAATGTCTTAATCGGCTTCGAACGGGCCGGTTGAATGTCACGGGCCGTTCAGGAGCTCGGCGGCTCGTCTTTGCGAAGCCGACGTTCGGAGTACACCATGATCTGGCTGACGGTCTGGCCGTCCTCGGAAAACGGCAGGATGATCGAATACTCGTCGACCGTCCGGTGGTCCTCGGTCACGAATTGCAGCGGTTCGTAGAGGAACGTGCGGCCGAGCCGCACCGCCTCGTAATCCTTCAACACGTCCGCCTCGCTGGGCCCGAAATAGCCCTCCACAACCGGCTTGCCGGTCGGATCGTGGCCGCGATTCTCCACCTCGGCGGTGCCGACGACCCGATAGCGGTAACGCCCGACCCCGGCCTCGTCGACGCCTTCCACGTCGATCAGCAGGATTCCCGGCAGATGGGCCGGAAGGTCGACAGGGTCGAAATCACGTCGCGAAGGCATCGCCCGCGTCCCGCGACGGTTGTTCCAGTAATGGTATATTTCCCGAATGAGGTCCGAGGACTCGTCCAGGAAACCGGTGTCGCCAAGATTTGCGGACATAGGGGATTAGTCCGAATCATTACTCGCCCGGCACCATAGGCGTGCGCCGAACATTGTCCAAGCGACGCAAAGTGGCGAAACGATTTGATCTATTTCTAATTTAACGCTGAATTATCGTCGGGATGGTCCATCGACCTTGCGCCCTAGGGTCCTAGTCCAAAACCGCCCACCATGTCGCGGTCGCGAAGGCGAGAAACACGCCGGCGAATAGCAGCCGCTGCCAGTCCTTGGCGATGCTGGCATGGTTCGGATTGCCGGGGCGGTAGCGCAGCGACACGATCCAGCCGAGCGGCCATTCCGTATTGCGCCCTACATCGCCACGTACTTCATAGACCTGCCCATCGGCGGCGATGAACTCGACCCGCGGGAAATAGGAATACTGGTCCCGCTGCTGGTGCGCGGCTCGGCGGGCCTCGTTGCCGACCACCTTGCCGGAGGTGCGCGGCCAGGTCCCGACCCAGATGAAATAGTGGAAGAACGCGCCGATGCCGATGACCGTCAGCACGACGGCGGCGATCAGGGTCAGGTTTTCCGTCGACATGGGGGCACTCGTCATTGCCGCAGCAGCGATGCCACTTTGCCCCCCGGTCGTAGACAAACCGTTAACCATGACCCGGATCGCGACCGGCAAGGGTTGGTATGCCGTTACAACCTGTGCGACAGTTCTCCGCAACCGTGCGGGGCGCGAGAGCCGGCCACGCGCGCAACAATCAAGGCCTTGATCAGGGAGGCAATCGGCCATGAAGAGACTGCTTGGATTTCTCGCCGCCGCGCTGCTGATGTCGACCGCCCCGGCGGGCGCGTTCGAGGACGGCGTGCTGCGCGTCTGGATCAATGGCGACAAGGGCTATGACGGGTTGCAGGAGGTCGGCAACCTGTTCGAAGAAGAGCTGGGCGTGCAGGTGATCGTCGAGCACCCGGACGACGCCACCAACAAGTTCCAGCAGGCCGCCAGCGCCGGCGAGGGGCCGGACATCTTCTTCTGGCCCCATGACCGGCTGGGCGAGTGGGCCGGCGCCGGCCTGCTGTCGCCGATCGAGCCGAGCGCCGAGGTCAAGGCGGGCGTCATCGATCTCGCCTGGGACGCGTTCGGCCTCAACGGCCAACTCTGGGGCTATCCGATCTCGGTCGAGGCGATCAGCCTGATCTACAACAAGGATCTGGTGCCAGAGCCGCCCACCACCTTCGAGGAGGTGATCGCCCTGGACGCCACGCTGCAGGCCTCCGGCGCCCGGGCCATCCTGTGGGACTACACCAACACCTATTTCACCTGGCCGGTGCTGGCGGCCAATGGCGGCTTCGTGTTCGAGAAGACGGCGAGCGGCTTCAACACCGACGTCACCGGCGTCAATTCCGCCGGCGCGAAGATCGGCGCCGACCTGCTGCGACAGATGATCGCGGACGGCGTCATGACCGAGGGGGCGACCTATTCGGTGATGGAGGCCGGCGTCGCCAGTGGCGAGATCGCGATGATGATCAACGGCCCCTGGGCCTGGCAGAACCTGCGCGACAACGGCATCGATTTCGGCGTCGCGCCGATCCCGGCGGTCGCTGGCCAGCCGTCGCGCCCATTCGTCGGCGTGCTGGGCGGCATGATCAACGCCGCCAGCCCGAACAAGGATCTGGCCGTGGAGTTCCTGGAGAACTACGTGCTGGCCCTGGAGGGTTTGCGCACCATCGACGCCGACGTGCCGCTGGGCGCGCCCGCCTCGATCGCCTTCTTCGAGGAGCTGAAGGGCGACCCCAACATCGCCGGCACCCTGGCCAGTGCGGAGGCCGGCGAGCCGATGCCCAACATCCCGGAGATGGGCCGCTTCTGGTCCGCCATGGAGGTTGCGCTGGAGAACCTGACTTCGGGCCGGCAGTCGCCGGAAGAGGCGCTGGACGCAGCGGCGGAACGCATCGTCAGGGGCGGCTCGTGACCTGACCGACGGTGCAGGGCGATGCGGTTGGGGATTGCGCCGTCGAGAGGCGGACCGCTCATTCTGCGGAAGCTTTTCGTCAACCCCTCACCCTCCCAACGCTTCGCGTCGGGTCCCTCCCTCTCCCACAAGGGGAGAGGGGCACCTAGCGCTGTCCCATTTGTTTCCCTCTCCCCAGCGTGGGAGAGGGGGGGACCCGCGGCAACGCCGTGGGCGGGTGAGGGGGCTCAACGAATGCTTGCTCCGGCAAAGCCGGGGCTCATTTCCCCATGACCGACGCCATCGCATCGCCGATCGCACGGCGGGTGGAGCGGTCGCCGAATGGGCGGTCGCCCGCCGACATCCTGCGCTGGGCCGTCGCGCTGGCGGTGTGGCTGGCGGCGCTGTACCTCGCCTCGACCATGTATCGCGCCGGGCAGTTGGAGATCGGGGTCCTGACCCTGGTGATCTCCACAGCCGGGGTCTGGGTCTACACCAGCGCCCGCGCCTATGTGTTCCGCTACCTGTTCCCCGGGCTGGCCGGCATCGCGGTGTTCATCCTGTTCCCGCTGGTCTTCACCACCTCGATCGCCTTCACCAATTACAGCGCCAGCAACCTGCTGACCTTCGAGCGCGCCCGGGCCTATTTCCTGGACCAGAGCTATCTGGCCGAGGCCGGCACCTTCCCCTTCGCCCTGCATGGCGACGCCGACGCCCCGCGCCTGGTGCTGACCGACCCGGATGACGGCACCGTCTACGCCAGCCCGCCGCTGAACCTGGACGGCAGCACCCAGGCCATCCGACTGCAGCCGATCGCCGTCCCGGAGGACGCCGGCGAGGCCCTGTCCCGCCGCGCCGTGGTGCAGAACCGCCGGGCCCTGGGCGCCTTGACCGTCACCCTGCCGACCGGCCGCTCGCTGGTGATGAGCGGGTTGCGCGCCTTCGCCGCCCGCGCCCCGCGCTTCACCTTGAACGACGACGGCGGCCTGACCGACAACCAGCAGGGCGGCGTGCTGACCCCCAACCCGGACACCGGATTCTTCGAGACGCAGGCCGGCGAGCCGGTCTCCCCCGGATTCCGCGTCGGCGTCGGCTGGAAGAACTATATCCGCACCGTCACCGATAGCGGCGTCAGCGGGCCGTTCGTGCAGATCTTCATCTGGAACGTCGCCTTCGCCTTCCTGTCGGTGCTGCTGTCCTTCGTGCTCGGTTTCGCGCTGGCCAATCTGATGCAGTGGGAGAAGCTGCGATTCCGAGGACTATACCGGCTGTTCCTGATCCTGCCCTACGCCGTCCCCGGTTTCATCTCGATCCTGGTGTTCCGCGGCCTCTTCAACCAGGAATTCGGTGAGATCAACCTGCTGCTGGAGGCGCTGATCGGCCTCAAGCCGCGCTGGTTCACCAATGTCTGGCTGGCCCGGACCATGCTGGTGATCGTCAATGTCTGGCTCGGCTTCCCCTATATGATGATCCTCGCCATGGGCCTGCTGCAGGCGGTGCCGAAGGACCTCTACGAGGCCTCGGCCATCGACGGCGCCGGGCCGATCGCCAACACCTTCCGCATTACCCTGCCGACCATCATCACCCCGTTCTGGCCGCTGCTGATCTCGTCCTTCGCCTTCAACTTCAACAATTTTGTCATCATCCGCCTGCTGACCGACGGCCGCCCGGACATCCTGGGCGCCTCCACCCCGGCCGGCAGCAACGATTTGCTGGCCAGCTACACCTACCGCATCGCCTTCCTCGATTCCGGCCAGGATTTCGGCCTCGCCTCGGCCATCGCCACCCTGATCTTCCTGATGGTCGCCGCCATCGCCCTGGTGCAGCTCAAACTGGTCCAGAAAGCGGGATAGGGGGAATGATGACCTTCGGAACCGATCTCCACCAAGCCCCCTCACCCTCCCGCTTCGCGGGTCCCTCCCTCTCCCACGAGGGGAGAGGGGTCAAAACTGGGCGCAACTCCAATCCCCTCTCCCCAGCGTGGGAGAGGGAGGGACCCGACGCGGAGCGGCGGGAGGGTGAGGGGGCTGGCGAAGACTTCCACCGAAACGGCGGCCCGCTCCCCCGCGGAAGGAACCGCCCGTAATGCCCATGGTCGAATCGAAAGCCGCGCGTTACCGGGTCTGGGCCGCCCATGCCTTCCTGATCGCCTTCATCGTGGTGACCATCTTCCCGCTGCTGATGATCATCTCGATCTCGTTCCGCCAGGGCAACCTTGCGGTCGGCAGCCTGTTGCCGGAACGGGCGACCCTGGAGCACTGGTCCCTGGCGCTGGGCATCCCCTACGAGCGCGCCGACGGCACCGTAGTCCCGCCGCCCTTCCCGGTGCTGCTGTGGCTGTGGAACTCGATCAAGGTGGCGGGGATGTCGGCGGCCCTGATCCTGGCGATGTCGACCACCGCCGCCTTCGCCTTCGCCCGCATGCGCTTCGCCGGCAAGGGCTTCACCCTGTCCACCATCCTGGTGCTGCAGATGTTCCCCGCCGTGTTGAGCCTGGTGGCGATCTTCGCCCTGTTCGACCAGATCGGCGAATACGTGCCCTGGCTCGACATCAATACCCATGGCGCGCTGGTGCTCAGCTATGCCGGCGGCATTGCGCTGCATATCTGGACCATCAAGGGCTATATGGAGCAGCTCTCCTCGGAACTGGAGGAGGCGGCCCGGGTCGACGGCGCCAGCTACTGGCAGGCCTTCCGCTTCATCTTCCTGCCGCTCAGCGTGCCGATCCTGGCGGTGGTCTTCGTGCTCGCCTTCATCGGCACGATCATCGAATACCCGGTCGCCTCGATCCTGCTGCAGACCGAGGAGACCCTGACCCTGGCCGTCGGCTCCCGCCTCTACCTCTACGAACAGAACTACCTCTGGGGCGATTTCGCCGCGGCCGCGGTGCTGTCGGGCCTGCCGATCACCGTGGTATTCCTGGTGGCGCAGCGCTGGCTGGTGTCGGGCCTGACGGCGGGCGCGGTGAAGGGGTAGCGACGATGAGATCGACCCTCACATTGATCATCAACGGCAAGGAATCCGAGATCGACCGCCTGGCCGATCTGCAGGCCGCCTTGTCCGCCACCGAGGGAACCCAGTTCCGCGAGGTCTGGATCAGCCGCGGCGAGAGCCCGGCCATCTGCGCCCTGCTCAATGGCGACATCGGCTGGCTGATGTATCTGCAGATCCTGGGCGACCCCAGCTTCAGCTCGCGCAACCCGGATTACGACGGCGACCCCGACGCCGTGACCGAATACCAGCTGCCCAGCGGCCAGATGGACCGGTACCCGACCAGCTGGGCGCTGCCCAAGGCGGAAATCTACGCCGCCCTCGCCCATTTCCTCGAGCATCGCGAACGCTCGCCATCGGTGCAGTGGCACGAGGATGGCTGAAGGGCGGGGCTGTGAAAATCAATCGAGCCTGATCCATTGAGTCGCCTGAAATGCAAACGCCCGCTGATCCCTGATCCCTGATCCCCGTCTAGGTCAGCACCACATACCAGGTGATCGCCGCGCCGCCGAGGAACCAGGCCGCCATCAGCAGCCGCTGCCAGTCCTTGGCGATGGAGGCGTGGTTCGGGTTGGCGGGGCGATAGCGCACCGGGACGGTCCGGCCCAGCGACCATTCCTTCTGCAGCCCTACATCGCCCATCACCTGATAGGTCCGCCCGTCGGCGGCGGTGAACGCGATCTGCGGGAAATAGGCATATTCGTCGGGCAGATGATGATTGCTCTTCTTCGGCTCGTTGCCGACCACCCGACCGGCCGCGCGCGGCCACAACGCCACCCACAGGAAATAGTGGAAGAACAGGCCGAGACCCAGAACGGTGGCGGCAATGGCGATCAGCAGGACCACCGTATCGATCGACATAGAACCCCCGGGATTGCAACACCCAGGCCCCCAGTATTCCCGAACGCCATGGACAATCGGTAGACCCCCGCCCACCGGCGGCGTGGCGTGCCTATCGGGACCGTCAATGGCGCTATGGAGCAGTTCTCCTCAGAGCAGACCGGGTCAACGGCACCATCTGGTGGCAGGCCTTCCGCTTCATCGTCCTGCCGCTCAGCGTGCCGATCCTGGCGGTGGAATTCTCGGCGGGCCTGACGGTGGGGCAGTGAACGGGCAAGGGCGGTTTGTGTCAGTACCGCCCTCTACTGAACCAGCCCGTATTTCGATGTGTCCTTGAGCCGGTCGAGCAGATCCGGCTGGTCCTGAAACGCCGGGTCGTCGGCAATGCGGGACAGGACACTCTGGTCCTTGCGCACCGCCCGTCTGAGATGCTCGAAGGCGTCGCCGCCACCGATCTTCTGTTCGTACCACCCCAGAAGCAGATCCGATTCCGCCCAGGTCTCATCGGCGGCGGCGGAGAGAGTCGCGAAATCCACCGCGGCCTCATACTCCCGCTCCGCCAGTTTCTTCCGCGCGAAGACATGGAACGCATGGGCGACGTAATAGCCCTCGAACGGCTGCATGCCGTCTTGCGCCAGCGCGATCACCGTTTCCCACGCCTCCGCGTCGTCGCATTTCTGGAGGCTGCCGGCGGCGTGATGCATGAACCCCCACCAGGCAAAGTGCAATTCTCCGTTGTCGAGCCGACCGGGTTTGCGATGCCGGAACGCCCTCAGACCGTCGATTGCCAGCGCCAACGCCTTGACGTGCTCGCCGCGTTTCCGGCATCGGGAAATGGTGTTGAGTCGCGGTCCCGACGTCTGCCCGATCCATCGGCGCACAAACCCTATTCGTGCAAGCAGCCTGACGATCGGCTTTAACACGCGAACCAAGGTGACGAAGCCACGGGGCATGTAACCGCTGCCTTGCCGGATTTTGTCGTAGTCCCTCTTGGTCAGCGTCATCTCTCGACGGCTCCTGTAGGCTCGCCTGGAGAACGCGAGCAAACGCTCCCGCCCCGGCTCACCGATCAGCGTACCGGAGGGGGATTAACTCGGAGTTGCGGGAGGCACCGGTCGACCGGCGACAAATGGCAGGCCTTCCACTTCATATTCCTGCCGCTCAGCGTGCCGATCCTGGCGGTGGAATTCTCGGCGGGCCTTCATTGGCACGATCATCGAATACCCGGTCGCCTCGATCCTGCTGCAGACCGAGGAGACCTTGACCCTGGCCGTCGGCTCCGGCCTCGACCTCTACGAACAGAACGACCTCTGGGGCGAATTCGCCGCCGCCGCGGTGCTGTCGGGATTGCCGATCACCGCGGTATTCCTGTAGCTCAGCGCTGGCTGGTGTCGGGGCTGACGGCGGGGAGAGTGAAGGCGTGAAGGTGGGAAAATAGGATCTGCGTCCCCACAATATCGACCAGCTACCCAAGAAGCCGCACAAGGGTTTCTATACCCAATACTTCCCCGAGGAACCAAAAGAAGAGGTAGAGAGCCAGGAAGACGGCGAACGAAAACAGCGTCGCAAAGACTGCCCGAACCATGCTCAGGCGCTGCGCCTCGGCAAGGCCGAGGGAAAAATAGGTCGCGATCAGGACACCGCCGACGGCCCGGTAGTATGCCGACGCCTCGGAGCTCAAGCCCACATACTCGCTGATGACGAGTGACGCCGCCCCGGACATGCCGCCTATTCTCATGACCTCCTGATAGCCGACCGCTTCCGGGACGAGCCAGGCGATGGCGACAAGCAGCAGCACGAGAATCGGTTGGAGAGCCCCTACGGCATAGAGGTACGCAACAGCGGTCTTGCGCGCCCCGGCCCGGGCCCCGAACAGGACTGCGATGCCGTGCAGAAAGAGGGCGTAGAGGACCCAGACCGCCATCATGCCGACGGTCTGGTAGGCTAGGCTCGCGGCACCCAGGCTGCCGGCCAACCCGAGAACCGTTGCCATGGCGGATCCGATGCCCAACATGACCGCCGCGAATACCAGCGCGTCCCCAAGCGGCGCCTCGGCCTCGGCGTATTCACGGATGGATCGTCGAGGGTGCAGGAGAATATCCAGAAGCCTGCCCAGCTCCCGCGCGAGGGTCTTCCGGACGGACTCAATGAACTTTTGGCTCAGCGTTTCAGTCAATTGACAATCAGCAGCATCATTCGGAAGCGGATAAGGGCTTAAGGTTTAATAGAAATACTGCTTGAAGCAGTCACTATTCATTTGGAATATTTCACATGGCTCAGACAATGTCACCTGTCCGGCCTTCGAAGCGAACCGTCAATCATCGAATACCCGGTCGCCTCGATTCTGCTGCAGACCGAGGAGAATCTGACCCTGGCCGTCGGCTCCCGCCTCTACCTCTACGAACAGAACTACCTCTGGGGCGACTTCGCCGCAGCCGCGGTGCTGTCCGGCCTGCCGATCACCGTGGTATTCCTGGTGGCGCAGCGCTGGCTGGTATCGGGGCTGACGGCGGGAGCTGTGAAGGGGTAACGACGATGAGACCGACCCTCACACTGATCATCAACGGCAAGGAATCCGAGATCGACCGTCTGGCCGATCTGCAGGCGGCCCTGTCCGCCACCGAGGGAACCCAGTTCCGCGAGGTCTGGATCAGCCGCGGCGAGAGCCCGGCCATCTGCGCCCTGCTCAACGGCGACATCGGCTGGCTCATGTATCTGCAGATCCTGGGCGACCCCAGCTTCAGTTCCCGCAACCCCGATTACGACGGCGACCCCGACGCCGTGACCGAATACCAGCTGCCCAGCGGCCAGATGGACCGGTACCCGACCAGCTGGGCGCTGCCAAAGGCGGAAATCTACGCCGCCCTCGCCCATTTCCTCGAGCATCGTGAGCGCTCGCCGTTGGTGCAATGGCACGACGATGGTTGAAGGGCGCCGCTGAGAGAAATCTTCTACAGAAGAAATTTGATAATCCACAATCGCGGGCGCACCAATGAACGTTATTGTGCCAATGTCGGATACGAAAAGAGGGATCATCAACTTCACACAAGCTATGAGTACGTGTCCGACGCCATTGCTGTCGCTCAGGCATTCGTAACGTTCTTTGATCAAAGAATGCAGAGAAAATTTCGGCCACGGAGAAGACAAACCAAGTAAAATCTCTCTTCTAGTAGGAATACGGTGACATGGCCGCAATTACAGACCGATGAACTGGGGACAGAGAACTACGAATGCGGTCTATTTCGGCTATTGTCACCGCAGATCAACAAGTAATCAGAGAACGGTGAAACTTGTTACGCCAAGCGGATTGGCCGTTTGACCGCGTGATCTTTTGCTCGAAAGCAACCATGCTCTGGCGAATTGCTGACAATGTGGAGCACTGCCTGAGCATGGTGAAAGGCTCTAAAGGCCTCAGCATCCTCTTTCTGCAGGAACGTGGTCGAGGTCTGCGCATCTGCTGATGCCGTCAAACGCGTCGCAAGGTCGTCCTTCGACCAACCTTTTGTTTCCCTGAAGCCTTCAACGATCTTACCAAAGTAAGGAGGAGCATGACGTAGTTGCGCTTGCAAAAAAGCAACAGGTATCCCGGAGACGTCGCAAATGATCTTGCCGTCCAGATCAGCAAAATGGTCGAACTGCCGCTGTTTTGCGGCAGCGAGATCTGCTCCGACTGCAGCGCGACAGGCCGCATAATACTGCTCAAGAATGGTCGCAGGAACACCTTTAACCGCCCTCGGGTATGAAAAGTCTGTCTCGGTTCCATCTACACGGATGGCCCAAAAGCCGGGTGAGGAGTACCCCTCGCCACGGTTAAGCCGACGCTCGAAATAGTCTATGCCAGGTCCGACCTTGGAGGGGCCACCCAATTCCAGCTGATCGTACCGCTCTACGAGTGCCAAGAGGTCATCGTGATCATCAATACTGTCGATTGTGTCGCCGTTGCTGTAACGCGCCAGCATCTTCTTGAAATGCGATAGCGCCTCTTTCTGTGTTCGCCATTTCTTGCCATTCGACAATTGCACAGACTTAGCCATCGGTCATGCGCCTCCGTCTTCAGCAACGGAACTGACATTTTCACCAAGGATTTTCGATCGCACCTCCCGAAGCACAATGTTGGGAAGCTCTAATGCCTCGAGGTTGTCCTCACGCTCCTTCAACCAAGCAATGCACGCCTCCTGATCAAGGCGGTCGAGCGCAATCCTCTCGTAAAGCGCAACTGCGCTGATGCGTGAAAGACCAAATTCCATAAGAGACATGAGCGTTTGTGTTGAGACGCCAAACTCGAGCGCAACACCCAATTCGAGCTCGTCATCGATCAGGTCTTCACGGCCAATGGCGTTCAAGTGGAGCTTCAAGACATCAATGTAAGCGCCAAGGTACTTGGGCGCACGAAAACGGGCAGTCTGCTCAATGAGCTCCATCGTCTCTCGGATCACCTTCGCGATGTTATAGGACTGACCTCGCCACTCGTGATATTCAGTGCGTCGGCGGATGATTGTCGAAAGTGAAAACCCGCGTAGCCATTCGATGACGATCAGGGCATGCAGCGGCACAAGCCCAGGCGGCTGAAAAGCGGGAAAGACCTGCTGATTTATGATCTCCATGACACGAACAAATCGGTCATAGGCATCTGTGCTTTCTGCCGGAGCGGGCAGCAAGTCTTCAAGGTTTCCTTCGTAAGAGCGGATCCACACCAACAGCCGATACAGACTGACAATGCTCACACCTGGATGCCGAACTGCCAATTCGACCGGGATGTCGATTTTCTCGGCCAACTGCGCCAGTCCAGTGTTGATCTGCTCGATGGCGGCCGGGCTATGGCGCTTGGCGAAGGGCGCGGCTGAAATGGACCCCGTTCTGAGATAGGTTGTCAGAAGATATGCCGCCACCTGTTCATACTTCGCTGCGATTTTCAGATCGCCGGCTGGCAGATCAGAGTGCGTTTCGAAAAATTCTGTGAGCTGATCCGGTTCACTGATCACCGTGTCGGTTTCGCGTTGGATGGGATACTTGGACCGCTTTGGCACGCCATTGGGCCAGGCGCTCTCATCACTTGGGCTGACACAGATGATATTTCCCTGGAACTCGTTCCCCCAGCGTCCGGCGCGCCCGGCAAGATTCCAGAAGTCGTGGGGTTCCATCGGCGTTCCGCGGCCCTTTTTTGGGTTTCGCACGACGATTGTCCGGCAAGAGAGATTGACCCCCTCGATCAAAGTCGATGTGCAGACGAGAAATCTGATTTTTCCCTCTCGGAAGAGGCGCTCGACTTCGAGCCGCACGAGCGAAGGCATATTGCCGTAGTGGAAGGCCACGCCCTTTTCAACAAGTGCAGAAAGTCTGTAGCGCCGATGAACACACTTGCGGATGAGATCAGCCAGATCGGACAGTTCGCCACTTTCGTCATCGACGGCGTCGGTGAGCTGCGAAATGAGATGAGCAAGATCTTCTGCTTCAGCCGCTCCGTTCGCGTAGACAAGTGTACCGCCCCGCCGTCCAGCGGCCGCAGCGATGAAGGCGAGCTGCTTTTTGAGGCCGAGCGGTTTGCTAGGCAGGGCCAGGATCCCGAGGTCAAGCAGTTGATCAGCGCTTCTCAATTGGAGGTGCCATTCCTTGGGCTTTCGGGGCACCTGCTCTGCGAAGATTACATTTTGCAGCACGGTTGGTGTGTCGCTTTCGACGGACTTTCGCTCGACTCCTTCCGGCGCGTCCGCCAAAAGCTCGTCCGGGTTCTGCGTCGCCGGACTGACGAAGACTGCCCGCAGAGAAGGATTGAGACGTGCCACGCGCTCGATGGCGTCTTGGAGGACCACGCCTCTCTGGTTGTCGCCAATCTTGTGCGCTTCATCGACGACAAGGAGATCGACCTTGATCTCATCTCCTAGCGCGTTGGCCAAGAGATGAAGGCGCTCCTGGGTAAGGACGAAGACGGCCTTTGACTGCCCCTCTACTGCCGCAATGTATTTTTCCGCCAAAGGCAGGGATGTGACTTCTACCGAGGTCGTGCCGAATTCTTTGAGAGCCGATTTCACACTTTCCTCAACCTCCGCCACCAAAGCGCGTGTTGGTGCAAGGTAGACGGTAACGCGGCAGTTCTCTTCGGAAAGAGCGTTTAGGATCCATCGTGAGACGAGAAAGGTCTTGCCGGATGCTGTCGGCGCTGAGGCGGACATCCAGGCCTTCCCGTCTTCCGCCCCTTCCCAGAAGCTGAGTTGGAAATCGTTGACGGGAATCCGCTTTCCGGTCGCATTGACCAGAACCGAGTGCAACAGCATGCGCCTCTGGGCTTCCAGACGTTGTGAGATGCCCAGGCGGTCATAGAGGCCTGGCTTGAGGAACGCCCGCTCTGCACCCAGAGCCACGGCCCGGTGATTGCCGAGCTTCTCGAAGAGGATGGCACCCGCGTCTTTCGCTGTGACAGACTTGGCGAGCAAGAGAGCAGATGTCGCAATTCTGAGTGCTGCGGCGGTGTGAGTGCGGGATTGGGAGCGCGCAAGGACGCTTCCGGCGAGGAGCAATCGGTCCCAATCGATATCGGTTGCCAATGCGTCGGTGTCGAAGGACGGCGTAAAATTGTCCAGCTCTGTGGCAACCATCAGCTGGGAGAGACGTGTGAGCTCGTCGGCAACGCCTTCCTGGAACAACCAGTCCTGTAACTCCTCCGGTGTCATGGGCCATGCCCCAGAGTTTCGAGAAACATGGCCCGAAACCGCTCAACAGAAGGGAGCGGCACGCACAAGAACTGGATTTCGAAGCTGCTGAGCTTCTCGGCAGTGAGGCGACCCGATACGTTCTTGACCACGTTTTCGATTTCCGCGCGTGCTTCCTCGATCATCTTTTCGGCAACGCCTTGAGTATCTGCATCCGGATAGAACGACACGTCGAAGCAGATAAGGGCGACCCCGCAGTACTTTACGCGGTTGGATTTCGGGGAGCTTCGGTCGAAGTAAGTCTTCAGCGCGGCCGTGAGATCAGGATCGTTCAAGTCGGCCTTGTCACTTAAGAGGACAAGATCGCGCTCGCGCACCGATTCTTCGTGGCGATCTTCGGCCAGAAAGGGCGCCAGAGACTTCAAGCATTCCCTGATTGCATCCGTCGCATTCTTGTACATCTTCGACTCGCCCCAGTAGAGCTTAAGAATACCCTCCTCTGTGATTCCGGCGTGGACCGCATCCGCGCCGTGGTAATGCATTTCGGGATCGGTTTTCAGATCCATCTTGCAGAGAACCTGAGGCAGGCCGAGGAACCGCTCAGCAAGTAGAAACAGTAGGAGTTCACCCCCTTCGCCGGTCTTGGCAAGGCCCGTGAAGATCGCTTTGGCCTCATGGAACAGGCCCATCACGGCCCTTGTCGAGTTATGCTTTTGGTCTCGTTCCTTCGCCTGCGCCCGTTTCGAGCGCGGAATGGCATAGTCGGCAAGAGAGTCGCGCATATACTCGATCAGCCGGCTTAGGTTGATCTTCCCATTTCCATCAATCGTGAGACAGTGGCAATGAACGCGGACTTCGTAGCCTTCTATCTCAAGGTCACGATCGACCAACTGCAGATGAACGCCAAGTTCTTCGGGGTCACCCGAAAGAATACTTTCAAAATCTTCTAGCGTTAGGGGTGCCAAATTTAGCTCTTAGCAAATTCATTGTTCATATCACTCGAGACCTTCCCGGTACAAAAGCCGCGTTAATCCAGTACGTGCCAGAGTTCTGGCTAGTTTGGCGGATGACCAATCTGACTTCCAGCATCTTTGCGGGATGTCCTTTCACCGTCCTAGAGTCCGTTTGAGAATTGCATCAATGATTGCCGGGACACAGTACGCATTTCGTAGTGGAGAGCCGCCTTGGTGCCGGGCTTGACCCCACCCTTTACCCCCGCTAACGTCTCCACCCATGAGCACCCGCGACCAGCAGCTCTCGCTTCGACTTACCGCCCCGGTGTCTTGAACCGGCACCGGTTTCGCGCGTCCGTTTCCTGCTGTTGATCGTCGAGTTTGTGCCATGTCCCCGCATCGTTCCGTCCACCCGGCCGTTTTCGCGTCCCGCGCCGCTTTGAGCGCGCGCACTCTCGGCCCGCGCCTCGTGTCGCTTACGCGACTTATCGGCGGCCGTCGGCTCTAGGCAGCCGGCCGGCGGCTGTTCGCGCGCTGCAGCGCTGACTTACAGATCAAACTTTTTCCGCCCGAGCGCCGAACCGAGGTTTAGGATCGCCGGCGGCCGACAAGGAGCACCAAGCCATGCGAGTTGATCCTGGCGACAAGTACAGTCCGTTTCCACCCGTCGATCTGCCCGACCGGCAATGGCCGTCGGCGGTGATCGACACCGCGCCGGTCTGGTGCTCGGTCGATCTGCGCGACGGCAATCAGGCGCTGATCGAGCCCATGGGCACCGAGCGCAAGCGCCGCTTCTTCGACCTGCTGGTCAAGATGGGCTTCAAGGAGATCGAGGTCGGCTTCCCCGCCGCCTCGCAGACCGATTACGACTTCCTGCGCCTGCTGATCGACGAGGATCTGATTCCCGACGACGTCACCATCCAGGTGCTGACCCAGGCCCGCGAGCCGTTGATCCGCCGAACCTTCGAGGCGATCCGGGGTTCGAAACGCGCCATCGTGCACCTGTACAACTCCACCTCCACCCTGCAGCGGCGGGTGGTGTTCGGCCTGGACCGGGCCGGCATCACCGAGATCGCCGTCGCCGGCACCAGGATCTGCCGGGAATGCACCGATGCCATGGAGGGCTCGGGCACCGAGGTATTGTTCCAGTACTCGCCGGAGAGCTTCACCGGCACCGAGCTCGACTATGCGGTGGAGATCTGCGAGGCGGTGATGGAGGCCTGGGGCTCGTCCGCCGAACAGAAGATCATCCTCAACCTGCCCTCGACCGTGGAGATGGCCACGCCCAACGTCTATGCCGACCAGATCGAGTGGTTCGCCCGCAACTGCCGCAACCGCGACCATTATGTGCTGAGCGTGCATCCGCACAACGACCGCGGCACCGGCATCGCGGCGACCGAGCTGGCGGTGATGGCCGGGGCGGACCGGGTGGAGGGAACTTTATTCGGCAATGGCGAGCGCACCGGCAATGTGGACATCGTCACCCTGGCGCTGAACCTGTTCAGCCAGGGGGTGGAGCCGGGGCTGGAGATCGACGACATCGACGACATCGCCAAGACCGCGGAATACTGCACCCAGCTGCCGATCCACCCGCGCCACCCCTATGTGGGCGAGCTGGTGTTCACCGCGTTCTCCGGCTCCCACCAGGACGCCATCAAGAAGGGCATGACGGCGCAGAAGAAGGCCAACAGCGAGCTGTGGCAAGTGCCCTACCTGCCCATCGACCCGGCCGATCTCGGCCGCGACTACGAGGCGGTGATCCGCATCAACAGCCAGTCCGGCAAGGGCGGCGTCGCCTATGTGATGGAGCAGGATTACGGGCTGCAACTGCCGCGCAAGCTGCAGATCGCGTTCTCCGGCGTGGTGCAGGAGATCGCCGAGCTGACCGGATCCGAACTGACGTCGAAGGACATCTGGTCGGCCTTCGAACGGGAGTATCTGGACGAGGGCGCGATCGCCATCACCGACCACCGCACCGTGCCCGACACCCATGCCAGCGAGGTCCGCCGCATCACCGCGACGATCGTCGAGAATGGCCCAGGGGGTACGGTCGAGCGGGAGATCACCGGCGCCGGCAACGGACCCATTGCCGCCTTCGTCGACGCCCTGAAGCAGGATTGCGGAATCACGCTGAAGGTCGCCGACTATCACGAGCACGCGGTCGGCGAAGGGGCGGACGCGATGGCGGTCGCCTATGTGGAGGCGACCACCGAGGATGGCGAGACGGTGTTCGGCGTCGGCCGGCATTCCAACATCTCGCTGGCGTCCCTCAAGGCGGTGGCCAGCGCCGCCAGCCAGGTAGCGGCCGGCGCGGAGGCCAAGACGGCGAAGGCGAGCTGACGGCGGGGAAGGCGGAGGGCCTGCGGCCGAACGTCTCCGGACCCCTCACCCGGCTCGCTGACGCTCGCCACCCTCTCCCACAAGGGGAGAGGGGATCTCGGCCAGCGCTGCTTCATACCCCTCTCCCCTAGTGGGAGAGGGAGGGACCCGCGCGTCAGCGTGGGAGGGTGAGGGGGCTGACGAAGGGTTGGACCGCAGGCCCGTTTTCGTACCTACCGCTCAGCCGCATGCCGGCGCCGCCAGAACGGGGCCTCGGGCCAGCGCTGCTCCATTCGATAGTACTGCCGGCGCATCTGGGCATAAGAGGCGACGTTCCGCTCCACATCGCTGCAATATGCGGTTGCATCGTCGCCATCGCCGAGCAGCGAAGCAATGGCTCGCCGCGCCGCGGCGCAGCCGGAGGCAACCGCATGGCCGATGCCAAGCGATGCCAGCGGATCGAAGGCAGCCACCGCGTCGCCCGCCGCCAGCCATCCGGCGGCGCCGGCCGGGCGCAGGCATTGGGTCCTGGCGCTGCGAATCTGCAGGCCCGACTTCGCGACACCGCCCGACGCGCGGTCGCCGGTCAGGGCGGCTGCCGCCAGTTGGCGATTCCAGCCCTCGGGCCGATGGGCATGGCAGCGGCGCAGGATGTCGCCATCGGTCATGAAGGCCACGACCAACCGATCGCCCGGCAGGGCGACCGAATACCACCAGCCATCGGCAACCGCCTCGATCAGGATCTCCCGCCGCGGCGACCGGGCCGAACCGGGCTGCAGGAATGCCACGGCGCCGACCAGCCGATCGCTCGCCACCCGTTCGGCGCCGAGCCGGCGGGCGATCAGGGCACTCTGACCGGTCGCGTCGATCAGGAAGCTTGCGTCGAGGCGGAACGGACGCCTCGATGAGTGCTTCAGCCGAAGGCCGAAGACCCCATCGGGGCGGCGATCGATTCGCGTCGGCCGGGTGCGGACATACAGCGCCCCACCGCGATCGAGGACGGCCCGCGCCATCATGCGGTCGAAGCGGCCGCGGTCGAGATGCCAGCCTTCGCCGGTCGGGGCGAACATCGAGGAGAGGGAACGCGGCTCCCGACATCCCCAGGCGGCCCGCGATCCAACACCGCGCAGGTGCCCGGCGCCGAGAAATCGTGCCTTGAGGTCGAGATCTTCTAGAAGCCCTAGCAGCCCGGACGATACGGATTCGCCGGCCCGCGCATCCTGGTACCAGGACCGCTCGATCACCGCCACGGTGAGTTGAGAGCGGCCCAGAATTGTCAGCGCGGCGGCACATCCTGCCGGTCCGCCGCCGACGATCGCCACATCCACCGCGCCGACAGGCATGGCGGGCTAATAGCGGTTCCGGGTTCCCGACCGGGGTGGGCCGAGCCCGCCCGGGGCCGTTGCGATCGGGCGGAACATCCTTTCCTCCGCTTCGACGCGTAGCAGGGCCGCTTCCGGTGCATCCGGCGCATGGTCCGTTTTGAGGAAGAAGACCGGGAGCGTGGTTTCCCCATCCTCCTTGCGGCCGCTGATGTCGCTGATCTTGACCTCCTTGCACTCGAACATCGCGTGGTAACGCTCGGTCTCGACGAAGTACGGGAACCCGGACGCTCTGGCCCCGCCATTCCGATTACGGATGAAGCCGAGATACCACCAGCTCTCGATCATCTGCGTGTAGCTGTTGAGGCCACGCGCGTAATTGACCTGCACGCCGGCCGGCATGTGTGCGCGTTCCTGCTCCTCGGCCGAGCTGATGTCTGTCAGGACATCCCAGGGACTCTGCGGCGGCCACCAGTAGGAATAGTAGTTCGGCTGCTTGGGCACGCCGTCCACCTTGTTGACGTCGGGGTCGGTGAAGTTGACCAGCTGGATGGTGCAGTTGAAGAAATCGGCCTGCCAGGGGACCGCCATCCGCTTGGTCAGATCGCCGGGTTCGCAGCCTTCGCCATTGCATTCGTCCCGCTCCGGGTCCAGTCCGTAGGTGCGGTAGTACTCCTCGTCTTCGCGCCGATGGATCCTGTATGGCGCCTCATAGAGCTTGGAATTCTGCACACTCCAGGTGACTTCGATGCCCGGGCATTGCGGGAGGCCGACGCAATTGCCGACGCTGCCACGGTCCAGCGCATTGACGTAGTAGGGTTGGTAGTCGGAATCGCTTGCGAACTTGCCTTGCGCCCATTGCCCGAGGAGGAAGTACTGGGTCTCATTCAGCGCCAGGAATTTCTCGATGTTCACGTTGCTGACCGAGTTGCTGGCCGAATTCAACGGCATCATCGGCACGCCGTCATCGGCAAACAGCGTCTGGTGTTGTCCGGTCTCGAATCCGGGCTTTCGAAAGTACGAGAAATAGGCTTCGCGACTGGTGCGGTTGGCCTCGGAGTTGTCGGAGAAATCGAACAGGTTGGCGGTGAACGCGGTCATCGATTGGACATTCGCGACCCATTGGTAGCGTCCGATACGCTCGATGATAGGGAGAATATCGCGCTGATAGTTGGCGATGAAATCCTCCCTGAATGCGCCATTGGCGAAGAGATCCGGAACCAGATCAAACGACCTCACCCCGATGTCGAACATGGTGTCGTCGAGTGAACTGATATTGACGATCTCGGGAGCGAAATCCGGCGACCCGACGATGACCCACGCCGTCAGCTGGTGGGTTTCACCATTCCCGAGTTTCAGAACGCAGGATATCTGGCCATCGCTGATGTCGTCGTGCCAACTATCCGCGCCGCCATAGCTCTCGATCGGCTCGTCGCCACCGGCTAGGCCGAGGCCGCCCATCACCAGCAAGCGCCCATGCCGGTCCGTCTTCAATGCCCCAAGCGTGTCGATCTGATAGCCGTGTTTCGGGTTCTCGTCCGGAAAGCTAAAGAACTCATAGTCGCTCGGCGGATTGTCGCGATCGACACCAATCGACTGATCGCGGCCCGAGATTGACCGCGGGCCAGGGTCGATGATCAGCTTCCGCCGTTTGTCGCCCTCGATCTTGATGTTTCGCCAGGGGACCTCCCGCTTCTCATAGCTATTATCCTCGCCTAGCAGCAGATTGCCCTTAAGCTCGGAGAACTGGTACCAGGCGGCCTTCTTGTTGGCCAAATGCACGGTCCATTCGATGCCGGCGACCTCGTCGCTGTCGAGCGTGATCTCCACTCCGGGACTACCGGGATTCTCGCTGTCGTGCTGAAAAATCCGGAACTTCTGGGCCTGTCGTCTGACTCTCCGGTCGATGTCCTTGAATGTCCTGACCGGAACCGGGTGCCCGTTTGACTCCTCGGCATTGCCCTGCGCGTCACATTCCGTGGGGAGCGCGCCAATCTCGTCTGGGGCCAGGTAGAAACCATGCTCGCTGTTCCCAAGCCTGGCGATGCCAATCGAAGGATGGATCGAGTAGCTCTGCGACATGTCCCCTCCCCATATCTCATGTAATCGGAGCGTGTGTTCTCACATGGTTTTTCTTGTTTGCGAGTATGGCGGAACATGCCGCGTATGCGCCAGCAAAACATCACCGCCGCGAGATTGGCCCGCGTGGACGGCTCCGCTATTGTCACTCCTTGAAGGCGCGGCCGCTCAGGCCAGGGGCATTGCGTATTGCCCACAGCACCAACCACCGCTTCAACGGGAGTCGTCATGAGGTATCTGCACACAATGGTCCGCGTCACGGATCTGGACGCGTCGCTGGATTTCTACTGCAACAAGCTCGGCATGGCCGAGACACGGCGGCACGAGAGCGAGAAGGGCCGGTTCACCCTGGTCTTCCTGTCGACCAATGAGGACGAGGACGCGGCCCGAGAGGTCAAGGCGCCGGTGATCGAGCTGACCCATAACTGGGACCCGGAGGATTATTCCGGCGGGCGCAATTTCGGCCATCTGGCCTATGAGGTCGATGACATCTACGCGCTGTGCCAGTCGCTGATGGAGTCCGGCGTCACCATCAACCGCCCGCCGCGCGACGGCAACATGGCCTTCGTCCGCTCGCCGGACGGTATTTCCATCGAACTGCTACAGAAGGGCGACCCGCTGCCCAGCCAGGAGCCTTGGGCCTCGATGGGCAATACCGGCAGCTGGTAACGGCACGAAAACGCGGTCCGGCGAACCCGACCGCCGGACCTACCGGCCGGACCGGGCACAAGAGAGCCGATACGCGCTTGCGGCAGGGCCGGCGTTGCCGTCTGATGCGGCCACGCCAGCCCCTGCGCCCGTGGTGAGACCGGACGGACCGATGGATCGAGAGACAATCGCGGCGCTGCTCAGGCGGCCCTACCTGGCGGTGGCCGTCGCGCTGGCCGTCTGCGCGATCGGGGTGCTGTCCGCCTTTCCGTTCACCGAGGACCGGCTGAACGCCCTGACCAAGGAGGACGGCTGGATCGAGGTGACGACGGCCGTGCTCTACCTGGCCGCCGCTCTGGCGCTGCTGGCGTCGTGGCGGTTCGATGCCCGCTTCTTCGTGCATTCGGCCTTCATCGTGGGTCTGCTGGGCGCCCGCGAGCTCGACCTGCACAAGGCCTTCACCACGGACAGTGTGCTGACCACACGGTTCTTCTTCCGCGATCATGTGCCGGTGATGGAGAAGCTGGTCGCCGGCGTGATCCTGGCGGCGCTGCTGGTGGTGGTGGTGCGCTATCTGCGCAATTGGCGGCGGCTGCGCGACGGGCTGATGCGGCGATCGCCGGCCGCCATATCGGTCGCCCTGACCGTCGCGCTGCTGCCGGCGACCAAGTTCCTGGACGCGTTCGGCCGGTTGCTGACCGGTTTCGGCATCGAGGTCACCTTCAACATCGACGCGGTCGGCATCGTCGAGGAGAGCCTGGAAATGGCGATCCCGGTGGTGATCGTGCTGGCGGCGGCGCAGTTCGCGCTCGGCCGGCCTGCCGGCGCACCGCAGTGAGCTGACCGTGTTGGAACGATCTCCGATCATGCCTACGCAGCCCCCTCACCCTCCCAACGCTACGCGTCGGGCCCCTCCCTCTCCCACGAGGGGAGAGGGGTTTGAAGACGGCGCTTGTTTCCGCCCCTCTCCCCTTGTGGGAGAGGGAGGGACCCGCGGCGAAGCCGTGGGAGGGTGAGGGGGCTGCAGGACACATCCCGGACCCTGCGCCCGCTCTGGCGCATCGGGCAATTGCAATCGGGAGCCGGCGACAATAGGGTCGGCGCTCCCTCCTTCGGGCCCCGCCGAGTCGCTTCCCCGATGCGCCCAGCCGCACAGCCCCCATCTTCGCAACCCCTGTGGTCCTCCCCGGCCTTCGTCGGCGGCGCGATCCTGGTCTATCTGGCAGCGCATTTCGCGGCGCGGCTGGCCATGGCGCCGACCCTGGGAATCGACGATGCGGAGCAGGTGCTGTTCGCGCAGCATTTCGTCTGGGGCTACCGGTTCCGCCAGCCGCCGCTGTTCACCTGGATGCTGCTGCCGGCCTTCTCAGTCTTCGGCGTCAACATCGTTGCGGTCAGCGTGCTGCGCTATCTGCTGCTCGGGCTCGGCTACGGCTTCATGTATCTGACGGCGCGGCGGGTGATCGCCGACCCGGCCTGCGCCGCGCTGGCGGTCTTCAGCTATGCGCTGATCTACGTCTTCGCCTACTACGCCCATCACGATCTGACCCACACCACGGCGCTGGCGACGGCGATCGCGGCGACCTTCTACGTCTTCGCCCGCCTGGCCGATCGGCCGAGCCTGGGCCACTACCTGCTGTTCGGCCTGTGCATCGGGGTCGGCACCCTGACGAAATGGAACTTCCTGATGCTGGCGGTCGGGCTGCCGCTGACCTGCCTTGTCCTGCCGCGCTACCGGCGGCTGGTGCTGACCTGGAAGGCGCTGCCGGCGATGGCGATGGCCGGCCTGGCGGTCCTGCCGGGCGCGCTGTGGATGCTGACCCATGTGCAGTCGTTCGGTGGCTTGGCGACCGACATCACCGGGGCCCGCACCGCCCAGCCCTTTGCCGCCGCAATGGTCGAGGGCAGCGTCGAGCTGGCACTGGCGGTACTGGCCTTCCCGTTGCCGCTGCTGCCGCTGTTCCTGGCGGCGCTGGCCCTGCCCGCATGGCGCGGCCGGGTGGCGGTGTCGCGCGCGCCGGCGACCGGCATCGACGCGGATTTCCTGGGCACGCTGATGCTGGTGATCATCGGCCTGCACTGGCTGCTGGTGCCGACGCTCGGCGCCACCGCCTTCACCGAGCGCTGGATGCATCCGGCGCTGATGATCCTGCCGGTCTTCCTGTTCGCGCTGGTCGCGCAAGGCCAGCCGTCGCGGCGCGCGATCGGCGCCTATCTGGGCATGATCGTGCTGCTGGTGGCGGTCGCGTTCGCCGCCCGCATCGTGGTCTATGCCCGCGGCGCCGATCATTGCGGCAGCTGCCGCGCCCTGGCTCCGTTCGCCGAGTTGACCGGGCAATTGCGCGACGCCGGCTTCGAACACGGCACCATCCTGGCGGACGGATTCCATGTCGGCGGAAATCTGCGCGTCGCATTTCCCGACAGCCGGGTTATTGTGCCGGCATATCCGCTGGCGGTTTGGCCGGGCCCGGCGAGCGGGCGGCAATGCCTGGTGGTCTGGCGGGTCGACGACGCCGCGGCCGATGCCCTGCCGATGGCGGCCGCGGACTATCTGCGGGACCGGCTGTCGATCGACCCGCAATCGCCGCACCGGGCCGGCCATGTGGCCGCCAACATGCTGGGATCGGAGACCAGGGTGATGACCCTACGCTATCGGCTGTATGAAGACGCTCCGGGAGATTGCCGATGACCGCCGAGACCGCCAGCCGCCCGTCCGGGAATGCGGCGCACACGGTCAGCGTCGTGGTGCCGGTCTTCAACGAGGAGGAGTCCCTGGCGGAATTGACCGAGCGCATCTGCTCCGCCACCGGGGCGGAGCTGGTCCTGGCCGAGATCCTGTTCGTCGACGATGGCAGCACCGACGGCTCCTGGTCCGAGATGCGGCGCCTGGCGGCGGAGAATCCACGGGTCCAGGGCGTGCGGCTGCGGCGGAACTTCGGCAAAGCGGCCGCCCTGGATGTCGGCGTGCGCCAGGCCACCGGCTCGATCATCGTCACCATGGATGCCGACCTGCAGGACGACCCGGTCGAACTGCCGCGCTTCGTGGAGATGATCGACCAGGGCTACGACCTGGTCTCGGGCTGGAAGAAGACCCGCAACGATCCCCTGTCCAAGACTGTGCCGTCGCGCCTGTTCAACTGGGTGACTGCGCGGGCCAGCGGAACCCGCCTGCATGACTTCAACTGTGGCTACAAGGCCTATCGCCGCGAAGTCTTCAACGGCATCCAGCTCTACGGTGAGTTGCACCGCTATATCCCGGTCCTGGCCCACGCGCTAGGCTTTCGGATCGGCGAGATCGTCGTGCGCCACCACGCGCGCAAGCACGGCAAGTCGAAATACGGTGTCGCGCGCTTCCTGCGCGGCTTCCTTGACCTGCTGACGGTCATCACCATCACCCGCTACGCCCGGCGTCCGGCGCATCTGTTCGGCGGTCTCGGCGCATTCGTCCTGCTGGCCGGCGGCGTGATCCTGACCTATCTGACCGGGCTGAAGCTGTTCCTGGGAGAAGATATCGGCGACCGTCCGCTACTGCTGCTGGGCGTCATGGCGGTCATCGTCGGCATCCAGCTGATGCTGTTCGGCATGCTGTCGGAGCTGATCAACAGCCGCTCGCCGACGCTCCGATCCGAGGATCATGTCAGCGAACGCACCGCAACCGCCACGGCGAAACCGGCCAGGAAGCCTCGTCCGAGACGCAAACCCGCGAGCCGGGCAAAGGCCGAACCGAGCGACTCGGTGCGACCCGGCGCGTGACCGGGCCCCGGATCCGCGCCACGCTCTTTGCCGCCGCCGTCACGGCGGCGGTGATTTACGGCCTGCTGGCCCTGTGCGGACCCGGCGGCCCTCGGCCGCAGCCTGGGGCAGGCCTCGCCCTGGCCGCTGGCCGCGGCCCTGTTGCTGTTGCCGGTCGTGCAATGGCTTCGGGCCTGGCGGTTCGGCCTGCTGATGTCGGGGACGCTGCGGCTGCCGGAACGCGACCTGGTCCGCACCGCGCTGCTGTTGAACATGTTCAACTTCCTGCTGCCGTTCCGGGTCGGTGAGGCCAGCTTTCCGATCCTGATGAAGCGGCGATACGCCATGGACTATTCCCGCTCCACCGGCATCCTGATCCTGGCCCGGCTGATGGACGCCAGCGCCGTGGGCGCGCTGCTCTGCGCCGGGGCGGTCGGGGCCTTCACCGCCCCCTTATGGGGCTGGGGCCGGCCGGCCTTCGCGGTCGCGGGCAGTCCTCGCGATACTGGCCCTGATCGTGCTGCCGCATGCCGGTGGCGTGATGCGGGATCGTGCGGGCCTGCTTCTGAACCGATGGCCGCGGCTGCACGGGTTGGCGGACGGGCTGATGTCCGGCGGCGCCCAACTGGCAGGGGTCAGCGGACATGTGTCGGCGATCGGCCTGACGCTGGCAATCTGGGTGACCCAAGCCGGCATCGCCTATCTGGCGGTGATCGCCGTCGATCCCGGCAGCAGTTTTTGGCCGGCGATGACCGCCGGAGCGGCGGCGAACCTGGCCTTCGCCCTGCCGATCACCGGGATCGCCGGGCTGGGGCCGGCCCAGGCCGCCTGGGCCACCGCCCTCAACCTCGCCGGGACCCCTTGGGACACCGCGATCGCCAGCGCCCTGGCCGGCTATGCGGTCGTGCTCACGGGCGCACTGGTTCTGGGCGGATTTGCGCTGGCCACGTCGGCGCGGAGTGGCAACGCCCGGGAGCTATCCGACCGGGACACCGCCTCGATCGACACAGCCGGGCACCCTACGTCAGCATCATCTTGGGTGGCCGGGCGGGGGAGCGGACCGGTGCCGATACCGCGCGAGCGGAAATTGCGCTAGACCGCATTTCTCATACTGGTCGCGGTCTGCGTCTCGCTGCGGTGATCCGCTCCGCCAGGAAAGGGCCGAAGAGCGCAGCAGCGCTGCGGTCAAGGCGCTTGACGCCGCGGGCGGGCACCGCACCGAGACCCGCAGGGCGGCGCTGTCCCGTCGACAGGGTGCGTCAGGCCGCTTGCCCGATGCGCCGCATCGCGCCGCGCGCCCGTCCTGCCCTGTCGACGGGACAGCACCGCGCAGACCGTGACCAGTATGAGAAGTGCGGGCTAGTCCCCGGTGGCGTGATCCAGGGTGGGCGGGCTCTTGCTCGGCGTCTCATTCTGTGGCGAACGCACCGGAAGCACGCAGCTGACGGTGGTTCCCTCGCCGGGCTGTGAGGCGATCTCGACCCTGCCGCCATGCATTTCCACCAGGCTTTTCACCAGGGCCAGGCCCAGGCCGACACCCTGGTCGTGATGCCCGTAGCCACGCTCGAAACGGCCGAACAGCCGGCCCTGTTCGGCCTCGTCGATGCCCACGCCGGTGTCCTTGACGTAAAGCCACATCCAGTCGCCATCGCGCTTCGACGACAGGGTGATGACGCCGCCGCCCGGGGTGAACTTGATGGCGTTGCTGACAAGATTGTGCAGCGCCTGTTTCAGGCGGCGCTCGTCCGCCTGGATCTTGCTGGCGCGGATCTTAGGGTCGAGGCGGATGGTCAGGTTCTGCTTGCCGGCCCATTCATGGGTCAGATCATAGACGCTCTGCAGCATCGCCTTGATGTCGACCTGCTGATAGTTGAGCGACAGATAGCCGGCCTCGATCGTCGCCAGGTCCAGAATATCGTTGATCAGCGCCAGCAGCCGTTCCGACGCGTCGGTGATGCTCCGGGTGTATTCCGACTGCCGGTCGTTGAGCTTGCCGAAATACTCGTGGTTCAGGATCTCCGCGAAGCCCATGATCGCGTTCAGCGGCGTGCGCAGCTGGTACGACACGTTGGCGATGAACTCGGTCTTCAACTGGTCGGCGGTCTCCAGCGCGTCGTTGATCCGCCGCAGCGCCTGTTCGACCCGGGCGCTGTCGGTGACGTCCAGATAGCTGTTCAGCACGCCGCCATCGGGCAGCGGCACGTTCACATAGTGCAGGATCGACTTGTCGGTACGCTCGACCCGGCCGCTGCCGGCGTCCCGGTCCAGCGCGCGGGCGATCATTTCGCCGCGCTGCTCCGACCAATCCTCGCCGGTATCGATGAACGGGCGGGCCTTGTCGATGAGCTCCGACACATGGGGCTCGCCAACCACATCGTCGGCCGACAGGTTCCACAGCGTCAGGAAGGCCGGATTGCTGAGTCGCAGCCGACCGTCGCTGCCGTACACCGCGATGCCTTCCGCCAGATTGTCCAGCGTTTCCTTCTGCACCGCCATCAGGGTGTTGTAGTTGCTGACCAGGGCCAGCGAGCTGGTCACATCCTCCTGCATGAACAACAGCCCGCCGAACGGATGCGGCGTGATGACCTGGCGCAGGGTGGTGCCGTCCGGCAGGTGCAGGGTGTCGTCGCTGGCCTCGATCAGCGACGTGAACAGATCCATCTGGCTCTTCTTGAAGGCCGGGAAATCGGCATATTCCGGCAGCCGGCGGCGCTCGCGCAGATCTTCCAGCACCTCGCCCATGGCCGGCTGGGTATCCAGCCAGCGCTCGTCCAGCCCCCAAAGCAAGACGAAGGCCTGGTTGAAGAAGGTCAGCCGCTTGTCCGGTCCGTAGATCGCCGTCGCCGTTTTCAGCTGCTCCAGCACCTCGGCATGGGCGTCGACATGCCGCCGCAACTCCGCCTCGGCCAACTCCTGCGGCGTCAGGTCGACGGCATAGCCGATCAGCACGGCATCGACGGCATCCGACGACCGGTCGCCCAGCGCCAGCGGCATTTCGGTGATCGCGACCCAGCGGCGCTCGCCGCCGATCACGATGTGATGCGATTCCGAAACCGCGCCGTCCTTGGCCTTGGCCCGGACCGCCAGCGCCGTGCCGCCCTTGTCGACGGCGCCGGCGCCGATCTGCCGCTGCTCGGCCAGCACGTCCTCGACACTGGATTCCACGGCCACCGCGTACGCGGTGTTGACCCAGACGATCTTGAGGTCGGCATCGCGCAGCCAGATCGGCATGGGCAGCGATTCCAGCATGCCCAAATAGGTGATCTCCTGGGCGACCGCCTGTTCCAGCGCCTGTGCGTCGCGCGCCGCCGTCGCATCGCGTTCGGTGATGTCGTTGACCCACAACACGTCGAAGTTGGAATCGCCGTGATAGGCGCGCCCGCGCCGCCCGGTCATCAGCAGCGTCTTGACCTCGCCGCCATGCCGGGCCGCCGCGGTGGAGACCGTCAGGTGGAACGGCGTGCCGTCGTTGCGCAACCGCACGAAGGCGCGTCGCAGCGCATCCGCGTCATCCTTCTCCAGCGCGAGCTCGATATCCTCGAGGGTGCGGACCGATTCGACGCCCAGCAGCCGCACGAACCCGTCGGAGACGGCCAGCGACCCGGCGGTGTCCCAGCCGCAGCAGGATTGCGGGGCGGCGTCCAGAAAGGCTTCCAGGCGCAGGGTCTCGCCGGCGAAGTGGCCGGCCCGCGCCGCAGCGTCCTTCATCCGGCGACGCTGTATGGCCAACAGGACAAGCGCGACGGTGGCGGCGATCATGAAGCCGGCCATGCCGCCGCCGACCAGGAATCCGGCGGGGCCGATCTGAGCCCAGGCCGGCGTCGGACCGGCGATCATGGCAACGGCGATTGTCGCGCCGACAAGCCGTAGCGGCCAGGAGGGTGTCATCCGAACCTGACGGGCTCTCGGTAATGAACACTGCACATGGCCAATTTACGTTAGCAATGACGCAACAAACAAGCCGGCAGTGGCCGCGCGGCCCCGACAGGCCGGATGAGGTTGACGCGTGCGGGGCGCCGATTCTAGTAGCGGTAGTGCTCCGGCTTGAAGGGACCGGCGGTCTCGATGCCCAGATAATCGGCCTGCACCGGCGTCAGCTCGGTCAGCGCGGCGCCGAGCTTCTTCAGATGCAGCCGGGCGACTTTCTCGTCCAGCGGCTTGGGCAGCACGTGCACGGCCACGTCGTAGCGGTCGGAATGGTTCCACAGCTCGATCTGCGCCAGCACCTGGTTGGTGAAGGACGCGCTCATCACGAAGCTGGGATGGCCGGTGCCGCAGCCGAGATTGACCAGCCGGCCCTTGGCCAGGACGATCAGGCGCTTGCCGTCGGGGAAGATCACCTCGTCGACCTGCGGCTTGACCTCTTCCCACTTGTAGTTGCGCAGCGCCTCGATCTGAATCTCGCTGTCGAAATGGCCGATGTTGGAGACGATCGCCCGGTCCTTCATCTCGCGCATGTGGTCGAGGGTAATCACATCGACATTGCCGGTGGTGGTGACGAAGATGTCGCCGACCGGCGCCGCCGCCTCCATGGTGACCACCTCGTAACCCTCCATGGCGGCCTGCAGCGCGCAGATCGGGTCGATCTCGGTGACCATGACGCGGGCACCCTGGCTGCGCAGGCTGGCGGCCGAGCCTTTGCCGACATCGCCATAGCCGCAGACCACGGCGATCTTGCCGGCCATCATCACGTCGGTGGCGCGCTTGATGCCGTCGACCAGGCTCTCGCGGCAGCCGTAAAGATTGTCGAATTTCGACTTGGTGACGCTGTCGTTGACGTTGATCGCCGGCACCTTCAGCGTGCCCTTCTTGGCCATCTCATAGAGGCGGTGCACGCCGGTGGTGGTCTCTTCGCTCAGCCCCTTCACGTCGTCCAGCAGCTCCGGATGCTTGTCGTGCATCAGCACCGTCAGGTCGCCGCCATCGTCCAGGATCAGATTCGGCGTCCAGCCGTCCGGGCCCTTCACGGTCTGCTCGATGCACCACCAGAACTCCTCCTCGGTCTCGCCCTTCCAGGCGAACACCGGGATGCCGGCGGCGGCGATGGCGGCCGCCGCCTGGTCCTGGGTGGAGAAGATGTTGCAGGACGACCAGCGGAGCTCGGCCCCCAGTTCGATCAGGGTCTCGATCAGCACCGCAGTCTGGATCGTCATATGCAGGCAGCCCGCGATACGCGCGCCCTTCAGCGGCGCCTTGCCGGCATATTCCTCGCGCAGGGCCATCAGCCCCGGCATCTCGGTCTCGGCAATGGCGATCTCCTTGCGGCCCCAATCGGCAAGCGTCAGATCGGCCACCTTGCAATCGCTGAACCCACCGGCATCCGGCATCTCGAAATCCTTCATCTGTCTGGACGGAACGCGACGCGGACAGGCCGGCAGATCGCGGCACCGATGTACCAGCCGGAGCGTATCGCAGCAAGCATAAAGATTTCTTTATATATCAAATTGAGCCTGCGGAGCGTCGCCCGAGGCCGCGCCGGGTACCTGGACCCACTCTCCATGGGAGAAGGCGGGGCCTGCGTCTCTTTCCATTGCGATCTGGCCGGCACAGAGTCATGAGATAGTGTCACCGGGCTTCAGCCTCAGGGCGCAATTTGCGGTCGATGCGGTCCGGCATTGCGCTACCATGCCGGACATTGTCGATGATCCCGGCATCCGCCGAGACATTCCGAATGCAGATTGTGAGGCAGAAACATGTGCGACGAATGCCGCAGATTTGCCGAGAGCATGGTCCGTTCCGCGATGACGAACACTCCAGAAAACCCGGTCGGCTATCGGGCTCCGACCGAGGTCATCGCGAAATCGAACTTCAAGGTGACTCGCCTTCCAACGGACATGTCGTTCACACATGCCTGTGGTCGGACTGTTGATGAGGTCAGGAAATCGGATGGCTTCGATCCCGCATATTCAAGCGAGATCTGTTACAGCAACGACAGCGGCCCCCACGAGCACTGGTTTGACCGGATGACATTTGCCGCCAAGGCACAAGAGGGGCGCGTATTGAGCAAAGTCGCGGATATGCAGGGGTACGGCACCGACCGCAAGGGCGAGGGCACCCAGTATGCCTACAAGTTCACGGCGCCGAGAGGAACGCAGGTCCGCAGCACTCGTGGCAAGTTCGATGGCGAAATCTGTTTCCCCGAGCCCATTCCCTGGAGCTGGATCGACGAGGTCCATGAAGTACAAATCGGCAAAGGGCACAAGAAGAACTATGTCGTCAAATACAAGAAGGCGAGTGGGTAGAGATAGTCGTTAGGGGCAGGTCTCCACTACGGTGACAGTTCACTGAAATCCTAATCCCCGATCGTCCACCCGACCATGCCAACCACACGTCGCGAACGAGGATTAGGTGAACTGTCACCGCAATACACCGCAATAACCAGCGACATGACCTAAGGTCTGCGCCGCCATGCCGCTGGGTGATGGGTCTTGGCGTGACCCCATAGACCGCGCCTCGCCAAACGGGCTTCGCGTTCAATGTGCTTGTATTGGTCGCCAAATGCAGCAACGGCATAGCCGTTCAGAACAAGCCACTCGCCAACGTCTTTGCCGTCGCACATCACGTTGCCGACGACGCGCTCGTATCTGTCGTATCCCTCGACCTTCACTTCGACGCGTTTGCCGCCAATCGCCCGTATTAGCGAATGCTTCACTCGCTTGCCCTGCTTGAACACGTAGCCATGCTGGTGGATGGCAACCTGATCTTCCTCGGGTGCGTCGAGGCCTGCGAGCCGAACCGTGTGACGGGCAACGCGAATCGTGTCTCCGTCGATGACAAAAGCCCTGCCCGTGATGGTGCTACCGACCCGTTTTTTCGGCGGCCTGTTGGTTTTCGAGAAACCCCTTGCATTGCGATTGGCCCCCCGGGAGCCCATCACCATAAAAACGAGCGCCACAATGGCCAGTGCGGCGATGATTTCCATTTTTCGGACTACCTACGCCGGGCATATTCAGTGAGGAGCATGATTAGTTTGGATCGGAGTCAATTGTCCTGTGGCAAGCGGGATGAATCGGTAGAGTCTGACCCAATCGATTGGGCCGAATCAATCGGATCAGGGTCGATTGATTTTCCACGATTCGATGTGCGCGAAAGCGCCCTTCACTCGATCTCATTGAAATCGTCCAGCAGCGCCCCGATGCGGCCCGGGTCGCTCTGGTCCATGATCATGCCGGCGCGGCGGGTGGCGGCAACGGTGTCGAGGGTGCGGACGCGGCGTTTCACGGCCAGCAGCTTGGCCGGGGACATGGAGAGATCCTGCAGGCCCAGGCCGACCAGAAGGGCCGTGAAGCGCGGGTCGCCGGCGATCTCGCCGCACAGGCTGACCGGGATGCGGGCGCGAAGTGCGGCCTGGGTCGCGAACTGGATCAGGCGCAGGACGGCCGGGTGCAGCGGATTGTACAAATCGGCCACCTGCTCGTCGCCGCGGTCGATGGCCAGGGTGTACTGGATCAGATCATTGGTGCCGATGGCGAAGAAATCCGATGCCTGGGCCAGCGCGTCGGCGGCCAGGGCCGCGCCCGGCACCTCGATCATGGCGCCGATCGGCGGCAGCGGGTCGGCGAACGGCACCTTGCGCCGCTTCAGCCGGTGCACCGCGCGGCCGAGCGCGGCGCGCACCGAGCGGATCTCGGCGACGCTGGTGATCATCGGCAGCAGAATGCGGGTCGGCCCGTGCGCCCCGGCGCGCAGGGCGGCCGCCAGCTGGGTCTCCAGCAGCTTGGGCTCGCGCAGGCCAAGGCGGATCGCGCGCAGGCCAAGCGCCGGATTGGCGCTCTCGCCGAACCGGTCGCCCAGCGACGTCGCCAGCTTCTCGCCGCCGACATCCAGGGTGCGGATGGTCACCGGCCGGCCGGCCATCGCCGTCACGATCTCGCGCAGCGCCTCATACTGCTCATCCTCGCTGGGCAGGTCCTGGCGGTTCATGAACTGGAATTCGGTGCGCAGCAGGCCAACGCCGTCGGCGCCCAGCTCGACCGCCGTCTCGACCTCGCGCGGCAGTTCCAGATTGACCTGCAGCCCGATCTTGACGTCGTCGCGGCTCAGGCCCGGCTGGCCGATCAGGGTCCGCAGGCGGCGGCGGTCGTCGGCCAGGGATTCGCGACGGCCGGCATAGTCGGCCAGGGTCTCCGCGTCCGGATCGATGATCACCAATCCGGCATTGCCGTCGACGATCACCGTCTTGCCCGACGCCGCGCCATCCATCAGCCCGACCGCGCCCAGCACTGCCGGTAGGCCCAGCGACCGCGCCATGATCGCGGTGTGCCCCTCGGCACCGCCCAGGCTGGTGGCGAAGCCGGCGACCAGTTTGGGGTCCATCAGCGCGGTGTCGGCCGGGGTGATCTCCTCGGCGATGATGATGCTGCCCTCCGGCAGGGTGGCAAAGGCCTGGAACTGGCTGTCCGACAGGTTGCGGATCAGCCGCGCGCCGACATCTCGGATATCCTGGATGCGGCCGGCCAGATAGGCATCGTCCATCGCCGCGAAGTGCTGCGCGATGGACGAGACCTCGGCCTGCACCGCGTATTCGGCGTTGTAGCGCTCCTCGGCGATGCAGCGATCGACGCCGCGTGTCAGCCGCGAGCCGCCAAGGATCGCCAGATGGGCGTCGAGCAGGAAGTCGAGCTCCTCGGCGGCGGATTCCGGCAGCGCCGCCGCCTTGGCCTTCAGCTTGCGGATCTGGCGCAGGGATTTCGACACCGCCCTCGCGAAGCGCGCGCGCTCGGACGGGATCTCGTCCGGGATCACGACATATTCCGGAACCTGCTCGAAGCCGCTCTCGACCACATGCGCCGGCCCGATGGCGATTCCCGGCGCCACGCCCAGGCCGCTCACACGCCGGGTGTCGGGAGCGTCCGGCGCCGCGTCCCCAGGTGGCGGGTCCCTGTGGCCGGGTTCAGTCCTCATCGAATTTGCGGACCACCAGATCGACGATCGCCCGGACCGCCGCCTCCGCCTCCTTGCCGGTCGCGATCAGGGTGATGGTGCTGCCGGGGCTGGCCGCCAGCATCATCAGCCCCATGATCGAATCGCCGCCGACATCCATGCCATTGCGCGTCACCCGGATCTCGGCGTCGAAGGTCGCGACCAGCTTGACGAACTTCGCCGCCGCGCGGGCATGCAGGCCGCGGCGGTTCAGGATGGTGACCGCGCGCACCACCGGCGCCGGGCGGCGAGGGGGCGCGGTATCGTCGGCCGGGGTCATTTGTCCTCGGCCAGCAGGCTGGACGCCACATTGATGTATTTCTGCCCGGCCTCGCGGGCGTGGGTCACCGCCTGGACCATGGTCTCGGTACCGCGCACCTGGACCAGCTTGATCAGCATCGGCAGGTTGATTCCGGCGATCACCTCGACCTTGGCCTGGTCCATGATCGAGATCGCAAGATTGGAGGGCGTGCCGCCGAACATGTCGGTCAGCAGGACGGCGCCCCTGCCGGTGTCGACCCTGGCACAGCTCTCCAGGATCTCCATGCGCCGCTCCTCCATGTCGTCGTCGGGCCCGATGCAGACGGCGGCGATGTTCTCCTGCTCGCCGACCACATGCTCCAGCGCGGCGATGAATTCCTCGGCCAGCCGGCCATGGGTCACAAGGACCATTCCGATCATCGGCGGGGCGTCCATGGGTCAGGTTCTCCTGATCGTTCTATACCAAGGGACATCAATGTTTTGTCAGCTCGTCGCCGGCAGGTCGCGATGCATCAGGCCGACGCGATATCCCTGGTCTTCCAGCCAGCGTCCCAGGCGCGCGGCGACGAACACAGACCGGTGACGACCGCCGGTGCAGCCGATCGCAATCGTCAGGTAGCTCTTGCCTTCGTGATTGTAGCGCGGCAGCAACGGGCTGAGCAGCCCCGTCATCCGGTCGAAGAATTCGGCGAAGTCCCGGTCGGCGGCGACCGCCTGCTGCACCGCCTCGTCGAGTCCGCTCAGCGGGCGCAGATCCGGGTTCCAGTAGGGGTTGTCCAGGAATCGCACATCGAACACCAGATCGGATTCGCGTGGCAGGCCGCGGCTGAACGAGAACGAGGTTACCTGGACGAACGGCCCCGGCGCGCCGCCGACCGCGAAGTGCCCTTCCAACTGCCGGCGCAGATCGTGGATCGACAGGGCCGTGCTGTCGATCAGCAGGTCGGCGTGGTCGCGCAGCGGTCCGACGACATTGCGGTCGGCCGCGATGCCGTCGGCGACCGGTCGGTCGACCGCCAGGGGATGGCGGCGCCGGGTCTCGGTGTAGCGCCGCTGCAGAACCTCGTCGTCGCAATCCAGGAACAGCAGGCCGACGCTCAGCGCGGCGTCGGACTTCAGCTCTCCCAGTTCGGACAACAGCCGGTCGGCCGTGAAGCCCCGGGTCCGGCAGTCGATGCCGACGGCGATCGGCCGGCTGGAAAGATCGTCCTGGGCCAGCAGGGCCGGCACCAGCGACAGGGGCAGGTTGTCGACCGCCTCGTAGCCCAGATCCTCCAGCACGCCAAGCGCCGACGACATGCCGGCGCCAGACATGCCGGTGACCAGCGCGACACGCCGCGGCGACCCTTCGGCCGCCGCCGGATTGCCGGCGGGGGATTCGTTCATGGCTGCACCGCCACCGGCCAATCACCGCTGCCCCGTTTCAGCGCAGAAACCGCGAGCCGCAGCGCCGCCGGAGCCGAGGGGCGGAACGGGTCCAGCTCCAGCAGCGGCAGCCGCTGCCCGAGATAGGCGCAACAGCCGGGATCGGGCATCCGTTCGATCTCCTGACCGGGTTTCAGATCGACCACCAACGCCACCGGCGCCGAGCCGAGACAAGGCGCCGGCAGCGGACCGATCCCACGGACCTCCAGCAGGCCGGCGATGGCCGCAGGCGCGCTGGCGATCAAGCGGCCGGCCTCGGCCCCGTCACCCAGGGACAGCCGCACCCGATCGTCGGCCACCAGTTGGGCGCCGACGTCGATCAGCCGCAATGCGAGGTCGGATTTGCCGCTGCCCGACGGGCCGCGCAGCAACACGCCCACACCGTCAACGGCAATACAGGTGGCATGTACCGTGCCCATGGGCGTCAAGGTGGCGGCGGCGCATGCTCCTGTCAATCGCGGGCGGCCGGCCGGCGGCGGCAATGCGGCCGGATTGCCGTCAGTACGCAGGTGCCCCGGCCGCGGCGCGATGCCGGTGACGACTATTCAGTTGTGGCCGGAACCGCGGCGCTTTCCCGGCGCTTGACCGTGATCAGGTAGAGCGCAAGGGTGACCGTCGCGACAGCGATCCAGATCACTGGCTCATGCCGCTCACCCAGCAGGGCCATGCCCCACAGGAAACCGGCGAACAGCGAGATGAAGCAGCCGAACGAGACGAACACCGCGCCGCGCGTCCGCAACAGGTAGAAATAAAGATAGACCTCCAGATAGGTCACCGGCACGAAGGCCAGGATCGCCCACTCGGCCAGCCCGAACCGGGATGGCAGGCCGGCGCCCCCCTCAAGCACCAGCCAGATCGGCAGCAGAAGCAGGGCTCCGGCCACCGCTTCGCCGGTCACCACCTGGATGGCGCGCAGATCCTGCGGCCAGCGCGCCGAGACATAGATGCCGTCGACGGCGTAGGCCAGCGGGATGATGAAGACGATCAGCAGGCCCCTCAGCCTGGCGTCGGCGGTGGTCGCCAGATCCGGCCACATGGCGATCCCGACCCCGGCAAGCGCGACGGCCACCGCCAGCAGCCGGCGAGCCGACAGCGCCTCGGTCCGCAGTGCCAGCACGATCACCACCGTGAAGACCGGGATCAGCGCCTCGGTGTAGAGCACGATCAGGCCGGCCGACAATTGATCGGCGATCCACAGCACTCCGCCCAGCGGCACCACATAGCCGAACAGCCCGCTGATGATGAAAAAGCGCACATGCCGCCAATTGGTCCGGAACCAGTCGCGCCGCACCGCCAGTGTGACCAGATAGGCCACGGACAGCAGGATCATCGAGCCGGTCAGGATCGTCAGTTCGCTGAGTTCCGACCCGGCGGCGATCTTCAGCAGCGAGAACTGCAGCCCCCAGAATGCGCCCAGCAACAGCAGCAGCACCGCGGGGCACCAGGCGGCGAGGCCGCCGGTCAGGGCCTTGAGGGTCGACGATCGAGTGGAGCCGGGTTTTGACATCCCGGGAAGATGGCCGACGGCGATCACCGGGCAGTCACAGGCCTATGGCCGTACCCACCGGAGGTCCAAACAGCTCATGTAGTGTCGTACAGCATTGTCCGTGTCCAACGGCCTTGTTCGACGCTTTCCGATTACTCAGAACTGCTCATGCGGATGTCGGCTATCGGATCAGGAACCAGTCGCCCGTTTTCGGCGGTTGGCTAGGCCGTAAATAGCCAGGGACGGACAGTAAGACCGCGCACATTGAGCCGTGCATCCCCGACGTCGGAAGAAAAGAATCAACAACTGCCGTTATTGACACTGCCGTCAGGCATTACCGTTCCGCAGAAGATTGTGTTTTCTAGTTTCGCGTCGGCGAGGTCGGAGCCTGACAGCTTCACGCCAGTCAGATTTGCTCCGATCAGCGAAGCGCCTCCAAGTCGCGCGTCTACGATATCCGCTCCTGACAGATCCGCATTCTCTAAGTTTGCCCTCGTCAGATTTGCGCCTGTTAAGTTCACGTCCCTCACGTTGGCGTTGACCAGAGTCGCGCCAGATAAATCCGCGCCCACTAAACTTGAGTTCAGCAAATTGGCGCCGTCTAAATTCGCATCGGCCAAGAGAGCGTCGACCAGCTTCGTGTTAGTCAGTATTGCGCCCGACAGAATTGCATCTTCGAGTATGGCGTTACTTAGGTTTGCAGATGCCAGGTCCGCTTCTGTCAAATCCGCGCCAGTCAAATCGGCATCCTTCAGGTCGCATGCAAAGCAAGAGCCTGATTCCATCGTTCGCCCTAGGTGCGTCGGATTGAAGGCCAATGACGACGAAGTCCCCAGCGACATCGCCAACGCTGTCGCAACTAAACGTTTCATGTGGCGTTGTCCCAACAAGTTAGGTCGCCTCCCCTCGCGACACCAGTGCGAGCATAACAGGATCAGCTCACGACCGCATCGGGTCAAAACCGGCGGTCTGAGACGCGCAGGTCGGACGACCGCGTTCTGATTTGCAAGCGGACGTTGCGATCGACCGCGTCGGTTCAAGACTCCTGGCCGTGCCGATATGTCCTGACCCTACCGCGCCGGGATCTTCACCGTGAAATGCGCGCCGGTCCCCTCGTCGCGGTTGGCGGCGGAGATCTTGCCGTTATGGGCGTCGATGATCTGCTTGGAGATGCTCAGGCCGAGGCCGGAATGGGTGCCGAATTTCTCGCCCGCCGGGCGCTCGGTGTAGAACCGGTCGAAGATCGCCGCCAGCTTGGTCGCCGGAATGCCCGGGCCCTCATCCTCGAGATCGACGATCACATAACCGCCCTCGCGCCGCGCCCTGATGGCGATCACGCCGCCGGGCGGAGAGAACGAGATCGCGTTGCCGATCAGGTTGCGGAACACCTGCACCAGCCGATCCTCCAGCCCGTTCACATACAGGGTGTTGAACGGTGGCAGGGTGAGGCGCAGCACCGGCCCGCCATCCTCCAGCGTGGTATCGTAGAGTTCGACCAGCATGCGCAGCATGGCGGCCACATCGACTTCGTCGGACTCGGCGCGGGACAGCTCTGCGTCGATCCGCGAGGCGTCGGAGATATCGGTGATCAGCCGGTCGAGCCGCTGCACGTCCTCCAGGATGATGGTCATCAGGCGGCGCTGCTGTTCCGGATCCTGGATCCGCGACACGGTCTCCACCGCGCTGCGCAGCGAGGTCAGCGGGTTCTTGATCTCATGCGCCACGTCGGCGGCAAAGCGCTCGATGGCGTCCATGCGGGTCCACAGCGCAGAGGTCATGTCGCGCAAAGCGCCGGACAGCTCGCCGATCTCGTCGCGGCGGCGGGAGAAATCCGGGATCAGCTGCTGCCGTCCATGGCCGCGGCGCACCTGCTCGGCGGCCGCCGCCAGCCGGCGGATCGGACGGGTGATGGTGCCGGCGAGGTAAAGCGACAGCGCCACGGTGACCAGCAGCGCCACGCCCCAGACCATCAGGATATCCTCGCGCACCGACTGGATCGCCTTCTCCAGCACGCCGGTGTCGCGGGTGACCAGGATCGCGCCCTTGACCGCACGCAGGCGCTGGACCGGAACGGCGACGCCGAGGATCTTGCGGCCCTCGAGATCGGACCAGACCTGCTGGCCGACATTGCCGGCCAGGGCGCGCATCACCGGCGGATAGTCGGCGGCCTGCTGCTGGGCCCGCTCCGGATAGGGCGGCCAGCCCTTGCGCTCCGGCACCAGATGGGTAATCCAGCCGTAAACCGCGTCGAACATGTCGCGCAACCAGACGCTGTCATCGGCGGGACGCAGCAGCTCGATCTCGATGATCCCGCCGCCGATCAGCAGGCGGCTGTCGGCCAGCAGAGTTCCTTCGGCGGTGAACAGCCGGGTGCGGGTGTCGGTGGTCTCGTACAGGCGGCGCACCATCTGGCGGCCGCGTTCCGGATCGAGGTCGAGGCCGAAATCCGGGTCGCCGACGATGGCGCCCTCGGCCAGCGCGCCGGCAAAGATCAGCGCCTCGGTGCGCAGGCTCGCCATCTCGGTCTCGATCAGGCGTTCTTCATAGCGGCCGAGATAGAGCAGGCCGCCGACCAGGATCATCAGCGCCAGCAGGTTGATCGCCAGCACCCGGGCGGTCAGCTTGGAGAAGCTCCAGCGACGGCGGATTTTGGGTAGCGGGGCGTCCTTCGCCGGCGTCGCGTCGTGGCCCGGCGCTTCGTCGGTCGACCATACCGAGCCTGTCGGCGCCTGCGGCTTGCGAGTCTCGTCAGCCGGCGCCGCCGGGGACGCCAGATCAGACGGCGCCCTCAGATCCGAGCGGATATCAAGCCTCATCCGGCCTCGGCGGTCTCCTTGTACCGGTAGCCGACTCCATACAGTGTTTCGATCTGACCGAACTCATCGTCGATCGCCTTGAACTTCTTGCGGATGCGCTTGATGTGGCTGTCGATCGTGCGATCGTCCACATAAATGTGCTCGCCATAGGCGGCGTCCATCAGCACATCGCGGCTCTTCACATGCCCGGGGCGCATCGCCAGCGCCTTCACCAGCAGGAACTCGGTCACCGTCAGCTCGATGGGCTTGCCCCTCCAGGTGCAGGCATGGCGGTTGGAGTCGAGCACCAGATCACCGCGCACCACAACGGCACTCGGGTCGGCATCGGCGTCGGAGATCGCCAGTTCGCCGCGCCGCAGGAGGGCCCGGATGCGTTCGATCAGCAGGCGCTGTGAGAACGGCTTCTTGATGTAATCGTCGGCGCCCATGCGCAGCCCGAGCAGCTCGTCGACTTCGTCATCCTTGGAGGTCAGGAAGATCACCGGCATCTGCGAGAATTTGCGCAGCCGGGTCAGCAGCTCCATGCCGTCCATGCGCGGCATCTTGATATCCAGCACCGCCACGTCGGCCGGTCGCGAGGTCAGCCCCCTGAGGGCCTCGTCGCCATCGGCATAGGTCCGCACGTCGAAACCCTCGGCCTCCAGCGCGATGGATACCGAGGTCAGAATATTGCGGTCATCGTCGACCAGCGCGATGGTTTGACCCACTTGGGCGCTCCTTCCTTCAGGTCGGGGACCTGCGACCACCGTCTATGCACATGACGGTCAATGGAGGTGGCTTCGATCCCCGACGACACTCTTTGTCGATGCTCGAAGGTTGCGCTCCAATATGGCGCATTTGCGGCTGCATTGTAATCAGGGCCGCCGGAATCCCGCCGTTTTGCGGCTTTTCTCAGGGTCGATGGAGCGGCGTGACGGGTCCACCGGCGTTTCTGGTGATTCGGCGTCGGCCGTTCGCCGGCAGACCAGAACGCACCGAAAGCATCCTGGGCTCGGTTGCTCTTGCATTGATCTGCCGGATACATACTTGACCTTCCAGTAGCTGGAATGAGCACTCTTCGGGCGACTGGCGGCGGATCAGGCGAGGAGACCAACGAGATGTTTCGACGCCAGTTCATCGCAGGCGGAACGCTGATCGGCTCGGCGCTGGCGATCCAGGGCTGGACGACAGAGGCCGGCGCTGCCGGCCACATGCGTGAATTGACCGCGCGGCAAGGTCGGGCGCCGCTGTACTCGAAGGACGGGCAGGGCACCGCGATCTGGGGCTTCGACGGTCAGTCGCCGGGCCCGCTGCTGCGGGCGCGCCAGGGTGACGAGCTGAAATTCCGGCTCGTCAACCGGCTGCCGCAGGCAACCAGCATTCACTGGCATGGGGTGCGCGTGCCCAATGCGATGGACGGCGTTTCCGGCCTGACCCAGGACGCCGTGCCGCCGGATGAGGGGTTCGACTACGTCTTCCAGGCGCCGGACGCCGGAACCTTCTGGTATCACACCCACAATCGCTCCTGGGAGCAGATGGCGCGCGGGCTTTACGGCGTCCTCGTCGTCGAAGAGCCGGACCCGCCGCCGGTCGACCAGGACATCGTCTTCGTCATCGACGATTGGCGCCTGGACGACAGCGGCGCCATCCACGAAGCCAGCCTGGGCGATATCCGGGACTGGGCGCATGGCGGCCGTCTGGGCAACTGGGTCACCGTCAACGGCGAATCGGAACACCGGCTCGAGGTCACCGCCGGCGAACGCATTCGGCTGCGCATTCTCAACGCCGCCAACTCCAGGATCATGACACTGGCGTTTCCCAAGCACGACCCGACGGTCATCGCCTTGGATGGACAGCCGACCGGCCCGTTCCCGCTTGACGGATCGCCGCTACGAATAGCGCCCGGGCAACGTGCCGATCTGGTTCTGGACATGGGCCTGAATCCCGGCACGACCAGCCCGATTCGGGAGGTGAGCGGCCGGGAGTCAATTTCAGTCGCCCATTTCGCTTATCGGCCGGATGCCGCGCGACCCCGCAACCCGCTACCACCGGTGGCGGCGCCCGCGTCCAACCCGATCCGCACCGATCTCGATCCGGGCTCGGCCGTCAAGGCGGATCTGCTGATGGAGGGGGGTGCGATGGGCCGCATGGCCGGCGCCATGATGAATGGCCGCATGATGGATATGAGGGACCTTGTCGCGGCCGGCCGGGTATGGGCCTTGAACGGTGTGGCGGGCAGGCCGGTGCAACCGCTGTTGACCGCCGAGGTCGGGCGGACCGTGGCGATCGATATGATCAACGACACCCGCTGGCCGCACGCCATGCATCTGCACGGTCACCACTTCACGGTGACCCAGCGCGAGGGCCGCACCGTCAACGACGGGCCCTGGCGTGACACCGAACTGCTGGAACCCGGCGAGCGCGCAACAATCGCGTTCGTGGCCGACGCGCCCGGCCGATGGCTGCTCCACTGCCACATGCTGGAGCATCATGCCGGCGGCATGGTGACCTGGATCGAGGTCACTTGAGGTCGGTGACTGCGGTTCGCGACGGCCGCAATGGCCCGATTGGCCCGATGCCCGAAGCAGCCTTACGGCTCGATGGTCCGATAGCGCCGCATGGTGTCGATCAGGGCCGAGCGGATGCCCGGCTCCATAGCCGAATGGCCAGCGTCGGGGACAACGACAAATCGCGCCTCGGGCCAGGCGTGGCGCAGATCGTTGGCGCTGGCGATCGGGCAGACGATGTCGTAACGGCCATGCACGATGGTCGCCGGGATGTCCCGAACCTTGTCGATCTCGCCCAGAAGCTGGTCTTCCGGGCTGAACAGGTTGTTGCGGAAGAAATGCGCCTCGATGCGCGCCAGACCCAGCGCGTGGGCGTCTTCGCCCGCCGCCGCCACGGTGTCCGGGTTCGGCAGCAGGGTCGAGCAGGCGCCTTCGAACATGCTCCAGGCCCGCGCCGCCGGCAGGTGGATGGTCGGGTCGGTGTCGATCAGCCGCCGGTAATACCCTTCCAGAAGATCGCCCTGCTCGTCCTCGGGCAGGAAGCCGCTGAAGGTCTCCCAGGCCTCAGGGAAGATGCCGCGCATGCCATAGAGGAACCAGTCGATCTCGCTGCGCCGCATCAGGAAGATGCCGCGCAAGGTCAGGGTCAGGCAGCGGTCGGGATGCACCTCGCCATAGGCCAGCGCCAAGGTGCTGCCCCAGGAGCCGCCGAACACGTGCCAGCGGTCGATATCGAGATGCCGGCGCAGCGTCTCGATATCGTCGATCAGATGCTCCGTCGTGTTGTTGGCGATCTCGCCCAGCGGCTTGGAGCGGCCGGCGCCGCGCTGGTCGAAAATCACGATGCGGTAGTGATCGGGATCGAAGAATCGGCGATGCACCGGCGAGGCGCCGGCCCCGGGCCCGCCATGCAGGAAGACCACCGGCACCCCCTCCGGGTTGCCGCACTGCTCCCAATAGAGATGGTGTACGGAATCGACTTTCAGCGTGCCCGTCTGGAAAGGTTCGACCGGCGGGAAGATCGCATCGCGCGGCATAAGGCTGAGCTCCGAAATCCAGGGCCGCCGTACCGGGCAGCGCGAACCGAGTTTAGGCAGTCCATGCCGCCGACGCAAAACCTCCTGCGGCCACTGCGACCATAGGCTACAAGAAGATCATGCGACGCTCTGCGATCCTCTTGATCCTGCTGATGGTCGGCCCGGCGATGGCGGCATTGGCCGCACCGGCCCGCGCGGACGCGCCGGCCGGACTGGTGATCGACGGCGGCGGCCGGGTTGCCGAGATCGTCGACGGCGATACGCTGTTCCTGGACGACGGAACCGAGGTGCGGTTGGTCGGCCTGCAGGCCCCGAAACTGCCTCTCGGTCGCAGGGGATTTACCGCCTGGCCGCTGGCCGGAGAAGCCCGCGACCGGCTCGCGGGGCTGGTTCTCGGCCGTCAGGTCACGCTGGCCTATGGCGGCCGGCGGATCGACCGTCACGGCCGCGCCCTCGCCCATCTTGTGCGCGACGACGGGCTGTGGGTACAGGGCGCCATGCTGATCGACGGCATGGCGCGGGTCTACAGCTTCGAGGACAATCGCATGGCAGTCGGCGAGATGCTGGCCGCGGAGCGACGGGCCAGGGCCGCCGGCCGCGGCATCTGGGCCCATCCCTTCTACTCGGTCCGCTCCGCCGAGGAGACCGTGGGCCTGCTCGACAGCTTTCAGGTGGTCGAGGCGGTGATCCTCGACGCCGCGGAAGTGCGGCGTCGCATCTACCTTAATTTCGGCGCAGATTGGCGTGACGATTTCACCGTGAGCATCGCACCCGAACATGTCCGCGCTTTCCGTGCCGCCGGACTGGAACCGCTGGAACTGTCCGGTCGCCGCATCCGTGTGCGCGGCTGGCTGTATCAGCGCAACGGACCGATGATCGACGCCACCCACCCGGAACAGATCGAGCTGCTCGAGGCCGTCGAATGACCCGATCGACCTGGACCCGCCTGGGCCGTATCGCGGCCACCGCCGTCGCCCTGGTGACCGCGCTTGCCGGTTGCGCCACAAATCCCGCCAGCGGCCGCCAGCAGTTCTCGCTGCTGACGCCGCAACAGGAAGCGTCGATCGGCCAGCGCGAATACCCGCGTCTGGTGGAGCAGTTCGGCGGGGTGTACGACGACCCGGCCCTGACCGCTTATGTCGAGCGGGTCGGGCGCAGCGTTGTGCAGGCGACGGGTTCGGCGAACGAGCCCTATCGCTTCACGGTTCTCGACAGCGACCGGCCGAACGCGTTTGCCCTTCCCGGCGGCTACGTCTCGGTGACACGCGGGCTGCTGGCGCTGATGAATGACGAGGCCGAACTGGCCGGCGTCATATCGCATGAAGTCGCCCATGTGACCGCGCGCCACAGCGCGGAGCGGTACAGCCAGGCGACCATCGCCCAGCTCGGCGCCAGCATTCTCGGCGCAGCTACCGGCAGCGACGAACTGGCAGAACTGGCCGGGTCCGGCGCCCAGATCTATCTGCTGAGCTACAGCCGCGGCCAGGAATCGGAGGCCGACGCCATCGGCATCCGCTATTTGGCGGCCTCCGGATACGACCCCTTTGCGATGAGCAGCTTTCTGCAGCAGCTGGACCGCGAATCCGACCTGGACGCGCTGATCGACGGCCGCTCCGAGGGAGCCGGCCTGCCCGCCTACCTGTCGAGCCACCCACGCACCGAGGACCGGGTGCGGCAGGCCGGCGCATTGGCGGCGCGATCGCCCGGTCAGAGTGTCCGCCGCAACCGTGATTCGTATCTGTCGGCGATCGACGGGCTGATCTGGGGCGAGTCCGGCGACTACGGCTTCATCGAGGGCACCGTGCTGACGCAACCCGCCGAGGGTGTCCGGTGGGAAGCGCCGCGCGGGTTTCGGCTCGGGCACAGCGGCGCCCGCGTGATTGGCAGCGACGGTCGCGGTTCCCAGATCGTCTACGATGTCGTATCGCCGCGCCAATCGGCCTCGCCGGCCCGCTACCTGGCGGATGAATGGGCACGCGATACCGTCTTCCAGGACTTCCAGTCCTTGAATATCAATGGCTACGATGCTGCAACCGGGTCGTTCCAGATCAGCACGCGCGCCGGACTTCGCGATGTCCGGATGGTCGCCATCCGCTCGGACCAGAACCGCATCGCACGTTTCGCGTTCCTCACCCCTCCGGAGCGGACCGCGCAGATGACAACGGCCTTCCAGCGAACGACTTTCAGTTTCCGGCCGTTGTCCCGGTCGGAACAAACCGCGCAGCGGCCAAGGCGCGTCGACATCGTGACCGTGCGGCGCGGCGACACTTCGGCATCGCTGGCCGGTGGCATGGCGTTCGAGGATTACCGGTTGGAGAGATTCTTGGCGCTCAACGGCCTGGATACCGGCGCTCCGCTGCGCCCCGGACAACGCGTCAAGCTGATCGTTCGATAGGTGACGTCACCATCTCCGGAGGCAACGCCCCGGATCACGCCTCGACCATCAATTCGTCCGGCTTGCGCACCCGGGCCTGCAGGAAAACGCGCATCTTCTGCATCGCCCGGTGCTCGAGCTGCCGGATACGCTCCTTGCTGACACCGAGCTGCTCGCCCAGCTTTTCCAGGGTATCGCCATCTTCCCGTAGGCGGCGCTGGCGGATAATGGTCTGCTCGCGCGCGCTGAGCTGCCCGATCGCCTCGGCCAGCCAGCGCGACCGCGTCTCGCCATCGCGCATTCCGATGACCACCTCTTCCGGCGACGGGCGCTGGTCCGCCAATGAATCCTGCCAGTCAAGATCGCCGGACGGCGAGACGGGCGTATTCAGCGACTGATCACCGCCGGACATACGCATTTCCATGGATTCCACGTCGCCGACTTTGACCTTCAGCTCCCTGGCGACCTTCTCGCGGCCGTCATGGGTAAGTCGGGTCGCCGCGACATCTTCGATCCGCGCCTGCAGTCGCCGCAGGTTGAAGAACAGCGATTTCTGAGCCGCCGTGGTGCCGGTACGCACGATCGACCAATTTCGCAACACGAAGTCCTGCATGGCGGATCGGATCCACCAAGCGGCATAGGTCGAGAAGCGCACTTCCCGGCCGGGTTCGAACCGGGCCGCCGCCTGCATCAGGCCGACATTGCCCTCCTGTACCAGATCGCCCATCGGCAGACCGTAGTTGCGGAACCGCGACGCGGTGCTGACCACCAGCCGGGTGTACGACCGCACCAACTCATGCAGCGCGGCCTCGTCACCGCAGTCGCGCCATCGCTGCGCCAGGTCGAACTCGCGATCGCGGGTCAGCAGCGGTTCGCGCATCGATTGCCTGATGAACGCTAGATTTGAGCGCTGGGTTTCCGATCCGTCGATATGCGCCATGCCCGCCTCCGCGTGATCGGCCGCGACGCGATAGGCTCGGCCGAAGAACTTCTATGGGAGTTACGGCGCCGCACGACGATTGGATCATTCGCGACCGGGTAATGGCGTTACAGTTTTGTGACAATTCTGTTCGCGGCCGCCCTTCGACGACGCGATTGCCATGGTCTCCGCCGCTCAGGCTTCCAGCAGTTCCATGATCTCGCCGTCGGCGCCGATCTGCGCCGCCGTCAGCTTGCCGCCGCGGCCACAGCCGCCGTCCAGGGTGGCGGTGACGTCGCCGACCATCACGCCGCCATTGGCCGGGTCGAAACCGCGGATCACCTTGCGGCAACCGAAATAGGGCTCGGAGAGGTCGGCGAAGCCGGCACCTCCCCACCAGAAACTGTCGCCCTGGGCAGGCAGCGGCCGGGTCGGATCTATGCCCGCGCTGACGAACAGCACTGCGCCGTCTTCGGTGAAGGCGGCCCGGCGCAGCACCGCGAACAGATTGTTATGACCAGGCGCATCCCGCATTGCGCCGCGCAGCTGATTGGTCCAGCGGGTCAACTGCACAGCGCCTTCGCGCGCCGCCGCCATGCCGGTCTCGGGATTGCCGCCATAGGCACGAAGCGTGGAGTCCACGCCTTGGCCAAGCATCCAGTTCAGGACGTCCTTGGGGTTGGGCGCGAATTGCAGTTGCAGCAGCTTCTGCCACATCTCTTCCTGGGCGCCGCGCAAATAGACCAAGTCGCCGGCCAGAACGCCGGGGATCGCCAGCAGGTCCCGCCGAAAACTCAGCATCTCGGCGATGGTTTCGTGCACGGCCCCGCCACGGCCAACGAAATTCCCCAGATAGACGATACGGTCGCCGACCGAAAACTGGCCGGCCAGATGGTCGTGCAGGCGGCCAAGACGGTCGACATCGGCATGGATCGCCGAGACCGCCCATATCCTCGCGGGCCGGCCGAGCTGTGCAAATTTCGCGCTATCGGAATTCAAATTGATTGCCGCTGATCGCCAAGACGTCGAAATCCTATACGAATCGCGGCAGTTTAGCCGGAACCCGTACCGGAGAAAGCGGCAATTCGCGCGTCCGGTGACACACGCAGTTAAGAACAACGGCCGCCCGGCAATGCGGACGGCCGCTTCATCATGTTCCTCGTCGCCGGCGGGCCGGCGAATTCGCGTTATGCGGCCTTGGTCAGAACCTGCTCCAGACGCTCGGTCGCGTGCACTTCGTCGATCTTCTCGACCGCCGCAAGTTCTCGCGACAGGCGCTCCAGTGCCGCCTGATAGATTTGCCGCTCGCTATAGGATTGCTCGGGCTGATCGGCGGCGCGATGCAGATCGCGCACCACCTCCGCAATCGAAACCGGATCGCCGGAGTTGATCTTCGCCTCATATTCCTGGGCGCGACGGCTCCACATGGTCCGGCGCACACGGCTGCGACCCTTCAGCGTCTCCATCGCCGTCTTGATGCGGTCCTTGGAGCTCAGCTTGCGGAGGCCAGCCTTCTTGGCCTTGCCGGTCGGGACCTTGAGCGTCATGCGCTCCTTATCGAAGTTGATCGCGTAAAGCTCAACTTCCATATCGCCCATCCGGTGGGTCTCGATGCCGGCAATACGACCCACGCCATGGGCGGGGTAGACCACGTAATCGCCGACGCTGTATTCGAGTTGATGCGACATTCCTGTTCACTCTGCCCCACAGTTTCGCCAAATCACGCCATGCCACCCGGCGCATTGCGATCGCACCTCGACCGGCGCTCCATCGCGGCACACTCCTTCCATAAGAACGAACCCCACCGTCCGCTTAACTGCGGTGCAGCCCCGCAAGGGGACCGACATCGGGGAGGGGGACTGGGTCCGCCATATGAAAGAGCCAGTCGATCCTCCCGACCGGCACGTTTGGATAATATAACGTAAAATGCCGTCGTTTTAAAGGGTTGCGATCAGATTCGGCAGAATTCGCTTAACTGCGCAACATATCGTCTCCAATGATGGCCTGTTTATGTGCCTTCGCCCGGATTATTGCTGAAATGTTTCTCGAACTTGTTCGGCACTGTCTGCCAATCATCAGCGTCCTGCAGCGGATCTTTCTTCCGGGTGATGTTTGGCCACGTCTCCGAGTACTGTCGGTTGATCTCCAACCACTTCTCCGCCGCGTCGACCTCGGTGTCCGGCTTGATGGCCTCGATCGGGCATTCCGGCTCGCACACACCGCAATCGATGCATTCGTCCGGGTGGATGACCAGCATGTTCTCGCCTTCGTAGAAGCAGTCCACCGGACAGACTTCGACGCAGTCGGTGTATTTGCATTTGATGCAGGTCTCGATCACCACGTAAGGCACGATTGCACTCCAAATCCCAGGTAACCGGCAACGCCTCTGGTGACGATGCCGGGTTTTCGGTTATCCGCCGGCCGCGTCCATGCCGTGACGGCGGTGCGCCCGTTTCCGGGCCGCGCCGCTTTCGCGGTCGCTGACATTGAGCAAACCGCAAATCCGGCGCAAGAGGCTTGCCTCCAGTTCATGCACTTCGCCATCGGCGCAGGCCACATCCCACAGCATCTCGACCAGTTGCACCCGCTCGTCATGGCCGAACGCATCCCGCACCACCCGCGTGAAGCGGTACAACTCCACCGCGTCCGCCGTCGCCCGTTCGGCATCGGCGACCAGTTCGGCCGCCTCCTCGTCGTTCAGCCCGAAACGCCAGCGGACCAACTCGCCGATCCGCGTCAACTCGTCGGCATCGACCGTATCGTCCATCCGCGCCGCCTCGACCAGAAGGGCGGCGGCGGCAAGATGGAGCTCATCGACGGTGTGCGCCGCACCATCCGAGCGCGGTTGCTCGGTCAGCAGCGCCTTCAGGCGGTTTATCATGGGCTTCCGTAGCACTCCGGGACCGGGCTCGCAACCCCACGGAATCAGGGGTTTTTGCTCGCCGTCATAAGCGGCGTCGAGGCCCGCCGGTCATGTATCGCCGATCAGCCATTCGGTCTTGCGGCGCTCCTTCTTGGTCGGCCGGCCGGCGCCACGTTCGCGCCGGCCCGCTGCCGCATCGCCGCGCGGCATCGCGGTCTCCGGCCGCGGCGGCGACAGGTCCTCGTACAGGGCCTGGGCCTCGCTGGCAGGACCTCGACGGGTGCCGATTGCCAACACCTTGACCACCCGGACATGGCGTTCCTTCACGAAGGTCAGCACTTGACCCGGCCGGACCGGTGTGTGCGCCTTGGTCACGGCCGTCCCGTCGACCCGGACCTTGCCGGAAACGCACAACGCGCTCGCCAGGGTGCGCGACTTGAAGAACCGCGCATGCCAGAGCCATTTGTCGATTCGCAGGGTCGGTTCGTCCGCCATCTTCGGTCTCAATCGGACCCCGCCCAGGCGCGCAGTTGCGCGAAGGGGGAGTCAGCGTTGCCGCGGGGCCGCCGGCGCGGCTGGGCGCGACGGCCGGTCGGACGGAACGTCACCGCGCCCTCGGTGTCGCGAACCGCACGGTAGCGCAGCACGGCCATGATCGCCGGCAAATCCGATACCGGGGCCCCGACCAACCGGGCCAGTTCCGGCGTGGCGGTCAGAGGCCCGGCCCGGCGCAGCTTTGCGGCGGCGCCTGCCAGGCTCTCCAGCCGGTCAAGCCGGACCGCCCGCCGGCCGGCCGGGCAATAGCCGCAAATCCGGTAATAGCCGTCCGGCGTTTCGCCATCTTGCGCCACGGACAGGCTGCCCGGCTTCGGCAGCGGCGGCAGCGTGCGCTCCAGCGCGACCGACCACAACAGGGCGCACATCGCCACCGCGCGGGGTTTCAACAGCGGCGTCACGAAGACATGGGCGACCCCGATCCGTACACCCAGGGCGGCCAGCGCCTTGCGATCGGAGCGCGACAGCGACTTCAGCAACGAGTCGACATCGTCGCGGCGACACGCACCGAGCTGCTCGACCAACTGATAGGCGACGCCGCGCGCCGCGCCGGTCAGCGCTGCGTCGCGCAGCGCGACAAGCGGGCCAAGGGCGGCGGCAATGCGGCCGCCGATCCAGCCCTGCAGCCGGCTGGCGATACGGTCGCGCGCCGCCGGTTCGACCAGATCGCTCGACATCGGACGGATTTGCGGGGTCAACAGGTCCGATCCGGGCGCCAGCCGGGCCACCGGACGGCCCTCCCATTCAATGGTACCGGGCGGTTCCGCGGGGTCGTCTGCGATGGCGAAGGCCATATCGGGCTCCGCCTCGAATCGACGCACCCGAGCGGCGATCTCGGTACGCAGCGCCCGCCGCGCGGCGCTGAGCAGGGACCGCGCCTCCTCGCCCTTGACCTGGGAGTCGGCGACGAAGCGAAACCCGTCGAGCCGGCCGACGAATTCACCCTCGACCAGCACATCGCCGGTACGCGTGACAGCGCCGGTCAACTCGCCACCCTCGGCCAGGCGCTGTACCAGCACGGTGGCCCTGCGATCGACGAAGCGCTGGGTCAGCCGCTGGTGCAGCGCGTCGGACAGCCTGTCCTCGATCGCTCTGGTGCGCTCCTGCCAATGGCGCGGGTCGGCCAGCCAGTCGGCGCGATGGGCTATGTAGGTCCAGGTCCGCACATGGGCGATCCGCGTCACCAGCGTATCGATGTCGCCATCGGTGCGATCGAGCCGTGCCACCTGGCGGGCGACCCAATCGGCATCCAGGGCGCCGTCGCCACCGGCAAGCTGCCGATAGAGCCGGCCCAGCAGCCTTGTGTGGTCGTCGGACAGGATCTTCCGGAAATCCGGGATCTGGCAGACCTCCCACAGTAGCCGCGTCGCCGCCGGGTGGGTCGCAAGCGCGTCGATTTCCGGGTCGCGGGCCAGCGCAGCCAGTGCCTGCTGGTCTTCGGCCTCGGGCGCGCGGCGCAATTGGCGGGACGGCGGCCGGGCGCGCAGACTCTTCAACAGCAGCGTCGGACTGCGAAAGTCATGCTCGGCACTGCGCCACATCAGCGCCGTCAGAGCTTCGAAGCTGTGGGTCTCGATCGCCTCGACCATCTCCGCGTCCAGCGCCGGCGCCTCGCCGGTGGTGCCGAAGGTGCCGTCGGACATATGCCGCCCCGCACGGCCGGCGATCTGCGCCAGTTCGTTGGACCGCAACCGGCGCGCCACCTGGCCGTCGAACTTGGACAGCCGGGCGAAGGCCACATGGTCGATATCCATGTTCAGGCCCATGCCGATCGCATCGGTGGCCACCAGATAGTCGACCTCGCCGGCCTGATACATGCCGACCTGGGCATTGCGGGTCCGCGGGCTCAGCGCCCCGAGCACCACCGCGGTGCCGCCCCGCTGCCGCCGAATCAGCTCAGCCGTCTCGTAGACATCGGCGGCCGAGAAGGCGACCACGGCGCTACGCGGCGGCAGCCGGGTCAGCTTGCGCTGGCCGATATGGGTCAGGCTGGAGAATCGGGGCCGCTGGTCGAATTCTGCTCCAGGGACCAGCTTGCGCAAAAGCGGCCTTATGGTATCGGCGCCCAGGAACATGGTCTCGTGCTCACCGCGGGCGTTCAGCAGGCGGTGGGTGAAGACATGGCCGCGCTCGGGATCGGCGCAGAGCTGGATTTCGTCCACTGCCAGGAACTCGACCGAACGGTCCAGCGGCATGCTCTCCACGGTACAAACGAAGTAGACGGCATTGGACGGGACGATCTTCTCTTCGCCGGTCACCAGCGCGACCCGCGAGGCGCCCTTGATTCGCGCCACGCGATCGTAGTTCTCGCGCGCCAGCAGCCGAAGAGGGAATCCGATCATGCCGGTCCGATAGCCCAGCATCCGGTCGATCGCCAGATGGGTCTTGCCGGTGTTTGTGGGCCCCAGGACGGCCACGAGCCGATGCCGGTCCGCAGTCGATCGCATGTCCTCAAGATTGAGGCTTTGCCCGTGCGATGCAAGCTCCGAGCACCGTTCGATTTCAATGCGCCCTGGCCCTGGTGGCATTTTGTTAACCATTTGGGCGGCAGGCTCATTCAACTCTGGGAGGTTCCGCCGGCAACGACCGGCAACCGAAGGAGGGTTCGGACGATGCGCCGCCGCCTGACCAATGTCATTCTGCCGGCCGTTCTGCTGACCGCAGGAATGGCCAGCTGGGCCATTCCGGCCCGAGCCGTGACGCCCGAAGACATCCAGAGCGGACTGCAGGACTGGCTTGCCGAAGCCTTGCCACGGTCGAAATTCGGCATGTCCATCGACCTGGACGGCGAGGTGTCCGTCCTGGAAGCCGGTGCCGGCTTCCAGGCCATGATTCCGCCAATCCGTCTCAGCTTCGCCGCCGGAACCGGCCCGGAAGTCTCGGTCGATCCGATCACCGTGGACCTGCAGCCGCTGGTCAGCGGCGGCTATGCCGTGAACTGGACCTTGCCGGACTCGATCGAACTTGGCGGTACCAACGGCACGTTGGTCGCAATCACGGTCGGCGGCCAATCCGGTCACGGGATCTATTCGCCCGAGTCGGCCTGATGATCTCGTCCGACGTCGAGCTTCTCGATATCAGGGCCGCCGCGACGGACCGGACGCCGCACCTGGCCATCGACTCGCTACAGTTCAGCACTCGCTATGACGCGGTGGCGCCGGGTCTGTTCGATCAGTCGACCGAGATCCGGATCGCCGGGCTGACCGGTCTCAAACCGGATGGGACGGAGGCGATGCGAATCGCCGCCGTCACACTTTCCGGCGGAGCCCGCAGCGTCGACCTGGCGGCATGGAGGGATTTGCGCACTTCGCTGGGCGCATCCTTCGCACATCGTCCCAAGGCCGCCGCTGAACCGCCGGTACAGAGCGCCGCCCTGACGGTGGAGCCCCGGCCCGCCCTGCTGTCGTCGTTGGAGAGCCGCCACCGGATCAGCGGCGCCCGGTTCGATCTGGGCGACGGCTCACTGTCGATCGGCGACGGCGCGCTCGACCTCACCGTCGACGGCCTGGATTCCGGATTGTCGTCACTGGCGGTCGCCTTCACCGTGACCGACCTGGACCTACCGGCGGCGATTGGCCCGCTGACGCCCGAGCAGATGACCGTCGACCTGGTCTTGCGCGGATTGCCGACCGGCCGGTTGTTCGAAGCCCTGTTCGCGCTGGTGTCAGGCGCCGGCCTGGCCGATTCCGGCCACGCCCTGGCAATGCTCGGACTGCATCTTCAGGACGCCATGATGTCCTCCGGGGCCAGCATCGAGGTCAACGAGATCCTGATGATCGGCGATGACGCCCGGATGCGCGTTGCCGGGACCATCAAGCCGACCTATGCCGCCCCGCTCGGCGCGATCGCCCGACTCGACATATCGATCGGCGGGCTGGCCAGACTGGTGGCCGATGCGCGCGCCGAGCCGGCCGACGACGAGACGCTGCGGCAGCTCGCGGTGCTGCAGGCCGTCGGCACCGCCGGCACCGATCCCGACGGCACCCCGGTCCTGCGTTATGCGCTGGATATCACCCAGCAGGGCCAGTTGCTGATGAACGGCGCCGACCTGATGCCGGCGCTGGCCACCGCCGCGCCGTGACCCCGTGATCCGGCGGCCCGATATCGGACCGCCGGCATCCTCCTGTTCAGTGATTATCGTGTGACCGCATCGAGCGATGTTGCCGCGCTGCGCCTGTTGAGGCTATGTGATGGGCGACAAATCGGTGGGCGCTGGCACCGGCCGCTTGCCGCGCGCGGCCGCGAGATCGGCGTCCATCCGCCAAGACCTCGCCGGAACAGGGGATTTCAGATGCGTTCACTGCAGAGTTTCGCCGCCATCGCCGCGCTGCTGGTCGCCATGGTCCCCAATGCGCAGGCGCAGACGAATGACGCGCAGGCGGAAGAGATCCGACGCGCCCTCAAAGTCTGGATCGGCCAGAATGTCCAGAGCGCATCCGCCGCGTACCGCGTGGAACTGGATGACAAGATCACCGTTGTCGCCAACGGCGCTCTCTACCGGGTCACACTGCCGGCCGGGCGGGCGGTGGCGTCGGGTGACGGCACGCTGCATTTCGGCGCGATCGAAATCGACCTTACACCGCTGGACAATGGCTGGTACGACGCGCGCTGGCGACTGCCCGAGAGCTATCGTGTCGAGCCGACCCATGGGCCCGGCGCGCTGGTCAGCATCGGCGGCCAATCGGGCCAGGCTGTGTTCGCGCCGGATTATCAGACCGTCATGTCGATGGACACTGAACTGAGCGCGATCGAAGTCGCCGACGACGACAACCAGGCCCGGCTGACGATCAACCGGATCTCGGTCGTCGCGGAGTCCACGGAAGTCTCGCCGGGAATCTACGATCTGCAATCGACCACACGGCTGGATGATCTGCAGTTTGAAGAGTCCAACGGGCGCAACAGTTTGAACTGGCCGATGCGGAGATTGTCGCGGTGACCGACAACGCGCGGCTCGCGGAGCTGGCGGAATTCCAGCAACGCGCCAACGCCCTGACGATGGGCATCGAGGGCTCGAACGATATCGACCAGATCAATACCGAGATCGCATCCCTTGCTGAGTTGATCGAATCCATGCCGGCCCTTCTGGCCGGAGTGCGGGTGGATGTCCGGCATGGTCCGGTGTCGGTCGTCGATTTCGGCGATAGGTTCACCATGAACGAGGGCACCTTGTCGCTGAACCTGACCGGTCTCGATCAGGATGTGTCGCGCATCGCGCTGAACCTGACTTCTGACGGCGTCGACATCAGTGATCCGGAGATCGCCAGGCTGCTGCCGCGGGAGACACGATTCAGACTGGCCGTCCTCGACCTGCCCAATAGCGAATTGGTTCAACTCGGAATCGGTACCCTTCGCTCGATGGGCACGACCGACCCGGCGATGGCGATGCTGATGGCCAGTGGCGGTTTCCAACAGGCATTGACCACCGCTGGCAGCACGATGGAGATCGGGCCAATCCGGCTGGCGTCGGACATCGCCAGCATCGATCTGGAAGGCGTGCTGCGCCCTAACGCCGCCTCGCCATACGGCGTTACCGGCGAGGCTGACATGGTGGCGACCGGGCTGGACACGCTGATTGCCGAGATCCAGAAGACCACCGGCGATCAGGAGGCGATTCAGATGCTGACGCTGCTGCAGAGCCTGGGCGCCGCGGCGCCAGATGCCGATGGCCGATCCGTCCGCACCTATGCGTTCCGCATCGACGCCAGCGGAACCGTGCTGCTCAACGGTTCCGATATCATGCCGCTGATCGGCGGAATGCAGCCGCATTAGACCTGCCGGGCCGCGGTTCGCAGCGGTGGGCTTGCACCGCAGCCACGCCCCACACATATCTGCGAAAACGTCCATTCACCGTCGCATCGGGACCGAAATGAGCGAAGAACGACTGCAATTCCAAGCCGAGGTCAGCCGGCTCCTGGAAATCGTGGCCAAATCCCTCTACAGCGAGAAGGAGGTCTTTCTCAGGGAGCTGATATCGAACGCCTCGGATGCCTGCGACAAGCTGCGCTATGCGGCGCTGACCGCGCCGGACCTGATCGCCGACAGCGACGGCGAGGGCGCTACGGACGGCGGCGGCGCATTCAGGATCACCCTGACGGTCGACGCCCCATCCCGGACCCTGACGATCGCCGATAACGGCATCGGCATGAACCGGGACGACCTGCTGGAGAATCTCGGCACCATCGCCCGGTCCGGGACCGCGGCATTCCTCGATACCCTGGGGGCCGAATCCAAGGACGATGTCGCGATGATCGGCCAGTTCGGGGTCGGTTTCTACTCGGCCTTCATGGTCGCGGATCAGGTGGCCGTGCTGACCCGCAAGGCCGGCGACGGCCAGGGCTGGCGCTGGACCTCCGACGGCAAGGGCGAGTTCACCATCGCCGAGGCGGGCGGCGTGGCGCGCGGCACCCGTGTGGTGCTGCATATGGCCGACGGCCAGGACGAGTTCCTCGACCCGCAGCGCATCCGGCAGATCGTCAAGACCCATTCCGACCACATCGCGATCCCGGTCGTCCTGGCGGGCGCGGCAGAGACCGGTGCGAAGGACAATGGCGAGGCGGCGGCGCAAGAAGAGACGCTGAACCGCGCTTCCGCGCTGTGGACCCGGCCGCGCAACGAGGTCACCGACGACGAGTACAAGGAGTTCTACCACCACGTCGCGCACGCCTTCGACGAGCCCTGGCTGCGCCTTCATTATCGCGCCGAGGGCGTGATCGAATACACCGCATTGCTATTCGTGCCGACCCAGGCGCCGTTCGACCTGTTCCATCCCGACCGCCAGCACCACGTCAAGCTGTATGTCCGACGGGTCTTCGTATCCGACCGCGCCGACGGATTGCTGCCGCCGTACCTGCGCTTCCTGCGCGGCATCGTCGACAGCGAGGATCTGCCGCTCAATGTCAGCCGCGAAATGCTGCAGAACAACCCGCTGGTCGCCAAGATCCGGCAAGGTCTGACCAAGCGTGTGCTCTCCGAACTGGGCAAGCGCGCGGACAATGATGCCGCGGGCTATACGGCCTTCTGGTCGCAGTTCGGCGCGCTGTTGAAGGAAGGCGCCTACGAGGATTTCGAGAACCGCGAGGCGTTGCTGTCGCTGATGCGCTTCCGCAGCACGCACGACGACGGCGAGAGTTGGATAAGCCTGACCGACTATGCCGGCCGGATGAAAGACGGGCAGGAGGCGGTCTACACCATCACCGGCGACGATCTGGACACGGTGAAGTCATCGCCGCAGCTGGAGGGATTCCGCGCCCGCGGTATCGAGGTGCTGCTGCTGACCGATCCGGTCGACGAATTCTGGATTCCGGCGATCGCCCAGTATCAGGACAAGCCATTCAAGTCGGTGACCAGGGGTGGTGCCGATCTTGCGAAGATCAAGATCGAAGATGCGGCCGACGAGCCGGAAGCGGCCGATTCCGCCACTCCCGCCGCCGAAACCGAAACCCTGATCGCCGCGCTGAAGACGGCGCTCGGCGATCACGTCAAGGATGTGCGGTCGTCCGAACGCCTGACCGACAGCCCGGTCTGCCTGGTCGCCGACGAAGGCGACATGGACATGCATCTGGAACGGCTGTTGATGAAGCACAATGAGATCGACTCGGCGGCCAAGCGGATCCTCGAGGTCAATCCCAAGCACCCGTTGATCGCGCGGCTGGCGGCCAATCCCGGCGGCGACGGCCTGCCCGACATGGCGTTCCTGCTGCTGGATCAGGCGCGCATCGTGGAAGGCGAAACGGTGCCGGACCCGGCCGCATTCTCGCGCCGCCTGTCAGCAGCAATGGCCCGAAGCCTCGGCGAATAGTCTACTGGACCACGACCCGCGCCGCGCCGAGGATGGCGCCGTGGCCGCGCTTCTGCACCAACACCGCGCAGCCGCCCGGCTCGTCGCTGGCCGGCAGATTGGCGGTGATGGTTACCGGCTGGCCGCGCCATTGGCCGATCACGTCGAATTGCCGCACCACGTTCACATCGGTCAGCGTCCGTCCGCGATTCTCGCCGCGGCCAACGCGGGTCACATGGGCGGCGTCATAGCGGACCATGATGATGTCCGCCGGTTCGCCCTCGTGATGCGCACCGCCAAGCGTGACGACGAAACGGTTCGGGTCCGGCTGCTCGACAGTCACGGCAACCGCCTGCGTACGGAGGCCGGGCGCCGCCTCGACGGCGTTCAGGACATCACGGGCCCGCGAGCCGACCACGGAGACCGACCCGTCGACCACAATTTGTGGCGTGAAGACCGAGCGCAGATCGAAGGACCGGCCGTACTGGCGTTGTCGCTGGGTGGATTCGCGCGAGGCGAAGGGATCGGTCCAGCCGATATAGTCCCAGTAGTCCACATGGTATCCGAGCGCGAGAATGTCGTCCCGTTCCGACAGCTCCTTCAGCAACCGGTCGGCCGGCGGGCAGGACGAGCAACCCTGGCTGGTGAACAGCTCGATGACGGTCGGCGAATCGACCGCCATCTCGGCATGCGCCGGTCCCGCGATCAGGCCGAGCACGACCGCCAGGGCGGAGAGGCTTCGAGGTATGTTCATGGGCGCCAAGGATGACGATGCGGTTGCGAATAAGCGATTCACAATGCATCGCAGCCTTTCACAGCTGGGTGAGAGACTCGTTAATCTGCTGACATCGCACAATTAATTGCGACATGCTTCCGTCCAGTTCTAATCAGCCGGCGCGCACCTGGACATCCACCGCCATCTCGATGAACGCCTCCGCCGGGCCCAGATAGCTGCCCGACAACGGGACCGCCTGGGACGGATCGCGGGCGACCGCAACCCGGATCAAATGGCTGCCGCCGACCTTGCCGTTGGTCGGGTCGAACTCAACCCAGCCGGCGCCCGGCAGATAGACCTGCACCCAGGCATGGGTGTCGCCGGCGCCGACGATGCCGCCCGCCGCCCCGTCGAGCGCCGGGTCGTAGACATAGCCGCTGACGAAGCGGGCGGCGAGGCCGAGGCTGCGCGCCGCCTCGATCATCAACAGCGCCAGATCGCGGCAGGTGCCGGTGCCCAGCGCCAGGGTCTCCGCCGGGTCCTGGGTGCCGATGGCATAGCGGCGCTGATAGGATGAAGTTGTGGTGGATCGCCTGGGTCATCGCCTCCAACATGTCGCTGGTCGGCGTCCCGCCGCTGTGGCCGACGAATCGCCGCGCCCACAGATCCACATGGCGCTCCGGGTCGGGGTAGTGGCGCTCGGTGGTGCGGCCGAGATCCGGGATCTCCTCGTTGGAATAGCCGAACGGGTAGGTCCGGGCGTAATCCTCGATCGGGAAGACCGGCGCATCCACGCCATAGACCTCGACCGCGATGTCGCTTTCGAAGGACAGCGTGTCGGCCTGATCGCCGAATTCGGCGATCGCGATGGAATTGCCGAAGACGTCGTGCAGCCAGCGCACCTGCGCCGTCGGGCTGATCGTCAGCGCGGCGGAGACCAGGCGCAGATCGTGGCTGTCGCGCGGCCGGAACATCAGCCGGTGCGGACCGAAGCCGACCGGCTGGGCGTAGCGATAGGTGGTGACGTGCTTGACGGTCAGGCGCTGCATGGCTGGACGCCATTAAGCCGGATTCGTCCGCCACCGCAAGGATTTGTGCGAGGCCGGCCGATCGCGCAGCCGTCCGCGCCTTACGCCGCCTCGCCCATCATGTTGCGCAGCACGTATTGCAGGATGCCGCCATTCTTGAAGTACTCGACCTCGTCCAGGGTATCGATGCGGCACAGCAGCGCCGCGGTCTCCGTGGAACCGTCGGCCCGGTGCACGGTCATGGTGACCTCGCAGCGCGGCGCCAGCCCCGCCTCGATTCCGGTCAGATCGAAAGGTCTCGTCGCCGGTAAGACCCAGCGATTCACGGCTGGCCCCGTCGGTGAATTGCAGCGGCAGCACGCCCATGCCGATCAGATTGGAGCGGTGGATGCGCTCGAAGCTCTCCGCGACCACCGCCTTGATGCCGAGCAGCCTTGTGCCCTTCGCGGCCCAGTCGCGCGACGAGCCGGTGCCGTATTCCTTGCCGGCGAAGACCAGCAGCGGCACGCCCTCGGCCTTGTAGCGCATCGCCGCCTCGTAGATCGGCAGCGACTCGCCCGTCGGGACATGCCTGGTCACGCCGCCCTCGATGCCCGGCACCATCTCGTTCTTGATGCGGATATTGGCGAAGGTGCCGCGCATCATGACCTCGTGGTTGCCGCGCCGCGAGCCGTAGGAATTGAACTCGCGCGGCCGCACCTGGTGCTCGGTCAGATAGGAGCCGGCCGGGCTGTCGGATTTGATCGCGCCGGCCGGCGAGATGTGGTCGGTGGTGACGCTGTCGGCCAGCTTGGCCAGCACCCGGGCGCCGTGCACATCGGCGACCGGCTCGGGCTCCGGCTTCATGTCCTCGAAGAAGGGCGGCAGCTTCACATAGGTCGAGCCCGGCGCCCATTTGTAGGTCTCGCCGGTTTCCGTGGCGATCTTCCGCCACTGTTCCGGCCCCTCGAAGACATTGGCGTAGCGGCTCTGGAACATCTCCGGCGTCAGGCATTCCGCGACCGTGTCGGCGACCTCCTGGTTGCTCGGCCAGACATCCTTCAGATAGACCGGTTCGCCGTCGGCGCCCTTGCCCAGCGGTTCGGTGGTGATGTCGCGCTTCATGTTGCCGGCCAGCGCATAGGCGACCACCAGCGGCGGCGAGGCCAGGTAGTTGGCCCGCACCTGCGGGCTGACCCGGCCCTCGAAATTGCGGTTGCCCGACAGCACCGAGCAGACGGTCAGGTCGCCGCTCTCCACGGCTTCGGAGATCGGCGGCGGCAACGGGCCGGAATTGCCGATGCAGGTGGTGCAGCCATAGCCGACCAGATTGAAGCCGAGCGCGTCGAGATCGTCCTGCAGACCGGCCTTTTCCAGATAGTCGGTGACCACCTGGGAGCCCGGCGCCAGCGAGGTCTTGACCCAGGGCTTGGTCTGCAGGCCCAGCTCCCGCGCCTTGCGGGCGACCAGCCCGGCGGCGACCATCACCGAGGGGTTGGAGGTGTTGGTGCAGCTGGTGATCGCGGCGATCACCACATCGCCATGGGTCAGGGCGTGATCCGAGCCCTCCACCGGAGCCGATTTGTCGCCGGCGGCGCACCGGCCGCGCCGAAGGTGGTCGACAGTTCTTTCTTGAACGCGGCGGCGGCGCCCGACAGCGGCACCTTGTCCTGCGGGCGCTTCGGCCCGGCCAGCGACGGCTCCACATCGCCGAGCTCCAGCTCCAGGGTGTCGGTGAAGACCGGCTCCACCGACGCATCGCGCCACAAGCCCTGTTCCTTGGCATAGGCCTCGACCAGCTTGACCCGGTGCGGGTCGCGGCCGGTGAAGGTGAGGTAGCGCAGCACCTCCTGGTCGATCGGGAAGAAGCCGCAGGTGGCGCCGTATTCCGGCGCCATGTTGGAGATCGTCGCCCGGTCGGCCAGGGTCAGCTGGTCGAGGCCCGGCCCGTAGAACTCCACGAACTTGCCGACCACGCCGCGGGCCCGCAGCATCTGGGTCACCGTCAGCACCAGGTCGGTCGCGGTCGCGCCCTCCTTCAAGGCGCCGGAGAGGCGGAAGCCGATGACCTCGGGGATCAGCATCGAGATCGGCTGGCCGAGCATCGCCGCCTCGGCCTCGATGCCGCCGACGCCCCAGCCCAGCACCGCCAGGCCGTTGACCATGGTGGTGTGGCTGTCGGTGCCGACCAGCGTGTCGGGATAGGCGACCATGCGGCCGCCCTTGCTCATGTCGGCCTCGGCCCAGACGGTCTGTGACAGGTATTCCAGATTGACCTGATGGCAGATGCCGGTGCCGGGCGGCACGACGCGGAAATTGTCGAACGCGGTCTGGCCCCAGCGCAGGAATTCGTAACGCTCCTGGTTGCGCTCGAACTCGCGCTCCACATTGTGCTCGAAGGCCATGGCGGTGCCGAACTCGTCGACCATCACCGAATGGTCGATCACCAGATCGACGGCGGAGAGCGGGTTGATGCGCTGCGGATCGCCGCCCAGGGTCGCCATCGCCTCGCGCATCGCCGCCAGATCGGCCACCGCCGGCACGCCGGTGAAGTCCTGCATCAGCACCCGCGCCGGCCGATAGGCGATCTCATTGGTCGAGCGCCGCTCCTTCAGCCAATCCGCAACGCCCTTCACATCCTCCATCTTGACCGAGCGGCCATCCTCGTAGCGCAGCAGGTTCTCCAGCAGCACCTTGAGCGAATAGGGCAGGGTCGAGAGATCGCCCAGCGCCGACTCCGCCGCCTTCAGGCTGAAATAATCGTACTCCTTGCCGTCCACGGTCAGGGTCTTGCGGGTCTTCAGGCTGTCATGTCCGGTGACGGTCAAGGCTGGTCCTCCTAGGGGCACGCGCCGGTCGGATGACTCCGGCGCGTCTGGCATGCCACGGTACGGGCGGAAAAATCGCCCTTGATGTAGTGGTTTTTGCGTCCGGGATCAAATGGTGCGGTGCGATGACGGCGATACACTCAGGCCGCAGGATGATCCGCCGCGTCGCCGGTCCGCCCGGCCGGTCGGCCGGTCCCGTCGGTCAGAACACGTTCTCGATCGGATAGACGTAGACCAGGTAGAGGTAGAAGAACGCCAGGGAGATCGCCAGGACGATGACCCCGAGCACCGGGGAACGGACCTTGAGTTCCTTGACCGACAGCACAAGTTCGGTGGACTCGGGCTCACCCGCGGCGCCGGATTTGCCGCCCCTGCGCAGCCCGACATGGAACTGGATGGCGGCGAAATAGATGCCCAGGAACACCAGGATCAGGACCACGGCGAAGATCAGCTTTGTGGAGAAGGACTGCCACTCGAAGACGCCCATGCGGTGTTGGTAACCGCGCTGGCGGTAGTCGTAGTAGGCCCGCAGAGTCTGCTGGTACGCGGCCGTGGTTTCTTCGGTCATCCCGCCGTCCGGCGGCAGATCCGGCACCGCGAGATCCTCGGCCGTCGGCGCCTCGAAGTCGCGCAGGCGGTCGATGCGCTCCTGCAGATCCGGCAGCACCGTGCCGGCGTCCCCGGCATCCTGGCCCCATCCCGGACCGGAGATGCCGATCGCGAGCAGGGCGGTGATCAGCCATCGTCTCATGCGGCGATTCCGGCGGCGGTTCAGGGCCGGACCAGCATGTCGATGGCACGAGTGCGCTGGGTGATCCGCTGATATGGCGACTGTCCCGCCCCCTCCTGCGCCAGATAGTGATCGATCGAGTCCTGATCGAAACCAACCAACTGCTGGATGACATTCAACTGGCTTGCAAGCTCGCCATCGACCCAGGCCGCATGCGCCGCGTCGGGCGGCGCGCTTGGCGGTGTCGGCGGCTGAGCGTTCTGGAACTGATAGACCTGCCGTGTGCCATCGGGATGGATGACGGTTTCGCCGCTGCTGGTCCGAATGCGCACGGTCCCGTCCCCGTAGCGCAGTTCGATAGAGCCGTCGCTCAATACCCGCCGCCCCACCACCTCGTCGCCACCCGACGATCCACCGGACGGGCTGGCCAGCTGGTTGGATGCGGCCTGATTGGACAGGACCGGGCGAACCGCGAGGTTCGGCGAAAGCTGCAATTGGCCGACGATGGTGCCGACGGCGGTCAGGCCGGCGCGCGGACGGCTCCAGGTCTTGGGAAAAGGCGTAGGTCCGTTTGAGAAACGGCGTATTGCCTCCGGCATACATGGCGACCTCGATCTGATTGGTCGAGAACAGCTCCGGAGCGCGATCCAGCGCATTCAACTCCACCCGCGTCCGATGCCGGCCGCTGCGCACCGACCCGGGCCGGTATCCGTAATGGGGCGACGTCTCACCGCTCTGCGCCATGACGACCGATATGAAGACGTTGTCGCCGTGGCCGCCGTCATAGTCGTAGATGATCTCGAACGTGACCGAGTTCGCGCTCTCCGAGACGATGGAAACGCTCTCGATCTGGCTCGCCCGCGCCGGGCCGGCGACCGATGTCACCATGAGCGCCGAAACGGCGAGGATGGCCAGCGAAGGCAGCAACCGGCCGGCCAATACCCGAACCCCCGCCTTGCGCGCATTGTCATGGCCAGCCCTTTCCCATCGCCTGGTCGAAACCGCTCTTGCCCAGCCAAGCAGTCCGCGCTCACAGCGCTGTCACGGCGGCCGGGACTTTGCCGCATCGAAGGGATCCTCGGTAGCGGCGCGTTAAGTTCAGCCGGGCTATGATCCGGGTTCGAGTCGGGCCGGCACAGGCAAGGGCACCATGATCGAGATCACCGACCACATCGCCATCGATCGCAGCGAGATCGAGGAGAGCTTCATCCGCGCCGGCGGGCCCGGCGGTCAGAACGTGAACAAGGTCTCCTCGGCGGTGCAGCTTCGGTTCGATCTGCGCAATTCCCCATCGCTGCCGGACGAGGTCCGCGCACGCGCCGAGCAATTGGCCGGAAAGCGGCTGACCAAGGATGGCGTCCTGGTGATCACCGCCAACCGGTTCCGAGCCCAGGAGCGCAATCGCGACGATGCGCTGGCGCGGCTGGTGGAATTGCTGCGCAAGGCCACGGAGCGCCCGATCCCGCGCCGCCCGACCCGGCCCAGCGCGGGCGCCAAGAAACGGCGTCTGGCGGACAAGGCGCGGCGCGGCGAATTGAAGAAGCTGCGCGGCACGTCACCGTCCCTGGAATAGATCGGCACCGGCCATCGGCCTCCCTGCGTCTGCGAAGCGTGCACATGACGGCAGGACTGGTCTCTACGCCCGGGAGCCGCTCCAGCACGCGCCGCCGAAGACGCGCCCGTGCGTATCAAACGCCCAGCCAATCCCTGGCATCCTGTTCGTTGTCGAAAAGCCGTATTTGGCCGCCCCGGTTCATCGCCACGTCCTCGAAGAGTCTGGAATCCTCCCGTCGGTGCATCGATCTTGGTGACGCCCGCAACCTTCAGATTGAGCTTCCCGACCGCCTCCCCGAACTTGAAAAACTCGCTCGGCGTCAGCTTCACATTCGCGTTCTTTCCCAGGATCAGCACCTTTCTGGTGCCAGCCTCGGAACACGCGGCGGCAATCGCCTGCAGTTTGCGCGGCTGCTCACTCCAGATGAGATCGTAGTCCGGGGGGTCTTCAACCAGCACATGCCCGGGTTGAATCGAGATCACATAATTCGGTTCGGACATATCGGCGCATGATAGAAATTGGCAAAAGAGGGGATACGGACAACTTCTTAATCGATTGCGAGCGAATTGGCGACACACCGCCGTGGAAGACGACAAACTTCGTTGAAGTTGGCATCTGGGCCATCACTGGCGGAGCGCCGCGACAGGCGCTACCATCCCACGGCTCGCTGATCGGCAGGAAGGTCGCCATGACCACGAGAACCTCCACCCTCGCCCGTTTGGTCCCAACGCTTCCGGTGATGTCTTTGGCGCTGTTGCTCGCCAGCCCCGCGCAGGCCGACGCCATCGACGGCCATTGGTGCGCCGAGGACGGCCGCCATCTGTCGATCGACGGCCCTGCCATCACCACGCCGGGTGGCAATCGGATGCGCGGCGACTACCGCCGCCATCACTTCAACTACGTGATCCCGGCCTCGGAACCGAATGCCGGCGCGGCGACGGCGATGACGCTGGTCAGCGACGACGTGGTGCATCTGCGGGTGCAGATCGACGCCGCCAAGATGGAAGTCTGGCGGCGCTGCGATTTCACCACCTAACGCCATTTCCGTTTACAGCGCGCCGACAGTGCCGTCGCCTGTGGCGCTTTCGGGCATCCGGGCGTTTAATGAACGCGTGGCCTGCACGGTTGGCGGATGCCTCAGAGCGTTGCGCGGCCGGGCACTCCACTCCGCAATTCCATTCAGGACGGGAGCAGGACATGGCAGAGAGCGTCTACAAGGTCATCGAACTGGTCGGCACCAGCACGGACTCCTGGGAAAAGGCGGCCAGCGCCGCGGTCGACCGCGCCGGCGAGAGTCTGCGCGACCTGCGTGTCGCCGAGGTGACCGATCTGGACATGGTCATCGAGAGCGGGTCGGTGAAGGCCTACCGGGCCAAGGTCAAGGTGTCGTTCAAGTTCGAACGCGGCTAGGCAAGCCTCCCCGGGGCGGCGGCGGCGGCCGGACTACCCGCCGACCAGCGCCCGGCCGATGGTATTGCGGTCGGTGCCGAACCAGACCGTCCCGGTCTCCGCAGTGGTAGTCCATATGGCGCACCGAACCGCCGCCGGACGGGATCGGTGTGATCGAGAAGTATTCCTCGGTCGCCGGATCGAAACCGACAAACGTATTCGGCGAGGCGCCGGACTCCACGAACCAGATGCGGTCGCTTCCGTCGACCGCCATGCCGTACGGCCGGGCTCTCCCGCCTGACGGCATCGCCCACTCCGCGACCGCGCCGGAGGCGGGATCGAGTTGGCCGAGCATGCCTCGCGCGTGGTCGACATAATAAACCTGTCCGTCGCCGGTCACGACGAGACGCCGGGGCCGCGCTCCGGACGCAGGCAAAGGGTGCTCGGTCAACGCCAGGCTGACCGGGTCGACCGACGCCAGCTTGGCCGTGCCGAATAGCGCGATCCAGGCGGTCCCGTCGGGCGCCATGACGATGCCGTAGGGCCGGGCGTTGCGGGTCGGCACCGCGATCAGATCGACGGACCGGTCCGACGCCCGCAGTCGGCCGACGAAATTGCCGCCCTGCACGGTAAACCAGATGTGTCGCTGGTCCGCGTCGAACACCAGCGTGTGCGGATCGACCGCGTCGTCGTCCGGCATGACGATCTTCTCGATGGTGTCCGAGGACGGATCGTAGCGACCGACATAGCCCTGCAGATTGCCGGCGAACCACACGATGCCGTCGGCGCCGACGATCAGATTGTGCGGCCCGGTGTTGCGCTCCCAGTTCGCGGCGGAAGAACTCTCCGGTGTCGGGATCGAGCCGCGCCAGATAGTCGTCGCGCTGGCCGACAAACCAGA
>CBDBVB010000024.1:0-247878 GCA_965212545.1 Inquilinaceae bacterium
ATGTATATCAGAAGATAAGAAATGCTGAAATCCTGGGAATGCATTTCTTATGCGCATGCCGGATGAAATCTCGAAAGAATAATATTCGTGAAAACAAACAGTTGGTCCGAATTTCGTCGATCCCAGACAACCAACTGGCACAGCCCGTTGCTGATAGGAGGGCGAAGCAGAAGGGAAAAGAAACGATGGCAAACAAATCCGTGTTTGCGCCGACGGTAGGCACACTGCTCCCGCGGCCCGATAGCCGGAACCAGCACATGGCGCCGGCTTACGACTACGGTCCGCGCCATAAGCTGGCGCAGCTCGCGGTCACCGGGTGTCTAAACGGGACCTTCTACGCCGAAGCGCGGGAGCAGTTGGATGTGGTGCTGGCTTTGACCGCCGAGGTCGAGCCGGCCTTCATCGCCAAGACCGCGATCCATTGCCGCGAGCGGGGCCATATGAAGGATATGCCGGCCCTGCTGGCCGCGTCGCTGTCCGTGGTCGGCCCGAAATATCTGCCGACGGTCTTCGCCCGGGTCATCGACAACGGTCGCATGCTGCGCAACTTCGTGCAGATCATGCGGTCCGGCGCGGTGGGGCGAAAGTCTCTGGGCTCCCGGCCGAAGCTGCTGGTCGCCGAATGGCTGAACAGCGCGTCCGACGTCCAGCTTCTGCGGGCATCGGTCGGCCAGTCGCCGTCCCTGGCGGATGTGATCAAGATGGTCCATCCCAAGCCGAAGGACGCGCGGCGCGAGGCCCTGTTCGCCTGGATCCTGGGCAAGCCCTGCGATCTGGAATTGCTGCCGGCCGACCTGCAGGACTTCCTGCGGTTCAAGCAGACCCTGACCGGTCCGCTGCCGGACGTGCCGTTCCAGATGCTGACGGCGCTGCCGCTGGAGCGGAAGCATTGGACCCGGATCGCCCGCAAGGGCGGGTGGCAGATGATGCGCATGAACCTGAACACGTTCGCCCGGCACGGTGTGTTCGAGCACAAGAACGTCACGGCCGAGATCGCCGGACGGCTGGGCAATGCGGAGCAGATCGCCGCAGCCCGGGTCTTCCCGTATCAGCTGATGGCGGCGCGGACCAACCTGATCGAGCGGGTTCCGCGTGACATCCGCGAGGGGCTGGACCGGGCGATGGAGATCGCCATCGGGAACGTCCCGGCGGTCAAGGGGGCTGTCGTCGTCTGCCCGGATGTGTCGGCTTCGATGACGTGGCCGGTCACCGGCTATCGCCGGGGATCGTCCTCGGCGGTGCGCTGCATCGATGTGGCCGCTTTGATGGCGGCGGCGATGCTGCGGCGGAATCCGAAGGCCCGGGTGATGCCGTTCGAACATCGCGTCGTGCCGCTGGATTTGAACCCGCATGACCCGGTTCAGGCGAACGCCGCCAAGCTGGCGGCGGTCGGCGGCGGCGGGGACCGATTGCTCGGCGCCGCTGGCGATGTTGAACAAGGAGCGTGCGCGGGTCGATCTGGTGGTCCTGTTCTCGGACAACCAGTCCTGGGTGGATGCCATCCGCCAGGGGGCTACCGGCACCATGCGGGAGTGGGCGGCGTTGAAGGCCCGCAACCCGCGGGCAAAGCTGGTCTGCATCGATTTGCAGCCGCATGGAACGGCGCAGGCGCCGGACCGCGACGACATCCTGAATGTCGGAGGCTTCTCCGACGCGGTGTTCGAGCTGGTCGCGGGCTTCGCCAATGGTGAACTGGACGCCGATCATTGGGTCGGCGAGATCGAGAAGGTGACGCTCTGAAACGGACGCCATGGCGAATGCAGGCGGAACTACATGGCTGTAAACCACCCCGGGTTGCGGGTTCGAGCCCCGCCCGGTCCACCAAATCTTCATTGGGGGCCGGTAGCTCAAATGGAAGAGCAGGGCGTTTCGTCAAACCTTGTCGCCATGGCTTCGTTTCGGGGTCGTTGTTCATCAAGGACCTCGAGATTCCCGTTCGCGGGAATGACGGGATGGGAGACAAAGAAGCCGGCGAATGCCTGCGGGACTACATTGGGCGGAGCAAGGCGTAACAGCCTCTCCGCAATAACGTCTCGCACAAACTTGTCGCCGGCACCGCTGGCAGGAATGGCCAGCGGGTCTGTCAAGGAGAAGAGTGATGACCGAGCACGGCTACGACGTAATCGGCGGTAAGGGCGGAAGCCCGATCAAGATGTGGACCCGCGGCGTGCCGGTCGACGAGGGTGCCAAGGAGCAGCTGCGCAGGACCGCGCAGATGCCGTTCATCCACAAGTGGCTGGCGGTCATGCCGGATGTCCATAAGGGCATGGGTTCGACCGTCGGCTCGGTGATCCCGACAAAGGGCGCGATCATCCCGGCCGCGGTCGGGGTCGATATCGGCTGCGGCATGATGGCGGCCCGGACGTCGATGACGGCATCCGACCTGCCGGACTCGCTGCACGGTCTGCGCCTGGCGATCGAGCAGGCGGTGCCGCATGGCCGCTCGGTCAACCGGTCCAAGCGGGATAAGGGATCCTGGGGTGAGGTGCCGGACGGAACCGCGCAGGCCTGGAAGGGCCTGGATACCGGCTTTGCCAAGCTGACGGAGAAGTACCCGAAGCTGGAGAAGTCGAACCATGTGGTGCATCTCGGCACGCTGGGAACCGGCAACCACTTCATCGAGGTCTGCCTCGATCAGGAGGACCGGGTCTGGTTCATGCTGCATTCCGGGTCGCGGGGCGTCGGCAACGCGATCGGCCGTACCTTCATCGAACTGGCGAAGGACGACATGCGGCGCTGGTACCTCAACCTGCCGGACCAGGATCTGGCGTACTTCCCGGAGGGCACCGAGCATTTCGACGACTATGTCATGGCCGTCGAATGGGCCCAGGACTTCGCCCTGGTCAACCGCCAGGTGATGATGGCCAACATCGTCGCCGCGGCCCGGTCGGCCCTGGCCATGCCGTTCGATGCCGAACTCGAGGCGGTGAACTGCCACCACAACTACGTGACCCGCGAGAACCATTTCGGGGAGAACGTGCTTGTGACCCGCAAGGGGGCGGTCCGTGCCCGCAAAGGCGATATGGGCATCATCCCGGGCAGCATGGGCGCGCGCTCCTACATCGTGCGCGGTCTCGGCAACGCCGAGAGCTTCCATTCTTGCTCCCACGGGGCGGGTCGCGTGATGTCGCGGACGGAGGCCAAGAAGCGGGTGACCCTCGAGGAGCATATCGAGGCCACCAAGGACGTCGAGTGCCGCAAGGATGAGAGCGTGATCGACGAGACCCCGGCCGCCTACAAGCCGATCGATGCGGTAATGGAGGCCCAGAAGGACCTCGTCGAGGTCGTCCACACCCTGCGCCAGGTGGTGTGCGTGAAGGGGTAACCCTTCACGCCGCCTCCCGTCCTTTCAATATGGAAGATCCGATGCCCAAATCCGATACGCTGAGCTGGGGGCCGCCCTACACCAAGGATCAGTTGGACGACGCCCAGGCAAAATGGGAGTTCCGATTTCCGCCGGATATGCTCGCTCTTTACCTGGAGCGGCGGCCGGCGTCGTCTGACGGCCGCATGGTCGATTGGGTGTTGGATTCCGATGAAAGCATTCGTGAGGCATTGGGCTGGCCACTGAAGGGGTTCTGGTTCGATGTCGAGAAATCCGACCTCTGGTGGCCAGAATGGGGTGTCCGGCCGGCTGACCGCGACGAACGTTATGCCGCGTTGAAGGCAGTGTTCGACGATGCACCGACGCTGATTCCGATCTTCGGCCACCGGTACATTCCAGCCGAGCCTCACGAGGCCGGCAATCCGGTTTTCTCCGTCTGGCAGGATGACGTGATCTACTACGGCACCGATCTGATGGACTATTTCGACCGGGAATTCGGTGATGGTGACAAGAAGCCCTGGCCGTTGCTGGCTGACATCAAGAAGATTCCCTTCTGGTCGCTGGCCGAACTGCGAAATGGCTGACTCGCGAAGTCTTTGGACAAGTTATTTGAAGGACACGGTGGACCGATGTCGGACCGCACCATAATCGAGATCGACGGCAGGGAGGGCGAGGGCGGCGGGCAGATCCTGCGCAGCGCCCTGTCGCTGTCGATGATCACCGGGCGTCCGTTCCGGATCGCCGCGATCCGCGCAGGGCGGGAGCGGCCCGGCCTTATGCGGCAGCATCTGACTGCCGTCCGTGCGGCCCAGGAGGTTTCCCATGCCGAGGCGGCCGGTGCCGAAGTTGGCTCCGGAGAACTGACGTTCAGGCCTGGCGCCATTACCGCCGGTGACTACACCTTCACAATCGGCACGGCTGGCAGCACCACGCTGGTTGCGCAGACCGTGCTGCCGGCCCTGATGCTGGCCGACGGCCCGTCGACCATGGTACTGGAAGGCGGCACCCACAACATGAAAAGCCCGCCCTTCGAGTTTCTCGATGGGTGCTTCCTGCCGCAGCTGCGTCGCATGGGCGTCGAAGTCACGGCGAAACTGATCCGTCCGGGGTTCTATCCCGCCGGCGGCGGTTCGATCGCGCTTTCGGTCGCCGGTGGCACTCGCCTGTCTTCGATCGAGATTCCCGAGCGCGGCGAGCGGACCGATTCGCATGCCAGGGCTATCGTGGCCAATCTGTCGCCGGCCATTGCCCGTCGCGAACTGGATGTGGTCGCCCGACGGCTTCGTTGGCCCGAGGAGTCGCTGCATGTGGTCGAGGACGGCCGCACACCGGGCCCGGGCAATGTGGTGATGCTGACCGTCGAGTCAGAGCATGTCACCGAAGTCTTCTCGGGATTCGGTCAGATCGGCGTCACGGCGGAGGCGGTGGCCGAGAGGACGGTCAAGGATCTGCGCCGCTATCTGAAGCATGAGGTGGCGGTCGGACCCTATCTGGCCGACCAACTTCTGCTGCCGATGGCGCTTGCCGGCGGTGGCCGCTTCACGACCACCGCGCCAAGCCAGCACACGGTGACGAACGCCCGGATCATCGAGCGCTTTCTTCCGGTGGAGGTCCGCTGGGAGGAGGCGCCTGACGGAATCTGGACGATCACCGTCGCACGCTGACGCGTCATCGCCGACCCGGCCCCGGCACTCTACCCGGGCCGGTGGCGAGGCGGTCCTGGAGGGCCGCCGCATTCGGCCATCGCGGCGGATGGGAGCGCGCATGACCGACAGTTCCGCAGACCCGGCTCCGAGCATCGGATTTGGCGCGCGGGTGCGGAAATCTCCGTTCTTCGCGGCGACCCGTCGATGGGGCTGCAAGGCCTTTACGGTCTACAATCACATGTACATGCCGCTCTATTACGAGAGCCCGGTCGCCGATTTCTGGAAGCTGGTCAACGATGTCACGGTTTGGGATGTGGCGGTCGAGCGGCAGGTGGAGATCGCCGGGCCGGACGCCGCGCGCTTCACCCAGTATCTGACCTGCCGGGATCTCTCGAAATGCGCCGTGGGGCAGGCGAAATACGTGCTGCTGACCGACGAGGCCGGCGGCATCGTCAACGATCCGGTGCTGCTGAAGCTGGCCGAGGACCGCTTCTGGCTGTCAGCTCGCCGACAGCGACGTGCTGCTCTGGGCCAAGGGGCTGGCGGCCGGAGGCGGCTGGAATGTGGCGGTCACCGAGCCGGATGTCAGCCCGGTACAGGTTCAGGGCCCCCGATCCGTCGATCTGATGCGCGACCTGTTCGGCGGCGATATCGACGGGCTGAAATACTTCTGGTTCTACGAGACGGAACTCGACGACATCCCGGTGCTGATCTCCCGCACCGGATGGAGCAGCGAGCGCGGCTACGAGGTCTTCCTGAAGGACGGCCGTCGCGGCGACGAACTCTGGGAACGGCTGATGGCGGCCGGCGCGCCGTACGGAGTGGCTCCCGGAGCGCCGAGCGCGATCCGGCGGGTCGAGGGCGGCATGCTGTCCTACGCCGCCGACATGGGGCTTGACGAAAACCCGTTCGAGATCGGATTCGGCAAATTCGTCTGTATTGAGGATCATGTCGACTATTTGGCCAAGCCAGCCCTGGAACGGTTGGCCGCATCCCCGCCCGCGCGCCGCCTGGTCGGCCTGGAGATCGCCGGCGCGCCGCTGCCCGGAAACGAGCATCCCTGGACTCTGACGGCGGCCGGCCGGCCGGTCGGAAAGATCACTTCCGCGGTCCATTCGCCCCGGCTGGAGAAGAATATCGCGCTGGCCCTGGTGACGGCCGGGCAGGCGGAGATCGGCACCGAATTGCATGCCGATTGCGACGGCGACACACGCCGCGCAGTTGTCGTGCCGGTGCCGTTCTACGATCCGAAAAAGAGCCTTGCGACCGGCTGATGGAAAGGATGCCTGGCGCGATTCCTGGTTCGATCCCGCCCCTTCAACCCTACCCATCCGACCGGCGCGCTGCCGGATCGCGTTTTCACTATCGGGATCGTCTGCCCGGTGATACTGGAATTGCCGTGCCCGGGCGCGATAGGTCGTCCAAGCAGGGGGAGGCGAGACGGTGAAGAAAACTGCCCAGGTGGCCGTGATCGGGGGCGGCGTGGTCGGCTGCTCGGTGCTGTATCACCTGACCAAGGCCGGCTGGACCGACGTTGTGCTGATCGAGAAGTCCGAATTGACCTCGGGCTCGACCTGGCACGCCGCCGGCGGCATGCACACCCTGAACGGCGATCCCAATGTCGCCAAGCTGCAGCAATACACCCTTGGCCTCTACAAGGAGATCGAGGAGGCGTCGGGCCAGTCCTGCGGCGTGCATATGCCTGGCGGCATCATGCTGGCGGACACGCCGGAACGCATGGAATGGCTGAAGATGGCCCATGCCCGCGGCCGCTATCTCGGCATGGAGACGCGCCTCGTCACCGTCGAAGAGGCGGCGGAGATCGTGCCGCTGATCGACCCGTCGCATTTCGCCGGCGGCCTGTTCGACCCGCTGGAAGGCCATGTCGACCCGTCCGGCGTGACCAATGCCTATGCCAGATGCGCGACGAATGCCGGTGCCGAAATCTATCGCAAGACCCGCGTCACCGGCCTGACCCAGCGCGTCGACGGGAGCTGGGATGTGGAGACCGAGACCGGCGCGATCCATGCCGAGCATGTGGTCAATGCCGGCGGGCTATGGGCGCGGGAGGTCGGGCGCATGGTCGGGCGCGAGTTGCCGGTGCTGGCCATGGAACACCAGTACCTGGTGACCGAGGACATGCCGGCGGTCATCGCCGTCAACGACGAGACCGGCCGGGAGGTGCCGCACTGCATCGATTTCGGGGCCGAGATCTACCTGCGCCAGGAGGGCCGCGGCATGCTGCTCGGCACGTACGAGAAGCACGGTGTGCCCTGGTCGGAGAAGGACACGCCGTGGGATTTCGAGATGGCGCTGCTGCCCAACGATCTCGACCGCATCTCCGAACGGCTGGAAGTCGGGTTCACGCATTTCCCGGCCTTCGCCTCGGCCGGCATCAAGCGGGTGATCAACGGGCCGTTCACCTTCGCGCCGGACGGCAACCCGCTGGTCGGCCCGGTCCGCGGCCTGCGCAATTACTGGTTGGCCTGTGGCGTGATGGCCGGGTTCAGCCAGGGCGGCGGCGTCGGGCTGGCGCTCGCAAACTGGATGGTCGAGGGAGACCCCGGCTTCGACATCTGGGGCATGGACAATGCCCGTTTCGGCGACTGGGCGACGCGCGCCTACGCCAACGCCAAGGTACGCGAGAATTACGGCCGCCGCTTCAGCATCACCTTCCCCAATGAGGAACTGCCGGCCGCGCGCCCGCTGCGCACCACAGCGCTGTATGAGCCCTGGCAAGACGCCAATGCGGTGTTCGGCGCGGGCTACGGTCTGGAGCACCCGCTGTGGTTCGCCGAGGAGGAGCAGGAGGCGGCCGACATCGTCAGCTTCCGCCGCTCCAACGATTTCACCGCCATCGCCGGCGAGTGCCGCGCGGTGCGCGAGGCGGTCGGCCTGCTGGAGATCTCCAACTTCGCGAAATACGAGATCGCCGGCCCCGGGGCCGAGGCCTGGCTCGACCGCCTGTTGCCCAACCGGCTGCCGAAACCGGGGCGCATCGTGTTGAGCCCGATGCTGAACGATCGGGGCCGGCTGATCGGCGACTTCACCATCGCCCGACTGGCCGGCGACGATTTCTGCCTGTTCGGCTCCGGCATCGCCGAGGACTACCACATGCGCTGGTTCCAGGCGCATCTGCCGGACAGCGGTGTCAGCCTGCGGGCGCTCGGCACCGATCTGGTCGGCCTGCAGATCGCCGGACCCGGGGCCCGCGACCTGCTGGCCCGGGTCGCCGACGAGGAAGTCGGGAACGATGTCTTCCGCTTCATGGCGATGCGTCCGATGGGCATCGGCATGATCCCGGCCCTGGTCGGCCGGATCAGCTTCACCGGCGATCTCGGCTACGAGATCTGGGTGACGCCGGACTATCTGCGGGCGCTCTACGACCTGCTGACGGAGCAGGGCGCCGATCTCGGCCTCAGGCCGTTCGGCGGACGCGCCCTCAACAGTCTTCGATTGGAGAAGAGCTGGGGGAGCTGGGCCCGGGAGTACCGGCCGATCTACACGCCCTGGGAGGCCGGCCTCGACCGCTTCATCGCGCCTGACAAGCCGGATTTCATCGGCCGCGATGCGCTGCTGAAGGCCCGCGATGCCGGACCGGAGCGCCAGCTTGTCACGCTGGTGGTCGATGCCGACGATGCCGACGTGATCGGAGACGAGCCGATCTTCCGGGACGACAACGTCGTCGGCTGGGTCACGTCCGGTGGCTACGCGCACCATGTCGGGCGCTCCGTGGCGATGGGCTACATCGAGAGTGGCGCGCTCGACGCGGAGGCCGATTATGGCGTCGAGATCATCGGCGATGTCCGCGCGGCGCGGATCCAGCCCGAGCCGCTGTTCGACCCGAAGGCCGAACGCATGCGGGGCTGAATTTCCAATGGGTCCCATTGGAACCATGCATGGAATGGCAGTGGTTCAGAGCCTCGTATGGGCGATCATCGTGAAGGCCCGATGGAACAAGCGGAGTCACCCATGACCTTGAAAAGAAAAGACCGGATCCGCGCGCTTCTCAAAGGCATCGAAACCGGCGACCCGGCGTCGGTTGCGGTCGTCAGCCCCGACAAATACATCCAGCACAACCCCCAGACCCACGAAGGGGGCGAGGGCTTGGCGGCGCTGTTCAAACGGCTGTCCAAGACCAATCCCCGGGTCAACATCGTGCGGGCCTTCGAGGATGGCGACTACGTCTTCGCCCACACCGAGTACGACTTCGCCAGCCGCAGGATCGGCTTCGAAGTCTTCCGGTTCGAGGGCGATCTGGCCGTCGAGCACTGGGACAACATCCAGCCGCGACAAGAACCCAGCCCTTCCGGCCACACCATGGTCGACGGCCCGACTGAAGCGACCGACCTCGACCGAACCGAAGCCAACCGGGAGATCGTCCGCGCCTTCATCGACGACGTCCTGATCAACCGCCGGCTCGAAACTCTGGACCGCTATATCGACGCTGAGCGCTACACCCAGCACAACCCGCAGCTCGCCGACGGCCTGCCGGCCCTACGCCCGGCGCTGGAAGCCACGTCCGACACAGGCCTCGCGATCCAATACGACCGAACCCACCGCGTGCTCGCCGAGGGGAACTTCGTCCTCGCCGTCAGTGAAGGCTCCCTCGGTGGTGTCCACTCCTCCTTCTATGACCTTTTCCGCGTCGCGGAGGGCAAGATTGTGGAGCATTGGGACACAATCGAAGCGATCCCCCCGCGCAGCGAATGGAAGAACGACAATGGCAAGTTCTGATTCCTGATCAACTGCGGCCGGGGTTCGGCAATGCGGCAAGCGCCGATACCGGGTCGTCGAGCACGACCGGCAAGTGGTGACAACATCCGGACGGCCCTATCGCAGCGGACGGAACAGCCCGGCGCCGTCTGTCTCGATTCGGATCGGGTCGCTGATCGCGCCGATGAATTCGCCATCCGGCCCATCATGCAGAAAGCCGATCATCGCCAGGCCGTCATCCGACCGGACGATCTTACCGGCGTATCGTCGGGGCGGAAAATGGCCGTCGAGAAACGGTCCGGGCGCGATCTGCCAGGGGCCGAGGTGGCTGTCGGAGATCAGGTAATGGGTGCCGGTCACCGGCGCGCCGGGATAGCTGCTGCGATACGCCTCCGACCAGTGCTCCGCGTTGGTGCAGAACAGGCAATACCAAGTGTCGCCGATGCGCAGCACCTGCGGCACCTCCAACTGGCCGAAACCGCCGGCTGAAGATCGGCGGGCAGGCGGTCCAGCGGAGCAGATCCGATGACCGGGCAAGGCCGATGGCCCCGCCCGCATTGGGCTCGGCCACGCCGGGGACACGGGCCGTGTAGTACATGATCCAGCCGTCGCCGTCCGGGTCGCGCATCACCCAGGGGTCGCGCATGGCGCGGTCGTGCCAATGCCCGGGCGCGAACTCCTCGTAGAGACTTGTGTCGATGTCCAGGGCGAGACCGTCGCCGACCCGCCGCCAGTCATGCATGTCGTCGGCGGTGGCATGGCCGATGCGCTGTTTCTTGGCGTCTTCGGCGATGCTGGAGCCGGTGTAGAACAGATGCCAAAGACCGTCATCGTCCTGCACCACCGACCCGGTCCAGACCGCCTTGTCGTCCCATGCCGGCGCCGGGGAGGGCGCAAGGCAGGTTCCGAGATAGTCCCAGTCTTTCAGATTCGAAGAGACGGCATGGCCGTGGGTCGCGTTCCAGTGCCGAAGTTCTGGGTCGCCCAGCGCCTTGTCGGCCTGCAGGAAATACAGGTGCCAGAGGCCGCCGCTTCTGGCGAACCAGAAGTCCCAGACCCACTTGTCGGCGAGTGCGAACATGGCCATCGGATTGATTTCGAACAACGAAGTCATGCTCTATCCGTGCAAGAATGACAACATTGTGCCCGCCGGGCCGATGTTGTCGGGGAGATGGCGCGCCCGCCGCTACCTGTTCCTGACAACATGGCGCGTGCCAACGAAGGGGAGGGATGAAATGAAGAAATGGTCATTGCCTGCAGGGCCATGCGCTACGGCATTCGCGATAGCGTTGCTGTCGGCGGCGCCCGCTGAAGCCCAGACCGAGCTCAGCCTCTGGTATCACGGCGCCGGTAACGCGACCGAGAAGCAGCTGCTGACCGGTGTCATCGACGACTTCAACGCGTCGCAGAGCGACTGGACGGTCGTCCTGGAGGAATTCCCGCAGGGATCCTACAACGAAGCGATCGTTGCCGCCGCCCTGTCCGGCGACCTTCCGGACATCATCGATGTGGACGGCCCGGTCATGCCGAACTGGGCCTGGTCGGGTTATCTCGCGCCGCTGCAACTGTCCGACGGCGCCCTGGATGGTTTCCTGCCGGGGCCGATCGGCCGGTATGACGGCAAGCTCTATGGGGTTGGGCTCTGGGATGCGGCCGTGGCGATCTTCGCCCGGCGTTCGGTGCTCGAGGCGAACGACATTCGCATTCCGACATTGGACACCCCGTGGTCCGGCGAGGAATTCGACGCGGCGTTGGTCGCGCTGAAATCCTCCGGCGATTTCGCTTATCCCATCGATCTCGGCATGGCCTGGACCGGAGAATGGTACCCCTACGCCTTCGGTCCGTTCCTGCAGAGCTATGGCGGCGATATCCTGGATGCCTCGGTTCCGACCGCCGAAGGGGTGCTGAACGGCGATGCCGGGATGGCCTTCGGCGAATGGTGGCAAAGCCTGTTCGACCGCGGCCTGACGCCCGGTACGTCACAGGATGGCGCCGATCGCGAGACCGGTTTCCTGGACGGAACCTACGCCATGCAGTGGAACGGCAACTGGGCGGCACTGCCGCCGCTGGAGAAATTCGGCGACGACATGCTGTTCCTGCCGGCCCCGGATTTCGGAAACGGCCCGACGATCGGGGCGGCGTCGTGGCAGTTCAGCGTGTCGTCGGGCAGCGCGCACCAGGACGGCGCCAACGCCTTCATCGAGTTCGCCATCCAGGACAAATACCTGGCGGCGTTCTCTGACGGGATCGGATTGATCCCATCGACTCCGAGCGCGGCGGCGATGACCGAGAAATACGCGCCGGGCGGTCCGCTGGAGGTGTTCTTCGAGCTGAGCAATCAGCAAGCGCGGCTGAGGGCGGTGACACCGGCCTATCTGGTCGCCGCACTGGAGTTCGAGAAGGCGCTGGCGGACATCGCGAATGGCGCAGACGTCGCGGACACCCTCGACGCCGCCGCCGATGCGATCAACGCCGATATCGAGAACAACCGCAACTACCGCTAGGCGCGGCGGCCTTCGCCGGAGGATCGACGCCGACCGGTCCGGCCCTTGCGGCCGGACCGGTGGCGGCGCGTCTGCGTCCCATCCGAAATACAAGCGGATGCCATGGGCACGACCGTCTCGCAGGTGAAACGAACCGAGATCACCACCGGCTGGTGCATGGCGCTGCCATCGTTCCTGCTGATCGTGGTGTTCCTGATCGTGCCGTTCCTGCTGGCCTTCGGCTTCTCCTTCACCAACCAGAGGCTGATCTCGCCCAATCCGGCCGAGTTCGTCGGCACCAAGAATTTCGAGGACATGCTCGGACTGAGCATCTTCGTGCTGGAGCCGGCGCGCGATCCGGCGACCGGCGATGTTGTCAGGGACGAGGCCGGTGCCCCGACCTATCCGAGGCTGAGGACCTTCACCCGCAACAACCCGGACTATCCGCATCTCGCCGGCAAGCGGGAATGGATGTCCTGGGGCTGGGGCGAGGACAGGCGGCTGGTGCTGCTGGCCAGCGACGTGATCTTCATGAAGGCGCTGTTCAACACGATCCTGTTCGTCGCCGTCGTCGCGCCGATGCAGGCCGGGCTGGCGTTGCTGCTGGCACTGCTGATCAACAGACCGCTGCGCGGCGTCAATATCTTCCGCACCATCTATTTCATGCCCGTCGTCATCTCGATCGTCGTGGTCGCCTTCCTGTGGCGGTTTATCTATGACGGCGAGAACGGCCTGCTGAACAGCCTGCTCGCGTTCCTGAGCTTCGGCCTGTTCGAGCCGGTCGATTGGCTCGGCGAGACCTCCACCGCGCTTGGCGCCATCATGGCCATGTCGATCTGGCAGGGGGTCGGGTTCCACATGGTCATCTGGCTCTCCGGCCTGCAGACCATCCCGGTCTCGCTCTATGAGGCGGCCTCCATCGAGGGTGCGACGACCTGGCAGAAATTCCGCTACGTGACCTGGCCCGGACTTCGAAACACCGCCGTCCTGGTGATGGTGGTGATCACCATGCAGTCGTTCGCTCTGTTCGCCCAGGTCGACGTCATGACCCGCGGAGGGCCGCTCGACTCGACCCAGTCGCTGGTCTTCCAGGCGGTGCAGCGCGGCTTCGAGAAGCAGGACATCTCCGGCGGCTCGGCGATCTCGGTCCTGCTGTTCCTGTTCGTCCTGTCGATTTCGCTGTTCCAGCGCTACGTATCGCGGGAGCGCGACTGATGGCCCGAGACACCGTTGTCCGGACCGCCCTGCGCTACCTGCTGCTTGCGTGGGTCGCGCTGATCTTCATCTTCCCGGTCGTCTTCATGGTGGTTTCGTCGCTGAAGCCGGACCTTCAGCTGTTGCGCGACTCGTCGTCGATCCGCGCCTTCCTGCCGGTCGGGGACATCTCTTTGGGAAATTACTCCGACGCCATGGACCGCGTGCCGCTGGGGCGTTTCGTGTTCAATTCGATCTTCGTGACGGTTACGACCATGGCGCTGTCGCTGGTCCTTTGCTCACTGGCCGCATTCGCCTTCGTGTTCCTGGAATGGAAGGGGCGGGCGGTGCTGCTGTCGGTCATCCTGGCGACCTTCATCGTGCCATTCGAGACCATCGCGATCCCGCTGCTGCTGGTGGTCAACAACCTGCCCTGGATCGGGATCGACGGGTTCAGCGTCGGCTGGCTGAACAGCTATCATGTCCAGATCATCCCGTTCATCGCCGACGCGCTGACGATCTTCCTGTTCGTGCAATATTTCAAGGACCTGCCGAAGGAGTTGGTGGAGGCCGCCCGGGTCGACGGCGCCAGCTGGTTCCAGATCTACCGGCGCGTCATCATCCCGCTCTCCGGCCCGATCATCGCGACTGCGGCGATCCTGAAGTTCCTGTACATGTACAACCAGTATCTCTGGCCGCTGATGGTGACACAGTCGGAGGAGTACCGGCCGGTCCTGGTTGGGCTGCAGTATTTCTTCCAGCTCAACACGGCCTGGGGCGAGATCATGGCCTATCTGTCGATCATCACCGTGCCGGTGCTGGCCTTCTATCTGTCGATGCAAAGGGCGTTCATCGCCAGCATCGCCTCGACCGGCATCAAGGGCTGATCCGGACCGCCGGCCGGGCGATCAGGCCATACCCCGCTTACGGCCGGGAATCGGCACCGCGGCCAGCAGGCTGCGGGTATAGTCGTGGGCCGGCTGCCGGAACAGCCGGTCGCGTGGCGCCTCTTCAACGACGCGGCCGCGATACATCACCATGACGCGGTCGCACAGCGCCTCGACGACCGCCAGGTCGTGGGAGATGAACACATAGGTCAGGCCGAGCCGGGCCTGCAAGTCGTTCAGCAGGCGGAGAACCTGGGCCTGGACCGAGACGTCCAGCGCCGACACCGGCTCGTCGAGCACGATCAGCCGCGGCTCCACCGCCAGCGCCCGGGCGATGCCGATGCGCTGGCACTGGCCGCCGGAGAATTCATGCGGATAGCGGTCGACGAATTCCGGCCGCAGGCTGACCAACCGCATCAACTCTGCGACCCGGTCCCGGCGGGCCTCGCGGTCCAGGTCCAGCAGGGCTTGCAGCGGGCCTTCCAGGATCTGCCGCACGGTCTTGCGCGGGTTCAGTGAGCTGAGCGGGTCCTGGAACACGAGCTGCACCGTGCGATGGAAGCGTCTCTTCTCGTCGCCCTTGAGGTCGCGCACCGGGCGGCCCTCAAGCGCAATGCGCCCGGCGCTGGGCGCCAAGAGCCCGACCAGCATGCGGGCCAAGGTCGACTTGCCGCAGCCGCTCTCGCCGACGATGCCCAGCGTGCGGCCACGCTCGACGCTGAGAGAGACGCCGTCGACAGCGGCGATCTGCGGCTTGCGTCCGCCATGCCAGTTGCGGCCGCCGCCGAATATGCGTCGCAGTTCCTGGGCTTCCAGGATGATCTCGGTCTGGTCAGCCATCGGCCAGCTCTTCGGTCCTGAGACAGCGCGATGCATGTCCGGGGCCGACCTCACGTAACGGGATCGCGTTGGCGCGGCAGGACTCCTGCGCCAGCGGGCAGCGCGGCGCGAAGGCACAACCCCGCGGCAGGCGGTCAATCGCCGGCGGCAGGCCCGGGATGGCGTCGATCGAGCGGTCCGGCTGTCCCAGGATCGGGACGCAGGCCAGCAGTCGCTTCGTGTAGGGATGGCGCGGCGCGTCGAACACGGAGTCGACGGTGCCGCTCTCGACGATCCGGCCGGCATACATGACCAGCACCCGGTCGCACAGTTCCGACACGACGCCGAGGTCGTGGGTGATGAAGATCAGCGCCGCGTCGGCCTCGCGCCGGAGATCGTTGAGCAGTGCGAGCACTCTGGCCTGGGTGGTGACGTCCAGCGCCGTGGTCGGCTCGTCGGCGATGATCAGGTCCGGCTCGTTGGCCAGCGCCATGGCGATCACGACGCGCTGCCGCTGCCCGCCGGACAACTCGTGCGGATAGGCCCCGGCTTTGGTCTCGGGCTCCGGAATGTCGACCCGGCCCAGCAGGGTAACGGCGCGCTCCATGGCCGCCCGCCGGTCGAGCCCGCGATGGCGGCGGAGCGTCTCGGCGACCTGCTCGCCGACCGGAATCAGCGGGTTCAGCGTGGTCAGCGGATCCTGAAAGATATAGGCGATGCGGTTGCCGCGGATGTCCTGCAGATCGCCCAGCGGCATGCCGACCAGATCCTCGCCGTCGAACAGGATGCGCCCGCCGGTGATGCGGCCGGGCGGCGTCGGCACCAGCCCCAGCACCGACATCGCGGTGACCGACTTGCCGGAACCGGATTCGCCGACGATGCCGACCGCTTCGCCGCGCGCAACCTCGAAGCGAACATCGCTGACGGCGCGGTGGGTCTCACGGCCGATCTGGAAACGGGTCTCCAAATCGCACACCGCCACCAGCGGCGGCCGGCCGGTTGGCGCCGCCGCCTGCCGTTCGGCTTCCGGGGCGGCCTCGGTCCTGGCGACTGGCCGCGACAGGGCCCCGGATTTGAGACGAGGATCGAGGACATCCCTGAGGCCGTCGCCGAGCAGGTTGATGCCGATCACCAGCACCAGGATCAACATGCCGGGCACAATGGAGACATGCGGCGCCCGGATGATCAGGTTGCGCCCGTCGCCCAGCATGCTGCCGAGATCGGCCTGCGGCGGCTGCGCCCCCAGGCCAAGGAAGCTCAGGCCCGCGGTCTCCAGGATCATCCAGCCGACGGTCGTCGACATGGTGATGATGATGATCGGCAGCACGTTGGGCAGCAGTTCCGACAGCATGATGCGCAAGTCGGAATAGCCCGACAGCCGCGCCGCCTCGACGAATTCGCGCCCGACCAGCGTCAGGGTGTTGCCGCGCACCGAGCGGGCGAAGAACGGGATGTTGACGATGGCGATGGCCAGCAGCGCGTTCATGAGACCGGGGCCCAGCGCCGCGACGATTGCCAGCGCCAGCAGCAGATAGGGGAAGGCCATCAGCATGTCGATGCCGCGCATGAAGATCTGGTCGGTGACCCGGCCGAAAAAGGCGGCGACCAGCCCGATGGTCGAGCCGATCAGGGTGGCGACCAGGGTCGCCGCGACGCCGACGGCAAGGCTGACCCGGGTGCCCCAGATCAGCCTCGACAGCATATCGCGGCCGAGCTGGTCGGTTCCGAGCAGGGCGTCCGGCGACAGGGGCGGCTGCAGGCGGTTGGCGGGATCGGTGGCGTTGGGATCGGCCAGAGGCAGGATCGGGGCGGCCAGTGCGATCAATGCGATCGCGGCGACGATGACGAGACCGGTGAGCGCCAGTGAATTGCGCTGCAGCAACTGCCATGCCGTCGGTCGCGAGGCAATCGGGGCGCCGGCATCCCCGCCCGGCGCGGCATCGGCGGGCAGGGCGGTCATTGCTCTCGCAGCCGCGGATCGAGTGCGCTCTGCACGACGTCGGTGACCAGGTTGATCAGCACGAAGCTTGCCGCCACCACCAGCACGCCGCCCTGCACCAGCAGGATGTCGCGGGTCGAGATCGCGGTCACCAGCATCCGGCCGATGCCCGGCCACTGGAACACACTCTCGATATAGACCGCGCCGCCGAGCACGAAGCCGGCCTGGATGCCGATGATCGGCACCATGTTGACGAAGGCGTTCTTGAACGCATGCCGGCCGATCACCGCCGGCTCGCGCAATCCCTTGGCGCGGGCGGTGCGGACATAATCCTGGCGCAACACCTCCAGCATGTTGGAGCGCGTCAGTCGGGCGATCACGCCGGTCGCGACCACAGCCAGCGCAGTCGCCGGCAGCACCAGATGATGCAGCAGGTCGCCAAGTCCGCCGCCGCCGAACAGGGCATACATGCCGCCGGTCGGAAACCATCGCAAGCCGACCGAGAACCACAGGATCAGCATGATCCCGAGAAAGAAGGATGGCGTGGAAATGCCGATCAACACCAACAGGGTCAGGATCTTGTCGGTCCAGCCATACTGGCGCACCGCCGCCGCGGCACCGGCCGCCAGCCCGAACAGGGTACACAGCGCCAGCGCCGCTCCGGCCAGGACGAGGGTCGGCACGAAGCGCTCCATGACCTCGTCGATCACCGGCCGGTTGAGCGAATAGGACTGCCCGAAATCCCCCTGCAACACGCCCGCGAGCCAGGTGACGTACTGCACCGGCAGCGGCTTATCGAGCCCGAGTTCGCGGTTCAGCCGTTCGACGTTCTCGGGCGTGGCGAAAGACCCCAGGATCGCGGTCGCCGGATCGCCCGGAATGAGCGAGATCACCAGAAAGACGATCACCGACATGCCGAACAGCACCGGTATCGTCAGCAGCAACCGGCGCAGGATGTAGCCGGTCATGGCGGGAGGCGCCTTTGCCGCCATACTGATGGTCGAGGCGATGGGATCTGGGGACGGCGGCAACACTCGGCCGGTTGGCCGTAGCCGACCCCCTCACCCTCCCACGGCTTCGCCGCGGGTCCCTCCCTCTCCCGCGAGGGGAGAGGGAAGCAATAGGCCGCACTTGTTACTCCTCTCCCCTTGCGGGAGAGGGAGGGGCCCGCTGCCGAAGGCAGTGGGAGGGTGAGGGGGCTTCCTTGGCCCGAAACGAAATATCCACCCCCGTGCCGACCCTGCGGCATCGTCCGCACCTAGTTCTTGCTCACATCCCGCAGGATCAGCAGGAAGCTGGGCTCGAGCTGGAAGTTGCCGACATTGGCGGTGGTGACCGCGTTCTGCTTCCAGCTGGCGATGAAGGCCCAGGGCGCGTCCTCATAGACGATCTGCTGCATGTCCCGGTAGAGCCGGGCGCGTTCCGCCTGGTCGGTGCTGCGCCGGGCGGCTTCCAGCAATTCGTCGACCTGGGGATTCGAGTAGTAGCCGGAGTTGAAGCCGCCTTCCTCGGGCATCGCCGAGGTCCTGAGCGCCAGGAAGGGCAGAGTGTCCGGATCGTTGGTCATCCAGGCCATCTCGGCCATGGCGGCCTTGCCCTCGAGACCCGGATTGACCCGGCTGAGGAAGGTGTTCCACTCATAGGTTTCGATCTTGGCGTCGATCCCCACCGCAGCCAGATCGGCCTGGATGGCGGTGCCCATGGGGATCGGGTCGAGCATGCCTGAGCCGCCCTCGGTGACGTAGAAGACGATCTCCGCGCCATCGCCATAGCCCGCTTCCTGGATCAGTTCGCGCGCCTTGTCGGGGTCATGAGGATAGGGCTCCAGGGTATCGTTGTAGGCCCAGGAGAACGCGGCCGGCGTCGGTCCGGTGGCGACTGTCGCGGTGCCCTGCAGCACATTGTCGACCAGGCTCTGCTTGTCGATCGCATAGTTGATCGCCTGGCGCATCCGGACATCGTCGAAAGGCGGTTCGCGAAGGTTCAGGATCAGGAACCAAAGATGCGGCCCGGCCTGTTCATGCAGCAGGAATTCCGCATCCGCGTCGAACATCGCCGCGTTGTCGGGCGGCACCTCGACCATCATGTCGATCCCACCAGAGAGCATTTCGGAGACCCGGGCATTGGCGTCGGTGATCGGCCGGAAGACCACACCGCGCAGCGGTGGCGCCCCGTCCCTGTAATTGGTATTGCGCTCCAGCGCCACCTGCCGGTTGCTCTCCCACACGCTGAACAGGAACGGGCCGGTGCCGGACGGGTTGCGCCCGTACTCCGCACCATGGGTCTCGACCGCCGTGGGCGAGACGATCAGGCCGGGCGGATAGGCCAAATTGGACAGGAACGGCGCGTAGGGTTCGCTCAACGTGAAGCGGACTGTCAAGTCATCAACGACGTCCGTCGAGGCGACCGAGGAGAAGAAAAACGACAGCGGGAACGGGCCAGTGTCGTGGAACGGATGACTCTCGTCCAGCATACGGTCGAAGGTAAACTTCACCGCCTCGGCGTTGAATGGCGTGCCGTCGTGGAAGCGCACCCCGTCCCGCAACTTGAAAGTGTAGATCAAGCCGTCGGCACTGATCTCCCAGCTTTCGGCGAGCGCCGGCTCGACCTCCAGTGTGCCGGTCTTGTAGCGCAACAGACCGTCATAGACGTTGACCAGGATGCGGAAATCATTGACCGCGGTGACCACCTGCGGGTCCATGGATTTCGGCTCGGCGATCTGTCCGACCACCAGCACATCCGGCGGCACCTGCGCAGTGGCCGCCTGCCAGGCGACGACGGCGCAGGCCGCGATCGCCGCCGCGGCAAGGATTCGAGTTGCTGGTTTCCTGAATAGCGTCACGAGTTTGCCTCCCCTCGTTCGGCGTGCGAGCGCGACAGGCTGGATCACATCGACTGCCGGTCTTGCCTCCCCCTTGTGCGCTCTTGGATGGGGTCAGCCTTTCCCAAGGCAATACTCTTGTCAACCGACGCCCAGTCGTCCTGCGATGGTCCTTGGCGGTTTGGCGATGGAACCACCTGCTTCGGAGACAAAAGAAGCCCCGCCGGACGCCGAGGGAGAGGCAGCGTCGGGGCTGGGCTGGCCCCAACTCAGATCGACGGCTCTACCCACCGACCTTCGGCGATAGAGCGCCTGAGGTCGGATATGCGCAACTCGACGATATCCGCGTCCAGCCGGCGGCCGCGGATGACGCACCAGAGGTGGTAGATCGGATTGTAAGGCAATTCGGGGCCGAAATACCTGGACCAGTCGACTTCGGACATGTCGAGACCGAAATCACGCCCGATCGCTTCAAGCACCTCTGCACCATCCAGCCCGGCAACGCCGAAGTCGTGAAACAGCGAGGACTCGTCGGAAAACCTGTCCGGTTCGATCCTGGTTATGTCGGAGATGATCTGAATGAGCGGGTCGCAGGCGGACAGGGTCGACATCATCGCAGGCTCCGCAGAGTTTGCTGAGCGGGATGTCGGAACGCCTGCCCCGGTTCGAATCCCACCGACATCGACCTTGCGCTCGGATCGTCGGCGAAGGGACCGCAGGCAATTCCGCGTGCCGTCGTCGGGCCGCCAGACCGCAAAGCCGGCAACGCCGCCGGCTTCCGTCTGACGGCCGAGCCTGCGCTACGGCTTCGCCGGCGGTTTCGGGCGCGATGCCGTGGTGCGGCGGGCGGCCGGGCGTCGGGCCGTCGTCGACCGGCGTGTCGCCGGCTTCTTGGCCGCCGGCTTCGCAGCAGTCGCGCCCGAGGCGGATGCGGGCTTCGCCGCTCCGGCATTGGTCTTGGCCCTGGTGGTGCGGGCGGCGGTCGTCCGCTTGGCCGTCGTCGCGCGGGTGGCCGACGCGGCCGGCTTGGCAGCGGTCGCTGGTTTGGCCGGAGCCTTGCTTGCGGTCGAAGCGGTTCTCGCCGCGGTGCTGCGTGCGGCGGTACTGCGTTGTGCCGCGGGCTTAGCTGCGGCCGCCGGCCCTGCCGCCGCGTTGGTCGCGCGTGCCGCGGTTTTCGGTGCAGCCGCCTTGGCCGGGGCCCGCTTCGGTGCAGCCGCTTTGGCCGGGGCCCGCTTGGCGGCGGCAGTCTTGGCGGCAGCAGTCTTCGGCGCCGGTTTGGCGGCTGCGGTCTTTGCGGCAGCTGCAGTCTTGGCCGGCTTCTTGCCCGATTTGGATTTCGAGACGAGCGCCTTGGCGATGTTCTTCGAGGCCTTCTTCACGGCCGTGAACTCGCGCTTGCTGGCCTTGCGAAGAGCCCGGAATTCCTTCTCCGACGCATCCTGCAGAGCGGACAATTCCTTTGTCACGGCGTCGAGTTTGGCGCGGAGTCGATCACGAGCGTGGCCGGCGTCGACGCTCTTTTCGACGGCGGACATTCCCTTGCCGACCTTCTTCGAAGCCGCTCGAATCCGTGTCACCGAATTCTCGGCTGCCTTCTCCAGCTGGGCCAGAGTCTTCTCCAGCCGCTTACCCATCTCACTTTCATACGCCATGGAATTCTTCTCCCGAGCAAGCCGAATTATTGTGGCCGATCACCTGGATCCGGAACCGTTCGGGCATCTGAATTGGACCAGCCGATCATCACATTAACCAACAGGCCTTGCCGTAGCGTTACCGAACCCTAGGAATTTGTAGCGCGTTTCAGGCCCTGTCAACTAGCCGCCATCTCGGACACGCCGCCTTGATACGGATCAAGTGAGGGAAAGAAGCTTGGTTGCCGGCCTGATATTCGCCTAGCGAACCAGGTCCAGCAACTCCTCGCCACGCTTGCGTTGCTCGTCGATGACGGCGAGCTTTCGGGTCAGCTTGTCGCGCTTCGCCGGGTCCTTGGTATGTTCGAGCGCCTCCCGGGTCTTGCGCCCTTTACGGTCGATCTTGTCGAGAATCTGCTGGACATGCCGAGGACTGATCCTGGCGCGGTCTTTCGTCCTGACCTCGTCATACAGCCCGGAGAGTCGCTTTATCGTCTTCTTCAGGATCATTGGCCGACCGCTGTCCGGTGTTCGGTTTCGACCTCCGGCGTCCGCTCGCCGACCTGACCCAGATCGTCGTCTTCGAGGGAGATGATGCGCTCGATTTCGGCCAGCGCCGAGTCCGGTTCCGCATACAGTTCTCGAGCGACGTCGATCAGATTGCGCATCACCGCATAGGCGTAACCGGAATCGTTGAGGCAGGATGTCGCCTGTTCGGCGGTGATGCTGTTGTCGCGGATCAGCCCGTCGATCCGACGGTCGAACTCGCGGCGATCACTCTCCAATTGGACCCGGGTTTCATCCAGCCATAATGTCGTGCGATCGGCCGGATCGGCATGCTGCAACCTGTCGATCTCGCGCAGGATCTCCGCGATCTCCAATCGGGCCTGGTTATAGAGGTCGCGCATCAGACCGGTATCCCGCGTCGTGAACCGGTTCACGTTCTTGCGCATGTGCTTGATCGCCTTGATCGCTTCGACAACCTTGCCACTGACCTCGCGCAGGCGGTAGGCGGCGTCCACCTCGTCACCATGAAGCTTCTGTGAAATCCGGGTGGTGTATTCGACGATCGCGGCGTGCAGCGGCTTGACCCGTTCCTCGTAGCGTTGGTCCAGGTCGAATTCGATAACCTGCCGGCTGTCGGCGACGACCGTGCCGAGATCGCTGGCGCCCATGACCCGGCTGCGGTGCAGGTTGAGGCCGTGGGCGATGATCTCCGTGGCGTGGTCGTAGAGACGCTGGACCTCGTTGCGCAGCGCCTCGATGACCGTCTTCGGAAACTCGATGACCGCCTTGTTGAGGTACCGCGGCTGGCTGACATTGCGGGCGGGGGCCGGGATCATGCGTTCGACGAACGCGACCAGCCGTCCGATCACCGGCACCATCAGGATCACACCGAGCAGGTTGAACACGGTATGGAAGACCGCGAGTTTCAACGTGTAGTCGGTCGCCGCGATGCCGATGGCGTCGCTGACCGTATCCACCACCAGCCGAAGCTGGTTGATCAAAAGGATGGCGACGATTGCGGTGACAGCATTGAATACGAGATGTGCAAGGGCGAGCCGCTTGCCCTGGAAATTGGCGCTTAGCGAGCCGATGATCGCGGTGACCGTGGTGCCGATATTTGCGCCGATGGCCAGCGCCAGCGCGTTTTCATAGGTGACCTGGCCGGCGGCCAGCGCGGTGATGATCAGCACCATCGTCGCGTGGCTTGATTGCATGATGACCGTCGCGACGCCGCCGGCCAGGGTATAGACCACCAGCCCGAGGATGCCGGTCATCGCCAGTTGCGCCAGGTCGACCTGATCCTGGAAGGTGGCGAACCCCTCCTTCATGTTGTGAATGCCAAGGAACAGGAATCCGACCCCGGCGATCACGTAACCGATGCCCTTGATGGTCGAGGACGACTGGAAGACCAGTACGATGCCGACCGCCAGCATCGGCATGGCATAGGCGGCGATGTTGACCTTCAGACCGAACCCGGCGACCAGCCAGGCGCCGGTGGTGGTGCCGATATTGGCGCCGTAGATCACCCCGATCCCGGCGGCCAGCGGCAGCAGTCCGGCGCTGAGAAACGAGATCGTGATCACCGAGACGAAGGAGCTCGACTGGGACACCGTCGTCGACACCACACCGAAGCTGAGCGATTTCCACAGGCGGTTGGTCGAGATCTCCAGCGCCCGTTCCAGCAAGCCGCCGCTGAACAGACGAAAGCCCTGTTCCATCAGCAGCACGCCGAACAGGAACATCGCAATTCCGGCGCAGATCACCTGCGCATCCGGGCTGACCCAGAACCCGTACAGCATGAGTCCGAGAAAGACGGGCAGGGCGAGCTTTTTCGTCACGGCCGTCCCGCCGTTGACCGGCCGGGCCGGCAATGCGCCGCCGTGGTCCAGAGGTCGCCGTCGCCTGTCATGCGAAGCCAACGGTAACAGCACGCCACGCCGGGTGAAACAGCGCAGCGTGCACCCGCAGGGTTCAGTCGAGCGTCGCTTCGGTGTCGCAGCGGGTACTTGACGGGTGCCGGAACGTGGCTTATATTTAACCAGATGGTTAATTATTCTACAGAGAGTCTCGACGCGGTGTTTTCCGCTCTAGGTGACCCGACGCGTCGCGCCATCCTGTCGCAGCTGGCCGAGGGGGAGACCCGGGTCACCGAGCTTGCATCGCCGCATCACATATCACTGCCGGCGATCTCCAAGCATCTGCGGGTGCTGGAATCCGCGGGGTTGCTGAGCAAGCAGAAGGCAGGGCGGGTGGTGCGCTGCAGCCTGAACGCCGAACCGTTGAAGGAGGCGGCCGATTGGGTGGAGAGCTACCGCCGTTTCTGGGAGGGCCAGTTTGACCGGCTGGAGCGCTACCTGGAGGACGTCTCGCCAAAATCCGAGGAGAAACCCGATGACTGATGTTGCCACCGAGACCCCGCCGGATGTCGGAACCGAGGCGGATCGCACGCTGACGATCACCCGCCAGGTTGCGGCACCGCGCGACGTTGTGTTCCGGGCCTGGTCGGATCCGGCCGAGCTTGCGAAATGGTGGGGGCCGGAGGGCACCACGCCGGTGATCGACACCATGGACGTTCGTTCCGGCGGCGCCTGGCGCACCCGCATGGTCAATGCGCAGGGCCAGGAATACATCTGCAGCGGTGTCTATCGCGAGATCGCCGCGCCGGAGCGGCTCTCGTTCACATGGGCCTGGGAGACCGACGGCGTGCGCGGCCACGAGACCCTGGTCACGGTAGAATTCAGGGACAGCGACGGCGGCACCGAGATGGTTCTCAACCAGCGCCTGTTCGAGACCTCGGAGGGCACCCGGATGCACAATGAGGGCTGGACCAGTTCGCTCGATCGTCTGCAGCGGGCGCTGGCCGACTGACAACTACACGGGAGAAAACGACCATGGCACACCATCACGAACGCCGGTTTCCCGGTGAGACTGATGCCTATCGCGAGGCCCGCGACCGACTGCTGTCGGCCGAGCGGGAACTGCGGCGCAAGGTCGAGGAGGTCGCCGCCCTCCGCCGGGGGCTTCCGCCCGGCGGCGCGGTGAAAGAGGATTATCTGTTCGAGGAAGGCGCCGCCGATCCCTCGGATTCTGGCACGACCCGGCAGACCCGGCTGTCCGACCTGTTCGCAGCGGGCAGGGACACCCTTGTGGTCTACAGCTTCATGTATCCGCCGGGCGGCAAGGCCTGCCCGATGTGCGCCGCCTTCCTCGACAGCCTGAACGGCAGCGCCGGACACATCTCCCAACGGGTTAACCTGGCGGTCGTCGCCAAGGCGCCGCTTCAGACCATCCGCGACTTCGCGGCGTCTCGCGGCTGGTCAGACCTGCGGCTGCTGTCCTCGGCCGGCAACGGCTACAACGCCGACTATTTCGGCGAGTCGGAGGAGGGCGACCAGTGGCCGATGGTCAATGTGTTCCGTCGTGACGCCGACGGCATCCATCACACATACGCGTCGGAGATCTTCTTCGCCGGATCCGAGGAGGGCCAGCACCCGCGCCATGTCGATGCCATGTGGCCGCTGTGGAACATCTTCGACCTGACCCCGGACGGCCGCGGCGAAAACTGGTTCCCGCAGATCTCATACGATTGAGGGCTCGCCGATACGGACCAGCTGGGCAAGCTGGGTCAGCCGGTTACGCCCGGCTTGCCTTCCGGCGCCTGAACGAGCTGGTCCCTGCGCACCCAGAGCATGCGCTGGAAGACGCCGTCGCGATTGATGATGAGATGTTTCAATGCGCCCAGCATGTGGAGCGCCAGCAAGGGGATGAGCGCGTACGAGGCGAATTCGTGGACCTCTTCCAGGACCTCGTGCAGCGTGCGCATTTCCGGCAGCATGCTCGGAATGCCGATCAGACCGAACACGTCCACGCTGCGCCCCACCGACCACTGAATGACCGGACCGGACAGGATCAGGATTGCGATCGCCGCCAGCAGCGCCCATTGCACCAGCGCCGACAGCAGCCGGATCGCCCGCGGTTGGTTCGGCAGCCCCGGTCCTCGCTGGACCAGACGCCATAGGATCCGGGCGCCCAGCACGACAATGGCGATGACGCCGATCGAGACATGCAGGGCCAGTGTCTCTGTGCGTTCGGGCCTGCGGGCCAGATCTTCCAGTTGCTCGCCGATCACGAACATGGTCACCACCAGCACCGCAGCGACCCAGTGGAACACGATGGACAGCCATCCGTAGCCAGTGGCGCGATCTGTCATGGACATGGTCCGGTCCTTCACCAGTTGCGTGATTCGTTCGGCGATCGCATCGACGCCTTGTCGCATCTCGGTGTCGCGAGAGTTTGCCGCGTTTGTAACAGGCTGTGTCTCCAAGCCCTGAAATCGGCGTCCCTGCGGCCATACCTTGAAAAGTTCGACTTTTGTTCCCATTTATTCATGAGACCGGACTCCGCCGTCAACGAACGGAGTGTCCGTCCCGCCGGTTTCGGCGGCTTGGTCAAACAGTCAGGGAGCATCAATGAACACGGCCACCGTATCGTTCAATGCAAATACGAACCTGTCCCGATATCTTGCTGAGATTCGGGAATTTCCGCTTCTGACCCGCGAGCAGGAGGTCGATCTCGCTGAGCGCTGGCGTGAGAACCGCGACGAGGAGGCCCTGCGCCTGCTGGCCGGCAGCCATCTCAGGCTGGTGGCCAAGATCGCCCGCGGTTTCGGAGGCTACGGCCTGCCGCTGCGCGACCTGATCGCAGAGGGAAATGTCGGCCTGATGCAGGCCTTGCAGAAATACGATCCCGACCGGGGGTTCCGCCTGGCGACCTATGCCATGTGGTGGATCCGCGCGTCGATCCAGGAATACATCCTACATTCCTGGTCGCTGGTGAAGGCCGGCACGACCGCCGGTCAGAAGAAGCTGTTCTTCAACCTGCGCCGGCTGAAGGCGCAGATGGAGGCCTATGAGGAGGGCGACCTGGCGCCGGAGACTGTGACGGCGATCGCCAGGGAACTCGACGTCACCGAGGACGAAGTCGTGTCGATGAACCGTCGGCTCGCCTCCGCCGGCGAGATGTCGCTCAACACGCCGCTCGGCGAGGACGGCGACAGCCAGTGGCTCGACCTTCTGGTCGACGAGTCCCAGGACCAGGAAACACTGGTCATTGAGTCCGACGAGCTTGGCTGGCGGCGGCGACTGATGCGCCAGGCAATGCACAAATTGAACCCGCGCGAGCGCCGCATACTTTCCGAGCGCCGGTTGAAGGACGATCCGGTCACTCTGGAGGTGCTGAGCCAGGAATACGGTGTGTCCCGGGAACGGGTGCGCCAGATCGAGGTCCGCGCCTTCGAGAAGCTGCAGAAGGCGATGCTGAACCTGGCCCGCGCACTGCAGCCTCGGCCGGCCCACGCCTGAGCCCGGCGGCACAGTCCTTCTGCCAAGGTAATGTCGTACACGATATGCGGGCTTTGAATTTCGAGGCCCGGCCCCGCTAGGATCGTGCTTGCGATTCACGACAGGCGGCGCGGTCTTGGGCGAGGTGCTGTTTTCATCCGATATCGGCGCGACGGCCGGGACGATCCTGATCGTCGTCAGCGCCGCGACGTCGTTCCTGACCGCCGCCGCCGGCATTGGCGGCGGCGTTGCGCTGCTGGCGGTGATGGCAGTGCTGATGCCGGCCCAGGCGCTGATCCCGGTGCATGGGGTCGTGCAGCTCGGCTCCAATGCCGGGCGCGCCGCGATCATGCTGCGCGACGTGAAGACCACCGTACTGTTGCCGTTCGTGGGGGGCAGCCTGGTCGGTGCAACCATCGGCGGGCTGACAGCGGTGCAGCTGCCGCCGGAATTCCTGAAGATCGGACTCGCGGTCTTCGTACTGTGGTCGGCCTGGGGCCGCCCCTTCGCCGCCCCCGGACGGTTTGCGATCGCCCTGACCGGGGCGTTTTCCAGCTTCCTGACAATGTTCTTCGGCGCCACCGGCACCTTCATCTCGGCCATGGTGAAGACGCTCAAGCTTGGCCGGCTGGAGCATGTGGCGACCCATTCCGCCTGCATGGTGGCGCAGCATTTGATCAAGGTTGCCGCGTTCGGCCTGCTGGGCTTCGCCTACGGCCCGTACCTGCCGCTGATCGTCGCCATGATCGCCAGCGGCTTCCTCGGCACCGTGATCGGCAAGCGGGTCCTGGTGAAGCTCAAGGACCAGAGCTTTCACCGCGTCCTGTCGGTGGTCCTCACGCTGCTGGCGCTGCGGCTGCTTTATGACGGGCTGACGACATTGGGCGGAGGCTGACGAGCCGCGGTTGCAGTCAGATTGGGTTGCCGGTCTGGTTCGTCCCGGCGTCGGCCATCGCCCTCTGCAGCTCCGGCGACCATGCGCCGATGACGGATTCGATATGGTCGCGCAGGGTCGCGGCGGCGCGATCGGGGTCGCCCGCGGCGATGGTGCCGACGATCTCGCGGTGTTGCGCCGGTCCGGAGGGCAGGGGCTGGCCATCGGCCCGGATCGCCGCGACCGGGGCCGGGGGGTCGCCGGCGAAGGTGAAGCGGTGCATGTGCAGGGTGCAGCGTGTCAGGATCGGCTCCAGCGCCGGCAGGCCGGCGACCCGGAAGATCGCCATGTGGAATTCCCGGTCCAACTCGCTCCTCGCATAGCTGTCATGGGAGTTCTCGGCGCAGTCCATCCGGCCGACGATCTCGTTCAGCACGGTGAAATCGGTCGCCGTGAAAGACGGCGTGGCGAGCCGGACGCCATGGGTCTCGATGTCGATGCGGATGCGTGCCATACGTGCCGCTTCTTCGGCGGAGGTGTCGGAGACCAATGTGCCCTGATAGCCGCGCCGGCTGACCAGCCCGTCATGCTCCAGCCGTAGCAGCGCCTCGCGGACGGTGCCCTGGCTGCAGCCAAAGGTGCCGGCAATGTGCTGCTCGATCAGTGCTTCCCCGCCCGGGAGCGAAGCCAGGATGATGGCCCGCTTGAGTGCGTGATAGACCGCATTGCCCTTGCGCTCCCGGGGGATCGCGATGGCATCGTCGTCGAATATGCGCGAAAGTCTGTTCATCGGTTGACAGCCAACATCCGGAGCTTAAAATCAATATCGATAATGATAACAAGAGCTCAGGAACGAGACAACCGGATCGCGCTGTTAGCAATGGTCTGGGAGGGATTCAACCATGGCGAGGCGTGCCGCAGGCATCGCTTTGATCGATCGCGAAGGGCGCGGCTTGACCCGGGTGATCGGCGTGGCCGGCCGATGATGGACGAGCGGATTGCCGGCGCTTCTTGAAATCGAGGATCTGGTGGTCGAGTTCGCCACCCCGGCGGGCGCATTGCGCGCCGTGAACGGCGTCTCCTATGACGTCGCCGCCGGCGAGATCGTCGCAGTGGTCGGTGAGTCCGGCAGCGGCAAATCCGTGACCGCCTTGTCGGTGCTGCAGCTTCTGCCGGTGCCGCCGGCCCGGATTGCCGGCGGCCGCATTCTGCTAGACGGATCCGATCTGCTGGGCCTCGACGACGAGGGCATCCGGCATGTGCGCGGCCGGCGGGTCGGCATGGTGTTCCAGGAGCCGATGACGTCGCTGAATCCGGTCCTGTCGATCGGCCGGCAATTGACCGAGGCGATGCGCGAGCATCTCGGCCTGTCGCCGGCGGCTGCGAGGGCCCGGGCGGTGGAGCTTCTTGACCTGGTGGGTATCGCCGAGCCGGAGCGACGCCTGAAGCAGTATCCACACCATCTGAGCGGCGGCATGCGGCAGCGTGTGATGATCGCCATCGCGCTGGCCTGCGAGCCGGAACTGATCATCGCCGACGAACCGACTACCGCGCTCGATGTCACCATCCAGGCGCAGGTTCTGGAACTGATGCAGGATCTGTGTATCCGCATGGGTGTGGCGCTGGTGATCATCACCCACAATCTCGGCATCGTCGCCCGCCATGCGCACCGGGTGAACGTGATGTATGCCGGCCGCATCGTCGAGCGCGGGCCGGCGGAGGAGATCTATCGCCGGCCGAGCCATCCCTATACGGTCGGGCTTCTCAATTCGGTGCCGAGGCTGGATCGGCCGCGCGGCGCGCCGCTGGATCCGATCCCCGGCAACCCGCCCGATCCCCTGGCCCTGCCAAGCGGCTGCGCATTCCGGCCGCGCTGCGCTCTTGCGACCGATCAGTGCGCCAGGCAGGCGCCGCCGCTGAGCGATGTCGCCGGCAGCCACCAATCCGCCTGCTTCGAGATCGACGCCCTGCACGCCCCGGAGCCGGCATGACCGAACAGCGCGAGACTCCGGGCGACGCCCTGATCGAGTTGCGCGGGCTGCGCAAGCACTTCCCGGTGACGCGTGGTGTGCTGTTCCAGCACACGGTCGGACAGGTGAAGGCGGTCGACGGGATCGATCTCACTATCCGCCGCGGAGAGACCCTGGGGCTGGTCGGTGAGTCCGGTTGCGGCAAATCGACCATCGGCCGCTGCCTGCTGAAGCTGGAGACGCCGACCGACGGATCGATCCTGTTCGACGGCCGTGACATCGCCGCGCTGGATCGCGACGAGACCCGCGCTTATCGCCGCCGTGTCCAGGCGGTGTTCCAGGATCCGTTCAGCTCTCTCAACCCGCGCATGACCGTCGAGGACATCATCGGCGAACCGCTGATCGTGCATGAGGTCGCCCGCGACCGGGCATCGATAACCCGGCAGGTGCGCGGCCTGCTGGAGGTCTGCGGACTTTCGGGTAGGCTGATCGACCGCTATCCGCACGAGATGAGCGGAGGCCAGCGACAGCGGGTCGGAATTGCCCGGGCGCTGGCGTTGAAGCCGGATTTCATCCTCTGCGACGAAGCGGTCTCCGCGCTCGACGTGTCGATCCAGGCGCAGGTCATCCGATTGCTTGAGGATCTGCGCGAGGAGTTCGGCCTGACCTATTTGTTCATCGGACACGACCTCAGCGTGGTGCGCCATATATGCCACCGGGTCGCGGTCATGTATCTGGGCAAGCTGGTCGAGATCGGCGACTGCGACACGCTGTTCGAGGATCCCCGGCACCCCTATACCCAGGCCTTGCTGTCGGCAGTCCCGGTGCCCGACCCGGTGGTCGAACGCGACCGTCCGCATCGGATCATCAAGGGCGAGATCGCAAGCCCGATCAACCCGCCGGCGGGATGCGTCTTCCATCCCCGCTGCCCGCTAGCCGACGACGGCTGTACCGCCGCGTTTCCGGATCTGCAGGCCCTCGCACCGGAACACGGTGCGGCCTGCTTCAAGCTGGACCAGACGGCGATGGAGTTCGCGTAAGTGGCTGATTGGAAAAGAGGAGATTGGATCAATGAGTCACGGCGCGGGCCGCCGCCCCACATCGTCATTCCCGCAAAAGCGGGAATCCAGGAAGCGCCGGGATCGACTGGATTCCCGCTTTTGCGGGAATGACGGTGACGTGGGACAGGTGGCTGACTGCAATCACGATTCGTACTGAGGCGGACCAAGGCATCGATAGGGACCGGAACCAAACCAAGCAGATACAACAGGAGGCTCAAATGACATCGAAACTATTCAAGGATCTGGACACGGCCGAGCAGGCCCGCATCAAAGCGGAGTGGGACGAGGCGCATGATTTCGATCCGCGCGATCCGCTGTTCGGGCTCAACACGGCGGACATGTCCGGGCCGAAACTGAAGCGCCGCGCGATGCTACGGCTCATGGCAGCCTCCGGCACGCTGGCCGCCTGGCATCTGATGCCGGGCGCCGGTACTACCGCGGCGAAAGCGGACGGCCATGCCGGCGGCACCCTGACCTGCGGCTGGGCCGGGATCGGTGAAATCCTGACCCTGGATCCGGCGCAGATCAATCAGGTGCTGCAGTTCCAGATCTCCTCGAATGTGCTCAGCGGCCTGATGCACATCAACGCCGATTTGGTCGCCGAAGGCGATCTGGCGGAGGACTGGACCGTCTCCGACGACGGCACCAAGTACACCTTCAACCTGCGCCAGGGTGTCACCTTCCACAATGGCGACGCCTTCGATGCCGACGATGTGCTGTTCACCTATGCGCGTTCGAAGGACCCGGAGCAGTCGTTCCATTCGCGGGTTCTCACCAATGTGGTCGCCGTCGACAAGATCGACGCCCATACGGTGCAATTCACCCTCGCCCAACCGCAGGCCTCGTTCCTGGGCAAGACCCTGGAGCGCTCGAGCGGCCGGGCCATGACCATCGTCAGCCGTGGCGCCCTGGACCAGATGGGCAATGCGCAATACGGCCTGACGCCGGTTGGAACCGGACCGTTCCGCGTCACTGAGCACCAGCTCGGCCAGGGCGTCGTGCTGGAGAAGTTCGCCGACTATTACGACCCCGAAAGGCCGAAGCTCGACAAGGTCATCATCAAGCCGGTGATCGACGCGGAGCCGCTGGCGGCGGCCCTCGAGGCCGGCGACATCCAGCTGATCGGCGGCAACCCGGTGGCGGCGGAACTGGTCGACCGTTTCGTGCAGAACCCGGACCTTGTGGTCGACGAGAAGCCGGCGCCGGGGTTCCAGTCGCTGTGGATCAATCCGTGGAACGACGCCATGAAGGTGACGGATTTCAACAAGCCGCTGGACGAGCTGATGCAGGAGAAGGGCTTCATGGTTCGGCTCGCCCTGGCCAAGGCCCTTGACCGCGACCGCTATCTTCGGCAGGCCCAGTTCGGCCGAGGCACCGCGGCCTATGGCACGATCAATCCGGCGATGGGCTTCTATTTCGACGAGGGATTGGCGGAAACCAGCGCTCAGCGCTACGACGCCGACGAGGCCCGGCGGCTGATGGCCGAGGCCGGTTATCCGAATGGCGAGGGTTTCCCGACCCTGAAGCTGATCACCACCCCGGCGGCGCGCCGGGAGTCGACCATCGTGGCGGCGATCCTGAAGCAGAATCTCAACATCGACGTCGAATTGCTGACCAAGGAGTTCTCGGTCGGCATCGAGGATTTCGATACCATGAACTGGGATCTGCGCCGGGCCGGCAGCGGCGGCGATTTCGACCCGGATGACGGGCTGGTCGACTGGATGCAGACCGCGTCCAAGTTCAACGGCCGCAAGCGCGATCCGGCGATTTACCCCTTCGGCTATTTCTCCGAGGCCGAGGCCGACCGCCTGATCACCGAGCAGAGCGCCACCGCCGATCTGGAGAAGCGGCGCGAACTGGTACAGCAGGCAAACCGCATCACCTCCGACAAGGTGGCCTGCGCGTTCCTGTACCACCCGGCGAACATCCTGATCCACCACAAGGATGTGGACTTCCCGGCCGAGAGCCGCATTCCCGGTCTGGTCGATCTCGACCGGGTGACCGTCAGCTGAACCGACATCGCGGGTGGTCGGCCTTGCGCCGGCCGCCTGCGACCGGTCCTCGGAATCAAAGATGTCGACCTATCTCATCCGCCGGGCCCTGGGGGCCGTCCTGGTCATGTGGGCGGTTGCCACCCTGGTGTTCTTCATGTTGCGGATCGTGCCCGGCGACCCGATCGGCGCCATGCTGTTCGATGTCGGCGACGCCCAGGCGATTGAGGATCTGCGGCGCAAACTGGGCCTCGACCAGCCGATATATGTGCAGTATTTCAAGTGGTTCTGGCTCACTCTTCAGGGCGATCTGGGCAACTCGATCTATGGTAGCCGGGTTGCCGTCAGCCGGTTGATCGCCGAGGCCGCGCCACGGACCCTGTCCCTGGCCGGGATCTCCTTCGTACTGGCGCTGGTGATCGCCATTCCGGCCGGGCTGATCGCGGCGACCCGGCGCAATACCGGGCTGGACCACGGCGTGACCCTGGTCGCCTTCCTGGGGCTCAGCATGCCGGATTTCTGGGTCGGCATTCTGCTGGTGATCGTATTCGCCGCCAATCTGCAATGGCTGCCGGCGATCGGCTATGTGCCGCTGTCAGAGGGGTTCTGGCCGTGGCTGTCGCATCTGATCCTGCCGTCGATTGCGGTCGGCACGGCGTTCTCGGCGATCATCGCGCGGATGATCCGCTCAGCGATGCTGGAGGTTCTGAAGACCGACTATATGCGGGTCGCGCGCGCCAAGGGCCTGCGCCCCTCGGTGGTGCTGCTGCGCCATGCTCTGCCGAACGCGCTGATCCCGGTGGTAACGGTGATCGGGATCGCCTTCGCGCTGCTGATGGCGGGCGCCGTCGTCGTGGAGAACGTGTTTGCGATCAAAGGGCTGGGGCGGATCCTTATCCAGGGAATTCTGGACCGCGACTATCCGGTGGTGCAGGGCGCGATCCTGGTGGTCTCGGCGATCTTCATCTTCAGCAACCTGCTGGTCGATCTGCTCTACACGATGATCGATCCGCGCATCCGGTTTGAATCATGACGCCGCACGCGATGTCTGAAGCGGCCGAGGCGCCGATGGTGCGGACCACGCGCTGGAGCCAGTTCCGCGCCGTGATGCGGGCCGACCGGAAGGCGCTGGTCGGATCGGTAATCCTGGCGGTCTTCGTGGTGGCGGCGATCCTGGGTCCGCTGATCGCGCCCTATGACCCCAACGACATGGCCTACGACTTCCTGGCGGCGCCGTCGTGGCAGCATCCGCTGGGCACCGACGATCTTGGCCGCGACCTGCTGAGCCGGATCATCGCCGGGACGCAAGTGTCCATATTCGTTGGCGTATCCACCGTTGCCATCGCCCTTCTCGTCGGAGTGTCCCTGGGTGTATGGGCCGGCTATGCCGGTGGCTGGGTCGATCACATCATCATGCGCTATATCGACCTGCAATGGGCCTTCCCGAACTTCATAATCGCGGTCTATCTGGTGGCGGTGTTCGGGACCGGGCTCAGCAATGTGATCGTTGCCATCTCGCTGGCCTTCGTCGACGATTTCGCGCGGGTCGCCCGCGGCATGGTGCTGTCGATCAAGCAGGAACAATATGTCGACGCGGCGCGGACCGTCGGCACCTCGGATTTCCGCATCATGTGGCGCCATGTGCTGCCCAACGCCATGGCGCCGATCATCGTCCAGGCCACCGTCAGCGTGTCGTACGCGATACTGGGCGAGGCCGGACTGTCGTTCCTCGGGCTGGGCGTGCAGTCGTCGACGCCGACCTGGGGGCTGATCCTGGCCGACGCGCGCAGCTTCATCACCCGGGCGTGGTGGCTGGGGATCTTTCCCGGCCTGGCGATCATGCTGACGGTGCTGTCGATCAACTTCATCGGCGATGCGCTGCGCGATTTCCTCGATGTGCGGGAGAGCAGGGAAGGGGTGTGACCATGCCGGCCGAGGAACTCGATCTGAACGCCCTGGGGATCGCAGACCTGCTGCGCATGATGTCCGATGGCGACCTGACCGCCACGGCGCTCACCATGCACTGCCTCGCCCGCATCGACCGGCTTGACCGGCATGTCAATTCAGTGCTCGAGATCAATCCGGATGCATTGCAGATCGCCGGCGCACTGGACGATGAGCGCCTGGCCGGGCAGGTGCGGCCGCTGCACGGCATTCCGATCCTGGTGAAGGACAATATCGACACCGCCGACCACATGACCACGACCGCCGGATCGTTGGCGCTGGATGGTCATGTCGCGCAGAAGGATGCTGCGGTAGTGGCCCGACTGCGCGAAGCCGGGGCGGTCATCCTGGGCAAGACCAATCTCAGCGAATGGGCGAATTTCCGCTCCAAGCGCTCCTCCAGCGGCTGGAGCAGCCGCGGTGGGCAGACGCGCAACCCCTATGCGCTCGACCGCACCCCCGGCGGCTCCAGCTCCGGTTCCGGCGTCGCGGTGGCGTGCGGCTTCTGCGCCGCCGCCATCGGCACCGAGACCGACGGCTCGATCATGAGTCCCTCGGCGATGAACGGGGTGGTCGGCATCAAGCCCAGCATCGGGCTCGTCGGCCGCAGCGGCATCATCCCGATCTCGCACAGCCAGGACACCGCCGGGCCGATCGCCCGCAGCGTTGCCGATGCGGCGCTGCTGCTGAACGCCATCTCCGGTGTCGACCCGGATGACGAAACGACCGCGGATGCGGAATCGCGCCGCCCGCCGGACTATGCTGCGAACTTGGATGATAACGGGCTGCGCGGTGCCCGGATCGGACTGTTGGCTGACCTCGAAGCCTTTCATGTTGACGTTCGGCGGATTGTCGAGGGCTGCGCCACGGCCATGCGCGAGGCCGGGGCCGAGATCGTCGATACGGTCCACATCACGCCGGTTGACGCCATCCGGCCGTCGGAGATGACGGTCATGAAGACCGAATTCAAGGTCGGGCTGGACGCTTATCTCGCCGGCGCCGGAGCGAGCGCCCGTGTCCACAGCCTTGCCGAACTCATCGCCTTCAACGAGAGCAATCGCGACAGGACGATGCCGTATTTTCCTCAGGACCTGCTTGAGGAGTCGGAACGAACCGGCGGCCTTGACGATCCGGGCTATCTGGAGGCCCGGCGGACCTGTCGGAGACTGACCCGTCCCGAGGGAATCGACCGCGCACTTGCCGACTATGCGCTGGACGCCATCATCGCGCCGACCACCTCCGCGCCCTGGCTGATAGACTGGGTCAACGGCGACAACCGGTCCGGCAGCACCGCTTACCTGGCGGCGGTGTCGGGCTATGCCTGCATCACCGTCCCGGCCGGCTACCTGCACGGCCTGCCGGTCGGCCTCTCATTCATCGGCGGCGCCTTTTCCGAGCCGGCCCTGATCGGCCTCGCCCATGCCTTTGAGCGCGCGACCCGGGTGCGCCGGCCCCCGGAATTCGCGCGGACTGTGGTGTTCCAGGAGTAGTTCCCAGTTCGATATCTTTGCTTCCGGAAAGAACAGTGCGCTGGCAAATCGGAGAGCACTCGAATGCCGGCTTTCCACCGGTCAGTAGTGCGGCTGATGGCCGTAATGCACGACCGTTCTGACCTATACCGGTAGATTCAAGGGCACCCGTCTTCACCCATGCAGCACGCCCGGATGTCGGGGTGATTGTCGCAGCAATCATTGAGCAGAAACGAGATCAGGTTTCCAAGATTCCGAAAATCTGCGCGATAGATGATCTTCCGCGATTGGCGTTCAGATGAAATCGCGCCGGCCTGCTCCAGCGTTGATAGGTGAAACGAAGCCCGCGAGGAAGTCGCGTCAACCTGCTTGCCAACCTCGCCCGCTGACGCGCCTTCCTTACCGCACTGAACAAGGTACCGGATAATCCGCAAACGGGTTTCCTGAGACAAAGCGCCCAGCACGCCCAAAGCCTGCTTCTCATTCATATCTCAATATCTCTTGAATCGTTGAGATATTGGCAATATACTTCCTAATGCGGCCATCGATCAAGGCCTTGCGGCATGTTTGGAATGGAAGGACGCCCCGCGATGAAGATCGTCAGTTTCAAGATTTGCCCCTTTGTTCAACGCGTTACGGCCTTGCTTGAAGCCAAGAGCATCCCCTACGAGATTGAGTTCATAAGTCTGAGCGACAAGCCGCAATGGTTCCTGGATATCTCGCCGAACGGGCAAGTTCCGGTGCTGATCACCGATCATGGAAAGGCGCTCTTCGAATCCGATGCGATCGTCGAGTACATCGAGGAAGCATATCCTGCGCTTCAGCAAGAGATTTCGCTCGAGGACAAGGCGACGAACCGAGCATGGAGCTATCTGGCGTCCAAGAACTATCTGGTTCAATGCAGCGCTCAACGTAGCCCCGACTCAGACGTCCTGAGGGAACGCAGCGAAAAACTCGGAAAGGCATTCGACAGGGTCGAAAGACACCTTGGCGACATGCCCTATTTTGGCGGCGACACGATCGGCATGGTCGACATCGCCTGGCTCCCGCTCCTGCACCGCGCCGATATCATTCAACGCCGATCCTGTTTTGACTTCATTGGCGATCGGCCCAAGCTGAAGGCGTGGCAGGAATGGCTTCTGAAAACAGGACTGGCGGAAAAGTCGGTTGCCCCCGACTTTGAAGAGGCGTTTTCCGCATTCTACCTTTCCGACCAGACCTTCCTGGGACGCGGTTGTGCGGTAGACGACTGTTCATCTGGTGAGGCGTGCGCCACCGATGCATGCTGCTAGATCCAGACCCCGGGGCGACGGAACTGGCGTGCCCGGTCTCATTCTGACGACGCTCTGTGCTCCTCGCAATGACGCCGGGGAGAGCGCCTAGGACTGCGGTGACAGTGTCCAGAGTGTCATCCTTGAGTCCAATCCGCGGATCTCCTGGCCGTCGTGCCGAATGAGGTCCGAAACCACTTGATCGTCACCATTGGATTCGCTGAGGACCTGTTCCAGTAGATCGTGGGTCGCCGCCAACTCGACCGACAGGTTCCGGGTGAGGGCCTCGACGCGGCTCGCCACGTTCACGGTGTTGCCGATCACCGCGAATTCCAGGCGGTTCGAGCCGATATCGCCCAGCACCGCCGGGCCGTAATGCAGGCCGAAGCTGGCCTGGATCGGGGGTTCGCCCGCGGCGGTCCGTTCGGCGTTCCATGTGGCCATCGAGTCGATCATGCTGCGGCCGCAGCGCAGCGCGTTCAGCGCGTCCGCGTCGCTGGCGATTGGAGTACCGAATGTCGCCATCAGCCCGTCGCCGAGATACTTGTCCAGGGTCCCGTTGTGGCGGAAGACTTCGTCCTCCATGCGCTGGTGGAACTGGCGCAGCGTGGTGATGACGTCCTGCGGTGTCTTGTCGGCGGCGTAGCGGGTGAAGCCGACGATGTCGACGAACAGCACGGCGACGTTCTGGGTGCGGATCTGCTTCAGCGGCTCGTCGTTCTGCGACAGTTCCTCGACCACGTTGGGCGAGAAATAACGGGCGAGATTGGCCCGCTCGCGTTCCAGGGCAGCGTGACCATGGAGCAGCCGGGAGGTCCGGCGGCCGGATATTGCGAGCGTGACCGTGACGATCAGGAAAACGACGACCTCCTGGATGCGGATGTCGAAATGAGGATTGTTCGGGTCCAGCAGTTCCGCCAACACCGGGTCGGCGCCGAACGCCGCGTAGGCTGCCTCGCTTAGCGCCGGATAATCGGTCGCCAGCACCGAAGCGAACACGACGGCGATGATCCAGAATACCGTCGTCCACATCCCCATCGCGAACAGCGTGCGCCAGGAATAGGCCAGCACCGCGACGGCCAGCAGGACGTAGAAATACTTGAACCCGCCATAGCGGAACGCCATCGCCAGCGGCCAATCGGCGTTCGAGAGCGGGTTCGGCACGATGATCGCGATGGTCATGATCGCCAGGTCGCAATACATCAGCAGGAGCTCCTGCCGCGATAGCCCGACCCGGGCCACGCGCCGCTGGGCCCAGGCGGTCAGAGCCAGGGCCCCGAGCAGGGCCTGGTAGTAGATGACCTCGAGGCTGGGGATGATGAACGGCAGCATGATCGCGATCACCGCCAGGGCGATCCAGCGCGCCCGGATGGCCAGTTCCATGCCTTCGCGCTTATGGCGTTCAAGCGCCGCCTCGGTGAATTTGTTGTCGGCCTCGCTTTCGGTCGGTATGCGTTCAAGCCGACCAAACAGGCCGCGGCGCCGCCCAGGCGCTGCTGGCTCATCCATAGCGATCACGCTCCCTGCCGCTCGGTTTTCGGACACCCTTCGGTCTTCGTGCCCTGAACCCGTCGGACAATCAATGGTGGAGAACCGTCAGCCTGCTGGTCGGCGAGCCCGACGATCGCCTGACGCCAGAAGTAATGGACCCGGATCCTGCTAGTTACTCTACCGTATCCGCCTCATCGGGCGGGGCGAGCTTGTCCTGGGTGCGGTTCTCGAAATCGCTGGCGTCGTGCCGCTCGTGCAACTGCGTTTCGGGCTCGCCCCAGGTGCGGTTGACCATGCGGCCGCGCTGCACCGCCGGGCGCTGCCGGATGTCGTCGGCCCACCGCACGACGTTCTTGTACGACGCGGCGTCAAGGAACTCGGCCGCGTCGTAGAGCACGCCGCGGACCAGTCCGCCATACCAGGGCCAGATCGCGATATCGGCGATCGAATAGGCTTCGCCGGCCATGAACGGGTGGTCCGACAGATGGCGGTCCAGCACGTCGAGCTGGCGCTTCACCTCCATTGTGAAGCGGTCGATGGGGTACTCCATCTTGGAAGGTGCGTAGCTGTAGAAATGGCCGAAGCCGCCGCCGAGATAGGGTGCCGATCCCATCTGCCAGAACAGCCAGCACAGGCACTCGGTCCGGGCCGTGTGGTCCTCCGGGATGAACCGGCCGAATTTTTCCGCCAGATACAGCAGGATGGCGCCGGATTCGAAGACCCGGGTGGGTGTCGCCGTCGAATGGTCGACCAGGGCGGGGATCTTCGAGTTCGGATTGGCGTCCACGAAACCGCTGCCGAACTGTTCGCCGTCGCCGATCTTGATGAGATGCGCATCGTACTCTGCGCCGGTCTCGCCGAGGGCCAGCAGCTCTTCCAGCATGATGGTGACCTTTTGCCCGTTGGGCGTCGCCAGGGAGTAGAGCTGGAGGGGATGTCTGCCGACCGGCAGGTCCTTCTCGTGGGTCGGCCCGGCAATCGGTCGATTGATGCCGGCCCACTTGCCGCCGCTATCGGCCTCCCACGTCCAGACCTTGGGCGGTTCGTATTCGTCGGCCTCACTCATCATCGATGTCCTCGTTCCTGTCCGTTAGCATGTGAGCCCTCGGCAGAGTCACCTCGGGACGTGGGCCTATGACCCTTCCTAGGGTCGAGATACTAGCGCAACGCCAATGGCGTGTGTGTTCGACCGCCGTGATCGTCGGCAAATACGGCGCATCCGCCGACGGGTCACACGGTCGCCAGGGCCGGTCTTGTGTTGCGTCAAGGTTCTGTTGACGAGATTGGGCTATGATCATGCCGTCGAATCCGATGTGAGGAGGCGATCGTGCCTCGTTTCACCTGGCCGGCTACACTGATTCTCGTCGCCGGGCTCGCCGCCTGCCAGACTGCCGATCCGGGCGCCGAAACGGCTGATCTGGCCGTGGGCGATGTCGAGACCGGACGCGACACGGCGATGGATTGGTGCGGCGGATGCCACATGATCGGCGCCGGCAACGCGCCCGAGGGCGAGCCGCCGTCATTCGCCGAACTCCTCGAGCTTCGGTCGCCGGACTCGATTCGCCACTACCTCACCTGGGAACGCCATCCGGCGATGCCCGCACTGGCCCTCGAGGACCAGGATATCGAGGATCTGGTCGCCTATTTCAGCTATCTGCAGGATCGGTAGCAACTCGCCCGACGGCCGGCGCTTCAGCCTTCCTTAACCACGATTGCCGACACTGGCGCGATCATGCCAGCAGACGGTGAATTCGAGCTTGCGGGCGGTCGCGTCGAGTTGCGCGGCGGCGCCCTGGTCGCGGCAAGCGGGATCGGCGTGGTGGTCGTGCTCTGGCTGGTGGCCTATCTGTCCGGCCTGGCGCCATGGCTCGGCTTCATGGACAAGTCCTACCGGAATATCTCAGCTGGAGCGGTCACCATCGCCGGGCAGACGTCGTCCGGCAGCGCATTCGGCCCGACAAGCTTCGCCTTCCTCGCCGGTCAGGAAGTCTATGTCGACTACGACATCACGCTCAGGCGCGGTGCGGTGCTGATCAACGTCCTGGAATATGCCGGGATGGAGCACACGCTCTGGCATACCGTGACGCGGTCCGGATCGGGCACGGCGTCGGTGCGCATTCCACGAACCGGGCTGTACCACATCACCGTCGAGCCGACCGTGGTCGGCGGCGTCGGGCAAGGCTACGACCTGGACATTTCCGCCAGCTGGGGCGCCCGCTGGCCCTGATCCTGCAGTTTCTGCGACAGCCGACGGCGCATGCTGCCGATCATCGATGCCTTATGCGACCGGCCTGTGGAAGCCCCAATTCAGCGACATTCGACAGGACGTGATCCTGCGATTCCACGCCGTCAGTGTAGCCGAGCCCGGGCGAACGTTATAAAACGCGACTCTGTGCGTCGCCCGATGGGGTCGCGGCGTCTGGTCATGCGTCCGGCCTCTTCCGGCCGGGACGTCAGCAGGGTCTGGGGATATGTACGGCATCTTGTGGGAATGGGTCGACCTGTCGGTGCGCTGGCTGCATGTGATCGCCGGCATCGCCTGGATCGGCAGTTCGTTCTATTTCGTTCATCTCGACCTGAGCCTTAAGGCTCGCGATGGGCTGCCCGAAGGCGCCGGCGGTGAGACCTGGCAGGTTCATGGCGGCGGCTTCTACAACATGGTGAAGTACCTGGTCGCCCCGTCGCGCATGCCGGACCAGCTGACCTGGTTCAAATGGGAGGCCTATACCACCTGGATCAGCGGCATGGCGTTGCTGGTGCTGGTCTACTACATGGGTGCCGAACTCTACCTGATTGACCAGGATGTGCTGTCTGTCTCGCCGATGATGGCCTCCTCGATCAGCCTCGGCGGGCTTGTCATCGGATGGATCGTCTACGATGTGCTGTGCCGCTCGCCACTGGGCCGCGACGACCGTGTGCTGGCGGCGGCGGGACTGGTCTTCCTGGTGGCGCTGGCCTGGGGATTCACCCAGCTGTTCAGCGCCCGCGGCGCGTATACGCAGATGGGCGCGCTGATCGGCACCATGATGGTGGCGAACGTCTTTTTCGTCATTATCCCGAACCAGAAGAAGGTCGTCGCCGAGTTGATCGCCGGGGGCACGCCAGAGCCGAAACTCGGCCGGCAGGCCAAACAGCGCTCGCTGCACAACAACTATCTCACCCTGCCAGTGGTGTTCGTGATGATCTCGAACCACTATCCACTGGCCTTCGCCAGCCGATGGAACTGGGTAATCCTGTCAATCGTCCTCGTCCTCGGCGCGGTGATCCGGCATTTCTTCAACGCCCGCCATCGCGGTGAGGCCAGCCCCTGGTGGACCTGGGCCGTCGCCGTGGCCGGCATGGCTGCGATCGTCTGGCTGAGCGCTCAGCCGCCGGCGAACACGAGCGCGCGCCTTGAACCATCGTCTGATCCAGCGCAATTCGCCGCGGTCCAGGAGGTCATAGAGTTCCGCTGCGGTATGTGCCACGCCGCCGAGCCCTTGTGGTATCCGATGACGGTGCCGCCCAAGGGCGTGATGCTGGAGACGCCCGAACAGATTCGGGCGTATGCGCGACAGATCGAGATGCAGGTCGTGCGAACCCATGCCATGCCGCCCGGCAACATCACCGGGATTTCCGACGAGGAACGGCAGATGCTGGCCGCATGGATCGCCGACGGGGCCGCCGGACCCAAGTGACGGCTGGGCCCCGCTTCAAGCCGCGGGATCATCGGAGGAGATCGATCGTGGATCGGTTGGACAACGTACTTCAATACACCGCACGCACCGTCGAGGCGACGCTCGATGAACTGTTGCCGCCGGTCGCCGGACCGCGCGGCCGGGTCGTCGAGGCAATGCGTTATAGTTGCCTGGGCGGCGGCAAGCGGCTGCGGCCGTTGCTGGTGATCTCCAGCGCCGGCCTGTTCGACGTTCCGGAATCCGGCGCGTTGAGGACCGCAGCGGTGATCGAGATGATCCACTGCTACAGCCTGATCCATGACGATCTGCCGGCAATGGACGACGCCGATCTCAGGCGCGGTCGGCCTTCGGTGCATCGCGCCTTCGACGAGGCGACGGCGATCCTGGCGGGCGACGGGCTGTTGACCGAGGCGTTCGCGGTGCTGGCCGACCTGCGCACCGCCGAGCAGCCGAATGTGCGCGCCGAACTGGTCGCGGCGCTGGCCGAGGCGGCCGGGCCGGCCGGCATGGTCGGCGGCCAGATGATCGACCTGTCCGATGAGCGCGGCTCCCTCGATCTGGCCGGCATTACCGAGCTGCAACGGCTCAAGACAGGCGCGATCATCGCTTTCTCCTGCGCGGCCGGCGGAATCCTGGGCCAGGCCGACCCGGACGACAGGGCGGCGTTGGACGGTTATGCCGGCGATCTCGGCCTGGCCTTCCAGATCGTCGACGATCTGCTGGACACCGAGGCCTCGACGGAAGATCTGGGCAAGCCGGCTGGCCAGGACGCCGCCGCAGGAAAGGCCACCTTCGTCGGGCTGCTGGGTGCGGAGGCGGCGCGGGAAAAAGCGCGCGCCCTGATTGGCTCGGCGGAGCGGCGGCTAGAACGATTTGGCGAGCGTGGATCGGTGCTGCGTCAGATTGCGCGCTTCGTTGTCGATCGGCGGAACTGATATGACCGCCCTGCGGCGACCGGCGGGCCTGTGGCGACGATCAGCCGGACTCGGCTTTCAGATCGGAAATCCGGCCTTCCAGGCGCATCATCAGTCCGTCATAGCCCTCGCTGTCGAGGATCGATGTGTACTCAGATCGCCGGGTGGCGAGTTCGCTGATGGTGCCGTCGAGATAGATGTCGAAGATCCTCCAAGTGCCGGAATTGGCGCGCAACAGGTAGTCAAGTATCACCACCTCGCCGTCGCCGGTGATGATTCGCGACCGGACCAGCATCGAACCGCGCGCCGCCGCTTCCTCGGAGTCGATCTCGAACTGCTCGCCGGCGAAGCCATTGAAACGGCTTGCATATGTTGCAATGCTGAAGCGGGCGAAGGCGTCGGTCAGGCCGTCGCGCTGCTCCGGCGCCAGGGTCCGCCAATGCCCGCCGGCCGCGACGCGGGTCATGGTCGAAAATGCGAACAGGTCGTTGAGTACCGGCTCCAGGCGATCGTAACGACCGGAGAGTCCCAGCGTATCGGCCTCCTTCATGACATCAAGCAGCGCATCGTTCAGGCGTTGTACGACGGCGGTCGGCGTGCCCTGTGCGTTCTGGGCCAGGGCGGGCAGGGACAGCATGGGCCCCGTCATCAGCAGCAGGCAAAGTCGTGCGATCCATTCGCGCATGGTGGTGATCCGTGTTTCCGGGCCGGCGGCAATGCCGGGCATCCTATGTGGCGGTCGCGTACAAATGAAGGCCGTCGATGGCCGAAGGCCCTCCGCTTGTCGCATCGACATTCCGTTCCCCGGCAGCGTGGGGCCGGACAATGACGAAGCCCATGGCCGAATTCTCCTCCGGTCGGCTGCGCCGATCGGTAGCGCAGTTGGTCGCCGTGTCCGTCCGATGGGCGTGGATCGTGATCTTGGCCGCTGTCGCGCTGACGGTCGTAGGGGGTCTGTACACGGCGCGGAACCTTACGATCGATTCCGACACGCGGGACATGATCGATTCCAGCGTCGCGTTTCGCCAGAACGACGATGCGTTCAATGCGGCGTTTCCGCAGTTCGCGAATTTCGTGCTCGTCGTCATCGACGGGCCGAGCATCGAACGGGTCGAGCTTGCAGCCCGCCGCCTGGAACAGCGCATCCTCGCCGAGAGCGACCTGTTCCGCACAGTCTATCGTCCGGGATCGGAGCCGTTCTTCCAGCAGAACGGACTGCTGTTCCTCGGCGTCGATGAGTTGTCGGAATTGGCCGACCGGCTCGCCGCCGCCCAGCCCTTCCTCGGTGCGCTGGTCGACGACCCGACCTTGCGCGGCTTCTTTCAGATGATGACGCTTGCCCTGTCTCAGGACGACCCAGCGGCCGCCCAGGCGGCGCTGCCGGTGCTCGATGCGATGGCGGAAGTCGCTGAGGCCCAACAGCGCGGCAGTCCGCGCGATCTTTCCTGGCAGGGACTGCTGGGCGGGGATGCCTTGGCGGCTGGCCGGGCGCTGCTGGTCGTTCAGCCTGCATTTGACTATGGTTCGATAAAACCGGCCGAGGCGGCGATCGACCGATTGCGGGCGCTGGTGCAGTTGGTGCACGCCGAATACGGACTGCCGTTGAACTTTCGTTTCACCGGACCGGCCGCCCTGGATCAGGAGGAACTGGAAAGCGCCGAACTCGGCGGCCGCTCGGCCGGTGTCCTGTCACTGATTCTGGTCTCAGTCCTTCTGACGATCGGCTTGCGGTCGGTGGTCCCGGTCGTCGCCACGGCCATCACCTTGCTGATGGGGCTGACCTGGACGGCCGCTTTCGCAACTGTGGCGATCGGCCAGTTGAACATCATCTCGGTCGCCTTCGCGGTGCTGTTCATCGGACTGGGGGTCGACTTCGGCATTCATTTCTGCCTGCGCTATCGCGAGGAGGCGGCGAAGGTCGGCGATCGCCGGGCGGCCCTTCCGATCGCCGCGGCGGCCATCGCCGGCGCTTTGTTCCTGAGCGCGCTGTCTGCAGCAGCCGGTTTCTACTCGTTTCTGCCGACCGATTATCGCGGGCTGGCCGAACTGGGACTGATCGCGGGGAGCGGCATGTTCATTGCCCTGTTCGCGAATATGACGGTCCTGCCTGCGCTGCTGTCTGTGGCGCCGATGAGGCTGGGTGGTGGCAACGGGCCCAGGCGCTGGACGCCCCCAATTCACGAGCGGACCCTGGCCCAGGGTGTGGTGGCGGGCGCGGTCGTCATTGCCATCGGCGCCCTGGTGGCCATACCGTTCGCACGGTTCGACTACAACCCGCTGCACCTGAAGAACCAGGAATCTGAGTCGGTCGCCACATTCCTCGATCTGGCGAGCGACCCGGATACGCCGGTCTATATGATCAATGTCCTGGCTGCGGACCTGGCGACTGCGGATGCGTCCGCGGCAGGCCTGGCCGACGTACCGGAAGTCAAAGACGCCGTGACCCTGTCCAGCTTTGTGCCGCAGGACCAGGACGAGAAGCTGGCGATAATCGACGATCTTTCGATCTTCATGGGGCCGTCGCTCGGCCGGCCAAGTTACACCCTGACCGGCAGGGCCGAGCGCCGCGCCGCGCTCGATGCCCTGGACCGGCAATTGGCGATCGTCGCCGCCAAGGATCAGGGCGACCTGTCCGTCGCCGTCGCAAGATTGCGCGCCAGCCTTGCCGCGATCGGCCGCGACGACGAGACGCTGACTTTCCTGGAGGGTCGGCTGCTGGTCAATCTGCCGCTTGCGCTGGAGCGTCTGGTCAGCGCCCTGTCAGCGGAGCCGGTCACATTCGATGGCCTGCCCGAGGACCTGCGGTCGCGGTGGGTGAACCCCGACGGTCTTGCCAGGGTCGAGGTGATTCCGTCCACGGCCATCACCGACAACCAGACGCTGTCTGCGTTCGTCGATGCGGTGATGGCCGTCATTCCGGATGCAACCGGGGTGCCGGTGGTGATCACCGAAGCCGGCAAGGCGGTGGTGATCGCGTTCCTCCAGGCGACGGCCATCGCCCTGGTCCTGATCACCGTGATCCTGGCGGTGGTGCTGCGCAGATTGCATGACGTGGTCCTCGTGCTGGCGCCGCTGGCTTTCTCGGCGGTGCTGACCGTGGCGGTCGCCGTCGTCCTCGGGCTGCAGTTCAACTTCGCCAATATCATCGCCCTGCCCCTGCTGCTCGGGCTGGGCGTGAGCGCCGGCATCCATCTGGTCCTGCGCTGGCGCGAGCTCGGCCCTGGGGGCGGCATCCTGGCGAGCAGCACGTCGCGGGCCGTGCTGTTCAGCGCCCTCACAACGGCGGCGGCCTTCGGTAGCCTGGCATTTTCCGGACACCGCGGCATGAACAGCATGGGCCAGTTGCTGTCGGTGGCCATCGCCTGCACTCTGGTTGCGATGCTGATCGTGCTGCCCGCCCTGCTGACGCTGACGCCGCCGCACCAAAAGGATGAGCCATGAACCGGACGGGGTGCATTCACCGCCCGGGCCATCGGGAGCGGGTCTGGTGACGGCACTGGTCACAGGGGGCACCGGCTTTGTCGGTTCGGCCGTCGTGCGCCACCTGATCGACCGGGGCAAGAGTGTCCGCGTGCTGACGCGGCCCGGCGCCGATCGCAGAAATATCGCGGATCTGGATGTCGAAACGGCGATCGGCGATCTGCTCGACTCGGCGTCCTTGAAGGCAGCGCTGGCCGGCTGCGATGCCCTCTATCACGTCGCCGCCGACTATCGGCTCTGGGTGCCCGACCCGAAGACGCTTTACAGCACCAATGTCGACGCGACGATATCTCTGATGCGGGCCGCCGGCGATGCCGGCGTGGCGCGGATCGTCTACACCAGCAGCGTGGCGGTGCTGTCGACGGCGGTTCGCGGCATGCCGTCGGATGAAGAGACCCCGGTCGCCGTCGACGACATGATCGGGCATTACAAGCGATCGAAATTCCTGGCTGAGGCAGGGGTGCGGGATCTCATCGACCGCGACAGGCTGCCGGCGGTTATCGTCAATCCGTCGATGCCGATCGGCCCGCGCGACATCAAGCCGACCCCCACCGGCCGAACGATCGTCGAAGCCGCATCCGGCCGCATTCCGGCCTTTGTGGAGACGGGATTGAATGTCGTCCATGTCGACGACGTGGCCGCCGGGCATTTGCTCGCCCATGACAAGGGCACGGTTGGCGAGCGGTATATTCTGGGTGGCCATGACATGACCCTGGGACAGATCCTCGAGGCGATTGCCGATCTGCGGGGGCACCGGCCGCCGCGCATCCGGCTGCCCCATGGCGCGATCATGCCGATAGCCCATGCCGCGGAGGCCATGGCCCGCCTGACCGGCCGCGATCCCTTCGTCACCGTCGACGGCGTCCGCATGGCGCGCAAGTCGATGTACTATTCCTCTGCCAAGGCTGAGCGCCACCTCGGATACAGCGCGCGCCCGGCCGAGGATGCTTTGCGGGACGCGCTCGGTTGGTTTGCAGAGCAGGGCTATCTGCGCTGACGCCGGCGCGACATCGGGATTCGCCGGGGGGCAATTCGCCAACGCCATTGAACCGCGTCCATGTTCCGCTCCCGCGTGCCAGTGCCATATGAACGGTGCATGCGCCAGGCCAGCACCCTTGAACTGCCGTTTCACGGCGAGTTCCACATCACAATCACAGCTTTGTCTCTTGTTTCACCTGGGCTGGCCGGCGATAAAGTGGGCGCCACGCACCCGAGACGCGAAACTGCGGACAGCTGCGGTTGAGGCCGTGTCCGCGGTTGGGATCAGAATAACGCCCCGGCCGCCGATCGGCCGGGGCAGCAAATTGGATGGATAGGACAGAATGGCCGTTCCGTTGAGACAACAGATGCGCGTAGGGGCCTACATCCTGCGGCAAATCCTGTCGGGCAACCGGCGTTACCCGCTGGTGTTGATGCTGGAGCCGTTGTTCCGCTGCAACCTGGCCTGCCCGGGCTGCGGCAAGATCGACTATCCCGACGAAATCCTGAACAAGCGTCTTTCCGTCGCCGACTGCATCGAGGCCGTCGAGGAATGCGGCGCGCCGATCATATCGATCCCCGGCGGTGAGCCGCTGATCCACAAGGAGATCGGCGAGATCGTCGCCGAGATCGTCAAGCGCAAGCGCTTCGTCTATCTGTGCACCAATGCGCTGCTTCTGGAGAAGAAGCTTCATCTCTTCGAGCCGAGCCCGTACCTGACCTTCTCCGTCCACCTCGATGGGCTGCGCGAGGAGCATGACAAGGCGGTCGACCGCAAGGGCGTCTTCGACAAGGCCGTCAAGGCGATCAAGGCGGTTCGCGACAAGGGCTTCCGGGTGAACATCAACTGCACTCTGTTCGACAACGCCCAGCCGGACCATGTGGAGGAGTTCTTCGACTACGCTACCAGCCTGGGCGTCGAGGGCATCACCGTTTCCCCGGGCTATGCCTATGAGCGCGCGCCCGACCAAGAGCATTTCCTGACCCGGCGCAAGTCCAAGCAGCTGTTCCGCGACGTGTTCGCCCGAGGCAAGGGGAAGGGCTGGCAGTTCTCTCAGTCGATCATGTTCCTGGACTTCCTGGCCGGCAACCAGACCTATCGCTGCACGCCCTGGGGCAACCCGACACGCAACATCTTCGGCTGGCAGCGGCCGTGCTACCTGCTGAACGAAGGGTATGCCGGCAGCTATCGCGAGTTGATGGACGAGACCGATTGGGACAGTTACGGCACCGGGCAGTACGAGAAATGCGCTGACTGCATGGTCCATTGCGGCTATGAGCCGACCGCCGTCAACGACACCGTGCTGAGCCCGTTGAAGGCATTGGCCGTATCTCTTCGCGGAGTGCGCACTTCCGGACCCATGGCTGAGGAGATCGACCTCTCCGAGCAGCGCCCGGCCGCCTTCGTTTTCGACAGGCTGGTCAACCAGGCAGTCGCCGATATCCACGCCGCGCCAGAGGCGCCCGTCCTAGAGAAAGCCGAGGACGAGGCTCCCGAGACCCGTGGAGCGGCCTAGCGCGCGCATCGCCGCCCGGGTGTCGCGGGCCAGCCCGATGATCGCCGGAAGCTGACCAGGGGCACGGCACAGCGCCAATGCAGCGGCAAGGCCACGGATCTGGCCCTCCGGATCCACCGCGGCCAGCGCGGCCGATGGCACCGACCGATCGGCGGTATCCACGACGGCGCGCAGGGCGATGAAACTCCGGCCGTGACTGGCCGCGACGGCGGCCACGGCATGGCTCTCCATATCGACAGCGAGGGCACCGCTCTCGCGGGCCAGACGGCGTTTGGCATCGGCGTGGGCGACGGGTTCACCGTGGCCATACAGCGCCCCTTCGGCAATGTCGATGCCGGCGATCCGGGCCTCGGCCAGAACACGACTGCGCCAGATTGTATCGGTCTGGATGGCGCCACCATTCGCCCACAGGACGCGATCGGGGCAGATCAGATCGCCCGGCTTCAACCAGGGGTCGAGGCCGCCGGCCAATCCGAAGCTGAGCAGGGCATTGGCGCCGCGGTCGATCAATCGCCCGGCGCTTTCCTCCCCGCGTCCCGGGCCGGCGCAGGCGATCAGCGGTGCGTCGTCGTCGGTGTCGCCGACCAGTCGGCCGAACAGCCGCGCTTCCGCGGCCAGGCCGGTGACGACGCCGACACGCGTCACATACCGTATCCCGGGTCCGGATCGGTGTCGGTCGCGAGCCGGTGATATCGGGCCAGGGCCCAGAGCGGGAAATACGCCGCGTAGCCGTGATACTTGAGATAGAAGACCCGCGGGAAGCCGACGCCGGTCCACGGTTCCTCTTCCCAATCGGCGCCATTGCGCGGGGCGAATTCAAGATAGGCGGCGGCGCGGGCGGCGGCGGCGCTGTCCGCCTCTCCGGCGGCCATCAGTCCGAGCAGCGCCCAGGCGGTCTGTGACGGTGTGCTGGCGGCCTCCATGGTGCGGTGGCCGTGCCAATAGGTCGTGCAGCCTTCGCCCCAGCCGCCATCGACATGCTGGCGTGCCTTCAGCCAGTCGACCGCCTTGCGGATATGCGGCGATTGCGGATCCTCGCCCAGGGCGCGCAGCGCCACCAGTGCCGACCAGGTACCGTAGACGTAGTTCACGCCCCAGCGGCCATACCAGGATCCGTCCGCCTCCTGCTCGCGGATCAGATAGGCAGTGCCTCTTTTCACAGCCGGATGGTCGCGCCCGTATCCGAGCTGCGCCAGCATGCCCAGGCACCGCGCCGTGACGTCCACGGTCGGCGGATCCAGCAGCGCGCCGTGATCCGCGAAGGGGATGTGGTTCAGGTAGTGATGCGTATTGTCGGCGTCGAACGCGCCCCAGCCGCCATTGCGGCTTTGCATGTCGAGAATCCAACGGGCGGCACGTTCCACGGGCGCCTTGAAGCGGACCGGGTCGATACGGTGCAGGGCCATGGCGACGACGGCGGTATCGTCGACATCGGGATAATCGTCATTGCGGTACTGAAATGCCCAGCCGCCCGGCGTCGCACCCGGTCGCTTGGCGACCCAGTCGCCGCGATAGTCGACGATCTCACGGTCCAGCAGCCAGCGGCATGCGGCGTTCAGGGTCTCGCTGTCCGGCTGCTCGCCGGCCTCCAGCAGGGCATGGATCGTCAGCGACGTGTCCCAAACCGGCGACAGGCAGGGCTGGCAATAGGCGCGGTCCTTGTCGACCACCATCAGCCGTTGAATGGCTCTCTTTGCCATGGCGAAATCGATATGGTCCGGAGGATAACCCAGCGCATCGAATGCCATGACGGTATTGGCCATGGCCGGGAAGATTCCGCCGAAGCCGTCGATGCCGTTCAGCCGACGCTCGATGAATGCAACCGCCGCCTCGATGGCCCGGGCGCGGCGACCGGCCGGGAACAGCGGCTCGATGCGGCGCATCACATGGTCAAGACCGACGAACAGCGCTCCCAGCCACTTGCCGGTCGGGTTGTCGATGTACCGCTTCTCGTCTTCGGGGGCGGTGATGAACAACTCGCGAACGTCGATGCCGCGGGGGTTGCGGGCGGTTGGCTTCAGCGCCATCAGGATCAGCAACGGCACGATCACCGTGCGTGACCAGTACGACACCTTCATGAGGTGGAACGGGAACCAGTGCGGCAGCAGCATGATCTCGACCGGCATCACCGGCACGGCATGCCAGGGCACCTGGCCGAACAGGGCAAGTGCGATTCGCGTGAACACGTTCGCCCGGGCCGCCCCGCCGCGCGCCAGAACGGCTTCGCGTGCGCGAGTCATGTGCGGCGCATTCGTATCGTCGCCGATCAGCTTCAGCGCATAGTAGGCCTTGACCGTGGCCGAGAGGTCGATCGCGCCGCCGTCGAAAAGCGGCCAGCCGCCGTCGGCCGTCTGCGATTCGCGCAGGTGAACGGCGATCTTGCGTTCTTCGTCGGGATCGGTCTCGCCGAGATAGTGCTGCAACAGCACGTATTCCGAAGGAATCGTGGCATCGGGTTCAAGCTTGAAGATCCAATGTCCGTCATCCCGCTGGCCGCCTTTCAGCGACTCGCGGACTTCCGAAACCGTATCGACGACGCCGACTTGATCGTCGGCTTGCCATCTGATGGCTCCCATGTCTGCGACCTGCCTCCGCGCTCTTTTCTTGATCCGGACGGATGAGCAACCGTCGATGTTGAAATCGACAGCAATCTGCCTGTCAGGAAGCGGCGCGCCTACACTGTTCGGCGACGGCCCAGACGTCAAGCAGCGATCACCCACGGACCATCAATTCGGGGCCCTTGTGTCCCGAAATGCAATTTTGCGGACGCTCACCTGCAGCAGTCAAAACCGCCGATTCTCGCCGCCTGTATAGCAATGCATGATGCTCCGAGCGACTCCAATTGTACCCGGCGCGTGATCCGGGTGGACGGCAGCCCGACGCTGCCCGCGTTACTCTCCGCTCGGTGAGGGTGCATCCGGCGTTCTGATCCGGTATTGGACTACGGTGCGAGACAACAATGGCGGGCCGCATGGCACGGACGATACCCCGCCCCGGAGAGGTAAGACCACAATGACGACCGCACATATTGGCCTCATCGGCCTCGGGGTGATGGGGCGGAACCTGGCCCTTAATCTGGTCGACAGGGGCTACACCGTCGCCGTCTACAACCGCACCCGCGAGACCACCGACAGCTTTCTCGAGGACGCGGCCGATCAGCGGGGCGGCCTGGTCGCCTGCGCCACGCTCGATGAACTGGTCAGCCATCTGCGTCCGCCGAGGGCGGTATTGCTCATGGTGAAGGCCGGCCCGGCGGTCGACGAGCAGATCCGCTCACTGGCGCCGTTGCTGGAGCCCGAGGACGTGCTGATGGATGGCGGCAACGCCAACTACCGCGACACAAGGCGCCGCGATCTGGAATTGCGAGAGCAGGGCCTGCGGTATCTCGGGGTCGGCGTTTCCGGCGGCGAAGAGGGCGCGCGGCACGGACCGTCGATCATGGTTGGTGGCTCGGAAGAGGGCTACAGGCCGGTCGCCACCATGTTGCAGGCCATAGCGGCAAAGGCCGGAAACGAACCGTGTTGCGCCTATCTCGGCAAGGATGGCGCCGGGCATTTCGTCAAGACACTGCACAACGGCATCGAATACGCCGATATGCAGATGATCGCCGAGGCCTACCACCTCATGCGGCATGGCCTGGCACTGGCTTCGGCGGCGATTGCACCGATCTTTCGGCGATGGAACCAGGGCGTTCTGGCCTCCTATCTGACCGAGATCACCGCTGACATCCTCGCCACCGTCGATCCGGAGAGCGGTGCTGCGCTGGTCGACATGATCCTCGACCGGGCCGGCGAGAAGGGGACCGGCCGCTGGGCCGCCGCGGAGGCGCTGGACCTCGGTGTGGCGGCTCCGACGATCTGCGAAGCGGTGGCGGCGCGGGCGCTCTCGTCACTCAAGGAGGAGCGTGTGGCGGCCGCGGCGCTCTACGACGGCACGTCTGGCGGGCTTCCGCCGGCCGGAGAGGCCGATGCCGATGCCACGATCGCAGCTCTGGAGGCGGCCCTTCTGGCCGGCAAGATCGCGGCCTACGCGCAAGGGTTTGCCGTCCTGTCGGCAGCGTCGCATCGCTGGAACTGGGAGCTGCCGCTCGATCGGATCGCCCAAATCTGGCGCGCCGGCTGCATCATCCGGTCCCGTTTCCTCGACGATATCGCGGCCGCCTACGGGCGGGAACCAACGTTACCCAATCTGCTTGCCGCGCCCCATTTCGTCGATCTGATGAGCGGCAATCAGCAGGGTCTCAGGCAGGTGGTCGGCATCGCGGTGCAGACCGGGCTGCCGGTCCCGGCCCTGTCCTCGGCCCTGGCCTATTTCGACAGCTATCGCCGGGATCGCCTGTGGGCCGACCTAATCCAGGCGCAGCGCGACTATTTCGGCGCCCACACCTTCGAGCGAATCGATCGGCCGGGCAGCATTCACTTTCCGTGGACCGCGGGAGAAGGCGGATGATCGTCGTCGTCATGGGGGTGTGTGGAACCGGCAAGACCACGATCGGCAAGTTGATCGCCGAACAGCTGGGCGCGCGGTTCGAAGAGGGCGATCGCTTTCACCCGCAGGCCAATGTGGAGAAAATGTCGCGAGGCGAGGCGCTGGAAGACGACGACCGCTGGCCCTGGCTGGAATCCATCTCCCGCACCATCGACGAATGGCAGCAGGCCGGAGTCGACGTAGTTCTCGCGTGTTCCGCGCTGAAAGAGAGGTATCGTCGGATCATCCTGGGCGGTCGCTCGGATGCCCGGCTGGTCTTTCTGTTCGGCGCCCAGGATCTGATCGATGAACGGATGTCGCAGCGCCAGCACCATTTCATGCCGCCAAGCCTTCTGCCGAGCCAGTTCGCCGCGCTGGAGCCGCCGCTGCCCGGCGAACACGTCATTGCCGCCGATGTCGCGCGGTCACCCGAGGCGATCGCAGCCGACGTAGTGGCCTGGATCGGCGAGAACGCGAACTGACGCCACGCCCTTCCAACGTCACGAAATGTGCGGGTCGCCTTGCAATCCGGCGGATTCCGATTGGTGCAATTTGATCTGGGCTATCGACCGTGCACCAAGCTTGCCGCCGTGAAGCCGGATCGGATTGCACCGTCGATGGTGGCCGGGTAGCCGGTATCGATCCAATCGCCGGCCAGGTACAGGTTCGACCAGCCGGTCGTGGCGCCGGGTCGCCGGGGCAGCGCGTCGGGGGTCTGGGCGAAGGTGGCGCGGCGCTCCTTGATGACCCGGATCTGCGGTTCGGCGGCCGGATCGAGATCGAGGGCGCGCGACGTGTCCCTCCAGAACAGACCGGCGATTTCCGATGCCGGCCGATCCGCCAGCGCATCGCCGGCGCTGACCGTCAGGCTGGCCACGTCGCCGCGCAGGAACAGCCAGTCGACGGTGCCGCCGATCAGCCCGAGGAACGGTACGCGGCGGTCCGGTCGCGGTTGCTCCGGCAGCAGGACGTGGCCGTTGACGATCGCCCGGCTTCCCTTCGGAACGGCGAGCCCGGGCAGCAGGCTCTCGGCCACCCAGGGCGGCACCGCGAGGACGACCGCATCCCCGGGCGCGATGTCGATGCGCTGCTGCGGGAAGACCAGCGCCTCGACCCTGTCAGGCCCGAGCTCGATCGATCGCAGGCGGTCGTTGAACTGCAGATTGGCGCCGCGTTCCCGCAGCCGCGCCAGGGCCGGCTCGACAAGGCTGGCGGCCAAGCTCTCGCCGACCACCAGCGGACGGCAACGGCCGGCACCGCGCGCGAAGCTCTCCAGAACCACCTTGCGCATCAGGACCGCCGAGCCCTCATCCGGCGTCGCATTGAGCGCGGCGACAGTCAATGGTCGCCAGAACCCCTCGTACAGCGGGCCGTCGGTCTTGATCCGGTCGGCCACGGTCTCTTCGCTGCCTGCGGCCAGGATCGACAGGGCAGAGAGGTAATCCGCGGGGCCCGTCCCCGGAATGCGGCGGCTCGGCGAGAAGATCCACCAGGGAATCGGTCCTCGATTGGGTCGCACGGTCCAGCGATCGCCGCTGCGCAGATCGAGGAATGGGAAAGCGGCCTCATCCGGGCCGGTCAGGGTGTCGGCGGCTCCAATATCGGCGAGATAGTCCAGCGCCGCATCGTTGGCGCTCAGCAGCAGGTGGTTGCCATTGTCGATGATCCGGCCCAGCCCCTCGTCGAAATAGGACCGGCAGCGGCCGCCGGCCTGACCGGCTGCCTCATGGACGGTGACGTCATGCCCTGCAGCGGCGAGCCGCGTCGCGCAGGCGAGGCCGGCCATGCCGGCGCCGATGACGTGGACTCTAGCCATCCGGACCGGTCCGTCAGGTCAGCCCGTGGCGCAGCAGGATCCAGAGCTTGGTCGGCCAGGACAGCCGCACCCGACGGCTCGGGTCGCGCCAGGCGTCCCGCTCCAGCCGCGTCAGGATGCGCTCATAGACCTCCATCATCAGCACGCAGGGTTTCAGGCGGTCGCGATCGCATCCGTCCATCAGGGTCCGGGTCCGATCAAATCGCTCCCGGGCTTCCGACGCGACCTCGGCGCAGGCCTTCGGCAGGTTCGGGTGGGCCAGCACGACCGCCGGGTCTTCGCTATCGATGCCGTGCCGGCGCAACACTTCGCGCGGCAGATAGAGCCGACCGCGAACGCCGTCCTCCGCCAGGTCGCGCAGGATGTTGGTCAGTTGCAATGCCTCTCCCAGTACCACGGCGATCTCATGGGCCTCGGGCTCGTCGGCGCCGAAGATGTCGACCGACAGCATGCCGACCGCGCCGGCCACCTGCCGGCAATAGGTGCGCAGGTCGGCGGCCGACGGCGCCCTGATCGCATTGCGCAGATCGCTTTCCATGCCGTCGATGACGGCCAGGAACTCGGCTTTCGGCAGCCGGAACTCGGCGACCGGCCCCTGCAGCGCGATCGTTGTCGGAAAGGTCGGCCTTCCGGCATAGAGTCGGTCGATATCACTGCGCCAGTCCGCCAGCATTGCCAACCGCCGGCCGAAATCTCCCGGCTCGTCGGCGATGTCGTCGACCTCTCGGCAGAACGCATAGACCGCGTACATGGCGTCACGGCGGTGTCTGGGCAGGGCCCGCATGCCGGCCAGGAACGAGGTCCGGGAGCGCGCCACCACATGGCGGACATGCGCCCAGGCCGACGCATCGGCCGCCGGCCGCCGGCTGCCGATCAGCCGTCGGACCAACAGGCCGGCGGCGCCAAGCGCGGCCTGTAGGACCAGTCCCGGCCGCGACAGTGCGACCCGCCTGGCCAAAGGGTCCTGGCGCCGCAGCCGGCCCGCCAGCGTTTCTGCCAGACGCAGGATTGCGGCGGATTCCAGCGCCAGCCGCAGGCTCAGCAACTGGCCCGGCAGCGGCCGCGCCTGGGCGATCAAATCGTCGACGCCGTCCAGGCAGCGGTTCAGAATCCGGCGCAGGGCAGGGGTAGAGCTCGGACCATCCAGCACGGACACATCCAGACCCTCGGCCTGCAGCCAGTCGAGCGGGACATAGACCCGGTCCAGGGTGCGATAGTCGTCCTGCAGATCCTGCAAATGGTTGATCAACTGCAATGCGCTGCACAATGCGTCCGATGCCGTCCAGCCGCTGCGCTCCTCGCCGTGAAGGTCCAGCAGGTAGCGGCCGACCGGATTGGCGGACAGCTCGCAATAGCCCAGCAGGTCGGCCCAGTCGTCATAGCGCGGCTTGACCGCGTCCTGCTTGAACGCGGCGATCAGGTCCAGCCCGTGGCGGCTGGGAATTCCGGTCTCGGCCATGCTGCGGCGCAGGCGGAAGGCCTTCTCAAGGGCCGGGTCAGTGACTTCATCGCTGGTCAGGGCGGCGGCAAAGCGGTCCAGCCGGGCGATTTTGTCGTCCGGCGCCAGATCGGGATTGTCGGCGATGTCGTCGATCGCCCTGGCAAAGGCGTAATACGCGGCGACATGCGGCCGCAGGGCGCGCGCCAGCAGGAACGAGCCGACCGGGAAGTTCTCGTCCGAGGCGCCTTTGCCGGACGGTGTTTCTACGAGCGTTGTCAGGTGCGCACCACGGGGTTATCGGCATCTAGGACCGGACTCAGCCGGACCGGCTTCATATGGTCGGCGAGCAACGCAATATCAAAGATCGCGCTGCCCGCCAACGCCGGAATGGCCGATAGGCAGGGCGGCAATTCCGGATATCCGGCCTTAACCCGCTATGCCGCGCCAACGGATGTCGGGCCGTCAGGCCCGACGATGTTCGTCCTATTCGCCCAACGTGACGACCGACTGGTTCTGTACCACCATCACGTCGGCTCCGAACGGCTCCCGCCAATAGTCGTGAACGCAGAACAGGTACTCACCCTGTTCCAGATTGGCCAACAGCGCGGCATCGGTGTTCTGGAGCGCCTGGCCCAAGGCACCGGCGGCAATTCGCGCGACTTCGTTCGCGGTCTCCTCGACCTCGAAGAACGCCTCCTGGTAGTCGTCGTTCTTGCCGATCATCCTGAGACTGTTCCTGTCATACAGGGTCACGACCGGATCACTGAAATCGCTCGCCGCGACGAAAAGATGTTCGCCGTCGGTCACGCTGACGCTGAACCAGCGCTCCGAACCGTTTGAGTTGAGTTCGAGTTCGTCACCGACCCGGGTTGCCACGGCATCGGCCTGCCCCGGGTTGGTGCAGAGCTCATCGACGAACAGGTCGCGGATGATCTGATCCGACTGCCGGGTGCCCAGGAAGAAGTCTGGCTCGGCAAGGGCTTGCGCCACTCGCTGACCGACGGATGTCAGCTGAATGCTGTCGAAATCGTCGTAATTCATGCTGATCAGCCCTTGGCTCTTCAGGCTGTAGATGTCGCTCGGGAACCGGAAATGATCGGCATAATGCAGTTCCCAAGTTCCCAACCCGGTCACTTCGTCGTCCGCCTGGTTCTGGTTGTGGAGGTGAAGCAACAATCCGTCGAGAGATCGGACAATGACATGCTCGGCCAGTCGCCTGACTTCGTGGATGATGATCTTGTTCTGGATCTCCCGTTCGATCGTGTTCAGCGTCTCAAGATTGATATTAACATTGTCTCCCGAGACTTTCCGGACTTCGGCCATGATGTTGGAGGTGATCTCCTGGCTTCGATAGAGAGAATTCACCGAGACGTTCGAATCTCTCGGATACAGCTCATCGATTTCCGCATCGGATCTGGTCGCCACGATGACAAGACGGATGACATCGCTCGTGGGAAGCAGCAGCGAAAAGACGACCACCAGGGAAAGGAAGAGCGATAGGGCACGGCTCGTGAAGGTAATGATCAAAAGAATGATCGAAAGCGCCGTGATCTTCATCATCGTATTGATGGATTGTTGCAGCGCGAAGACATCGGCGCCTCCAAATGCCGACTTGAGAAGGATGGCGACGGCGCTCAAAACGAAAACGATCGTCCCGGCAATACGCACGAGGACGATCCAGTTATTCGGGACGACGAGTTCGGTCAGGGCCTTGGCGTCGAGCCCACCTTTGTTGTCTTCGGTTCTCGGGGGTTCAGTCGAGGCTTCGGCGGTTTCATTGGAAGAGGGCTCGGTCATTGGACTGCACTCAATACGCTAGCGAAAAAATATAACTCGCATTTTAATCAAAATGCGAGTTTTTTGCAAGCGCAATGCTCTCGGGCGGCGTAGCGATATGCCGGGGGCAAGGTCGGCTCAGCGGGGTCGGACGCGGCCTTTCCAGAGGCCGCCGCGGCCAGCGGCGTGGCGCCACGCCGAATCGGCGGTCATCGCGGCGTAGAAGAGTGCCGCGACCGGCAACGCAAAGGCCCACGGCCAGGGCTGACGATAGAGCCCCAGCGTCGGCAGGAACAGGGCCCCCATCAGGCCCCAGGCCACCGCGCCGAGGCCGGCCGCGATTGGCTGCCCGTGCAGCGGATAGGCAAGGACCAGCAACGGCGCGGCAAGATAGGTGATAGCCATGCCGAGCAGCGTTGCGAGCAGCAGTACCGGCGAATGACGAAGTTGGGTATAGGCGCTGCGCGCCACCATGCGCCAGATCTCCGCCAAGGCGGGATAGGGGCGGATGCTATGCGACCGCCGGGTCAGCGCCAGCCGCAGCCTGCCGCCGCCCGGCCGCCCCAGCCGCTTGATGCGCTCGGCCAGGGAGCAATCGTCGATCAGCGCGTTATGCATGGCTTCCAGGCCGCCGGACCGCTTCAACGCCTCGGTACGCACCATCAGGCAGCCGCCGGCCGCGCCTGCCGTTTTTTTCCGGGGATCGGCGATCCAGCGAAACGGATACAGCATTCCGAAGAAGAACACGAAGGGCGGGATCAGCAGCTTCTCCCAAAGCGTTCCGCAGGTCAGCATGACCATCAGCGAGACAAGGTCGCGGTCCTCCGACTCGGCCGCCGAGACCAGACGGCGCAGCACCGATGGGTCATGGACGATATCGGCATCGGTGAACCAGACATAGGCCGGTGCGACCTCTGGCGCCTCGGCGGCCGCCAGCCCTTCGGACAGAGCCCATAGCTTGCCGGCCCAGCCCGGCGGCAGCGGTCGGGCCGGAATGATCGTGAGCCGCGCCGTCAGTCCTGCGGTCTCTGCCGCGCGCGCGGCGATGCCGGCTGTCCCGTCGCTGCTGGAATCGTCCACCAGATAGACAGTCAGCGCGCCCGGATAGTCCTGGGCGAGCACCGATCCGAGCGCCCGGGCGATGGTCTCCGCCTCGTCGCGGGCCGGGATGACGGCGGCGACCGCAGGCCAGTCGTCCAATTCCGGCGATATGCCATCCAGCGGCATGTCAACGGCCCAGAACCGGCCATGCGCTGTGAGAAGATACAGCCAGATCGCCAGTACAAACGCCGCGAGCAGAAAGAGCGCGACGGTCATCGGCCGCGGCCATGCTGCGGATTGGCGGGACTGACCATGGACGGATCTTCCGGGTGGCGGACGTCGTCTCGCGGGTCCGGTGGACCCGCTGGACCGGACGATATCAAACGGTTTCAAGGCTGTCAGGCCCTGCCGGTGGCGCATAACCAAAGCGCAGTTGTGCTAGCCGGATACTACCATCGGGCGTGTCCCGCGGCGGTATCCTAGGTTGATTGCCGCAATGGGCCAACGCGCGCAATTCATCCAGTACGGACCAGTCCGAGAATCCGTCGAAAATGGGAGGGATCAAGATGTACCAACGACTGCCGCTATTTGCGTCCGCAGTGGCGCTGATGATCGCCGGTACGGCGCACGCGCAGACCAATCTGGAAAAACTGTCCTCGTTCCAAGCCACCGGCACGCCGCTGGAGATGGAGACCATCGACCAGACCGGCGACCGCGCCGCGCAGCTTCGGCGCAACCTGGAGAACATCAACCTGCCGCCGGGCTTCAAGATCGATCTCTACGCGGTCGTGCCCGATGCCCGCCATATCGCCGTCGCGCCGCAAGGCACAGTGGCCTTCGTCGGTACTCGCAAGACCCAAATCTGGGCCGTCACCGACCGCGACCGCGACCGCGTCGCCGACGAGGTCAAGCAGTTCGCACCGTCGATTGACTTCGCCATTCCCAACGGCGTCTGCTTCTCCAGGGACGGTTTCCTGTACACGGTCGAGCAGAACCGGGTGCTGGTATTCCCGGCTGCCGAGTTCTTCTTCGAGGGGCCGGATGTGGCGGCGTTCAACGTCCTGGCGCAAGGTGAGCTGATCCCGCCGGCGGAGGAATCCTACAATCACACCGCCCGGGTCTGCGATGTTGGGCCGGACGGAAAGCTGTACATCTCGCTTGGCCAGCCCTTCAACGTGCATGCGCAAGAGAAGATGGCGCTTTATGACGAGGTCGGCATCGGCGGCATCATCCGCATCAACACCGATGGCACCGGCCGCGAAGTCTATGCCCGCGGCATCCGCAATTCGGTCGGGCAGGACTTCAACCCGGCCAATGGCCAGCTCTGGTTCACCGACAATCAGGTCGACGGAATGGGCGACGACATCCCGCCCGGCGAGTTGAACCGGGCCACCGGGCGCGGCCAGCATTTCGGCTTCCCGTGGTATGGCGGCGGCGATACCCGCACCAACGAGTATGCCGACAGCGAGCCGCCGGCCGACGTGATCTTCCCCGAGGTGGAGATGGTGGCGCATGCCGCCGATCTCGGCATGATGTTCTATACCGGCAGCATGTTCCCGGAGAAGTACCAGGGCGGCATCTTCTCCGCCCAGCATGGCTCGTGGAACCGCACGACGCCGGTTGGGGCGCGGGTCATGTTCACCTCGCTGGACGAGGAAGGCGCGGCCGCCGAGACGACGGCATTCGCCGAAGGCTGGCTGGACCAGTCCACCGGCGAGTATCTCGGCCGCCCGGTCGACGTGGCGCAGCTCCCCGACGGCTCAATCATCATCTCCGATGATTTCGCCGGCGCGCTGTACCGGATCTGGTACGAGGGCTGAGCCCCATCCGGATAGGGTCGTGAAAAGCCCCGTTCCGGCGGTCGCCGCCGGGGCGGGGCGATTTTCTGGATCGGTTAGATATGCTGTCGGGTCTTTCGTTTGGAGCATGTGTCTGTGCGTTGGCATTGTGTCTGACGACATTCCCGGCGGTCGCCGGCGACGCCTCGGTCGGACGGCGGATGGCGGGCCAATGCGCCGGCTGCCACGGCATCGACGGCGTCGCCAAGCGCCCTGACGTGCCGCATATCGCCGGCGAGAGCGACATCTACCTGAGGGCCCAGCTGGAGGCGTTCCGGTCCGGCGACCGGCATCACGAGCAGATGTCGATCATCGCCCAAGGCCTGGATGACGAGGACATCGCGCATCTCATCGCCTGGTATTCCAGCATCCGGTTCACCGTGACGGTCCCCGAATAGGGAATGGATGATCCGATCTGCTCGCCCAATCGGCGTGCAACGTGGTATTGACCGTCCAACAGTTCGAAAACACTAATCCAGCCCGAAATAACGACAATCGCGCGGGCAGGATCGGGAGGAAAATGCATGGTTGAATTGCGAAGGCTTCTTGTGGTTCTGGTCGCGGCGACAGCGTCCCTTGCCACGAGCATCGCCGCCGCCGATACCCAGACGGTGCGCGTCGGTGCGCTGAAATTCGGCACGGTCAATTGGGAACTCGATACGATCATGCATAACGGCCTCGACACCGCCAACGGCGTCGAGCTGGAGGTCGTGGAAATGGCCGGCAAGAACGGCTCGGCGGTCGCCTTGCAGGGCGGCGCGGTGGACGTGATCGTGTCCGATTGGATCTGGGTGTCGCGGCAGCGCGCGGCCGGGGCCGACTACACCTTCGTGCCTTATTCCCTGACCGTCGGCGCCCTGATGGTGCGGCCCGATGCCGGTATCTCCTCGCTGGCCGATCTGGAAGGGCGCAAGCTGGGCATCGCCGGCGGTCCGGTTGACAAGAGCTGGCTGCTGCTCAGGGCCTACGGACAACAGCAGCTCGGCCGCGACCTGGCCGACGTCGTCGAGCCGGTGTTCGGCGCGCCGCCGCTGCTGAACGAGCTGATGTTGGATGGCGAACTGCCGGCGGTGCTGAATTTCTGGCATTACAACGCAAGGCTCGGCGCGGCCGGCATGACCGAGCTGGTCAGCGTGACCGACATGCTGCCGGCCCTGGGAGTCGAGGCGCAGCCGCCGCTTCTGGGCTGGGTGTTCAGCGAGAGCTGGGCGGCGGAGAACGCTGCGGCGATCGATGGAATGCTGACCGCTTCGCGCGCCGCCAAGCAGCTGCTGGCGGAGTCCGATGCCGAATGGGAGCGGCTGAGGCCGATGACACGGGCCGCCGACGACATCACCCTGGCCGCCCTGCGGGACGCCTATCGCGCCGGCATACCGACCTCGTTCGACGCCCAGGACATCGACGCGGCGGAGACCGTGTTCTCGGTGATGGCCGAGTTGGGCGGCGAGGATCTGACCGGCGGCACCACGGCGCTGGCGGCCGGCACCTTCTGGCCGAATTTCGGCTTCTAGCGACTGGTGACGGCGCAACCGGCCACGGCGGACACGGCAACCGACGGCCGGCTGGGCTGGCCGCGCGATCCGTGGATCAGGGCGCTCTCGTTAGCGCTCTTCGTGGCCCTATGGTGGGTCGCCGCGACGGTGTTCGAGAGCCGGCTATTGCCGGGGCCGCTGGCTGTCGGCCGCAGCCTTCTGCACCATATCGCGAACGGCGACCTGCTCTACCATACGTCAATCACGTTGGCTCGGGTGGCGGCGGCCTTCACGCTGGCCATGCTGATCGGCACCGCCATCGGCATCGCCATGGGGCGCAGCCGCCGGGTGGACTCGCTGTTCGACGGCTGGCTGGTGATCGGCCTGAACATCCCGGCCCTGGTGACGATCATCCTCTGTTACATCTGGTTCGGGCTGAACGAGGTGGCGGCGCTGGTCGCGGTCGCGGTGAACAAGATCCCGACCGTGGTGGTGACGGTGCGCGAGGGCGCGCGGGCGGTCGACCGAGAGCTGATGCAGGTCGCCGAGGCCTTCCGCCTGTCGCCCGAGCGGCGCTTCCGCCAGGTCTACTTGCCGCAGCTCTACCCCTACCTGATGGCCTCGGCGCGATCCGGACTGGCGCTGATCTGGAAGATCGTGTTGGTCGTCGAACTGCTCGGGCGCTCCGACGGGGTCGGATTTCAGCTACACGTCTACTTCCAGTTCTTCGATATCGAGAGCATCCTGGCCTATACCTTCGCCTTCGTCGGGGTGATCCTGTTGATTGAAATCTGGATGTTGCGACCGCTGGAACGGCGGCTGACCCGGTGGCGGCCGTGAGCGCGCTGGACGTCGACATCCGTGACAAGACCTATCCGGCCCATGCCGGCAAGTCGGCGCATGCGGCATTGGGATCGTTCGAATTCCAGGTGCCGGACGGGCAGTTCGTCTGCCTGGTCGGACCATCCGGATGCGGCAAGACCACGCTACTGAATCTGGTCGGCGGCCTCGACGCCGCCTATCAAGGGCACATCGGATACGGCGCCGAGGAGACGGACCGGCGTATCGGCTTCATGTTCCAGTCGCCGCGGCTGATGCCTTGGTTGACGGTGCTGGAGAACGTCCGCCTAGTGACGCAGGCGTCCGGGGAAGACGAGCGTGCCCGGGAACTGCTGGTCCATATGGGGTTGGCCGATGTGCTGGACGCCTATCCGGGGACCCTGTCCGGCGGCATGCAGCGACGCGTGGCGCTGGCCCGGGCTTTCGCCATCCAACCGCACTTGCTGCTGCTCGACGAGCCTTTCGTGTCCCTGGACCAGCCGATCGCCGAACGGCTGCGGACGCTGCTGCTCGATCTGTGGCGGGCCCGGCCGACCACCGTGCTGTTCGTTACCCATGACGTGCGCGAGGCGCTGAGCCTGGCCGACCGCATCCTGTTCCTCTCGGCCACCCCGGGCCGGCTGGTGCACGACATGACGGTGACCCTTCCCCGGCCGCGGCATATTGACGATCCGGCAGTGGAGGCGGAACGCCGCCGCCTGCTGGCGGCGCGACCGGGGCTGCTGGCGGGGCTTGGCGACGTCTCGGACGGGCCGCAATCCAGCCGCCGCAGCGCCGAACCATGAGCCAAGACGCGGTGGCGGCAGGGACCCCGGTCCTCGAGGTCGATGCGGTCAGCAAGCGGTACGGCAAACTGACGGCGCTGGACGGCGTGAGCTTGTCGGTGGCAGCCGGCGAATTCGTCGCCTTGCTGGGCCCGAACGGCGCCGGCAAGACCACGTTGTTCCAACTTCTGTCGGGATTGTTCGTGGCCGATGGCGGGGTCGTGCGCATCGGCGGCCGGGACATCCGCCACGACGCGGTTTCGGCGCTGGCCAGCCTCGGCATCGTCTTTCAGCAACCGACGATGGATCTCGACCTGACGGTGCGCGGCAACCTCCGCTTCCATGCGCGGCTGCACGGCCTTACGCGTCGGACCATGGGCGAGCGGATTACGGCCGAGCTCGCCCGGCTGGGCCTTACCGATCAGCTCAACGATACGGCACGGACCTTGAGCGGCGGTAATCGCCGAAGGGTGGAGTTGGCGCGCGCACTGCTGCACCGCCCCAGCATCCTGCTGATGGACGAGCCGACCGTCGGCCTCGATCCTGCCAGCCGCCGCGATCTGAGCATCCATGTCCGGCAGCTCTGCGCCGAGCAGGGGCTGGGTGTGCTGTGGGCGACGCATCTTGTCGACGAGGCGGAACCGGCGGACCGGGTCGTGGTGCTGGACCGCGGCCACGTGTTGCAGGAGGGCGATCCGTCGGAGCTGGTACGCGGCACCGGCACGGGCTCGCTGGCGGACGCATTCCTTGCGCTGACCGGCGCGGGGCGGGCGGCATGACGCCGGCGCACGCCGCCGCCGCCCTGGGCGCGGTCACGTGGCGCGAGACCTTCCGTTTCGTGCATCAGCGCGGCCGGCTGATCTCGGCCCTGGTTCGGCCGCTGCTGTGGCTGATCGTGGTGGCTGCGGGGTTCCAGAACGTCTACGGCATTTCCATCATCCCGCCCTACCAGACCTACACGCCCTATCAGGAATATGTGCTGGCGGGCTTGGCCGGCATGGTGCTGCTGTTCCACGGCATGCAGTCATCGCTGTCGATGGTCTATGACCGCGAGATGGGCATGATGCGGCTGCTGCTGACCGCGCCGCTGCCGCGCTGGTTCCTGCTGCTGGCTAAGCTGATCGCCGGCACGATGCTATCGGTGGCGCAGGTCTATGCCTTTTTCCTGGCGGCCTGGCTGCTCGATATCCGTATGCCCGACATGGGCTATCTGTATGTCCTGCCGGCGCTGTTCCTGGGCGGGCTGATGCTGGGCGCTCTGGGGTTGCTGCTGTCGGTCTACATCAAGCAGTTGGAGAACTTCGCCGGCACGATGAATTTCGTGATCTTCCCGATGTTCTTCATCTCGTCGGCACTCTACCCGCTGTGGCGCCTGCAGGAATCGGCGGCCCAGATCGTCTATTGGCTGTCGCTGGTGAACCCGTTCACCCATGCGGTCGAATTCATCCGCTTTGCCGCCTATGGGCAGTTCAACCTGCTGGCCGGCGGCGTCACCGTTGGCTGCGCGCTGGTCTTCTACATGGTCGCGGTGATCGGCTACGACCCGCAGCGCGGCCTGATCCGCCGCCGCGCGCCCGCTGCTTGATCGCTGCAATCCGCTGAAAGCAGCGTTGAGTGCGCTCGGTTCTCCTGTCAGGATCGGCAGGTCATGCCTGAATATCCGGACATCGAGGTCTATCTCGCCTGCCTGGAGCCGCGGGTGCAGGGTCAGCCCCTAGACGGTATCCGGATCGTCAATCCGTTCCTGTTGCGCTCGGTCGAACCGCCGATCTCCGCGGCGGCGGGACGGCGTGTGATCGGATTACGGCGCCTCGGCAAACGGATCGTTTTCGGCCTTGAGGGCGATCTCTTCCTGGTGCTGCACCTGATGATCGCCGGACGGCTGCATTGGAAGGAACCGGGTGCAAAGCCGGCAGGGCGGCAGGGACTTGCCGCCTTCGACTTTCCCGACGGCACATTGATCCTGACCGAAGCCGGGACCAAGAAGCGCGCGTCGCTGTACCTGGTGTCCGGGGAAGAGGCGCTGGCCGAGCACGATCCAGGTGGAATCGAGGTGGTGGATATCGACCGCGATGCGTTCGCCGAGGCGCTGACCGCATCCAACCATACGGTAAAGCGGTCGCTGACCGATCCCCGACTGTTCAGTGGCATCGGAAATGCCTATTCGGACGAGATCCTGCACCGGGCGCGGCTGTCACCGATAAAGATGACGCAGAAGCTCGAAGCCGGCGAGATCGACCAGTTGCATGCGGCGATCCGCGAAGTCCTGTTGGAATGGACCGAGAGGTTGAGCGCCGAGGCCGGTGACGACTTCCCGAAGAAGGTCACCGCTTTCCGCAGGGAAATGGCGGTGCATGGCAAATATGGCCAGCCATGCCCGGTCTGCGGCACGCCGGTGCAGCGCATCGTGCATGCCAACAACGAGACCAACTACTGCGCCCACTGCCAGACCGGAGGCAAGCTGCTGGCCGATCGCGCCCTGTCGCGCCTGCTGAAGAAAGACTGGCCGCGCACCTTGGAAGAACTGGAACAGCGACGGCCGGGGCGCGGCTAACGCGCGGTCGCGACCGGCGCGATCCTGATTGTCCTGATCCTGATATTCGGACCGCTGTCCGGTGCCCATTTCAATCCGGCGGTAACGACGGCCTTTGCCGTGCGCCGGGAGATCACGGTGCCGGAAGGCGTGGTCTACGTCATGGCGCAGATTGTGGGCGGAGTCGCCGGGGTATGGGCGGCGCATGTGATGTTCGAATTGCCGGTGCTGCAGGCCACGATCCAGGCCCGCACCGGGCCGGCGCAATGGTTCGCTGAATTCATCGCGACATTCGGACTGCTGGAGGCGATCTTCGAGGCGGTTCGGTGGCGGCCCCAGGCGGTCTGCTATTCGGTCGGCCTCTACATCACAGCGGCCTATTGGTTCACCGCGTCCCCAGGTTTCGCCAATCCGGCGGTGACCATCGCGCGTGGGCCCTCCGACACCTTCTCCGGAATCGCGCCGGCGCATGTGCCGGCCTTCGTCGTGGCCCAGCTGGCCGGTGCGGTGGCGGCGACGCTGGTTTTCGGCTGGCTCAAGCCGGCGCCCGAGGCGGAGAAGGAGGAGCGCGAAGCGTTTGCGGTTTAACCGGACAGATGCGCGACCGCCTGGGCGTGCAGTTCCGGTGTCGCGGCCGCGATCACCCAACCGTCCGAAACCACGGTCAGCGGATTGCCGCGCCAGTCGGTCATGACCCCGCCGGCGCCCTCTACAACCGGCACCAGGGCGGCCACGTCGTGGGGTTTCAGCATCGCCTCGACGACCAGATCCAGGCCGCCCGAAGCCAGAATGCCGTATAGATAACAGTCGCCGCCGAACTGCCGGTGCCGGGCCGCGGCTGACAGCGCATCGAACCGCTTGCGGTCTTCGCCGGCAAACATGTCGATGGATGTGGTTGCCACTCGCGCCGTCGCCAGCTCGGTGCAGCCGCTTGTCCGGCACGGCCGGTCGTTGAGGGTGGTCCGGCGTCCGGCAACACCGAACCAGCGTTCTCGCAGCGCCGGCATGTCGATGGCGCCAACCACCGGCCGGCCATCCAGGACGTGGGCAATCAGCGTGCCATAAAGCGGGATGCCGGCCACGAAGCTCTTGGTGCCGTCGATCGGGTCGATCACCCAGAGCGGACCTTCGGTCACCGCTTCGCCGCCATGCTCCTCGCCCAGGACCGGATGGTCCGGATGATGGTGATCGATCAGCTGGCGGATCGCCGTTTCGATCTCCCTATCGGCGATGGTCACGGGCGAGTCGTCGGCCTTGTGCTCGATATCGATCGATTGGCGGAAATAGTCCAATGAGATCGGCGACACCGCATCGGCGATCCCGGCGACCAGCGTTGCGATGGCGGAGACCGTGGGATACTGCGTCTCGGCCTCATCATCTTTGGCATTAGCCATGTCGGACATAGATGCTGGTTTCCAGGGTTTTCGGCGGCTGAGTGACTCTCACTGATATGTCATAAAACGGGTTGCTGGCAATCGCCATGGGGCCGTCGGTCGCACAATACCGGATCGGCGGGCAGGCCTGCGGCAGGTGCAATCCCTCAACCGGACCTCCGGAACGGGTACAGGAACTGCCGCCAATAGCCGGTCGGCACCGGGTCGCCGCCAACCCCGTATGCCTCGGGCCATCTTGCCTCCGGCATGTGATGCGTGCCGAACAGACGGTCGTAGATCGGGAAGTGAATGGCGAAGTTCACGTCGATCGCTTCCTTCTCCTTGCCGTGATGCCAATGATGGAACCGGGGCGTCACCAGGAGTTTCTCGACCACTTTGAAATTCCATCTGAGATTTGCGTGCACGAATGAGGAGTAGAAATAGACGATCAGGATGTAGACCTGGATCGCCGCCGGGTCGAAGCCCAGGGTGAACATCGGCAAGGCGGTGATCCCGCGGAGCAGGGCGATCTCGATGAAATGCATGCGCGCGCTGGCCAGCCAGTCCATGCATTTGGCGGAATGATGCACCGCATGGAACTTCCAGAGCCACGGTATCTGGTGGAACATCCGGTGGAACCAGTACTGAACAAGGTCCGTCAGCACCATGATGACGATGATCTGCACCACGAAAGGCAGAGCCATCACCCGATTCTGGATTTCGCTCAGATCGAAGGTGCCGGTCACGAAGTTCGACGGCGCCATGGTCAGGAAGGTGAGTATCTGAACCAGCATCGAGCTGACGAGATAGTAGAACAGATCCTCCTGCCATTCCGGTCGGAACACGGTCTGGTCGGCACGGTGCGGGAAGAACCGCTCCAGCGGGATGAACAGGAAGCCGACGAAGAGGACGTTGAGGACGAAGAAATCCAGCCCGAAATAGAGACTGGTTGGATTGATGTCGCTGGCCGTCGTTTGCGACCCGCCGAGCAGGGAGGCGACCACGACCAGAGCCAGGGCGGTGCCGCCAAGCATTTTGTCCTTGCTGAGCAGCAGGCTGAGCAGGGCAAGGCCGTAGCCTGCGAGGAGCACGACGTGAAGGAACGGCCTGAGGTAGCCGGACTCGTGAATTGCCGCCAGATCCGGTGTCACGAACGAGCCCGGGAACTTCAGGGCGACGACCAGCAGAAGTCCGGCCAGCCCGGCAAGCAAGGCTCCGCCGCCGCTCAGCCATCCGCTTCCGAACGGGCGCTGTTCTCTCGGCTTCTCAAGTTCGTTCGACAGCCGTTTGATGATCGACATGGTTTTCCCCAAGGCTCCGGGTTCCACGCACCCTATTCGGACGAGCCAAACGTTCGATTAACTTAGGAATTGGCGATTCTCTAGGTTTTGGCCGATGGAGATTGGCGGAGGAGCCTGCCAGGCGGACTAGGTCGCGTCGCCCCGGTTCCGGACCCGCAGGCCGGCGGTGTAGCTGGCGATCAGCTGGTCGGACATGGCTGTCACGGTTTCGCCGGTGATGACACCGAGCTTGCCGGACCGGGCCAGCGATGAAATGCCATGCATGGAACACCAGAGGACCCGGGCGGCCCGGATCCGGTCCGCCCGTTCGGAATCGCCGAACAGGGGCGCCAGCGCGTCTTCCAACAGGCCGAGCAACTGGACCAGCTTGCCATCGTACCAGGAGGGCAGGGCGCGGCCCGGCGGCAACCGGTGCTCGAACAGGATGTCCCATAGGTGCGGATAGCGATCGATGAAGTCGACATAGGCCGTTGCCAGCACGCCGAGGGCAGCCTCCGGGCTTTCGGTCCTGTCCCTGACCGTTGCCGCCCGCAGATGCTCGTACAGGGAGTCCAAGGTGGCGCCGTTGACCGTCACGATGAGGTCGTCCAGATCCTCGAAGATGTTATACAGGGTCCCGACCGAGTAGCCGATCTTGCCGGCCACCTTGCGCGCTGTCAGGCCACGCCAGCCCTCCGCCTCAGCGATCTCACCGGCTGCCGCCAGGGCCATATCCTTGAGTTCGTCGCGGGTGTGATCCGACCGCCGTGCCATTCCTGTCTCGTCGCTTTGTGTGAACTGCGTTCAGATTAGAGTTGAACGGCGTTCAATTTCAAGCTATATTAATTGAACGTTGTTCATATATCAAACCTGTCGTGAGCGAAGGAGAGCGGTGATGCGTGTTTCCCAGGAACGGGTCTTCCACAGCTTTGACGGCACCCAGATGTTCTATCGGGCCTGGGAGGCGCCGGGGCGAAGCGATCGGGCCATAGTCCTGTTTCATCGGGGCCACGAGCATTCCGGCCGCTGGCAGGACATGGTCGACAAGCTCGATCTCCCCGATATGCCGATATTCGCCTGGGATGCCCGGGGTCATGGGCTGTCGCCCGGGCGGCGCGGCGACGCGCCGGATTTCGCGACGCTGGTCGGCGACGCCGACGCCTTCGTGCGGCATGTGTCGCGGGCTCATGGCATCGCAATGGAGAATATCGTGGTCATCGGCCACAGCGTCGGCAGCGTCGTCGCGGCGACCTGGGTGCACGACTTCGCGCCGCCGATCCGCGCCCTGGTTCTGGGCAGCCCGGCTCTCAGGATCCGCTTGTATGTGCCGTTTGCGATCCCGCTGCTGCGCCTGCTGCAACGGCTCAGGCCCGACGCCTTCATCCGCAGCTACGTCAAGGGCCGGCTGCTGACCCACGATCCGGTCAAGCGCCGGGATTACGACGGCGACAAGCTGATCACCCCAGCTATTTCGGTGAAGATCCTCCTTGGCCTGCACGACGCGGCCACCCGGCTGATTCGCGACGCGGCGGCAATAGCCGTGCCGACCCTGATGCTGGTCTCCGGCGCCGACTGGGTCGTGAAGCGGCCGCCTCAGGAGATCCTGTTTCGCGGGCTCTCCAGCCCCCGAAAGGCCATGCACGTCCTTCCCGGGTTCCGTCACGACACCTTCAACGAGTTGGACAATCAATTGCCGATCGGCCTCGCCCGGCAATTCATCCAGCAGGCCTTCGACGACCCGGCGGGGCAGCCGTGCCTGCTGACCGCTGACCGTGAGGGGGCAAGCCGGGCCGAATACGACGCCCTGTCCCGACCGCTCTCCGCGTTGTCGCCCAAGCGGCTCGGCTTCGCCGCGATGCGGGCAACGTTGCGAAGTGTCGGGCGGCTCAGCGAAGGACTCCGGCTCGGGTGGCGGTCCGGCTTCGATTCCGGCGCCATGATGGACTATGTGTACCGCAACCGTGCCAGCGGGCTGACGCCGCTCGGCCGGCTGATCGACCGGCTGTATCTGAACAGCGTCGGCTGGCGCGGCATCCGGACTCGCAAGCGGAATCTCGAGGCGATGTTGGACCGTGCCATGGATTCGGTCCGGGCCGAAGGGATGCCGGTCCGGGTGGCGGATATCGCTGCCGGCCATGGCCGCTATGTGCTCGATGCCCTGGACCGCCGGCGCGACGTCGGCGCCTCGGCCATTCTTCGCGACATCGACCGCGACAATGTCGCGGCCGGCCAGGCCCTGGCTCGCTCGCTGGGCCTACGCGATGTGAGTTTCATCCAGGGCGATGCCTTCGACGGCGATGCGCTGGCCGGCCTTTCGCCGCGCCCGACCATCGCCGTGACGGCCGGCCTCTACGAGCTCTTTCCCGGCAACGACCGGGTCCGGGTCTCGCTGATGGGGCTTGGCACTGCGGTGGAGGAGGGTGGCTACCTGATCTACACCAACCAGCCCTGGCACCCGCAATTGGAGTTCATAGCACGGGTGTTGAGCAGCTTCCGCGGAGGCCGCCCCTGGGTGATGCGTCGGCGCAGCCAGCAGGAGATGGACCAGTTGGTCACCGCCGCCGGCTTCGAAAAGGTCGGCATGGCGATCGATCCGGATGGCATCTTCACCGTCTCGCTGGCGCGCAAACGCGCCCGGCCGGCGATGATCGCCCATGCCGGCCAGCCGGCGGCGGCAGAGTAGTCTGATGTTCCGCGAAACCGGAACACGGCCCTGGGGAGAAGCGACCCTCTGGCTGCTGTTTCTCGGGCCGTTCTTCTTTCTCCTTTATGGGGGCGCGGGCTGGGTCGCCTCCCTGCAGCCCGGCATCGCCAGCCAGTCATTCGCCTGGGAAGCCTCGATGCCGTTCGTGCCGGCAATGATCGTGCCTTACATGTCGATCGATCTGTTCTTTGCCGGCTCGCTGTTTCTGTGCCGCGACAGGCGTGCCCTGCGCCTGCACGCCGGCCGGATCGTCTTCGTGATCACCGTTGCGACGGCGTGTTTCCTGGTCTTTCCATTGCGCTTCGGATTCGAGCGGCCGGAGGTCGGCGGGCTGTTTGGCAGTCTGTTCGCACTGTTGGAGTCATTCGACCGGCCGTTCAACCAGGCGCCGTCGCTGCATATCACGTTGCTGGTCGTGCTGTGGCCGGTGTTCCACCGGGCGGTTCGCGGACCGGCCAATCTGGTGCTGCATATCTGGTTCGCGCTGATCGGAGTGTCGGTGCTGCTGACCTGGCAGCATCATATGATCGATGTACCGACCGGCGCATTGCTGGGTCTCCTGGCGCTTTGCCTGATGCCGGACCGGGACCGGGCCCGCGACGCGGCCCCGGCGGGCTGGGAGCGTGAGGCCCGGCGCCGGATCGGGCTTCGCTATCGGCTTGGATGCCTGGCGCTGCTGGCGCTGACGCCGCTGGCGGTTCCCTATTCGCTGCTCCTGCTCTGGCCGGCGGCATCCCTGGCGCTGGTCGGAGCGGCCTATGCGTGGGGCGGGGCGGCGCTGCTCGGTAAGACCGATGGCGGGTTGTCGCTGCCGGCGCGCCTCGTCCTGGCGCCCTACCGGCTCGGCGCGCTGGCCTTCATCCGGCTGCAGGCGCTGTCCGACGCACCCTGGGACGAGGTCGCGCCGGGACTGGTGGTGGGCCGGGCTCTCAACCGCTGCGAGGCGCGCCGGGCGATCGACAGCGGCGTGGTCGCCGTGCTCGATCTGACGGCGGAATTCGGCGAGTGCCCGGATCTCCTACGGCTGCCCTACCTCAACCTTCCAGTTCTGGATCTCACGGCGCCGAGTCCGGCGGTGCTGTCCCGCGCCGCGGATTTCATCGAGAGCCATCGAACCGGCGGCAAGATCTACGTGCATTGCGCGCTCGGCTACGGCCGCAGTGCCTGCATCGCCGCCGCCTGGCTCCTGCAATCCGGCCAGGCGAAGAGCGCCATCGAGGCCATCAGGCAAGGCAAGTCCGCGCGGCCCGCAGCAAGACGGCGCTGGGCCGGCGACACGCAGCCGTACTGCGTCACATCACCGGAACGGAAAGAACGCCGGCGTCAGGAGCGGAATTCGGAATGGCGCAGATCTGACCGGCTGGAACGTCTCGATCACGTGGAACACGACCCAAAGCGTGAATCGCTATCGAGAGACTCGCGCGGTACCTTCAACACGAGACGATACAAGGCCGGGCGCTGGAGGGACGGGGAAATCGAGGTGGTCGAACGCTATCAGGACATTCGCGAGGCGGTGCGGAAACTCTGCGACGGGTTCCCGCCGGCCTATTGGCGCGAGGCGGACCGGGACAGGGCATATCCGGAGGCGTTCGTGTCCGCCCTGACCGAATCCGGGTTCCTCGCCGCGCTGATCCCGGAGGAGTATGGCGGCAGCGGATTGCCGCTCGGCGCCGCGGCGGCGATCCTGGAAGAGATCCAGAGTTCCGGGTGTTCCGGTGCGGCCTGCCACGCCCAGATGTACATCATGGGCACGCTTCTGCGGCATGGCACGGACCGGCAGAAGCGAGAATGGCTGCCGAAGATCGCAGCCGGAAATACTCGCCTGCAGGCATTCGGCGTGACCGAGCCGACCAGCGGCACCGATACCTCTTCGATCACCACAACCGCCAGACGGGACGGCGATGCCTATGTGATCAATGGGCAGAAGGTGTGGACGTCGCGGGCGGAGCACTCGGATCTGATGCTGCTTCTCGCCCGCACCACGCCGAAGGACCAGATCAGCAAGCGCACGGACGGCCTTTCGGTGTTCCTTCTCGACATGCGGCAGGCCCTGGGCCATGGCCTGACCATCCGTCCGATCCGGACCATGATGAACCACTCCACCACCGAGGTGTTCTTCGACGATGTCAGGATCCCGGCGGAGAACCTCATTGGCGAGGAGGGGCGCGGATTCCGCTACATCCTGTCCGGCATGAACGCCGAGCGCATCCTGATCGCCGCAGAGTGCATCGGCGATGCGCGCTGGTTCCTGGACAAATCGGTGTCCTATGCCAAGTCCCGGATCGTGTTCGACCGCCCGATCGGACAGAATCAGGGCGTCCAGTTTCCCATCGCACGCGCCCTGGCGCAGACCGAGGCGGCCGACCTCATGGTGCGACGGGCGACCGAGCTGTTCGAGCGTGAGCAGCCCTGCGGTGCCGAGGCCAATATGGCGAAGCTGCTCGCCGCCGACGCCTCATGGGAGGCGGCGAATGTCTGCCTGCAGACCCATGGCGGATTCGGCTTCGCGGAAGACTTCGATATTGAGAGAAAGTTCCGGGAGACACGGCTCTATCAGGTCGCGCCGGTGTCGACCAATCTCATCCTGTCCTATCTGGCCGAACACGTCCTCGGACTTCCGCGATCCTATTGAATCGGTTGTCCGATTGGGGATCCGACCGCACTACAGTTTCAGCAGAATAACCCCGAACGCCACCATCAGAACCGCGACCAGGCGCCATCGGGTCATGCTCTCCTTCAGGAACACCGTGCCGATCAAGGCCGCGAACACCACGCTGGTCTCGCGCAGCGCCGCCACCGGCGCGATGGCGCCCAGGCTGAAGGCCCACAGCACCAGCCAATAGGCGAGCAGGGACATGGCGCCGGCGGTGATGCCGTAGCCCCAGGTTGCCGCCGTCACCGTGATCAGCCGCCGTCGCATCACCATCGCCGCTATCAGGATGATTGGCGGGCCCTGGGTCAGGAACAGCCATGCAGTGTAGGTGTGCGGATTGCCGGCGGCTCTGACCCCGAAGCCGTCGCACAAGGTATATCCGGCAATGAAGCCGGCGGTGCCCAGCGCATAGCCGATCGCCTGGCCGTTGCCGCGGAACCACGGCCGCTGGTTGCGCAGCGACAGGCTCATGATTCCGACCGCCACGATTGCGATTCCGGCCAGTGTCTGTGGCGGCAGGGCGCGCCCCAGGACTACGACGGTGACCAGCGTGACCAGGACCGGGGCACTGCCGCGGGCGATCGGGTAGACCTGCGCCAGATCGCCGTGCTTGTAAGCGGAAATCAGGAACATCTGATAGCCGACATGCAGCGCGATCGAGGCGATGAGATATGGCCATGCCGCCGGCTGCGGCAGCGGCAGGAACGGGATCGCGGCAAGCGATATCACCGACGCGGTGCCCGCCAGCAAGGCCATCAGGGCGAGCCGGTCTACGGCGACCTTGACCATGGCGTTCCAGCCGGCGTGCAGCAGCGCCGCCAGCAGAACCAGCGCGATAACGTCGTAGCCCAAACCGGAATGGCCTCCAGGACGGGCAATCGCGCCCCCTGGCCGGCGCGTCGCCCTTGGTGATGCCGGCGATGGTAGGGGCGGGCGGGCCCGTCCGTCCAGGCTGCCGGCAATCTGCGGCTTGAAATCACTCGCCCGGTGCATCCGCCGAAGGCGTTCGCGATATGCCCGCGATGGGCCTGGCTGGGCCGATCGATTGTACATCGCCGGATTTCGGCCATCTTCGATGATTAGCGTCAACGCCTCCCGCGGCCCGTTGAACGCCTGCGCGCCGCGCGCGCCCGGAAATCCAGGACCGAATCCCGTCCAGACAGGGGACGGTCGGCGATATGCGAGATCAGGACAGTTGCATGAATTCCCAAGGCCACGACGGAAGGGTCCCCCTATGAGCAAGGCGGCTACCTGAGATGGCCGGTCATGAAATCCTGCTGAGCATCGGCGGTGGCGTCGCCTTGCTGATCTGGGCCGCGCGGATGATCCGTACAGGTATCCTGCGCGCCTATGGCGGTGTCTTGCGCAACGTGCTGGCGCGATCGACCAGCAACCGGTTCAAGGGTTTCGCCATGGGCCTGGTGGCAGCCGGGCTGCTGCAAAGCGCCACCGCCACGGCGTTGCTGGCGATGTCTTTCGCCGGCCGCGGTCTGATCGCGACCGCGCCGGCGCTCGCCATCATGCTCGGCGCCGATGTCGGGTCGACCCTTGTGGTCCAGATCCTCTCCTTCGATCTGTCCTGGTTTTCGCCGGTGATGCTGCTGGTCGGGGTGGTCAGCTTCCTGGCCGGGCCGAGCGCCATCTGGCGGCATCTTGGCCGTGTCGCGATCGGACTTGGCCTGATGCTTCTGTCATTGACGCTGATCGTCGGATCCTCAGCGGTGCTGCGCGACAGCGAAGGCCTGCAGACCGTTCTGGCGCCCCTGGCAGGCGATCCGATCCTTGCAGTTCTGTTGGCCGCGTTGCTGACCTGGCTGGCCCATTCCAGCGTCGCCATGGTGCTGCTGATCGTGTCTTTGACTGCGACCGGGGTGGTACCGCTGCCGCTGGGCCTGGCGATGGTGCTGGGCGCCAATATCGGCTCCGGCATGATCCCGATGATGATCAGCCTGTCCGACGAGCCGGCGGCGCGACGAATTCCGCTGGGCAATCTGATCTTCCGGGTCATCGGCGCATTGGTGATGCTGGCCTTGATTGGCGTCGTCATGCCGTATCTGGCGCAGTTCGAGGCCGATCCGGCGCGTCAGATCGCCAATTTCCACACCCTGTTCAATCTGGCGCTGGCCGTCGTCTTTCTACCCTTCATCGGACCGATGGCGCGGTTGACGGAGAAGATGGTGCCGACGCCTGTGTCCCAGGATCAGGCGCTCGGCAAGCCGCGCCACCTGGATCAGACTGCGGTCGACACACCGGCCGTGGCGCTGGCCTGCGCCAGCCGCGAGGTGCTGCGTCTGGCCGACATGGTCGAGGGTATGCTGCGCGATGTCATCACCGTCTTCGAGCGCAACGACAGCCGCCTGCTGGAAGAGGTGTCCGACGATGAGGACCAGGTCGACGCGCTGCACGAGGCGATCAAATTGTACCTCACCGAGGTCAGCCGCCAGCCTTTGGAGGGCGAGGATAGCGAGCGCTTCGTCGAGCTGATCACCTTCACCACGAACCTTGAGCATGTCGGTGACATCATCGACAACAGCCTGCTGCCATCGGCGCAGAAGAAGATCAAACGCCGGCTGGAATTCTCCGAAGAGGGTTGGGAAGAGCTGTCCGGCATGCACGCCCATGCCGTTGAGCAGATGCGTCTCGGCATCAATGTCTTCATGTCCCGCGACGTGTCGATGGCACGCCAACTGCTGGCCGACAAGGAGTGGTTCCGCGACCGTGATCGGGAGGCCAGCGATTTGCATATGGAACGGCTGCGGGCGGGCCGGGTCGAAGCGATCGAGACCTCGTCACTGCATCTGGACATGTTGCGTGACCTGAAACGCATCGTCGCGCACATCACCTCTATCGCCTACCCGATCCTCGACGCTGAAGGCGCGCTGCGCAAAAGCCGCCTGAAGAAGCCGCAGAAGGACACCGACCGATCCGGCGCCAAGAACAGCGCCATCCCGATCTCTGCAAGTCGCGCCGCGCGCAAGCGCGCTTAGCGGCAGGGGTCACGCCAGGGCAGCCAGCGCCATCGCAGGCGAGGCCGTGATCCGGCGGCATCGAGAGTCGACCGGGGGCAATGGCGACGCCCGCGAGATGACCATCCGCCATAGGCGTAGCACCTCGTAGATCCCATGGGCGGCCATGTTTCGGCCGCGGTGCCCGGGATTTCGGGCGGAGACAATCCGCCCGGCATCAAACATCACCTCCGAATTGCACTATGCGGATTGCCGTTCCCTGCCTGGTACGGCGTGATCTGTCGCACAATCGAGAGGTTGTGTGCTTTCATAGCGTGCCGTTCTATTCGAGCGGCGCGGGGTCCATCGGGCAAAAAGAATGCGGCGCGGCCGCCGGCGGTGCGCGCACCAAGCGAAGCAAGTGCAAACAGGGAGACCGGATGCCATGAGGAAGAAGGCTGGCAACAAGAAGTCAGAAAGCAAGAAAGCTGAGGCCGACAAAGACAAGATGTCGAGAAAGGCGTTCGATAAGGAACTTGAGAAGCTCCAGGTCGAACTCTGCCGGCTGCAGTCGTGGGTCGTCCAGGAAGGGCTGCGGGTGGTGGTCGTGTTCGAAGGGCGCGACGCGGCCGGCAAGGGCGGTGTCATCAAGCGCATCACAGAACGCGTCAGTCCGCGGGTGTTTCGGGTCGTCGCGCTGCCGGCTCCGACGGAGCGCGAGAAGACCCAGCTCTATGCCCAGCGCTACATGGCCCACATGCCGGCGGCGGGGGAGGTCGTGCTGTTCGACCGCAGTTGGTACAACCGCGCCGGCGTCGAGCGCGTCATGGGCTTCTGTACGGACGAGCAGTATGAACGCTTTCTGCGGGTCGCCCCCATGTTCGAGAAGGAGATCATTGAGGACGGGATCATCCTGATCAAATATTTCTTCGATGTCAGCCAGAAGGTGCAGGAAGAGCGTTTCATCGCCCGCTCCCGGGATCCCCGCAAGCACTGGAAGCTGAGCCCGATGGACATCGAGTCATGGGCCCGCTGGTGGGACTACACAAAGGCCTACGACGCCATGATCCGGGCAACCGATTCCGCACATGCACCTTGGTTCAGGGTCAAGGCAGACGTCAAACGCTCGGCCAGGCTGAACTGCATTACACACCTGCTGAGCATGATCCCGTACAAGAAGATTCCGTTTGAGCTGCCGCCGATTCCCAAGCGCCGGAGGCGTGGCAAGGGCGTGCCGGACGAACCCGCTTTCAAGCACACCGTGCCGGAGCTTTTCTAAGCCGGAGGATCGATCATGACGGATCCAGGCGACGACACCACGCGGCGGCCGATGCCGGTCGGCGTGGTCCTCGGTGTCGTCGTTGCGCTGATCCTGCTGCTCGCTGTCGTCGTCGCGATCCTGTTCGCCAAGTACGAAGTCGAAGGGTGGAACGCGGAACCTAGCCAGGACGATCTGTTGCGGTCCGACAGCACTAACCGCCTGCCGGACGTCTTCGTGCCGTTGGAGGATGCCGCTGGCCCCTTGGCGATCGAGGCGGAGGTCTATGTCCCGGTGTATTCCACGGTCTACGCGGGCCAGAAAACCGTGCATTCGAACCTGGCCGCGACATTGAGCATTCGCAATACATCTCAGACGGCTTCGATCGTAGTTCGCGACGTGCGCTATTTCGATACCGAAGGGAACATGATCTCCCAGTTCGTCGATCGGCCGCACAGCCTGGGGCCGATGGGCACCGCCGATTTCTTCGTCGACGCGGCGGATGTCCGCGGCGGCACCGGCGCCAACTTCATCGTCAACTGGGCGGCCGATCGGGCGGTCAGCGAGCCGGTGATCGAGGCCGTCATGATCGGCTCCATCGGCGCCAGGGGTATCTCGTTCATCAGCCGCGGTGTCAGGGTAGGGCCGGTGCCATCGTCCACCGACCCGGTCGAAGACCGCGTCACACCGTGAGCGCTCGCCCGCCGAGCGGCGCCGGATAGCCGCTACCAATGTGCCGGCGTTGCGGGAGCGCCGGGCGCGTTCCGAGTTCCATGGTCCAAGCACCTATTGGACCTTCTGATTGTTTCCGGCCATAGGGCTTACAGGGGGAAGACCGTTGAGATCGCAACCATTTGGGGCCGTGGCGTCCCCGCAGTTCGGATATCAACTGGTCCGGGCTGGTCTCGTCGTGTCGTTGCTGCTGATCGCCGCGAGCGCGTTCGCTGCGGAGACTGAAACCGCTTCGTCATCCGTGGATTGGCTGCAACTGTTCCTCGGGCTGTTTGGCGGTCTGGCGCTCTTTCTGGGCGGTCTGCAGCTGTTGTCGGAAGGGATGACGAAGGCCGCGGGCCAGACGCTGAGGATCGTGCTGGCGAAGCTGACCAGCAATCGGATCATGGGAGCGGCTACCGGGGCGTTCGTCACCGGCGTTCTGAATTCCTCGACCGTGACCACCTTGCTGGTCGTCGGGTTCGTCAGTGGCGGCATGATGACCCTGACCCAGTCGGTCGGGGTCATCATGGGCGCCAACATCGGCAGCACCATGACGGCCCAATTGCTGGCGTTCGATCTGGCCGCCTATTCCCTTGGTCCGGTCGCCCTGGGCTTCTTCATGCTGTTCAGCGCCAAGCGCGACCAGGTGAAGTATTTCGGCATGATGATCATGGGCATCGGCCTGGTGTTCTACGGCATGGGCCTGATGGGCAGTTCGATGACGCCGCTGCGCAGTTTCCCGCCGTTCCTCGAGATCCTCAAGGGCCTCGAGCAGCCGCTTGCCGGCATCCTGGCCGGAGCTGTCTTCACCGCCATCGTGCAGTCATCGGCGGCCACGGTCGGCATTGCCATCGCCATGGCGAGCGAGGGGCTGTTGGCCTTGCCGGCGGGCATCGCACTGGCGCTCGGCGCCAATATCGGCACGGCGGTCACGACCGGGCTCATGGGGTTTCTCAGCAGCAAGTCGACCGAGGCGGTTCGCACATCGGTCGTGCATGTCGCCTTCAACGTCATCGGCGTGCTTATTTGGCTGCCCCTGATCTGGCTTCTGGTCGATCTTGCGATCTGGATTTCGCCGGCGAGTCCGGAGATCACCGGCGCGGATCGCGCGGCCTCCGATGTGCCGCGCCAGATCGCCAACGCCAATACGCTTTTCAACGTGATCAACACGACGCTGTTCATCGGCTTCTCGGCCTGGTTTGCCCGATTGGCCGAGTGGATGATACCCGAGCGCGCACCCCGTGAAGGCGTCATTATCGAGCCTGAATTCCTGGACGAGGGATCGCTGGCTGCCTCGTCCATAGCGCTTCAGCAGGTCCGGCTGGAACTCGGCCGCGCCGGCGATATCGCGCTTGGCATGTTGCGGGACGTCGTGCCGGCGATCGAAGGCCGCGATCTGAAGACCTTGACCGACATAGAGCGTCGCGACGACCAGATCGATGTCTTGGAGGGCGAGATCCTCAAATACCTCGGCAAGATCCGCAAAGGAATCCTCACGGACGAGGAAAGCCTGGAATACCAGGGGCTGGTGATGGCAACCGACAATATCGAGAACCTGGCGGACGTGGTCGAGACCGACATGGTCTCCCTGGCCCGGAAGACGGCCGACCTGAAATTCGGGTCAAGCGAGGCGACACGCGCGATTCTGTTGGATCTGCATGCGGCCGTCACGGAATCCGTCGAGCACGCGGTGCGGGCGATCCGCGACAGCGACCAACGGGCGGCGGAATCGGTGCTGATGATGAAAGAGAGCATTCGGGAGAAGTCCGACCAGCTCTTGGCCCGCAAGGCCGCTGGGCTGGCGGTGGACGATCCGGATTACCTCGACCTCGTCCGGCTGCAGATGGGGTTCGTCGATCAGTTGCGACGCATCTACACCCTTGCGAAACGCATTTCCAAGGACGTACTGCCACCGGCGCTGGCAAACCGCGATTGACGTTGGGCGAGGTACTCTGGCGATCGCCGTTGGGCCACCCGGCGATCGCACTCCGACGCCGGCTACCTTGCGGCCCGTTTAGGTTGCAAAGCCCGAAGCCCGAAGCTAGGGTTCCGCGCCGTGAAATTTGGGCCGTCCGGAATTGCATTGACGAAGTCCACATGCAGCAGGTTGTGATGGCAAGGGCTGAGAGGACAACTTAGATGGATCGGGGGTTTTGGAGCCGCAAATGGGTGTTCGCCATACTGGGCTGCACCACGGCGTTCGTGGCGATTTTCTCTGCCGTTTTGATGACCGAGCCCGGGCAGAGCCTGAACCTGCCGCGTAGCTGGGTGGTCGGGTATTACGCGAATAGATGGGTCTTCATGGCGGTGACCGTGGCGCTGCTGGGTGCGCTTTGGTTCCTGAATGCCAAGTACGGGCATATGAAAAAGGTCCTGATGTACCTGGCGGCAACCGGCGTTGTCGTCTGCATCATTGCCGCGAATTTCATGCTGGCAGCCTTCTTTCCGTCCTATCAGTACGGGGCCAACTATGTGTCTGTCGCCGAGGCCGACCAGATCCTCAACGACACCGACATCGTCTATGCCGTCGAGATCAACGGCGAAGCCATGGGCTTTCCGAGGAAACACTTGGAGATTCCGCACATAGCCGGCGGGAATATCGGCGGTGAGGATGTGGTCATGACGTTCTGCGCGCTGAGCAATCTGGCGGTCGTCTACAATCAGGACATCGGCTACGGAAAGTCCGATCTGGGGATCCTCATCCAGGTCCACAACAATCTCGTCATGGTCGACCGGGAATCCGGAGAGTTGGTCCAGCAGATCACCGGCGAAGCCGAGTTCTCGGGAACCAAGCTCGACAGCTATCCCAACGACATGATGACCTGGTCGAGCTTCAAGCAGCTCCACCCCGATGCCGAAGTTTTCGTCTATGAGTTCAACCGGATCTTGGACTCGTTTCTCCTTGCCGTGTTCGAAGGCCCTATGGAGAAGCAATTCAGCGAAGAGAGCGGACCGATATTTCCGACCCTGTCGCTTGACGACGACCGTCTTCCGGTCAAGGAGCAGGTCTGGGGCTTGGATATCGGCGACGAACGGGCCGCTTTCACCAGAAGTTTCGTGTCGGAGAATCCCATCTACCAGTTCGAGTTGGGCGGAAAGGACCTCGTCATCGCCTATGATGACGGTCTCGACATCGTGACGGTGTTCGACCGCGATCTGGAAGGAAACGCGATCGACGTTACCGAGATCGACCTGCTTGGCAACACGCCGCAGGGGAGCCTGCAAAAGGTCCCAGCGCACAATGGCGTGTTCTGGATGGTCTGGTCGCACTGGTTCCCGGATACGAAAGTGTACAACTGACACGGGTTCGGGCCGACGCGATCCCGGCCATCTTCGATCAACGATCTCGCGATCGGCTATGGTCTCGAGTGATCGCGGTCAGAGATACCCGTTGACCAGGTTTTCCAGATACTCCTGCCGCCCCGACACCGGCTGTGGGTTGAGGCCGTCCGCCTCGACCCGGGCGGCGATGTCCTCCAGGGTCCGGTCGCCGCTCAGCATCGCCTGGCCTTCCGGCGTCCGCCAGCCGGCATAGCGGTCGGCGAGCAGTCGGTCGAGCGCGCCGTCCTCGATCATCGCCGCCGCCGCCAACAGGCCGCGGGCGCAGATGTCCATGCCGCCGATATGGGCCAGTATTAAATCCTCGGGGTCCAGCGACTGGCGGCGCAGCTTGGCGTCGAAATTGAGGCCGCCGGATGTGAAGCCGCCGGCCTTCAGTATGTAAAACATCGCCAGCGCCAATTCCGCCGTGTTGTTCGGGAACTGGTCGGTGTCCCAGCCGGATTGCAGATCGTTCCGGTTGGCGTCGATCGACCCGAAGATGCCCAGCGCCGTGGCGGTGGCGATCTCGTGCTCGAAGGAATGGCCGGCAAGGAAGGCGTGGCCGACCTCGATGTTGACCCTGACCTCCTTCTCCAGACCATAGCGCTTCAGGAAGCCATAGACCGTGGCGACGTCGTAATCGTACTGGTGCTTGGTCGGCTCCTGCGGCTTCGGCTCGATCAGGATGGTGCCGTCGAACCCGATCTTGTGCTTGTACTCCACCACCATGGTGAGGAACCGGCCAAGCTGGTCGAGCTCCTGGCCTAGATGGGTGTTCAGCAGGGTCTCGTAACCTTCGCGCCCGCCCCACAGGACGTAATTGGCGCCGCCGAGCTCCTTGGTCACGTCGAGGCAGTTCTTCACCTGCGCCGCGGCATAGGCGAACACGTCCGGATCCGGATTGGTCGCGGCGCCGGCCATGAAGCGTCGGTTGGAGAACAGATTGGCCGTGCCCCACAGAAGCTTCGTCTTGGCGCCCTCCATCTTCGCCGCGAAGCGCTCGGCGATGTGCCGGACATTTGCATTGGATTCCGCCAGGCTGGCGCCTTCCGGCGCGATGTCGCGGTCGTGGAAGCAGAAGAACGGCACGCCCAGCAGCGCAAACATCTCGAACGCCACATCGGCCTTCAACTCGGCATCGGCCAGCGTTTCGCCGAACCACGGTCGCTCGAAGGTCTGACCGCCGAACGGATCGCCGCCAGGCCAGCAGAAGCTGTGCCAATAGCAGACCGCCATGCGCAGGTGATCTTCCATGCGCTTGCCCATCACCATCCGGTCTGGCTCGTAATGCTTGAAGGCGAAGGGATTGCCGCTCTCCGGACCCTCATAGCGGATCGGTTCGATATCGCCGAAGAAATCGCTCATGGATGCTTGCTCTCCCTGGTGCCGACCTCTTCAAAGCGGGTCGGCTGTTGCCGCCTGCTGCATCATATCAACAGATGCCGCTCATGGAACGACACTGAATCCGCCGCCAACGCCTCGCAGGCTTTGCTCTGGGTCAGCGACCTGCCACGTGTTCCCGGTCGATGCTGCGGGCTATGCGGAAGCCGCCATAGGCGCTGTCGCGGCGGTCGGCCTCGCCGCCATGCCGGTTCGCCGAGCGCACATAGGCCGGCCGCACGCTCCAACCGCCGCCGCGCATGACCCGGCGGCCGCAATCGCCGATCTCCCGGGCCGAGCCGTCGGCCGGGGCGCCGGCATAGTCGGCATGCCAGCAATCGGCGGTGTCCTCCCAGACATTTCCCAGCATGTCGTAAAGCCCAAAGGCATTGGGCGGAAATCGGCCGACCGGCGCGGTGCTGGCGCCGTTCCAGTCGCCGCCGCAGCCCCGGCAGTTGGCCCGGCCTTCGCCGATCTCCTCGCCCCAGGGGCGGGCGGTGCGGGTTCCGGCCCGGGCGGCATATTCCCATTCCGCCTCGCTGGGCAGGCGATAGGGCTTGCCGGTCGCCTTCGACAGCCAGGCGACATACTCCCGCGCATCGTACCAGGACACATTGATCACCGGCCGGTCGCCGCGGCCCCAGCCGTTGTCGTCCGGTTGGTGCCGGCAGCCGCCGGCGGTGAAGCAGGCATCCCACTCGGCGAAGGTCACCTCGTATCGGCCCAGCGCGAAGGGGCGGGGAATATCGACCCGATGCACCGGGCCCTCATCGGCGGCGCGGCTGAGTTCATCCGGCGGCGACCCCATTTCGAACCTGCCGCTCGGCAACACCACCATCGACGGACAGGTCGGGCAGTCGCGGAACACCTCGCCGACATGCAGGGTGTGATCGGCGGTTTCTCCACGAAAAACCGGCGCGGAAGTCCCGGAGTCGGCCGGTGAAGAAGCGCCGGCCAGCAGCGTTGCCATCAGCAATCGGAACCCGGTTATCCGCCACGCCGGCACAAGTCTCAGCCCGGATGTTCGGCCATGGTCGCCCACAGCGCCTGAAGGTCGCCCGGAGTGTCCGTGGTGATCTGGTCGACGCCCGACCCCACGGCCAAGCGAAGCTGTCCCCCGGTGTCGGCCCGATTGGTGCCGATGGTCCAGCAATCCACGAGCACGCCCTCCTGATGAAATGAGGCGGTAAGGTCGACCGTCTGATCGCGGGCGGCGGCGAACACGCGATGGTGCAGGTAGATCGTCCCGGCCCTTGGCGCCTGCGACATGACCCGGTCGGCAAAGCCCGACAGATCCGCCGCCGCGACGGGATCATCGATCAGCTGAGCAGTCGGATCGAAGCCCAGCGACAATCCGGCCACCTCGCCGCCGAGCCGCAGCACCGCCGGCCAGTCCTCGCCACTCAGGGACAGGTGCTGCGCCACGGGCCCGACCAGCCGGGCAAAGCGTTCGACCGCCTTATCGGACAGCGCGTTCTCTGTCAGCTTCAGATCGAGTTGCACGCTGGCGCCATCGGCTGTGTCGGCCGCATGTTGGTGCATGATGCCGACCAGTTCCTCCAACAGCAGCGGTGGGGCGTCGACGGCGGTGCCGGAATCGTCGGTTTGGCGCAGCGACCGGATCATGGCGCTGTCGGCCTGGTCAACAGGTCCGGTTCCGGTGGTCTGGGTCTCCAGTGTCGGATCGTGCAGGCAGGCGAAGGCGCCGTCTGCCAGTAGCAGGATGTCTACCTCCATGGCCGCACCGGCCGCCAGGCCGGCCATCAGGTTCGGTCGGTGGAATGGCGGATCATCGGCATGCCGCCGCAGCTTGTGCCATTTCAGTCGGATGTCGCGGTCGCCATCGCGGATCGCCAGACCGTTGGACCGGCTGCCCTTCGGAGGGCCGGTGGGATGGAGAAGGTCGGGCTCGGACGACACCGCGCACTCCGTTCGATCAAACTCAGGGTCTTCGAAGGCTATTTCTTCAACCGCCGGCCGTCTACGTCCGCGCGCAGGGCCGCTGGCCCCGATCTTGCGTTTCTGGGGGCGCCCGTGAAAGCATGGAGCCAATTGCATCCTCAAGGGAGACCTTCCCGATGCCGCTGCTGACAACGACCATCGGCGCCTATCCCAAGCCCGACTATGCTCCGGTGCTGGGCTGGTACGAGCGGAAGTATGGCGATCAGGACAATCCGACCGGCGCGTATAGCGACTATCTTCGCCGGCGCAGCACCGAGAGCGAGGCGGCGTTCGACCGTGCCACGGAGGAGGCGGTCCGCGACCAGGTCGCGGCCGGCATCGACATCCCGACCGACGGCGAGGTCCGGCGTGAGCACTACATCTATTATCATCTGCGCCATGTCGACGGTTTCGACTTCGACGATTTGACCGATCAGGTGATGCGCGAGGGCGCGTGGCGGGCGCGGGTTCCCACGGTGGTCGGCCCGCTGTCGGCCGGCGCGCCGTTCCTCGCCGAGGATTGGCGCAAGGCGCAGGCCGTCACCGATTGTCCGGTCAAGATCACGGTCCCCGGCCCGCTGACCATCATCGACTCCACCGCGGATGCCTTCTACGACGATCCCAGGCAATTGGCGATGGCGTTGGCCGATGTCCTGAATGTCGAAATCCGTCGGCTTGCAGAGGCCGGCTGCCAGTGGATCCAGGTCGATGAGCCGGTGTTTGCCCGCCAGCCGCAGCGGGCGCTGGAGTACGGCATCGAAGCCCTGGCCCGCTGCTTTAACGAGGTTCCGAAGCAAACCCGGCGCGCGGTCCATATCTGCTGCGGCTATCCATCGAAGCTTGATGACGAGGACTACGCGAAGGCCGATCCCGGCGCTTACGGCGTCCTGGCGGACGCTCTGGACGCGGCGCCGATCGACGCGATTTCACTGGAGGATGCGCATCGGCACAACGATCTTGGGCTCCTGGAGCGCTTCGCCAAATCGTCGATCCTGCTCGGTGTTGTCGGCATCGCCAGGACCCGGGTGGAGCCGGCGGAGGAAATCCGGGCCCGGCTTCTCGAGGCTTTGGAGCATATCGATCCCCATCGGCTGATCGCCGCGCCGGATTGCGGCTTGATCATGATGAACCGCGACCTTGCGCGGGCCAAGTTGGAGGCCCTGGCCAAGGCGGCGAAATCCATAGGCGGTTGATGATCTTCAACAAACCTTCACGGCGTCGACCTTGCCAGCCGCCCGGAAACGCGGTTTGATACCGGAGCAGACAGAACGGTCAAAACCCGGCCAACGGGTATGGCTGGTCGGCGCGAGGGAGGAACGCGTTGATCAATGTTTCGACTCCTTTTATCGACGGTGCCGGTGACTTGATGGCGCATGGCCGATGCTCGCGCGCGAGTTGGCGCGGCAACTCGGCGACCGGCAATTTCGCTTCGGCATTGGCGTCAAACGGTGCCGGTCGGTCTGGAACGCCAATCTCCGTACCTGACGATCCAGGGCGCTTATCACCAATGGGAGGACAAAAAAGATGAGCCTTATCAGGACAATCACCATGACCGCTATCACGGCGGGCATGCTTGGCGGAGCGGTGGTCCCGGCCTTCGCCGAAGACATCACGATCAATCTCTGGTCGCGGGCGGACCGGTCCGGGCCCTTGCGCGCCGGCAATATCGTCGGCGCCGCCGATCTGCTGAACAAGCAGTTCGCCGCAGCCGGCATCGACAAGACGATCACCATCGAGTTGCATGAGAACAACGCCGCCGGTTTCGACGCCGACGCGCTGGATCTTTTGAAGGCCTTCGCGGTCGATCGCGGGCCGGACGTCTACGTCGCCGCCCATGAATGGGTCGGCGCCTTTGCCGATGCCGGCTATGCGATGGACCTGGAAGAGCACATCGCGACCTATCCGGAATACTATTCGGACATCATTCCGATTTTGTGGGACGCCACCCTCGTCGAGGGCGCGCGCTACGCGGTCCCGCAGGATTCCGAGGTTCGCATGTTCTTCTACAACAAGGACATGCTGCGCGAGATCGGCAAGTCGGAGGAGTTCATCGAGAGCCTTCCCGGATTGGTCGAATCCGGTGAGATGACGATCTTCGAGTTGACCGACCTGGCCAAAGAGGTCGTCGATGGCGGCGCCGCGCAATACGGCATGGTCCATCGGCCAAATGTCGGACCGGATTTCCTGATGGCGATGGCCAGCTTCGGTTTCGATCCGTTCGATGAGGAATCCGGCAAGCTTCAGGCGAGCGAAAGCGCCCTTGCGGCGTTCTATGGCTGGCTGAAATATGCTGTCGATCAGGGCGCTCTGCCGGAAAACATGACGTCATGGTCCTGGGATTCGGTGCACGCGGCGTTCCGCGGCGGCGAGTCCTTCATGAAGTTCCACGGCATCTGGAACGTCAACGACCAACTCGAGGCCTTCGGTATTTCGACGGAAGACGAGTATTTCCACAAGCTCGGCTGGGTGCATTCGCCGGCGGCGGAGCGTGGCGGTCGGCCGGCCAACCTGTCGCATCCGATCGTCTATGTGGTGAACCCCAGCTCTGAGCATGCCGATCTGGCGGCCCTGTTGGTGGCGATCGCCAGCCAGGGGTATTTCAACACCCCGCACGCGGTCACCACGAACCACACGCCGATAAATTTCAGCCAGGCCGCGATGCCGCGCTTCGTCGAGGAAGGCTGGTCGTTGCGGGCCGGCACGCCGATGCTGGAATACGCCACCTTCATGCCCAACCACACCCGGATCGGCGAATTCAATGCCGTCATCTACAAGGGCATCCAGGGCGTGGAGACCGGTCGCCTGTCGCCGGAAGAGGGCGCTGCATTTGTCGTCGAGGAGCTCGAGTCAGAGCTCGGCGGCGACGTCGTCATACTCGACTGACGAAGGAACGGGAGGGGTTTCGGCCCCTCCCGGCCCGATGCCGTGACACGATTCTCCGGGGCGCAGCGGCGCCAAACGGCCAATTTCGCGATATTCCTGGGACCGGCGATCATCCTGCTGGCGATGTTCTTCGTCGCCCCGGTGTTCGTCGACATCGCGATCTCCTTCACCGATATGGGCCGCACGCTCAGGGTGACCGGGTTCACCACCGAGAATTTTGAGCGCATGTTCACCGGCGACCGCCGGCTCAGCAAGACGCTCGGGCTGACCCTTGTCTACGTGCTTGGCACGCTGGCGATTTTCAACGTGACCTTCGGGCTGATCCTGGCGCTAGTGACCACCGCGATACCGGACAAGGCCGGCGGCTTCTTCCGCGCCGTGTGGCTTCTTCCGCGCATGAGCCCGTCGGTGGTCTATGCGCTGCTATGGGCCTGGGCGATCGACCCGAACGAGCGCGGGCTGCTCAACCAGATCCTGGGCTTCGTCGGCGCCGATCCGGTGGATATGAAGAGCAACGCCCCGATGATGCTGATCATCTTCGCCAACGGTTTCATCGGCGCCTCAATGGGTATGATCATCTTCACCTCGGCGATCCGCGGTATTCCCGAGCACCTGTTCCATGCAGCCCGGGTCGATGGCGCCGGCGGGTTGTCGATCGTCCGCCACATCACCCTGCCGGCGATCCGCTGGCCGCTCAGCTTCATCACTGTCTATCAGACGCTCTCGCTTCTGGTCAGTTTCGAATACATCTGGCTGATCACAGATGGGGGGCCCTTCTACGACACCACGGTTTACGCCCTCTATGTCTACAAGCGCGCCTTCGAGAGCGGACAATACGCCTATGGCGCGGCCCTGGCGCTGGGGTTGGTGGTGATCGGCATCGCTGCGGCGCTGCTGATGTGGCGCTTCCTCGATATGAAACGGCTCCTGCAGGAGCCGCGGATCGAGGTCCATTGAGATGGCGGTCCTGACACGTGAGGGTCCGGCGCCCAACGCCCTGATGCAGTCCGACTGGGATGCGCTGGCGGCCCGGGCGCGGACCCGGCGGCGGCTGACTCAGGCCGGGCTGATCGTCTTCCTGATCATCGTGTCGCTGCCGATCCTGCTGCCGTATTTCTGGATGTTCACGATCTCGATCTCGGCCAGGACAGGCGGCGTGGAGTCCGCCGTGCTGTGGAAATCCTGCGCGGTGCTGGCGCCGGTCGTGGTCGCCTTCGCCTTTATCCGCATGGGCATCCAGGACCGGCGCTGGCGCCTGCTGGCCACCATCGCGCTGGTGGCAGTCGGAATCCTCGCGCTCGGGATCCTGATCGGCGGCGACGTACATGTGCAAAACTATCGGTTCCTCTGGGTCGCAGATTTTGTCGCCGATCTTCCCGGCCGGGGCGAGGCGACCACCGCCAGCCAGTTCCCATGGGTGTGGACTGCCTTCTTCAATTCATTGGCGGTGGCCGGCATGCAGACCGTTCTGGTCGTGACGGTCTCGACCCTGGCCGGCTACTACCTGTCGCGGTTCGCCTTCGCCGGACGCGCCAGCTTCATGCAGTCGCTGCTGGTGCTGCACGCCTTCCCGGCGATGACCCTGGTGATCCCGATCTTCCTGCTGATGTACTGGTCCGGCCTGCTGGACACCCGCACCGGTGTGATCCTGGTGATCGTCACCCTGGAACTGCCGTTTGCCATCTTCATCATGAAGGGCTTCTTCGACGCGGTGCCGTGGGACATCGAGATGAGCGCCATCACCGACGGGGCGACCCGCCGGCAGGCGTTCCTTCAGGTGGTGCTGCCGCAGGTGAAAGTGGGGCTGATCGCGGTCGGCGTGTTCGCCTTCATCCGCGGGTGGGAGGAATACGTTTTCGTCCGCACCCTGCTGTTCGACAAGCAGAATTGGGTGATGAGCCTGTATCTGTTCTTCGTGGCGGAGGACATCATGGGCGTGGATTACGGCATGGTCGCCGCGGTCAGCGTCTTCTACGTGCTGCCCAGCCTGCTGCTCTACATCTTCTGCCAGAAATTCCTGGTGCAGATGAGCCTGGGCGGGATCAAGGGTTAGATATGGCCAGAATCGAACTGAAGGACTTGAGCAAGGCCTGGGGCGACGTGGTCGCTGTCGAGGGCATGGACCTTGTCATCGAGGATGGAGAATTCGTAGCCGTCCTGGGACCGTCGGGCTGTGGCAAGTCCACCACACTGTTCATGCTGGCTGGCATCTATGCACCCACCGGCGGCGCTCTGACCTTCGACGGTGCCGTGGTCAACGAGGTCGAGGCCCGCGACCGCAATGTCGGCATCGTCTTCCAGTCCTATGCCCTCTACCCACATATGAACGTACTGCAGAACATCATGTTCCCGCTGCGCTTCAAGTCGGTGCCGGACGACGAGGCGCGCCGGCGTGCGGAAGAGGCGGCGCAGTTGGTGCAGGTCGAGGAATTGCTGGACCGGCGGCCCGCGCAGATGTCCGGCGGCCAGCAGCAGCGGGTGGCGCTGGCGCGGGCGCTGGTGAAACAGCCTCAATTGCTGTTGCTGGACGAGCCATTGTCGAACCTGGATGCGACGCTCAGGCTGTCCATGCGCACCGAGATCAAGAAGCTGCAGCGGCAGCTTGGCGTGACCACCATCCTGGTCACCCACGATCAAATCGAGGCCACCACCATGGCCGATCGGATCATCTGCATGAGCAAGGGCCGCATCGAGCAGGTCGGACCGCCCGATGACCTCTATCGCCGGCCGTCCACCATGTTCGTTGCCGGATTTGTCGGCGCGCCGCCGATCAACCTGCTGCAGGGCGAGGCCGCCAACGGCTCGGTGGCGGTGAACGGCATGACGTTGCCGCGCAGCGGCGATGCGTCGGGCGACGTGACGCTTGGCCTCAGGCCCGAGCATGTGCGCTTCGCCGATAGCGGGCTTCCGGGGCGTATCGAGGATGTCGAGCCGATGGGCCGGGAGACCGTCTATCTGGTCGACACCGCTCTTGGCAGTCTGCGGGCGCTGAGCGGCGCCGACGACAGGCGCCACACGGTCGGCGATCAGGTTCAGTTCCAATTCCAGGAGAGCGACACGCTGCTGTTCGATACCCAGTCGGAGCGGCTGATCCCGGATGTCCGCGTTTCCGTTCCGGCCTGATCGCCAGTGTCCGTAACCCTGATCGGCGAGACCTGCGCCGAACTGCCGACGGTATCCCTTGCGCGTCGCGCCGAGGTCCTTGCCGGTCCCACGGATCGGGACACCCATGGCTGGCTGCACGATGAGATCGACGCCCTGCGGCTGACCGAGGTGCGCCAGCCCGCGCTCAAATCCGTGCCCGACGATTCGGCGCGCGTTGTGTTCTGGAACGCCGAACGGGGCCGTCATCTGGACGCGATGGCGGCGGTACTGGCCGGGCAGGGGGCGGCGGTGAACCTGTTGTGCGAGATGGATCTCGGCATGGCGCGCTCCTTCCAGCGCCATACGGCGCGCGACCTGGCGGATCGCCTGGGCCAGGGCTACGCGTTCGTCGTCGAGTTCCTGGAACTGGATCTCGGCGACCACCGCGAGCAGGCGCGCCATGAAGGCGAACAGAACGCTCATGGATTCCACGGCAGCGCCATCCTGTCCCCGCATGTCCTGTCGCGACCGGTGTTGATCCGCCTGGAGCGGGACGGTCATTGGTTCGATGGTGGCCGTGGCGAGCGCCGGGTCGGCGGCCGCATCGCCCAGGCGGCGACCCTGTCCATCGGCGGCGCTGATGTGGTCTTCGTGGTGGTCCATTTCGAGAGTCACAGCGACCCCGACCATCGGGCCGGTCAGATGCGGACACTGCTGCAGGCCATCGATGACTACGCGCCCGGAACGCCGGCGATTATTGGTGGTGACTTCAACACCGCCTCGGCGCCCCGCGACGTGCTGAAGCGCCCCGGCGGGCTGGAGGCCGCGCTGGCGGAAGATCCGGACCGGCTGATGCGTCCCATGCGCCACGAGCCGCTTTTCGAGGCGGCGCGTACCGCCGGCTTCGACTGGACCGGGTGCAACGACGGCAAACCGACCCAGCGGCTACGCGCCGACGAAACCGTCCGGCCGCTCGGCCGGATCGACTGGTTCTTCACCCGCGGGCTGGAGGTTTCCGAACCGGCCACCATCCCGGCAATCGACTCCGAGGGATCCGCGGTATCCGATCACGACGCTCTGGCGGTCAACATCCGGCCGGCCGGTTAGGATTTCTGCAAAGGGCCGATGACAAGAGGGCGCTGGTCTTCTAAGGTCGCGCCCGATCGTGTCCGGGAGCGCCGCCGGCCGACGTAACGGCGCATCTTTGTGTGATCAAGGCTTGATGTTGCCGAACGATGGGCCGATGTTTGCGCGCCTCAACGGATTGTCCACTGCGAGGGTCAATGGCGAAAGAAGAGTTGATACAGTTCAGCGGGACCGTGCTCGAGAAGCTGCCCAACGCGATGTTCCGTGTGAAGCTTGAGAACGACCACGAGATCATTGCCCATACGGCGGGCAAGATGCGCAAGTTCCGAATCCGTGTGATGCCCGGCGACAAGGTCGATGTCGAGATGACCCCCTACGACCTGACCAAAGGCCGCATTACGTTCCGTCACAAATAGCGCCGCCGGCCCCGGGCGAGGGCCAGATGCACGACCGGTGAAATTCCGTCGGTCAGGATGCTGTATGCGCATTTCGGAAACATTGCCGGCCGCCCTGTCGAATTGATCGGCGTCAATGGAATCGGCCGCCGGCCCCTCCTATATATCGGCTGACAGTTCCTTCCTTTCTTGGATGAGGCCTGACCTATGGCCGGCACTGGCGGCCGTTCAGGCCGGCGGGATTCACCGACTCTGCGTGGCCGCACCTTGAAGGGACGGGACGTTGGGCGCGCCGCGGCGCAGACCGTGGCCGTCAGGGTCAATCCAAGACACAGGAGGTCAGAATGGCAGAGAAATCCCTGCAACCGGCACGGCAATACCGTCCGGGTCTTCTGATGAGCAATGGCGAGATCGAACCGTTTCGCTCGCTGCAACGCGAGATGGACCGTCTGTTCAGCCAATTCTCCCGCGACCTCTACTGGCCGCGCCTGGGCGGTGAGACGGAGTCGGCAACGCCGCTCGTCGACGTCGCCGAGACCGACGAGGGGCTGATGGTCACCGCCGAGCTGCCCGGCATGGACGAGAAGGATATCGAGGTCGACCTGACCAACAACGTCCTGACCGTCAAGGGCGAGAAGAAGGCCGAGAAGGAAGAGAAGAAGGCCGATTATCACTTCCGTGAGCGGTCCTATGGATCCTTCTCCCGCTCGGTCGCCGTGCCGTTCGATGTCGATCCCGACAAGGTGAAGGCGGCATTCTCCAAGGGTGTGCTGACGATCGCCTTGCCGCGGCCGCCTGAGGCCAAGCGCAAGACCAAGAAGATCGCCGTGAAGAAGGCCGGCTGACGTTGGGCCGTGTGACGATGGACTGCCCGCTCCGACTCTACGGAGCGGGCGCCCGACTGTCGGCGACAACCGGGCGTCGTCAGAGGTCGATGCCGCGCCGGTCCATGACCCGCTGCCAGGTCTTCGCTGGCTCGTCGGTGAACACGAAATCCGGGTCGGCCGGGGCGGCAAACCAGTCCCTGCGCCGTAATTCGGATTCCAGTTGTCCGGGACCCCAGCCGGCATAGCCCAGCGCGAACAGGCTGTCGCGCGGACCGTCGCCTTCGGCGATGCTGGTCAGGATGTCCGGCATGCCGGTCACGGCGAAATCGTCTCCGACCGGGTTGCTGAATTCCGGGATGCTGTCGGCGCTGTGCAGAATGAAGCCGCGTTCCGGTTCGACCGGCCCGCCGAGAAAAAGATCGATCTTCCCTTCCGCCCCTTCCGAGGGCCTGCCCAGATCCATCAACAGGTCGGCGATCTCGATCACGCCCAGGCGCCGGTTGACGATCAGCCCGAGCGCGCCTCCCGCATCGTGGGAGATCATCAGGATCACCGTTTCCGCGAACCTCGGATCGGGCATGGATGGCTCGGCGACCAGGAACTGGCCGGCCAGGAACTCAGAATCGGCGCGTGCGTAAGCGGGGATGACGGCGACCATGACCAGCGCCGCAAGTCCGAGCATCGCCAAGGCGATGCGTCGCGGCATCGATCTTGATTCGAGAAGCTTTTTCTGTGTCACGGAGGGTGCCTAACCCCTGATCTCGGCCAATGTCGACGGCGAACGAAATCAGCCTAACAGAGGGCGTGGCCGCGTGACAGCAATGGGCAGTAAGACAGGCTGTCGCACCGCGGGGGCAAACAGCGACAGCAGGCTCTCTCGAGACGAGAGAGCCTGCTGTTTTCGGACGTCGGTCGACGGGCTTTTAGCGTGTGAAGGGCGAAGTGGCCTTGCTTGCGACTTCGATCGCCATACCGGTCAGCTTGGCGCCTCCGGTCATCATATGGTCCATGCTGCCCATCGCATGGCGCGTCTGCAGATCCATGACCTCTTCGACGGACGACGCGGTCATCATCTTCATGGTCGTCTCGACGTTACGCTCGACTGCCTTTTGCGAGAACGCCATCAATTCGCTGCCCAGGTTCTGCATGCCCTCGGCGAACTCGGCTCCGCTGGCCGCGAATGCGTTCATGTCGACTGCACCGAAGGAGGGGAACTGGGGGAAGCCCGCGAATAGCGAGGCGCCGGGGAACGGGCTTGGCTTGAAGGTCATTTCCACTTCGGGCTCCTCGATGGGTTCAGCTTCGATTTCGACTTCGGGCTCTTCCGCCACGGTCTCGACGACCTCCTCGGCGGGAGCCGGCTCGTCAACTACGACTGGCGCGTCGACCGTATCCTCGACTGCCGGGGCGGCCTCTACAACGGCTTCCGGAACAGCGGCGGCCTCCGCAGAAGGAAGCGACACGACGTTATTCTGGGGCTCTGTGACGGTGTCCGTCTTCGACACCTCCAGAGGCTTCTTCGCCGCAGCACGGGACCTGCCGGTCGCGGCGCTGGCTTTGGCGGGACGGCGGGTGGTCCCGCGTGCTGGAGACTTTCTGGTCGCCATGTCACGCTACTCCTGAACGATTACGGGTCATTCGAGCCGATGTGGCCGGCGTGCGATGGTGTCGCTCGCCCGGCTGACTCAATTCCCAAAGATCATATCAGAAGTATTGTTGCAGTGCAACAAATCTGATTCCAGGGCCACGGATTTCCACGGCGTCAGTCGTGCCGATTCCCTCAGCTTGACCGTTCATACACGCGCGATCCGCTGGTGCTGGTCGGCAGGCTCAATTCGCCATCTTCGCTGAATGGCACGCTCAGTCCCATACTGCGCTGCAAAAACACCTGTCCGCTGATGCCATAGCTCAGGGTGTCGCGACCGGGCAGGCCCATGATGATCTGGGCGACCTGCAGGAACGAGGTCGATGCATCGACAACCACGATTTCTTCGCCCAGCCGTGGGATCAGAGTGGTGGTGTTGTTCACGCCATCGGCGAAGGACCGGCCGTTCACATCGAGGTCGAAGCTGAACCCGGTGATCGGCAACGGGAAGGGGTTGGGGTTCCTGACCCTCAGGGTGATTCGGAAACGCTGCTCCAGGGTGCCGCTGTCCAGCAGCTCCAGGTTCGCCAGCGAGACCCGTGGCGGATCGACATCGGGCACCAGCCCTGATCCGGCGCAGCCGCTTGCCAATGTGGCGAACAGAAGCAGGAAAAGGCGCATCGGCGAACGCATGGCGGACCTCGCATTGATCGTGATGCCGGCGGGCGCGGCCGGCGGCACGCATCAGTGCCGACAATCGTGGCGAATTTGCGCACCGGACTGGCCGCGAGGGTGACCGCAGGTGTCAGCGGGTCAGTGCGATGGCGTCCCGGACCCAGCCACGCATCCGGCGCTGGCATTCATTGACGAATGCAAACAACTCGTCGTCCCGGTCGGGGTCCGATACGAAGTCCGAAAGGCGGACCGGCGGATGCACGACCGCCGCGACCCTGGTGCGGGTGATCCGCTTGTCGAAATTGGCAACGGCGATCGGGACGATCAGAGGCTCCGGACTGACAAGCGCGGCAAGACGGAAGGCGCCGGCCTTGAAGGCGACTGGCGAATTCTCGGTCCTGACACTTGTGCCTTCGGGGCAGATCACCAGGTTGCGGCCGGCCAGCAGCGTTCCGCGCGCCGCTTCGAGAAACTCCCGCCGCCGGTCTTCGCGGGATTTGCCCGGGTCTTCGGCCGCTTCGTCGACATGCCCGGAATAGACGTAGATGTTACCCAGGCGGTCATAGTAGCCCTGGTGCCCGAATTCCTGCCGCAACGACTTGCGGATGACGCGGACCGGCGCCTCGCCATACTTCCGGAGCAGAAGCATGGATGAGACGAAATGCGTATCGAGCGTGAGCTGGAACTGGTTGGGCAGGGTGTTGTCCGGGTGGTTGACCAGATGGTTCATGATGAAGATGTGGCCCGAGCTGTCCGGCAGGTTCTCCTCGCCGGCGATCACGCAATCCAGCTTCTCGAACAGCGCAATGAAAGCCTGGCCGCAGCGCCGTCGGATGTCCTCGGGAGGCATATCCTTCGGTGCGTGCGCGACGATCTCGTAGACCTTCTGCAGATCCTGATAGAGCCGCAGTTCCTTGCGCACCTGCTCCAGGATTTCCAGCGCATGGTTGGCGATGTCCCGCTCGTTTTCGTCGCCATGCGCCTTGACCAGTTCGAGGGCCTGAAATGCGTCGGCGACGGTCAGGCGGTTCGCCAGATAGTACGGTACCTTGTGGAGAGTCGAGTCGACGTGCAGCTGTTCGGCGCTCTGGTCGAGGAGCGCGCGGATCGCGAGCGTTTCCCTGTCGTACCGGCGCGTGATCAGGCGAGTGCGCGTCTCCCTGAGCCGGTTGCCCAGAACCCAGATCAGCCGCTCCATGAAAGCGACTCCGAAATCGGAGTGCCGCTCCATGTAGCGCTCCAGGTCGCGGCGCTCGAACCTCAGCACACGGGTCGGCTGAAGCGCCATCACCGTGGCTCGGTAGCGGAAGGGCGGAACCAGCGCCGACCATCCCAATACCCGGCCGGGATCGTCATAGCGGCGCACCACAACGTCGCCGTCGGCCCGGGCGCGCTCCGGGTCTTCATCCGCTATGCCCGGCGAAACCGACATGGTGACCGCACCGTCGATCAGGACGTAGCAGGCCTCCGCCATATCGTGCTGCCCGATAATGCGGCCGCCGGCCTCATGGCTCTCAATCCGAGCCTCCTCCGCCAGGGCCGACAGATGGCGCTCGGCTATCGGCTCGAAGAAGGGCGAGCGTGTCAGGATATGCAGTGCGTTTGTCATGACCTAATGCACCGCAGAATCCGACCCCGGAACATCGACTGCAAGCAGGTCGCGGGCCGATTCCAGACGCTCCGCCAGGGCCTCGGCGACGCCCCGCAGTATCTTGTAGCCCGCGCTCGGATCGTCGCGCAGCACCGCTTCCACGGCGCTGCGCCTGATGCGGATGGTCCGGCACGGCTCCGTACACCGGACCGATGCCGTATGGCGATGCGGCTCGCGTGCGATTGACCAGCCGATGATCGCGCCATGGGCGCTGGCGCTGCCCACATAGAGGTCGTCGACCCCCTCGGCCCGGATCAGGAAGTCGACTGCGCCGGAGACCAGGATAAACAGCGCCAGGGCCTCGTCGTGTTGATGCACGATGAAGTCGCCTGCCTCGAACTCGACCGCGTCAGCCCCGGCGGCCAGGCGATCGAGCGCACCGGGTGGAAGGCTTTCGAAGACGGCAAACCCGCCCAGCTGTTTCGCGGAGACCATGGCCTAGTCTAATGTGGCGCATGCTGATGTGAGAAGTCCCAAGGCCAAGATCACCCCGCTCTGGAAGACCATGCGCAGAGAGCTGAAGCCGTCACTGAACCGCCCCCGCGATTTTCGCGCATTCTGGGACAAGACCCTGGCCGAGCTCGCGGCGGTGCCGGCTGCGCTGGAACGCCGGCCTGAGGAGGGCGCCCCATCGTCCGGGCTACATCTGGAGGCGATCTCCTTCGCCTCGTTGGGCGGTGTGCGTGTCGCCGGGTATTTTCTGCGCGGTGCCGGGACCGAGCCGCGCCCGCTGGTGATCCACAGCCATGGCTATGGTTCGGAGTGCACCGTGCAATGGGATTGGGGCCGCGCCGGTTTCGACGTCGTCGGGCTGGATATCCGCGGCTTCGGCCAATCCGCGGCGGCCCTGCCCGAACGCTCGTCCTGGGGCTGGATGTTGACCGGCTCCCGAACCCCGGAGGCGCATGTTATGCGCGGGGCGGTGTGCGATTTTCTGCGAGCGGTCGATCTCGGCCGCCGGGTTCTCGCGCCGAACCCGCTGCGCACCGTCATCTACGGGCGAAGTTTCGGCGGCGGGTTGGCGGTCATGGCCGAGGCCCTGTTGCAGGCGGCCGACCTTCTGGTCATTGGCGTGCCGACCCTGGGTTGGGCGGAAGGCCGGCACTTCTTCGTCAAGGCCGGATCGGGTTACGAAATCAACCGGTATTGCCAGGAGCGACCAGACCAGATGGAGGATCTGATGGTCGTGATGCGCTATTTCGACAGCACGAACTTCGCCGGCCTCATCGAGTGTCCCAGCCTCGTCGGTGTGGGCCTGGAGGATGACGTGGTGCCCGCCAAGACCGTCTACGCCATCGCCAACCATCTGGGCGGTCCGGTCGAGCTGATGGAGTTTCCGGTCAGCCACACGACGCTGCCGGAAGAAGCGGAGTGGGACCGGTTCGAGGAGCGCTGGGAGGACCTGGCGCGTGACGGAATCCCGCCGGAATTCGGCTCCTAGCGCCCGAGCTCTACGCGACGATCGTAAAACCCGCGGCGGTGAAGACCTGGACCAGATGGTCATGCCCGATGCGGGCATATTGCAGCGGCGGCGCCTTCACCGGATCCTGCTCGGCCTCGACCACGACCCAGCCCTCGTAGGGGATTTCCGCCAGTTCGCGTGCGAAGGCGGCAAAGTCGATGCAGCCATCGCCCGGCACCGTGAAGACGCCTTCCAGGATCGCATTCAGGAAGGAGCGGTCCTCGGCTCGCGATCGCTCCAACACTTCGGCGCGAATGTCTTTGCAATGAACGTGATTGATGCGCCGGCCATGCCGCCGGGTGACCGCCAGCGGGTCGTCGCCGGCATAAGTCAGATGGCCGGTGTCGAGCAGCAGCCCGACCGCCTCGCCGGTATTGGCCATCAGCAGATCGACCTCGCGGGCCCGCTCGATCACAGTGCCCATATGGTGGTGATAGCTCATCGCCACCCCGCGCCCGGCCATGTGCTCGGCCAGTTCGGTCAGCTTGCGGCCATAGGCCGGGAAGTCCTCGTCCGCCAGGGTCGGCCGGCGGGTCACCGGCGTGTCCTGCCTGGCCTGCACGGTGCCGGTCGTCTCCGCATAAACCAGAACTGGCGCGTCAAGCGTCTCGAAGGTCGCAAGCTGCTGCTCGATGCGGTCCTTCTCTTCCTCGACCGAATGGGACAGGAGTTCGCCGGAAAACCAGCCGGAGGCCAGTTTCAGTTCGTACTTGGCCAGGATCGGGCCGAGCACGGTGGCGTCCTGGGGGTATTTGACACCGGTCTCGGTGCCGCTGAAGCCGGCTTCGCGGCTTTCCGCCAGGCATTGCTCCAGCGTGATATCTCCCCCCAGATGCGGCAGGTCGCTGTTCGACCAGCCGATCGGCGCGACCCCCAAACGGATGTTCATGGCCTCACACCCCGATGCGCTGATGGATGCGCGCGGCTTCGTGGTCGTGCTGGGCCTGCCGAACTTCAGTCCGCTCGCTGACCTCCGGCACGCCGACATCCCACCAGGCGTCGCCCGGCGTCCAGGTATAGGGATCGGTCTTGATGACGATGACCGAGGTGCGGTCGGCCTGCTTGGCTCGGTCAAACGCCGCTTCCAGCTCGGAGATCGACTCCACGGTCTCGGCGGCCGCGCCCATGGATTCCGCGTGCTTGGCGAAGTCGACGGCGAACGGTTCCCGTACCCGGCAATCGGCGATCAGGTTGTTGAACGACCTGCTGCCCTTGAAGTTCTGCAGCCGGTTGATGACGGCGAAGCCGCCATTGTCGCAGACCACGATGATCAGCTTATGTCCGGTCAGCACCGTCGAGTAGATGTCCGAGTTCAGCATCATGTACGAGCCATCGCCGGTGAACACGACCACCTCGCGGTCAGGGTCGGCGATCTTCGCCCCCCAGCCGCCGGCGATCTCGTAGCCCATGCAGGAGAAGCCGAACTCGCAATCGAAGGTGCCGATCGATTTCGCCCGCCAGAGCTTCGCCAGTTCGCCGGGCAGACCACCGGCCGCGGTCAACGCCAGGTCGGTCGGACCGGCGGCGCGGTTGATGGCGCCGACCACATGGGCGTAGGAGGGCAGCGGGGCATTGCTCGGCCCGGTGCATTGGTCGACGGTCTCGTTCCATCGCGAGTATTCCCCGACGGCGCGACCCTGCCAGTCCTCCGGGGTCTGCCAGTCGGCCAGGGCCGAGGACAGTTCGGTCAGCCCGGCCTGGGCGTCGCAGACCAGCGACAGGGCACGGTGCTTGGTGGCGTCGAAACGGGCCGCGTTCAGCGCGATCAGCTTGACGCCCGGGTTCTGGAACACAGACCACGAGCCGGTGGTGAAATCCTGCAGCCGCGAGCCGACCGCCAGCACCACATCGGCCTCCGCCGCCAGTGCGTTGGCCGAGGCCGAGCCGATGACTCCGATCGGGCCGGCGTTGAGGGGATGATCGTGGACCAGGGCGGCGCGCCCGGCGATGGTCTCGACCACCGGTATGTTGTGGCGCTCGGCAAAGGCGGCCAGCTCTGCCGTCGCCAGCGAATAGTGCACGCCGCCGCCGGCGATCAGCAGCGGCTTCTCGGCCGATCTCAACGCCTCCGCCGCGGCGACCAGTTGCTCGGTATCGGCGCGCGGGCGCGGTACCAGATGCACCGTTTGCTCAAAGAACACCTCCGGATAGTCGAACGCTTCCGCCTGCACATCCTGGGGCAGGGCCAGAAAGGCCGGGCCGCAATCCGCCGGGCTCAACATGGTGGCGATCGCCTGCGGCAGCGACGCCATCAGCTGTTGCGGGCGGGTGATGCGGTCCCAATAGCGTACCACTGCGCGGAAGCTGTCGTTCACCGTCATCGACGGGTCGTGATAGTGCTCGACCTGCTGCAGGACCGGGTCCGGCACGCGGTTGGCGAAGGTGTCGCCGGACAGCAGCAGCACCGGCAGCCGGTTGGAATGGGCGACGCCGGCGGCCGTCACCATATTGGTCGCGCCCGGCCCGATCGAGCTGGCGCAGACCATGATCTGCCTCCGCCGCTTCGCCTTCGCGTAGCCCACCGCGGCCAGCGCCATCGATTGCTCGTTCTGACCCCGCCAGGTCGGCAACTGGTCCTGTACCGTTTCCAGCGCCTCGCCGAGACAGGTCACGTTGCCATGGCCGAAAATGGCGAATGCGCCGCCGAACAGTGGGACTTCGCGACCGTCGACGACCGTGCGCTGCGCGCAGAGGTACTTCACCAGGGCCTGGGCCATGGTCAGGCGGATGGTCTTCATGGTGGTTCCTCCCGCTGGATGGGTGGCGCTCTTGGCGCGCGCCGGAGCGGTCTCGGGCCGCTTCAGCCGAACATTATGCGATTTTCATTCCACGCAAAAGTCGGAATGCAACAAACGTTCTTTGTTGATATCGTTGGGGTGTTGCGGGGGACAGATCACGCCCACTGTGCCACAAATACATCGACCGTCGTTTCTGCAAAGGCGGGAATCCAGATAGCACGATCCTGCCGGTGGAATCGCCTGGAATGCTGGATTCCCGCCTTCGCGGAAATGACGAAATAGAGCTGGGGGAGGAATACCACGATGCTCGGATTTGCCCTGTTCGGCGCCGGACGGATCGGCCGCATGCATGCCGAGAACCTTGCGCTTTGCCGCGATGCCAGGCTGGTCTCGGTCTATGACGTGCACGGACCATCGGCCGAGGAGGTGGCGCAACGGCACGGCGCGACCGTCACCACCGACGTGGCCTCGGCGCTGGACGACGACGATGTCCAGGCGGTGCTGATCGCCTCCTCCACCGACACCCATGTCGATCTGATCGCCGCCTCGGCCAAGGCCGGCAAGGCAATCCTCTGTGAGAAGCCGATCGATCTCGACAGCAACCGGGTGGCCCGGTGCTGGGACGAAATCAGCGGCCTGGATGTACCCATCCAGATCGGTTTCAACCGGCGCTACGACCCCAGCCACCGTGCTGTCGCCGAGGCGGTCGCGGCCGGCGAGATCGGCACCGTCGAGCAGGTGATCATCACCAGCCGCGATCCCGGCCCACCGCCGGCCGAATATCTCAAGGTCTCCGGCGGCCTGTTCCGCGACATGATGATCCACGATTTCGATCTTGCCCGTTTCGTTCTGGGCGAGGAGCCGGTAGAGGTGTTCGCCACCGGCGGCGCCCTGTTCGACAAGAACGCGGAAAGCCTGGGCGACGTCGACACTGCCATGGTGATCATGCGCACGGCATCCGGAGCGCTTTGCCACATCAACTGCTCCCGCCGCGCCGTGTTCGGTTACGACCAGCGGCTGGAGGCGTTCGGAAGCAAGGGCATGGTGCGCTCCCGCAACCGCCGCCCGACCACCGTTGAACGCTACACGGCGACCGAGACCGGCACCCGAGACCCGCTGCTGAACTTCTTCATCGAGCGCTATGACGAGGCCTATGTCGCCGAGCTTGCCGACTTCATCGACCGGGTCGAGAAGCGCGAGCCTCTCGCCGTCACCTTCGAGGACGGCCGCCGGGCGCTGTTGCTGGCCGATGCCGCCAACGAATCCCGGGCCAGCGGCCGCGTCATTCCGGTGACCTATTAGAGGAGTCCGCCGCCGGGGCCGGCAACGATCAATCAGGGAGGACAGAATGACCGATACCAAGCCCTTGGCCGGAAAATACGCCGTCGTCACCGGCAGCACCCAGGGCCTCGGCGCCACCACGGCCAGGCTGTTCGCCGAGCGCGGCGCCGCCGGCATCATCATCACCGGGCGCAATGCCGAGCGCGGAAATGCCGTTGTTGCGGAGATCACGGCGCTCGATTGCGAGGCGGTCTTCGTGCCGGCGGAGCTGAATAGCGTTGAGGACTGCCGGCGTATCATCGCCGCCGCCGACGAGGCGTTCGGCAGGCTCGACATCCTGGTCAATGCCGGCGCCCTGACCGAGCGCGGCACGATCTGGGACACCACGCCCGAGCTCTACGACCGGATGATGAACATCAATCTTCGGGCGCCGTTCTTCCTGACCCAGGAGGCGGTCAAGCTGATGCAACGCGAGGGCGCGGAAGGCTCGATCATCAATATCTCCAGCGTCGCCTCCCATGGCAGCCTGCCGATGCTGTGCCCCTACGCCATGTCCAAGGGCGCGATGAACGTCATGACCAAGAACGTCGCCTATTCGGTCATGCGCCACCGCATCCGGGTGAACGCCCTGCTGCTCGGCTGGATGGACACGCCCGGCGAGGACACCATCCAGCGTCGCTATCACAGCGGCGGCAAGGACTGGCTCGCTGAGGCAGAGGCCGCCCAGCCTTTCGGCCGCCTGCTCAAGCCGGCCGAAGTCGCCCGCACCATCGCCTTCCTGGCGTCGGAGGAGTCCGGCATGATGACCGGCTGCCTGATCGATTTCGACCAATCCGTCATCGGTGCCGGCCAACAACCGGTGCCGCCGTCGATCGAGGAGTGGGACGCGGTCGAGGGGGTGTCGTTCTCCTGAGGTACGACGATCGCAGACGCGAAGAACGGAGGGGACCGGGAACCTATCGGTCGGGAAACGCCAAGAATCTGGCTGCCACCGGTCCGGCCAGCCATGTCTGGTCGCCGGTGCGATAGAAGGTGATACCTTCGTCGTGCGCCCGCTTGGCGTCGACGGCGATTATCGCGGGGTCGTCCGTGCGACGCCGGGCAACTCGGTCTGCGGTTTCGATGTCAGGCGACAGATGCACGAATTGTCGTCGCATGGGGCGCAGACCGTCATCGCGGATCGATTCCAGGGCCGTCCAGGTTGTCCCGTGGAACAACAATGCCGGCGGTCGAGACGGTATGTGTGCGATCTTGCCCGGTACCGAGTGGCCATAGACCGCCCGGATGCGGCCATCCTGTATTTGAAAGCGCCGCTTCTCGGCAGCGGCCATCATGGCTTGAATGTCATCGGACTTGAGATCGGCCCAGGCCGAGCTTTGCCGGGCCAATGCGGCGACGACCGTCACGATCGGTACCCAGCCGCCTGCGTCCAATTCCACGCCGTATTTTTCCGGTCGGTGTCGCAGCATGTGCGAGAGCGCTCGGCTCAATCCGGTGTGGCGTTCAGGCATGGTCGAGTTGTTCCGTCACCGGTTTAGCTGCCAGTCATTGGCTATGTCCAACAAGAGCGTCCACAAGGCCTGAACCCCCGGGTGCCGCCGGACTTCGTCGCGTTCGACAATATGGTACCGGATGCGTGGCAGCTCTATCAGCGGCTTGGCGGCCAGTCCGGTCGGGACGCGACAATTACCGTTTACGATAGCCGATCCGATGCCCAGTCCGACGAAATGCAGAATGAGATCCCAGCCATTGGCCTCCACCGCGACGCGCCACGTGACACCGGCATCCATCAGCATGCGGTTGAGCATCGTGCGATGTGGCCGATCAGGTGGCGGCACGATCAATGCTTCATCCTGAAGATCGGCAAGAGTGACCGTCCGCCTCTTTGTCAGCCTGTGATCCGGCGGCAGGACAAGGATTTGATCGACATCGGTGAGGGGGGTGGCGACGAGCCCGTCCGGAAGTCCGTCGAGCGCGGTCACGCCAAGATGGGCCTCACCGGACCGGACCATCGCGATTGTCCGATCCATATTGCCGGTGACCAGGTTCAGGGGATGTTCCGAGGTTTGCGCAAATCGCGATATGGCCGGACCCAATAGATACAGATAGGCGCCGGTTCCGGCGCACAGGACCACCGGCGAGCGGTTAGCACCGGTCTTGAGCATCTCCACGAATGCCAGCGCTCGCTCATGCTGGTCGCGGGCATAAGCGGCGACCAATTCTCCAGCAGGCGTGAGCGTTAGGTCACGGCCAGTCTTTCGATAGAGCGGCTGACCCAAACTTTCCGCGAGTTGCCTGACTTTCACAAAGAGCGCGGGCTGGGAGATGTTCATAGCCGTTGCGGCATGGGTGAAGTTCATGCTCTTGCTAAATGTGAGAAACCCTTCCAGCCAATCTGACCGCATCGCAACCCCCCGGAGCGCCAAGCCAATTCTATAGTATATAATTATAGAATATAGCAATTGAGTAGTTCAGAATTATGGCAGACATCGATACGGTGCCGACCATGACAAAGCAACGAAACAAACAGCCTCGCATCGGCATCGATATCGGGCGGGTGATCATGGCGCCGGTCAAGGGCGGCAAGGCCGACACGTCCTTCCTGAGCGGAGGCCTCGAGCGTGCCTTGCAGACCCCGCCCAGCCCCGGCGCAATGGAGGGGGTGAGGGGGTTGGTCGACGCCTTCGCCGGACAGGCCTGGCTGATTTCCAAAGCCGGCCCGAATGTGCAGGAAAAGACGAAACGCTGGCTCAGACACTGGGACTTCTATTCTGAGACGGGCCTGCTGCGCCATCATCTGCGCTTCTGTCTGGAACGGTCGCAGAAAGCCGCGCATTGCAAGCAGTTGTGTATCACTCACTTCATCGATGACCGGCTCGACGTCCTGGAACATCTTCGTGGCCTCGTCCCCAGCCTCTATCTGTTCGGCGAGCAGCCGAGGCTCGGCCGGGTGCCGGACTGGGTGACCCACGTTGACGACTGGTACCAGACATCGGATATCGTGATGCGAGACCTTGCGGCATTCGCTTCAGGGGCCGCCGTTCCGGCCCGATAGCGGATCGCAGCTACTGTGCTCGGCTCTCGGCAATCTGTCGGACGAGTTGCGGATAGCGGGCGGGTAGGTCCTCCTCCTCCCAGGGTTGGCCCTTGACCCGGCTCAGCGGTTGTTTCTTAGGCTTCAGGGCCTTGCCGGCGCGCTGCTCATAGGCGACCGCCGGGGCCTGCAACAGGGATTCCGTGGCGCTGTGCGGGCCCACGGATACGCTGCGAAGAAATTCGACCGGGTCGTTGAGCGCCATATCGTAGGCCGCGCTGCCCTGCAGGATCAGCCAGGCGCGGAAATACTCGAAAGCGTCGTCGGAGCAGCCGTCCTGGGCCAGGAAGGCCAGCGCCCAGAGGTCGTGATGGTTGGCGGTGTCCATCGCCTGCCGCAGCAGCGTGTCGAATGCCTTGATCTGGGTCGCCTTGAACCGGGCGAGCGACTCGGTGAGGGCGGCGACGCGTTCGTCGGCGCTCTCCCCGTCGGCGGCCTCGATCAGTTCCCAGAACAGATCCTCGGTGATGGTGCGCGGATCGGGCTTGCCCGGCGGCTTCTCGCGGCGATCCTCGCGCAGGGCCGCGATCTCGTCGCGCAGGCGGCCAAGTGCCGCGTCCTGTCCCAGGTCTTCCAGGATGGCGGCGAACCGTTCCATGGTGTCGAGCGCTCCGGCCTTGGTCTTGGCGATGGTCTTTTCCATGTCGGGCAGATCGCGATGTGCCACGTTTTCCCAGAAGAACTGCTTCTGGGTCGCGATCGCGGCCCGCCACAGCCGGTTCAGCCGGGCGGCGTGGCGCTTGCCTCGTAGGATGTCGCTAACCTGCAGGAACTTGTCGTTCAGACCCCAGGTGTAGGTTCGTTCGGTCAACAGGAAGTGGACCACCGCGTCGTAGGCTTCCGCCTCCAGATAGGCCCGGAAGACCGCATCCTCCGCCTCGCCGTAGCCGAAGATGGCCGGCGCTCCCATGATCTCTCCCCTTTCGCAGGTAAGATCGGCATAGCGATCGGCATCGCGCCTGAGATCGGTGAAGCTTGGGGTGAAGTCCATTTCCATAATTGCGTGATGACATGGGATACTGAAAAAAGGATTAGAGACCGGGAGAGCATGATGGATTTTGACGATCCGAAGGCCCGCACGGTGTTTTTCGACATTCACAGCGGATTGCCGAGGGAAGGGCCGGGCAGTCGCGAGAGTACTCATCGCGCGCTGGACATGGCCGGCCCACTGCCGGCCCGTCCGATCGTGCTCGACATCGCCTGCGGCCCCGGCATGCAGACGATGGATCTGGCCGACCTGTTGCCCGATGCGCGGATCACCGCGGTCGATACGCATCTGCCCTTCGTCGAGGAGACCAATCGGCGCGCCACGGCGGCGGGGGTGGGCGAGCGCGTGCTGGCAGAGCTCGGCGACATGCGGTCGCTTGATTTCGTGCCGGCCAGCTTCGACCTGATCTGGTGCGAGGGCGCGGCCTATATCATGGGCGTCGGCGACGCGCTCAAAGCCTGGCGGCCGCTGCTCAAGCCCGGCGGCCGGCTGGCGCTGACCGAGGCGGTTTGGCTGCGCGAAGACCCTCCGGAGCCGGTGCGCCGGTGCTGGCTCGAGTATCCCGGCCTTGCCGACATCGAGGCATGCAGGGCTCTGGTCCAGGAAAGCGGCTACAACCTCGTGGGCGATTTCGTGCTGCCGGAGGCGGACTGGTGGGATAACTATTACGCCCCGATGCAACAGCGGATCAACCAGATCGCCCCAAACTACGCCGACAACCCGGTCGCTGAATCCGTTCTCGAAAAGGGTCGGGAGGAGATCGCGGTCTTTCGCCAATACGCCGCGTATTACGGCTACGTATTCCTGGTCATGGAACGGAATTGACGCCGCACCGGCACGGCCGAACCCGGTTGAGGTCGGCCGTCCATCCGGGGGCTCGGATCACTTGATCCAGAGGTCGAACAGCCGTGCGGTCTCCGGTCCGAACCGCCTGCGGAGGTTCGGCAGGATGTCCCAGCCCTGATCGATCGCCAGGCGGTCGAACATGATGGTCACCAGGGTGTACTTCGTGGACGCCGTGTCGTCCTGGGCGATCCGCTCGAACTGCTCGTGGATCTGCCCCAATGTGGCACGCTCGCGCCATGGCAGGCGACCGTCGATCTCCTGTTTGTGCAGCCGGATGCAGAGCTGGACCAACGCCGAGAACACGATATCGGGACGATCGCGCTCTCTATCGTCGATCGCCGAGTATTCCACCGATCCTGTGAAATGCCGTACACCACCGGTCAGTTGCTCCGGCAGCATCTGATAATCCGTATCCACGACGATGAAGTTGGGAACAATCGCAGCGTCCATGTCGGAACCCCTTTCATGTGACGCATCCAGCGCCATTCGTGCCGGTGGGTCGTTTCTTATTCCGCATACCCTGCCGGCTGGAAGTGGGGAAGATTTATAATCAATTTTGTCGAGAATCAATTGTATTTAACGACAGATTAAATATTCGAATGGCTTAGCCGAAATTTAACATTAATAAACTGTAAAGATTTCAAGATGTCTGTGGCCGATGCGGCGTCTTGTTGCTCATTCTAACAATGTTAGTTCGATCTAAATTTGGATTATTATTAACAGATCGTAAAGATCTCAAGGAAGTATTAGCCGTCATGAAAGTTTTTCTCAAGCTTCATCTTCTGATTTGGTGGCATGTGGGTTTCAACCCCTGCCTATCGACGGCAGCGTCCGGTAACTAATATCGTGGTGTCGGTGCCCCGCCGCGCGGCCTGAAAAATGATTCACTGCAGAGAGAACCTGTGACACAGCACATCGCAGCGATCACCCTGGTGGTCCGCGACTACGACGAGGCCATTGCCTTCTACACCGAAACGCTCGGCTTCGATCTGGTGGAGGACACGCCACTTGGCGGTGCCAAGCGTTGGGTGCTGGTTTCGCCGCCGGGAAATCATGGGGCGCGGCTACTGCTGGCAAAGGCGGATGGCGATGAGCAGACGGCGCGGGTCGGCAACCAGACCGGCGGCCGTGTGTCCCTGTTCCTCCACACCGACGATTTCCGGCGCGACTTTCGCGCCTATGGCGACCGCGGCGTCAAGTTCCGCGAGGAACCACGCGACGAGACCTATGGGACCGTCGTCGTGTTCGAGGATCTCTACGGCAACCTCTGGGACCTTGTACAGCCCAGGATCGATGCTCAAGAAGAGTCCTAATCGGCGATTTCCGGCTGCCGGTCGGGCAGGAGCTCGCCGGTCGATTCCGGCCGCAGCCGGCTGGCCATGCTGATCACCAGGGCCTGGGCCAGGCACATCGGGGCGGCGAGGGAACGGGAGAAGTTAAACTCGCCCTCCGGCACCTCGAAGGACAGGGTGGCGTGCTTCGCCAGCGGGCTGAGCTGGCTGTCGGTGATGGCGATGATCGGGATGTGCCGCTTGCCGGCCGCCTCCACGATGTCGACGACCTCGCGGGCGTAATAGCGAAAGCTCACCGCCAGCAGCACGCAATCAGGATCCATCATCTGGGCCTGCTCGGCGGCAAGCCCGCCGGCACCGTCCAGCAGCCGCACGTCGCGGCGAAGATGAGTCAACGCATAGCGCAGGTAGTTGGCCACCGGATAAGCGCGCAACTGGCCGATCACATAGACCGTCCGCGCTGCGGACAACAGCGCCGCGGCCTGGTCCAGGGAGTCCTCCGGAGTCGATTCCAGCAGATGCTGCAGGGCGGCGATATCGCCGATCACCAGATCGCGCAGGGCGCTCGGGCCCGACTCTCCGGCCCGGTGCCCGAGTTCCTTCTTCAAGGCGTTCAGGCGGTCGGTAAAACTGGGCGCGGCGGTCAGCAACCGGCTCTGAAACACCCGCTGCATGTCGCTGAAGCCGGCATAGCTGAAGGACTGCGCGAAGCGCACCAGGGTCGAGGGCTGGACGCCGGCGGTGGCCGAGATCGTCTTGACCGATTCCAGCGCCACATCGTTCGGGTTTTGCACAACGAATCGCGCAATCTGCTGGAATCGTTTGCTCATCGCCGCATGCCGTTCGGCGATCTCGGTGATCAACTGTTCATAGGTCAGCGGCGCCACCATGACCGGCCCTCCTGTCCGTTATCGCCCGACGGCGATCGGTTCGTGGCCGTGAGTATAGGCTCAATGGAACTGACGTTCCATTGTCTCGCAATTCGAAACGCTTGATCTGCCCGTCGACGCGGCGCAGGCTGTCGGTAATATCGGGGAGGAGACGCCGCATCATGTACGGCGAATTTGGCCTGTTTGTCGACGGAGCGTGGTGTCCGGCCGCGTCCGGCGAGACCTATGTCACGATCAATCCGACTGATGAGGAGCCGCTGGGTGAGGCGCCCAGCGCGGGCGAGGCCGATGTCCTGGCAGCCATCGAGTCCGCCGGGCGCGGCATGTCGGCCTGGGGCGAAGTCGATTCATGGAGCCGGGCCCGCATCATCCGTCGGATCGGCGAGTTGATGCTTGAGCGCACCGAGGAAATTGCCCGCCGGATGACGCTTGAGGTCGGCAAGCCGCTGGCCCAGTCCCGGCGAGAAATCCAGCTCGCCGCCGACCAGTTCGAATGGTACGCGGAAGAGACCAAGCGCCTGTACGGGCGCACGGTGGAGAGCCGCCTGCCCGGCGGGCGTATCGAAGTGACGGCCCGGCCGGTGGGGATCGTCGCCGCTTTCACCGCCTGGAATTTCCCGGCCGTGCTGATTGCCAGGAAGGTCGCGCCGGCGCTGGCGGCAGGCTGTTCGGTGATCTGCCGGCCCTCGATCGAGGCACCGGGAACAGCCATGGCGCTGATCCAATGCTGCCACGACGCGGGAGTACCAGCCGGTGCAGTGAATTTGCTGACCGGACGCGCATCGGCGATCGGCCCGGCCCTGATGGCGTCGCCCGCAGTGCGCAAGATCTCACTGACCGGGTCGACCGAGGTCGGCAAACGACTGCTCAGGGAGGCAGCGGACACGGTCAAGCGGGTCAGCATGGAACTTGGCGGCCACGCTCCGGTGATCGTGTTCGAGGATGCCGATGCCGAAGCGATCGCCGAGATGACCGTGCCGGTCAAATTCGCCAATGCCGGCCAGGTCTGCGTTTCGCCCAGCCGGTTCTTCATCCATGAGAGCAAGGCCGAGGCGTTCGCCGACGGCTTCGTGGCCGCGACCGAGAGGCTGAAGATCGGCAGCGGCCTCGATCCCGACACCGCGCTTGGGCCGCTGTCGACGGAAAAACGGCGACAGCAGACCGAGGCGCTGGTCGCCGACACCTTGGAGTCCGGCGCCCGGCTGCGGACCGGCGGTCGTCGTCCGGCCGGCTTCAACCGCGGCTTCTTCTATGAGCCCACCGTGTTCGATCAGGTTCCGGACAGCGCCCGCATCATGACCGATGAGCCGTTCGGGCCGGTCGTCCCGATCACCACCTTCCGCGATTTCGACGAGGTGATCGCGCGTGCCAACGCGCTGCCACTCGCCCTCTCCAGCTATGTCTTCACGCGCTCGCTGAAGACGGCTCACGCGGCATCGGAGGCAATCGAGGCTGGCATGGTCGGCGTAAACACCTATGGTCTGGCGGCCGCCGAGGCACCGTTCGGCGGCATCAAGGAAAGCGGCTTCGGGCGCGAAGGCGGCACCGAGGGCATCCGCGATTATCTCGATGTGAAATACACCCATCTGGTTCTGGCATAGAGAGCCGGCAAGTCGAGGTGCCAGCACCGATCCAAGACAGGAGAGCAGAATGAGGGAAAACGGCGTTCGCAGGATCTGGGGCGGCGGCGGATCGGTTGCCAATGGCTGGCTGGCCATTCCCAGCGCCTTTTCCGCCGAGACCATGGCGCATCAGGGCTGGGATTCCCTGACCGTCGATATGCAGCACGGTGTGGTCGACTACCAGACCGCGGCGACCATGCTGGCGGCGATCTCGACCACCGATGTGACACCGCTGGTGCGCGTGCCGTGGCTGGATCCGGGCATCATCATGAAGATGCTGGATGCCGGTGCCTACGGGGTGATTTGCCCGATGGTGAACACCGTGTCCGATGCCGAGACGCTGGTTTCCGCCTGCCGCTATCCGCCGGCCGGCAGCCGCAGCTTCGGGCCGATCCGCGCGCTGCTGTATGCAGGCGCCGACTACCCCAAGCATGCCAATGATACGGTGATCGCCTTTGCCATGATCGAGACCAGCGAGGCGCTGGACAATCTCGACGACATCCTGTCTGTCGATGGCCTCGATGCGATCTATGTCGGCCCGGCCGATCTGTCGCTGGCGCTCGGCTGCACGCCGAAATTCGACCAGGAGGAGAAGCCGGTGGTCGAGGCGATCGAGATGATCGCCGCAAAGGCCAATGAGAAAGGCATCGTCGCCGGCATCCATAACGGGACGCCGGAATACGCGCTGCGTATGATCGAGACCGGCTATCGATTCGTGACCATGGCGTCCGATGCCCGCTTTATGGCGGCTGCCGCGAAATCGGCGCTGGCCGGGCTGCGCGGCGGACTGCCGGCGCCCGGGCCTGCCGGCGGCACTTACTAGTGGTCTAAATCAGACATATGGTACCCATAGGATCGCCTTTCCCGTTTCCTCGGCAGGAAGGCGCGCGCTGGCGATGCCGGTGCGCATCGGCAAGCGTGTCTGACGCCCCGAGGAATCGGGAAAGGCGACCCTGCGGGCGGTCATCCGAGATCCCCGGCGTCGTTGCGTGGCCCTTGTGATGCTTGGGCATCACGCCGCGCCACCCGTCTAGCCGGGGATCTCGGATGACCGTCCTATGGGTACCGTATGTCTGATTCAGACCACTAGAGGCGAAACGCATGCCCCACGTCCTGTTGACCGGCGCTATCCATCGGGCCGGTATGGCGCTGCTGGAGGCGCGGGCGGATGTAACGCTGGAGTCGATCGACAATCCGACGGAGGCGGATTTCGCGGCCCGGCTGCCGCGGGCGGACGCCCTGATCCTGCGCACCGCCGTGGTGCCGCCGGCGGCGCTGGAGGGCGCTAGCCGCCTGCGGGTCGTCTCGCGACACGGCGTCGGATACGACAATGTTCCGCTCGACGCGCTCAACCGCAAAGGCATCCCGCTGACCGTGGTTGGTAATGTCAATGCGGTGACCGTGGCCGAGCACACCATGTTCATGATCTTGGCCCTGGCCAAGCAATGCATCCCGCATGACCGGGCGGTGCGCGATGGGCTCTGGGGCATCCGTGACAGCTTTGCCGCCACCGAATTGGCCGGCAAGGTCCTGCTGATCCTGGGTTTCGGCCGCATTGGCCGCGAGGTTGCGAGGCGGGCGGCGGCCTTCGATCTGAGGGTGGTGGCCTATGATCCCTATGTCGACCGCCAGGAGATGAGTGCACTGGGCGCGGAGTGGGTCGAGGACTGGCGGGCAGTGCTGGGTGCGACGGATTTTGTCACGCTGCACCTGCCGCGCACGCCGGAAACCGTCGGCGCGATCGGGCCTGCCGAGCTCGCCGCCATGCGGTCGACAGCCTATCTGGTCAACGCCGCGCGCGGCGGTCTGGTCGACGAGATGGCGCTGGCGGAGGCACTCGGTGCCGGGCGCATTGCTGGGGCCGGGCTCGACACATTCGAACCCGAACCGCCGGTCAGCGGCCATCCGTTGCTGGCGTTGGAGAACGTGATCCTCAGCCCGCACACCGCCGGGCTGACCGAGGAGTGCGCAGCCCGAATGGGCGCCGCCGCGGCACAGAATGCCCTGGACGGCATCGATGGTCGGCTGAACCCTGAACTGGTCGTCAACCGCGAGGTGCTGGCCGGGTGACCGCGGCGATTGCGACCCGCTGTTCCGGATTTGGTGGGAAGAGAACGTTCATTCCTTTTCTTTTTGCGCGGGACTCCGGCGGCGTGTAGCGTTGTAATGGTGCCTGCGACCGGTGCGCGCGCACCCCTGCGAACGAGCGAGGCCAATCGCCGATGCAGGTTGGGGAGGATATCGATGGCCCTGTTGGAAGCCCGCAATATTTCCAAGAGCTTTGGCGCGATCCAGGCGCTGGAGAACGTCAATTTCTCCATCGAGCCCGGTCAGGCGCTCGGCCTGATGGGCGATAACGGCGCCGGCAAGTCGACCCTGGTGAAGATCATGGCCGGCAACTTCCCGCCGACCGGCGGACAATTGATCCTCGACGGCGAATCCGCCCATTTTCACAAGCCGATCGAAGCGCGCGAGAAGGGCGTAGAGGTCGTCTACCAGGAGCTCGCGCTGTGCGACAATCTCACCGCGGCGGCCAATGTGTTCCTGGGCCGGGAGGCGAAGAAGGGCATTTGGCCGTTCCGCATCCTCGACTACGCGGCCATGTACGAGCGCGCCGGCGAGCTGTTCGAGGAGTTGAAGTCCGAGACCCGCCCGCGCGATCTCGTGCGCAGCATGTCCGGCGGGCAGCGCCAGGCGGTGGCGATTGCCCGCTGCCGGTTGTCGGACGCCAAGATCGTCCTGATGGACGAGCCCACGGCGGCGATCAGCGTGCGGCAGGTCGCCGAAGTCCTCGACCTGATCAAGCGGCTGCTGGACCGGGGCATGGCGATCATCCTGATCAGCCACCGCATGCCGGACGTCTTCGCGGTCTGCGACCGCGTCATGGTGCTCAGGCGCGGCCGCAAGGTTGCCGACAAGTCCATCGCCGACAGCTCGCCGGAGGAGATCACGGGTCTGATCACCGGCGCCATCGGCTCGGCTGAGGGCGGACACGAGCATGAATAGGGAACCGGGGGCCGCATGACCGCAGACGTTTCGATCAGCGATGTTACAAGCCAGCAGACCGGCGGCTGGCGGCATCACCTGCTGGGCAGCCAGGCCTTCTGGGTCACCGTCGCGGTGCTCATCATTTGCGTCGCCATGTCGATGATCTCGGAAGCCTTCCTGACCGAGCGCAACCTGTTCAATACGACCCGGAATTTCGCCTTTGTCGGCATCGTGGCGCTTGGCATGACGGCGGTCATCGTCACCGCCGGCATCGACCTGTCGGTCGGCTCGGTGATGGGCCTGTCTGGCGTGGTGACCGGACTTGTGCTGAACGCCGGCTATCCGGTTAGCGCCGGGATCGGCGCGGGTTTGGCCACGGCGGTGGCCTGCGGTGCAGTCAACGGCGCCCTGATCGCCTATTTCCAGCTTCAGCCCTTTGTGGTGACGCTCGGCATGCTGGCGATCGCCCGCAGTCTGGCGCTGGTCGTTTCGGACAATCGCATGGTCTACCAGTTCGGACCCGATGAAGAGTTGTTCCTGTCTCTTGGGGGCGGAACGGTCTTTGGCATCGCCAGCCCCCTGATCATCCTGATTGTCCTGACCGTGGTATTTGGCCTGGTCTTCCGGTTCACCAGCTGGGGGCGTCACGTCTTCGCGGTCGGCGGTAACGAGCAGGCGGCCAAGCTGACCGGTGTGCCGGTCGAGCGCATCAAAATGACGGTCTACATGCTCAGCAGCCTGATGGCAGGACTGGCGGCGATCCTGATGATCAGCTGGCTCGGGTCGGTGACCAATGCGCTGGGGCTCGGCATGGAGCTTCAGGTGATCACCGCGACGGTGATCGGCGGCGCCAACCTGATGGGTGGCGAGGGCACGGCCTATGGCGCGCTGATCGGCGCGGCGCTCATGGAAGTCATCCGCAACAGCCTGTTGCTGGCCGGTGTCGACCCCTATTGGCAGGGGACCTTCAACGGCGTTTTCATCATTCTCGCGGTTCTGCTGGGGCGGATTCGCGGAAAGCAGCCGAACTGATCGGATAGTGATCCGTCAGCAAGCGTGTCGACGACACGACAACAAAGGGAGGAAGTTCATGAGAAGAGTAATATTGGCCTCGGTGGCGGCGGCGTTTCTGGCGTCGCCATTGGCCGCACAGGCGCAGGACCTGACGTTCGCGCTGGTGCCCAAGGCGATGAACAACCCGTTCTTCGACCTGGCCCGGGATGGCTGCATGAAGGCCGCGGAGGAGGTCGACGGCGTCGATTGCCTGTATATCGGCCCCGGCGAGCACACCGAGCAGGAACAGATCCAGATCGTCCAGGATCTGATCACCCGCGGCGTCGACGGCATCGCCGTCGCGCCGTCCAATGCGCCGGCGATGGCGCGGGTCCTGCGTAGTGCCCAGGCCGCCGGTATTCCGGTCATTACCTGGGATTCCGATCTGCTGGACGCGGATAAGGGGCTACGGACCTCCTATGTCGGAACCAAGAACTACGATATCGGCGTGAACCTGGCCCGGCTGACCATGGAGTTGAAGCCCGACGGCGGCACGATCTGCATCCAGTCCGGCGGCGCGGCCGCGGCCAACCACAATGAGCGCATGCAGGGGATCCGCGACACCATCTCCGGGTCGATGTCTTCGGAGCCGCCCGGCAATCGCCTCTCCGGCGAGAATGGCTGGACCGAGGCCGATGGCTGCCCGCTCTACACCAATGACGACTTCCCGCTGTCGGTGAAGCAGATGGGCGACATCCTGGCGGCGATGCCCAACCTCGATGCCTTCGTCCCGACCGGCGGCTTCCCGCAATTCGTGCCGGCCGCCTATCGGCAGGTCGCGGAAAGCAATGTCGACCGCATCAAGGAGGTCGGCCTGGCGCTGGTCGTCGCCGACACGCTGCCGATGCAGATGGACTTCCTGCGGGAAGGCCTGAGCCACGGTCAGGTCGGTCAGCGGCCCTACGAGATGGGCTATCGGGCGATGTTCATCCTGAAGGAAATCGTCGACGGCAATGCGGTCGAAGACCCGATCTACACCGGGCTCGATGTCTGCACGCCGGAAAACATCGATAGCTGCCTTTCCGGCTGATTCGGTAACGGCGTCCGGGATTTACCCGGGCGCCCCTTCCGGTCCGACCGCATCGGGGGATCACCCCGTTGCGGTCGATCCGGGACCAGTCAACGACGGAGGTCCAACCGATGTTCGTGCGCTTCGCGCATCTCGACGTGAAGCCGGACCGCTGGTCCGAGGCCGTCACGCTGTTCCGGCAGTCGATCTTTCCCATGCTGGAGAAGGAGCCGGGATTCATGCGGGTCGTGCTGACCGGCGACGGCTCCGGCAAGGCCATCATGATGACCATGTGGCAGACCGAAGAACACGTCCAGACCTACGAGGCCAGCGGCGAGGCGGAACGGCTGGTCGCGCCTTTCCTGGAGATGTTCGCGTCGCCGCCTGAAACCGTCGGCTATCCGGTCGTATTCGACCGCGAATTCTGACCCCGCCCGCCTGGCCGGATCACGCGTTCGCCCCGGCCTCCACCGCCAGGGCGTGCAGCGCATCGTCGTTCAGTTCCAGGATCCGGGCATCGTTGCCAAACCACTCATGCCGGCTCAGCAGGTTGGCCAGACGCGCGATCCCGGCCGCATCCTGCGGTTGGGCGGGCCGGTGTACCGGCTAACGCTTCGTTAACCATGATCGTCAACAGTCGGGATCAGCTTCAACCGCATTGGCGGAGCCGTCCCGATGCATGCGCTGCGACTCGTCTCAACCTCACGCGTCTTTAACCGCCGCCGGGCGAAACGGTGCATGCTCGACCGCCGTACCACCGGATATGTACGCGAGGGCGATCGCCTGTATGGCTGCGTTATCGAGGATATCTCCCTGGGCGGCGCGCGCCTGCACTTCGAGGATGCAGCGCCCCAAGGCGATGCGCTGGTGCTGGAACATGCGGTCGCCGGCGAGTTTCCCGGCCACATCGTCTGGCGTGACGGCGCCATCGCCGGCTTCCAGTTCGCCCCCTGCGAGGACTCCCTGGGCCGCGAACTACAGTGCGTTGCGCTGATGGTCAGCAGCGACGATACCCAATCGGTCCGACAGCCGGTCCCCTGACCTGGCCGCGCCTGCACTATCTGCAGCGGAAATAGTACCGGGTCTGGTCGTCCCCGACATCGGTGGCGATGTACATGAGGGCCGATTGCAGGACCTCGGAGCAGATCGTGTCTGCCCGGGCCTGGGCCGGGCCAAGCGATCCGCTCTCTCGATCGACGACAACGGAAAACTGCATATACGGTCGGACCGCTTCATCCTCGCGCAGGATGGCGCGTGCCGAATCGCCGCAGCTTGCGACCGTCAGCGCGGCGATGAGTATGAACGCGATCCGCGACGAAGCGAACGAGGGGCTTGGGGCGAGTCCCATGGTCTGGTCCAGCTGAGCCGGCCTGGCCCCGCGCCGTTCATCGGCGGGGTCCGTAGCATATGGCAAGTTTGCGTCCCTCAGGATTGCGGATGGTTATTATTATTTCTTAAATATTCGCGTCAATTGTCCGTTAACTGGTGGTTAATATTAAATGGACTATTTGTTAGGTTCGTTGCCTCAACTGGATGCCGGCGGCGATCGAAGCCTCAGTGGCCCACCGGCGGTGCTAGTCAGCCGAGAGAGCGAGTCCGCATGAAAGTCCTGGCCTTTGTCTCGACCGCGAACGGCGCCGGCAAGACGACGTTGGCGGTTCATGTCGCCGTGCAGGCGCACCGCTGCGGCGCCGGCCCGGTCGCCATGATCGACGCGGACGAACGCGGCAATCTTGCGCGCTGGCGCGAGGCCCGCGACGGTCCGGGACCGACCCTGGTCGAAGTGGACAAGCCCGACATCGCCGCCGCCCTGGCATCTCTGAAGACCGAGAAGGACGGGCTGGTCATTGTCGACACGCCGCCGCAAATCGATGCGGCGATGGAAACCGTGATCGGGTTCGCCGATCTGGTGGCGATCCCGGTACGGCCTGGGCAGTACGACCTTCAGGCCGCCGGCACCACCGTCGAAATTCTCGACCGCATGGGCCTGCGTCACATATTCGTCGTCAATGGCGGATCGCCAAGCGCCGACATCACTGCAGAATCGGTGATGGCGTTGTCGCAGCACGGCTCGGTAGCGACCGCGATCGTACCCGCCAGCAGCGAATTCGCCCAGCGCATGCATACCGGCCAGACCGTGTTCGAGTCCCAGGATCAGCAGATGCTGGCCGAGGAGGTCGGGCGCTTGTGGGACTATTTGGACCGGCGATTGGCGACCAACGACCCTGTCGTCGCGCCCGTCACCAAGCGCAAGAAGAAGAAGGAGCCGCGCCGCTTCCCTCGCTGGGATTTCGATCAGCCAGCGACCCTTGTGGCCGGCAACAAGCAGTTTCCCTGCACGGTAAACGACATCTCCGCCGGCGGAGCATTGGTGTTCGGCAAGAAGCTGCCGGGCGTCGGAGAGATGGTGGCCATCGACATCGCCCATGTCGGCCGCCTGAATGCCGAGGTCGTGCACCACGCCGACAACCGCATTGGCCTCAAATTCATCATCGGCGCCCAGCAGCAATGGACGCTGGTCCGGCACCTCTCCGACATGATCGAGGCCAGCCGCCGAGCCTATGCCCCTGCGCCGTAGCGCCGGATGATCGACCCGGCGTCGACCGCGTATCGAACCGAGGCATCGTCGAACCAGGCTCGGATTGTCACGACATCGGTCGGGTCGAACACTGGCCGGTGACCGACCTCAGTCAAACTGGACTTCGGCCCGGCCCAAACCGGCAATCTCCACGGTCACCCGTTCCCCGATTGAGACCCATACCGTCTGAACCACGCTGCCCAGCATCACGATGGATCCGGCGCCCAGCCGCCGTGATCGTGCCTGGCCGGTCTCGGCCAGCCAGGCCAGGGCGTTGAAAGGGTGTCCCAGGATATCGCCGCCCCGGCCGGTGCCGACGCCCTCGCCATTGATTTCCATCCGTCCGACGACCGCCGCCAGATCGATACCCTGCCAATCGGTCACGGCGGGCGCTACAACGCAGCCGGCCTGGAAGAAATCGTCGGCGATCAGGGTCGGCGTATCGATTTCCCGAAAATCCCGATAGCGCGCATCGACGATCTCGATCGCGGCCATGCACCCGTCCACGCAGGCGGCCACTTCCTCCAGCGCGACCGCCGCAGCGGTTTCCGGTAGTGCCCCGGCAAGGCGCACGGCGATCTCGCACTCCACCCCGACCCGCTGAAAGTCGGCGGAGCGTAGCGCCGCCTGCCCATCATGCACCCGGCCCTGGTGAATGGTGCCCGCACAGGGCGAGTCGATATTCATATAGCTCTGCATGACCTGCGTCGTGCAGCCGATCTTGACGCCAGCGATCGGCCCAAGGCCGGACCCTGAAAGGCGTGCCGCCAGCGCCGACTGAATGGCGTAGCCCTCGGCTTCGTCTGCGGGTCGGCAGGCGGCCGGCAGACCTTCGAAGGGCCCCGGGGCCGAGCGGTTTGCGGCCAACAGGTCGACGGCCTGTGCGATCCTCGATGCGTCCATGAACTCCCCCTGCGTCCTGGCGACGGTACTGCAAGTCTGACAGGTCTTGCCGCGCCACGCGACGGGCGCGCGATCAGGGCCTAAGATCGTCTTCGGTCCACCAAACTGTTCGGAAAACCGCGATGACGTTCCAGGTCCTCACCCCCGATGCCCAGTACGCGGATGATGCAGTGGTCGAGCGGCGGACGGCCGGCGACCTCTTCCGGTTCGATGTACATCGCCTGCGCCAGGCGGAGGAAATTCCGCCGGACAGCCTCTCCGGCTGCAACGGTGTGCTGCTGTGGCACGAGGTCAACATGGATGCGGAACTGATCGCGCGCATGCCGCGCTGCCGGGTGATCGTGCGTGCCGGGGCCGGCTTCGACAATATCGACCTGGCCGCCGCCGGCGCCGCCGGTATTGCCGTCGCCAACACGCCGGATTACGGCACCAGTGAAGTGGCCGACCATGCCATTGCCCTGATGCTGTCGCTGACCCGCGGCATTGCCCGCTATCACGAGACCCTGAGCGGCGATCCGATCGGCGCGTTCACCGTGACGACCGCGCCGCTGGTTCGCCGGATTCGCGGACGCACCTTGGGCATCGTCGGCCTCGGCCGCATCGGCACCGCGACGGCGCTGCGCGCCAAGGCCTTCGGGATGCGGGTCATGGCTTATGATCCGTACATACCGCGCGGCCAGGAGATCGCGCTCGGTGTCGACCGGGTCGACCGGCTGGAAGACCTGCTGCGGCAGAGCGACATCGTCAGCCTGCACACGCCGCTGACCGAGGAAACCCGGCATATGATCGATGCCGGTACGCTCGCCGCCATGTCGTCGCACGCCATCCTGGTCAACACCGCGCGCGGTGCGGTGATCGATATCGACGCTCTGCACGACGCCTTGAAGGCGGGAACGATCGCCGGCGCCGCGCTCGACGTGCTGCCGGTCGAACCGCCGCCCGACCCTCTGCCGCCCCTGGTTCGGTCCTATGCCGACAAGGCGGATTGGCTCGCCGGCCGGCTGGTTCTCTCGCCACACGCCGCCTGGGGCAGCCCGGAGAGCGCCGAGGATGTCCGACGGCTTTCGGTCGAGACCCTGGTCGCGCATCTGCGCGACGGCGAGTTGCGGAACTGCGTGAACCTGGAATTCCTGGATCGGACAGGCTCCTAGGGCCGATCCGCTGATAGGGGCTCGGTGCGTGCCGCCCGGTCCTCCCGCATCGACAGCGACAATGCCCATCCCGTAGCCGCATTGACGCCTAGAGAGAAGAAAAGGGCCCATGAGATTGTCTCATGGGCCCTCAGTCTGCGACCGTGTATCTTATATGAAGGGGCGTTGAACGCGTGCGCCTGTTCCGCTTCGTGTCAGGAGGCGCGGGCCGCGTTCAGCATCATCAGCACGTTTGCCGGCATTGTCTGGAACCGGAGATCAAATTCCTGATCGGCGGCGCCGTCGACGATCTCGCCGCTGAACGGACCTGAAACTCCGTCACAGGCGACGGAACCATGCACCTTGGTGTTTGGCTGGAATGCCGCGCTGGAGCCATTCAGCGACATGCTGGCAGCCGTCCATTCGGTGGATTCGTAAGTGATCCCTTCGACCTTCACCGAAAGGACCGCGGGGGCGGCCAGAACCTGGCTGCGGCTCTTCAGACTTTTCGCGAGCGTTTCACCAAACATAATTGACGAGCCTCCTGCTCTGAATGGTCAGAATTCAGCCAGTCTCTCGGAAAAGTATGAACTGTCGGTAAAATTCGATTCAATTCCGCGCGCAAATCACTGGAAATTCTCCACAAAGGTCTGATGCAAAAAGAGCCGTCAGCTTTGCGGGCTAGGATCGATTTGACGCCTTCAGGGAGAATGCGAGGGGAAGCGACGGCACCTCCGGCGGCAGCCGGTACATCGTACTGCCGTCAATTTCCTGCATGCACGGGAACAGTCTCCAGGCGAGCCGGTCGTGCTCGTGCAGGAAGTCCAGGGCCAGTCCGGCGTCGACCAACGCGGTGATCACCTCGCCGATCGGGTGGATCCATTCATAGCTGCGGGTATTCTTCAGCGTATCGGTGTCGCCGGTGTAAGTGGTCGCCTCGTCGAATGCCAGTGGCTCGGACCCCTGGAAATAGGGGTATGTCGGCACCAGCCGGCCGTCCTCCACCTGCTCCAGGGCCAGGACGGCCGGGTGCCCTTCCAGCAGGTAGAGATACCCGCCAGGCTTTAGAAAATGTGCGACGATCTCCGCCCAGCGGCGGATGTCCGGCAGCCAATTGATGGCGCCCCAGGTCACGTAGACGACATCGAACCGCCCGTCGATCAGGTCCGGGGCGTCGTACAGATTGCCCTCGATGAACGTGCCTGGCACGCCGGTCTCAGCCGACAGGGCACGTGCCGCGGCGAGGGCCTTGCTGGAAAAGTCGAACCCCGTGACGGTTGCGCCGCGGCGCGCCAGGCTCAGCGTGTCGAGACCGAAATGGCATTGCAGGTGCAGGATATTCTTGCCGGAAAGGTCGCCGACCTCGGCCGCTTCGATCAGCCCCAGAACCTCGGCGCCATTGCGAAACTCGTCGATGCGATAGGCGCCGGTCTTGGAATTCGTATGGATGCCGACGGCCTCGTCCCACCGTCGTCGGTTGGCCTCGAAAAACTCGTCCATTGCCGGAATCCCGATCAGACGCAGGCGGACATCCCGCCGGAAATCCGCGCCTGTCTACGCTGCCCTGGCCCCGTAGTACAGGGTGACAGTGTGCTGCGCCTCGGCGAAGAACAGCCAGCGCTCGATGACGATTCCGGCACTGCCGCTGGCCGCCACCACCAGGGCCAATGCGAAAGCGGCCGCCCCGCCGACCATGGCGGCGACCGGCAGGATCGCGATCGGCAGCAGCAATCCAAGAATGACGGCCAGACGCCGCAGCTTGTCGGAATGCTTGCGGGCCACGCCGTATGCCATCTCCCGCAGCAGGTAGTTCTCCTGGGTGTGAGGCGGGTCGAGCATGCGCACCGATCCGATATGCCCCAGCCCGGTGGCGCTTTCGATGGTGCTGGAGGCCACGGAGTTGCGCAAATCCCGCCAAAAGACTCCCTTTAGGATCCAGCCAATCGCGGTGAACACAATGGCGGCGATGACCAGCCATGTGCCGCTCATGCCGAAAGCGGCGGCCAGAGCGTTCAGCCATAGGGCGCCGGACGCCATGGCGAGGCCGAGAAACACCGGCGGCACCCAACGATTGTGCCAATACCGGATGGTCTTCAGGGAGGCGTAGATCATGCTGGTGCAGTAAACCGTCCCCAGTGCGAACACCGCGGCCAGAACACCACACAGTGACCAGAAGCCGCCGGTTGTCTCCAGGAATACCCAGCCGACCGCAAACAGCCCGGCCGGGACATAGGTCGCCACCGCCAGCACCCCTTCCCGCGAGAGCCAGGACGAGCGCCATTGCGAAAGCGCTCGCCAGGCCCGTTCCGGATGACCGAGATGGAAGGTGGAGGACAACAGGCCGGTGGTGATCAGACCCAGCGAAAGCCCCATGCCAACAAGGCCGAACCATCGGTCCGCGGGCAGAAGCCCCGAGGCCGCTCCGAGGCCGAGCAGGATCAGCAGGCCGTATCCGGCGCCCGACGCGGTGGTGAAGAAGATGATGGAGACGGCTGGATGCATGGTTGAACTTGGATCGGGTCAGTCGGACAGGATTTGATCGAGCCAGCCCAGGAAGCCGCTGTCCGGCGATGCCTGCTCCAGCCGAGTGGACGCCATACCGTTGCCGGCGCCCCGGCGCCCGGGCCGCGGCGGCAGGTATTTGTTGGTCGGCCGATAGCCCATCTCCGCCATCAGGTCGAAGCCGCCGCGCTCGGCGACGAGTTGCGATACCGCGGAGTTCGGGTCGGCCAGGTCGCCATAGTGCCGGGCGCTCGCTGGGCAGGTATTGACGCAGGCTGGCTGTCGCTCCGCCTCCGGGATGTTCTCATTGTAGATGCGGTCGACGCACAGGGTGCATTTCTTCATCACCCCTTCCGACCCGTCCAGTTCGCGGGCGCCGTAGGGGCAGGCCCAGGCGCATAGGCCGCAACCGATGCAGCGATCCTCATCGACCAGCACGATGCCGTCCTCTTCCCGCTTGTAGGAAGCGCCGGTCGGGCAGACGGTCACGCAGGCGGCGTCTTCGCAATGCAGGCAGGATTTCGGGAAGTGCACGGTTCGGCCATCGGCGCCATCGCCCGCCTCGAAGCTGTGGACACGGTTCAGCCATGCCCCGGAAGGCTCTGCACCATAAGGGTTCTGGTCGCTCAACGGCGCCGGATAGCCGCCGGTATTCCACTCCTTGCAGGCCACCACGCAGGCGTGGCAGCCGACGCAAGTGTCGAGATCGATGACCAGGCCGAGACGTCTGGGTGGCGGTGTGGCGGGCAGGCTGGTCATCGTCGATTGGCCTTGGCCGCGCCGATGCGGAACTCCGCGCCATAGCGCAGTTCGGCCGGCGATTCCGGCAGTCCGGGCGGCGGCGGCAGCGGTTCCAGATCCGCATCGGCGACCTCTTCGGCGGTCGCCCTTTCCAACCGGACCTTCAGGTCGTACCACGCCGCCTGGCCGGTCACCGGGTCGGCGTTGGAGTGTCGGTAGCCGTCGCCGTCCGGTGGCAGCAATTCGTGAATCAGAGGATTCAGCAGAAAGCCTTCCTTGGCCTCCGGCGCCTTCGGATCCAGCCCCCAGCTACCGGCCCTCTTGCCGATGGCGTTCCATGTCCACACCGTGTGCGGATTGACGCCGTCCATGGTGCGGATACGGGCCTTCACCCGGCCGTGCCGGCCGATCACCCAGACCCAGTCGCCGTCCACAAGTCCGGACTCCGCTGCCAGGGCGCGCAGTACATAGAGACGATTGCTGGCATGGAGCTGGCGCAGCCAGGCATTCTGCGAGCCCCAGGAATGGTACATCGCCATCGGCCGCTGGGTCACCGCGTGCAGCGGCAGATTGCCTTCGGCCTCCGCCGCCTCGGAATCGAATGGCCGATACCAGAAGGGCAGGGGATCGAAGTAGGTTTCGACCCGATCGCGCTTGCTGTCCGGCGGCTGGACTTCCCCGTGGCCGCGCGCCGCCAGGCGGAATTTCTGCAGCGCCTCGCTGTAGATCTGCATGACGATGGGTGCGGCATGGTCGATCAATCCCAGCGAGACCGCCCGCTCCAGATAGGCCTTGTTGGCGAATTTGAAGAACCGTTCCTCCGGTGCCAGATGGTGTTGCCAGAAACAGCCGTTCTCGATGTAGCGGTCGAGCTGGTTCGGGTTCACCGCGCCGCGCCCAGAATCCGCCCCATCAACGCCGCGCCAGCCGGCCAGTGGACCGATACCGGGTTTGCGCTCGTGATTGACGATGTAGTCGCTGTAGCCGCCGGGAAATCTCGCGCTGCCATCCTCGTTGCTGAAGCCGGGCAGGCCGATCTTTGCGCCCAGCGCGATCAGCGTGTCCTGGAACGGGCGCACGTCGCGGTCCGGCGCCAACACCGGCTGGCGGATCGAATCCGCCACCCCGTCGGCTTCGCAGATCGGCCGGTCGAGCAGCGAGATGCAATCCCAGCGCTCCAGATAGGTGGTGTCCGGCAGCACCAGATCGGCATAGGCGACCATCTCGGAATTGAAAGCGTCGCAATAGATGATGTGCGGAATGCGGTATTCGCCGGACTCAGGGTCCCGGTCGGTCAGCATGGCAGCGGTATCGACCGAATTCATCGACGAGTTCCACGCCATATTGGCCATGAACATGAACAGGGTGTCGACCGGATACGGGTCGCGGCGCCAGGCATTGCTGATGACCATGTGCATCATGCCGTGCACGGCCAGCGGCGCGTCCCAGGAGAACGCCTTGTCGATCCGGCTGGGGCTGCCATCGGGTTCGACCAGCAGATCTTCCGGCCCGGTGGGAAAGCCCAGCGGCATGCCCGGCATGGGCGTGTCCGGGGCGACCTGTTCGGATCGGCCGGTCGGCTTCGGACCCGGGGGGATCGGCCTTGGAAAGGGCGGCTTGTAGCGGAAGCCGCCGGGGCAGTCGATCGCGCCCAGCAGTACCTGCAACAGATGCAGCGCGCGGCAGGTATGGAAGCCGTTGGAATGGGCCGAGATGCCGCGCATGGCGTGGAAGCTGACCGGGCGCCCGATCATCTGCTCGTGCCGCCGCCCGGTCCAGTCGGTCCAGGGCTGGTCGATGGTCACCGTCTCTTCGAAAGCGGCATGAGCGATCTCCGCCGCCAGCCGGCGGATGGTCGCCGCCGGCACCCCGGTTTCGCCGGCGACCGCATCCGGTGCGTAGCGGTCTTCCAGGCAGCGGCGCGCCAGCAGTTCGAAGGCCGGCACCGCCTCGCGGCCGCCTTCCAGCGTGAAGCGGCCCTTGAAAGCCGCGTGGTCCGGCGGTGGCGACGCCGGGGCGAGGGCCTTGGTCTTGGTATCCCAGCACAGCGGGTTGCCGTCGGCGTCGCGGGCGAACAGACCGTCATCCGCGGCGCCCGGATCCTGGATCACCAGCCAGCCAGCATTGGTGTAGCGGCCGAGATAGTCCAGATCGACCTTGCCGGCGTTCAGCAGCTCGTGGATCAGCGCCTGGATCAACAGCCCGTCGGTGCCGGGCGTGATGCCGATCCACTCATCGGCGATCGCCTGATAGCCGGTGCGAACCGGGTTCACCGACACGAATTTCGCGCCGCGCCCCTTCAGCTTGCCCAGGCCGATCTTGATCGGGTTGCTGTCATGGTCCTCCGCGACGCCGAACATCATGAAATAGCGGGTACGGTCCCAGTCCGGCTCACCGAATTCCCAGAACGAGCCTCCGATCGTGTAAAGCCCGGCAGCGGCCATGTTGACCGAGCAGAACCCGCCATGGGCGGCATAGTTCGGAGTGCCGAACTGACTGGCCCACCAGCCGGTCAGCGCCTGGGACTGGTCGCGCCCGGTGAAGAAGGCGAGCTTGCGCGGGTCGGTGCGGCGGATGTCGCCCAGCCATCCGGCCGCGATCTCCAGCGCCTCGTCCCACTCGATTTCCTCGAACGCCCCGGTGCCGCGCGGGCCGACCCGCTTCAACGGCTTGCGCAGACGGGCCGGTGAGACCTGGGTCATGATGCCCGCCGAACCCTTGGCGCAGAGCACGCCGCGGTTCACCGGATGGTCGCGGTTGCCCTCGATGAAACGGACCGCGCCATCCTTCAGATGCACCTTGATGCCGCAACGGCAGGCGCACATGTAGCAAGTCGTGGTCTTGACCTCGTCGGAGATCACCGGCGAGGTGTCGAGGCGGGGTTGGCGGGCCGGAATGGCGACTCTCCCTGAGCACCGGAAACGGAGCGCGATCGTAACCTCGCGTCCCGGAGGCCGCACGGAGTTTTGCAACTGGCTCCGCGATTTCTCGCCATCTGGACGCGTGAATTGCGAGGCCGGGCACATGAGTGGGCAGCGAGGTCCGGTATTCGCTCTTCCTCTCGGCCAATCGTCGGCAAGGGACTAGATGAATGGGGGACTCTGAGGTGCCGTTCCTGAGACGAGGCCGAAAACCCGTTCACATCGCCGCCTTGTCGGTCTTGAGTCTCTGCGCCGGGGTTTGGCTGGGTTGGCAAGCGTATGAATACTTGGCCATCGATCGCTGCCTTGACCGCGGCGGAAGCTGGGATGGTTGGTATTGCCGGTTTAGGTGATGCCGGATTGAATACAGCAAGATTCCAGTCAACCCTTGCTGCGCCAGTCTTTCTCCTGAGCACCACTGTCATTCCAGCCTCAACGGGAATGCGAAGGGGGGAGGTGCAATCCCAATCGAAACGACGAGTATGGTTAACGTAAGGCTTTGGAAACATCAAATAACCTGTTGATTTTGACGGTCTAACGGTAAACAATACAATTAACGGAAAATTAACCGTATGCGCAGGAAGCGCATGCCGGTGCCGCGCAATGCGAATGCGACAGGAGGTCGTCGATGAGCCACCGACACTCGTTCGGTTCTTTTGTTATTGCCATGGCCGCGCTGGCGCTTGCGGCGCCGGTCTCTGCCCAGGACCGCAGCCCCGATTACGACAGCCTCCTCGCCATGTTGGCGAATGCGCCGGATACCGGCAGGGTCCGAGCCGCCCAGATCATTGCCGACTATGTCGACTATCGTGCCCTTGAGATCGCCGCCGACGCGCCGCGACCCAGCAGCCTGGAACAACTCGATGCGCTTGACGATGCCGAGTTCGCCGACTGGTCGTCAGCGCTGTCGCGGGTCGAGTTCGATCCGCTCTACGTGGCCGACGAGTTGCCGGGCGAAACTCTGGCGCGAGCGCTGCCCACAGCGTCCAGCGCCTTCCGCAGGCTGCCCGAGGTGCTCGGCGTCGACTGGCTGGAAATCGATCGAGCGCTTGCCATCGGTGGCTCACCGGCCGCCGGCGTGCTGCTGGGCGGCGGTCCGGCGCTGACCGATCTCGGCACAATCGCGCCGGCGCTGGCGGAACGCGAGTTCGAGGTCGAGCAGGTCGGCGGCGTGCTGGTCTGGCATCGCTTCAACGATCGCGAGATCCGCACCGACGCCATCGAGGATCGCGGGACCTTCGGCAATCGCAGCAGCGATCCGTTCGGTATCCAGCAGGGCCATGCGGCACGCATCGCCGCCCTGCCGGGCGTGCTGGCCGGAAGCCGGGACTGGCGGATGATCGACGACATCGCCGGAGCGGCGCGCGGCTCGGTCCGCTCGTTGGCCGATGACGGAGAGTTCCGCGCGGCGGCGGCGGCGATCACCGACCGCAGCCGGTATGACGGCATGCTGCTGCGCGCCATCTTCACGCGGCGCGAGTTCACCGCTTTCAACGTCAGCCGAAACAAGCTCGGCCCGGCCGCCGACGAGCAACAGCGCGAGGCATTCGCCGAGGTGCTGCAGGGCCGCCTGGTCGGACAATTGCCGCCTTATCATCTGGCGGTCATGGCCGACCGCCAGGATGGCGACCAGGAGGTTGCGGTGGTGGCGCTGGTATATGACCTTCCGGACCAGGCCAAGGCGGCGACCGAGACCGTGGCCCAAAGGGTCGCCGGCTATGTCCCGCTGACTCGCAAGATTGCATTGGGCGATGCCATGGAGTTGACCATCGACAGCCACGTCTTCGAGGCGGAGCCGGGCGGGCGCTCGGTTGCGGTGATTACCCTGCGCGGCGGAGCCAAGGTCGACGACGGCCGCCCGGGTCAGCTGTTCCGCACCCTGCAGACCGGCTTTTTCTTCCTGGAGCCGGAGTTCCTGATCGTATCGTCGGAGTAATACCGACACACGGTCTCTTGCCGCCATAGGAAAGGGGCGCCCCGGTCGGGCGTCCCTTTTTTGTTGGCGGGCCCTTAAATTAACATAGAAGATTTGTATTGAATGATGAATATCCACGTCTAGTTTGTGTTTAATGTGAATTCTACGATCTCGTGCGCAAAGCGGGTGCGGATATGGCGAAAATCTATGTACTACACGAGAATGCGGCATGGCTTCCGCCACTGCGCCAGGCCTTGACGGCCCTTGGTCTTCCCCATGAAGAGTGGTTTTTGCACCAGGGCACGGTCGACCTCGCGGCAATGCCGCCGGACGGCGTGTTCTACAATCGCATGAGCGCCTCGTCCTTCACTCGCGACCATGTCCATGCGCCGGAGTTGACGGCCGGCGTGCTGGCCTGGCTGCAGGCCCATGGCCGCCGGGTGGTCAATGACGGCCGCGCCCTGGAGCTGGAAGTCAGCAAGGTCAAACAATACGCGGCACTGTCAGCCCACGGGATCCGCACCCCGCGCACAATCGCCGCGGTCGGCCGCGATGCGGTGATCGGGGCAGCTCGGGGCTTTGGCTCCGGTCCGATGATCCTGAAGCCCAACCGCGGCGGCAAAGGGCATGCTGTCCGGCTGTTCGACGATGCCGAGGCGCTGATTGGCCATGTGCGCTCGGACGCCTATGAGCCGCCGGTCGACGGTGTGGCACTGGTCCAGGAGTATATCCAGGCGCCGGCGCCGTTCATAACGCGCGCCGAGTTTGTCGGCGGGCGTTTCCTGTATGCGGTCCGGGTCGATACCTCTCTGGGCTTCGAACTCTGCCCGGCCGATGCTTGCGCCGTTGATGGTGGGCCGCCGGTTCCGAAGTTCACCATTGTCGACGCCATCGACGCGGGCCTGAAGGCTGACTATGAGCGGTTCCTGGCGACCAACGGGATCGAGGTCGCCGGCATCGAGTTTGTCGTTGATAGGGACGGTGCAATCTTCACATACGACATCAACACCAATACCAACTACAATCCCGATGCCGAGTCGCGGGCCGGCCGCTCTGGCATGGGGGCCCTGGCGCGCTTCCTCGGCGACGAGCTGGCGCGGCTGGAGGAAATTCGCGCCGCCGTGTGATCGCCGCATCGATGCGGCAGAGCGGTAGGGGTGCGCATGGCGGCACCACAGGAAGAGTCTGACGCAACGCCGGCACGATGGGCCGAGCTGGCGGATTGGCGCCGACGGATTGCCGAGCTCTATGCCAAGGTTCGGGCGTCCGGAGATCATGAGGCCGCATGGCAGTATTGGCGGTCCGAGCGCGATCGGCTGTTCGAGCATCACCCGCAATCGCCGCTGTCTCTCGTCGGACGCGCCGCATTCAAGGGCATCCCGTATTTCGACTATGATCCACAATTCCGTTTTCATCTGGCGTTGACGTCGGTGAAGGACCCGGAGCCGCTCAGCATCGATCTCGGTGTTGACGGGACGATCTCATTGCAGCCATTCGCGCGGAGCGAGGGGCTATCCGATGCGCTGGGCGGTGAACTCACCGTCTATTGGATCCTGGGCTACGGCGGCGGGCTGTTCCTGCCGTTTTCGGACGCAACCACGGGCAAGGAGACCTATGGCGGCGGCCGTTACGTTCTGGACAGCGTAAAGGGTGCTGATCTCGGGCTGTCCGATGGCCGGCTGACGGTTGATTTCAACTTCGCCTACAACCCGTCCTGCGCCCATTACCCGGGTTGGACCTGCCCATTGCCACCGCCCGAGAACCGGCTGCCCGGAGCCGTTACCGCTGGCGAAAAGGCGTAATCGTCCGGCCGCCGGACCCTTCCGGTGAAAATCGATCGGGCACGTACATCTTTCGTATAGATTGCGGTCATGCTGGACTTTAAACTATTTTGATACTAGCGGCGCCTAGGTACAACTCATATAAGAATTTTCTAATTTGGCACCCGCGCACTTTCAGGGGCTTGGCAGGATCCGCCGATCGATAGGCGCATGGACATAGAGCCAAAACCAGGGGTCACGGTTGGGCGTGGTTCGACTGATAGGAGAAGCCCCCTGATACCGGTCCCGTTCAACGAACAGTTCCGCCTCGCCGTCCTAGAGCATTTCGATGTGCTCGACACCCGGCCGGAGGAACGCTTCGATCGCATTACCCGCTTGGCCTCAAGCAGCTTCGACGTACCGATCGCGGTGATTTCGCTGGTGGCGGCGACCCGGCAATGGTTCAAGTCTTCAGTCGGATTGGACGCGTCCGAGACGGCGCGTGAGATCTCATTCTGCGGCCACGCGATCCTCAATCCCGAGGTGTTCGTCGTGCTCGACGCAGCTGAAGACTTGCGATTCGTCGGATCTCCGCTGGTGACGGGAAAGCCGGAAATCCGGTTCTATGCCGGGGCGCCGCTGGTTTCGGCTAAGGGCTTTCGCTTCGGCACCCTGTGCCTGATCGATCGCAAGCCTCGCAAGAATTTCGGCGAGCGGGAACGGGCAATGCTTGCCGATTTCGGCGCGCTCGTGGTCGATGAACTCTACCGGGGTTACGCCGCGGGCGAGGACGGCCAGGAGCCGCGGCCGGAGCTGTCACCATCTGCGGCTGGTCGGTCGCGATCTGCCGCGGAACGCAGGAGGTTCGAGCAGGATCAGGCCCATAGGGCGCAATTGTTGTTTGTTGCATCGCTCTCGCACGAGTTGCGGACGCCACTGAACGCAATCAAGGGATTCAGTGAAGTGCTTTCGCAACAGATTTTCGGACCACTCGACAACGAAAGATACCTTGAGTACGCAAAGCACATCAGCGACAGCGCGTCGCATTTGTCAGGCTTCGTGGATTCGATCCTGGATTTCGTGAAGACGGACCGGGGCGAGATATCCCTTCACGAGGACTGGGTCGATGTCGCTGCCGTCGTCGGCCTATGCCGCACGATGTTCGTTGAACAGATGCGCGCAGCAGGCCTTGAGCTGACCTGCCATGCGCCGAGCGACCTTCCCCCCTTCAGGGGCGATACGCAGTTGATCGTGCAGATGCTCGTCAATCTGATCGGGAACAGCATCAAGTTCACCGAACCCGCAGGCCACATCGACGTCACGGCGGATCGAGGGGATGATGGCGGCCTCAACCTGTCGGTGAAGGACAACGGCATCGGCATCGCGCCGGAGGACATCCAGCGCGCCCTGGTGCCGTTCGGACAGGTGGAAAACACCATGACGCGGCAACATGGCGGGACCGGGCTCGGACTTTCATTGACCGGACAGTTCGTAGCCTTGCACGGCGGTAGGCTGGCGATCGAAAGCGAGCCCGGCATCGGGACGACCGTTGAGTTGCAGTTCCCGGCATACCGGTTCGGCTGATAGCCCGTTCCGGCACCGGCCGGAACAATCTGCAGGCTTACCCCGCTTGCGAAGCGTCCGGGCGATCGGTTCGGCGGATCAGCCTGACAACGCGCCCGTCGACCGCGGCCAGCCCCAGGAAGATCAGCGCCATGCCTGCATAGGCGGTCCAGTCGAGGCGCTCTCCCAGGAACAGAATGCCCAGCACCAGTGCGCTGACCGGGATCAGGAACGTGACCAGAAGCAGGTTGGTGGCGCCGGCGCGCGCCAGGATGCGAAAATAGAGCAGGTAGGCGAGGGCGGTGGACAGCACCGCCATCCCCAGCACGGCCAGCAGGGCGCCGGCACCGGGGCTTGCCGTCCAGGGGCGTTCGATCAGAACCGCCAGCGGTGCCACCATGAAGGTGCTCGCGGTCAGCATGCCCGCGGCCGCCACCGACGGCGGGATGTCCTTGAAGCGCCGTCCGAAGATGCCGGCGAAACCATATGACAATGAGGCAACCAGCACCGCAATCTGGCCCAGCCCCTGGGCGCCGAGCCCGCGCAGCGCGTCCGGCCCGATCAGCACCGCCACGCCGGCCAGACCGAACAGCACGCCCGCGAGCTTGCCGGCGGTCATGCGCTCGTCGCGGGTCAGCACATGGGCCAGCAGGACGGTAAACAGGGGCGTCGTTGCGTTCAGGATAGAGGCGAGGCCGCTGTCGATATGCACCTGGCCCCAGGCGATCAGGGTGAATGGGATCAAATTGTTCAGCGCGCCCATGACGAGAAACGCGCCCCAGAGCGCCGCCTCGCGCGGCATCCGATTGCCGGTCACCCGCACGAAGATCAGCAGGGCAAGCGCGCCCAGCCCGACCCGGCCGGTCACCAGCGTGAAGGGCCCAAGCCCGTCCAGCGCCAACTCGACAAAGAAGAACGAGCCGCCCCACAGCACCGACAGGATGACCAGCAACAGCCAGTCCGAGGCAGTCATGCTCGGTGTCTTCATGTTCGGGCTCCGCATGGGTTGAACGCCGCGACACTAGGCGCTGGCCGGCGCGCCCGCGACCCGAAACTTGCGCTGTGTGACGTTGCCGGCCCCGGCGGGTATCCTGTGGGCCGGCATCCAGCGGGAGGGGGTGGAGGCACCATGGGGCTCGTCCCGGTCATCGACATTGCGCCGTACGCGAGTGGCGGCGACGGCGCGGCAGGGGTGGCGCGACAAGTCCGCCGCGCCTGTGAAGAGGTCGGATTTTTCCTGATTACCGGCCATGGCGTGCCTGATCCGGTCATCGAAGCATGCTGGACCGCCGCGCGAGACTTCTTCGAGCTGCCGCTGGAGGATCGCATGGCGGTGGCCATGCCCTATGCCGGCTATCCCTATGGCTACGCGCCGATGCTATCTGAAACGCTCTCCAAGTCGCTCGGCGAGGACGCGCCGCCGGATCTGAAGGAGAGCTTTTCGGTCGGCCCCTTGCGGCAGCCTAACAGGCCCCTGGCGCCGGACGAGGCCACCTTCGTCCATGCCGCTACGCCATGGCCGGCGAAGCCGGAGCAGTTCCGCATCGCCTGCGAGGCTTACTACCGAGCGGTCGGCGACCTGGCCGCCACGGTCATGCGGATCTTCGCCGCCGCGCTCGGGCTGCCGAGGGACTTCTTCGCCGATGCCATCGACCATCCGATCAGCGCGCTCAGAATCATCAGTTATCCGGACCAGGCGGTATCGCCGAAGGCCGGCCAACTGCGCGCCGGCGCCCATACCGACTACGGCAGCCTGACGATCTTGCTGCAGGAGGCGGCACCGGGCGGCTTGCAGGTGATGGGCCGGGACGGCGGCTGGCACGACGTGCCGGCAGTGCCCGGGGCTTTCGTCGTCAATATCGGGGACCTGATGGCGCGCTGGACCAATGACCGCTGGGTGTCGACCCTGCATCGGGTGGTCAATCCACCATCCGATGCGGGCCGTTCGGCCCGGCGCCAGTCGATCGCGTTCTTTCACCAGCCGAACTGGGATGCCGAGATCGCCTGCCTGCCGAGCTGTCTCGGCCCCGGAGAGATGCCGAAGTACGGCCCGGTGCTATCCGGGCCGCACCTCATGTCGAAGTTCCACAGCACGGTGGACGCACCGACCGCCGACAAATAGGACGGCCGGCTTTCGTTGGATTTCGGTGGTCAGGACTCCGCCGCCGACTGCCACAGCGCGATCTTGGCACCGGTCGGGTCGGCGAGAACCGTGAACCAGCCCATGCTCGGCACCTGGGTCTTGCCTTGCAGCAATTCCGCGCCCAGCGAGCATGCCTTGTCGGTCGCCGCATCAATGTCGTCGACATTGATGTAGGAGAGCCAGTGTGAGGGCCCTTTGGATCCGTCATGAGCGGCCAGCCCGCCCGGCGTGCCGTCGCCGGGCTTGATGAAGGTGTAGGGACCCATCGGCGTTTCCATGGCTTCGAACTCCCAATCGAACATGGCGCCATAGAAATCCCGGGCTTTCTTGGTGTCGGTGGAATGCAGTTCGACATAGACGAAGGGGTTGCCCATTTTCGGTCCTCGTTCTGAACGTTGATGACGGCACCCGGCCAGGCCGGCATTGCGTGATGGATTGCAAGGGTAATCCGGCCCTGCTGACAGCATAGTGTCAGTAGGACTTGACGACCGCGCTTGAGATCCTGCCGGGCCAGGTCTCCGACGGATCGAATTTATCCCCGATCGGCACCCGTTCCCCTAGGCTACTTCCGCTGTGGGGGCAGTGCACCAGCAAAAGGAAACGGTCATGGCGGACACCTACGACGCGATCATCATCGGCACCGGCCAGTCCGGGCCGTCGCTTGCTGCACGAATGACCCGTGAGGGAATGAAGACCGCCATCATCGAGCGAAAGCTGTTCGGCGGCACCTGCGTGAACGTCGGCTGCATCCCGACCAAGACATTGGTGGCAAGCGCTCGGGCGGCACATATGGCGCGGCGCGGCGCGGATTTCGGTGTGTCGATCAACGGCCCGATCGCGATCGATATGAAGACGGTCAAGGCCCGCAAGGACGCGGTCGTGCGGCAATCCAGCGAAGGCGTCACCAACTGGCTCAAGACCATGGAAAACCTGACCGTTTTCGAAGGGCATGGTCGTTTGGAAAGCGCCAACTCGGTGCGCGTCAACGGCGACCTGCTCGAAGCCGACAAGATCGTTCTCAATGTTGGCGCCCGCCCGTTCGTCCCGGACATGCCGGGCCTTGCCGACGGGGACTATCTGACGAGTTCCAGCATAATGGATGTGGACGTCCTGCCGGAACATTTGGTCGTCATCGGCGGAAGCTATATCGGGCTGGAATTCGCCCAGATGTACCGGCGCTTCGGCAGCCGCGTCACGGTCATGGAAAGAGGCGGCCGATTGATCTCGCGCGACGACGAGGACATCTCCGCTGAGGTGAAAAGGATCTTGGAGGCGGAAGGCATCGAGGTCCGCCTCAACGCGGCCTGTATAGCCGTGGCAAAGCGGGAAGGACAGGTGGTGGTCACCGCCGACTGCGAGCCGGGCGCGGAGGAGATCGTTGGAAGCCAAGTGCTGTTCGCGGTCGGCCGGCGCCCCAATACGGATGATCTAGGGCTCGACACCGCCGGCGTCGATATGGACCAGCGTGGCTACATTCTTGTGGACGGGCAGCTTCGCACCAACGTGCCGGGCATCTGGGCGATCGGCGACGTCAACGCAAGAGGCGCGTTCACCCATACCTCATTCAACGATTTCGAGATCCTAGCCGCGAACATGTTCGACGACGACCCCCGCCGCGTGAGCGACCGGATCACGACCTACGGGCTGTTCATCGACCCGCCGCTGGGCCGGGTCGGCATGACCGAGCGGGAGGTTCGTGAGTCAGGGCGTAAGGCCCTGGTCGGCAAGATGAAGATGGCGCGGATCGGGCGCGCCCGTGAGCGCGGCGAGACCCAGGGGTTCATGAAGATCCTGGTCGATGCCGTGTCAAAGAGAATCCTCGGAGCAGCAATTCTCGGGATCGGCGGCGACGAGGTCGTCCACTCATTGCTCGACGTGATGTATGCGGACGTGCCCTATACGGTGATCCAGCGCGCCATGCACATCCACCCGACAGTCACGGAGTTGATTCCGACATTGCTCGGTGAGCTGAAGCCTCTGGAATAGAAGATCTGCGCTGAACCGTTCAGCTGAAATTTTTGGGGGGCGGGACTCGACCCAGTTCACTCCGCCGCCGCCCGTGGCTGCAGCAGGTTGCGTTCGACGGTTTCCAGATGGCGCCGCATGGCATCGGCGGCGCGGTCCCGGTCTCGCTCGGCGATGGCGGCGACGATGTCCGCATGTTCGGTGAAACTGTGGTGGTTAGATGCCGGCTTGGGCTTGTTCTGCCGCAGCCGGCCCCAGGCCACGGCGCGGCGCACCGCATTCAACGTGTCGAACAGGGCCAGCAGAAGCGTGTTCCCGGTCGCCTGGGCGACGACCCGATGCAGCCGGTTGTCCCAGCTTTCGTATTGCCGCCAGTTTGCCGCCGCCATGCTCTTGGCCAGGCAGACGCGCATTTCGTCGATGTTGGCGGCGGTGGCGTTAAGCGCCGCGACACGGGCCAGTTCAGGTTCGATCAGCCGGCGCGCGCTCATCACCTCGGCCGGGTTGGTCCGGTTGGTGATCGTGGCGATGTCGGCGAAATCGTCGATCGGCTGGGCGCCGATGAACGTCCCCTTGCCGACGCGGCGCCACAGCTGACCCTCCGCCTCGAGGGTCGCCAGGGCGTTGCGAAGGGCGGTTCGGGTGACGCCGAGCCTGCCGCAGAGCTCGCGCTCAGGAGGCAGCCTGTCGTTCAAACCAAGCCCGTATTGGACCAGGAAAGCGCGAAGCTGTGTCAGCGCGCTCTGGCCTTCATTCTCTGACGCGGTCATTCAGGTCCCAACCAATCTCTATATTGGTCGCAGCCATGTTTAGCCGATTGGCAAGCATAGTCAAGCGACCACAGTGATACTATGCCATAAGCTCGATGACTCAATATCGGACCATATCCTACCATTCAGATTATTGGTTGGAGAATTGGTGCGCCGATTTCGCAGCCGATATGGCGGTCAAGCGATACCAAATCGTATGTCGCGCAAAGGGGGGGGATCTGACGGCATATGCGGTTTGTCAGCTACCGAACCGACGGTGACGTGCGTCCGGGGTTGCTGCTACCGGACTCCATCCTTGATCTGGGATTGGCATATCGGGGCGCCATCAATGGCGGATTGTGGCAACCGACGCTGTTTGCCGCGGACCAGGCAATACCCAGCGACCTGATCGGTTTCATCGCGCTTGGCGAGCGGTTCCTGGAATGCGCCGCGTCAATCCAAGAGTCGGCACAGGACGCGATGTTCGAGCCGGCCCGCGTGTCGCTCGCGGCCGCGAGCCTTGTCGCGCCGCTGCATCGGCCGAGGAAGAACGTCTTCTGCGTCGGTAGCAATTATCGCGCCCATGTCTCGGAATCGAGCCGCGCCCAGAAGGTGGCGGACAATGTTCCGAAATATCCGGTTTTCTTCTCTAAACCGCCGACCGCGGTGATCGGCCCGGACGCCGAAATCCGGCTGGATCCGACCGTGTCGGACAAGGTCGATTACGAGGTCGAACTGGGGATCGTGTTTGGCAAGCCGGGGCGCAACATCCCGGCCGATCGCGCCAATGAGCACATCTTCGGGCTGACCATCATCAACGATGTCACCGCGCGCGATATCCAACGCCGGCATGGCGGACAATTCCTGAAGGGCAAGGGTCAGGACACGTTCTGCCCTATGGGGCCCTGCATCGTCACGCTGGACGAGCTTCCCGCCTATGACAACTTGGCGATCCGCCTGAGCGTCAACGGCGAGCTTCGCCAGGATGGCAATACCGGAGACATGATCTTCTCGGTCCCGACGCTGGTCGAATCCCTTTCCGAGGGCATGACGCTGGAGCCGGGCGACGTTCTGGCCACCGGCACGCCGTCAGGGGTCGGCTATGCCATGGATCCGCCGCGCTTCCTGCGACACGGCGACCGGACCACCTGCGAGATCGAAGGCATCGGCGAACTGACCAACGTGGTGGCGGATGCGACGATGAGTGACGAAGGCGGGCGGTAGTCCGCGACGGATATGAAAACGCGGGGGTGGGGGCCCCGAACCAGGCAGCCCCCGATAACAGAATTCGATAGGAGGAGAGCATGACAATACGCACAACGCTCAGCACGGTTTGCGCGGCCGTCGCAATGACCGCCATGACGGCAATTTCGGCCGGCGCCCAGGAAAAGGGCTCGATGCACGTCGCATTCGGCGATATTCCCGGACCTGACATGACCAACTTCATGGCCGCGGTCGCGCGGGCCGAGGCGCGCGGCGTCGAGGTCGAGGTGACCTATCTGCAGTCGGAGGATATCGCCGCCCAGGCAATTGTCGGCGGGCAGGCCGATATCGGCGTCGGTACGCCTTACGCCCTGATCCAGAAGGTCAACGCGCCGATCCGCATGTTCTATCAACTCTCGCAGCTGAGATTCTATCCGATCGTCAATTCCGAGGTGTATCAGACCTGGGAGGATCTCGACGGGGCGGATGTCGCCGTGCACGGCCGCGGTTCGGGGACCGAGGCGATTATGAACCTGATGGCGGCGGAACACGGCGTCGAATACAATTCGATCAGCTATGTTCCCGGCTCGGCGGTGCGCGCCGGTGCGCTGCTGCAGGGACGCCTGAACGCGTCGATCGTCGATTTTGAGCGCCTTCAGCTGCTCCAGCGCGAGGCGCCGGGCAAATTCATAGCGCTGCCGCTGCCGCCGATCGAGGCGAGCGACGAGGCGCTCTATGCGAATACCGAGTGGCTAGAGCAGGAAAGCGAAGCCGTCGATATCCTGCTGGAAGAGCTGATCGGCGTCTGGCGGGAAATCAATGAGGATCCGAACGCCGTCATCGCGTTGCGCGACGAGTACAACGTCATGCCCGATCTGGAGCAGGAGGACGTCGACGACATCCTCCCGTCCTTTACCCAGGGTGTCAGCATCGATCTGTATCCCAACAATGGCGGTGGCGTGGACTCGGTCATTCAGGATTTCAAGTTCTACACCTCGTCCGGAACGCTGGAAGGAGAACCCGCCGACCTGGTCGTGGATGATTTCTGGTATCTGGACCCGTTGAACTCGGTGCTGGACCGCGTCGGACGGATCTAGGGTTCGCGCCGGCCCCCGTCATTGCGGCGGGGGCCGCGCACGCCTTAGGAAATCCAATGACGCCTGTTTCAAGGTAACATTTATGCAGACCATGACGACGGCTCTGGTCGAGCCTGACACCAGGCTGTACGGCGTATCCAGAACCGTGCTGTACCGCCTGTTGTCGATTCTCGTACTCTTCGCGCTGTGGCAGATCGGCGGCATCATCCCGATCAGTGTCGCGTTTCCGACCTTCACCGACACCATGCGCGCCCTGATCGAGATGACCTTGGACGGTCGCATGATCGTGGCCTATGCGGACACCCTCAAGCCGCTGATCATCGGCGTCGGGATTTCCGGCGGATTTGGCGTCGTGCTGGGAGTCAGTATGGGACTGAACCGCAAGTTCCAGTGGTTCTGGGAGCCGATTTTCGTGGTCCTTCAAGCAGCGCCCGTGGCGGCGCTCATTCCGTTGATCACCTTCGTCTACGGCATCGGCATGACGGCCAAGGTCGTCGCGGTGATCATCCTGGCGGCGCCGATCATCGTGCTCAACGCATACAAGGCGGTTCGCAACGCCAGCCCCACCCTGATCCAGATGTGCCAATCCTTCCAAGGCACGCGCCTGCAGCAGATCTGGAAGGTCATCATTCCGAACGCCAGTCCGGTGATCTTCGCCGGCCTGCGCCTCGGCGTCGCCGCCGGCTTCATCGGCGTCATACTGGCCGAGCTGCTGATCACCCCGACCGGTGTCGGCGACCTGATCACCTATCATCGATCGGTGGCGGAATATGCCGAGATGTACGCGGCGATCTTCTCGATCATCGTGTTTTCCGCCGTGACCGTCGGACTGCTGGAAGTGGCCGAAGTCAGATTTTTCCGCCCCGAGAAGAAGAAGAGCCGAACATGACGCTTGCCATGGAAACCGAAGCGACGCACGGCGCGCACGAGTCCGCGGATGACATCGTGCAGGTGCGCGACATCACCAAGTACTACGGCAGTGACATTCACGCCCTCGACGACATCAATCTGGGGTTTCCGACCGGGCAGATGACGACCCTGCTTGGGCCGAGCGGTTGCGGCAAGACCACCCTGCTGAAGATCGTCGCCGGGCTGTTGGAGCCGACAGCCGGGGACATTCTGGTCAAGGGCAGGAAGGTGACAGGTCCGGGACCGGAACGGGCCTTCGTGTTCCAGGACTTCGCGCTACTTCCTTGGGCCACCGTGCTGCGCAATGTCGCGTTCGGCCTGGAATTGCGCGGCGACCCGCGTGAGGGGCGGGAGGACAAAGCCCGTCACTATATCGACGAGGTCGGCCTGTCAGGTTTCGAGGAGAAGTATCCCCACGAGCTTTCCGGCGGCATGCGACAGCGGGTCGGCCTGGCCAGGGCCCTGGCGGTCGATGCCGGCGTGCTGCTGATGGATGAGCCGTTCTCCGCCGTCGACGAGCAGACCCGCCGGAAATTCCAGGAGGATCTTCTCCGCCTTCTGGCGATCGAAAAGAAGACGGTGATTTTCGTCACCCACTCGATCGAGGAGGCGGTCTATGTGTCGGACCGGATCGTGCTGCTGTCGCCGCGGCCCGGTCGCATTCAGCAGATCATCCGGCCGGAGATCTCCCGGGATGTGAGCCCCGACGACATCCGTCGCGACAAGGTCTACCTCGATACCGTCGAGGAGATTTGGCAGAACCTGCGCAAGTATTTGGACTAGGGGCCGGTATCGATGGTCATCTTCGGACGCCGCATACCCGCCGTCTTCTCGCTGTTCATCTGGGCCGGGATCTGGGAGTTGATCGGTCAGCTCGACCTGGTGTTCATCTTCCCGCCATTGTCGGCCGTGCTTGCCGAACTGGCCCATGTGGCGTTGCGCAACGACTTTCAGGCCGCTGCGCTGATCTCGCTCCAGACCTTTGTGCTGGGCATGCTGATCGCGATCGTTGGCGGGGTGATCATCGGCTTCGCCATGGGCCGCATCGAGTTGGCCAACAAGGTGCTGGGCATGTGGGTCAACATCTTCGCCAGCGCGCCGCTGTCATCGCTGGTGCCGGTGCTGATGCTGCTGTTCGGCCTGGGGGCAACGACGATCACCGTCACCGTCGTGCTGTTCGCCATCTGGATCATCGCCCTGGACACCTATGCGGGCGTTCGCCATATCAGCCCGTCCCTGTCCGAGATGGGCAATTCCTTCGGCGCCACCCGCTGGCAGCTGCTGACCAAGGTGCTGTTCTGGGCCGCCATGCCGGAAATCCTGGCCGGGATCCGCATGGGCCTGATCCGGGCCGTCAAGGGCGTGGTGATCGGCCAGTTGCTGGTCTCGATCGTCGGGCTCGGCCGGATGTTCCAGACCTTCTCGCGGAATTTCCAGATGGAGGAATTCTGGGCCCTGACGCTGATCCTGTTCGTCTTTGCGCTCGGCCTGTCCTCGCTGATCGGCTGGCTTGAGCATCGTGTCGAGTACTACGCCGGCTCACGAATCTGACGGGGGACCAGGGTTGAGCGCTGAGAGTCCCCGATTTGCGGCCAAGGATGTCGAGCGGTTCCTGACGGATGCCTTCGTCGCGCTTGGCGTGCCCGAGGGTGACGCCGGGACCGTGGCGCGGCTGATGGTGAAGGCCGACCTCCACGGAAACGACACCCACGGGACCTTCCGCCTGCGGCAATACAGCCGCCGGCTGCGCGACGGCGGCACCAATCCGCGGCCGAAGATCTCGATCGCCGTCGAGAGGGACGCCACCGCAATCGTCGACGGCGATAACGGTCTTGGTCATCTGACCATGCTGTTCGCGGCGGGGCTGGCGATGGACAAAGCAGCACGACACGGGATCGGCTGGGTCGGCATTCGCAACGGCAATCATGCCGGCCCCGCCTCGCTCTATGTCGAGATGCCGCTGGAACGGGACATGATCGGCCTGTACGGGGCCGTCGGCAGCGCCAACCACGTGCCGCCCTGGGGTGGCACCGAATTGCTGCTGGGAACCAACCCCATCGCCATTGCGGTGCCCGCTGGCGACGAGCCGCCGCTGGTGCTGGATATGGCGACGACGGTGGCGGCGGCCGGCAAGATCAAGACGCTGGCGCAGCGTGGCGAGTCGATGCCGGAAGGGTGGATGGTCGGCCGCGACGGCGAGCCGTTGACCGACCCGAGCCGGCAGAAGGAGGGTTTCCTGCTGCCGATCGGCGGACCCAAGGGCTATGGGCTGGCGATGGCGATCGGTCTCCTGGCGGGTACGTTGAATGGCGCCGCGTTCGGCAAGGATGTGGTCGATTTCACCGCCGACACGGCCAGCCCGACCAACACCGGCCAGTTCTTCGCCGCGATCTCGCTCGACGCATTCGGGGATGCCGGCGCCTTTAAGCGCACCGTGGATACTATCTTCCGGGACATGCGGGCGTCGCCCGTGCTTCCCGGACGCGACCCGGTGCGCATACCGGGCGAACGAAGCCTCAAGGTCTTTCAGGAGCGCAGTCGATCGGGTATCCCGATGCACCCGAACCTGGTTGCGGTTCTGAGTGAAATCGCAGAGGAACTGGGCGTCGCGCACCTTACGGAAATTGACTGACCAGCCTGACGCCGGCTCCCTCGGCGACGGCGGTATCGGTCGAAACGCGGCAGAGAACTCCGGCACGACCGGGCAGGAAGAAAACAGGAGAAGCCATCAATGACCCTTTTGTTTCCGGCCGCGGTGCAGGCCGCCCTTCCGGTGCGGGGATCACAGCAGATGTTCCCGGTCCACCGCGTCTATTGCGTCGGCCGCAACTATGCCGACCATGCGGTTGAGATGGGTCATGATCCGAATAAGGAGCCGCCCTTCTTCTTTCAGAAGAACCCGGACAACCTGGTGCCGGGCGGCGGCGAGTTTCCCTACCCGCCGGCCAGCCATGACGTGCACCATGAGATCGAGTTGGTGGTGGCGCTGGGCTCCGGCGGCGCGGACATCCCGGTCGAATCCGCCTTGGATGCGGTGTTCGGCTATGCGGTCGGGCTGGACATGACCCGCCGTGACCTTCAGGGCGAGGCAAAGAAACTTGGCCGCCCCTGGGAGGTCGGCAAGGCGTTCGAGCAGTCCGCGCCATGCACCGAAATCGTCCCGGCAAGCGATATCGGACATCCCGACAGTGGTGCGATCTGGCTGACCGTGAACGACGAGCTGCGCCAGGATGGCGATCTCAACCAGCTCATCTGGAAAGTGCCGGAAATGGTGTCGTACCTGTCCAGGCTCTTCACGCTGCAAGCCGGCGATCTGATCTTTTCCGGCACCCCGGCGGGGGTCGGCCCGGTGGCGCGCGGGGACTTGCTGAACGGGCATATCGTCGGCATTGGCGATCTGGCGGTCGCCGTGGTTTAGTGCGGCGTCCGTATCGCCAGCGATGCGCCCATCCATCAAGAGCCGGCCGAACGATGACGACGACCTTGCATGCGCTGATGCAGACCGGCGCCGACGCCGCCCCGGCGCTGATGGCGCCGGGCCGCGAGCCGCTCAGCTATGGCGCATTGCGGCAGCTGGCGGGTGCCACGTTGGAACGCCTGAACGGGCTGGGCATCGGCCGAGATGACCGGGTCGCCATCGTCCTGCCGAACGGGCCGGAGATGGCCGCCGCCTTCGTCAGTATCGGTGCCGCCGCAACCACCGCGCCGCTGAACCCGGCCTATCGTGCCGATGAGTTCGCCTTCTGCCTGTCCGATCTAAGAGCCAAGGCGCTGGTGGTGGAGTCCGGCAGCGACAGCCCGGCCATCGCCGTCGCCGGCGATCAAGACATTCCGGTGCTAACCCTGGAGAAGGACGAGGGCGGGGGCGCAGGCGCCTTTCATCTGACCGGTGAGCCGGTCGGCACGGCGTCACGGCCGGGATGGGCCGAGGCCGGTGACATCGCCCTGGTGCTGCACACATCCGGCACCACGTCGCGGCCCAAGATCGTGCCGCTGACCCAGGTGAACGTCACCGCGTCGGCGGCGAACGTCCGCGATAGCCTGGCGCTGAGCTCCGAGGATCGCTGCCTCAACATCATGCCGCTGTTCCACATCCACGGGCTGATCGCCGCCGTGTTGTCGTCGCTGTCGGCTGGCGCCGGGATTTGCTGCACCCCGGGTTTCAACGCGCTCAAGGTGTTTCAGTGGTTCGACGAAGCGCGGCCAAGCTGGTACACGGCGGTTCCGACCATGCATCAGGCGATCCTGGACCGGGCGCCGCGCAATGCCGATGCGGTGGCGCGGACCCGGCTGCGCTTCGTGCGCTCCTCCTCCTCCTCGCTGCCGCCTCAGGTCATGGCGGCGCTGGAGGAGACCTTCGGCTGTCCGGTGATCGAGGCCTATGGCATGACGGAGGCGGCGCATCAGATGGCCAGCAACCCGCTGCCGCCCAGGGCCCGAAAGCCGGGAAGCGTTGGCCTTGCGGCCGGGCCCGAGGTGGCGGTGATGGGGCAGGGCGGCGTGCTCCTGGAGGCCGGCGCCACCGGCGAGATTGTCATTCGCGGCCCCAACGTCACCGCCGGCTACGAAAACAACCCGACAGCCAATGCCGAGGCCTTCACCCATGGCTGGTTTCACACTGGCGATCAGGGTGTGCTGGATGCCGAGGGCTATCTCAGGATCACCGGCCGGCTGAAGGAGATCATCAATCGCGGCGGCGAAAAGATCTCGCCGCGCGAGGTCGACGAGGTGCTGATGGACCATCCGGCGGTCAGCCAGGTGGTCACCTTCGCCCTGCCGCATCCCAAGCTGGGCGAGGAGGTCGCCGCCGCAGTGGTGCTGCGCGAAGGGCAGGCGGCCACCGACCGCGAACTGCGCGACTTCGCCGCCACCCGCCTGGCCGATTTCAAGGTGCCGCGCAAGCTGGTGTTCCTGAACGAGATCCCCAAGGGCGCCACCGGCAAGCTGCAACGCATCGGCCTGGCCGAAAAGCTGGGCCTGTCGTCATGAAGATCTGCGTATTCGGAGCTGGGGCCATCGGCGGTCTGGTCGGCGCGAAGCTGGCGGCTGCCGGTGAGGCGGAGGTCAGCCTGGTCGCCCGCGGCCCGCATCTGGCGGCAATGCGCGAGAACGGGCTCAAGCTGGTGGACGCCGAGGGCGAGACCGTGGTTCCGGTGACCGCCACCGACGACCCCGCCGCGCTCGGCCCGCAGGACTATGTCATCGTAGCGCTGAAGGCCCATTCGGTGCCGGGCATCGTCGACCGGCTGCAACCGCTGCTGGGCCCTGAGACGGCGGTTGTCACCGCCCAGAACGGCGTGCCGTGGTGGTATTTCCACCGTCTCGACGGGCCTTTCGAGGGCCGGCGCATCGAGGCGGTCGATCCGGGCGGACGCATCTGGCAGGGCATCGGCCCGGAACGCGCCATCGGCTGCGTCGTCTATCCGGCGGCGGAGCTCTCTGCCCCCGGCACTGTCCACCATCTCTCCGGCGACCGTTTTCCGGTCGGCGAGCCGTCCGGCGAGCGCAGCGAGCGGGTGTCGGCGCTGTCGCGGGCGATGGTGGCGGCCGGGCTGAAGGCGCCGGTGCGGCCGCATATCCGCAACGACATCTGGGTCAAGCTGTGGGGCAACGTGTCCTTCAACCCGATCTCCGCCCTGACCTGCGCCACCCTGGACCGCATCCACGACGATGCCGGGACCCGCGCCGTCGCCCGGGCGATGATGGTCGAGGCCCAGGCGATCGGCGAGGCGCTGGGGGTCAGATTTCCGATCGATGTCGACCGCCGCATCGCCGGTGCCGGCGAGGTCGGCGCCCACAAGACCTCCATGCTGCAGGATCTGGAACTCGGCCGGCCGATGGAGATCGATGCACTGGTGACCGCAGTGCAGGAACTGGGCCGCATGACCGACCGCCCGACCCCGACCATCGATCTGGTCCTGGCCCTGGTGCGCCAGCGGGCAGAAACGGCCGGATGCTATGGCGGCTAGGGTCGCGGAAACCCCAGCCTGATCGCCGGATCTGCAGTGACCAACGCTTTTCGGTTGGACGACACTGCGGCGTGACATCGCAGGGACATCTGCCAGGAAGTGCTTTCATTCCAGACGCGCCGACCCAAATCTAACGGGTGAACCGGAGGTGATGGCGGCCTATGGCGGCCATCGAGGCGACACGATCGGGAGTGACGGCCATGGCGCCGGTCATCGAAGCGGCCAAGGCGTTCAAGCGGAACGCCGCGACGACGCATACCGGATACCGGCTCATCATCGAGCCGAGCGACAAGCGCATCCGCGCGGTCTTCAACGGCGAGACCGTGGCCGACAGCACCCGGGCGCTGATCATGCAGGAGACCCGGCTGCCGGCAGTGTATTATTTCCCGCGCGACGACGTGCGCATGGATCTGCTGGAAGCGACCGATCGCCGTACCCATTGCCCGTTCAAGGGCAACGCCTCCCATTGGAGCCTGACCGTCGACGGCAAGACCGCGGAGAACGTGGCCTGGAGCTACGAGAACCCGTTCGACGAGGCCGCGATGGTCGAGGATTACATCGCCTTCTACTGGGAGCCGATGGATCGCTGGTTCGCGGACGACACCGAGATCGACGACCAGCCGACCTATGGCCAGCTGGCCCTGGCCAACCCGTTCGTGCCCTGGCTGGTGCACGATGCGTGGAAGGCGAAATCGACCAAGGAACTTGTCCGGCGCTTCGCCGAGACCCTGATCGAGGCCGGAATGCCGCTTGTCGCGCCTGCGGCTGATGATCCAGACCCTGAACCCGCAGCTTTTCGCCCTCGCCTATACCTGGCTGCAGGATACCGGCGAGGTGACGGAGTACCAGGCGACCCATGCCGGTATGCAGACCAGCCAGTTCCGCGACAGCCCCTTCGCGGTGATCCTCAACGGCGAAGGCGGCGTCCGCCGCCGGCTGGACGTGCCCAATCCGAAGCTCGACTACCCGATCCTGAAAGATCTGGTCGAGGAGGGCGCCACCGACTATGTCGCCATGCCGCTGCTGTTCTCCGACGGGCAGATCAACATCATCACCCTGGTGTCCCATGAGCCAGGTGGCTTCTCAACCGAGGATCTGGGGTATCTGCACGAAGTCCTGCCCAATCTCAGCCGGCAGCTTGAGGCGCATGCGCAGCGGGTTTCGTCGCTATCCCTGCTCAAGACCTATCTCGGCGGCAATGCCGGCGAGCGGGTGATCAACGGGCTGGTGAAGCGCGGCGACGGCGAGAACACCCATGCGGTGATCTTCTTCAGCGATCTGCGCGGCTCCACAATGCTGGCGGAATCGCTGCCCCGCGAGGAGTATCTGGCGGCGCTGAACCAGTATTTCGACAGCATGGCCGGTGCGGTCATGGCGCATGGCGGCGAGGTGCTGAAATTTATCGGCGACGCCGTGCTGGCGATCTTCCCGATCGACGACCCGGACTGCCGCTACGCGGATGCCTGCGCCAATGCGCTGGCGGCTGTACGCGACGCCGAGCAGCGGATCGCGGCATTCAACGCCGAGCGCGGTGAGAAGGGCCAGCAACCGCTCGGCTTCGGCATCGCACTACATCGCGGCGATCTGACCTACGGCAATATCGGCAGCGAGCACCGGCTGGACTTCACCGTCATCGGATCGGCGGTCAACGAAGCCTCGCGCATCGAGGACATGAGCAAGTCCCTGAACACGCCGGTCGTGGTCTCGTCGCGCTTCGCCGACAGCGTCGCGGGCGATCTGATCTCCCTCGGAACGCACGAACTGCGCGGCTTCCGCGATGCGCAGGAGATATTCACCCTGCCGAAGGACGCCTGACCGCCTCCTTCAGGAAGGCGATTAAGACCCGCACCTTGAGCGGCACGTAGTCCCGGCTCGGATACAGCTGCCAGGCGGCGGTGTCGAAATCGGTCGCGGTGACTACGCGATCCGGGAACAGACCGACCAGCCGTAGCGGCGGCCGATTACAGCCGCCGCCATGTCTGTCCGCTACGCCGCGCGTGCCCGAAAGCGGCGACGCCGAAGCGGCTTGTCGCCGCCATTGGTGTTCTTGCGTGGCGCCCGCGGCGGCCGCTGCGGGGGACGACCGGAGCGCGGCTTGTCGGGGCTCACCGGGCGATTGTCCTGGATCACCGCGCTGACCGGCAGGCTCTGACGCAGCAGGCGTTCCACCGCGACCAGCTTGCCGCGCTCCTTGACGCTGCAGCACAGGGTGATGGCGATGCCGGCGGCGCCGGCGCGCGCGGTGCGGCCGATGCGGTGCACGTAGCTCTCCGCCTCGTCGGGCAGTTCGTAGTTCACCACATGGGTGACGTTGTCGACATCGATGCCGCGCGCGGCGATGTCGGTGGCGACCAGGATCCGGGCGCGGCCGGTCTTGAACTGGTTCAGCGCCCGCTGGCGGGCGTTCTGCGACTTGTTGCCGTGGATCGCCTCGGCAGTGAAGCCGTCCTTGGCCAGGTTGCGGACCACCTTGTCGGCGCCGTGCTTGGTGCGGGTGAAGACCAGCACCCGGGCCATTGCCGGGTCGGCCAGCAGCCCGGCCAGATGGGCGCGCTTGGCCGGGGTCGGCACCATCGCCACGCTTTGCGCGATGCGGTCGACGGCGACCGTCTTGGCGGCGATCTCGACGCGCTGCGGGTTGTACAGCATCTCGTTGGCGAGCGCCTCGACCGGCTTGGGCATGGTGGCGGAGAACAGCAGCGACTGCCGCTCCTTGGGCAGGGCCGAGACGATGCGGCGCACGTCGCGGATGAAGCCCATGTCGAGCATGCGGTCGGCCTCGTCGAGCACCAGGAAGCGGGTCGAGCCCAGCCTGACCTGGCCTTCGCCCATCAGATCGTTCAGCCGTCCCGGCGTGGCGACCAGGATGTCGACGCCCCGCGCCAGGGATCTGATCTGCTTGCTCCGCGACAGGCCGCCGAGCACCAGCGCGGTCGACAGGTACATGTGCTTGCCGTAATCGCGCAGGGACTGCTCGATCTGCACCGCAAGCTCGCGGGTCGGGGCCAGCACCAGGGCGCGCGCGGTGCGCGGCGCCGGCCGGCCCTTCTCGCCCAGCAGGCGGTGCAGGATGGGCAGGCCGAAGGCGGCGGTCTTGCCGGTGCCGGTCTGGGCCAGGCCCAGCACGTCGCGCCCGGAAAGCTGGGCCGGAATGGTGCCGGCCTGGATCGGTGTCGGTGTCTTGTAGCCCGCGTCGGCCAGGGCGCGGGTAATGGGCTCGGCCAGGCCAAGCCCCTGGAATGTCTGAATTGTCACTCTAAGAAATACTCTCTTGTGCTGCTTGCACACCGCAAGGCCGCGCGATCGTCGCACGGATTGGTGATGCGCTACGTCACACCAAGCGCAAATGGCGGGAACGGGTTTGTTGGAAGAAGCGATGGTGCGCCGATTGGATCGGGCGCTCTTGCGCAATCGCTGGCCAGTACATGGGCCCCTATCGCGCCGCTGTCAACGAAATAATGTTTCGCAAGATCGAAAAGCGCTTTTATTCCAGGCCCATGCAGTTGGCGTAATAGGTGACGGTGGCCGGCCAGTCGGAGAACACGCCGCGCACCCCGACATCCTTTGCCAGCACGTCGAGCAACTCGTATGTGACACCGTCATTGTCGGTCGCGTCGGCGATGGTCTGATAGTACCAGCCGCCACCATCGGCCAGCGGGCCGGAGCGCTCCAGCGTCCAGGTGATGAGGTCGAGGCCGGCCGCCCTGGCGGCAAGAGCATAATCCGACGGCACGATCTTGCCCTCGTCGTCGAGCTCGACCAGCATCCACATCGGCGGCGCCAGGATGGTGACGCCCTCGGCGGCCAGTTCGTCCATGCCGGGCCGCCACGTCGACCGCATGCGGTGATTGAAGCCGTCATCGCGATAGCGGCCGTCGAGATAGAGCGCACTGGCGCCGAATGCCGGCTCGTTGGCGATCCAGTACCGCACATCGTCCAGGTCGAAGGATTGCGCGAACACCCGGGCCGGATCGATGCCGGCGGCCTTGTATTCGTCGATCATCTGCTGGGCGTAGTCTTGCCGGGAGTAGTCGCCCTGAAACGGCATCGCCACCTGCGGCGCCTTCAGCTCCGGCATGAAGTCGACGCCCAGCCCGTCGAACAGCGCGATGCTTTCCGCATGGGTCATCAGGGTGCCGGAGGTCGCATACAGGTCGGTGCGCCAGCCGGCGGTGCCGTCCATATAGTCCTCGACCGTCGTGGCGTTGCTGTCTGCCGCGTCCATCTTGCCCTCGAGCCTGCGGAACTCGGCCAGGGTCAGATCGCTGGTGCAGCAGCGCGCCGAGGCCCGGGTCCCGGCCGCGGGATCAGCCGGGGTGAACGGCTCGCTGCACTGCGCCGCCAGCTCCGGGATCGCCAGGATGTTGGTGGTGGTGTGCAGATCGCATTGCGCATGCCGGCAGACCAGCTCGCGATCCTTGGTGAAGGTGACGTCGCATTCCAGGATGCCGGCCCCCATCCGCGCCGCCGCCACGTAGGATTCCCGGGTGTGTTCCGGGAATTGCAACGGCGCCCCGCGATGGCCGATGGAGAAACTGGACGGCTGGAACGGGCCGGTGCATTGCTGCAACTCCGCCCTCAGCGCCTCGTCCTGCAAGGAGTCGATCAGGTAGAGCGGCCTAGGTCCGAGATGGACACGCTCATCGGCCTCCGCGGGTTTGCCTGTGAAAACACTTGCGGTCGCCGCAAGGGCGACGGCCAAACACAGTATCTCACGGTCGCACATCGCATTCTCCCGACAATGGGGTCAGGTTGGGCCCTATCTTTCCCTAGTGCGAATGCCGCGGCGTGCCGTGGGTCTCCACCACCCGCAGAAACAGCGTTGCCGGTTCCAGGCAGGCGCCGGTGGAGAGCTGGCCGACCATGCGGCGCTGGATCTCCTGCCAGGGCGTCTGGTTGACCAGGTCCGGCGGGGCCCAGGCGGCGCGCCGTGCTTCCAGCTCCGCATCGTCGATCAGCACGTCGACCCGCCTGGTGTTCATGTCGACCCGCACCATGTCGCCGGTCCTCAGCAGCGCGAGGCCGCCGCCGGCGGCGGATTCCGGCGATGCGTTCAGGATCGAGGGGCTGCCCGAGGTGCCGCTCTGGCGGCCGTCGCCGATGCAGGGCAGCTCGGTGATGCCCTGTTTGATCAGATATGCCGGCGGCGCCATGTTGACCACTTCTGCCGCGCCGGGATAGCCGATCGGGCCGCAGCCGCGGATCACCAGGATGCAATGGGCGTCGATCTCCAGCGCCGGGTCCTCGATGCGGTGGTGATAGTCCTCCGGCCCCTCGAAGACGATGGCGCGGCCCTCGAACATGCCCTCGCGGCCCGGCTCGGAGAGGTAGCGGTCGCGGAACTCCGGATCGATCACCGAGGACTTCATCACGGCGCCGTCAAACAGGTTGCCGGACATCACTACGAAGCCGGCCGCTGGCATCAGCGGATCGTCATAGGCCCGGATGACCTCACGGTCGATGGACATGGGCGCGGCGTGGTTCTCGCCCATGGTCCTGCCGCTGACTGTCATCGCCTCGGTGTTGATGCGGCCGGCGCCGATCAACTCGCGGAACACCGCCGGCACCCCGCCGGCCCGGTGGTAGGCCTCGCCCAGATACTCACCGGCCGGCTGCAGATTGACCAGCAGCGGGATGTCGTGGCCGACCCGCTGCCAATCCTCCAGATCGTGATCGACGCCCATATGGCGGGCTATAGCGATCATGTGCGGCGGGCAGTTGGACGAGCCGCCGATCGCCGAGGCGACGGCGACGGCGTTCTCGAAGGCCTGCTTGGTCATGATCTTTGACGGGGTCAGGTCCTCATGCACCATCTCCACGATGCGGCGGCCGGTGGCATGGGCCATCTGGCCGCGCTCGCGATACGGTGCGGGGATGGCGGCGCAGCCGGGCAGGGACATGCCCAGCGCCTCGGCCAGCGAGTTCATCGAGGTGGCGGTGCCCATGGTGTTGCAGTGGCCGACGCTGGGGGCCGAGGCGCAGGTCGCCTCCATGAACTGTTCGTAGTCGATCTCGCCGGTGGCCAGCTTCTGCCGCGCCGCCCAGACCACGGTGCCGGAGCCGGCCAGCTTGCCGTCGTAGTGGCCGTCCAACATCGGCCCGCCGGACAGCACGATCGCCGGGATGTCGACGGTGGCGGCGGCCATCAGGCAGGCCGGCGTGGTCTTGTCGCAGCCGGTGGTCAGCACGACGCCGTCCAACGGATAGCCGTAGAGAACCTCGACCAGCGACAGATAGGCCAGGTTGCGATCAAGTGCGGCGGTCGGGCGCTTGCCGGTCTCCTGGATCGGGTGGGTCGGAAACTCCAGCGGGATGCCGCCGGCATCGCGGATGCCCTCCTTGACCCGTACCGCCAGATCCAGATGGTGCCGGTTGCACGGTGCCAGGTCGCTGCCGGTCTGGGCAATGCCGATGATCGGCCGGCCGGACCGCAACTCCTGTTGGGTCAGCCCGAAATTCAGATAGCGCTCGACATAGAGGGCCGTCATGTCCGGATTGCCGGAATTGTCGAACCAATCCTGGCTGCGCAGGCGCTTGCGTGTCTCGGACGGCATGGCGGCCCCCTCCCCATAACTCATACTTTTTGTGTTGTGGCCGCATAGTGCTACGGACCATGCCGGTCACGCAATCGGACGATGCCGGCGTGAGGAAATGGAGGTCGCCCTGGATGACGGCGAAGTCCAAGGCACGCCAGGCGATGTCTGGAACACCCGATGGGACATGTTCCTGGCCCTGACCGGGGCGGTCCTGTCGCTGGCAGTCCTGTCCCGGCTACACGACCGGCAACTGGCACGCCATCTGGGATACGGCCGGCACGCATCAACTCTGCTTAAACAGCGACGCCTCACAATTCCGCTCCTTCGGGAATTCCGGACGTACTGGCCAAGGCGGTAAAGGTCTCAGATTAGCCATTTCCGGAAGTCGCGATCCCTTGGCCATGAGCCAGACTGAATTATTCATTCGGAAATCGCACGGATCGCTTCGGCACGCGCGCCCATCCTCGCTGCCTCATCGGCGCGCCCGGTCTGTCGGAGAAGTACGGCAAAGTTCTCCAAGCTAGTGGCCACGTGAGGGTGCTCGGGTCCCAGGGCCCTTTCCACGATCGCCAGTGCGCGCTGGAAAAGCGGCTCGGCCTCCGCGTTATGGCCCTGGCCCATGTACAGCAGCGCCAAGTTGTTGAGGCTCGAGCCCACTTGGGGATGCTCGGGTCCAAGGGCCTCTTCGTAAATCGCCAGAGAGCGCTGGAGGAGCGGCTCGGCCTCTGCGAAACGACCCTGAGCTCGATAGAGATCCGCTAAGTTGCTGAGGCTCGTGCCCACATCCGGATGCCCCGACCCAAGAGCCCTTTCCCGGATTGCCAATGAGCGCACATATAGGGGTTCCGCCTGCGCATAGCGGCCTTGGGCTTCGTAGACCAGCGCAAGGTTGTTGAGGCTCGTAGCGACATCCGGATGCTCGGGCCCAAGAGCCCTTTCCCGGATTGCTACGGAGCGCTGATAGAGCGGCTCGGCTTCCCAGTAACGACCTTGGGCTCGATAGAGATCCGCCAGGTAGTTGAGGCTCGTAGCGACATCCGGATGCTTGGGTCCCAACGCCCTTTCCACGATCACCAGGGCGCGCTGGTAGAGCGGCTCGGCCTCTGCGTAGCGGCCTTGGGCTTTGTAGACTGCGGCCAGGCTGTTGAGGACGTTGGCTACATTTGGATGGTCTAGACTCAGGGCGCTTTCACTGATCGCCAGTGCGCGCTGGAAGAGCGGCTCGGCCTCCGCGTAGCGGCCTTGGGCCTGGTAGAGCATCGCCAGGTTGTCGAGCAGGGCTGCGGTCGTCGGATGATCGAGGCCGAACTCCTGCTCGCCCAGACTCAGCGCGTCCTCGGCGAACGGTAAGGCCTCTTGGTAACGGCCTTGGGCATACAACTCGTTGGCCCGGTCATAGGCGTCCATAAGCGCTGCAGACTGGCCCTGGGCCGCGGCGGGCCACAGGACTAGGGCCACCAGGACGGACAGCAACCAAGTCTTCTTGTACGTGGTCATCTACCCTGCTTATTCCGCGCACTTCGCAGTCCTCATTGACCTGGCGCAGCGGGCGAAGGAGACGGTGCGCAATCCTCTAGATATCATCGCACTTCATAGCGGGGGCGATTGACTTGGCGTCAGCAACGGGTCACGTGCCCTCTATCGATGCCTACTTCCGACAGGTCTGTATTGCGGTCAATAGCGGCCAGTACGGGTGGCACCGTCCGTTCCTAGCCGGATACCTGACGAGCTTTCGGGCAGGACAAATCGACCGCCTGTAGCCAAATCGAGAAGTTTCGACGCCTGGGCCGTGAGCGAGGCAGAATCAACTATTCGGAGATCACGCGGATTGCCCTGGCGCGCGCCTCCAATTTCGCTGCTTCATCGCCGCGCCCGACCTGTCGGAGCAGCGAGGCATAATTCTCCAGGGGCACAGCCAATTGTGGATGCGCGTGTCCCATGGCCTCTTCTGCGATCGTTAGAGAGCGCTTGAAAAGCGGCTCGGCTTCCGCATAGCGGCCTTGAGCACTGTAGATCAGCGCTAGGTTGTTCAGGGTCCCCGCAACATACGGATGCTCCGGCCCCAGAGACCTTTCCCTAATCGCCAAAGAGCGACGATAGAGCGGCTCAGCCTCCGTATAACGGCCTTGGGCTCGATAGACTTCCGCCAAGCCGTTGAGGCTCTCGCCAACATCCGGATGCTCGGGTCCCAGGGCCCTTTCCGTAATCACTAAAGAGCGCTGACTGACCGGCTCGGCCTCAGTGTAGCGGCCTTGGGCTCGATAGAGTGCCGCCAGGTTGCTGAGGCTCTGAGCCACATCCGGATGCTCGGGTCCTAGGGCCCTTTCTCGGATAGCCAATGCGCGCTGCAGAATCGGCTCGGCCTCCGCGTAGCGGCCTTGGATTTGGTAGAGTGCCGCCAAATTGTTGCGACTGAGAGCCACAAGTTGATGCTCGGGTCCCAGCGCATTTTCCCAGATCGCTAGAGAGCGCTGGTAGATCGGCTCCGCTTCCGCGTAGCGACCTTGGGATTGATAAAGCTGTGCTAGGTTATTGAGGTCTCTGGCGACATCAGGATGGTTCGGCCCCAGCGCACCCTCGTTGATCGCCAGAGAACGCTGGAAGAGCGGCTCAGCCTTCGCGTAGCGGCCTTGGAGTTGGTAGAGTGCCGCCAGGTTGTTGAGGCTCGCGGCCACATTCGGATCCTCGGGTCCCAGGGCCCTTTCCCTGATCAGCAGACAGCGCTGAAAGATCGGCTCGGCATCCGCGTAGCGGCCTTGGCCTCGATACACTCCCGCCAAGTTGCTGAGCAGCGTTGCGGTGTTAGGGTGATCGGGCCCGAACTCATGCTCGCCCAGCCTCACCGCTTCCTCGGCGAACAGAAGGGCCTCCTGGTAGCGGCCCTGAACGTACAACTCCCTAGCCTGGTTGTTGGCGTTCATAAGCTCCGCAGACTGGCCCTTGGCCGCAGCCGTCCACAGCAATACGGCCGCCAGAGCGGCCAGAAACCATGCCTTCCTGTACGAGGTCATTCGATGAGCCTACCTCGCACTCCTCGGACTCAGCATTGACATGCCTCAGGGGACTAAAGACACGGCAAGTCATCCCCAGATATCGGTGTAGGTGAGGGACGTAGAGCATTTGGCCCGCCGTCAGCTCCGGGTCGGCTCCGGGTCAGCACCAGTCCAACATGTCACTTCGCTGAGCCGTCGGGTTAGCGACCAACAGCGGATAATCCCGGCCACGCTGTCTGCTTCGAGTCGCTATTCTGACCGGGTTCGGGGCCATAAGATGCCGCTCAGTCACCGGTCATTAGTACAGGCCCTAGCCGGAGTCCAATCGGCCCGTCCCATTGTGGTCGGGGCGGCGTTACGGGTCGCGCCCAGGCTTGCACAGCGCCGTTGCGATGTCCTCCCACTCGGCCCTGGTCGACCCCGAGAACACCGGCTTGCCGGCGCGGCGGTACCAATACTCGGCGTTGCCCGTGTCGCCCTCGACACGATGCAGATAGGCGTGGACCCACGCCCCGGTCGCGTCGTCCTGCGCTTGTGCCAACCGGTGCGCCTGGTCCCATTGGCCGTTCGCCTCGTACCACAACGCCCGCAGCGCATTGGACAGCCTCGGCGGCTCCGGGTCGCCCAGCGTCGACTTGAAGGCAACAACGTCCATGCGGTTTCTCCTCTAAGTCAGAATCGGTCCACCAGGCTCTGCTCCTGACAGGTCAGCAGTGTTGCTCATAGCAGACTAACTCAGCCAATCTGTCCGCTCTGAGCCGCATTCCTGTCCAATTGGTGAGCCAGTCCAAACGGGTGCTCATAGCCATGAGGCGACATACAGCATGGACACTGCTATGCAGGCCGTGTCTCATCGTCTCCCAAATTTGGGCCATGTGATGCAGAGCAAGATATTCAAACTGGACAAATCCGAAATCCTGCCGCTTGCGGAAGGGCATGGCGCTTGCTTCGCTACCGACCGCATTACCGTTGAAGGACACCCCGTTCGGTTCATGTATCGCGAGGAATCTGACAATGACTTAGACAGCGGTTGGAGATTCATGAGCGGAGTGAATGAAGATGACGACTATATGGACGATCCGAACAATATTGATATTTACGATGTCAACACGATCGCCAACTATGACCGTTCAATCATCCCTTACCTAGGTTCTCCAATCCGCTCCTGCTTCGAAAAGATGCCGGGCGAGGAGGAATTTATTCAGGTTGATGAGGCATTCCCAAATCCTCAGGAATAGCTCGATATTCCGCAACGGGTCAAAAGGCGAAGCCGGACAATGAGTGGTTCGGTTCCGCTTCTTGGGGAATTCCGGATATTCGCGTGATGCGCGAGGGCGAGGCGGTCATGAGTCCACGTCCCAGAGCTTAGGTCGGGCCGCCGATCCTGTCGGCAACCGCGAGCCTGGCGCCCTTGGCATGGATGCTCTGCAGAGCGGACGTGACCGCATCCGCAAATCGCTGCTCCGAGGGCAGGTCGGTGCCGAACACGTCGTCGCGGGCAAGAAGCGCTGCTGAGTATCTTTCCGGATCGCCCTTGGCGGTGTCGGCCACGGCCGTGAATTCCTCCGCGAGCGGGTCGCGGACGTCGATCGCCTTGCCCTGCTCGTCGATGCCGGTGACGTAGCGCATCCAGGCGGCGATGCCGAGCGCCAGGCAATCGATCGGCTGGCCGGCGGCGAGGCGGTCGCTGGCGGTGCCGAGCAGGCGCTGCGGCAGCTTCTGCGACCCGTCCATGGCGATCTGCCAGGTGCGGTGCTTCAGGGCCGGATTGTGGAACCGCTCGATCAGCGCGTCCTTGTAGGCGGCGAGGTCGGTGCCGGGCGGCACCGGCAGGGTCGGCGTCACCTCGTCGTCCATCAGGCGCCGGATAAAGGCGGCCATGTTCGGGTCGGCCATGGCGTCGGACACGGTCTCGTAGCCGGCCAGATACCCGAGATAGGCGAGCGACGAATGGGCGCCGTTCAGCAGCCGCAGCTTCATCAGCTCGAACGGCGCCACGTCCTCGACAAGCTGCGCGCCGACGGCCGACCAATCCGGCCTGCCGTCGCAGAAATCATCCTCGATCACCCATTGGCGGAACGGTTCGGTGACCACCGGCCAGGCGTCGCGGCAGCCCAGCGCGGCCTCCACGGCAGCCCGGTCCTCGTCGGTGGTCGCAGGCACGATGCGGTCGACCATGGTGTTGGGGAAGGCGGCGTGATCGTCGATCCAGCGGCTGAGCGCCGGGTCGGTCAGATCCGCGAAACGCTGGACGATGTCGCGGGCGGTGTCGCCGTTGTTCGGCAGGTTGTCGCAGCTCAGAATCGTGAAGGGCGGCAGGTCGGCCCGCATGCGCCGCTCCAGCGCGGACGCCAGGAAGCCGACGGCGCTGCGCGGCATGTCCGGGTCGGTCAGATCATGGACGATGTCCGGATGGGTCTCGTCCAGCACGCCGGTCGCCGGCGAGTGGCAATACCCCTTCTCGGTCACGGTCAGGGAGACGATATGGGTCTGCGGCCGGGCCATCCGCTCCAGCACCGCCTGCGGATCGGCGGGCGCGACCAGCACCTCCCGGACAGATCCGATCACCCGATGGCGCGGCCCGTCCGGCCCACGTTCGACGACCGTGTAGAGCCCGTCCTGCGGCGCCAATGCGTCCCGGACCGCCGGGCTGCGCAGGCTGATTCCGGCGATCGCCCAATTTCCCGCGCCCCGGGCCAGCAGATCGTCCACATAGACCGCCATATGCGACCGGTGGAAGGCGCCCAGGCCAAGATGCACGATGCCGATGCCCACGGCGTCGCGGTCGTAGCGCGGCCGCTCGACGTCTTTCGGCAATGTTTCGAGCTGTTGCGGGTCGAGCCGTTCCGACGCCATCACGTGTCGAGCCGGTAGGCGCGGCGGACGAGGTTGTAGGCCAGATCCGCCGCCACCTCGGCGGCCTCGTCCTCCTCCATGCGGTGGTCGGCGACCAGCCCCGCCAGATAGCCGCAATCGACCCGTCGCGCCATGTCGTGGCGGGCCGGGATCGACAGGAAGGCGCGGGTGTCGTCGTTGAAACCGACCGTGTTGTAGAAGCCCGCCGTCTCGGTCACGGTCTGGCGATAGCGCAGCATGCCTTCCGGGCTGTCATAGAACCACCAGGCCGGGCCCAGTTTCAGGATCGGGTAGTGTCCGGCCAGCGGCGCCAGCTCGCGGCTGTAGGCTGTCTCGTCCAGGGTGAACAGGATGACCGACAGCCTCGGCTCGTTGCCGAAGCGGTCGAGCAAGGGCTTCAGCGCCTTGGCATAGTTGGTCGCGCTTGGGATGTCGGCGCCCATGTCACGGCCGAAATCCCGGAACAGCTCGGCATTGTGGTTGCGGTACGAGCCCGGATGGATCTGCATCACCAGCCGGTCCTCCAGGCTCATCCGCGCCATCTCGGTCAGCATCTGGCCGCGGAACAGCTCGGCTTCCTGGGCCGTCGCCTCGCCGGCCAGTGCCTTCTTCAACAGCAGTTCACTGGCCTCGCGGCTGAGATCGGCTGTCGTCGCCGTGGGATGACCGTGATCGGTCGAGGTCGCTCCCAGTTCGGCGAAGTATTCGCGCCGCTGTTCCAGCGCCTCCAGATACCCGTCCCAGCTTGCGGTATCGCAGCCGGTGATCTCGCCAAGACGGGCGACGTTTTGGGCAAAACCCTCAAATTCCGGATCGACGACCGGGTCGGGTCGGAACGCCGTTATCACCCGGCCGGTCCAGCCGCTGTTTCTAATCGCCTTGTGATGGCCGAGATCGTCCAGCGGCGACTCCGTGGTCGCCAGCACCTCGATGCCGAACCGGTCGAACAGGGCGCGCGGCCGGAACTCGGGCTCTTCCAGCCGGTTGGCGATGTGACTGTAGATATCGTCCGCCGTGTCCGGGCCGAGCCGGGTCTTGACGCCAAGGACTTCTGCGAGGACATGGTCGAGCCATATCCGGGATGGCGTGCCCCGGAACAGGTGGTAGTGCTCAGCGAACAGCCGCCAGATCGCCTGCGGATCGGTCTCCACCGGGCCGCCGTCGCGGCGCGCAATGCCGAGCCGCTCCAGCGGCACGCCCTGGCTGTAGAGCATGCGGAACAGATAGTGGTCCGGGACGATCAACAGGGTGGCGGGATCCGGGAATGGCTGGTCCCCGGCGAACCAGGCCGGGTCGCAATGCCCATGAGGGCTGACGATCGGCAGGTCCCGGACCGTGGCGTAGAGCCGGCGTGCGATGGCGCGGGTGGTCGGGTCCGGCGGGAACAGCCTGTCCTCGTGCAGCGTCAGCGGCCGCGCCATCCCGTTACCTCCCCAAATGCAAATGCGCCCCGCGTAGTACCTCGCGGCCCCGGCGTCGCCGTCACATGGTGTGGTTGCCGGCCGGACGGGTCAAACGCTAAGTTCGGTGCAATCCGCCGCACAAGAAGGCGAAGGCAGAGAGAGGCGGTTCAGCCATGAAGATCACCGATGCACGCGTTATCGTCACCTGTCCGGGACGCAATTTCGTCACCCTGAAGATCGAGACCGATGAAGGGCTGCACGGGATTGGCGACGCCACCCTGAACGGCCGCGAGCTGGCGGTCGCATCCTATTTGCAGGACCATGTCGCGCCCTGCCTGATCGGCCGCGATGCGCACCAGATCGAGGATATCTGGCAGTTCCTTTATCGCGGCGCCTATTGGCGGCGCGGGCCCGTCACCATGTGCGCCGTCGCCGCCGTCGACACCGCGTTGTGGGACATCAAAGCCAAGGCCGCCGGGCTGCCGCTCTACCAGCTTCTCGGCGGCAAGAGCCGCACCGGGGTCATGGTCTACGGCCACGCCAACGGCCGGGACATCGCGGAAACGGTGGAGGAGGTCGGCCGCTATGCCGAGATGGGCTACAAGGCGATCCGCGCCCAAAGCGGCATTCCCGGCATCGCGTCGACCTACGGCGTCTCCAAAGACCGCATGTTTTACGAGCCGGCCGACGCCGACCTGCCCAGCGAGTCGGTCTGGTCGACCGAGAAGTATCTCGACCACGTGCCGAAGCTGTTCGAGGCCCTGCGCGACAAATACGGCTTCGGCCCGCATCTGCTACACGATGTGCATCACCGCCTGACCCCGATCGAGGCGGCTCGCCTCGGCAAGTCGCTGGAGCCCTATCGGCTGTTCTGGCTGGAGGACGCGGTGCCGGCGGAGAACCAGGAGGGCTTCCGGCTGATCCGCAACCACACCGTCACGCCGCTCGCCCTCGGCGAGGTGTTCAACACCATTTGGGACTGCAAGCAGCTCATCGAGGAACAGCTCATCGACTATATCCGCACCGCAGTGGTCCATGCCGGCGGCATCACCCATCTCAGGCGGATCGCCGACCTGGCGGCGCTCAATCACGTGCGCACCGGCTGTCATGGCGCGACCGACATGTCACCGGCCTGCATGGGCGCCGCACTGCATTTCGACCTCTGGGTGCCGAACTTCGGCATCCAGGAATACATGCACCACACCGAGGAGACCGACGCGGTCTTCCCGAACGCCTACAGCTTCGCCGATGGCTACCTGCATCCGGGCGAGGCCCCCGGCCACGGCGTCGACATCGACGAAAAGCTGGCGGCGAAATACCCCTATCAGCGCGCCTATCTGCCGGTGAACCGCCTGGAAGACGGCACGATGTGCAATTGGTAGTCGCTACACCCGCCGCCCGAACCGTGCTAGTCCCTTGGACACGCCGGCGTGTCGCCGGTCCGGCATCGTCCGGGTTCGTGTTGCCGCTACTTGAGGACATGTCGTGAAAGTCGTCGCGATCGGCGAGTGCATGGTGGAATTCAGCCCCCGCCCGGAGGGCGGCTTCATGCGCTCGTTCGGCGGCGACACGTTGAATTTCGCCGTCTATCTGGCGCGCCTGGGCATCACCGCCGACTACGCCACTGTCCTGGGCGACGACCCGTTCAGCGACGAGATGGTCGCCTCCTGGAAACAGGACGGCGTCGGCACCGCCACGGTCGAGCGGGCGCCCGGGCGCATGCCGGGCCTCTATGTGGTGCACACCGATGCCAAGGGCGAGCGCAGCTTCCACTATTGGCGTGACACATCGCCAGCGCGCGACCTATTCAAACCGGGCGGGTTGCCGGCGCTGGCCAAGAAGCTGGCGAAATACGACTGGTTCTACCTGACCGGCATCAGCCTGTCCCTGTATGGCCGTGACGGTTGCAAGGCGCTGTTCACGATCCTGGACGCGATGCGCGAGAAGGGCGCCAAGGTGGCGTTCGACGGCAACTATCGGCCGCGCGTCTGGAACGGCGACAGCGACGCAGCGCGGGCCGCGGTGTCGGCGATGCTCAAGCGCACCGATCTGCTGTTGCCGACCTTCGAGGACGAGCAGGCACTGTTCGGCTATCCCGACGTCGAGGCCTATTCCAAGCGCGTCCTTAAGCACGGCGTCGCCGAGGCGGCGATCAAGCTCGGCAAGAGTGGCTGCCTGGTGGTGAATTCCGAAGGGTCCGAAATGGTTGCGGCCGAGGCGAATTCCAGCCCGTTCGACACCACCGCCGCCGGCGACAGCTTCAACGCCGGATACATGGCGGCGCGCCTCAAGGGGCTGAAGCCGGTCGCCGCCGCCCATTGCGCCAACCGCCTGGCGGCCGAGGTCATCCGCCATCCCGGTGCGATCATCCCGGCCGAGTCGATGCCGAAGATGCTGCTGGAGGATGTGGCGTGAGCGCCGAACCGCCGATTGCCGCGATCATGCAGCTGGCGCCGGTGATCCCGGTGCTGACCATCGAGCGTGAATCCGATGCGGTGCCGTTGGCCCGGGCGCTGGTCGCCGGAGGCCTGCCAGTTCTTGAGATCACCCTGCGCACCGACGTGGCGCTGGCGGCCGCCTCGGCGATCATGGCGGAGGTCCCGGGCGCGGTGGTCGGCCTGGGCACCGTGCTGAGTCCGGCCGACATCACCCGTGCCGGCCAGATCGGCGCCGGCTTCGGTGTCAGCCCCGGCCTGACTGAAGAATTGGCAGCGGCTGTCAGTGAGGCCGGTCTGCCCTTCCTGCCGGGCGTCGCAACCGCGTCGGAGGCGATGCGCGCCAGCGCCCTCGGCTTCGATCACCTGAAGTTCTTCCCGGCCGAGCCAGCTGGCGGGATTGCCGCCCTGAAGGCGATCGGCGCGCCGCTGCAGCACTTGCGTTTCTGTCCCACCGGCGGCATCACCGCCGACACGGCCCCGGCCTATCTGGCACTGGAAAACGTGCTCTGCGTCGGCGGGTCCTGGTTGGCGACGGCAGCGGAAATTGCGTCGGGCGACTGGGCGGCGATCACCGAAAAGGCGCGTCTGGCCGCGGAAATGGGCGCCTGATCTCCGCCAGCGTTGCGAGGCCTGCCAACAATGGATTCCGGATCGGCTATCGCAGCGCCAGATCGGCCGTCAGCGGAAAATGATCCGAGCCGACCTTTGGTCCGACCGTCAGGGTCTGGACCGTAAATTCGTCACTGAGCAGGATATGGTCGATGGGAATGCCGGCGACGGTCGGCAGCCAACTGGGCCAGGTCGGCCGCCAGCCCCGGCCGTCGGCAGCGTTCTTGAGGCCGGAAGCAGAGATCATGTCGGCGTAATGCGGCGACCAGACCGTGCTGTTGAAATCGCCGGCGACGATCATCGGGTGGTCGGCACGTTCGGTATAGCGCGCGATCTCGGCGAAATACCTGTTCCGCCTGTGCGAGTGATCGGCCCGGCCCGGCGACGGCGTGTGGACCGCGACAACGGTCACGGGCTTGCCGGCGATGTCCAGATCGGCCGTCTGGTAGTTGAAGTCGCGCCCATTGGCGAAGCGCCGGCCGGAGTCGCTGATCGGGAACCGGCTGAACAGGATCACGTCTTGGGCATTGCGCCAGTCTTCCGGTACGGCATGGGGAAAGCGCGCGCCGATGTGCAGCAATTCGGTCTGCCAGCGGCGGTCCGCCTCCTGGATGATCAGGATGTCCGGATCCATCTCCTCCACGTAATCGACCATCGCCGCGGCGTTCGAGTTGGTCCACAGGGCATTGATGGTGGTGACCCGGATCGCCGTCGCCGGCAGGGATGCCGCTGCCTGGGCCGTCCCTGCGGAGATCATGCTGGTCAGCATGACGGCATGGGGCACCGCCAGGACGATGATGGCCAGGGCCAACCATCGCTCGCGCAGGGACAGCGCGATCAGAATCCCAAGCACGGCCACCGCGACGTAATGTACCCGGAAGTGCGTCGTCAGATCGAATACCCACCAGTGCCGCGCCAGGATCGTTGTCAGGGCGGCGACCGCGAGTCCGATGACGATTGCAGCCGGCAACATGCGGTACCCTCTCTTGACCGTATCCCGAAGGACTTCGGCATAGGCCCCTGCGTAGATCCGGGCAAATCGGCCTGATCGAAATGTCTGCGACACGGTCTTCCTGACCCGATGGTTGTTAGGATCGCGATCTTCCCAAGGGAATTCCGGCAAGCCAATGGCGGCCGAACTCACTCCAGTGCTTCAAGCGCCTTCTTTTCAGCCGTCACCGTCTCGTCGCTGGCCGGGTCGTAGAACGCGGTGTCCCGATCCGTACGGCCGATCGGCGCTGTGCTGACCGACTCGTCAGGAACCGGCGTCAACTTGGTATAGCGCGGATGATGATGCTCCTTGTACGGATCGTTGGTAGCCGTATTGTAACAACAAATCAACATGTTGCGCGGCTTGTCCGAAGTATTTTGCGAGGAGGCGTGCAGAGTGTTGCAATGGAAGAACAGCGCGTCGCCCGGCGCCATGTCGCAATGCACCCGCTCCATGCGCGCCTGAATGTGCTCCATACGCTCGGGGTCGGCGGAGGTCTGGCCGCCGATGCGAACATGGTCGATCCGGCCCAGCCGGTGCGACCCCTTGATCACCTCCAGGCAACCGTTCTCCCGGGTCGCCGGGTCGATGGCGATCATCACGCTGGCCAGGTCCGGGAACAGGCAGCCATTCTGGTACCAATAGCCGTAATCCTGATGCCAGTTCCAGGCGCCGCCGGTCTTCGGCGCCTTCATGGTCAGCTTGGAATGATAGTGATAGACCTCGTCGCCCAGCAGCCTCTGCATGGCGTCGACCAGGCGCTCGCTGAGCGCGACGGCGCCGAACACGTCGTCGCCCGGATGGTTCCACAGGGCCAGTTCCGTCGATCCGCCCTCGGCGTCCAGCAACGCCACCACATTCGCCCGGATCGCCGGCTCCTCGGCGATGGCGCGCTGCATCAGCGCGATTTCATCGGCATCGAACAAGCCGCGCTTGAAGACATACCCGTCGCGGTCGAACGCCGCGACATCGGCATCGGTCAATCGCATCTGGCCCATCGCACCCTCCCGTATCTCAGCCGTCCAGTTCTGGCCGGAACCGTATGATGCCGGTCAGCGTTTCGTCCGGCGCCAGCACGGCCATGCCGGTGTCGTCGCGCCCGGCGGCGGCCAGGTTGAACGCGTCGGTCATGTTGCTGACCGGCTCCACGCAGAAGAAATCCTCGCCCGGCGGCGTGAAGACCACCAGGAAATCGAGCGGCGGCGGGGCCTCCATGATCAGTCGCGCGCGCCATTCCGGCCATGCGATCTCCACCCGGTGGTCCCAGCCGGTGAAGGTATTGTCCATGGCGACGCTGTCGGGCACGACGCCGGCGTTGACATCCATGTCCGCGGGCGGCGGCAGCAACTCCGTCGGCATGATTTCGGCATCCGACACCCACATCCTGTCGGCATTGGCCGAAATGCGCGCCTGTGGCGTGCGCACGAAATAGGGATGCGGGCCGAGACCGGCGGGCATGGGGCTGTCGCCGTTATTGGTCAGGGTCATCAGCAGCGACAGGCCGCCGTCGCCCAGCGTGAAGGTCTGCTCGGCTGAATAGCGCCATGGCCAGGGACCGAGGGCGGGGGCAAACGCGATGGTGGCGGTATCGTCCTCGGCATTGACCACGGACCAGGGATTCTGCCAGCCCTCACCGTGGATGGCGTGCTTCTCGGGCAGGAAGTTGAGCGGCAGCGAGACGTCACGGCCGTCGAACGTGAACCGCCCGTCGCGGATCCGGTTGGAGAACGGCACCAGAGGGAAGCTGGCCATGCCCAGCGGGTCGCCCCCGGCGATTGCTTCCGGCGACGCCGGCCGCAGCCATTCGATCACCCGTCCGGCGGCCTGCTGCCAGTAGCGGGTGATGCAGCCGCCCCCGGACGGGGTGATCGAGACGCCGCTATCGCCATGCCTGAGGGTGATGATTTCGCCCGAGCCATCGTTCATCCGCCTGATCTCCCTGCTTTCGGCCGGGGGCGGTGCTTGACGCCCAAGAGCCGCCGGGCCGATACTATTGCCATATCGTAGTATCAAATGTCGGGCTGGAAACGCCCGGAAAGTCGCGGCGGCAACGACCGGCCGCGGAGTCCAGACGGCCCGCCGAACCCCTCGGACCACAAGGGCCGCGACCGTTGGGAGGGTCGCACCGGGATGAATGCCGCGCAAGGCACGCAGGCCTCGCCCGTCATCCGCATGGAGAGTATCGGCAAGCGCTACGGCAACGTCGTCGCGCTGAAGGACATCAATCTCGACATCGGAAGCAATGAGATCGTCGGTCTGATCGGCGATAATGGCGCCGGAAAATCGACCCTCATCAAGATCCTGACCGGCGTCGAGAAGCCCTCATCCGGGCGGCTGTTCATGCGCGGCGAAGAGGTCGATCTTGCCGGGCATTCGGTGCAGGGCGCGCACGCGCTGGGGATCGAGACGGTCTATCAGGAGAGTTCGCTGGGCGACAAGCAGCCGCTGTGGCGCAACTTCTTCGTCGGCCGCAACCTGACGAACCGCTGGGGCTTCATCAAGGTTCGCGAGCAGAAGCGCATCGCCGAGCAGGTGCTGCGCGGGGCGATCGGATTTCGCGGCGCCGGTTTCGATGTCGAAGCCAATGTCAGCCGGCTGTCCGGCGGCGAGCGCCAGGGCGTCGCGATCGGCCGCGCCATGCATTTCGACGCCGATCTGATCGTGCTCGACGAGCCGACGGTGGCGCTGGCGGTCAAAGAGGTCCGCAAGGTCCTCGACTTCATCGCCGGCATCAAAGCGTCGGGTCGTGCCTGCCTGTACATCGAGCACACCCTGGCCCAGGTCCACGATCTGGCGGATCGGCTGGTGATCATGGATCGCGGCGAGATCGTGAAGATCTTCCAGAAGGGCGAGGTCTCGGTAGAGGAGTTGACCAACTACATGCTGTCCCTGCACAGCGAGCCCGGAGCGGCCGCATGACCGCCACGGTGCACAAGACGCCAACTGCCCAGCCCTCGAATCCGGCTCCGCGCCCATCGCCGCTGTCGGCTCTCGGCCGGATCGAAGGCCTGCCGATCATGCTGGTCTTCCTGCTGGTGCTCGTTGTGTTCATGGTGTTGGCGCCGAACACATTCCTGGGCGACCGCATCTACAAATCGCTGCTGATCACCGTGCCGCCGCTGCTCATCGTCGGGCTGGGCCTGACCCTGGTAATCGCGGCCGGCGAGATCGACCTGTCATTCCCGTCGGTGATCGCCCTGTCCGGCTTCGTGTTCGCCGCCTGCTACCGCTTCGACCAGGTGCCGGCGCTGGCGTTCCTGGCCGAAGGGCTGGAGGGCGAGGCGCTGTTCGCCATGAAGGCGCGGCTGGCCTGGGTCGGCATGATCCTGGCCGTGGCCGTCGGCGGGCTGGTCGGCGCCGTCAATGGCATACTCATAGCGCGCATCGGCATCCCGTCGATCATCGCCACGCTGGCGACCCAGTTCCTGTGGCGCGGCGTTGCGGTTGTTGTGGCGGGCGGCCTGTCCTACAGCCTGCGCGGCGTAAAGGAGGCCAGCGTCTGGCAGGTCACCAGCGGGCGGCTGCTGGACTGGTTCCCGATGCAGGCGGTGTGGGCGCTGGCGATTGCGGTGGTGCTGTGGTTCGTGCTGAACCGGCATCGCTTTGGCGAGGCGCTGCTGTTCATCGGCGACAACCAGCAGGTGGCGCGGGTGATGGGGATCGACGTGGTGCGCGAGCGGATGCGGCTGTTCATCCTGATGGGCCTGCTCGGCGGCATCGCCGGCGTTTTCCTCACGGCCGAGAACATCACCTTCTACACCAATCAGGGCCAGGGCTATCTGCTGCTGGTGATGGCCGCCGTATTCATCGGCGGCACTTCGATCTTCGGCGGCTCCGGCACGATTGTCGGCACCGTATTCGGGGTGCTGATCGTGCTGGTTGTGCAGGCCGGCATCGTCGCCGCCGGCGTCGGCGGTTTCTGGAACGACGTGGTGATCGGGCTGATCTTCATTGCCGCGGTGGTGTTCCACCTGGCGGTGGAAAGGCCCACGCGGTTCAAGGTTTTGGGGTTCGGGTCCGGTCGATAGCAGGCCGGTCCCTGGCAGGTGTTGGCAACAGAACAAACAATGGGAGGAAGACGATGCGCATGCAGATCAAGACGGTGAGCCTTGCCGTGCTGGCGTCGGCGCTGGCGTTCGGCGCCGTTCCGGCGCAGGCCCAGGACATGCTTGGCGACGGCATGACGGTCTATGTCCAGATGGGCGGCAATCCGGGTGGCCCGGCAACCCTGCCACGGGCGAACGGCGCCAAGGACGCCGCCCGCCATCTCGGCGCCGAGCTGGTCGAGCAGTATTCCGGCTGGCTGCCGGATGTGATGGTGCAGCAGTTCCGCGAAGCTGCCGCGGCGGATCCGGACTGCATCGTAATCATGGGGCATCCCGGCAACGACGCTTTCGCCGATCTGGTCGACGAAGCGCGCGCCGAGGGTATCATCGTCACCAGCAACAACACGCCGCTGAGCGAGCTCTATGACAGCCATGTCGGCGGCGGCTTCGGCTATGCCGGTGTCGACCTCTATCTCGGCGGTTTCGTGACCGCCCAGAACATGCTGAAGGCAGGCCTGTCGTCAGGCGACAAAGCGCTGGTCTACGGGCTGCTGGGCCAGGCGGAGCGCGGCCTGTCGACCCTCGGACTGAAAGAAGGTCTGGAAGAGGGCGGGGTGGTCGTCGACTACCTGGAGATCTCGCCGGAGGTCAATAACGACACCTCGCTGGCGGTCCCGACCCTGGTCGCCTACATCGAATCCAATCCCGACCTGAAGGCGATCGGCACCCAGCATGGCGGTATCACCGGACAGCTTCCAAGGGTGCTGGAACAGGCCGGCAAGAACCCCGGCGACATCATCGCCGGCGGCATCGACCTGGCCCCGGCGACCATCGACGGCCTGCAGCAGGGCTACACCACCGTGGTGCTCGACCAGCAGCTTTATCTGCAAGGCTTCCTGCCGGTGATGCAGTGCGTGCTGACCGGCAAATACGGCTTCTCGGGCCTGTACACCAACACCGGCGCCGGTGTGGTGACGCCTGAGACGATCAACGATTTGGTGCCGTTGATCGAATCCGGCATCCGTTAAGCGGGCGGTAGGCCTTTGCGCGGCGGGTGCGATCCGCCGCGCAAGGGCCAGACCCGACATGGCCGTTCCGGGCGCCGCCCGGACCAGGATCGCAACAGATTGGACAATTGCCGTGCCAATCGGACACAGACCGGACAGGACCTATTCCCGCCGCAGCCTGCATGGGCAGGTCGCCAACGAGATCGCCACGCGCATCATGAGCGGCGACTTCGCGCCGGGATCGATCCTGCCCAACGAGGCCGATTTCAGCGTCAAGCTGAAGGTCAGCCGCACCGCTCTGCGTGAGGCCATCAAGGTCCTCGCGGCCAAAGGCCTTGTGGAATCGCGGCCGAAGATCGGCACCCGCATCCGCCCGCGCGACCATTGGAACATGCTGGACCCGGACGTGCTGGCCTGGCAGTTCGCCGCGACCAACGCCTCCGGTTTCGCCGAGGATCTGTTCGAGGTCCGCCAGATCATCGAGCCGGCGGCTGCTGCGATGGCGGCGGAACGCGCCAGTCCCGCCGAGCTGTCGGCGATCGACAAGGCCTATCGCGAAATGGAGGCGGCGGGGGACAATCTGGAGGAATCCGTCGGACCTGATCTCCGCTTCCATATGAGCATCCTGGCGGCCACCGGCAACGAGTTGCTGGTGCCGCTCGGCGCGCTGATCGAGACCGCGCTCGTGTCCAGCATCAAGCTGTCCGGATCCGCCCCCGACGCCCTGTCCCACGCCCTGCCGATGCACAAGGCGGTGTTGGACGAGATCCGCCGGCGCGATCCCAATGCAGCGCGTCTCGCGATGCGGACCTTGCTGGTGGAATCCGTCGAATATGTCCGCCGGGCGATCGAACGCGACACCGTGGCCGCCAGCGGACCATGAACGGGACCGAAGCGTTGCAGGCGGCGGATGGGGCCGGCGGTGGGGGCGCCTTCGCCACCTATCCCAGCCTGATCGGCCGCACGGTGTTGATCACCGGCGGCGGCACCGGGATCGGCGAGAGCCTGGTGGAGCACTTCTGCGCCCAGGGCGCCAAGGTCGCCTTCATCGATATCCAGCAGGCCGAGTCCAACGCGCTGGTCGAGCGGATCGCCGGAAGCGATCTGCCGGCGCCGCTGTTCATCCCGTGTGATCTGCGCGACATCGCGGCGCTGCGCGAGGCGATCGACCGGACCCGCGCCACGCTCGGGCCGATCCGGGCACTGCTTAACAATGCCGCCAACGACACCCGGCACGCCGTTGCCGATGTCACGGTCGAGCAATGGGACGATCGCATGGCGGTCAATCTGCGGCACCAGTTCTTCGCCGCCCAGGCCGTGGCGCCGCAGATGTGCGAGGCCGGCGGCGGATCGATCGTGAACTTCGGATCGGTGAGCTGGATGTTCAAGGCCGGCGGCATGCCCGGCTACACCAGTGCCAAGGCGGCGGTGCATGGGCTGACCCGCGGATTGGCGCGGGATTTCGGCAAGGATCGGATCCGGGTCAATACCCTGGTGCCGGGCTGGGTGATGACCCGGCGACAGCTCGACAACTGGATCGACGACGAGGCCGAGCGGATGATCGACGACAACCAGTGCCTCGCCGATCGGGTTCATCCGCCGGATATCGCCCGCATGGCATTGTTTCTGGCGGCAGATGACAGCACCATGTGCACCGCCCAGACCTACATCGTCGATGGCGGCTGGGTATGATGTGAGGCATTGATGCGTTTGATCCAGTTCACCGATGAGGGCGGAGGTCGCCACGTCGGTCTCATCTCAGAAGATGGCGGAACGGCACGGGCACTGGACGGTGTCGATTCCGTGTACGCGCTGGCCCGCGAAGCGATCGACGAGCGCGCCGGGCTGGCGGATCTGGCTTCGGCGCTGGCCACCGGCGCCACCCATGATTACGACGCGATCGTCGCCGACGGCCGCCTGCTGCCGCCGCTCGACCACCCCGACCCGGCGCATCTGCTGGTCACCGGCACCGGCCTGACCCATCTCGGCAGCGCCGCCACCCGCGACAAGATGCATGCCGATGCCGCCGGCGACGCGCCTGTGACCGATTCCATGAAGATGTTCCGGTCCGGGCTGGAAGGGGGCAAGCCGGCGGCCGGCGAGATCGGCGCCCAGCCGGAGTGGTTCTACAAGGGCGACGGCAGCGTCGTGGCGGCACCGGAGCAGGCGCTGGAGATGCCCGAATTCGCCCTGGATGGCGGCGAAGAGCCTGAGATCGTCGGTTTCTACGTGATCGGCCCGGACGGCACGCCGTTCCGGGTCGGCTTCGCGCTCGGCAACGAGTTCTCCGATCACGTGACCGAGCGGCAGAACTACTTGCTGCTGGCCCATTCCAAGCTCAGGCCGTGTTCCTTCGGCCCGGAGCTGCTGCTGGGGCCGTTGCCCGCCGACGTACGGGGGACGTCGCGGCTGCTCAGAAACGGCGAGCCGGTATGGCAGGCGGAGTTCGTCAGCGGTGAGGCCAACATGTCGCACAGCCTCGCCAATCTGGAGCACCACCATTTCAAATACGCGCTCTTCCGCCGGCCGGGCGACGCCCATGTGCATTACTTCGGCACCGCCACCCTCAGCTTCGCCGACGGCATTGTGGCCGAGCCGGGAGACGTGTTCGAGATCGAGGCAGATGGATTTGGCCGGGCGTTGCGCAACCCGCTCGCGCGCTTGCCGGCCGGTGGTGTCCCTGCAGTAAGTCCGCTCTAGACTCGCGGACCCGTCCACCGTTCCGGCTTGACCTGCACGACCGGATAGCGCATAACCAGACAGTTCTATAACTAATTGGTTATGTAATGTCGACCCAGGAACAGCTCGATGCCACGTTCGCGGCTTTGGCCGACCCGACTCGCCGGGCAATCCTGGCGCGGTTGGCCGGCGGCGAGGCGTCGGTGACCGAGCTGGCGCGGCCTTTCTCCATCAGCCAGCCCGCCATCTCCAAGCATCTGAAGGTTCTGGAGCAGGCCGGGCTGATCTCGCGTGGACGCCAGGCCCAGCGGCGGCCCTGTCGGATCGAGGCGCGGCCGCTGGCCGAGGCCACCGGCTGGCTGGAACGCTATCGCGCCGTGTGGGAGGGCAACTTCCAACGCCTGGACGCCGTGCTCGACGATCTGAAGGCCGTCCACGGCGAGACGAAGGAGTAGAAAATGATCGACTGCAAGAAACTCACATTGGCGACTCCCTCGGACTGCGAAATCGTCATGACCCGGCGTTTCGATGCACCGCGGGCCCTGGTTTTCGAGGCACTGACCAAGCCGGAGCTGTTGAAGCGTTGGATGCACGGTCCCGAGGATTGGAGTCTGCCGGTCTGCGAGATCGATCTGAGGGTGGGCGGCGAGTTCCGTTACGTGTGGCGCGGCCCGGACGGGGCGGAAATGGGCATGGGCGGCGTGTTTCGCGAGATCGAGCCGCCGGCCCGCATAGTCAACACCGAGCTGTTCGACGAGGATTGGACCGGTGGTGAGACCCTGGTCACAACGGAGTTGGAGGAACGGAACGGCCGGACCACCCTAACAACGACGGTCGTCTATACCTCGCAGGCTGCCCGCGATGGTGCGCTGAAGAGCGGGATGGAGCAGGGGCTGGGGGAAAGCTACGACCGGCTCGATGGACTGCTCGCGTAACTGTTTGCCAAATCGTCCGAACTCCTGCGGGTGATCTGCCTGCCGAACTCTCAGTCGTCCGGCACGATGTCCGACTGTTCAAGCCTGGTGCGCAACCGATCGATGCTGTCGGTCAGGGCCGGCAGGATCGTCGCCCTGGCATCCGCCAGATTGCCCCGGATCCGGTGCAGGTCCGGTTCGGTTGACAGCGTGTCGTCGGTCAGCCGGGCAAGCTCGCCCGAGATCTGGCGGTAGAGCCGGCGGATCCCTGTCAACGCCTCGGGCGGCAATTGGAACGCCACATCGGATCTGGACGTCGCGTCCCAGACAAAGGTCTCCAGCCGGTATTGCTCGGGCCGGCCGACGAACTGGCCCTTGCTGACGCTGACATAGTGTTCCGACCAATCCTCGACTTGCCGCAGATTGTCGTTCACCTCGGCCAGCAATGCCTGTTGCAGATGGTAGCTCTCGCGGTCGGAGCGCACGGTCTGCAACTCCATGCCGACGCGGTATCCGGCGGCGGCGGCAAGGTACACCCCCATTACGGTGGAGCCGATGATCAACGCATGTGAGATCCAGAATTCAGCGTTGTTCTTGTCGCGGGGCAGGAACAGGGGACGGATGAAGCGCAGCGGTCGGGGGATTGCCATGAGATCCTCCACGGCGACAGGGTCGCGGCCGGATGGCCCGTGCGCGACAACTTGGGCGGGAACCGGTTACCGTCGCATTAACCAAGATTCGATTTGCGCCCGGTCATTCCTCATGGCCAGCGGCGCGGACGGGTATTAGGCTCGGCGAAAAACCAGGCGGGCAGGCGATGGCTCTCGACAATCCGGTTCTGACGACACTCCGCGACGGCGGCGCGTTCGGCATGGTGTGGCTCAGCCTCGGTTCGACGGCGGTGGCGGAAATGGCTGCCGATGCCGGGCCGGACGCGGTGGTGTTCGACCTGCAGCACGGGTTGTGGCAGCGCCAGACCCTGCAGGACGCGATCGGCATGGTGCGCGGGAAGACGACGCCCATGGCGCGGGTCGCCGACGGCTCGGCGACCGCCATCGGCGAGGCGCTGGACGCTGGTGCGCTGGGCGTGATCGTGCCCCTGGTCGAGACGGCGGAGCAGGCGGCCGCCGCGGTTGCCGCCGCGAAGTACCCGCCCGACGGCATCCGCTCCGGCGGCGGGGTGCGTCCGCTGATGGATTTCAAGGCCTATGGCGTCGCCGCCAATGATGCAGTCCTGGTCTCGGTGATGATCGAGACCGCGAAGGGCGTGGAGAACGCCGCCGCGATCGCCGCTGTGCCGGGAGTCGATCTGGTGTTCATCGGCACCGGCGATCTCGCCCTGTCGATCGGCACGTTTCCGGAATTCGGTCCGGAGCACGAGGCCGCGGTGGCATCGGTCCAGCAGGCCTGCCGCGACGCCGGCACCCCCTGCGGGGCGTTCACGCCGCATCTCGCCTTTGCGCTGGACCGCCGCCGCCAGGGTTTCCAGGCGGTGGTGATCGCCGAGGATATCGGCATGGTGCATGGCGCGGCCAAGACCGCGATCAGGGGTTTCGCCGCCGGGGCCGAGATCCCGGTGCAAGATGCCGTGGCCTTCGTGTCGGGCACCAGCCGGGGCATCGGGCCGGTGATCGTGTGCGCGCTGCTGGCCGCGGGCGCCGCGAAGGTCTACTGCGCCGCCCGCGATACCGAGGCGCTGGAGAGCCTGGTCGCCGAGGCGCCGGATCGGCTGGTTCCGATCAAGCTCGATATCACCGATCCTCGGTCGGTGGCCGACGCCGCCAGGGCGGCAGGGGACACCGCGCTTCTGGTCAACAATGCCGGGGTGAATTTCAACACCCCGCTGCTGGCGATCGACCATCTGGACAACGCCCGAACCGAGATCGAGACCAACTATTTCGGCACGCTCGCTATGTGCCGGGCCTTCGCGCCGGTGCTCAAGGCCAATGGCGGCGGCGCCATCGTCAACCTGCTGTCGATCCTGGCGCGCGGCAATCTGCCGATGATGGGATCGTTGGCGGCTTCCAAAGCCGCCGAACTCTCCATGACCCAGGGCCTGCGCGCGGAGCTGGCGTCCCAAGGTACCCACGTCATGGCGGTCCTGCCCGGCGCCGTCGACACCGACATGACCCGCGATTTCGACGGCCCGAAGATCGCGCCGACGGAGGTCGCCGAGGCCATCGTCCACGGACTTTCGATCGGTGCGGAAGAGGTCATGCCCGGCGAGATGGCCTCCGGCATGTCCATGGGCCTGGCGATGGACCCGAAGGCGGTCGAGCGGCAACTGGCGGATTTTCTGCCGAAATAGGCGAATCCAATGCGGGGCATCGACCAACCGACGCTGCACGTCAGACGGCTGACGCCCAGCGCGATGAGGGCATGAAGATGGGTGTGACGATCCATTTTGAAGGTCGACTGCGAGATGATGCCGCGCATGACGCGGTGATCTCCATGGCCAGGGATTTTGCCGCACAGCACGGATGGGATGTGACTCCGATCGAAATGCGGACTGTCGCGCTGCAGCGCGTGAAGGATGACGAGGACCGGGACTATGAGGGACCGGTGAAGGGGCTCGAAATCTGGCCACACGAGAATTGCGAGCCGCTAAGGCTGGAGTTCGACAAAGACTTGTATGTCCAGGAATACACAAAGACCCAATTTGCACCCATCGGAATCCATGTTGCGGTCATTGAGTTCTTGAAATCCATGGAACCACATTTCAGAAATCTGATCGTATACGATGAGGCGGAGTATTTCGAGACGGAAGACCTTGAAAAGCTCAAGTATAATTTCGAACGATTTTTTGAGGTCTTCCACGAAGAACTGGCCAAGTCAGACGAGTATCGAGGGCCATTCAGGCTGCCAAGCGGTCGCATGGTTGATCTCGTCACAAAGCGCGGTCTCCCTGACTGAAGGCATGGGCCGGCGCATATCGTAGCTGTACGGCAAGCGACCGCCTTGACGGCCTGAGGGTGCCCGGATGCGATGGTCCCTTTGCGCCCAAACGTGTGATACTTCAGGCAACCGGGAGTCGACGATGATCAAGGGCATGCACGGGCTGTTCTATTCGTCCGATGCCGAGGCGGCGCGGGCGTTCTTTCGCGACAAGCTGGGGTTCGCCCATGTCGATGCCGGCGATGGCTGGCTGATATTCGGCATCGGCGGCGCGGAGTTCGGCGTCCATCCGGGCGACGGACCGAAGCACGACATCTCGTTCCTGTGCGACGACATCGAGGCGACGGTGCGGGAATTGGAGGAGAAAGGCGTCGCCTTCACCACACCGATCACCGATCACGGCTGGGGCCTTGGCACCAGTTTCGAGATTCCCGGAGGCGGCACGGTCATGCTCTACCAGCCGCGGCATCCGCAGCCCTAGCGGGTCGCGGAGAGGCGTACCCCAGGGCGAGCCCCGACGCTGACCCGTCCCGTGGTTCCCTTGTCATTCCCGCGAAGGCGGGAATCCAGGGATCACTTGTGTGCCGATGTACCCAATGTGCCAACTGGATTCCCGCCTTCGCGGGAATGACAGGATGAGAGGTAGGCTATATTGCGTGACCGACGGCAGACTGGATTCCAGGACCAATCAAGATGATCCCGTTCTACGTTCTCACCGGCGCACCGGGTACCGGCAAGTCGGCGGTTCTGGAGCAGTTGCGACGGCACGGCCATGACGGCATCGACGAGCCGGCGCGGCAGATCCTGGCCGAACAGCGCAGCTATGGCGGCCGTGGGGTGCCGGACGCCGATCCGGCGCTGTTCGTCGAGCTGATGCTGTCCCGGGCCGTGTTCGAGCGTCGCAAGCCGAGACCGGCCGGCCGGCCGGTCTTCTTCGACCGCGGCGTCCCGGACCTGATCGCCTATGCCCTGCTATACGGGCTGGACGATGCCGCGCCGCGCAATGCGGCCCACAAGTACCGCTACAACCCGACCGTGTTCTTCGCGCCGCCGTGGAAGGACATCTATACCCAGGATGAAGAACGCCGGATGACCTACGGTCAGGCCTGCGACTTCGGCGAGCGCATGCGCGATGCCTATCTCGGACTGGGTTACGACATCGTGGACCTGCCGCGCGATGCGCCGGAGGCGCGGGCTCGGATCATTCTGGACCGGATTGAGGCCGATGCCAGGGAATGACCGCCCGCCCGCCGGGGCTGCCAGCGGTCAGCTCGCGGGCGGCACCGCCGTTTCGTGGATGTACAGCCAGGACAACGCGCCGGTCTCGGGCGATCGCCGCATCAGAACCGATGAGATGCGGGCGTTGGTCGGCGGGGTCGAGTTCCGCGCTCCGGACTGGGTCTCCACATAGGTCGCCAGGACCAGCCCGGTCTCGCTTTCGACATGGCGAACCTGCACCTCGGCAATCATGATCCGGAAGGCCGGATTGGCGCCATGGCCGTCCTCGATGGAGGCCAGCAGCGCTTCACGCTCCAACACACGGCCGGCGGGCTGGATGTTGATGAAGCCGGGCGCCAGCCGGTCGGCCAGCCCGGCTGCCAATGCCTCGGCCGTGCCCGGCGCCTCGCCCCGAAACCATGCCGAGATGAAGCGATGCACCGCCTCGATCTCTTCGCGGACGGCGTTGAGCAGCCCTTCCCGTCCTTGCACATCTGCGTCCATGCCGGAGCCCCTGCGATGTTGCCTCTCTGACTCTAGACGAAGGCCGGCGGGAATCGCACGCCGGTAATTCACGCTCGGCAACTTGAACAGACTCAGGGTGCGGGGAGGGTGCAAGGGCTTGCCCTGACCCGGTGGGCACCCGACTATGGTCTGGCAAAGTGATCGCTCAACCTCAAGACTCCCGCCATGCAACAGCCAATACCCGTTGAGACCTCCAGCAAGGATGACCCTGCCGCCTGGCTGGCGGGTGAGATGCGGCGCCGCAATGACTGGCGCCTTGACCTGACCGATGCCCATCGCGACGAGGTTCGCCACGCCATTGCGGACACAGCAGATCGCGCGATCCACCAGATCGGCCGCGACGCCTTCGCCTTGCCGACCCTCGGGCCGGTGCTGGAGGGCGCGCGCCGCGACGTGGTCGACGGCCGTGGTTTCGTGCTGATCCGCGGGCTGCCGATCGAGGGCCGGGATCGCGACTGGGTGATGCGCGCCTGGTTTGGCATCGGCGCCTGGTTCGGCACGGCCCGGCCGCAGAATGCCGCGGGACATCTGGTCGGCCACGTCAAGGATCTCGGCGAGGACAAGGGCGATCCCAAGACCCGGCTGTACCGCACCAATGCCCGCCAGCGCTTCCATGTCGACAGCTGCGACATCGTCGGCCTGCTTTGTCTGCAACCGGCGAAATCCGGCGGCGCCAGTTCGCTGTGCAGCTCGGTGGCGATCGTGCAGGAGATCGCTCGCACCCGGCCTGATCTGGCGGAGGTGCTGGCCCGGCCTTTCACCTACGACCGCAAGGGCGAGGTCCCGGCAGGCAAGGGTCCGCACTACCGGATCCCGATCGCCCACCACCATGCCGGCCGGATGACCATTTATTTCGCCCGCGACTTCATCGACTCGGCGCAGAGGCGCTTCCCCGATATCCCGCGCCTGACCGACGCCCAGACCGAGGCGCTCGACTTGATCGAGCGCCTGGCGGAAAGCGACGAATTCCGCCTCGACATGGATTTCCGCCCCGGCGACATGCAGTTCGTGCACAACCACGTCCTGCTTCATTCCCGCACCGCCTATGAGGACTGGCCCGAACCCGGCCGCCGCCGCCACCTTCTCCGCCTATGGCTCTCCGCCCACGACCCGCGCCCGCTGCCGCCGGTGTTTGAGGAGCGCTACGGACCCCTGCAGCCGGGGGAGCCGCGCGGCGGCGTATGTTCGGAGCACTTCACGCCGACAACACCACTGGAGGCGGTATAGGACATGTCTCGATCATTGCGGATGGTGGCGCTGCTGCTGACTCTCGTGTTTTTCGCGGGGTCGACACCGGCCGTTTCGCAGCAACTCGAGCAGCGTTCGTTTATTGACGGCAGGGTCACTATGCTCGTTCCCACGAGTTTCACACCGATGTCGGAGGAGGTGCTGGAGCTCAAATACCCGTCCCAACAGCGCCCGACCCTGGTGTTCTCCAATCCGGCAGGGACAGTCAACGTCGCGCTCAATCACACTCAGAACGCGGCGTCTGAGGCCGACGTTCCGGGACTGCATCGATCCATGGAGCAACTGTTGCGACGGGTCCATCCAACCGCGGAATGGCATGACAGCAGGACCGGGCAACGGGACGGCATGCGGTTTTTCGTCTTGGATTTTGTGACGCCTGCCCTCGACACCGACATCCGGAATATTATCTTCGCCACTCCGCTGGATGGCCGAATGCTCCTGGTGTCCTTTAACTGCGTCGTAGAGCTGCAATCGAGCTGGGCGCCGGTCGGTCAGAAGATCATCGACTCGATAACCATCGCCGGCGGGTGACCGGCCGTCAGCTCGCTGCCTGGTCGAATACCGGCATGTCGTCCGGGAACTCGACCCAATGATGCTTGTTCTCGGCCCAGACGACTCGGGCCGGGCGGATGAAATCCGGGTCGGAGAAGCAGCCGATGGCGATGCCGTAATGGTCCGGGCGCATCTCCAGGGTCCAGTAGACCGAGGTGCCGCAATCCGGGCAGAACCGGTTGGCGAGCTTGCGGCCGGAGGGGGCGGTGCGCTCGAAGCCTTTGGAGCGGCCGTCGATCAACGTCACCCGGTCGCGCCGGTAATAGGCGCCGACGCCGAACGGGCTGCCTGTGCGCTTCTGGCATTCCATGCAGTTGCAGGCGACGACGACATCCGGATCGCCCGTCGCCGTTACCCGCAACTGGCCGCAGGCGCAGGAGGCGATATGGTCTGTGTTCGCGGTCACGGTGCTCTCAATCGTCAGCGGCCGCCGGGAGCGGCCAAGTTTCTCCAAGCCTGCATCAATCGGCAGGCCCGGTCGAGCCGTAACAACCGCCCCGGGATCGGCCCCGGGGCCATGATCCTGCGACAGATCAATGTCCTGTGGGGGAGTCCCGGCAAGGTGCCTGGCGATCTGAACATTCAACAATGGAGCGTGGACAGTGCGAAGGAAGGTCCGATAATGGGCGGCACGCCCGCGGGCGAGGGATATCTGGGTTCATTCAAGGAGGGTTGAATGCGCATTAGGCAATGGATGATGGTGGTATTTGCCCTGGCGGTGGGCGCCGTCATGGGCGGCGGTCCGGCTTCGGCGGTAGAGGGCAGGCTGTTCTCGGTCGAGAACACGAAGGATCTCCTGTTTCTCTGCGATTTGCCTCGCGACGATCCGCAACGCAGCGAGGCGATCAACTACTGCATGGCCTATCTGGATGGCGTGGTCGACTACCATGACATCCTGACCGACCATGAGAACATGAAGCGGCTGATCTGTTATCCCGATACCGCGACCTTGGAACAGGGTGTGCTGGTCTTCATCGACTGGGCCGAGCAGGGTCAGTCCGATGAGCGGCTGATGGCCGAGCCGCCGATCCTGGGCGTGGTCCGGGCGCTGGCGGCCAAATGGCCCTGCGGCGAATAGCGACGCCGGGTCGATCCCCTGCCGGCGGGCCACGATGTCCCGCGCGAAATACCAGTGAAGCATCACGGACGTTTGTATTGGAGGTATCGAAAATGAGGACAGTAGCTCTCGCGGCCGCCCTGTGCCTGGGATTGGCCACTGCCGGGTGCGGCGACACCACGACATCGCGCAGTCTCAGCGGCGCGGGAATCGGTGCCGCCGCTGGATTGGGGATTGGCGCTATCGCGGGCAACGCGGGAATGGGCGCTGCCATCGGCGCCGGCGCCGGCCTGGTGGGCGGCTACCTGTACGATCAACATGAGAAGGGCAATATCGACTGAGCCGTGATCGCTCTCGCCACGCGTAAGGTCCGCAAGCAGGTGCCGCCCCCGACTGATCTGATCCAGATTTGAGCCCATGGCGGGGCTGTCCGATCCCTATGACGAACTGCCGTACCGGTCCCTTCCGGTCGAATGGACCGCGCCCGAGCGTCTGGCGCTCGCCTCGCTGCTGCATGGCGGGCCACGGCCGCCGCTCGATGCCTACCGCATGCTCGAGCTTGGCTGCGGCGACGGCGCCAATCTGCTTCCATTGGCCTATTACCGGTGCCATGGGGAGTTCGTCGGCGTCGACGGCGCTGGTGGCGCGATCGACGCCGCGTCCGCCCGCAGCGCCGAATTGGGATTGTCCAACCTGTCATTCGTCCAGGCGGATTTCAGTGCCGCGGCGGAGCAGCTCTCCGGCGCATTCGACTTCATCGTTGCGCATGGTGTCGTCTCCTGGGTGCCGGACGAGGCACGGGACGCGCTGCTGGCGCTGTGCTCGCGACGTCTGCGCCCGGGTGGCCTTCTCTACCTGAACTACAACACGCGGCCCGGCTGGACCGTTCGCGGCATGGTGCGGGACCATCTGCTCGCCGAGACCGCCGGAACGGCCGGCCTGGAGTGTCGCGCCCGGCTGGCGCAGGACTGCGCGGCGAGGATCGCCGCGTCACTGACGGCGGCTGCAGCGCATCCGTATTCCCGCCTGATCGCCAACGAATTCGCATTGGTCGCCGACAAGCACCTCTCCTATATCGCGCACGAATATCTCGCCGCGCACAACCGGTCCTACTGGCGGAGCGAATTCCTGGATCTGGTGCGTCGGCACGGCTTCGAACACGTGGCAGACGCGGATTTCTACCATGACTCCGGGCGCATTCCCGATGGGCTGGAAGACCTGCTCCGCGACGGCGACATCGCCGGCCGCGACTCGGATCAGACGGCCGACCTGCTCTGCTATCGGCAGATGCACAGCCCGATCCTCGCCCTGGGGCCGCTTCGCCGGACGCCGCCGATCCCGAACGAGCTGGCGGCGCTGACGGTCGCGTCGTGCCTTGCACCGTGTGACGGGGAGGGCGACGCGGCGGAGTTTCGACATCCGTCCGGCCGGCGGGTCGACGTGCCGGATGAGGCCAATCGGGCCGCGTTGAAAAAGCTGCTTGCGCAGTGGCCGCGTGGTCTTCCGGTCCGGGAGGTCTTCCCGGACGCCGACCGCGAGATGGACCACCTGCAGGCCCTGCACCGCGCCGGTCTTGTCGAGTTGCGCTGTGTCGAGCCTGGCGATTTCGGTGTCGACCCCGGCCCGCTGAACGCGGCGGAAGCCGCGGGCGGCTATGCAACGACGCCGTACCACACCTGTGAGAGCACCTCGTAACGCGGCGCCATCAAATGCGTCGTTATCAGCGCTCCTTGGCGTTAAGCTTGCCGCCCATGAATGCCGTTTCTCCCATGATCACCGTTTCCAAAGTGTCGAAATCCTTCGGCGGCATCCGGGCCGTGCAGGACTGCTCGGTCGCGGTGGAGGCCGGGTCGATCACCGGGCTGATCGGGCCGAACGGCGCCGGCAAGTCGACCCTGTTCAACATTGTCGCCGGGCTGTTTGCGCCGGATGCCGGCAGCATCGCGCTCGAGGACCGGGACATCACCGGAAAGCGTCCGCATGCGCTGTTCGATATGGGGCTGGTACGCACTTTCCAGATCGCCCATGAATTCTCCCGCATGACGGTGCTGGAAAACCTGATGGTCGTGCCGCCTGAGCAGGCCGGCGAGAGCCTGTGGGCGGCCTGGCTGCGCTGGGGGGCGGTCAGGCGGCGGGACGCCGAGGTCCGACGCCGGGCCGAGCAGGTGCTGGAATTCCTCAACCTGTCGAAACTGAAGTTCGAGCTGGCGGGCAACCTGTCCGGTGGCCAGAAGAAGCTGCTGGAACTCGGCCGCACCATGATGACCGACGCCAGGGTCGTGCTGCTGGACGAGCTGGGGGCAGGGGTCAACCGCACTCTGCTGGCATCGCTGTCGACCGATATCGAACGGCTGAATCGGGAGTTCGGCTATACCTTCTGGGTCATCGAGCACGACATGGACATGATCGCCCGGCTCTGCGATCCGGTCATCGTGATGGCCGAGGGCACGGTGTTGACCGAGGGCTCGATGGCGGACATCCGCAAGGACGAGCGGGTAATCGAGGCCTATTTCGGCCAGGGCGCAGCGCATCGCCGGACGGCCGCCGGATGAGCCTTCTGGAGGCGACCGGCATGGTCGGCGGCTATGGCGGCGCCGATATCCTGAACGGCGTCGATCTGGCGGTCGACGCCCATGAGATCGCGGTCATCGTCGGGCCCAACGGGGCCGGCAAATCCACCGCCATGAAGGCGATCTTCGGTCTGGTCACGGTGCGCGAGGGCAGCATCTCCTTTGCCGGCGATGCGATCACCAATGCCGCGCCCGAACGCCTCGTCGGCCTGGGCATGGCCTATGTGCCGCAAGAGCGCAATGTCTTCCCGAACCTGTCCGTGCACGAGAACCTGGAGATGGGCGCCTTCACCCGACGCGACGATATCTCGGCGGTGCTGGCCCGGGTCTACGAGTTGTTCCCGGCCCTGGCGGAGAAGCGCACCCAGTCCGCCGGCCAGCTTTCCGGCGGCCAGCGCCAGCAGGTCGCCATCGGCCGGGCGCTGATGATCGAGCCCAAGCTCTTGATGCTGGATGAACCGACCGCCGGCCTGTCGCCCAAGGTGATGGACGACATCTTCGAGCGCATCATCGCCATCAACAAGACCGGCGTCGGCATCCTGATGGTCGAGCAGAACGCCCGCATGGCGCTGGAGATCGCCCATCGCGGCTACGTACTGGCCACCGGCCGCAACCGCTACACCGACACCGGCGCCAATTTGCTGGCCAACCGCGAGGTGGCGGAGAGTTTTCTGGGCGGATAGGTTGGATGGCTATTGACCGCGTCTTAAGGTCGTTTGCGGGGCGGACGGTGGCGGTCACGAATTCGGCAAACGCCCATGTCAGAGTTCGGCCCTGGGCGGAAATACCGGGACGCAGAGACGGTCAGCTCTAATGTCTGCGAAACCCAGTTGTTGAGGGGTGGCATGACGACCACCATGGATCGCCGGGAAATCATTCAGGGACTCGCGGGGACTGGCGCGATCCTAACGCTGCCGGGCTGCGTCGCGCGTCCTCCGAAACTGGATCAGGTTGCGATCGGCGAAACCTCCCTAAAGGAAAGAGCGGAAAAGAAAGGTCTGCTGGTCGGCACCGCGGTCGGGCTCGGCTATATGCGCGACCGGTATCAAAACGCCGTGGTGAGCGACTGCAACATCATCGTTACCGAGAACGCGCTCAAATGGGAGAGTATCGATGTGACGCGGCGACACCGCGGCGAGGTGCAACGGTACAGCTTTGGCCTAGCCGAACATTACCTGGACTTTGCCGATGACCACGGCATGGCGTTCCGCGGGCATGCACTACTGTGGCATCGACAGCTGCCACGTTGGCTCGAATCCTATGTCACCGACGACAATGCCCGTGCCGTGTTAACGCGACATATCCGTACAGTCGCTGGACATTTCGCCGGCAGGCTGCATTCGTGGGATGTGATAAATGAGCCGATCGAACCGCAAGATGGGCGCGCCGACGGCCTTCGCCGGACACTCTGGCTGCGGCACATAGGCCCGGAGTACATTGCTTTGGCCTTCCGGACGGCCTCTGAGGCCGATCCGAACGCGATGTTGACGCTCAACGACTACGATCTTGAGAGAGACCGGCGTGACAGCGTGTTGAAGAGGCATCAGACGCTGACGCTATTGGAAGGCCTGCTGAGTGCGGGGGTGCCGGTTCACGCAGTCGGCATTCAGGGCCATCTCCGCCCGGATCGGAGTGGCTGGCTAGACGATAGGGCGCTGAGGGAGTTCTGCCAGGAAGTGACGGATCTTGGCTTAAAGATCATGGTCACCGAGCTCGACGCGACGGATACCTGGCTCGCGGCAAGCGCTGAATATCGCGACCGAGTGGTCGCCGACGCCTATGCGCGGTTCTTGGAGATCGTCCTGGAACAGCCGGCTACGGTGGCGGTCCTGACCTGGGGTCTCAGCGACGGCCATTCGTGGCTCAGCCGCCACTATCCGCGTCGGGATGGTCAGAAGGTCAGGGGCTGTCCTTACGACGAGGAACTTCGGCGAAAGCCTGCCTGGTACGCTATGGCATCCGCCATCGATCAAGCGGCGCCGCGTCCCGGCGTCTGACTGACGGCCTCCGGCCTGAGCCGATCTCCAGCGTTTGCCGGGGGGCAGCCGCCATCTGGACGCGCACCTTTCATACAGTCGAGCAGAACGCCCGCATGGCGCTGGAGATCGCCCATCGCGACTATGTGCTGGCGACCGGCCGCAACGCTACACCGACACCGTCGCCAACCTGCTGGCCAACCGCGAGGTGGCGGAGAGTTTTCTGGGCGGATAGGGGACGGACCCGGCCGGTCGAGCCGAGGGCCGCGTTTCTGATTGCTTGACCAACGTCACGCAATGACCTTGTCGGCGGCGCGAAGTCGGCACGGGAACACCATCTAAACTCGAGCGGCCCGCAGGAAACGCTCGCGTGGGAATTTCCGGCCCGGGCAGCGCGTCGTCTCGCCCGATGTATGACCGTGCAATGTCACCCTGTCGTGAGAGATCCTGTACCGGCGCATCAGGTCGCGGCTGAGCGAGACCGCCGCCTGATACTGGGCTTCCGGCACCTCCTCGGTCTCGAAATTACCGACGAGGCAGATCCCGATTCCGCGGAAGTTGCGATCGATATTGCCGGCGGAGAGATGTGCGCCCCAGATCCGTAGCCGCCAGCGGTCGGTCGCGACCACCTCGCCGAGCCGCAGGCCGTGACCGTTCCCGATGACGAAATGATAGGGGATTGCGTCCACCGGATCGTTGGGCTGGCGCTCGCGATGCACCCGGCGTAGCAGTTCGATGTCGCCAAAGCGACCGCCGCTGTGATGGATGGTGATATAGCGCCATCTCGCGACCCAATAGACCGGCGCGCCGGCAAGAACGACGCAGGACCCGGCCAGTGCCAGCAGATGCCGTCGGTTCATCGCTCCGATTCCCCCTGTCGCAGGTTTCCCCCACGGAGTCCCCGCACTGAACCACCGAACTTTGCGGATGTCGCGGCAGATCGGGGCAAGGTCGACTTTCGCCGGCCACGATCCGGCCATCAAGGCACGCCGATGGTCCGACTAGGCGCCGCATCAATTGCCGATTACATCGCGGCTGCGTGCTGGTCATCGGCCGCAACTGCCACACCAGCATCATTCAGTTGGCCAACCGGGAAGTGGCGGAGCCGTTTCCAGGCGCCGTCTGGGCACCAGTTGATTGCCAGGGATCTTCGACTTCTGCGGGAAGTCATCACCGTGATGATCCAAATCAGTGCCGGCGCTGGTCCCTCATACTACGAACATTCCATTCGTATCGGGCCTGGGAGCACGAGGGGCTGAGCGCATGTCGCTCGAACCAATACGGATGGATGTCCGGCTAAAGGACAGATAGTCGCCCTCTATTGCATGACTGGTTGACTGTCGATTTCGATCCCTTTGGAGGACGATGGCATGGAAGAAAAGATCGCTCTCTATTGCCTTGCGGCGTTGTCGATCCTCACCGCAGCGGGGTTGCTGGTATTTCGCACATATTTCATCGCGAATCTAAGCGATCAAAAAATCGAGTCTATACTTGGAGAACAACCGGGGTCCGAGATTGAATTCAGTTGGCTCCAAAAGACTATTGTAAAAATGAGATCGCCCTACCCGTCACTATTCTTTCTCATCCCTGCGATAGTGCTCCCATTCCTGGCGTATGGCATTGATATTCAGAAGGACGAATGGCTCGTCAGAGGGAAGTTCGTAGTTTCCGATAGCAGGCTCGGCCAGCCGAATTGGAGAGAAGGAATCATGACCCTTTTTCCGAGCGATCTGAAGCAGAGTTCAGTAGGAGAAAACGGCGAATTCAGTATTCGAGTGGATATTCCTAAAGGAAGTTCATTCGAGGATGCGTTTGAATTTATTGAATACGCGACCTTTGACATGACCCATACAGTGCGGTACTCCCCAACAGACGAACTCGCGAAACTGGAAGCCGGTCACGACGAAGAGAGCTTGCTCTCTGATTTGGGACCGAAGTCTCGGTTCTACGATGAAATTCCGGTCAGCGTCCTTCCAAACGTCACAGAAGACGGTAGATAAAAGAGCGGATAATGAAAAATCTCAGGCTTTGGGTGCTCATGCTGGTTCTTCAGTTTGCTGCGTCCCATGCGCATGCAGATTGGTTTCAACTTGAGCGCGCCGAAGCCGGAGCCTACATCTCTCATGCGAGAGTTGAGGTGCTGGGTCAAGACAGGACGGTCGGATATACCGACTATTTTGGGCGTGTCGAACTGAGGCTCCCGAATGGCCGGTATACTGGGTTCGTGTCGCAAGGTGACTGGCGGGGCCGGTTTGATTTTCAGGTCGATGGCCGCAATGTCATCAAAGTCTATCGCGTTGAGTGACAAGACTCACAGCCCTTGATCTGGTGTCGGGGATCACGCGGAAGCACACGGTTGGCTTGGTCGGTAATGTCGTGCGCATGACGACGAGGGCGACCGAGGCGAGGGCTGGGAATGGGTAATCTCCACGAGCCGAGTATCCGCGGCACCGACAGATTTCTTGCGGTGACGGTATACCGGACCCCTGGAAATACTTCGGCCAACTGCGAGGTGGCGGAATTCTCCCAGGGCGGACAGGGGCGCGAGGCGACTGCCGGCCGCGATTGATATCGGTGTACCCTATGGCATGCGTCGCAGCCGTTGCGGCTCGAAGGAGGCCATGACCGTGATCCCGGAACCCGTTGCCAACCTGTCGCCAACCGAAATTGCGACCTTTCGGCACGAGGGCGTGGTGGCGCTGCGCAACCGTTTCTCCGCCGATTGGATCGACCTGTTGCGGCGCGGTATCGATGCCGATCTCACGCGGCCGAGCCCCAACCTGGTCAACCACTGCAAGGACCCGAATGCGCCCGCCTATTGGGAAGACTTCTGGTGCTGGTCCGACTTTCCGGAGTTCGAGACCTTCGTGCGCCGGTCGCCCTGTGCCGGCATCGCCGCGCAACTGCTGGGCGCGGACCGGGTCAATCTGGTGATGGACAACTGGTTCCTTCGCGAGGCTCGGGCGACTTCGCGGCCGCCGTTCCATCATGACATATCGTATTTCGACTTCGCCGGCTCGATGTGCGTCCTGTGGCTGCCGCTGGAGCCCGTTTCTCTGGAGAATTGTATCACTTTCGTGCGCGGCTCGCATCTCTGGGACAAGCTGTTCATGCGGGTCCGTTTCGACGACGGCCACCACATGGACGCCGACGGCCTCGAGGTGAATGGCGAGCGGTATGAGGCGCCGCCCGACATCGAGGCCGATCCCGACGCCTTCGACCTGGTCCGCTTCGATCTCGAACTTGGGGACTGCGTCTATTTCGATATGCGGACCCTGCACGGCAGCCTGTCGACGGTGACGCCGACCGAGACCGTCCGGCGTTACACATTGAGGATGACGGCGGACGATGGCCGGATCTGCTATCGCGGCGATTGGGCCCATGACGAGCGCGCCATGTTCGAGGCCCGCGGTTATCGGAACGGCGACCGGATCGCCGGCGATTTCTTCCCGCAGCTGTGGCCGCCGACCGAACCTGCGGGCAATTAACCATTCGCTCAGTTCGCTCGGGGAAGGTGGGGTTGGCGAATCCCCTGAACTGCCAAGAGGTGAGCGGGCGATAGTCCGTTCGAACACGGTCATGGCCGAGTCCCAGCCACAACTCCAGAAGCGCGATATCGATCGCCTTGAGGCCGACACGTCGCCCGAGATCCGCATCGCGACAGCGACCAAGGTTGCGGCGCAGTTCGGCTCCAGCGCGCTTGGCGAAGGCGAGCGGCGCATCGCCGAGGACATCCTGCGCAGCCTGTTGGAGGATGCCGAGGTGCGGGTGCGCGAGGCGCTGTCGGCGCAGCTCAAGGAATACTCCGGGCTGCCGCGCGACATGGCGCAGGCGCTGGCCCGTGACGTGGAGTCGGTCGCCCTGCCGGTCCTGGAGTTTTCCGACGTCCTGACCGATGAGGATTTGATCGAGATCGTGCGATCCGGCAATTCGGACAAACAGGTCGCGATCGCCGGCCGCCCGACGGTTTCGGCCCAACTGGCCGGAGCGCTGATCGACAGCGAGAACGAGACCGCGGTGGCCCGAATGGTGGCCAATCCCGGGGCGGATCTGGACGACAAGCTGCTGCAACGCACCGTTGACGAATATGGGCATTCTGATGCCGTCTGCGGCTCGCTGGCCGAGCGACCGAAACTGCCGGCGGAGATCTCCGAACGGCTGATGGCTGCGGTCACCGAGCAGTTGATGAGCCATCTTGTCGAGCAGAAGGAGCTGCCGACGCGGGCGGTCAAATCGCTCATGAAGAACGCCCGCGACCGCGCGACGATCTCGATGTTCCGCGACGGTGTGAAAGACGACGATGAATTGAAGGCGCATGTCGCGCATATGGATGCCGACGGCCGACTGACCACGTCGATTGCCTTCCGGGCGCTGTCGATGGGAGATATGCGGTTCTTCGAGATGGCCATGGCGCGGCTTGCCAGGCTGCCGCTGGACGTCGCCAGACGGCTGATCAACGACGATGGCGATCTGGGGCTGGAGGCGATCCTTCAGGCCGCGCTGACCGCCTCGCGACATCGGGTCTGAGCGACCGGCGATCCGGATGTCGGCATCGGGCGGCTATCTTCATTGGCCGCCGTCTACGCTTCTGCGGAATACCACCCGAACTGCCGGTCACGATTCCCCTATCACTGGGCCGGTTGTGAAAGCGGCCAGGTCAGTCCATCAAGGCGCTCGGCGATGGATGCCGGTAGACCAGGCACGGATCGGCATCCGGCGTAGGGGCATGGGGATCAGGTGTTGCGCCCATGCGCTCGGCAAGCCGGATGGAGCGGGCGTTCTCCGGGTCGATATAGCTCACCAGCGTATCCCAACCCAGCGTTCGGTAGGCGAATTCGCGGGCGCGCAAGGCCGCCTCGAGAGCATATCCCTTTCCCTCAAACTCCTGCCAAAGTAGCCAGCCAAGCTCCCGCTCCGGGAAATTCGCCGGGAGGTTCAGACCGACCTGGCCGACATACACACCGGTCTCCCGAAGTTCGATAGCCCAGGCGCCAAAGCCGAGCAGTTCCCAATGGCCGACATCGGCCGCGAACACGCACCATGCAACCCCGCGAGAGAGCGGTCCATCGATGTATTTCGATCTTGGCGACGCGTATAGGTCGGCCATTCGGTCGAAATCCTCCACACGATGCGGGCGCAGCACCAGGCGTTCGGATTCAAGCCTGGGTGCGGTTGTCACGTCGACCTCTCCGTCTCACGATGTCTTGGATCTCGGCGGAAGTTTGCGTCCGATCGCAAGAGCATCTCGGAACGCATTGTCATCGTTCAGGAAAGAGGGCTCGGGACCAGAGCCGGTGGCATCGTAATACCGTGCGACAAAACACCGGAACGCCGCGCATAGCGCGATGTCCGAGATCTGGACATCGCTAAATCCGACGGCGCGTAGCCCCTCGATTTCATGCGCGGTGACCCGCGACGCATCCTTGGCGACAGTCTCGGCGAAGGCCAGCATCGCCACGTCCCGCTCGTCCAGCCCGGCATTGCGAAAGTCGGACTGCAGGGCCAGAACCTTCTCCTTCGACCCGAGATCGTCCAGCAGCATCTTGCCATAGACCGTGGAGCAGTAGGTCGAGGGCACATGCTGGGCGGCCACGAAGGTGATCAGCCGCCAATCCCTGGGCGTCAGCGAGAACCCGGCCTTCACCTGGGTCACGAACTCGTCGAATATCGGCAACATGTCGGGCCGCGTGGTCCAGCATGCCGTCGCCGACATGACGAACCCCAGGGCCGCTTTCTCCCCGGCGTAGATTTCCGCGACCCGACCGGTCGCCTGTTCTTCCTTGATCGTTTCCAAGAACATCGGTTTTCCTCCCCACACTGACAGCGCCGAGGAACCTTTCGATGGGCCGAAATCGGACTATTGCGGCTCCGAGATTCTGAAAACCGTAATCGCGAAACCTCTGGACCGCAATCCGGGCGCCGCAGCGTCTAGGGTCGGTTCGGTTCCCCTTGACGACCCCCGGATCGCGCGTGACATAGATCGTGCATGCGCTTCTATCACGACCTGGCCCAATGGTATCCGCTGATCAGCGCCGCTGCGGAGTATGCCGATGAGGCGGATCACATCGCACGACTTGTCGCCGGCGGATGTCACGGCGCCGCCACAACCCTGCTTGAGCTTGGCTGCGGAGCGGGCCACATGGCGTCGCATCTGAAGTCGCGGTTCCGATGCACGCTGAGCGATCTTTCACCACAGATGCTCGGTCTCAGCCGTGACCTGAATCCGGATTGTGAGCATATCGAGGCCGATATGCGGACGCTCGAACTCGAGCGCAGCTTCGACGTCGTGCTGGCCCATGACGCCATCGGCTACATGATCACGACGGATGACCTGCGCGCCGCCATCACCACGGCCTCGTCGCATCTGCGGCCGGGCGGGCTTGCGGTCTTCCTGCCCGACATCGTCGCCGACACATTCGCGCCGTCCACGTCGACCGGCGGGAATGACGCGCCAGACGGGCGCGCGCTGCGCTACCTGGAATGGACCCATGACCCCGACCCATCGGACACGGAGGTCCAGGTCGACTACGCGCTGATGTTCCGGCAGCCCGGCCGGCCGGTCCGGGTCGAACACGACACCCACCGCATAGGCCTGTTCCGGATCGCCACCTGGCGGCGGCTGATGGCCGAGGCTGGGCTGGACCCGCTCGACCTCGACGTGCCGGACCCTTATGCCGGGCAGCATGCGGTTTTCGTCGGCCGCAAGCTCACGCCGGAAAGCTAGTTCTTGACATCTTGGTACCAATGTACCAAGATGTGTGAATGAAGAAATCGATAGAGCGGGTGCAGACCGGCATTCGGCTCGAGAAGCGGTTGCTCAAGGTCCTCAAGGGGCTGGCAGAGCACCTGGACATCTCGGTCGCGGAACTGGTCGAGGGCATGGCCCTGCATTGCTTCGAGGGCAAGCCTCCCTTTTCGGAGGCGACCCTTGGGAAAATCGCCCAGCTGAAGGCGGTCTACGAACTCGATCTGAGTGCCTCGGACAGCCACGAATTGCACGAGACCGGACAGCAGCGATGACATCACGCTACACGGAGATGGCCCGATCCTTCGAAGCACAGGACCTAGATCCGGCCGCCTTCCGCCATGTCGATCATGTCGGCGTCGCCTATGAGATGCTTCGCACTTACGACTTCGTGGATGCGGCGGCCAGATATTCCGGGACCATCAAGACCATGGCCGCGAGGGCAGGGGTTCCGGACAAGTTCAACGCGACGATCACCCTGGCATTTCTCAGCTTGATCGCCGAGCGCATGGGCTCGACCGGGCATTCCGATTACGACGATTTCATCTCCCGGAACCAGGATCTTTTGTCGAAGGACGTGCTGCAGACCCGGTACTCGCCGGAGCGTCTGCGATCCGATCTGGCCCGCAGCGTCTTTCTCATGCCCGATCTCCCCGAAAGGACCGCGTAGGCCGGTCATCGATGCGGTATCGGTCCGCCGGGCAATGCTTGGCGGTTACTTGCGCGGCGGTCGGACGCGGGCCTACGCGCTGCGCAGCACGGTGTCGATCCGCTCCAGGGCCCAGTCCACCTGGTCGCGGCGGATGACCAGCGGCGGTGATATCCTCAGGGTGTCCTCGTGGGTCTCCTTGCACAACATGCCCTCTTTCCTGAGGGCCTCGCTGTACTGCCTGGCGCCGCCGGTATCGGCGTGGAACTCGACCGCCAGCATCAGGCCCCGGCCGCGCACCTCCTTGACCTTGTTGCTGCGAAGCTTGGTCAGCTCGTCGAGGAAATAGGCGCCCTGTTCGGCGGAATTGTCGATCAGACCCTCCGCGGTCAGGACCTTCAGCGCGGCACGGGCGACGGCGCAGGCCAGGGGATTGCCGCCAAAGGTGCTTCCGTGCTGGCCGGGTTTCAGCACGCCCAGAACCTCGGAATTGGAAAGCACCGCCGACATCGGGTAGAAACCGCCAGAGAGCGCCTTGCCGACCAGGGTGACGTCGGCCTCGACGTCTTCATATTCCTCGGCGAACAGCTTGCCGGTGCGCCCGAGCCCGGTCTGGATCTCATCCATCACCAGCATTACGTTGTGCTGCGAGCAGATCTCGCGGATCTGCCGCAGATAGCCGTCCGGCGGAATGACCACGCCGGCCTCGCCCTGGATCGGCTCGACCAGGAAGGCGACGGTGTTCGGCGTGATCGCCTGCTTCAGGGCCTCGGCGTCGCCGTAGGGGATGATCCTGAAGCCGGGTGTGAAGGGGCCGAAATCGAGCCGCGCGTTGGAGTCGGTGCTGAAGCCCACGATGGTGATCGTGCGGCCGTGAAACCCGTCCTCGCAGACGACGATTTCGGCCTGGTCCTCGGGCACGCCCTTGACCTCGTAGCCCCATTTGCGAACCGCCTTGATCGCCGTCTCCACCGCCTCCGCGCCGCTGTTCATCGGCAGCACCTTGTGCGAATTGGTCAGGGCGCAGATCTCCTCGTAGAACAGTGCCAGCTGATCGTTGCGGAAGGCGCGCGACGTCAGCGGCAGGCGTCCCGCCTGCTCGACCAGCGCCGAATAGATCTTAGGATGGCAGTGGCCCTGGTTGACGGCCGAATAGGCGGACAGGCAATCCATGTACCGGTTGCCGTCGACATCCCAGACCCAGACACCTTCGCCGCGCGTCAGGACCACGTCGAGCGGATGGTAGTTGCGCGCGCCCAGCCTGGCTTCGATCTCGATCAGTTCCTCGGCCGAATAATGGGTCTCTGCCATCTCCCGGGTCCCCTGGCTTACAAGTTCGAATGGTGGCGGGCGAGGATCTGCTCGCCGAACAGGCTCTCCACCAGATCCACCGCCAGCTCCGCCGTGCGGTTGCGCTCGTCGAGGGCCGGATTGAGTTCCACGATGTCCAGCGATCCCATCAGGCTGGAATCGTAGATCATCTCCATGCAGAGCTGCGCCTCTCGATAGGTCGGCCCGCCGCGCACGGTGGTGCCGACGCCGGGCGCGATGGACGGATCCAGGAAGTCGACATCGAAGCTCACATGCAGGTGCCCGCCGATCCCGGCGGCTCGCCCCAGAACCGCATTCATGGTCCGGCGCATGCCGGTCTCGTCGATACGCCGCATGTCGTGGACATCCAGCCCGCTGTCCACCACCATGCGCTTCTCGATATGGTCGACGGAGCGGATGCCGACCTGGATGACCCGCGTCGGGTCAACCATCGGCTTGGCGTGGCCGAGCCCTGTCAGGGCGTCGGGGCCATGGCCGGCGGCGATGGCCACCGACATGCCGTGGATGTTGCCCGATGGCGAGGTGTCCGGCGTGTTGAAATCGGCATGGGCGTCGAGCCATAGCACCGTGAGCGGCGTCTTGTGCTTGGCGCAATGCTTGGCGACACCGGCGATGGACCCGATCGCCAGGCAATGGTCGCCGCCCAGCAGCACCGGGAACTGCCCGTCTTCGAGGACCGCATACACGCCGTCGCGCACCGCCTCGCACCATTGCCGGACTTCATCCAGATGGCGATAGCCTCCGACCGGTACACCGTCCGGGTTCGGCGGCCCCGAGACGTTGCCGCGGTCGACCACGGTATGGCCAAGCCGGCGCAGGGCCCGGTCCAGCCCCGCGACCCGCAACGCTTCCGGCCCCATCGATCCGCCCCGATGCCCGGCCCCGACATCGGTCGGCGCGCCGACGAAGGCGACCGTCCGGCCGGACCGTGATTCCCCTTCGCCCATCTGTCCGAGTCTCCTTCGGCGGTCGAGACCTGACACAGTGGTCCAAATTGCGGGAAATGCAATCGTGCGTGTCGTTCTGCCGGCAAGCGTCCAATGAAAGGCGAATCAATGCCGCGAACTATTGCAGATCGTCACCATGCGGCCGATGCCGGATGGCGGCTCAGGATGGACGCTTACGGATCGAAGTTCTCCGTATCGTCCGTTCTGAATTCCTTGAAATAGAGCCAACAGAGCAGCCCGATGAACGCGAAGACCTCGATATTCATGATGGTGTCGACGAGGTTGCTCATGATCAGTGCTGCCTTTCCGCCTTGAGCGCCTTGAGGAGACACACGACAAGCAAAAGGACGATGAAGACGAAGGGTAGCGCGCCCAGTGCGATGATCGACTTCACGGCTTCGATACTGTTGGACAGGATCATGACCAGTCCCAGCGCGCCCAGGATCACCCCCCAGCCTAGCTTGACACGGGTGCTTGGATTGAGGTCGCCACCGGTCGAGAACATGCCCAGCACGAATGCCGCACTGACAACGCTGGTGATGATGAACAGGAAGGCTGCCACCACCACGGCGGCGACCGTCAGGAACGGTAGCGGGAACTTATCAAGCACGAAGAAGGTCACGCCGCTTACGTTATTTTGGACCACATCCAGGATTGGCACCTCGAGGCGTAAGAGACCGTAGAAGCCCACCCCGCCGAAGACACCGAACCACAGGATGGAAAAGGCGGTCGGCACCAGGATCACGCCGCATAGAAATTCGCGGATCGTACGCCCCTTTGAGATGCGGGCGATGAAGACGCCGACGAACGGCGCCCAGGCGAGCCACCAGACCATGTAGGTGAGGGTCCAGGACTGGAACCAGTTGCCGACCCGATCATCCATGAACGTGAACGTGCGGAATCCATGCGTGAAGACGCCGCCCAGGTACTCGCCCACGGCCTGCACGATGCCACCCATGACGAAATGGGTGGGGCCGGCCAACAGAATGAAGATCATCAGACCGCCGGCCACGGCCATCGCAGTGTTGGACAGGATGGCCATTCCGCGGCCGAGATCCACTGTCAGCGGCAGGATGTAGGAAAGGCAAAGCACGACGAAGATTCCCAGCGCCAGCCCCATGCCCGTGCTCTGAAGGTCGAACAGGGCGTCAATGCCCTCCTTGACCTGGAACACCCCCATGGCGACCGACCCTCCGAGGCCGATGGCGATGGCCACGATCGCCAGCAGGTCGCTCAACCAGCCGACGCCGCGGGTCAGGCGGTTGGACCCGAACACCTTGATGATCGGCGCACTGACCAGGCTCGGGCAACCGCGGCGGAAGCCGAAATAGGCGATGACAAGCCCCGTGAGTGCATAGATCGACCAGGCGTGCAGACCCCAGTGGAAATTGGTGAGGAACAGCGCCATTGAGGCCGCTGCCCTTGAGTCTTCGTATTCTGAGACCAACAGGTAATGCGTAAGCGGCTCGGCCGTGCCCCAGTAGAGCAGTCCAACGCCCATGCCGGCGGCGAACAACATGGTAAGCCATGACACCGTCGAGAATTCCGGCTCGTCGTCGTCCCGGCCCAGCTTGACGTTGCCGTAGCGCGAGAAAGCGAGCCAGACGCTGACGATCAGCATGAAGCTCACCGCCAGCATGATGAACCAGGCTCGACTGGTGAACTGTATGCCGACCAGCAGAGACGCGAAATCCGCAAGTCCGGCGTTGTCGACGATGCCCCAGGCGGCGACGGCACCGGTGATCATGAGAGCGACCAATAGAAGCGGGTTCTTTAGCACTGGTTTTGCCCCACGGTAGGATGAATGCCTTGGACCGAAAGCTAGCAACCTGGCCCGAATCCGGTCATCGAGGTATCTGCTGCCAGCGCTTTTCTACAGGCGATTCTCGCCTCTTTCCGCGGCACCATATCAACCAAGGCCCCTTTGTCCGAATCTGGTAGTCAGCGCCCATTTGGACCGGCAGACCGGATGGTCAGGAGAGCTTCCCGGTGCGGCCAGTGCGGCACATTCTGGCCGCTACGGTCCATTTGCGTCTGACGGGTCAAATCTCAACAGGCTGATTGGGGCCGCCGCGCTTGATCCGATCAGCGGACCGCCCCGCTCGCCAACCTGCTGCATCCCTTCGGCGGGCAGGGCCGACTCCAATCTTTTAACGTCTTGTTGGTATGACATGGCGAACGATGATGGGACCGCCCAACCGCGCGAACGGGGAAGATGCCGAAAAAAAAGACAACGCCGCTCATCGGCAAGATCATCGATTTTCTGTTCTACACGGTCATCGTGCTGCTGATCCTGTCGGTGCCGACGCTCTGGCTGCCCAGGTTGGAGGCGCTGGTCGCAGCGATCGTCATATTCTGTATTTCAGCCGGCACTATAATTCATGTATCATTTTCTTCATCTCAGGTAAAAATAATCAAGAAATCTCCGTATCATCAGATCAATTACAAGCTATTTTCGCCATTTGCGCTTGTTCTTTCATTTCCTCTCATCTGCTATTTATTGAACGGGATCGAGCCGCGACTTTTCGTTGGCTCGAGTGACGCCTCGATATTTGATTTCTCAGCGTTTGCCGTCGATAACATCATTCGGGTCGTTTTCTGGGACATCCCCGAGATATATGGCATATCGGCGACCGGGATATCCCATAACGTGGATAACCTAATGATCTCGTCGTTCATCTTCCTGTTCAGAACGCTGATCGGCCTCAGTCTGCTCAAGATGCTCTTGCTGTATCTGCGGAATTGAGGGCACGTCTCCTCCAGGCGAGCCCGGGAAATCCTATGGTGCGCAGATTCAGCACCAAGATCCGTCCTTTCGATTGGACCGACGACATTTGTCATCGACAGCGATACGGGAGATTTCCCGTCCGGCAGCGTCGACCAATTCACCTTCAGTGATCTGAGGCCGATGTTGCCGGTGTTTGATGTTATCGTCTTCGGCAACGACAGTGTGAACACCATCAGCACGACCGTCCATGCGACCGGGGCGTAGACCTCAACCGGACTGCAACATGACATCAGCTGCCGGCTATCAGTACGCGTCCACTGCTGCATGGGAGTACCGCCGCTTTCCAGAAGCAAGTCGACCTTCGAGCCCAAAAGCCAGCTCTCCATTTCGCTGCGTCAGCTTTCCTTGAGGGTTGTAGCGCTGAGTCCGCGCCATATCTCCACACCAACCGATGGCGCGAGGGGAGACCGAGATAATGTCGCAGGGTGGGACCGAGGTTGACGGCGTCGTCCGCCTGGAGGGTGCGCGTCTGTCCTATCCCTCTCCGGAGGGCGAAGTCGAGGTGCTGAAAGGCCTCGACCTGAACGTCGCCGCGGGCGAGGTGGTCGCTGTGACCGGCCCGTCCGGCTCCGGAAAATCGTCGCTGATCGCGATCATCGGCGGCTTGGAAATGCCGACCGGGGGCAGCGTCCGAGTGCTCGGCACCGACCTTGCCGCCGCCAGCGAGCACAAGCGCACCGACCTCAGGCGGCGCGACATCGGCATTGTCTTCCAGGCTTATCATCTCGTGCCCGCGATGACCGCACTGCAGAACGTCGCCTTGCCGCTGATGCTTGCCGCGCATCGCGATGCCCGCGAGCGGGCCGCGGAGATCCTGGAGCGGGTGGGCCTCGGTCACCGCCTGAGCCACCGGCCCTCCGCGCTGTCCGGCGGCGAGCAACAACGGGTCGCGGTTGCCCGTGCCTTCGTCGCCGGCCCCGCGCCTGCTGCTGGCCGACGAACCGACGGGAAATCTCGACCGCAAGACCGGAACCGGGGTCACCGAGACGATGTTCTCCCTGGTCCGCGGAAGTGCAGCCGCCATGCTGCTGGTCACGCACGACGAAGGGCTGGCGGCGCGTTGCGACCGGGCCATTTCCATCGACGACGGCCAGGTGGTGAACTGACATGGCGGTCCCCGCCGCTGAGGCCCGTTTTGCCGGCATTCTTGGCTCGCTGCTGAAGTCCGAGCTGGCCGCCGGCATCTTCGGCTTGCGCCTGTTCATCGCCTGCGTTGCCGTGGCCGCCCTGATGCTCGGGACGGTCTGGATGCTCGGCGACGGGCTGGTGCGGGCGCTGGCGCAGAGCGGCACCCGGATACTCGGCGGCGACATCGCTGTCTCGGTGGTAAATGTGCCGTTGGACGAGCAGACGGCCGGTGCCCTGGACGAGTTGGGCACGGTGTCGCGCGCGGCCGAGCTGCGCACATCGGCGGCTGTCGACGGGCGGCGGCTGACCGTCGAGCTCAAAGCCGTCGACAACCTCTATCCGCTCTTCGGCATGGTCGAACTGGCTGGCGGCGCCCCGTTCCGTGACGCGCTGGCGACGGGGACCGCAAGTCCGCCGGCCTTGGTCGAGCCGGCTCTGCTGTCGCGCCTTGAGGCCGAACTCGGCGATACTCTTGTCCTCGGCGACACGGCCTTCGTCATCAGCGGTGTGCTGCTGATCGAACCGGATCGGCTGTCCGCCGGGCGCTTCATGGTCGGGCCGCGGATCGTCGTAAGGCTGGACGATCTGGCGGCGACGGGCCTCGTTCAACCGGGATCGCTGATCGACTATCGCTACCGGCTGCGGCTGCCCGGGGAGGTGCCGCGAGCCGCGGCGGTCGAGGCGGTCCGCGCCCTGACGCCGGAGCGCGGCTGGGAGCTGGAGACCCCGGCAGATGCCGGCGACCGTGTACGCCGCATCGTCGAGCGCACGACCACATTTCTCGGCGTCGCCGGCGTCGTGGCGTTGTGCATCGGCTTTGCAGGAGCCTGGGCGTCTGCGCAGGTGTGGATCGCGCGGCGGTCCCGGACAATCGCGCTCTACCGCTTGTCCGGCGCGACACCGGTGATCGTTGTCGCCCTGCACGGGGCGATCGTCGCCATCGCGAGCGTCGTCGGCCTGATGATCGGCCTCGGTCTCGCCCTGCCGATCGCCACCGCGGTCATGGATGTCGTGGCAGCGCGGCTGCACCTCGACTGGGACGCGGCCGCGCTGGCCGCCCCTGCCTTGGAGGTCGCGGCGATCCTGGTCCTCGGCCTCGCCGGGTCCAGCACCGCGGCGCTGTCGGGGGCGGGACGGCTGTCGCCGGGGGCGGCGATGCGCAGCGGTGAGGCCGAACTTGCCGCTGATCCGCGCCATGTCGCCATCGGTGGCTCGGTGATCGCCGTCGCGGTGCTGCTCGCGGTACTTAGCCTGCCGGTGCCAGCGTTGGCGGCGGTCGCGGCGGCCGGCCTGGCCGCCGCCGGTGCCGCGCTCGGGCTCTGTGGCGAGGGGCTGTCCCGGCTTGCCGCTCGCCGGCAACCGAGCAGCTTCATCGGCCTTGTCACCTTGCAGGGCCTCGGAGTCCCCGGGGCGGCCGCGACCAAGGCGGTGGCGATCGGCATCGGCATCGCCGGCATCACGGCGATCGTCTCGGCCCAGGAGTCTCTTGAGACAGCGTTGCGCGCCGAACTGCCGGACCGCATCCCGGACCTTGTGCTGATCGACGTGCAGCCGGCCCAGGTGGCGCAGCTTCGAGGACGCATAGACGGCGATCCGGCGCTTGGCGGCCTGCAGGCCTCGCCCTTACTGCGCGCCTCGATCCGCGCGGTCAACGGAATCCCGGCCGAGACGGCGCTCGTCCGACCCGACAAGTCCTGGGTGATCGAGGGCGACCGCAGCTTCTCTTGGACCGCCGATCCGACCGCGGCCGAGCTGCTCGGCGGCTCGTGGTGGCCGGCCGACTACGACGGTCCTCCGCTGATCTCCGCCGAGGAGGACGTGGCCGAAGCCTTCGACCTGAAGCCCGGCGACACGCTCACTTACAGCGTGCTGGGTCGCAGCTTCACCTCGGAAGTCGTGAATATCCGCAAGGAGTATCACCGCACCTTCCGGCCCGAATTCCTGCTGGTCGCCTCGCCGCAACCCTTCCGCGCGGCACCGCATTCCTGGATCATGACCCTGGAGGGCGATACCGACGCGGCGGTCGACACGCTGCTTGTTGACTTGTCTCGGAGTGCGCCGAACATCACCGGTATCGACGTCCGTCGGATTGTCGCCCAGGTGACCGAGGTGATCGAGGGTGCGGCGCTGGCCTCGCTGGCGGTCGCGGCGACACTGTTGGCGGCCGGTGCCCTGTCGCTCGCCGCTGTGGTTGCCGCAGATGTCGATTCGCGACGTCGCGAGGCGCTGGCCTTCGCCTTGATCGGCGCGTCGCGCCGAGAAATCGCGGCTGCCCGACTGACGGAGGCGGCCGGGATCGGATTGCTGGCCGCCGTTCTCGGCGGCACCGTCGGCCTGCTCGGCGGCTATTGGCTGGTCGACGAGGCGTTGCGTGTCGCTTGGGCGCCGGGCGGCGCCTCGATTGCGATCCCGGTGGCGCTCGGCGTTCTCTCGGCGGTCGCTGCCGGAGCTGCCGGCGGCCTCGGCGCTTTGCCCCGAGGGCGCGGCCAGGTGGCAAGGCAGCTCAGCGGTTAGCGGCGACGGCTCGGGCGCGCATCGAAGTGGCACCGCCGTTCGCCTATGCGCGACGGTGTCGACGCGTGGGTTCCGGCCGAAGCTCCCGTCGTGGTTCTTGGCGGGCGTGATGAACTCGTCGAGGCCGTCGAAAGCACGGGGGATTGAAGTTTGGAAAGGCCGCCCGGGCGCGGGTATAATGCAGAGGGGGAGCACAAGCGAAATGGACTACCCACCGCTTGCCGAAGTGCGCAAGACGCGTCGCGTCGATTGGTATCGGTGTCCGATCGACAGCGCCAGGCTGCGCGCGCTTTCGAAACGAAGCGACCTGCAGGGGTGGTATCAGGCCGGGGGCCACCTGGCCCTGTTCGTGCTGACGGGGAGCCTGGTCTATCTGTTCTGGGCGCAACAGAGTTGGGCGCTGTTCGCCCTGGCGCTCTTTGTCCACGGAACCGTCGGCGGCTTCTTCCATGGCACGGCGGCGCATGAGCTCGGCCACGGCACGGTGTTCCACACCAAGCGGCTGAACAAGATCTTTCTCTACCTTTTCAGCCTGCTGGGCTGGTGGGATCCGTTCGACTACGCCAGCAGCCACACCTATCACCACCGCTATACCATCTATCCCGACGCGGACCGGGAGAACCTGTTGCCGCTCGAGCCGTCGCTGCGGCCTGGCCTGTTGCTGCAGTTGTTCACCATCAACCTGTTCTCGCGGCAGGAGCGCAATTTCGGCAAGGGCGGGCTGTTTCCGGCGCTCTGGCTGACCTGGCTCGGCGCATGCGGAAAGGCCGGGCCCGCGGGCACGCCGATCGGCGACTGGGTGCAGGCCTTGCATGACGATCAGCCGGCGCAGCATCGCAAGTCAATCCAGTGGTCGCGCCTGCTCCTGGCCTTCCACGGTGCGGTGCTCGTCGTGTCGATCGCCACCGGCCAGTGGGTGCTGCCGTTCATCCTCACCCTGCCACCGTTCATCGCCACTTGGGCGCGCTATTTCGTCGGATTGCCGCAGCATTGCGGCCTGCGCGACAACGTCCCCGATTTCCGCAAGAACACCCGCTCGATGACCCTCAATCCGGTGTTGGAGTTCCTCTACTGGCGCATGAACTGGCATGTCGAGCACCACATGTATGCCGGCGTGCCCTGCTACAACCTCAAGAAGCTCTCCCGCGAAATCGCCGATGACATGCCGAAGCCGCGCACGCTGGTGGGCTCCTGGCGTGAGATGCGGGAAACCTGGCGGCGGCAGCAGAGCGATCCGGACTATCAGTTCGACACGACCCTGCCGCCGACCGCGAAGAGCGTGCGGACCGACACGCCGGATGCGGCGGAGCGATCGATCGGCGAACTCGCGCCGGAGGGCCTGCGATAGGCCTTCGTTCGTGCGCGGCGGGACGCGGACGCGGTCGTTTCGGACTCAGATCCTCCCTGCGCGCCCGCCTGCCCTGTGGAGGGGCCTCGCCGCCTCCGCCTAGGGTACGGACAAAGAAATCGCTTGGTCTCCCGCCGTCCGGATGCTGAAAAGACGGCAATGCTGGAATTCGTCAACTTCTATCTGATCCCCGGACTCGTGCTGGGCAGCATCTATGCGCTGGGAGCGATCGGAGTGTCGCTGCTGTTCGGCATCCTGCGCTTTGCCCATTTCGCCCATGGCGACCTGATGACCCTGGGTGCCTATCTGGCGCTGACCCTGGTGCTGGGCTTGGGCTGGCCGGTGCTGGCGGCGCTGCCGATCGCCATGTTGGCGACCGGCGGCATCGCGGTCGGCATCGACCGGGCCTTCTACAAGCCGTTCCGCAAGGGCGCGACCATCATCACCGTGATCGCCTCGTTCGGCGTGACGCTGATGGTGCGCTCAGCCGTGCAGCTGTTCTGGGGCGTGGAGATCACCTCCTACGCGACCGGCATCCAGCGCCCGATGGTGTTCTTCGACGCGCTGCGCATCGCCGAGCGGCATTTCTATATCGTCGTCGGCGCCGTCCTGCTGGTCGCCGCCCTGCACCTGTTCCTGACCCGGACCCGGACCGGCAAGGCGATGCGCGCCATGTCCGACGATCCCGACCTGGCGCGGGTCACCGGCATCGACACCGGAAAAGTCATCGTCTGGACCTGGCTGATCGGAGCCGGCCTGGCGGCCGCCGGCGGCGTGTTTCTGGGCCTGGACACCCAGCTCAATCCCAATATGGGCTGGAACCTGCTGCTGCCGGTCTTCGCCGCCGCCATACTGGGCGGCATCGGCCGGCCCTACGGCGCCATCGCCGGCGGCATGGTGATCGGCCTGGCCGAGGAGCTGTCGGCCTATCCCTGGATCACCGACGCGCCGCTGCTGTCGCCGGGCTACAAGACGGCGGTCGCCTTCGCGCTGATGGTGGCGATGCTGATCTGGCGGCCGTCCGGCCTGTTCAAGGGCAGGGTATTCTGATGGGCGAGACCGCTTTCGGCCTGATGATGTACCTGATCGCGCTGCTGACCATGGGCGGCATATACGCGGTCATTGCGCTCGGCCTCAACGTGCATTGGGGCCTGACCGGGCTGTTCAACGCCGGTATCGCCGGCTTCTTCGCGATCGGCGCCTATACCTCCGCCCTGCTGACCGCGCCGGACAGCCCGAACCATCTGGGCGGCTTCGGCCTGCCGATCCCGATCGGCCTGGTCGCCTCGATGCTGACGGCGGCGGTGATCGCCTATGGGGTGGGGCGCATCTGCCTGCGCCTGCGCAGCGACTATCTCGCCATCGCCACCATCGGCATCGCCGAGATCCTGCGGCTGATCCTGAAGAACGAGGCCTGGCTGACCAACGGGCCGCGCGGCATCGGCTCGATCCCGCGGCCCTTCGAATCCCTGGGCCAGCCCTGGGCTCAGCTCGCCTTCCTGGCGATCGTCGCGACCATCGTGCTGGTCATCTATCTCGCCATCGAGCGCGGCCAGAACGCGCCCTGGGGCCGGGTGATGCGGGCGATCCGCGAGAACGATACGGCGGCCGAGGCGGCCGGCAAGAACGTGGTGCGCTTCCGCCTGGAGGCGTTCATGTTCGGCGCCATGTTCATGGGCCTGGGCGGTGCGCTCACGGCCCATTCCTTCAAGTTCATCGGTCCCGACGCCACCGAGCCGCTGATGACCACCTTTCTGGTCTGGGTGATGCTGATCGTCGGCGGCAGCGGCAACAATCGCGGCGCCATCTTAGGCGCGCTGGTCATCTGGGGCATCTGGTCGGCGACCGAGCTGGTGACCAACCGCTTGCCGCCGGACTGGATCACCCGGGCCTCCTATATCCGCATCTTCCTGATCGGCCTGCTGCTGCAATTGGTCATGCAGCGCTTCGCCCGCGGGATCCTGCCGGAGAAGCCTCCGGAGGCGGTCGGTGTGCATGAGGCGACGGCAACCGACGGGGCCGCCGAGGAGGCAACCGCGCCGGCGGAAAGCCGCCCCGGTCCATGATCATCCGGCTCGCAACTGCCGCCGATCTGGAGGCGATCGCAGCCCTGCATGCGGAGAGCTGGCGCGCGGCCTATCGCGGCGTCCTGCCGGATGCGTTTCTCGACGGGCCGGTCGAGGACGACCGCAAGGGCCATTGGTGCGAGCTGATGGAGGGGCTAGGGGATGAGCGCAGCGTTCTGGTCGCCGACGCCGCCGACGGTCTTGCCGGCTTCGTGTCTGTCGCACCGTCCAGCGAGGACGGCTTCGACGGCTATATCGAGCACATCCATGTCCGGCCCGACCTCAAAGGCGCCGGGATCGGGCGCCGGCTTCTGGCCGAAGCGGTCGACCGGCTGATCGCCATGGGCTGCGGCTCGGCCTATCTGCTGGTCTTCGACGGCAATCGCCAGGCGATCCAGTTCTACGAGCGACTCGGTGGCATGACCATATCCGATGGCATTGAGGACATGGCCGGAAGCCGCATTCCGCGCTCGCGGGTGGCGTGGTGGGATCTTTCGGCGTTGGGTGAGGCGTGCCGCGACGCGGCTTAGCGCTCCGCGCCTTTCAACGCCGCCACGTCGGCCCTGAGAGCCCGCATTTCCTTTAGCACCAGGGCGACTTGTTCTCCCTGAGACTACTCTTCCTCCGTCGCCCGTCCGCCACTTACTGCTGGCGCATCATCGTTGGCCGGCCTGCGCTGGATGCTGGAAGAGGATGCGTGCCCAACGTTGATAGAGCCTGGATCGCCAACCGTCGTGCACATCGCGTAAGCGGACGGCAGCGTGCATTTGGTCCGCAGTCACGAAGGGTTTCAACACCAGCATGGCGGTCAGATAGGCCAGTGGAGGGCCGATCGTGCGCGCCACCGGAATCGCGACGGCAAGAAGGACCAGGACCCAGATCAACTGGATAGACAACGACATATCCGGCGTCCAGATGCCAAGGGATCGAAAGAGCCAGTACGCGAATGCAATGAGGGCAGTCGCCGTCATCAGCGTGCCGGCGCCGGAGGTCTGGGAGTTCTGGACACAGGCCATGCGTCCGATGGAGGGCGGGGGGGAGTGGCCCGCCAGATTGGCAATGGCATCGGCAATTGCCTGCGGATCGCGCATGCGGGCAAGGGTCACCGATTTTCCGCCCTCCGCGACTATCTCGATCGCCCCCGGTCCGTCGCCGCTCGACCATTCGACTTTGCGAATGTCGTTACCGGCGAGTTCGAGGATCCCGGCTTGGCGGTTGGTCGGTCGATAAAGGAGGCGACGGTCGGTCACCGCGACCTCGGCCTGATGCCGCCTCACCAGCAGCGCCAACCAAACGACGAAAACTGCGACCATAATCCAGTCGAGGGTTTGGTGTCCGAATCCCAATGAGATCGGCCCCTCCGCGTTCCCGGCGCCAAAGGAGTGCAGCATGATTGAAAGAAAGGCCACACACGCCAAGGTGGTCGGAAAGAGCAGGCATAGTTGGCCGACCACCGCGTTGACGTGGACGCGCAGGTGAACCCGTTCTCCGGGCTGGAGCAGGTCATCGATGTCGATCGCCATGTGACCCTCCTACCGGCGCGCGTCGAATTCGCCGGTCGATCGGCGTGCTTTCGTTTCAATCTTGTTTCGAAGCGTGAAGATTGCGGGCTAAATTCCCGTTAAGGTCGCCGAAACCGTGTGGCGGTGCCGAAGCTGCCGGCGCCTTGGCTGGCGATGGTACATGCCGGCGACTGCGGGCGAGGCTGCCGAGGATTGGAAGTTTGCCGCGAAACCTCTTCTGGGACGACCCCTATCTCACGCGGCTGGACACGATCATAGCTGCAGAGTACGGCCGAGACATAACCCTGGCGGAGACGATCTTCTTCGCCTTCTCAGGCGGGCAGGAGAGCGACCGGGGCACGATCGGCGGCCGTACAGTGGTGGAGGCGCGCAAGGACGGGCGGGAGATCCTCTACACTCTGGAGGCCGGGCCATGGGCTGCGGTCCGGCGACCCTGTCACGGTCGCCATAGACTGGCCGCGCCGGCATCGGCTTATGCGGCTGCATTTCGCGGCGGAACTTGTGCTGGAACTGGCCTATCGCGCGCTCGATCCGATCGAGAAGATCGGCGCCCATATCGCCGAGAACAAGGCGCGTATCGACTTCCTGTGGCCGGAACCGATAACGCCGCATCTGACGGGACCTGGCCGATACCGCCAATGGCGTCGCCGCCGAGGACCGGCCGATCGAAAGCGCCTTCAGCGATCCGGTTCGTGAAGAGCGGTATTGGAAGATCGACGGCTTTGCCCGGGTGCCGTGCGGCGGCACCCATCTGAAGAGCACCGGCGAGGTCGGGCGCATCGCCCTGAAGCGCAAGAATATCGGCAGGGGGAAGGAGCGGATCGAGATCACCGTCGACGGGTAGCCGAACGGGTGCTTGACGTGAATCCGGCGCCGAGGAAACGATCCCGGCGCCGGCAGTGGGCAGTCGACCGCGCGGTCAGCCCTGTGGTTGGGGCTCAGGCGCTTCGGGCGCCTCCGGCGCCTCCGGCGCGGCGCGAGGGCGCTTGCGCTCGGCCATGTACTGGTCGAATTCGGCCTTGTCCTTGGCCCGGCGCAGGCTGTCCAGGAACTCCACGAAGCCCTTCTGCTCCTCTTCCAGGCGCCGCAGCGTCTCCTCGCGATATTCATCGAAGGCGGCGTTGCCGCTGGAAGCCGGTCGCCTTCGACCGCGGAACCAGGCTTCCGGGCCGGACCGGCCGTCTTCCCCATCGTGACGGTGCCAGCGGCCGCGGCCGCCCATTCTCGAACATCCCATGCGTCCACTCCATATCAGATAGCCCAGGATCGCCAGGCCGACCGGCCAGAACACGACGAAGCCGAGCACCATGGCGGCGATCCAAGCCGGCTTGCCCAAATCGTCCAATTTCGCTGCCAATTCCATCGGACCCTCATGTAAAAGGTTTTTACATTCGGTAAGCTGGCTCGGGACAGGGCTGCTTTCAAGAGGCGACTGCCTCGTCAGACCGAAAAATGTTTCATCACGGGGTGTCGGGCTATTCGCGGCCGAGGCCAAGTCCTTCGAGGTAGATCAGGACCGCGGCCTCCAGCAGATCCTCCGGTGCCATGGGAAGCTTGCGCCGGCCGGCATCGCCGCGGGCGAACAGGGAGGCGATACCATGTGCCAGCGTCCAGAGATGCAGGCTCACCATGGATGCCGGCGGCCGGTTCTCCTTGGGCAGCAGCAGGCAGACCGCCTGCGCGGCATCCCGCAGCACGCCGAATGCCCGTTCCGATGCCTCCGACAGTTCCGGGCTGCAGTCCGGCGGCAACTGGGATTCGAACATCGCCACGTAATAGGCGGGCTCGCGGCCGGCGAAGGCGAGATAGGCGCGACCGACAGCGTCCAGCGCGGTGACCGGGTCCGGATCGCCACTATTCCAGGCGGCCGCGAGGTCGTCGGCGAAGTGCTCGAAACCGCGCCGCGCCACATCGGCCATCAGCGCATCGCGGTCGCGGTAGTGGCGATAGGGAGCGGCGGCACTGACACCGGCCAGGCGCGCCGCCTCAGAGAAGGTGAAGCCCGCCGGCCCCTTCTCGGCGATCAGGTCCAGCGCCGCGGAGACCAACGCCTCGCGCAGATTGCCGTGATGATAGCCGCGCCGTCCGCGACTCCGCTTCGACCAGTTCATGTGAAAGGCTTTTACATGATTCCGTGACCAGGCGCAGCGCTGCTGATGGAGACCGCGCCACACATGCCGCGGCGCTAGCCGTTCTTGTCGATCAGGGGCCGTCTGTAGAGAAGGTCCGACCAGAGTAACGATGGGCGGACCTGCCAAGGTTTTCCGCCAGAGCTCACCAGTGCCGCCTGCATTTGCTCAGGCGTCGCGAATTGTCGCATGACGGAGACTGTAAGCAGATTGGCAATGAGGACCCCAAGCGCTAGGCCGATGAAAATCCCGCCGATCATGGGAATTGTGCTCGACAGGAAATTGAAAAGGCGCTCATCCGCTATCTGATGGCCGGCTTTGGCTACCAGAAACCACAGCGGCAGGTAGCCGGCCAAGCAGGCGATGGCATATCCGAGAAGCCGGAGATCGACGTCCACAAGGGGTCCGATTTCAGTGAGTGGTTCCAAGCCCGCTGCTTCGGTCAATCTATCCGCCAGTTCGGGTTCGGCCCCGAACCTTGGAAGGCGCAGGATCTGATCTTCCGATTCAACGGTTATTCCGCTTGAATCCAGTTCCAACGTCCGACTTACTCCTTGGATCCTGTCCAGGGTGACGGAGTCGAATTTCCGTGACGAGTCGCCCTTGGAGTACAGCAGACGCCTGTCGGTGATGATCACCTCATCCGGAGAGAGTCGCTGTTTGCGGGCCTGGATCAGAAGGGCTAGTGCCCACGGGCACGCAATCAAGGCGATCACCGCGGAGAGGTACCAGAACCGCTCGGCTAGTGGCAGGTCGTACTCAGGATTGAATCCCTGCGAGAGGGTAAGGTAGAGCATGAGCCCCGCAATCGCCGACCCGAACTGAGACCACTGTCGGCGATAGCTGCGCCCGGAAGTCCGAAATACGATCGTCTCGCCCGATTGCAGGACGGCGTTCAGATCGGCTGTCATGGACTCCCCCGCTCGTCAAGTCGAGGCGGCGGTGTCCTGCGTGGCGTGGGACCCGCCGTCGATCAGCGAGGCGCGCCAGTCGTCGCCATACAGCACCCCGGCCCATTTCAGCGCAGCGCGGCGGTGCCAGCGGTCGGGGTTGCGGGACATCAACCCGGCGCGCATCTCCTCGGCCGTCACGCAGGATTTCAGCAGGGTGACCGTCAGCAGGACGCCGGCCAGCCGGCCGACCGGTGCGGCCAGCGCCAGGGCGGCGATCAGGGACGAGCCGAAGGCGAAGACCTCGACCGCGATGCCCTGCCAGGCGGTGATGTCCGACAGGGTGGCGATCCAGCGTTCCGAGAGGATCCAGCGCAGCAGCACGTACATGCCGCCGGCTGTCACCAGATAGCTGCCCGGCACCAGCAGGTCGGGGTTCAGCATGCGGCCGACCGGCTGCGGCGGCCGCTTGCCGGCGGCGTGCGCCAGCGCGGCGGCCAGGGCGTCCGGCTCGCGCATGGCCGGCAGGACCAGGACGCCGGACGGGCCGGTGATGCGCAGCGTGCCCGTGGTGTCGGTCTCCGACCACTCGATATCGACCACGTCGGCCAGCGGCAGGTCGATCACCGCGGCATTGCGCTGAGCTGGCTGGAAGAGCAGGCGGCGGTCGGTGATGAGGATCTGCGCCTGGTGGATCGGCTGCTCCTTGCGCGACAGGAAGGTCACGGCCGCCACCAGCAATACGAAAATACCCAGGATCGTCCAGACCCCGCCGGGCTGGACGACGGCGGTCAGCACGGACCCGCCGGCCATCAGGCCCAACAGGGCGATGAATGGTTCGATATAGGATTCACCGCGCGTCGAATAGACCACCGCCTCGCCCGGCTGGACTATGGATGACAGGTTCATCGGCTTGGCTCCGGTCTGATCGGGCAGGGCGCATTCGACCCCCCGGTTTGTCGCACCTTGACCGTAAGCGTGATCGAACCGGCTTAATATTCCCTTTAGGATTGCCTGCCGACGGCCCGGTGCCTGGCGTCCGAACGGTGTCGCGCGTGGAAGATAAAAGGAGAAACATCAATGGCCAAGGAGCTTAACTTCAAGCAGGAGCTAACCGGTGCCTTCGGCAAGCCGATCGCTGAGAATCCGACCCAGGCGATGATCGAGGCGGCTTACCGGCATCACGGGCTGGACTGGCGCTACCTGACCATCGAGGTCGATGCGGGCGATCTCGGCGATGCGGTGCGCGGCGCCCGGGCGATGGGCTTCGCCGGCTTCAACTGCACCATCCCGCACAAGGTCTCGGTGATCGAGCATCTCGACGGGCTGGGCGAGTCGGCGGCGCTGATGGGGGCGGTCAACTGCGTGGTGCGCCGCGACGGTCAACTGATCGGCGAGAACACCGATGGCAAGGGCTTCGTGGAGACGCTGCGCAAGCTGACCGACCCGGCCGGCAAGTCGGTGGTCATGTTCGGCGCCGGCGGCGCCGCCCGGGCGATCGGTGTCGAACTGGCCCTGGCCGGGGCGACGGCGATCACCATCGTCAATCGCAGCGAGTCGCGCGGCCGGGAACTGGCCGATCTGATGAATGGCGACGTCCGCGATCAGGCGGCGCCCGATCTGCAGGCCGAATTCGTGCCCTGGCGCGGAGATTTCAATGTGCCAGCCGGAACGGACATCGTCGTCAACGCTACCTCGATCGGACTCTTCCCGGATGTCGATGCGCGGCTGGCGCTGAATACTGAGACCCTGACGCCTGCGATGATCGTCACCGACGTGATCCCGAACCCGCCGCGCACCCGGCTGGTCCGCGACGCCGAGGCACGCGGCTGTCGGGTGATCGACGGGCTCGGCATGCTGGTTGCCCAGGGGGTGATCGGGGTCGAATACTGGACCGGTGTCAGTCCCGACCCCTCGGTGATGCGGGAGGCGCTGGAGGACGTGTTCGGCGAGTAGGGCAGGGAAAGTCCCTGCATCCCGGATTTTGTCGTCGAGCCTCGCCTATGCGCCGATCACTTCAGCCAATATTTGTAGAAATAGCCTTCCAGAATGGCCAATCGCGCCTGCCAGGCATCCTTGTAGGGCCCGGTGTCATCGACGACCTGGACGAAGAAGCGACATTCCGGATCCGACTCCGCGCCATAGGCGAGGAACGGATACATGGCCCGTGAGAAGTCCTCGTCGTCGTAGGAGACGGTCTCCCGGACGACCGGGGCGCCGATCTCTTCGATTTCGCCGGCCCGTTCCTGGCGCCAGATCGGCTCCACGATGAAGTCGAGATCGGTGATCGTGATCTTGTAGGTGTATTCCGGCCTGCCATCCGGCGAGACCCAGCAGGGCGGTTTGCCGATGCCCTCGACTCGTCGCTCCAGATTGGCAAGCTGGCCGATGAGTTGCAGATTGCGGATCCGAAGCTCGCGATTGCGCTCGACCAGTTCGACGACCGCCGTTGCCGTGTCGCCGTCTCCGTCCAGCCCGTCAAGCGCGCCTTCCACCGCCCCCAGGGACTGCTGCAACTCCTCGGTCTTGCGCTCGGCCTGAGCCAGGTCGGTCCAGACGTCCGGCAGGGTCCGGTCGGCCAGCAGCCGCTGGGCCTCGACCGTCCGGATGGCACCCTTGAACAGCGCCAGCGAATTCGAGATCTCGGAGATGTCGTCGGAGACCGAGGGCTCCGCGACCACGCCGGCGCGACTATCCACTCCGAAATATATCTGCGCCACCGACCTGGCATCGGCCGCCGCCTCTGCCGCCGCCAATTCCAGCCCGCCCAGTTCTTCCGTCGCCTGTTCGTCCGCTGCCAGTTCCTCGTCGCCGACCGCCGAGACGAGCAAGAGTGCGAAGGCGATCAGGACGACGAGCAGGGCGAGCGTCGACACCACCATGTCGCCGACCGGGGACCGCCGCCGTCCCGTCATGCCGGGCCACCGCGCCGGCTCAGTCTGCCGCGCAGCGGCGGAATATAGACATCCTCTTCACGGGCCGGCCGCGGCGGCACCTCGCCGAACGCCTCCTCGTCGATGCTCAGGGGCTGGTCGTCGGCATCCGGGCGGGAAGCGGTCGACTGGTCGATGGCGGCGTTCAACTGTTCGCTGAGCTTCGTGCGGAGTTCGGCCAGCGCCGCGGCATCAGCGGACATAGCGGTCCTGGTTTCCCGCACGCCGTCGATCTCGTGCGCCAATGCGCCGACGACACCATGGGTTTCGCCGGCCAGGGTCTCCACGGTTCGTGACGCGCTCTCAAGCGCCGTGACGACTGCCGCGAGCCGGGTGCCCAGATTCTCCTGGAACCGCTCGCTGGCCTCCTGCGCGCCCCGCAGCTTGTCGATCATCATCTCGTAGGATTCGAAGATGCGGGTGATCCGCTCTTCATTGCGCGTCGACGCTTCGCGCACATTCCTGAGTTCTGCTACCAGGATGCCCATCTCTTCCGCGACCGGCTCGATGGATTTCGCGGTTCGATCCTTCAACACCTCCATCGAGGTGCCGAACTGGTCGATCGACGTGGTGCTACGCTGATAGGCTTGCTGCATACGCGTTTCCAGCTGATCGACGATCGCGACGGTCGACTGGCCGATCGACTGGCGGGCGGCCGATGCGGTCTCGGTCAGCTCGGAGATGCTAATTTTACCGGCCGTTTCAATGCCTTCCACAGAAGTATTGACAGTTTGCGCCAACTCGCCGTTCAGCCTGGCGATGGTGTCGCGGGACTGCTCGATCAGCGCGTCGAGCTGGCCGCTGAACTCCTGAGCGCGGTCGAACAGCGACTCATGCGCCTCGGCCTCGGCCTGGTCGACAGAGATCGTGAACTGCCGGAAATAGATCCGGCCGACCAGGCCGAACAAGGTCGTTGCGAGGGCCACTCCGAACCGGGCCAGTAGCGCCTCGGCGGATGGGGACATGGCCTCCAGGGCGTAGGGCAGCAAAGAGACCAGCAGTGATGTGACGGTGAACAGAAAGCCCAGGTGAAACAGGCTGTCGCCAAACGACTCGACCAGATGGGCCGGTCGCCGGCAGGCGATGAAGACCAGGATGTACATCACCATGGCCGCCAGTGGCAGTCCGACCTGCAGATAGACATCCATGGGGGTGACAAGGGTCGCGGCAATGGCCGCGGCGCCCGCGAGAAAACACAGCAGGAATGCGATTCGCAGGCGGCGGGCCATGTCGGGTGGTTTACGTGTCGTTGCCATATGCGGTTCCCTGAACGACCAGACCGACGACCCGCCATGCGCCGCCTGGGCGGCGCATGGACCAAAGGCCCGGCTCCCGGTCTGTCGGCGACGTTCCAGCCCCGGAGGGCCGGTCGGTTCCGACGTTGCGCGGCATTTTGAGGTGGCAGTCGCACGGCCCAGCAAACGAGGTGCCGGCCGTGAGTCGGCATCAATCAGTCAAAGCGATGCGGCGCGTTGTTGTAGATTGGTTAATGCTGCATTGCCAATGGGAATCTTGTCCGCTCCCGGTCGGGAGGTGCCTGACTGACGCTCAAGCGCGCCGTGCCAGAGCAACAGCGGCCGCGGAGCCGGCGCCGACCAGCCGGCACCAGATACGGGTCAGATGCCCGTATGGGCGGCTTGCCGACTGTCGCGCCTCATCGCGATGGCCGACCTCGTCCAGCCGGCAACGTTCCAACAGGTCGCGCAAGTCGGCATGGATACCCTCGCGCGACAGTCGTTCGACCTGTTCGGCATAGTGATGGTCGACGAATGTCTCCACGGCGTCGATGGTGGCGAATACCGCGTCGCGGCCGAACAGCGCCGGCAGCGCGCCGGTGATGAAACCGGCCACACGCCACAGCGGCAGGAACATGCTGCGGTCCCGCGCGGGTAGCACCTTCTCCATCAGATCGAGGTGCTGCTGCTCGGTCTTGAGATGCGATTGCGCGAAGCTGCGGACGCCGGCATCGCGGGACACCGCAAGAATGCCCCGGTAGATGGCGACAGCACCGGTTTCGCCAGCGTGATCGGAGCGCAGATCGCCCAGCAGCCAGGCTGGACGGTCGCTCGCAGGTCGGGTCGGGTTCGGCGTGGCCATGGCATGGAGCCTGGGTCGGGTCAGGAGGAACATGCGGTAGATGCGCTCAGGCATCCAGCCAAATGGTCGCAGTCTGGCGACGCGGCCCGCTGCCTGGACTGCTCCCCGGTATCAGGCCGATCTTCGTCGCGACTTGGCGAAGGTGTCGAAGGCGACGGCGAGCACGATGATCACGCCGATGATGATCTGCTGGATGTAGGACGAGACGTTCATCAGGACCAGCCCGTTGAGCAGCACGCCGATCAGGATGGTGCCAATCACCGTGCCGAAGATCGTGCCGACCCCTCCGAACAGGCTGGTGCCGCCGATCACCACCGAGGCGATCACGGTCAACTCGTATGTCTGGCCGGCCACCGCCTCCGCCGAGTTCAGCCGGGCCGACAGCACGAAGCCGCCAAGTCCGGCGAAGAAGCCGATGATCATGTAGACGCTGCCGACGATCGCGGCGACGTTGACGCCGGACAGCCGCGCCGCCTCCGGGTTGCCGCCGACCGCGTAGACCCTCCGGCCGTAGCGAGTGTAGCGCAGCACGATGTGGGCCAGCACCGCGAACAGCAGGAAGATCACCACCGGTATCGGCACCGTGTCCCAGATCTTGCCCTGGCCCCACCAGCGATAGGATTCGCCGAAGCCGCTGATCGGACCGCCGCCGGACAACAGCAGGGCGGCGCCCCGGAAGGCCGACATCCCGCCCAGGGTGACCACGAAGGGCGGCACCTTCAGCTTGGTGATCGCCAGGCCCTGCAAGGCACCGCAGGCCATGCCGACGACAATCGCCGCCAGCGCCGCCAGGCCCCAACCGAACCCGGCCGCCTCCTGCGCCGCGCCGACAGCAAAGCGGCTCTCCAGCCCGCCCTTGGCGACCAGGGCCGCCGCCAGGCCGGCAAAGGCGATCAGCGATCCAACCGACAGGTCGATGCCTGCGGTCAGGATGACGAAGGTCATGCCGATCGCCAGCAGGCCGTAGATCGACACCTGTCGCATGACGTTGAACAGGTTGAGCGGATTGAGGAAGCGCGGCTCCAGTATGGCGAACACCGCCATCAGGACGATCAGGAAGATCAGCGGCGCGAACCGGGCGAGGAAGCCGAAGGCGTCGAATCCGGCCTTCAGTTCCGCGCTGTCCCTACTGGCCTCGGCCATTTTCCGCTCCTTCTGTCACACCCATCGAAACACCGCCCCACCAGCGCTGCCCTCACCCGGCTCGCATAGGCTCGCCACCCTCTCCCGGAGGGAGAGGGAAGTTGGCGTCAGAGCACGAATCCCTCTCCCCTTGGGAGAGGGTGGGCCGCCGCAGGCGGACCGGGTGAGGGCAGCGCTGACCTCACCTCCAGGCGCTGGGAATTGAACATTGCCCGCTGGTTCCCCATCAGGCGGCCTTCTCGGCGGCGCCGATTGTCATCATCGCCATCAGCGCCTCCTCGGTCGCATCGGCGCGGGCGATCTCGCCGGTCACCCGCCCTTCGCGCATGGTGACGATGCGGTCGCTGATCGTCATGACTTCCGGCAGTTCCGAGGATATTGCGATTACCGCGATGCCGGATCGCGCCATGTCGTACAGCAGCTGGTGCACCTCGGCCTTGGCCCCGACATCGATGCCGCGGGTCGGCTCGTCGACGATCAACACCTGCGGCTGCAGGGCAAGCCAGCGGGCCAGCACGACCTTCTGCTGATTGCCGCCCGACAGGTTGGAGACAGGCTGCTCGGGGCCGGTCATGCGGATGTTGAGCTTGCGCTGAAACTCCGCGATCAACGCTGCCTCCGCGCCTTCGTCGACGAATTCGCGCCAGCGGCGCAGCCGGTCCAGGGCGGTGATGCTGATATTCGGGCGGATCGCCAGGGCAAGGAACAGGGCCTGCTGTTTGCGATCCTCGGGCACCAGCCCGATGCCGTGCCGGATGGCGTCGCGCGGCGACCTGATCACGGCCGGTCGGCCGTCGATGGCGACCGTGCCGCCGTCGATGGGGTCGGCTCCGAAGATTGCCCGCGCCAATTCGGTGCGCCCGGCGCCGACAAGCCCGGCCAGGCCGAGGATCTCTCCGCGCCGCACGCTCAGGCTGACTTCGTGGAGTATGGTGGCGTGCGGGTCCTGGGCGGTGCGGCTGCGGCTCAGCCCGGTCACGCTCAAGGCGACGTCGCCGCGCTCATCACCGTCGCGGCGCTGGAAAAGGCTGTCGACCGAGCGGCCGACCATCAACCGGATGATATCATCGACGCTGGTGCCGGCGACATCGCCGGTACCCGCCAGCTTGCCGTCGCGCAGCACCGTGTAGCGATCGCACAGCGCGATCACCTCTTCCAGGCGGTGGGTGACGAAGATGACGCCCAGCCCGTGATCGCGCAGGTCGCGGACGATGCCAAACAGCTTCTCGACCTCGGTCTCGCTCAACGCCGAGGTCGGTTCGTCCATCACGATCAGCCGCGACTCCATCGAAAGCGCCCGGGCGATCTCCACCATCTGCTGTTCTGCGACGCTCAGATCGCGCACCAGCGCCATCGGGTCGAGGTCGAGGCCGAGGCGGCCGGTGAGCGCGGCAGTCCTGCGCGCCATCTCCCGCCAGTTGACGAAATTCGCCCGGCCCGGTTCGCGGCCGATGAACACATTCTCCGCGATGGATTGGCTGGGGACGAGGTTGAATTCCTGGTAGATCGTCACGATCCCGTGCTGCTGGGCGTGCAGCGGGCTGGCAAGCTCCACCGTCTTGCCGGCGAATGTGATCGTGCCGGAATCCGGCGATTGCGCGCCGGCCAGGATCTTCAGCAGGGTCGATTTACCGGCGCCGTTCTCGCCCACCAGGGCGTGAACCTCTCCGGCGCGCACCTCCAGCGACACCTCATCAAGCGCCTGGACGCCGGGGAAGTGTTTTGCGATCCCGGCCATGCGCAACAGCGGCTCGGTCATCGGCGGGCCTTGCCAAAAGAATGGGGAAGGGGGCGGGACCCCGGTTCGAGGCCCCGCCGGTGCCGGCTAGTTTAACTCGCCCAGGCGCTCGGCCTCGTTGATGTTGTCGACGCTGATGACGATCGGCGTCAGAAGGATGACGTTCTCCTCCGGCGTCACCCCTTCCTGCAGATGGCTGACCATCACCTGCATGGCCTTGCGGCTCTGCCCGCCGGGGAACTGCTCGACGGTGCCGGCCAGACCGCCATCGCGCACGCTCGCCAGCGCCTCGGGCAGCGCGTCGAAGCCGATGATGGTGATCTGGTCGCCCAGGCCCAGCGCGGAGACCGCCTCGAGCGCCCCAAGCGCCATGTCGTCATTGGCGGCGACGATGACGTCCGGCGGCGAGTCGAGGCCGGCCAGGATGCTCTCGGTGACCGAAAGCCCCTTGTCGCGGGCGAAGAACGCCGTCTGCTCGGCGATGAACGGGTACTTGTCGCTGTGCTCGTCCAGCACGTTGTGCACGCCGGCATTGCGGTCGATGGCCGGGCTGGCGCCGGGCTGGCCCTGGAGATTGACGATGGTCGCGCCGTCCGGGAATTTCTCCATGATGAAGCGGCCCTGGGCTTCGCCGCCCAGCACGTTGTCGGCGCCGACATGGGCCAGGATTCCCGGCACACCCTCGACCCGGCGGTCGATGGTGACGACCGGAATGCCGTTGTCCACCGCCTGCTGCAGGGCCGGCGCCATGGCGTCGACCTCGATCGGGCTGATGACGATGCCGTTGACGCCCTGGATGATCGCTGTTTCGACGTCGGCTGTCTGTTTCGGGGTGCTGTTCTGGCCGTCGGACTGGTTGGTCGCGACGCCCAGCGCTTCGCCCTCGGCCTCGAGTTCCTTCATCATGTGGACGAAGAACGGAAAGCCCAGGCTCGGCACCGACGTCATGATGGTCAGGTCGTCGGCCGCCGCGGGCGCGGTGCCGCCCAGCATCATCGCCGTCGCCAGCGCTGCCCCGGTCAGACTCGTCTTACGTAGTATCGTCACGGTGATTCCTCCTCCGTTGTCGCGAAGCCTGTTTTTCCTTGCCGGATGGTACCGGCTGGCGTCGCTTTGTTGACGGCGGCGCTACGCGAACGACGCCGAAACCGATTGGGCGGCGCCGCCAAGGCGCCGCCGCCCAGCCTGAATGTCCTACTCGATGATGCCAAGCTCCTTGTAGGCGCCGCCTTCGACCACGAAATGGCCGATCACGCCGGCCACATCGCCCTTGTCGTCGAAATCGTGCGGTCCCGAGGCGCCGGCATAGTTGATCGCCTCGCCGGCGGCGATCAGCTCCTTGGCCCTGGCCCACTCACCCGGCAGGATCGTCACCCCCGGCGGATTCGACACAGCGCGCAGGGCGCCGCGCACGGCGGCGCGGTCGGTGGTTCCAGCCTGCTCGATCGCCAGCGCCGCCAGGAAGGTCGCGTCATAGGTCTGCGAGATGAAGAACTTGTCCTCGGTGGTCTCGTATGCCGCGGAATAGGCGTCTTCGAAGCGCTGGCCGGCGTCGGTGCCCGGCGGCGACGACGGTGACGTGAAGAAGATGCCGCCCAGATTATCGGCGCCGATCTGCTCGATCAGCAGATTGTCGCGTAGCCCGTCGGTGCCGACGAACTGGTCGAAGAAGCCGTTCTCCAGCGACTGCCGGATGATGGTGATGCCGCTATCCGCCGCGTAGGCTATCAGCACCAGCGCCTGAGGATCGCCGGAAGACAGGGTCGCCAGTTCGGAGCGGTAGGAGTTCTTCTTCTCCTCGTGCACCTGGTCGGCGGTGATGGTGCCGCCGGCGGCGGTATAGGCGTCGCGGAATGTGCCCGCGATGCCGACGCCGTAATCGTTGTTGGCATAGGTCAGCGCGACCCGGCCCAACCCCTGGTCCAACACCAGCCTAGCCAAAATGAGGCCCTGATAGTCGTCGCTGGGCACGACACGGAACACGTGGTCGTTGTCGTTCAGGTCGGTGACTTCCGGCGAGGTCGCGGTCGGTGAGATCTGCAGCACGCCGGACGGGATCGTGACACTGTTGGCCGCTGCGATCGCGGCGCCGCTGGTCAGCGCGCCGACCACCACGGTGACGCCGTCCACATTGACCAGTTTGGTGGCGGCATCGACCGAGCCCTGGGCCACGCCCTGGGTGTCGCCGACGACCAGCGCCAGCTCGCGGCCATCGAGGATGCCGCCCTGCTCATTGACCTGATCGACCGCAAGCTGCGCTGAATCGATGATCGGCGGCACGAAATTGGCGATCGGACCGGTGACCCCGAACAGGGCGCCGACCTTGACGTCCTGCGCCGTCGCCGGGGCGGCGATCAGCAGGATGGCCGCGCTCGCGGCCAGAATGGAGCCGCGTGCGCGGCGGGGAACGCTGGACATTGGACCTCCTGTTGCCTCTTGTGTGTTTGTTCGTCCGTCCAGGACGGATCACTCCGGCCCTTCGTCCATAGACTAGCGGAAAAACCGCCGCCCGGAACGCATGATCATGGGAAGGCGGTCCGAACGGCCTTCCGGTCGATACCGCGAGCGAGATCGGCGCCGGAGCGACGCGTTGCATCGGGAGCGTCTCCGACGGCGATATCTAGGCCGGTCAGGTCATCAGGTCGCTATCGCTGATCGTTGTGCGCCGCTGTTTTTCATCCAGCGTCAGGATCATCCGCGCCAGCAACGCGGTGTCGACATTCGACCATCCGGCGGTGATCCGGCCATCCTTCCACATCACCGCGGCGGCTACCCCGATGATGTCGCCGGCATTCTCCAGACCGCTGGCGAATATCTCCGCCGGCGTCGTCCCGTACAGACTTTCGACCTTGGCCATGAACTGCCTCCCTTGCAGGTGCCGGTTGGAAGCTTACGGCCTCCGTGAAAGCGGTGGATTGACCTAACACAAGCCGACTGAGCGGCCGTTGCTCAGGAGCGGTATGGCGACCCTAGACTTCCAGCAACAGCCGTGTCGGATTGAAGGGTGCCTTCACGCGCCGCAGGTCCGAGAAGAGCTCCGCTTGCTGTCGGCGCAGCTGCCGCAGATGGGCCCGGTTCCGGCCGGTCCTGAGGAAGTTCTTCTCGCCGATCGACTGGAACGGCGAATCGCGATGATTGATGCGCAGGGCCTTTCGGCCGCGTTCCGAGCGATAGATGTTGGTGACGAAGATCGAATAGAACTCCGAGATCGTGTCGTAGTCCGGCTGGAACGGCACCCGGCGCTTGCTGCGCCAGCCGGCCATGTGGCGGAGGCCATGCACCATCTCATGCAGAAGAACCTCCTCCGGGCCGCCGCCGCCCAGATTTGGCGGTTCGGGGAGGTCGAGGGCGGCCTTCAGGGGGCTGTTGAGGAACAGTGCGGGCGTGAACTGGATTTCCGTATCGCTTCCGAGCCCGGTGCCGCGCGGATCCCCGCGCCGGCCGATCCTCGATACCCGGCGGCCCTTCTGTGTCGCAGCCCGCTTGTCGGCCGGTTTCGCCTTCGCGTTCACGCCGGATCCCATGTAGGGCTTGATCACCATGCTCAGATGCGCATGCCGGTGGATGGCCCGCAGCACCGCCAGCCCGGTGCGCATCTGACCGATCTTGGCGATCAGTTCGAGGATTCTCAGCTCGTATTTTTCGGCTTCGCGCAGCGCTCTCTCCTCCTCCTCCCAACCCAGGGCATCAATTGCCAGGCTGGCAAGGGGAATGCCGTCGATGGCGATGTTCGATCCGACATAGCGCATAAGCGTGTCCATGGCTGTTTGGGACAGCGTCGCAGAAACTGTCCCGGCTGGGAGTGATCATCGGCACACCGGTGTTCGTGTGACGGCGTTTGCCGGATGCGTCGTCGCGGACGCTGTGTATTATGTTCGCGTTACAAACAGACGCCGCCGGCAATGGCGGTCGGTACGCAAGGGAGAGCACCAGATGACCGGCACCACGATCACGGTCGCCGCCGGCGATGGCGGCGAGTTCAAGGCCTATGTCAGCACGCCGGAAAAGGGCAGCGGGCCCGGCATCGTGTTGTTGCAGGAGATCTTCGGCGTCAACCAGTCCATGCGCGACGTCGCCGACTATTACGCCGAGGAAGGCTATGTGGTGATCGCCCCGGACCTGTTCTGGCGCATCGAGCCGGGCATCGAACTCGGATACACCGACGAGGATTTCCAGAAGGCGCTGGCCTACCGCCAGCAATTCGACATCGACAAGTCGGTCGAGGACATCGCCGCCACCGTGTCGGCGCTCAAGGCGCTGCCACAATGCGTCGGCCGAGTCGGCGCGCTCGGCTTCTGCCTCGGCGGCAAGCTCGCCTATCTGGCGGCGGCCAGAGTCGGCGTCGATTGCGCGGTCAGCTATTACGGCGTCGGCATCGAGCAGTCGCTGAGCGAAGCCGGCAGCATCACCTGCCCGATGGCGCTGCATTTTGCCGGCGAGGACAAGCATGTGCCGATGGCGGCGGTGGAGACGGTGCAGGCGGCGCTCTCCGACCGGGACGATATCGAGATCTACGTCTATCCGGGCGCCGACCATGGCTTCAGCGCGGCGGCGCGGGCCTCCTACGACAAGCCCTCGGCGATGATGGCGCATTCCCGCTCGATCGCGCTGTTCCGCAAGGTGATGGGGCCGCATTACGACCTGTCCACCCTGTGGGAGAAGCATTGCGAGTACGAGTTCGCGACCCGCGACGTCGACGCCACCATGGCGACAATGGTGCCGAGCCCATACGTCAACCACATCCCGACCATGACCGGCGGCGTCGGCTACACCGATCTGCACCGCTTCTACAAGAACCACTTCATCCCGAAGACGCCGGCCGATACCAGGCTGGTTCCGATCTCGCGGACGGTGGGCGCCGATCGGCTGGTCGACGAGATGCTGTTCTGCTTCACCCACGACATCGAGATCGACTGGATGCTGCCCGGCGTGGCGCCGACCGGCAAATATGTCGAGGTGCCGCTGGTCGCCATCGTCTGCTTCCGCGGCGACAAGCTGTACAACGAGCACATTTACTGGGACCAGGCCTCGGTGCTGGTGCAGATCGGCCTGCTGGACGCGTCGCTGCTGCCGGTCGCCGGCGTCGAGACCGCCGACAAGCTGGTGGACGAGACCAAGCTGTCCAACACGCTGATGAAACGCTGGGCCGAAAGCGCCTCGGAGGCGGCAGAGTAGGGGCAGTGCCTGCACAAGGGCTCTGATCGATGCGATCCCGGTGCATGACGTCGAGCCCGGCGGGGTCGACGGTCCGGGGGACTGATCCGAGAAGCGGCGGCAACCGGAACTGCAGAGACACAGAGACGCGGGAGGAAAAAGAACCGATCCGTGGTTCTCGCCTTCCGTGCCCTGTGTCTCCGTGTCTTTGTGGCTGGTCCTAGACGCTTCCGGACTTAGTCGTCATTGTCGCGGCCATTGCCCCGTCCGCGACCATCGCCGCGGCCCTGGCCGCGCCCGGTCATGTCGTCGGCGTTCAGGACACCGTCACCGTTGCGGTCCATACGGCTGACCGTCGCGGCGAAGGGATCGACGAACTCCTGGGTTGTGACGATGGCGTCGCCATCATTGTCCAGGTTCTGGAACCGGTCGACCATGCGCTCGCGCATCGCGTCCAGCCAGAGCGCCTCGTATTCCTGAAGCGTCAGTTGGCCATTGCCGTCGGTGTCGAACTCGGCGAAGCGATCCGCCCGGACGGCGTCGATCTCGGCCTGGGTCAACTGGCCATCGCCATCGGTGTCGAAGTTCTCGAGCATCGCGGCGCCGCGCCCGCGGCCGCGTTGGAACTCACGGCCGCCATCCTCCTGGGAGATGCCGTAGCGGCCTTGGTGTCCGCGCTCGTCGGCGAAGCCGGTGCCGGCGGTGACGGCGATGCCGGTTGCCGCGACCACACCGGCAATGATCAGGGCCTTGTATCCGCTTTTCATGCTGTCCTCATTTCACGCAAGGTTTCGATGGAGCCCATTACACCCGCCAAACGTCGCAGAGGTTTGTCAGCGGACCGGGAAAACTGTCGCCAGGTGTTGCATGATCGCCGACTGACACATCCTGATACATTTTTCCTGGCCGGTTCGCGTTCCGGGTGATGAATACTCGGTCCGCACCACATGAGCGACATGACGACAATGGACCCATCGCCGCACATCCTGGTGGTCGACGACCATCGCGACATTCGCGACCTGCTGGGAAAATACCTGGCCAAACACGGCTATCGCGTGACCGTCGCCGATGGCGGCGCCGAGATGAAGCGCGCCCTGAAGGCCGGCGCCATCGACCTGGTGGTCCTGGATGTGATGATGCCGGGCGAGGACGGTTTGACCCTGTGCCGCGACTTGCGCGCCACGACCGACATGCCGGTCATCATGCTGACCGCCATGGCGGAGGACACCGACCGGGTCATCGGCCTGGAAATCGGCGCCGACGACTACGTCACCAAGCCGTTCAATCCGCGTGAGCTGCTGGCCCGCATCAAGGCGGTGCTGCGCCGCGCCAACGCCTTGCCGCAGCAGCGCGAGCCGGTCGATGCCGATGCCGTCATGTTCGACCGCTGGCGGCTGAACCTGGCCGGGCGTGAGCTGGTCGGCGAAGACGGCGTCGCGGTACCGCTGAGCACGGCGGAATTCCAACTGCTCAGCGCCTTCGTCAACCGGCCGAACATGGTGCTGACCCGGGACCAGCTTCTCGACCTGACCCGGGGCCGCGCCGCCAATGTCTTCGACCGCAGCGTCGACAACCAGGTCAGCCGCCTGCGCAAGAAGATCGAGGCCGACCCGAAAGCGCCGAAGCTGATCAAGACGGTCTGGGGCGGCGGCTATGTGTTCGCCGCCGATGTGACGCGGGCATGAGCCGGGCCGGGTCCTTGCTGGCGCGGCTGGTGCCCCGGCGCCTGGCCGGGCAGATCATCGCGCTGCTGCTGCTGGCCCTGGTGTTCTCGCAGGTCGCCACCCTGGCGTTCTTCCTGTATGAGCGCCGCGAAGCGGTTCAGGAGGTGACCCGCGAGCAGGTTCTGCTGCGGGTCGCGTCGGTGGTGCGGGTGCTCGACGAGACGCCGCCGGCGCTGCATCGCCGGGTGGTTCGCAGCGCAAACGCACCGCTGATGCGCTTCTGGCTGTCGCGGACCAGCGTTGTGCTTGGCAATGAGGCAAGTCCGCAGCGCGACCGCCTTGCGAGAATGCTGGAGGGCAGTTCGGCCGGCGAAATCCGCGTCGACATGATGGAGCGCTCGAACCTCTATGGCGAGGGCGCACCGCGCTTCCGACCGCCGGGAGGTCGGCCGCCGCGGGACCGCCGGGAGGAGGATCGCCGGACCGGAGGCGACCGCCATGACGATGAGGATGACGACCATGGCGGCGGCCGCGACGATGATTTCAACGCCGCCTGGACGCCGCGGCTGATCGGCCTGACCGTATCCGTCCAACTGGCCGATGGCGGCTGGCTGAACGCCCAGTCGGCCTTGCCCGTGCCCTCATCGGTCTGGGCGCTGCCATCGCTGGTGTCGACGGTCATTATGGCGGCGGCGCTGATCCTGATCGTGGTGTTGATGGTCCGTCGGATCACCCGGCCGATGGATCGGCTGGCGGCGGCGGCCGGCCGGCTCGGGCGCGGCGAAAGCGTGGATACGGTGCCGGAGGACGGGCCGCTGGACATCCGCCATGCGATCCGAGCCTTCAACGCCATGAACCGGCGGCTCGACCGCTTCGTGCGCGACCGCACCCAGATGATGGCGGCGATCTCCCACGATCTGCGCACGCCGATCACGGCACTTCGGCTGCGCGCGGAGTTCGTCGAGGACCCGGAGGCCCGTCGCAAGATCCTGGAGACCCTGGACGATATGCAGCAGATGGCCGAGGCCACCTTAGCCTTCGCCCGCGAAGAGGCCACGCGGGAGCCGACCCGGGCCGTGGATTTGTCGGCGCTGATCGACAGCGTCTGCGACGATCTGGCGGAGCTGGGCCAGGACGTGACGTTCGCCGAGACCGGCAAGCGGCCCTTCTCCTGCCGCTCGGTGGCCCTGAAACGCGCGGTGCGAAACCTGGTCGAGAACGCCGTCGCCTATGGCCAGCGCGCCCGCGTTTCACTGGAAGAGGATGCCGGCGAATTCCGTATCGTGATCGACGATGACGGGCCCGGAATCCCGACGGAGTCGACCGAGACCGTCTTCCAGCCCTTCGTACGCCTGGAGGACTCGCGCTGCCAGGATACCGGCGGCATCGGCCTCGGCATGGCCATCGCCCGCTCCATAGTCCGCGGCCATGGCGGCGATATCGATCTGCGGAACCGGGAGAAAGGCGGACTGCGCGCGATCCTGCGGCTGCCGAAATCGGAATAGGGAGCTATCGAGGGCCGGCGCTGTTCGCTTTCCGACAGGTAGGCCTCAGGGAAGAGCGCTGGCATCGGCCGCAGTCAAGGCGTCGATACTCTCCTGATCCATATACATCCCAAGGTTCTGAAAGAACCCGTTTCTCAATTGTGGCGGCTCAGATGGCGCGATCAGGACGAGATTCTCAATGTCTTCTCCGGAAAGCGTGATGCCGCGAGCACCGTTACGATTTGCGGCTTCACGAAAAACCTGGTTTATCCAGAATGACAGGTCGTAGGAGTTTCGCAAATGCGCGCGCTGCTCGGTGGCCGCCACCAATCTTGCGAGCTCGGCTTGAATCGTCTCCACGGGATAGGGTGCGAGGCTTGTTTCGATGGGTTGGCCCATCAATTCGACGAGGATTTCCGCGATGGTGAAGGGTGGGCCGAAAGTGTGCCTTCCGTCGCCCTCCTCGAAGCGCGCGAGGAGAACGTGTTCGCCATCATCGAGTGTATGTATCTCGGCAATGAAGCAACACGGGCCGTTTGGGCGCCGGAGGTGTGAGCCAAAACTGATGCTGACATCGTATTCGAATGTCTTGGAGATTGAGCGCGTTATGCACTCATCGAGATATCCGGACTTCGTCAGCCATCCGCGGTCGTAGCCACTTTCTTTCGCAACGACACAGGGTTCACCCCGCGCATGGCGAAAGACCGCAAACTCACCATCACTTCTACTGATTGGCTTGGCTACACTGTCCAGAACTCCCGATCTGAGAAGTGCAATACATGATCGGAAGCAGTGTACGGGGCTCTGAAAGCCGCTCAAGTCATTCTCAGTGAGTATCAAGAGAAGATCGCGTATTTCCCCCGCTGGTCGGACAATCTCGCGGCCGGAATAATCCTCTCGTGCCGCGATGGCCACCTGGTACTCCACGTAGAATTTGTAGCCGACAACTGCGACAGCCACGATCGGATATATCAGCCATATTCCGGCCGTGACGTACTTTGGCCCCCGTTTTCGCAATAGGAACGTTGTCGCGGCTTGAAGGGTCAAACCGATAAGGACGGCCGCCGCGATAAGAATGCCCCCTACGATCGCAAAGCCCGTCGCACCACCCTGTCCCTGTGGCAGGAACAGGCTGAGCAGCAGCACCGGCGGCACATAGCAAAGCGCCCCAAGAAGGATTCCGGCGAGTATCTGTGCGGCTATCGAGCGCATACGGATAGGCTCCTCAGCGAGATCCTGATTGCAGACCGATGAATGAATGCCTAAGGCATTGCAGCTTTATGGCGATCGGATCCATGACTCGCTGGCTGAGACGGCGCAGGTGTCTCGATGCTATCTCCCGCGGCTGCGGCGAGGCCCGGGACTGTAGGCAGTTGGTTGGCCATTCCCATTTGTGCTACCGCCTTGGAGCGGTGACAAAGATATTGACTACCCACACGGCGGGCACTGCGCTGCATCCTGTGCAGCAGGTGTCACCTGTTGCCTTCCGATCAAGTTCGTGCCGTGACGGTTCGGCGGCCAAGGGTCAGAATCCGAAACCGCCATGTCCCTGATCCTCGACATCATCCTGCCAGTCTTCGGGCTCGTCGTCCTCGGCTTCGGGGCGGCGAAGGCGAGGTGGTTCGATGAGGGGGCGATCCGCGGCCTGTCGCTGTTCGTCTTCAACTTCGCGATCCCGATCATGCTGTTTCGTACCATGGCGCAGGTGGCGCTGCCGGAGAGCATCGAGTGGGGGTTCCTACTGTCCTATTACATCGGCGCGCTGATTGTATTCGGCCTGGGCATGGCCAGCGCCGGGCTGCTGTTCGGCCAGCCGCTGGAGGCGCAGGGGGCGGCCGGGCTGGCTGCCGGCTATTCCAACACCGTGCTGCTGGGCATCCCGTTGATCCTGACCGCGTTCGGCGACGCCGCGGCGTTGCCGGTATTTCTGCTGGTCGCCTTCCACAGCCTGCTGCTGCTCCCGACCGCCACTGCGGTGATCGAGGCGGGTCGGGGGCGCGGCGAGGGGTTGCGCCGGCTGCCCTTGGTGACGGCGGTCGGCATGGCGAAGAACCCGATCATGGTCGGGCTGGCGCTGGGCCTCGCCTTCAACCTGCTCGGCCTCTCGATCCCGGGACCGGTCGACGCCATCGCCGAGACCCTGGGACAGGCGGCGCTGCCCTGCGCCACCTTCGCCATGGGTGCTTCGTTGGCGCAGTACCGGATCGCCGGCAGCCTGGGCGAGTCGGCGGTGCTGATCGGTCTGAAGATCGTCGTCCACCCGCTGCTGGTCTGGCTGCTGGCGACCCAGGTGTTCGACGTGACGCCGCTCTGGGCCTCGGTGGCGGTGGTCATGGCCGCCCTGCCGACCGGGGTGAACGCCTATCTCTTCGCCGAGCGCTACGGAACCGGCATCGCCCAGGCCGCGACCGCGGTCCTGGTCTCCACCGGCATCACCATCGGTACCCTCTCGCTGCTGCTCGCCTTGCTTGGTGTGCGGTAGGGCAGGGTCCGGCGCGTCGACTATCCGGCCGCCAATCCGATGGCTAAGATCGAGCGCAATGAATAGAGGAGAGGCGCCATCATGAATATCCGGGACAACATCGCGTTCGTCAGCGGCACCAGCCGCGGCATCGGCCGGGTCTATGTCGAGGGGTTGCTGGCGCGCGGTGCGGCGAAGATCTACGCCTCGGCCCGCGAGCCGTCGGCGGTCGCCGATCTGGTCGAGGCCGGCGGTGGGCGTGTGGTGGCGCTGGCGCTGGACATCACCGACCTGGCCGCGGTCGAAGCGGCGGCGGCGCAAGCGTCGGACACGACCTTGCTGGTCAACAATGCCGGCTTCAACAACAACACGCCGCTGCTGGGCGCGGCCGATCTGGCGCCGGCGCGCCAGGAGATCGAGACCAATTACTTCGGCACGCTTTCCATGTGCCGGGCCTTCGCCCCGGTCCTCAAGGCCAATGGCGGCGGGGCGATCGTCAACATGCTGTCGATCCTGTCGCGGGTGAACCTGCCGCTGATGGGCACGCTTTGCGCCTCGAAGGCGGCTGCGCTGAGCCTGACCCAGGGAGTGCGGGCGGAACTGGCGGCCCAGGGCACACTGGTCATCGGGGTCATGCCCGGCGCCGTCGACACCGACATGACGGCCGGTCTCGATATCCCCAAGATGCAGCCGGCCGAGGTGGTCTCTGCCGCTTTGGACGCGCTGGAGGCGGGCATCGAAGATGTTTATCCGGGCGACATGGCGACCGGCGTGGCGCAAGGCCTGGCCGCCGACCCCAAGGCCGTGGAGAAGGAATTCGCGGGGTACCTGCCGGGATAGGATCCTGCCGGCCGGCCGGGTGGGCTGTCTGATCGAGGTTGGCAAAGCCCGCACGGAATTCGGAATTTCCAGTCGACCGCCGTCCAATTGGGGCCGCACGTTGACGCGGGGCTCAACCGACGCTATAGGGTCGACATAATGTTCTCTTCGAATGGCGCCATGTGGAAACGAATGCCGGGCGGCACCCCTCGCGGGTAACGCGCGGCGATCTTCCTTTCCACTGTTTTGCCATTCGGAGGCAGCGCTATGCCAGGCGCCGACAAGTCTTCCGCCATAGAGTCAGAAAACCCCGCGCCGCAATCGTCGCGGCCGCCCGTCCTTCAGGTGGTCGTCGAGGCTGACCAGGGCCCGGACATCATGGATGCGTTGCGCGGCCGGCTCGACAAGCTGGGCTGTCCGTTCCCGGAGGTGTCCGACACGGCGGATGGCGGCATGTCGGTGTCGGGCCTGCTGTCGGGCCTGCCCAGCCGCGAGCTGGTGCCGGTCGCCTGCCGGCTGCTCGGCGTCGACGGCGTCCGCCGTGTGCAGGCCAGTTTCCTGTCCGCCGACGGCGCGGTGCTCGCCGAGGTGACGCTGGGGCGGTGATCCCTGATCCCTGTCCTCTGACTCAGATCGCGATCGCCATTTCGGCGGCACGCTTCAGGTTGCGCTCGTACTGTTCCTTGCCGGTGAGGTACTGCCTGGGCCAAGGCTGGCTCTCGTAGCCGAGCTCGGCAGCGGCGTGCTGGGTCCAGTTCGGGTCGGCGAGATGCGGCCGGGCCAGGGCGCAGAGATCGGCGCGCCCGGCGGCGATGATCGAGTTGGCGTGGTCGGTCTCGTAGATGTTGCCGACCGCCATGGTGGCGATCTCCACCTCGTTGCGGATGCGGTCGGAGAACGGCGTCTGGAACATGCGGCCATAGACCGGTTGCGCCCGGGTCGAGGTCTGGCCGGCCGACACATCCACCAGATCGACGCCGTGGTCCTTGAAGGCGCGGGCTATGGCCACCGCGTCGTCGCCGGTGATGCCGCCATCGACCCAGTCGGTGGCCGAGATGCGCACCGACATCGGCTTGTCGTCCGGCCAGACGGCGCGCATGGCGTCGAACACCTGCAGTGGGAACCGCAGCCGGTTCTCGAGGCTGCCGCCATAGGCGTCGGTGCGCTGGTTGGTCAGCGGCGTGATGAAGGCCGATAGCAGATAGCCATGGGCGGCGTGCAGCTCGACCATGTCGAACCCAGCCTGCTCGGCCCATTGGGTCGCGCGGCGGAAGTCGGCGATGGTCGCCGCGATGTCGTCCGCGGACATCTCCCGCGGCACCTGGTTGGCGGGGCTCCAGGGCACGGGCGAGGGGGCCAGCAGCTCCCAATTGCCGGACTTGAGCGGCGCGTCCATCTCCTCCCAGCCGAGCTGGGTCGAGCCCTTGGGGCCGGAGTGGCCGAGCTGCAGGCAGATCCTGGCCGGCGTGTCGCGATGCACGAAATCGACGATCCGCCGCCAGGCGGCGATGTGTTCCTCGGCATACATGCCGGTGCAGCCCGGGGTGATGCGGCCTTCCGGAGTCACGCAGGTCATCTCGGTATAGACCAGGCCGGAGCCGCCCAGGGCCCGGGCGCCCAGATGAACCAAGTGGAAATCGCCGGGCGTGCCGTCCTCGGCGCTGTACATGGCCATCGGCGAGACCACGATGCGATTGTGCAGCTCCAGGCCGCGCAGCCGGAACGGGGTGAACATCGGCGGCACCGCCGTCTTCGTCTTCTTGCCATCGGCCCGGCCGGCGATCCACCGTTCCACGCCTTCCAGATAGGACTTGTCGCGCAGCCGCAGATTCTCGTGGCTGACCCGCTGGCTGCGCGTCAACAGGCTGTAGGCGAACTGCTCCGGCTCCATCCGCGCGTAGCGGGCGACATTCTCGAACCACTCGGTCGAGTTGCGGGCGGCCGATTGGATCTTCAGCACCTCGATCCGTCGTTCCTCCTCATAGGCGGCGAGCGCCTTGGGTACGTCGTTCTTGTGCGCCTGCATCGACTGCGAAAGGGCAATGGCGTCCTCCAGCGCCAGCTTGGTGCCGGAGCCGATGGAGAAATGCGCGGTATGGGCGGCGTCTCCCATCAGCACGATGTTGTCCTTCACCCAGGTCTCGTTGCTGACTCGCGGAAAGTTCAGCCATTCCGAGCCGCGCCGATGGGTGGCGTTGGAGATCAGCTTGTGGCCATCGAGGTGTTTGCCGAACAGCTTCTCGCAGAAGGCGATGGTCTCGTCGGTGTCGGCTTCGGCAAGTCCGGCTTTCTCCCAAACCTCCTGCGGCGTCTCGACGATGAAGGTCGAGGTGTAGTCGTTGAAGCGATAGGCATGGGCCTGGAACCAGCCCCACTCGGTCTCCTCGAAGATGAAGTTGAAGGCCGGGAACACTTTGAAAACGCCCAGCCAGACGAATCTGCAGCGCCGGATTTCGACGCTCGGCTTGAAATGGTCGGCATGCAGGGCGCGGATTCGGCTGTTAAGCCCGTCCGCGGCGACGATCAGATCGGCGTCGGCGAATTGCGCCGGATCCTCGACCTCGATCTCGAACACCAGATCGACGCCCAGCGCCTCGGCCCGGGACTGCAGGATGTTCAGCAGGTGCTTGCGCTCGATGCCGCAGAAGCCGTGGCCGCTGGAGGTGATGACCCGGCCCTTGAAATGGACGTCGATGTCGTCCCAATGGGCCAGGCTGTCGATGATCTCGGCGCGGCTTTCCTCGTCGGCGCCCTGCAGGTTTTCCAGGGTCTGGTCGGAAAAAACGACCCCCCAGCCGAAGGTGTCGTAAGGCCGGTTGCGCTCATAGACGGTGATGTCGTGGCTGGGATCGGCCTTCTTCATCAGGATTGCGAAATACAGCCCTGCCGGGCCGCCGCCGATGCAAGCGATCTTCATGGCCGTCCCCGTTTCCGCACGAATTCGGTGCATTTAGCTTAATGTCAAAATATTCAGACACAAGGGCGCCGCTGAATCGGGCGCGGCCGGATAAGATACTGGTCGGACAGGGCTTGGGCGGTCGTGGCCGGTGTTCGAAATGCAGGCAAGGGAGAGATGCGTGCGGGACATCCAGTCGATCCTCGACTTCCTGGGCTTCTCTGAGCGGCTGAAACTGGAGATGCGGCACAGTTGGCTTTCCGACGGGCGGCGAGAGAGCGTCGCCGAGCATTGCTGGCAGATGGCGCTGATGGCTGTTCTGATGCACCGGCATCTCGATCGGACTGTCGACATCGCCCGTACCCTGAAGATGATCCTGGTTCACGATCTGGCGGAAGCGGAAGCCGGAGACATCCCGGTCTTCGAGATTAGCGACCGCAAGCGTGCCAAGGCCGAATTGGAAGCCGCGGCAATGGAGCGTATCCGCGCCAGCCTTCCGGAACCGATTGGCGAGGAGGTGGTGACGCTTTGGCGGGAGTTCGAGGCCAGGCAGACGCCGGAATCCAGGTTCGCCGGCGCGTTGGATCACCTGGAAGTCCAGATCCAGCACAATCTGGCCGATCTCGCCACCTGGGAGGAGATCGAATACGACCTGGTCTACACCAAGATGGATGCCGCCTGCGCCCATGACCCGTTCTTGGCTGGTTTCTGTGCAGCGGTGAAGGACCAGGCGGAGGCGAAGATGCGGGACGGAGGGGTCGATGTCGACGCGGTCAAGATGCGCGTCATGCGGTAGGGCCGCTTGGAACGTCTGAGCCCGCGATGGGTCCGAGGGTCATGGACGATCGTGGCCGGCTCACAGGCCGTATGCATTCATCGCTTCCTGGATCTGGGAGGTGCGCTCGTTGAACGCCGGCGGCGTGCGCCATCCAGGGGCGGCCACTCCGGCTGCGGTCCGGTCGGCTTCACCGGCAACGATGCCGGCCAATGCCCAGGCCAGTGCTGCCTGGCTCGGCGGAGTCGGCGGGCGGTCGGGATCGTGGCGCATCAGACGCTCCGGCAACCAACGCTTCGCCTGGTCATAGGCAAGGGTCATCGCCCGCATCTGCGCCGCCGAGTAGCGCCCGTGCCCAACCCAGAAGCGACACAGCATGTAGTGTTCCGCCGCCGCCAGGTTCACATCGGCGGCCGCGGTGATGTCATTGGGATCGTTCCGCCGTCGATATAACTCCTCCCATGCCGCCTCCGTATCGTTGCCGTGATCGGTCAGTGCCTGAACGACGATCTCAGCCACTCTCTGGTTGTTCACTGACATTTCGGTGCCCGGGAAGAGGATTGCGGAAGTCACCGTCATCCTGCCACGGTTTCGGATCAGATACAAAGTATTTTATATAAATTCGTCGAAAAATTACTCTTTAACTGAATCTGACCTCCCGAACAGCGCCACCGGCCGCTGCTTCCCGCGCAGCGGACGGGCGGGCAGGGCGACCCAATCGTCAGGCGATGCGCCCGCCGCATCCAACAGGTCCTTCGAGGCGATCAGGGGCATGTCCGCCGCCTTGGTTTCCTGCTCGATGCGGGCGGCGACATTGACCGTGTCACCGAGCACGGTGAACTCCATGCGCGCCTCGTTGCCGATGGCGCCGCTGAACAGCTCGCCCCAATGGATGCCGATGCCGCAAGTGACGCGGTCCTCGCCGGCGGATTGCCGCTCGCCGTTCCAGTCGTCCAGGGTCTCGAGGATCGCCACGCCGCAGGCAAGCGCGTTTCCGGCGTCGTTCGGGCCGGCTTCCGGCACGCCGAACAGCACCATGGCGGAATCGCCGATGAACTTGTCGATGACCCCGTCATGGGCGGCGACGGCGGTCGAGACTCGCCTGCGGAACTCGCCGACAAAGGTACCGAGCGCCGCCGGATCCAGGCTTTCCGCCCGGGCGGTGAAATTACGGATGTCGACGAACATGACGGCGGCCGTCTGCCGGCGCCCGACCCGCGCCGCGTCCGCCGGCGTCTCGACCATCCAATCCGCCACCTTGGGCGGCAGGTAGCGCGTCAGGCGGGCCTTGCGCCGCGCCTCGTCGATGGCGTGGAACAGCAATCCGCGGGCCCGTGCGACGGCGATCACCAGCACCAGCCCGGCCAGCGCCGTCATCACGATGCGCATGATATTGGGCGGCCCTTCGAACAGCACTGCCAACTGGGCAGGCGGTGGCGGCGACGCCACGCCCAGCTCGATGCCGAAGTCGATGGTCAGCGCCAGGCCGGCGATCATCAGCGACGCCACATAGGCCACCAGGCGCGGATTGTAGCGTAGCGCGCCAAAGGCCAGGACCATCGGGATCAGCCACATCACCGGAAACGCCGCGGCATAGCTGGCCGATACCGCAGCGTTGGTCAGGCCGAGCTCGACACTGGTCAGCACGAAGCCGACATCCAGCGTTGCGAAGACCCACGACATCCAGGGCTGGAATACGCGCGGGCGCGCCACGGCGAAAGCGACACCTCCGAGCGCCAGGTAGCTGCCGATGGTGACGACCGCGAGGCTCAGCTGCCGGGCCAGCACCGTATTGTCTGGCGGCGCCTGGCCGACCACCGCCAGGACGAAGGCCAGCCCCAGGATCGTCGCCACGACCATGCGCATGATCGCGACCGTCCGCTCGGCCCTCAGTTCGGCATCGGCGATCAGGCGTTGCGCTTCGGCGTCCATACGGGAAGCGGCCCGGACCGCTGCGGTCAGGTGAAGGCGTTGAAGCTGATGATCGTCTGGGTATCCTTGACGTGGGGCAGGGTCTGGACCTGGCTTGTGACGAAGCGGCCGATATCCATGTCCGCCGGCAGATAGCATTTCACCAGCAGGTCGAAGCTGCCCGAGATCGAATGCACCTCGGAAACCTGCTCCACCATGTCCACCGCCTCCGCGGCCACGTCATAGACCTTGCCCAGTTCGCATTTCACCATCACGAAGATCGTCTGCATTCCCTGTCCCCATCTTCGGCGAGAGCCGGCGTCGACCGATTATCCACCACTGGGACAGGAAGGCACAGAGGCTTGTTCGAGGCGCGCCAACTGCGGCATCGTGCCGGGCGGGACCGGTGCCGTTGGCTGCGAATTTCCTGCTATTGACCTAGATCAGGTCTTTCCCCGGTCGCCCTGCCATAAATGCGAATCGTGCGATGGTGCCGGCCCTCGCCGCAATCTGCGGAACCCGAAAAGCGCACTCCGGCCCATTGGAGGAGGCGACAGATGGATCAAGACCTGGCGCTCGGCCCGACCGGGCGGATGGCATCCGATCCCGTGGCCGACTCGTTCCTCGCCTGCCTGGACGCCGCCCGGCACGAGACCTCGCCGTTCGACTACTGGCTGCTGGAGGACGCGCTCCCCAACGGGTATTGCGACGGGATCGCCAATCTTCCGTTCCAGCCCCCGGAGGTTGCCGAATTCAATGGCAGGCGCGAGGCCCACAACGCCTTCAGGGTCTATTTCAACCCGGAGAACCAGGCGAGGTTCGAGGTCTGCCGCCGCGTCGTCGAGGGCTTCCAGAACACTACCGTGAAAGGGGCCATCGAGGAGACCACGGGCGCAGACCTTTCAGACGGCCATCTTAGGATCGAGTATTGCCAGGACACCGACGGCTTCTGGCTGGAGCCACACACCGACATCTCGGTGAAGAAGTTCACGATGCTGGTCTATCTGCTGGACGATCCGGCACTGGCGGATGCCGGCACGCGGGTCCATGAAGGGCCGCCGGACTTCAAATGCGTCGGCGCGGCGCCCTACGGACGCAACAAGGGCCTGATCTTCGTGCCGGGCAATGATACCTGGCACAGCGTCGCCCGCAGCCCGATCAAGGGCGTGCGCAAATCCATCATCATCAACTACGTCACCTCGGACTGGCGCGAGGCGTGGGAACTCGCCTGAGGCGCTGATGTGCCGGGCGAGATCAGCCGTTGCTTGCTGGCTGAAAGGATTTGGCGTCCGCCGCCGCCCAATATTGTGAGTAACCCTGGCAGTCATCCGACTCCAGGAGTTCGCCGGGTTCGAGCCAGCGAAAGGCCTGGTTTCCCGGGAGTCCGAACGCGTTTCCGTCGCCGAGATGAAAATGCCGGGGCCTCAGCTCGGTCGGATGGTCGAGGCCGCATGCGGCCACGAATTCGGCCAGCGCCTTCAGCGTATTGCGGTGGAAATTGTAGACCCGTTCCGCCTTGTCCGACACGACCAGCGCACGCTGACGCCGCTTGTCCTGGGTGGCGACGCCAACCGGGCAGCGATTGGTGTGGCAGCTCTGCGATTGTATGCAGCCGACCGCGAACATGAACCCGCGGGCGGAGTTGCACCAATCGGCGCCCAGGCACAGGGCACCGGCCAGGTCGAAGGCGGAGATCAGCTTGCCGCTGGCGCCGATCTTGATCCGTTCGCGCAGATTGGTCCCCACCAGCACGTTGTGCGCGAAGGCCAGGCCTTGGCGCAGTGGCGTTCCCAGGTGATTGCTGAATTCGATCGGCGCCGCCCCGGTCCCGCCCTCGGCCCCATCGATCACGATGAAGTCCGGCGTGATGCCGGTCTCCACCATCGCCTTGCAGATCGCCATGAATTCCCAGGGATGACCGATGCAGAGCTTGAAGCCGGCCGGCTTGCCGCCGGACAACTGTCGCAGCCGGGCGACGAATTCGAGCAGTCCGATCGGATCGGAGAAGGCGTTGTGGCCTGACGGAGATATGCAGTCGACGCCCAGTGGCACCCGCCGTGCCTCGGTGATCTCCGCCGTCACCTTGGCACCCGGCAGAACGCCGCCATGGCCCGGTTTCGCCCCCTGGGACAGCTTGATCTCGATCATCTTGACCTGTTCGTCCCGGGCGGTCTCGGCGAACGGTTCCGGTTCGAACCCGCCATGCTCGTTGCGGCAGCCGAAATAGCCGGTGCCGATCTCCCAGATCAGGTCGCCGCCGAATTCGCGGTGATATCGGCTGATACCGCCTTCGCCGGTGTCGTGGGCGAAGTTCCCCTGCTTTGCGCCCTTGTTCAGGGCGCGCACGGCGTTGGCGCTGATCGCCCCGAAGCTCATGGCAGAGATGTTGTAGAGCGAGGCCGAATACGGGCGCGTGCAATCCGCGCCGCCGATATCGACCCGAAGCGGCTTCTCGAATGGCGGCCGCGGGACGACCGAATGGTTCAGCCAGCGGTAATCGCCGGCATTGACCTCCTGCTCGGTGCCGAAGGGCAGCTTGTCCTCCTCGTTTTTTGCCCGTTCATAGACGAGCGTGCGCTGCTCGCGGCTGAACGGGGTGCCGCTCAGATTGGACTCGAAGAAGTACTGGCGCAGTTCGGGCCGGATTCCTTCGAACAGAAATCGCATATGCGCCAGGATGGGATAGTTCCGCAGCACGCTGTGGCGGGTCTGAACGACATCCCAGGTGCCGAGCAGGCCGAGCGGCGCCGTCGCCAGCAGCGGCCACAGGTAGAGAGGATCGATGCGGCTGCCAAGAACGACGAAGATCAAGGAGAGCAGCAGTGTCGCGTAATAGAAAAAGTACCTTGAGGAAAGCATGGCGTAAGACCGTCGGCCTCCCCGTGAAGAAAAGCGGCATCGGGTAATCGATGGCGAAACAGGTATCGAGTCCGGTCGAAGCTCACATTGACGTCAATCAACCAGGGTAATCTGCGGAGACCGGTTCACCACGTGGCGCATCACGGCGTAGTCGTCTGCGACGCCGTTGCCGCAATGTCCATGGCGGGCGACGGAGGCGATGTCCAGCGCCTCGCTATAACTGTTGCGCGTGATCTGGCGGATCGCCTGCGGCTTGGATCAGTCTGGATTTCGCCGATCTCGGTACGTTCCGCAAGACGGGATTATCGAGAAATATACTCAATCTATACTAAAATTTTTCCTCCTATGGTTGTAAGGCTCTGTTAACCCGGCTCGTCTATCGATGACGCTTCGGGGACCCTTGCAACTATTTGGCGGGCCGCTTCATGTACAAAGTTCCTCTTATCGCCCTTGCGATTCTGTTAAGCGGAGTCGCGGGTTACCTTTTCTCTTCAGCCAATAACAGCGACCAGCAGGGAAGACCCGGGTTGGTGATTGAGAGCACATCTCGACCTGCCGTTCCGGAATCTCGCGCCGTCGCCGGCCTGAGCGCACCGTTGCCGGCCGTTCGCACGAGCCCGATCGGCAACCGCTTGGTGATCGGGCGAATTTCCACCAATGTGAACAAATATCGGCCGCGTCTCCAGGCCATGGCGAGCTATCTGTCGATCGAGATGGCCGGTCAGGGGATCACCGGAGTCGACATCAGGTTGGTCGACACGCTGGAAGAGATGACGGAGTTGTTCCGTACCGGCGAGGTGGACCTGGTCTCCGAGACGGCCTTTGGTGCCATCGAATTGGAGCGTGATGGATTGTCGGAAATGCTGTTGCGAGAATGGAAAGGCGGCGTTCCCGATTACAATTCAGTGATTTTCGTTCGGCGCGACAGTGGCATCGACAGTCTCGACGATCTTGTCGGACAGAGCATTGCGTTCGAGGATCGCAGTTCGACCTCCGCCTACCTGGTGCCACGCTCTCTATTGGCGCGGGCAGGATACAATATGGTGGAGCTTACCGACCCGCGGACTTCGTCGACGCCGCGCGACAGTATCGGCTTCGCTTTTGCCGATGAAGGCGACGGCGGTGGAGGCGGTGCCGTGGGCATGGTGCTGAGCGGGACCACGGCGGCCGGCGCCATGAGCAACCTCGATTGGTCGGAAGCGGAAGATTTTTCGGAAGCCGATCGGCGCAATCTGGTCATCATTCACGTGTCCGATCCGATCATTCGCTCGGTCATGCTGGTGCGGACGTCGCTCGATCCCTCCATCAAGGCCCGCCTGGCGAACATTCTTGAGCGAATGCATGAATCCGAAATGGGGCAAGAGACCCTGGACCAGTATTCGGGTGTGGCGCGATACGACCGCATGGAGGGAGACGCTCTCGTCACTCTTATGAATGCGCGCTTCATGTACGAGACATCCGGCACTTTCTGACCGGTCGCCCGATTTCAGGGTGCGCAGGGGCGTCACGGCCCCTGCGTTGTCTTTTCGGTACTCGGCATGCGTTCAGTCGTTGCTGAGCTTCGGCGCAGGCGCCGTGAAGATCTGTGCCAAGCCCATGACGACCAGCGGCCATCTGTCGGCGCCGCATCCCATGACCGAACTTCGATATCAGGCCCAACGAGGCCGGCTTCCGTATGGAGTTTGCAGTCAGAGCAGGCATCGCCTGGTGCGGTGGAATCGAAACGCAGCCAGGTCACCGCAGCTTTAGCTACTCTTGCATTAAAAACATTACAAATTGCAATACAAAAAGTAGTGGCACGCGATGGAATTCTAGTACAGACTAGCACGTTGTCCTAGGCACGTATTATTCTGAGCGATGAAGGTTCGTCGCAATGAAGGATCTGGAAATCCAACCGAGCTCATGACGGAACGTCAGATTGGCAAATAGGCCAGTGGTAGAGTGTTGGGGGAATACATAACGATCTGCTTACGAAAATGCCCGGACAGGTTTTCTGATCTGGAACGTGGAAAAGCAATGGCATGGACCTTCATTGTGACTGCGAAAACACGTCACCGTCATGCAGAGAGGTGAAAATGAACCAACAAATTGCAGCCGCCGTAAATTCAGATCTTCTGATCAGCGCGCTCGCCAAAGGATTTTCCTGTCGGCTGTTGCGACAGGCGCCGCGCGTGACCGCCACAATTCCAGGCAAAGAACAAACCTGAAAGCGTGAATACCGAATGACCGGCCCAAGGCGTCGCTCTTGAGCGTCGCGTGAAGCTGGAATACCGCGGCTCTGAGGTCACCGGCCTTGCAATGGCATGGGCACGATCAGGGGGAAACGCTGCGGGTTGATCGGATAGGTGGTGGTATGGCTCCTGGTCATGCCTCCAATCAATTCAGTCCAACTCGTCCGTGGGGACGGTGGGCGTCCAAGCATCTTGTGGTAGGGGGAATCCATGAAACGCAACAAATTCGCTAACGCCAAGTTTCGCCTGAACCGTCTTTTGCTCACCGTCTGTATGGCGCCACTGCTCACCGTCTGCACGGCGCCAATGATGGCGCACGCGGGGGACAGCATCGAATTGACGCCGATTGGCACATTTGCCACCAATATTTTCGATGACGGCGCCGCGGAGATCGTGGACTACGATCCGGAAACCCAGCGGCTGTTTGTCGTCAACGGGGCTGACGCCACGATTGATGTGCTCGACATCAGTGATCCGACCGGTCCGAGTCTCTTATTCCAGATCGACGTCACGGTCTGGGACAACGGGGAGAACCACGACGCGAAAGCCAACAGCGTGGCTGTTCGGGGCGGAATGGCGGTTGGCGATGACGATGACGACGACGACGAGAGGGGCGGATTGATCGCAGCGGCGGTAGAAAACGTTAACCCTCAGCAACCCGGCGCGGTGATTTTCTTTGATACCGACGGCAACTTCCTGAAGCGCCTTGTCGTGGGCGACCTGCCGACGGGAACGAAGTCTGCGCTGCCGGACATGGTTGCCTTTTCGCCGAACGGTGAATGGGTGCTGGTGGCCAATGAGGGCGAACCCAGCGACGACTATCTCATCGATCCCGAAGGTTCGGTCAGCATTATCGATCTGCGCGACGGCGTCGAAAACGCGACGGTGGTCGACATCGACTTCAGGGCCTTTAACGATGTTTCGTTGGATCCCAGCATTCGGATCTTTGGCCCCAACGCCACGGTCGCTCAAGACCTGGAGCCCGAGTACATCGCCTTCTCGGACGACTCGCTGACGGCCTGGGTCGCGCTGCAGGAAAACAACGCCATGGCGACCATCGACATCGCGACCGCCAGCGTTTCAAGTCTCACGGGGCTGGGTTTCAAGGACCACGGCAACGATGCGAACAGCTTTGACGCCAGCGATGTGGACGATCTCATCAACCCGACACCCTGGCCGACCAGAGGCATGTATCAGCCGGACAGCATCGCGTCGTATGAGGTCGACGGCCAGACCTTCCTGATCACCGCCAATGAGGGCGATGCCCGGGACTACGACACCTTCAGCGAGGAGACGACGGTGGGTGCTCTCACGCTGGATCCGACCGCGTTCCCGAATGCGGTGGACTTGCAGGAGGACACGAATCTGGGCGCCCTCACGGTCACCAACACGATCGGCGATACCGACAACGACGGTGATTTCGACGAGATCTTCTCGTTCGGCGCCCGCTCGTTTTCGATCTGGAGCACTGGTCCGGTCTACCAGGTCTTCGACAGCGGCGATGATCTCCAACAGATCACCGTGACTCACCTCCACGAGGAATTCAATTCCACCAATGACGAGAACGGCTCATTCGACAACCGCAGCGACGACAAGGGTTCGGAGCCCGAAGGTCTGACAGTCGGAGAAGTTGCCGGCCGCACCTATGCCTTCATCGGCCTGGAGCGTATCGGCGGAATCGTCGTGTACGATGTTTCGGACCCCAACGATCCGACCTTCGTGCAATACATCAACACAAGGGACTTCAGTGGCGACGCCTCGCTTGGCACGGCCGGCGATCTCGCTCCGGAAGGCCTGGCTTTCATTTCCGCGTCCGACAGCCCGATCGGCCAACCGCTTCTGGCTGTGGCGTACGAAGTCAGCGGAAGCACCACGATTTTTGCGATCGACGAGGTCGCCGCTGAATGGAGATCTCGCCGGACCCTGTGCAACACCACCATGACGGGGCGCCTTCGAAGACGTCGTTGCCGTCCCCGGCGGAACCTGCGTCCTGTCCTCGGCAACCGTCAACGGGAATGTCACGGCGGTATACCGCTCGGACCTGTTCATCCTCGGTGGAGAGGTCGACGGCAACATTGAAGGCAACCCGGGCTCGTCGGTGGTTGTCCTGTCGAGCTTCGTGGATGGCAATATCCGATGCACCAATGCTGCGGCTCCCAACGGCTGTCAGGTCTCCGGGGCCATCGTCGATGGCAACGTGAAGATCCACGGATGCCGAGGGAGGGATTCGTGAATATATTCTCCAACCATATCGATGGGAACGTAGAGGTTTCCGGAAGCGCCGTGCAGGCCTTCATCAGCCTGAACACCATTGAAGGGGGCCTGGAGTGTCTCGGAAACTCTCCCCGCACCCAATCCCGGAGGCTTGCCCCCCACCAACGACGTGGACGACGACAAGGAATACCAGTGCTCCGCGAGCCAGGGTTTTTAGAGAGGAGACCTCTCGATCAAACCTCGTGGGGCGGTCTGAAGACCTCTCACGACAAGCAGGAGCAGTTGACCGAGGAGAGAGCGCTCCCGAGGCAGGCCTCGGGAGCGCTTCCATTTTGACGAGGAGAATTCATACCCGGATTCGGGAAACCCAATGGGGCTGGCCGTGAATCTAGAACGCCGCGATCCCCGTCTGCGCCCGGCCCAGGATCAGGGCGTGCACGTCGTGGGTGCCCTCATATGTGTTGACGGCTTCCAGGTTCATGACGTGGCGATCACGTGGTACTCGTCGGCGACGCCATTGCCGCCATGCATGTCGCGGGCGGCCCGGGCGATGTCCAGTGTCAAATTCCAACTCAGAAATGCACCGATCCAATCGTAATACTGCAGCCGGTTCTGCCGATCACGTGAGACGTTTTTGCCGTCTGACGAAACCGTTGAGGTGCGTCAATGCGGGCCGGGATTGGAGTCGATAGCGTGCCGACTACACCAACTGCGTGTCGGAAGTACGGGTACTGCCGCTGCGAGTAGCCAATAGACGGGGGGCTTAGTGCTGCAAATTGCAGCCGTTGGCAAATACGGGGCCCCTCGTGCGGCCAATAGTGTCCTCGTATCGGCACGACGCCGAAGCGCCACGCGCCGCCGGAGAACTGCAATTCTGCCGGCCATGGCCAGTGCCCTTAGAGAATTGTGTCACGCTGGAGAAAGAGCCTCTTGAGATGATTGGATCTCGGACACCGCTATTGTTCGTCGCCCTTCTGGCTCTGATCGTCGTGCCCTCGGCCGCCGTCGCAGAATCCGTCGGCCTCAAGCCGCATGACGACCGCCCCCGCTGGTACTCTTGGCTTCATCGGTCCCATGGTTTGGGCTATGCCGATGTGGAAATCTCCCGCGACGGCCGCCTCGGCTGGGCTGTGGGCGGGGCGGCGTGATCCTTGCCACAGCCGATGGTGGCATCGCTTGGACATCTCAGGCCAGCGGGACAGACGCTTCGCTCTATGCGCTCCATATTGCCGATAACAGCAGCCTCGCCTGGGCCGTCGGTGAGCATGGCGCAATCGTCGCCACTGCCGATGGCGGCGACACCTGGGCAGTGCAGGCGAGCGACACGAACTCCTCCCTTCATGCAATCCATGGCGCAGATGACGGCCTCCGGGTCTGGGCCGCGGGGCAGGGAGGCACGATCTTGGCCACCGTCGATGGCGGTATCACCTGGATGCCGCAGATGAGCGGCACCGAATCCTGGCTGACCGCCGTCGATTTTGCGGGCGACGGCCGTCGCGGTTGGGCCATTGGCGGGGACGGTGTGATTGTCGCCACGTCTGATGGTGGTGCCACCTGGACACGGCAGCCAAGCGGCACGGACGCCCGGCTGACCCGCAATCCATGTCGCCAAAGATGATCACCACGCCTGGGCGGCCGGCCATCGCGGTACGATTGTCGCTACCGCCGATGGGGGTGCCACATGGAGGGCACAAGTTAGCGGAACGGGTGCTCGGCTCTTCGCCCTCCATTTCGCCGATGATGGTCGCCGTGGCTGGGCCGTGGGCAGAAGGGGCGCCATCATCGCCACTGCTGATGGCGGATCCAACTGGGTGGCGCAGGAGAGCGGCACGCTCGCGAACCTTCAAGCCATGCACTTCGCCGAAGACGTTCTGCACGGCTGGGCGGTGGGCCAGCGCGGCGTGATTGTCGCCACCGCCGATGCCGGCGCAACTTGGGTGGCACAGGATAGTGGCACTAAGGCTCGGCTCAATGTCGTCCGATTTGCCGCCGACGGCCTCCGCGGCTGGGCTGCCGGCGCGGAAGGCACGATTGTCGCCACCGTGAATGGCGGCGCAGTCTGGTCGGCTCAAGCCAGTGGGACCAATGCCCAACTCTTCGGAACCCATGTCGCCGACGACGGCCTGCATGGCTGGACCGTGGCCAAGAACGGCGTGATCGCCGCCACCGCCGATGCCGGCGCCACCTGGACGGCGCGGGCAAGTGGTTCGGTTCAACCACTCTACGCGGTGCATTTCGCTGAGGATGGCCGGCACGGCTGGGCCGCAGGCTATGGTGGCACGATCGTGACCAGCGATGATGGTGGCGCGACCTGGACGACTCAGGCAGTGGCACCGAAGTTCCACTATACGGCCTCCACGTCGCCGACAACGGCCGTCATGGCTGGGTCGTAGGCGAGACGGGTCAATCCTCGCCACAACCGATGGCGGTAACACCTGGGCGCCGAGCGCCAGCGGCACGCAGTTCACGCTCAATGCAATCCACTTCGCCACCGATCGTCGCCGTGGCTGGGCCGTTGGCGAGGGCGGCACAATCGTCGCCACGAACGATGGTGGCGCCACCTGGACGTCGCAGGCTAGCCCTGTGCGGACCGAACTTCGCGGCCTCCAATTCGCCGCCGATGGACTCCGTGGCTGGGCGGTCGGTGAGGCAATGGTGGCCACCGGCGATGGCGGTGCAAGCTGGACTGTGCAGAAAGCGGCAGGGACGCCTTGCTTTACGATATCCATGTCACCGACGATGGCCGTCATGGTTGGGCGGTCGGCTTGGCCGCGCGATTCTTGCTACGGCCGATGGCGGTGCCACCTGGATACGGCAGGCCAGTGACACGCGCATCACTCTCCTTTCCGTCGATGTCGCCGCGGACGGCCGCAACGGCTGGGCAGTGGGCCAAGACGGCACAATCGTGAAGCTGAGTCGGGAGAACTTGGCGCCCTATCTGACGTCGTTCGAGGTGGCGACGAGTGCCGATGGGCTTGTCAGTCTGGCGTTCGTCGCAATCGATGCCGAGGCTGACCCAGTGACCGTCGAGAAGATCGAGGTCTGCAGCATCGAGATGGCCATGTCTCGATGCACGGCGATTCCGAACGGCTCATTGGCCATCAACGAAGACGGCTCTTATGTGCTCGCCTGGCAACCCCAGACGGCTGGCGAACACCTTGTTTCATCCCGGCGATCGTCTGAGATTTCGCGTCACCCTGTTCGACGGCATAGGGTTCCCGTTCGTCCATGCAACCAATGCGTGGACCTATCGTCAATAGCTTGCGGGTGCAAATCAGCCTGAGTCTGTCGCTTGGCGTCCCAGGTCCCTAGGTTCTGGTCGCTTTTGCGACGACGAACACGGCTCCCGCCTGGAGACGCAGATCCCCACGGTTATCAGAACGCCGCGATCCCCGTCTGCGCCCGGCCCAGGATCAGGGCGTGCACGTCGTGGGTGCCCTCATAGGTGTGACGGCCTCCAGGTTCATGACGTGGCGGATCACGTGGTACTCGTCGGCGACGCCGTTGCCGCCATGCATGTCGCGGGCGGCCCGGGCGATGTCCAACGCCTTGCCGCAATTGTTGCGCTTCATCAGGCTGATCGCCTCCGGCGCGGCGCGGCCTTCGTCCTTGAGGCGGCCGAGGCGGAGTGCGCCGTGCAGGCCCAGCGTGATCTCGGTCTGCATATCGGCCAGCTTCTTCTGGATCAGCTGGGTGCCGGCCAGCGGGCGGCCGAACATGGTGCGGTCCAGGGTGTATTGCCGGGCGGCGTGCCAGCAGAATTCGGCAGCCCCCATGGAACCCCAGGCGATGCCGTAGCGGGCGTTGTTGAGGCAACCGAACGGGCCTTTGAGGCCGGTCACGTTGGGCAGCAGGTTGTCTTCCGGCACGAACACATCGTCCATGACGATCTCGCCGGTGGCCGAAGCCCGCAGGGAGAACTTGCCCTC
>CBDBVB010000025.1:0-84753 GCA_965212545.1 Inquilinaceae bacterium
GACGCTGACTGCCGAAGACCAGCAGGCGATCGTGATGGTCGAGGACAACGGCCCTGGGCTACCGTCGGAAGACCGCGACCGCTTGACCGAGCCCTATGTCACGACCCGCAGCCGCGGCACCGGATTGGGCCTCGCCATCGTGAAGAAAATCATGGAAGATCATGGCGGTCGATTGCTGCTGGCGGACCGCGACGGGGGCGGCGCACAGGGTCCGACTGGTGTTCCAGCATATAGAGAGTGCCGCCGTCGTGAACCGGACAATCCCGGCCGAAGCCGAAGTCAAAAGCCGCGGGCACCTGATCCATGGCCCACGATATCCTGGTCGTCGACGACGAGGACGACATTCGCCTGCTGATCCGGGGAATCCTCGAGGATGAGGGCCACACGACGCGGGAGGCGGCGAGTTCCGACCAGGCCCTGGCCGAACTCGCCAACCGGCAGCCCAGCCTGATCGTTCTGGATGTCTGGCTGCAGGGCAGCAAGCTCGATGGGCTGCAGCTTCTGGAGGAGCTGCGACGGAGATTTCCGGTCATGCCGGTGCTGATGATCAGCGGGCATGGCAATATCGAAATGGCCGTCACGGCGATCAAAAACGGCGCCTACGACTTCATCGAGAAGCCTTTCAAATCGGACAGGCTGCTGCTGATGGTCGAGCGTGCCGTCGAGGCGGCGCGGCTCAAGCGCGAGAACGCCGAACTTCGGGCCCGTGCCGGCGAGCCGGACCATTTCATCGGCAGCTCACCGCCCGTCATGCAACTGCGCCAGCAGATCCAGCGCGTCGCGCCGACCGGCTCGCGAGTGCTGATCACCGGACCGGCCGGAGTCGGCAAGGAGGTGGTGGCCCGCCAGTTGCATGGCCGGTCGCGACGGTCCGGCGGGCCGTTCGTGGTGCTGAACTGCGCCGCCATGTCGCCGGACCGGCTGGAGGAGGAACTGTTCGGCACCGAGGCCGCGATCGATGGCGGCGACGGGCCGCGCAAGATCGGCACGCTGGAGCAAGCCCATGGCGGCACGTTGCTGCTCGATGAGGTCGCCGACATGCCGCTGGCCACCCAGGGCAAGATCGTGCGCGTCTTGCAGGAGCAGACCTTCACCAGGGTCGGCGGCGCCACCCGGGTCGAGGTGGATGTGCGGGTCATCGCTTCGTCGAACCGCGACCTGCCCTCGGAGATCGAGGCCGGCCGCTTCCGGGAGGATCTGTTCTACCGGTTGAACGTGGTGCCGATCGACATCGCCCCCCTGTCCGAACGCCGCGATGACATCCCGCTGCTTGCGGCGCATTTCGTGAAGCGCTCGGCCGAGTCTCAGGGCCTGCTGACGCGGCGGATCGCCGATGACGCCATGGCGGCGCTCCAGGCCTACGGCTGGCCTGGCAATGTCCGCCAGCTGCGCAACGTCGTCGACTGGCTGCTGATCATGGCCACCGGTGACACCTCGGAGCCGGTTCGCGCCGACATGCTTCCACCGGAGATCGGCACGATCGCGCCGGACTCGATGCGCTGGGACAAGGGCGGTGAGATCATGGGGCTGGCGCTGCGCGATGCCCGCGAGCTTTTCGAGCGTGAATACCTCATCGCCCAAGTGAACCGGTTCGGCGGCAATATCAGCCGGACCGCCGAGTTCGTCGGGATGGAGCGCTCGGCGCTGCACCGAAAGCTGAAGAATCTCGGAGTCCATGGCGGCGAACGCAACAACGACCGATCCCAGAAACTGGCCGGAGACTGAGTTTGGACATGGATAACCGGTGCCGCCCGGTCGCTGGCCCTGTCGCCCGCGGTGAGCCGTCATGAAGGCCATCGTCTGCGGCGGCGGGCAGGTCGGCGAGAACATATCCCGCTATCTGGCCACAGAAGCCAACAACATCACCGTCATCGATCAGTCCCCGGAACTGATCCGCAGGCTGTCCGACACGCTGGATGTCCAGGGGCTCGTCGGCCATGCCTCGAGTCCGCCGATCCTGGAGCAGGCTGGCGCGGCCGACGCCGACATGATCATCGCGGTCACCCAGTCCGACGAAGTCAACATGGTGGCCTGCCAGGTCGCCCATTCGCTGTTCAGCGTGCCGACCAAGATCGCGCGGATCCGCAACCAGGCCTATCTGGACCCGATCTGGGCCGATCTGTTCAGCCGCGACAACATGCCGATCGACGTGATCATATCGCCGGAGATCGAGGTGGCGCGGGCGATCGGCCGCCGGCTGCAGGTGCCGGGGGCGTTCGACATGATCCCGATGGCCGACGGGCTGGTGCGATGCATCGGCGTGATCTGCGGCGAGGACTGTCCGATCGTGAACACGCCGTTGCGGCAGCTGACCGGGCTGTTCCCCGACCTGCATATCGAGATCATGGCCATCGTGCGCGGCGAACGGCCGATCGTCGTCGACGCCGACGATCAGATGCTTCCAGGCGACGAGGTGTATTTCGTCACCGAGACCAGTCATGTGGGGCGCGCCATGGCCGCTTTCGGCCACGAGGAACGCGAGGCGCGGCGTATCATCATCATCGGCGGCGGCAATATCGGACTGACCCTGGCGGCCGACCTTGAGCGCGAGCACCCGGCCGTCACCGCCCGCATCATCGAGACCAGCCGGTCCCGCGCCGCCCATGTCGCCGAGCGCCTGGAGCGCACCACGGTGCTGCACGGCGATGCGCTGGATACCGAAATACTGGACGAGGCCAATGTCCGGCTGTCGGAAACCGTGGTCGCGGTGACCAACGACGACGAGGTGAACATCCTGTCGTCGCTGCTCGCCAAGCGTTATGGCACCGACCGGGTGATCACCCTGATCAACAGCACCACCTACAACACCCTGGTCGGTTCGTTGGGCATCGACGCGGTGGTCAGCCCGCGCTCGATCACCGCCTCGACGATTCTCCAGCATGTGCGGCGCGGCCGCATCAAATCGGTGTACTCCCTCAAAGACGGATTCGCAGAGGTGATCGAGGCCGAGGCGCTGGAGACATCGCCGCTGGTCAACAACCCGATCAAGGACGTCCGGCTGCCCTCGGGCGTGATCATCGGCGCCGTGGTCCGTGGCGAGGAGGTCATCATCGCGCGGCCCGACACGGTGATCAAACCGCATGACCGGGTGATCCTTCTGGCCGCCGCGGAATCGGTCAAGAAGATCGAAAAGATGTTCGCCGTCCGCCTGGAGTTCTTCTAGCGTTTTATCCGCTGACGCGGATTCGGCACCGGCCCGCTCCCCCGCCCGGCCACCCAACGCCAGTATCCTAATGGGTGGCCGGGCGGCGGAGCGGGCCGGTGCCGTATGAACGGAAGAAGGTCCGCGGCCGACGACCCCATTCCTTCCCCGTCAGTCCCGCATTATCGAGACTCTCGCGCCATTTCTGCTCGACTCCATCGAGATTCCCGCTTTCGCGGGACTGCGGGGTCGGTATGCTCATCCCTGATCAGGCGGATAACCCGCCCGGACAGTGACGCCACGACGGACCGGGACCGACAGCGATGCCACGACTTGCCTATGTGAACGGACGCTATCTGCGCCACGAGGTCGCGGCGGTGCATATCGAGGATCGTGGATTCCAGTTCGCCGACGGCGTCTACGAGGTGGTGACGGTCCAGAACGGCCGGCTGGTCGACGAGGACGGACACCTGGCGCGGCTCGGCCGCTCGCTTGGCGAACTCGAAATCGCCTGGCCGGTCAGCGAGCGGGTCCTGCGGATGATCATGCGGCAGCTGATCGGCCGCAACCGGGTCCGCAACGGCATCGTCTACCTGCAGATCACCCGTGGCAGCGCGCCGCGCGACTTTCGCTTTCCGGACTCGGCAACGCCCAGCCTGGTGCTGACAACGCGACACATGAACCTCGACCCGAAAGCCCAGATCGCGCATGGCGTGGCGGTGATCACGATCCCGGACATCCGATGGAAACGTCGTGATATCAAATCCGTATCGCTTCTTCCTCAGGTTCTTGGAAAACAACAGGCGGCCGCCGCCGGCGCCTTCGAGGCGTGGCAGTTCGACGAGGACGGGCAGGTCACCGAGGGCTGTTCGTCGAATGCCTGGATCGTCACCGGCGACGGCCGGGTCGTCACCCGCAATGCCAGCCATCTGATCCTCAACGGCATCACCCGGCAGTCGATCCTGCGGCTTGCCGAAGCGGCCGGCCTCACCTTCGAGGAACGGTCATTCTCCGTCGAAGAGGCCTATCAGGCGACGGAAGCTTTCATCACCAGCGCGACGACCTATGTTATGCCTGTAACGCGAATCGACGGGCGGTCGGTGGCGGATGGCAAGCCGGGGGCGTTGAGCAAACGGCTTCGCGAATCCTATGTCGGCTACGCATCGTCCGACGGCGCGCGGGACTGAAATCGGCGGCCCGAACGCCGGGATAATAATTGTGCGGCCCCTGGAAATTTCGCTACGCCCTTCGGGGTGGTTCCTATACCATGCGGCCGCGAGTACGTGAGTACTGGGCTGCCGCTGACGCAATCATGAGCCGGTAACAAGGGCTCCAAGAATCAGACCAACGAGGCAGAGAAATGTCGGAGAAGAGCCAGAACGTACAGGATGTTTTCCTCAACAACATCCGCAAGAACAAGACGCCGGTGACGATCTTCCTGGTCAACGGCGTGAAACTCCAGGGCATCGTGACTTGGTTCGATAACTTCTCCGTGCTGCTCAGACGCGACGCCCACTCGCAGCTCGTCTACAAGCATGCGATTTCGACGGTGATGCCGGCCCATCCGATCCAGCTGTTTGAGCCGTCCAAGGAAGAGGCCTAGGCCGCCTTGCCGCCGCTCAACGGGGCAGGGCACCCCGCCGCCGGATCGTCCGGTCGTGCCATTGTCGTCCATCCCGACCTCTCCGGAGGCCAAGCCGCGCGGAGCGCCTCCGCGCGCCTGGAGGAGGCGGTCGGACTGACCGCGGCGATCGGTCTGGACGTGGTCTACCAGAGCAGTATCCGGATCAATCGACCCAAGGCGGCGACCCTGCTGGGGGGCGGAAGCATCGCCGACATCGCCGGCATCGCGGCCGACGAGGCGGCCGACGTGGTGGTGGTCGACGGCGCCCTGACGCCGATCCAGCAGCGCAATCTGGAGCAGCGCCTGTCGACCAAGGTGATCGACCGGACCGGCCTGATCCTGGAGATCTTCGGCGACCGGGCGCAGACCCGGGAAGGCCAGCTTCAGGTCGAGCTGGCGCATCTGTCCTATCAGCGCTCGCGCCTGGTGCGGTCCTGGACCCACCTGGAACGGCAGCGCGGCGGCGCCGGCTTCATGGGCGGCCCGGGCGAGCGCCAGATCGAACTGGACCGCCGCCAGATCGACGATCGCATCGACCGGCTGAAGAAGGATCTGGCGGATGTGCGGCGCACCCGCTCGCTGCACCGGGCGGCGCGGCAGCGGGTCCCGTATCCGGTGATCGCCCTGGTCGGCTATACCAATGCCGGCAAATCGACCCTGTTCAACCGGCTGACCCGGTCCGATGTGATGGCCGAGGACATGCTGTTCGCCACCCTGGACCCGACCATGCGGCAGATCGACATGGGCGGCGGACGCAAGGCGATCCTGTCCGATACGGTGGGCTTCATCTCCGACCTGCCGACCCATCTGGTGGCGGCCTTCCGCGCCACCCTGGAGGAGGTGCAGACCGCCGACATCATCGTGCATGTCCGCGATGCCGCTCACCCCGACAGCGCCGCGCAGCGCGCCGACGTGCTGGCGGTGCTGAGCGATCTGGGGATCGAGGCCGAGCTTGACGAGCGGGTGATCGAAGTCCTGAACAAGGTCGATCTGCTGGACCCGGACGAGGCCGCGGTGGTGGAAAACCAGGCCGCCCGGCAGCCGGCCGCCGTGGCCCTGTCGGCGCTGACCGGCGCGGGCATCGACACGCTGCTGGACGCGGTCGCGCGACGGCTGGATATCGGCCGGCCGGTGGTCGATCTGCAGGTCAGCGTCACCGATGGACGCACGATCGCCTGGCTGCATGAGCGCGGCGATGTGCTGGAGCGGCATGACGACGATGATTTCGCCCATCTGCGGGTCCGCATCGACGCCGCCGATCTGGCGCGGCTGGAGGGCAGGGGCATCCACCCGCGACAATCCGCCTAAACGGCGGATTTGTAGCCGATAATCGCCGATTCTGGGCTATACCAAAGACAGGGGCGCCTGAGCGCCCTTTTGTTTCGCCGTGGGCGCCGCGGCCCAACACGATCCGCAAGGGAACCGCAATGACGCTGCCGGACAGCCGCCACGTCGCCGACATCATGGAAGCCGTCGCGCGCGACGTCATCGTGCCGCGCTTCCGCGACCTGGCCGAAGGCGAGATCCGCGAGAAATCGCCGGGCGACCTGGTGACCGTGGTCGATGAGGAGTCCGAGGCCCGGCTGGAGGCCGAACTGCTGGCGCTGCTGCCCGGCTCGGTGGTGGTCGGCGAGGAGGCGGCGTCGGCCGATGCGGCGGTGCTGGACCGGCTGTCCGGCGAGGCGCCGGTCTGGATCATCGATCCGCTGGACGGTACCGCCAATTTCGCCGGCGGCGATGAGCGCTTCGCCATGATCGTGGCCCTGGCCGAGAAGGGCCGCACGGTGGCCGGCTGGATCCATCAACCGGTCACCGGGCGCATGGGCTGGGCCGTCGCCGGCGAGGGCACAGTGGTCGACGGCGTCCGCAGCCGGGTTGTCGCACCCGGGCCGATCGCCGGAATGCGCGGCTATGTCAGCGGCCCGAGATATTCCGGCGCGCACTGGCCCAAGCTGAGCCGGCTGCGCGACGCCATGGAATCCGGCCGCAATCTGCGCTGCTCCGGCATCGAGTACCTCAATCTGGCGGCCGGCGAGGCCGATCTCTGCGTGCCGTTCCGCCTGAACCCATGGGACCACGCCGCCGGGGTGCTGATGCACGCCGAAGCCGGCGGCTATTCGGCCCTGATCGACGGCCGGGACTATACGCCGCTGATCCATGAGGGCCTGCTGATCGTGGCCCCGGACCGGGAGAGCTGGCAAGACGTCCGGGACTTCCTGTCCGCCGAGATGCCCGCCGGATCTGGGTAGCGCGCCGAATGGCCGAACTGCCTGCGACGAAGCTGCGCTCCGGCCTGATCACCTATGACGGCCTGCCCATTTCGAGCGGCGGCGCCCATACGCTCAGGACACGCGGCGTCTTGGATTGCCTGGCGGCCGTCAGGGAGTTCCTGTCGGCATGCACCACGAATCCGGATCCCGAGCTGCTTCATGTGCAGGTGACACAGGGCGGGTCGGTGCCACGATCGTTCTCCAAGCCCCTCAGGGCGGAATTCAGGCATCTGGGCTGGTGGCCGATCAAATCTCGCTTCGCCGGCACCCTGACCCGCAGCTGGCGCCTGCCTCTGGCGGAATTCGACGCCGCCTGCGCCACGATTGAGGGCCATCGACCGATTCCGCTGACCGAAGAGGGAATGCCGGCGGCGCTGGTCGCAGCGTCCTGGCGGTTCGCGCTGGTCGATGCCGACTCCCGGCAGGTGCTGCCGCATCAGGAGGCCGACTGCTATGTGCAGGACACGCGTGGTGGCATGAGTCGTGTCGGCGAATCTACCCTGTACGCCCGGTTCTCCGAGAAGACCACGGTGAGCGTATTCCTTGCGCTGCCGTTCGAAGACGCCGGCGACGCCGCCAGGCAATACGCCGAAATGCTGCAACGGCACTTTCCGACGAAATTCTCCGCAGGGCAGTGGCGGCTGTGCAGACTGACCAAGAAAGCGACCGGGTATTTCAGCCGGCGGGTGAAGGATTTTCCCAGCTAGCAGGTTGCTGCGGCTTTGCAATCCTTGCCCTTCGACAGGCTCAGGGTGAGGGTGCTGGGGGGGCTGAACTCACCTCCTCAGCACCCTCACCCTGAGCCTGTCGAAGGGGGAGGATGGGCCCGCCAATGCCGGGCCCCGGACTATTCCTCGCCCTTGGCCCGCTGCCAGAGCGCTTCCAGCTCGTCCAGGCCGGCCTGGTCCGGGGTGCGGTTCTGTTCCGCCAGCCAGTGCTCGATGCGGCGGAAGCGGCGGTCGAATTTGCGGTTGGTGCGGCGCAGGGCGGCATCCGGGTCGACCTCCAGCCGCCGCGCCAGATTGACCAGGGCGAAGGCGAGGTCGCCGATCTCGTCCTCGATCCGGTCGGGGGTGCCATCCGTATCGATCTCGGCCCGCAGCTCGCCGATCTCCTCCTCGATCTTGTCGAGGATCTCCTTCGGTTCGGTCCAGTCGAAGCCGACCCGGGCGGCGCGCTTCTGCAGCTTCACGGCGCGGGTGAGGGCGGGCAGGCCGGCAATCACCCCGTCCAGGACACTGGCGGGGCGGCCATCGGCGGCGGCCTTGTCGGCCCGTTCAGCGGCTTTCTGCGCCTCCCAGCGATGCGTCATCTCCTCGGCGCTTTCCACGCTGACATCGCCGAAGACATGCGGATGGCGGCGCACCATCTTGTCGGCGATGCCGCCGGCGACCGCCTCGAAATCGAAGTCGCCCTGTTCCTCGGCCATCCGGGCATAGAACACCACCTGGAACAGCAAATCGCCGAGCTCGTCGCGCAACTCGTCCATGTCGCCGCGCTCGATGGTGTCGGCGACCTCATAGGCCTCCTCGATGGTGTGCGGCGCGATGGTCCGGAAGCTCTGCTCCAGATCCCAGGGGCAGCCGCCATCGGGATCGCGTAGCCGCGCCATGATGGCCAGCAGGCGGCCGATGCCGCTGTCGGAGTCGATCGAGGGTCGGTTGGACATGGATCGCCTGACTCGGGTTCGCGTTCCGGACTTGGTAGACGCAAAGCCGGCCTGGAGAAAGAGGTCAGCGAACAATGCCGAATTCATTTGACAATATACTGTCAATATGACAATATACTGTCATTATGAGTTACACGGACACACTCCCGGGACGGACCGCAGAGGCGACGGCGCTGACCGAGCTGATCCTTGAGACGTTCCGGCTCAATGGCTGCCTGCTGGCCGCCGGCGACCGGTTGACCGCCGATCTGGGGCTGACCAGCGCGCGCTGGCAGATCCTCGGCGCGATCGACGACCGGCCGCGCTCTGTCGCCCAGGTCGCCCGGCTGATGGGGCTGACCCGCCAAGCGGTGCAGCGCATCGCCAATGTGCTGGTGGAGGAGGGATTCGCCGACTTCGCCGACAATCCCGAGCACAAGCGCGCCAAGCTGGTCCGGCTTTCGCCCAAGGGCCGCGCGGCCCTGGACCAGGTCAGTCGGCGCCAGGCCGACTGGTCGTCGCGGCTGGCAAGTGGCATGCGGACCGCGACGATCCAGGCGGCGCTTGCCGTGCTCAGAACCTGCCGCCGCCGTCTCGAGGTGGAGGAGGCGCGATGATGAAGACCGCTAAGGCCCTGCATCTCATCGGGTTGGCGATGTTCCTGGGAAGCGTCTTCGGGCACATCACCGTCGGCTTCATCCCGGCCGTCGAAGACCCAGCCGGTTTGCTGTTCGGCCGCCAGGCCATCGGGATCGCCACCTGGGCGTTGACTATCCCCGGATTGGCCCTGCTGGCTGCCACCGGCCTGTTCATGGCGCTGCGCCGCGGTCCGGGCGTCTTCCGGTCCGGCTGGCTGGCGGTGCACTTGGTCATTGGCGTGCTGATCATTCTCAACGCCGCCTTGATCCTGGTGCCGACCGGCGGCGCGTTGCTCGACACGGCGACGGCGGTTGCCGGCGGCACCGTGACGCCAGAGGCGATGCGGTCCGGCGCCGGCAGGGAAAGCCTGTTCGGCGCGATCAACGTGGCGCTGGCGCTGACGACCGTGTTCCTTGCGGTTTCGAAGCCGAGGCTCGGCCCGGGACTCGACAGGTCCGATCGGTGAGGGGGAGTCGATGGACGGCTATCTGATCCTGCGGTTCTGCCACTTTGCCGGCTTCATCCTGCTCGGCGGTGGCCTGCTGGCGGTATTCGTCTCCGAGCTTCGGGCCTACCGGACCCGGGACCCGCACCGATTCGCCGAGGCGGCCTGGTACACCGCCGCCTTCTATGACGCGCTGGCGGTGCCGGGCGCGCTGCTGCTCGCCGGCAGCGGGCTGTGGCTGATCCTCGAACTCGGCTATGGGTTCTTCGAGCAGCCCTGGCTCACCGCCATGTGGGCGCTGTTCCTGTTCGAACTGATCGAGGGCAACACGGTCACCCGTCTCCAGTTCCGCCGCACCCTCAGGCGCTCGCGCGAGGCGGTGGCCCAAGGCCGGTTGAGCCCGGAGGACCGCGACGAGGCACGGACGTTGCTCGGCCAGGTCACCCATTTCCTCGATATCCCACTGTTCACGGTCATCGTCTGGTGCGGCGCGCTGCGCCCACAGCTCTGGACGGAGGTCGGCATCGCGCTCATCGTCGCTGTGGCCGCGGCGGCTGTCCTGACGCTGACGGTGCCGCGCCTGGCGCGGCCATCGGATGAGGACAGGGCCGTGGGGCCGAAAATCGGGAGCCATCCCGGGAATCGCTAGATCCCGGCGATGTCCATCGCGGACCGTCCCGAGCGCCGACCAAATACCCGCCGCCGCCGATGTTGCCGTAGCCGCCGGGCATTGGACAGGGCCGCGACGGCCTCCTAGGCCGCGGCGCCGCGGGACCGCTCCAGCAGTCGCTGGAGCATCTGGTACGCCTTGCGCGCCTCCGTGGATTGCGAGCGCCAGATATTGAGCTCGACCAGGGCCCAGATCGGATCGACGCCGGCCAGCTGCGCCAGCCGGATCATGGTCGGGTCGGCCGGCCAGGCCCGCTTGGTGCGCCAGTGATTGACCGGGTTGCCCTTGAACCCGAGCGCGCGCCCGAGTTCCCGGTCGGAGCTGAATTTCCGATTGGCCATGGCGAGGTCGATATAGTCGTCGATGGTCACCGGATTCTCCCGAAACCGCGGCCACTGCTGGTCAGAGCCGCTAGCCAGGGATTATTTGCGCAGGTTTGTGGCTGTCTAGCGGCGATAACCACTATTGGAGACCATTGCAGGCGTCAGGTGGCACCAGCCGCGTGTACCACTGGACATGTCCGGGATGGGATGTGACCACGCGAATTCGCGCCTTGAGACAAACCGCGATTATCGGATCGGTTCCTTCCGCAAAATCAATCGACTCCGACCTCCATTGAATTGTCTAGTGGTCTAGGTGCGGGGAAGCCCGACACACGATGCATAGCTGCTGGGGGGCGGGATGACGGACGAGGATGATCGCAGCGTGTTGTTCGAACCGGTGCAGCTGCCATGCGGCGTCGTTCTCAAGAATCGCATCGCTAAGGCGGCAATGTCGGACTCGCTTGGCGATGGGACCGGCCACCCGACCGACGCCCAAATGCGGCTCTACGAACGCTGGGCCGATGGCGGCGTCGCCCTGTCTATCGTCGGCGAAGTCCAGGGCAATCCCCATTTTGCAGAGAAACCCGGAAACCTTGTGCTGAACAGCGATTCCGACCTGGGAAGGTTCGAGGCGCTGGCGCAGGCGGGGTCAAGGAACGATGGCCAACTCTGGTTGCAGCTCGGCCATGCAGGCGCGATGGCGCATCCGCCGATCAGCACTCCGAAAGGGCCCAGCGCCCTGGATTTGCCCGGGGTGCGCTGTGCAGAGCTCCGCCTTGACGAAATCCGCGACCTTCCGGGAAAGTTCTCGCAAACCGCCGTTCTGGCGAAAAGGCTCGGTTTTGGCGGCGTGGAAGTGCACGCGGCGCATGGCTTTCTGCTCAGCCAGTTCCTTTCACCCTTGTTCAACAGGCGAAAGGACGATTACGGCGGCAACATTCACGCGCGCATGCGGATCGTGCTCGAGGTGGTAAACGAAGTCCGGCGGGCGGTCGGGCCGGACTTTCCCATCGCCATCAAACTGAACTCATCCGATCAACTGTATGGAGGGTTGAAGGAGGACGACGCGCTTGAGCTTGTCGCGGCGCTGGAGGAGACCGGAATCGACCTCCTCGACATCAGTGGCGGCACCTATTTCCCCGGCGCAAAATCGTCCTCGGACGGTGCAAGCAGCGGCCCGTACTTCATTGAGTTTGCGAGGAAGGCCCGTAATCGGACCCGAAAGCCCCTCATGGTCACTGGCGGGTTCAAATCGCTGGATCAGGCGAAAAGAGCGGTTGCGCAAGGTGACGCGGATCTGATCGGCCTGGCGCGTGCGCTGGTACTCGACCCCGGCTTGCCGAAGGCTTGGGCGAATCCGGCGGGCGAGGACCCGGAATTTCCGAGATTTGCATCGCGGCCGGAAGGCGGCGTGACGGCCTGGTACACGATGCGACTGACCCAGTTGGGCGACGACCGGGATATGACGGAGATCCGCGATTTAACCGAAGCGATCAAAGTTTACGAACTCCGAGATGCCCAGCGCGCGGAGGTCTGGAAACAACACTTCGGACTCTGAAAGCCGATACCTGAGTGAGCGTGCATCGACAGGCGTCCAGCCGATCGCGATCGCGCAACCGCCAAGAAAGGCGAGGCCGCTTGGTCGACGTTGTGCTACACGGCGTCCCGCCGTGAGCATTGTCTGATAATGTACATTATGGAAAATGCCTAAACGATTCTGAGGCAGGCCAGCGCTCCGGCGTTGCGTCATGCTGTGCTTCGCAGTCGATCTCCTCTTTCGGAATTCCGGGCACCACCTCTGGTCTCGGCGAAGCTGCTGCCTCACGGTCCAGAGACGACGGACCGCATCGGAAACGCTTGTGCGGGATTAAATGGTCCGGGTATTAACCAATGGTGCAGGCTCCGGACGAGAAGCATTGCGCACTCTCTCGGTTGAACACGGGGTCGCCAGTCAGGTCGAAGAGAGGATCGGCATAACATGGTCATGAATGCGATCGCCCGCGCGGCGAATGACAACCACGAGCTCGTCTACGCCTATCACCAGGGCTCGGCAGACTATAACTACAAGGACATCGGGCCCTGGGGAAACGTGCGGAACGGCTATTGCGCCGCGCTGACCTTTCAGTGGTGTCAGGCCCGGCTGAACGGCGGCGATCTGCCATACAGCACCTCGACGCACATGGCGGAAAAGGCGGATTGGCGGGTCACCCGGCTGCACAATCTGACCAAATCCGACATGCTGGGATACGACGCGACCATGCGGGAGCTCGGCCTGGTCAGAGGAGCGGCAACCTCGCTCGCCGGCGCCCCGGACGCGGTCAGGATCACAAATCAGGTGGCGGGCGCCGCCGGCCTGTATTTCTGCCAGTACAAGCGCCCGGGCGGCGGTCATATCGCCGCCATCGAGGTGGAGTCACGCTATTATCACTACTTCGATGCCAATTTCGGGCATTTCGTTCTCAGGGACAAGACGCGCTTTGTCGCCTGGTACGGCAAGTTCCTGACCGATAGCGGCTATGTCGCCAGATACACGTCGAGGTCCATCGTGACCCCCGTGAGGCGTCTGACGACGGGCTCGGTGGCCGATCTGCGCAGGCGCTTCGGAGGCTGACCGGCGCGGACGATTTCCCGGACCGGTATGGCGTGAGGTCGCTTCGACCTCACGTCTGAATCATGCTCTATCCTGTTGAAACGGATAGAAAATCATCCATGAGTTCGGTTCGGGTTCAGGTCATTTCGCCCTACAGTTCGATCACCAGCCCGTCATAGGCCGGCTCGACGCCGGGCGGCAGCTTTTGCATCAGCTGGTCGTAATCCACGGTGTGGTTCATGTGGGTCAGATAGGCCTGGGCCGGCTTCAGGCGCTCGATCCAGCCCAGGGCGCGGTCCTGATGGGCGTGGCTGGGATGCGGTTGCTCGCGGGTGGCGTCGACGATCCAGACCTGCACGCCCTCCAGGGTCGCGAAGGCCTCGTCGCTGAGATCGACCACGTCCGTCGAGTAGGCGAAATCGCCGAACCGGAAGCCCAGCGAGTCCGAATGGCCGTGGTCCTGGACGAACGGGATCACCTCCAGATCGCCGATCGTGAAGCGGCCGTCGATCAACTCGACCGTGAGGATCGGCCGGTAAAGCCCTCTGTCCATGTCGACACTGGCAACCGCGTACGGAAAGCTCTGTTCCAGCTGCGCCTTGGTGGCGGCATCGGCATAGCCGGTCAGCGCGCCGTGATGCCAGGTCAACGGCCGCAGATCGTCGATGCCGTGGATGTGGTCGGCATGGCCATGGGTGTACAGCACCGCGTCCAGCCGCTCGACCTTGGCGTCCAGCAGCTGGTTGCGGAGGTCGGTCGGCGTGTCGACCAGGACCGTCGTGGCGCCCTGCTCCACCAGGATCGCCGGCCGCCGCCGCCGGTTCTTCGGGTTCGTCCGGGTCGCAGGTTCCCCAGTTGTTGCCGACCATCGGCACGCCCAGCGAGCCGCCGCAACCAAGCACCGTCACCTTCATGAGCGCGGCCGCCCGGCCTGTCGTCTTTTCGGGCTGCGGGACCTTGTCGAACAGGGTGAAGAAATTGGCCGTGGTGCGCTCGGCCGCCTCGGCCGCGCCGATGCCCTTGACCTCGGCCAGCCGGGCGGCGGTATGCGCCACGAAGGCCGGCTCGTTGCGCTTGCCGCGTTTTGGCACCGGCGCCAGGTACGGCGCGTCAGTCTCGACCAGCAGCCGGTCCAGAGGCAGGTCGCGCACGATCGCCCGGATGTCGTCGGAGCGGTTGAAGGTCAGGATCCCGGACAGGGACACGTAGAAACCCATTTCTACAGCGTTTTCAGCCAGTTTCCGCCCGGAACTGAAGCAGTGGATGACACCGCGCAGGGGCTTGTCCCCGCGCCTCTGACCCCCTGGGCCCGCGCCCTCCTCGGCCAGGATGCGGATCGTGTCGGGGTCGGCGCTGCGGGTATGCACGATCAGTGGCAGCCCGGTCTCCCGCGCCGCCCGGATATGGTGCGGAAGCTCTCCTGCTGCTGCCTCCCGCGGGCTGTGGTCGTAATGGTAGTCCAGCCCGCTCTCGCCGATCCCGACCACCTTGGGGTGCCCGGCCATCTCGGCCAGCCGCTCGACCGTCGCCGGCGCCTCCGAGGCGGCGTTGTGCGGATGCACTGCCGACGGCGCAGAACACCTCCTCGAAGCGCCCGGCGATCGCCAGGTTCTGGTCGAGTTCGCCCGGCCGGGTGCAGATCGTGACCATGCGGCCGATGCCGGCCTCCCGGGCCCGCATGACGATGTCGTCCAGATCCTCGGCAAAATCCGGGAAGTCGAGATGGCAGTGGCTGTCGACCAGCATCAGGCGCCCTCCGCCGCGGCTTCGTCGACGTAGCGCGGGAACACGCCCTCGGGCCTCGGCAGCACCGCGCCCGGCACCAGCGCGTCGGCATCGCCCAGGCGGCTGAAATCGCGGGCGTCGGCGGCAACGTCAAGCTGGGCCAGCATGACCGCCATGGCGTCCGGCATCACCGGCTGGACCAGGATCGCCAGCCGCCGCACGGTCTCGGCCAGGACATACAGCACCGTCGCCATGCGGTCGGGATCGGTCTTGCGCAGGGCCCAGGGCGCCTGTTCGTCGACATAGCGGTTGGCGTCGCCGATCACCACCCAGATCGTCTCCAGCGCCCGGTTGAAGGCCTGCACGTCGATCTGACGGCGAAGCTCCGGCAGCAGGCCGGCGGCCTTGTCCAGCAGCGCCCGGTCCGCATCCGTGTAGTCGCCCGGCTGCGGCACCGTGCCGCCGCAGTTCTTGGCGATCATCGACAGCACCCGCTGGGCCAGATTGCCGAAATCATTGGCCAGGTCGCCGTTGCAGCGACCGACCATGGCGCGGTGCGAGAAATCGCCGTCATTGCCGAACGGCACCTCGCGCAGGGTGAAGTACCGCACCTGGTCCAGCCCGTACTGGCTGATCAGCGCATGCGGGTCGATCACGTTGCCCAGGGTCTTGGAGATCTTCTGCCCCTCATTGGTCCACCAGCCATGGGCGAACACCCGTTTCGGCGGCGCCAGCCCGGCCGACATCAGGAAGGCCGGCCAATAGACCGCGTGAAAGCGCAGGATATCCTTGCCGATCATGTGCAGGTCGGCCGGCCAGAACTTCCGATAAGCATCTGATTTCGTTTCAGGATAGCCGACGGCGGTAATGTAGTTTGTCAAGGCATCCAGCCAGACATACATGACGTGCTTCTCGTCGCCCGGCACCGGCACGCCCCAGTCGAAGGTGGTGCGGCTGACCGACAGGTCGCGCAGCCCCGAGCGCACGAAGCTGACCACCTCGTTGCGCCGGGCCTCCGGCAGGATGAAGTCCGGATTGGCCTCGTAGAACTCCAGCAGCCGGTCCTGCCAGGCCGACAGCTTGAAGAAATAGCTCGGCTCCTCGACCCATTCGCATTCATGGCCGCTAGGCGCGATCTTTTCTGCCGTCGACCTCGGTCAGCTCGTCCTCGGTGTGGAACGCCTCGTCGCGCACCGAGTACCAGCCGGCATATTTGCCGAGATAGATGTCGCCATTGGCGGCGATCCGCCTGCCAGATCGCCTGGGACGCCTTCTTGTGCCGTTCCTCCGTGGTGCGGATGAAATCGTCGTTGGAGAAGTTCAGCAGCTTGCCCAGATCGCGGAAATTCTGGCTGACCCGTGTCGTGAAGGTCAGCGGGTCGATGCCGGCATCCTGGGCCGATCGCTGGATCTTCTCGCCATGCTCGTCGGTGCCGGTGAGAAAATGCACGTCGTAGCCGTCCAGCCGCTTGAATCGCGCCAGCACGTCGCAGGCCAGCGTCGTATAGGCATGGCCGATATGGGGCCGGTCGTTGACGTAATAGATCGGCGTGGTCAGGTAGTAGGTCTTTTCGGCACCGGCCATTTTGGCACTCCAGCTCAGCTAGGCCCGTGCTGCGTCCTCCAGGGCCATGAAGGCCTGCAGGACGACCTGTTTTCTGTCCAGATTGGCGCTATCCGCCCGGGCGAAAAGGCGGTGCGTTTTCTCCCACACCTCAAGCCAGGGTTCAAGGCCGGCGGGCCCCTTGCGGCCAGCGGTGATCCGGCGCCCCAGCGCCGCGTCGTCGGCGATGACATCGGGCGGGGCCTGGCCGCGGGCCATGGCGCCGACCAGCCCCTCCAGCCAGCCCTCCAGCAGCGTGACCGTAGTGCGGTAGGATCTTTCGGCCGCGGCCGGGGCCAGCTTTTCAGCCATCCGGTGGGCCGCCACCATGTCCAGGTTCGGCAGGGTTCCCAGCAGGTCGATCAGGCCGCGATACAGCGTCAGACCTCCCTCTTCCACCAGCTCCAGCGCCCGGCCGGGGCTGCCTTTAGACAGCCGCACCACGGCCTGCGCATCCTCCGGCGTCAGCTGCGGCGCCTGGCGGGCCAACAGCTGCAACAACTCCTGCTCGGGCAACGGCTGCAGGGTCAGGCGACGGCAGCGCGAGCGGATGGTGGGCAGCAATGCGCCGGGCCGATTGCTGACCAGCAGCAGCACCGAGCGGTCCGGCGGCTCCTCCAAAAGCTTCAGCAAACCGTTGGCGCTGGTGCGGTTCACACGTTCGGCCTCGTCGACCACCACCACGCGCCAGCCGCCCTCGGCCGGGGTCAGGCGCAGGAACGGCACGATCTTGCGGATCTCGCCAACCGGCAGATCGTTCGGCCGCTTGCCCTTGTCGTCCGCCGGCGGGCGCTCAACGGTCAGCAGATCGGCATGGCCGCCCGCCGCGACCCGGCGGAAGACCGGGTCGGCGGGATCGAGAAAGAGGCTGTCCGGGACATCGTCGCCGAACAGCCCGCCCGTGGCCTCGGCGGCGCCGGACAACAGGTGACGGGCGAAGCGATAGGCCAGGGTCGCCTTGCCGATGCCGGCCGGGCCGCCGATCAGCCAGGCATGCGGCAGCCGTCCGGACCGCGCCGCGCCGGCCAGGGCCCGTTCGGCGACGGCATGACCGATCAGCTCTGAATTCTCACGCGGCGGCAGGATCTCGGCGGTCATGCAGTCGGAAGCCTGTTTACGACGGCGTCCAGGATAGCGGCTGCCACGACATCCTCGGTGCCCGAGGCGTCGATCAGCACGCAGCGCTCCGGTTCAGCCTCGGCAATGGCCAGGAATCCCTGGCGCATGCGGTCGTGAAATCCGCCATCCATGCGCTCGTATCGGGTTTCGTCGCCGGATCTGTGCCCGGCCCGGTGCAGCCCGTCGGCCACCGGCAGATCCAGGATCAGGGTCAGATCGGGACGGAAATCTCCAAGCGCCGTCGCGTGCAGCCGGGCGACCCAGTCCCGTCCCAGGCCGTGGCCATAGCCCTGATAGGCCATGGTGCTGTCGGCGAACCGGTCGGAGATCACCCAATCGCCGCGCACCAGCGCCGGCCGGATGGTGCTGCGCAGATGCTCGCGCCGGGCGGCGTAGTGAAGCAAAGCCTCGGTTTCCGCGTCCCAACGGTCCGGGTCGCCCTCGACCAGCAGCCGGCGGATCAACTCCGATCCTGGCGCGCCACCCGGCTCGCGGGTGGACACCACGGTGATGCCGCGTTCGGCCAGGGAGGCGGCCAGTCGCTTGAGCTGGGTGCTCTTGCCGGCGCCCTCGCCGCCCTCCAGGGTGATCAGCCGGCCGGCCACGATCCCGGCTGCTATTCGAGCCAGCCGAACAACAGCTGTCCGGCATTGGCGGCGGCGCGGGCGAAGAAGCCTTTCTCGGCCACGTCGGCGCCGGCCAGAAGCGGCAAATTGATCGCCGGCGAACCGGGCGCGGTGACGATCAGCGTGCCGACCATATCGCCCGCCGTGATCGGCGCCTGCAGCGGCTCCTGGACCTGGGCCACGACGGACAGATCGCGGCGCAGGGAGCGGCGCAGCGTGACCGTCAGATCGTCCTGCAGCACCAGGGGAACAGTCTCGGCCTGGCCCAGCCAGACGGCGGCCGTCTCCACCGTCTCGCCGGATTCGAACAGGGCGACATTGTCGAACTCGCGGAAGCCCCAGGCGATCAGCCGGGCGCTTTCCTCGGCCCGGGCGTTGACGCTGCCAAGGCCGTTGACCACCAAGACCAGCCTGCGCTCATCCTGCATGGCGGAGGCAGCCAGGCCATAGCCGGCATCCTCGGTATGGCCGGTCTTCAACCCGTCGGCGCCGATATTCCGGTACAGCAGCGGATTCCGGTTGCCCTGCTTGATCTCGCTGAAGGTGAATTCGGTCTCGGAGAAGTAGTGATAATACTGCGGAAAATCGGCGATCAGCCGTTGCGACAAGATCGCCAGATCGCGGGCGGTGGAATAGTGGTTCGGGTCGGGCCAGCCGGTGGCATTGGCAAATCGCGAATTTGTCAGGCCCAGCTCGCGGCCGCGTTCGGTCATCGCCTGGGCGAAGCCCTCTTCGGTGCCGCCAAGCGCCTCGGCGACGACGATCGAGGCATCGTTGCCGGATTGCACGACGATGCCGCGGATCAGATCCTCGACCCGCACCTCGGTGCCGACCTCCACGAACATCTTCGAGCCGCCCTTGCGCCATGCGTATTCGCTGACCGGCAGGGCCTCGTCGAGCGACAGGCGGCCCTCCTCCAACGCCTCGAACAACATGTAGACCGTCATGATCTTGCTCATGGAGGAGGTCGGCATGGGCGAATCCGACCCCTTCTCCAGCAGCACCATGCCGGTCTGCATGTCGACCAGGATGGCCTGCTCGGCGGACGTGTCGATGGACGTCTGGGCCCTGGCCGCGGCGGCGAACGCCAGCAACATGGCGAGGCCGAGTGACAGCACGGCGGCCATCCGGGCCGGATTTGCGGCGGTTGCGGGGATGCATCGGGCACTGGGCTTGGAAACGCGCGGCGTCACGCAGGGCAGCATCGTGACTTGTCTCTCCGGTTCGGCGGGTGCGGCGGCGCAGCCTACACCCTGCGCGGTGGCGAAAATGCGGCGTGGGACGGCCGGGTGGCCGTGGATGGCGGGCGGAGCCTACTTGGCGATGATATGGGCGTCGGACTGGCCGCGATCGATCACCCGTTCCAGCACCTGATCGGCCACTTCCGCGGTCTCGATCGGGCCAAGCTGGACCAGGTAGAGCGTCGAGCCGTCGCTGCGGGTCAGCGGTGCGATCGTGGTATTGGCCAGAGGCGAGAGCCTTTCCCGCAGCCGGTTGGCATTGCCGTAGACTGAGAACGCGCCGGCCTGGACGAAGTAGCCGCTGTCGTCCGCCTCCATTGGCGGTTGCACAGGCGATTGCGCCGGTGGCGGATCCGCCGAGGTGACCGCGGCCGGGGCGATCTCCGGGCTTGGCGCTGGCGGCGGCGCCTCGACGACCGGGACCGGCGTTGGCGCGCTGGTTGCGGCGACTGGTGTCGCCAGGCTCGCCACCTGCACGGTCTCGCGCGGCCTGGCGGCCACCACAGGCCCGTCGGCACCGCCACGCGCCTCGACAGCGATCGCGTAGCTTTCCTGGGTCAGTACCTGGACCCGAACGCGGGCCGTGCCCTGATCCAGAAAGCCCAGCAACTCCGCAGCGCGGTGCGAAACGTCGATGATCCGGTCGCGGGCGAAGGGGCCGCGATCGTTGATCCGGACCACCACCGAGCGGCCATTCTCCAGATTGACCACCCGCACCAGGCTCGGCATCTGCAGGGTCGGATGGGCTGCGGTCAGCGCGTTCTGGTCGTAGATCTCGCCATTGGCCGTCAGCTGGCCGTCGAAGCCGGGACCGTACCAGGAGGCGACCCCGACCTTGTCATAATTGAAGTCCTCTTCCGGATGGTACCAGATGCCGTTGATCTGATAAGGCTGGCCGACCTTGTAGATGCCGTCGCCCTGGGGGCCGCTGACCGCCGCGATATGGCTGGCCAGCTCGACGCTGCTGCAGGCGGCCAGGATCAGCGTGCCGACCAGGATTCCGATCAGACCCGAGCCGCAGCGGTGAGCCGCCAGGGGGCGATAGCTCAGAAACTGCATCCGTATCCCCCCGGCCCATCCTCGCAGCCGCCGATCTGGTCGGCCAGAATACCCACCGTGGTGGCGAAATAAGTCGACCGGTTCCAGTTCATCAGGGCGCGATAGTTCTGATAGACCAGATAGGCCGAGCCGTCCGGGCCGTCGGGCAGCACCAGCGATGCATTGACCGCCGCGGCAGGCAGGTCATTGCCATCGGCTCGGCGGATACCCAGAGCCTGCCAGTCGTCGAGGGCGCGTTTGGTGCCGAGCCCGGCCATCTCCGGGTCGAAGCCGGCGGGCAGTCTGACCTGCCGGCCCCAGGTCACGCCATCGTCCCAGCCGGCCTCGGCCAGGAAATTCGCGGCGGATGCGAACACATCGGCGCGGGTGGTCCAGATATCGCGGCGTCCGTCGCCGTCATGGTCGACCGCCAGGCTGAGGAAATTGGACGGCATGAATTGGCTCTGGCCCATGGCGCCGGCCCAGGATCCCTTCATGTCGGCGATCGCGATATGGCCCTCGTCCAGGATCTGCAGTGCTTTGAGCAATTCGCGGCGGAAATAGTCGCTGCGCCGCCCGTCATAAGCCAGCGTCGCCAGCGCCTCGATCACCGGATAGCCGCCGGTGAAGCTGCCATAGCTGGTCTCCATGCCCCACAATGCGACAATGAACCGCGGCTGCACGCCGTAGACGGTGCCGATCTCCGACAGCAGGTCACGGTTCTCCCGCAGCAGCCGGCGGCCGCGGTCTATTCGCGATTGCGGAGTCTGGCGCTCAAGATATTCGGCGAACGAAAGCCGGCCCTCGGGCTGCCGGCGGTCGAGCTCGATGATCCTTGGAATCGGGCTGATGTCGCTCAGCGCCATGTCGAGCGTGGCATTCGAGACGCCCAACTCACGAGCGTCAGCACGCACATCGTCCAGCCATTGATCGAACGGCGTGCCGGACTGAGCCGCGACGGGAAGCGCGGCCAGCAGCATCACGACAACCGCGAGCATGCCGATCGGCATCGCCCGGATCCGGTCCATGTTCCTAGTCTCCATCTGCCGCTCGGCAACTACATCTTGTGCCATACGGCCGGCCAGGCTTCAACACATTGCTGGCACGTCAAAATAGGCCCGGATCAGAAAGTCAATCGGTAGCGCAGTCCGGCGGAGAATTCCGGAGCCGCGTCCTGGACATGATCGGGTTCGAAACGGGTCACGAAACTGAAATCGATCTGCTCGCTCGGGCCGAGGTTGAAGCCGTAGGTCAGTTCGGCATCGGTCTCGCGGCCACTCGGCGACAGGCCGACGGTTTCCTGGGCATGGTTGACCGCGCCGTCGAGCGTGCGCGACTGCGGTGCAGTGACGATGGCGGTGCCCTCGGTCACCCGCAGCGGCTGTGTCAGCGAGAGGGTAATGCGGTCCCGGTCTGCAATCAGGTCGCGGGCGGCGATGCCGAGCCCCATGGATTCGCTGCGCACACCGTCGAAGCCGGCGATGAGATCGGTCGACAGCGAGTCCGTGTCGCTGCTTCCGCTTGTGTAGCTGCCAAACAGGTCGATCGTGTCGGTCAACGGCACCACGCCGAACGCACTGACGAAATCCGTGGTGGCCGAGCCGTTCAGTCCGAAGGCGCCGTCGCCGCCGGTCTCCAGAAGACCGCCATCCTCGACCAACCGGCCGAGTTGGATGCCAAGTCGCAGCCCGGATTCGCCGGTATGGCTCATTTCCGCAACATAGACCGATGCGTCGTCGGCGCCGCCCTCGGACTCTCCACCCAGGGTCGCGTCATTCACGCCGATGCCGACCCGGAACTGCACGCTGTCCCCGAATGCGGTCGACAGGGTGGCGTTGCCTCCGGAATCGGCCATGCCGATGAAAGCCATGTCGCTTGCGCCCAGCATGCCGCCGCCGATCGGGGCGCCGGCTCCGTAAAGGCCGAACTGCCCGGCGGCGCCCTGCCCCCGGGCGATGGTCAGATCGGCACCCTCGGCGATCTGCTGGCGCAGGCTGAAGCTGGCATCCGATGGCGCCTGGTCGGACAGTTCGCCGAGCCAGCGCTGCGGCCCGTCCTGCGTTTCCGCCGCTTGCACCCGGATCTGGGTGAACGGCGTCAGGGCGGTCTCGAAACGCTCGATGTCGCTGCCGCCGGTCAGGAAGCCCAGTATATCCGGGCCCGATGACGGCGTCGCGATCGACGCGGTCAGATCGATCCCATAGTCGCGGCCGTAACCATCTAGGAACATGGCGCCGGCCAGGACGCTCGAACCGGACAGGGCATCGCCGAACGCGGCGCTTAGCGCGAGGGTGGTGTCGGCCGGGTCTGCGCCCCCGCCATCGACCGACGCCGTCGATGGGATCGACAGCACGCCAAGCGGGGCTGCGGCGGCGGCCATGTTCAGCAACCCGCGGCCATAGACCGCATCGGTGCCGGCAGCGCCAAGATCGGTCGCGCTGACCAGCAGGATGTCGACGATCTGGTCGGCGGACAGCGCCGGGAACCGCTCTCGCAGCAGGGCGGCGGCCCCCGAGATGATCGGCGCTGAAAAGGACGTGCCGTCGGCGAAAGCATAGCCGCCGCCGACGCTGGTGGTGTAGACGCCGACCCCCGGCGCCATCAGATAATAGTCCTGGGCAAGGCCGGCCCGGTTGCTGAAATCGGCGATCAGCCCAGTGCCCTCGTCATAGGCCCCCGCCACGATCATCTGGCCGTTGAGCGCCGGGTCGATGGCGTTCAGCGCCGGATAGAGCGGATCGACGTTCAGGGTGGGGTTCAACGGGTCGTAGAAATTGCCCGCCGCGGCAACCAGCACCGTGTCGTTGTTGGTCGCATTGATCATCGAGGCAAGGAAAGCCGGGCTGCTTGGCGAGGCCCCGCCTAGGCTGTAGTTGATGATGTCGGCGCTGCTCGAGACCGCGAAATCGGTGGCCGCGATCAAATCGGCGTCAAAGAAGCCGCACAGGCTCCCGAAGCAGGTCTCCGCCGCAATGGCCAGGATCGTGGAATTGAAGGCGACGCCATGCATGCCGTTGCCGTCGCGGTTCGCACCGGCGGCGCCGGCCACCAGGGTTCCGTGGCCGGTGACGTCCGCGACCGACCCGCCGGAGCCGACGACGCTTCGGCTGTCCGGGTGCAGCCCGCCCTGGAACTCCGGATGGTCGTAGTCGATCCCGGAGTCGACGATCGCGATGATGATGCCAGAACCGGTATATCCGGTCGGGTTGCTGCCGCCGTTGTAATAGGTGCTGGCGTTGATCGTGCCCAGCGCGCTCATGGCCTGATATTCGGGGTCGGCATCGTAGGTTGCGATCGGCAGACCGCCCCCGCCTTCGCGGAACCCGTCATCCCGGGTGAAGAACTGAGCCCCGGGCCCACTGCCGCCGGTGCCCAGGCACGCGGACAGCACGACAGACCCCGCAAGTACCGTCGAGGTCTTTGCAATGCGGCGGAATCTGGAGACCGGATCGTTGGTCATGTTCGGAGCCATCGGACGCGCGGTTTATCGGACCGCCAGCCGGCGGAACCACACGCCGATGGTGCAGCAGACATGGTTGACGTCGCGTTAAGAGGGCGTCGCCTGCCCTCGCCCGGACGCCCAGATCGATCGCGATTGCGTCAATCTGCGTCAATTCCACATCGTCACGGTTGTCTTGCCCTGAAATATTCTCTGGCAATTGTTGAAAATTCAGCGTGTCTTCGTTGGCTGTAACACGGATTGTCACTGTTCGAACTCAGTTAAAATCCAATAGGACTGCGCCTCGGAGTTCGTATTATTAACCATTTCACGAATTATTTACTATATCGGCATGGCCCGTATCACAGTTTTGACACAACATCGCCTTGGATCAGATCCGTATTATTAATTGCAGATGACGTGATCATTGGCTGTTGAGCCGGGGTATTCCAACGGTACTCGAATGGGGATCAACGGGCGGGAATGATCATTAGGACGCAAGCCGGCGTCAGGACGGTGCCGGCACTGGATTAGGGGCCAAGATAATGAGAAGTCTTCCTTGGGGTTCGATTTCGGTGGCTTACATGTTCGGTTTGTTCGTCACCTTCCTGCAGGCCGCGCCGGATGCTTTCGACCGGTGCTACCAGTTCAGCTACTGCACCTCGCTGGTGATGGAAAACGTCGCCTGGTCGCTGGTGTGGCCGGCCTACTGGCTGATGAGCTGAGTTCACGGCTCTTTCGGCACCTTCCCAACTCTGCGATTCCCCCGGCGGCGCCCCCCACACGTCGCCCTCCGGCCCGGCGGTCCATGTCCGCCGGGTCCGCCTCCCCTCCGGCCGGTGCTCCTGCCGACGCCGATCACGACCACCAGAAGCCGTATCATCACCCGGACTGACCGCCGAACCGCCCGCACCCGTGCGCTGCGCGGATTGCGCTGTTCGCTCGCCCTGACGACGCCCGACGTTGACTTCGCCCGGCGATTTGTTAGCTAGTGGGCTTGGCAGCGGCCCAAGCGTCGATGCCCGACGGATGGGTGGCCGAGTGGTTGAAGGCACCGGTCTTGAAAACCGGCAAGGGTTAGCGCTCTTCGTGGGTTCGAATCCCACCCCATCCGCCAGCCTTCGCTGAGGCTTCGGCTAGCAAATTACGCAGGGCACTCGATCTTCCGCGCAGAGAAAGCGGGAGCAGGGGCACAAGGCCCCTGCTCTTCGATCATCGAACCGTGAAACCGGACCGGTCGGCCCGGACGGGACTACTCGCCCGGGGCCGGCGCGTAGCCCATGGGCTGGCGTTGGGGGAATGACACGAAGAAGTTCAACAAGATACCAGTCACCAGGAACGCCCCGGCCATAGCACCCATCAGCAGCATCCAGGTCTCCCGTGCACGTGCCAGAGGAATCGCCATCGGCACGGTGACAATCTGGGCGCCGACGATCTCGTCCATCTGCCAGCCGAAGCCGTTCGCCGAGCCGTAGCGCGCCAGCATGGCCGGCGGTGCGATCGATGGCGAGCTGTGACACTGCAGGCAGGCCGGGTTGGTGATGCGGATCGCGTGCGACAGGGTGAGCATCTGCCCGACCGCGGATTCGCGGGTCACGATCGCTTCCGTCAGGGACGAGTCGTTGCGGAACGCCTGGATGATGTCGGTCTCCCACTCCGTCGCCAGATCCCGGGGATTGGTCGGGTTCAGCGTCGCTTCACGGTATGAATAGTTGCGGAAGCTCTTCTGGACTTCCTCGAAATTCGTCTGGGCGGCGAAGGACGGCACCGTATGCGGCAGGAACTCGCTGGTGTTGAGCTGCTGCAGCAGAGGCCGAATCTCGTTGGCCGTATAGCCCCGCATGGCCAGCGCGCTGGCGCGCATGATGCGGGCTTTCTCGATGACTTCCTGGCGTGCATTCTCTTTCAGAATGGTATCCGCGACGAAGCCGATGGCGGCCAGACCGATGACGAAGACGACGAACATCGCCAGGTTCATTTTGGAACGTGGGTTCACGATAACCCCCATTGGATTTGTGAGGCGAACACGGGATTTGCGGCGAAAGAACTACGGAATCTTCGTTAAAAAAGCCGTAAGCCGAGGGCTGTCGGCGACTCTCAATCGGCTCATCCGGCGAGACGGCACTTTACCCACGGCCCGACCCGTGGCAGCGATAGGCCGCTCTGCACCCTCGGGACATCCCCATGCGCGCCTGGCAAAGAATGCTCAGCGGTCGCCGGCTCAACCTGCTGGACCCCGCGCCGATCGATATCGAGATCGAGGACATCGCCCACGGCCTGTCGCGGGTGGCGCGGTGGAACGGCCAGACGGTCGGCGATTTCGCCTTCTCCGTCGCGCAGCATTGCGTGCTGGTCGAGCAGTTGGCGGCGCAGGAGACCCCCGGCCTGGACCGACGATGGCGGCTGGCGGCGCTGCTGCACGATGCGCCGGAATACGTGATCGGCGATATGATCTCACCGTTCAAAGCATCGATCGGCAACGATTACAAGACGGTGGAGAATGCTCTTCAGGCGGCGGTTCATATCCGGTTCGGCCTGCCGACGACTCTGCCCGCCGAGATCAAGGCGCTGATCAAGCGCGCCGACCGGGTCGCGGCGTTCTCCGAGGCGGTCGATGTGGCCGGATTCACAGAGCTGGAGGCGCGCAAGGTGCTGGTATATCGCCGCAAGACCCGGGCGCCTACCCTCTCCGCCCAGGCGCCGGATGCGGCCAAGACGGCCTTCCTGCAACGTTTTCGTAGGCTTTTCATTGCCTAATGGTGTCCGCCTGTCCGATTGTCGCGCACGATTCTGACCAGGATTCGCAGATTCATGACCAGACTATCGCCAAGCCCGGCCGGGCCGGGACGCGGCATCGTCGCCGTGCTGGGCCTGCTCGCCGCGCTGCTTGTGCCGGTGCCGCTCCAGGCCCAGACCGGCGGGTCCTATATCGGCAGCTACTGGAACTGGGAGGCGCATGTGTATCGCCTCGACGGCGGGGAGACCCGGTGCGCGGTCCGCGCCCTGCATCCGGCGATCCTGGAGGCAGAGATCTACTGGGTCTTCAACACCCGCCATTCGGTGCGACTGCCGGACGGCTTCCTGGCGGTCGATCGGCGTGTCGCCGACGGCGCCTCCGAGCTGGCGGTCATCATCGATGGTCGCGACCGCTTTGCGCTGAGAGTCGGCGGTGACGGGTATGGATACAGCCTGGATGCCGACGCGGCGCGGCTGCTGGCCGCCATGCGGCGCGGGATCGAGATGGACATCGTGCTTCGTCGGCGGACCGCGGGAGAGCAGGTGCTGCCGATATCGCTGCTCGGCTTCACCCGTGGCAGCAATGCCGCGCGTGACGCCTGCTACCCGGGTTAGAACGCCTGCCGCTTGCTCTTATAGGCATCGGCCATCTGGCGGATGGCATCCTGATGCCGCTCACCGGCCTGCGGCCGGCTCGGGGGCTCGGTCAGCGCCGTCATGCCGCGCGGCAGCCGGGTCTCGCCGATCGCCTTGCCAAGCTGCCCGACCACCGTCTCCAGTGCCTTGGCAGGAAGCTCGGCGGATTTCTTGGTCTCTGACGGCTCTGCGGATTGGCTGACCGCGTGGGCGATCATGCCCTGCAGATAGGGACCGGCCAGCCCGCGCAGCAGGCGTGCATCGCGGGCGCACTCGGCCAGCAATATGCGTCGCGCCGCCGCTGTGCTGCCCTTGGCCTCGGCCAGTGCCGCCTGCACCCGGCCGGCAACGTATTCCTTGCTGGACACCTGGGTTCACCTTGTCGTGGAATTCATGGCGCTGTAACCCTATGCATGTTTGATTAACAACACCTTCTTCACCACCCACAGCACGTGGTCCCATACTCGACCCATGCAGATCGACATTTTCTTCGACCTGGTCTGCCCCTGGTGCTTCATCGGCAAGCACCGGATGGACCGGGCCCTGGCCGATCGGCCCGGCCTGCCGGTCGAACTGAACTGGCAGCCATTCCAGCTGAATCCCGGCATGCCGCCGACCGGCATGGATCGGCGTGATTACCTGTCGGCCAAGTTCGGCGGGTCCGGCCGTGCCGCGCAGATCTACGCAATGGTCGCGGAAACCGCGGAGCGCGACGGGCTGACGCTCGATCTGGAGGCGATTCACCGTACCCCGAACACTCTCGATGCCCATCGGCTGGCGCGTTACGCGGCGCAGTGCGGCTGCGATCCGGCGACTGCCGCCGAGGCGATCTTCCGGGCCTATTTCCAGCAGGGTCGGGATATCGGCAATCGCGGCGTCCTGGCCGAAATCGCCGGTGAACTCGGGCTCGACCGTGCCGAGGCAGCGCAGCATCTGGGTGGCCGCAGCGACATCAACCATGTCCGCACCGCCGACGCGGCGGCGCGGCGGATGGGGATCCAGGCGGTGCCGTGCTTCGTGTTCGACCGCCGCTATGCCCTCTCCGGCGCGCAGGAGCCTGAGTCCTTTTTCCCGATGTTCGATCTGGCCGGCGCCGAGGCCTCGCTGTCCCACGTCTAGAGGCCGCGCCGGCAGGCATTCCGGACACCACATCCCTGACCCCGAATCGCTGCAAGGACCGACATGGCTGCCCACAGCTCAAAGAAAGTCATCTACGCCGCATTGGTCGGCAATTCGCTGATCGCGGTCACCAAATTCGGCGCCGCCGGCTATACCGGCAGTTCGGCGATGCTCAGCGAGGCGATCCACTCCGTCGTCGACAGCGGAAACCAGCTGCTCCTGCTCTACGGGCTGAAGCGGTCGTCGCGACCGGCCGACGCCAGGCATCCCTTCGGCTACAGCATGGAGATGTATTTCTGGAGCTTCGTCGTGGCGATCATCATCTTCGCCGTCGGGGCCGGCGTATCGATCTACGAGGGCATCCAGAAACTGCTGCACCCGCACCCGGTCACCAATGTGATGGTCAATTACGTGGTGCTGGGTGCCGCGATGGTGTTCGAAGCCCTGGCCTGCACGGTCGCCTTCAAGGAGTTCAACAAGGCGCGGGGTTCCATGGGATTTGTCGAGGCGGTGCGCAAGAGCAAGGATCCGGCCCTGTTCACGGTGCTGTTCGAGGACAGCGCCGCCATGCTGGGGCTGATCGTGGCCTTCGTCGGAATAGCGCTCGGTCAATGGCTCGACATGCCCATGCTGGACGGCGCCGCGTCGGTTGTCATCGGCCTGATACTGGCGGGAACGGCCGCCCTGTTGGCCTATGAATGCAAGGGGCTGCTGATCGGCGAGGCGGCCGATCCCGTGGTCGTCGCCAATATCAGGCAGTTGGCCGGGTCCATGACCGGCATCAGCCAGATCAACGAGTTGCGCACCATGCATCTCGGGCCGCAGGACATCCTGCTGAACATCAGCCTGGATTTCGCCGACCGTCTGAACGCATTCCAGGTCGAGGAGGCGATCTCGACCCTGGAACAGCGGATCAAGGCCGAACATCCGGACGTGAAACAGGTCTTCATCGAGGCCCAGAGCGTCCGCCGTCATCTGGAGAGCATCGCGTCCGGCGATCCGGCGCCGGAACCGCTGACCTAGCTCTTCGAACTGGCCGGCCGGCGGCGCCGTCAGGCCGCCATCGACGCCAGATCCTGCATCAGCTTGCGGGCGCCATCGACACGGGCGGCGGAGTCCGGCCAGGAGCGGCTGTAGACCAGCTTGTGATCCGGCCTGAGCTTTATGCCGACCGCCTGGCGGGCGATGAAGTCGACCAGCCTCGCGGGATGGGCAAAGCTGTTGTTGCGGAAGGTCAGCACCGCCCCCCTTGGCCCCGCCTCCAGCCGCTCTACACCGGACACCCTGCATAATTGTTTCAAAGCAATGACATGCAGCAGGTTCTCAACATCTCCCGGCAAGTCGCCAAAGCGGTCGATCAGCTCCGCCGCGAAGCCGTCGATCTCCACGCTGTCGACCAGTCGTGACAGGCGGCGATAGAGGTCCAGGCGCACATGCAGATCGGCGACATAGGTTTCTGGAATGCGCACCGGCATGCCAAGATTGATCTGCGGTGTCCATTGCTCGGCGCCCTCGGCTCCCGGTCCGCCGCGCGACTCGGCGACCGCCTCTTCCAGCATCTGCTGGTAGAGCTCTGCGCCGACCTCGCGAATATGGCCGGATTGCTCTTCGCCGAGCAGATTGCCGGCGCCGCGGATATCCATGTCGTGGCTGGCCAGGCTGAATCCGGCGCCCAGATTGTCCAGGGTCTCGATGACGTGTAGCCGCTGTTGCGCCGTCTCGGTCAACGCCTTGTCCGGCGCATAGGTCAGATATGCATAGGCGCGCAGCTTCGCGCGCCCGATCCGGCCGCGCAGCTGATAGAGCTGGGCCAGGCCGAACATGTCGGCGCGGTGGATCACCATGGTATTGGCGGATGGCACGTCGAGGCCGGATTCGACGATCGATGTGCACAGCAGCACGTCGAACCGACCCTCATAGAAGGCCGCCATCACATCCTCCAGCGCCCGCGCCGGCATGCGGCCATGGGCGGTGACCAGCTTGACCTCAGGAACCAGTTCGCGGAGCTGCTCGGCCACCTTCTCCAGATCCTCGATGCGCGGGCAGACGTAATAGGTCTGACCGCCGCGGAAATGCTCCCGCATGATCGCCTCGCGGACGATCACCGGGTCGAAGGGCAGAACGAAGGTCCGTATCGCCAGGCGGTCCACCGGCGGCGTTGCGATCAGCGAGAGCTGGCGCACGCCGGATAACGCCATCTGCAAGGTGCGCGGGATCGGCGTCGCGGTCAGGGTCAGCACGTGGATATCGGCGCGCAGCTGCTTCAGCCGCTCCTTCTGACGCACCCCGAAATGCTGCTCCTCATCGACAACGATCAGGTTCAACCGCTTGAATTGAATGGATTTCGCCAGGAGTGCATGGGTGCCGACGACGATATCGATCGAGCCGTCCGCCAAGCCTTGATGAACCAGTTTTGCGTCCTTGGCCCCGACCATGCGCGACAGCTGCGCGATCCTGAGCGGCAGCCCGTGAAACCGCTCGGCGAATGTCTGATGGTGCTGCCGCGCCAGCAATGTGGTCGGCACGACGATTGCCACCTGGTGGCCGGCCATCGCCGCCACGAAGGCGGCGCGCAAGGCGACTTCGGTCTTGCCGAATCCGACATCGCCGCAGACCAGCCGGTCCATTGGCCGGCCGGCATTGAGGTCGTCCAGCACCTGCTCGATCGAGCGCTGCTGGTCCTCGGTCTCGGGATAGGGAAATCGGGCGGCGAACTCGTCATACAGCCCTTCCGGCGGCGGCAGAGGCTCGGAATGCCGCATTTCCCTGGCGGCGGCGATCTTCAGCAACTCCTCGGCCATGTCCTTCAGCCGCTTCTTGACGCGCGCCTTGCGCGCCTGCCAGCCCGCACCGCCCAACCGGTCGAGCTGCGCCCCGGCGGCGTCGGAGCCGAACCGCGACAGCACCTCGATGTTCTCGACCGGCAGGAACAGTTTGGCGTTGTCGGCATAGACGATGCGCAGGCAATCATGCGGCGCGCCGGACACGGTCAGGGTCTCCAGCCCTTCGTATCGGCCGATGCCGTGCTCGATATGGACCACGTAGTCGCCGGTGCTGAGCGACGATACCTCGGCGATGAATTGCTCCGAACGTCGCCGCTTGCGGCCCTGCCTGACCAGCCGGTCACCGAACAGATCCTGCTCCGATATCACCGCCAGATCGGCCGCAACGAAGCCGGTCTCGACCGGCAGCACCGCAGCCGCCGTCGCCTTTCGGTCGAGGGCCTGCAAGGCTTGCCAGTCGGCGACCGTGACGACCTCGCCATGGCCATGTTCGGCCAGCACCGTGCGCAGACGCTCGCGGGCGCCGGCGGTGTATCCGGCGATCAGCACCCGACGGCCGTCCTTGCGCAGGGCGCCGATATGCTCAAGCGCAGTGTCGAACAGATTGGCGTCCGGATTGGCCCGCGCATCGGCGAAGTCGCGTCCGCGCCGACCGCCCGCATCGATCCCGCCCGGCGCCCCGGCGAAGGGCGAGAACTGCGCCACCGCCCGCTCGGACAGCAGCCCGTCCCACGCCTTGGCATCGAGATACAGACGATCCGGCGGCAGCGGCTTGTAGACCGGTGAATCGGTACGTTTTTCGACTCCGCGCATGGTCATGCGGGCATCGTAGAAATCGGTGATCTGGCCGATCCGCGCATTCCGCGCCTCGACCGCCTGCGGGTCGAGGGTGACGACGGTGTCCTGCAGATAGTCGAACAGGGTCTCCATCGCCCCGTGAAACAGCGGCAGCCAATGTTCCATACCAACATGCCGTCGGCCCTCGGTGACCGCCTCGTAGAGCGGGTCGTCGCCGCTGACGGCGCCGAACAGGGCGCGATAGCCGGACCGGAAGCGACCCCGGGACTCGTCGTCGAGCAGCAACTCGCTCATCGGCGTGAGCGCGATGCGCTGCTCTTTTCCGGTGGTCCGCTGGGTCACCGGGTCGAATCTGCGCAGCGCCTCCAACTCGTCGCCGAACAGATCCAGGCGCACCGGCTCTTCGCCGCTGGGCGGAAACAGATCGACGATGCCGCCGCGGACCGCATATTCGCCGTGTTCGCGCACCGTCTGCGACCGGGTATAGCCATTATGGGCCAGGAAGGCCTGCAGAGCCGGCAGGTCGACACGGTCGCCGATGCCGGCGGCATAGCTCGACTGGCCGAGCGCGGAGCGTGGCGGCACCCGCTGCAGCATCGCGTTGACCGTTGTGATGATGAGGTCCGGCGCCGCGCGGGATGCCAGTCGCGCCAGCAGATGCATGCGCCGTCCCGCGATCTCGGGATTCGGCGAGACCCGGTCGTAGGGCAGACAGTCCCAGGCGGGGAATTCCTCGATCTCAAGCTCGGGCGCGAAGAACGCCACCGTCTGGGCCAGCCGCGCGGCGCGGGCGTCGTCAAGGGCGACATGCAGGACACAGCCGGGCAGGCCTGCCGCAAGCCCGGCCAATATGCGCGCATCGTGGCCGTCCGGGGCGCCGCCGACCAGCTGAAAGCGGGGTTTCGTCGGATCAAGTTCGATCGTGAACACGCGTGTTATCAATCGGTTCGAGGGGAAAACTTATGTGCCTTGAGAAGCTCCATGACGTCGTGATCATGGTCGCTGGGCACCGGCTCGCGGCCGGTCATCCAATTGTAGAGATCAGGATCGCTGCTGCCCAGCAGGCGGTCGAACCGATCCAGCTGTTCGGCCGAGAACCCATCCAGATGCCGGTCGGCGAAGCTGCCAAGCAGCAGGTCGGCCTCGCGTGTTCCGCGATGCCAGCTGCGGAACTTCAGGCGCCGCCGCATCGCATCGCGCTGCGGGCTATCGGGCCGCTCGGTCATTCGGCTACTCTCCGGATAGTCAATGGCGACACGGTATAGAATCCGTCCGGTGCGTCCGCAAATCCTCTATCCGCTTTTTGCCGATGTCGACCAGCTGCCGGGCATTGGACCGAAATCCGCGAAGCTGGTCGAAAGGCTCGCCGGGCCGCGGGTCATGGACCTGTTGTGGCATCTGCCTTCGGGCATCGTCGACCGGCGCTTCGCGCCCAAGATAGCCGAAGCGCCGGCCGGCGAGGTCGCCACACTGACGGTGCATGTCGACGGCCACATCGTGCCGCCCTCCCGGCGCGCGCCCTATCGCGTGCGCTGTTCCGACGCCACCGGCGGCATCGATCTGGTGTTTTTCCACGCCAATGCCGATTGGCTGGCCAAATCCCTGCCGGTCGGCACGACCCGCGTGGTCAGCGGTCGCGTCGAACAGTTCCAGGGCGAAATGCAGATGGCCCATCCGGACAGGATCGGCACCGAGGAGGAACTCGCCGAGATCGCCACCGTCGACCCGGTCTATCCGATGACCGGCGGCCTGGCGCCCAAGACACTGGGCAAAGCCGTGTCGGCGGCGCTGGAGCGGGCGCCCGTTCTGGCGGAATGGCAGGATGCGGCGTGGCGCGAGCGCCAGGGCTGGGCAAGCTGGCACGACGCGCTGCTGGCTGCCCATGCGCCGGACGATGAGGCCGCCCTGTCCTCCCTTGCCCGGTCCCGCGCCCGCTTGGCCTATGATGAACTGCTCGCCAACCAGCTGGCCCTGGCCATGGTGCGCGCCTCGATGCGCCGGCTGCCCGGACGTCCGCTGCGCGGCGATGGCCGGCTCACGGCCAAGGTCGAGAGCGCCCTTCCCTTTTCGCTGACAGGATCGCAGCGCCATGCGATCGCCGAGATCGCCGGCGACATGGCGTCCGACAACCGCATGCTGCGCCTGTTGCAGGGTGATGTCGGCAGCGGCAAGACCGTCGTCGCGCTGATGGCGATGCTGGCCGCCGTCGAGGCCGGGGCCCAGGCCGCGATCCTGGCGCCGACCGAGATCCTGGCCCGGCAGCACCTGGAGACCATAACGCCGCTGGTGGAGGCCGCGGGCTTGCGCGCCGGTCTGCTGACCGGCCGCGACAAGGGCAAGGCGCGGGCGGCGCTGCTGGACGAACTGGCCTCCGGCGTGTTGCCGATCGTCGTCGGCACCCATGCGCTGATCCAGGAGGATGTGGCGTTCCACGATCTCGGCCTGGCGGTGATCGACGAGCAGCATCGCTTCGGCGTGCATCAGCGGCTCCAGCTGTCCGCCAAGGGCGGGGGCATGGTCGATGTGCTGGTGATGACCGCCACGCCGATCCCGCGCACCCTGACCCTGACCGCCTATGGCGACATGGACGTCTCGCGCCTGACCGACAAGCCGCCGGGGCGCAAGCCGGTCGACACCCGGGCGCTGCCGTCCAACCGGATCGAGGAGGTGGTGTCCGCCGTCGACCGCAAGCTGGGCCAGGGCGCAAAGATCTACTGGGTCTGCCCGCTGGTCGAGGAGTCGGAATCGATCGACCTGGCGGCGGCGACTGATCGACATGCGGCGCTGCAGCGGCGGTTCGGCGACCGCGTCGGGCTGGTGCACGGACGCCTGAAGGCGGCCGAAAAGGATGCCGTGATGAGCGCATTCGCCGGCGAAGGCATCGATATCCTGGTCGCCACCACGGTCATCGAGGTCGGTGTCGACGTGCCCGCCGCGACCGTCATGGTGATCGAGCATGCCGAACGCTTCGGACTGGCGCAGTTGCACCAGCTGCGCGGTCGGATCGGCCGCGGCGATGCCGGATCGACCTGCCTGCTGCTCTATTCGCAGCCTCTGGGGGAGACCGCTCGGGCCCGCATCGCAACTTTGCGGGAGACCGATGACGGCTTCCGCATCGCCGAGGAGGATCTGCGGCTGCGCGGCGCCGGTGAAGTCCTGGGCACAAAACAGAGCGGCCTGCCCGCCTTCCGGGTCGCCGATCTTGCGATCCATGGCGAATTGCTGGCCGCCGCCCGGGACGATGCGCGGCTGATCCTGGAGCGTGATCCGGATCTCAACGGCGAGCGCGGCGCAGCACTTCGGGTCCTGCTATACCTGTTCGAACGGGACGCGGCGGTCCGCCTTCTGCGATCGGGTTAGACGGTCGCTAGCCGGTCTTGCGCTTGGGCGGCAGCCGATCGCGCTTGGCAGCCTCGCTGGCCGCGTTCTCGATCCCGACATCCTTACCGTCGGCCCGGGACGCAATCTTCGGCTTGGCCTTTTGCGCCTCAGGCCGCTCGTCGGGCGGAGTGACGATTCCGGCCGATACCACCATCTTGATCCCCTCCTCCACGGACATGTCCAGGACAGTGATCTCGTCCCGGGGCACGAAGATGAGGAATCCTGAAGTCGGATTCGGGGTGGTTGGCACGAAGATGTTGATCAACGTGTCTTCGGTCAGATTCTGGACCTCGCCTTCGGTCGCGCCGGTGATGAAGCCAATCACCCACATTCCGCGGCGCGGATACTCCACCAGGACGACCTCGCGAAAGGCCGAGGACTGATTGGCCAGGACTGTTTCCAGGATCTGCTTGACCGCCCCGTACAGGCTGCGTACCGCCGGAATGCGGGCCAGCAGAGCCTCGCTGACGCGCAGGAACAGCCGCCCGATGAAGCCCGCGGTCAGCCAGCCGATGATGGTCAGGCCGACCACCAGCACGATCAGGCCGATGCCGGGAATGCCGATCGAACCCCAGGTGTCCGGCAGATAGGTCTCGGGGTTCAACGTCGGCGGCAGGACTCCGCGCACCGTCTCGTCCACCGCGCGGAACAGCAGATACGCCAGATAAAGCGTGATCGAGATCGGCGCCGTGACCAGGATTCCAGCCAGGAAATAGGCGCGAAGCCGCGATCCCACGGTGAGGAACGGATTCGCCGGCACCCGGACCCTGCGCGCCGATCCAGAGTTCTTCGTCTTGCGGGCCAAAGGCTAGCTCCGTGTTCCGCCAGCAGAACGTGAAGTCATTTTACATCCTTAGATGGCAACGACCGGGCAGAATTGCGGCAACACCGACCTTATCCTTTGCTCACGCCGGTCCATCTTAGATGGATATCGAGGAGATCAGGACAAGTCATGCCGAGTTTGATCAGCCTGGCGACCGCGTCGCCGAGCCACACGATCTCCCAGCCGGAAATCGTGGCGGCCGCCCGAAAGGTCTTTGCCGCCCGCGGGACGGAGTTCGAGCGCCTGGCCCCGGCCTATGACCATGCCGGCATCGAAAACCGCCAGTTCAGCGCCCCGATCGAATGGTACCTGGAGCCTCACGGCTGGGCCGAGCGCAGCCGGATGTTCGTTGAGAGCGCGGACGCGTTGCTGGAGGAGGCCGCCACCAAGTGCCTCGCCCAGGTCGGGCTCGAAGCCGAGGCCGTCGACGCGCTGGTCGTCGTCTGCAGTACCGGGATCGCAACGCCGAGCCTGGACGCAAGGCTGATGGAACGCATGTCCTTCCGCCGAGACGTCGTCCGCCTGCCGATCTTCGGCCTGGGATGTGCCGGCGGCATTCTGGGGCTGGCCCGGGCCGGCGCGCTCGCCCGCGCGATGCCGGGCAAGCGGGTGTTGCTTCTGGTGGTGGAATTGTGCGGCCTGACCTTCCGCAGCCAGGATCTTGGCAAGAGCAACATCATCGCATCCGCGTTGTTCGGCGACGGAGCGGCGGCGGCGTTGATCGAACACCAGCCATCCGCCCCGCTGGGCGGATCGCCGCCGGTGAGGATCGTGGCGACCGGCGAGCATACCTGGCCGGACAGCCTGGACGTGATGGGCTGGAACATCGAGGAGGACGGGTTCGGCGTACTTTTCTCGCGCGATATCCCGCGCTTTGTGCAGACCCGCATGCGGCCGGTCATCGACCGGTTCCTGGCCGATCAGGGTTTGCGCATGGCCGATCTCGACGGCGTGGTCTGTCATCCGGGCGGAACCAAGGTGATTGCGGCCATGATATCGGCGCTGGAACTGGATCCGCGCGCACTGGATGTCGAGGCTGACATATTGCGGTGCCACGGCAACATGTCGTCGGTGACCGTGCTGTTTGTCCTGGACGAGAAGCGTCGGCGCGGCGATGGCGGCTTGCGGTTGATGCTGGCGCTCGGCCCCGGCTTCACGCTGGGCCTGGGGCTGATCGAGTTTTGAGCGAAGCGTTCGCATGGTTGGGTTGGCCGCAGGTCATCGTGCTGGCGGTGGCGCTACAACGTGTGGCCGAGTTGCGTCTTGCCAGACGCAACGCCGCCCGATTGCTGGCCGAAGGCGGCGTGGAGCACGGCGCCGGACACTACCCCCTGTTCTTCCTGATTCAAGGCGCATGGCTTCTGGCGCTGCTGGTCCTGACCCCGACCCAGGCGCCGATCGGCTGGGTGCTGCTGGCCGCATTCGTCGCATTGCAGGCTGCCCGGATCTGGGTCATTGCGACGCTGGGACGGTTTTGGACGACCAGGATCATCACCGTGGATGACGCGCCGCTGGTAACCGGCGGGCCCTATCGCTGGCTGCGGCATCCCAACTATGCGGTTGTTGCGGCCGAAACCGTCGTGCTGCCGATGATATTCGGGCAATGGGAGATCGCGCTCGCCGCCGGCGCGGCGACCGCAATGCTGCTGCGACATCGTATCGCTACCGAAGAGGGCGCGCTGGCCGGCCGTCGGTGAACGCCACACTTTGCGAAGGCGGCACTCCGCCCTATTGTTGGCATTTGATCTATTCGGATGTCGGGGGAAGATGTGACCGAAGTTGTCGAGCATTCGTTGGACGGTATCGCCCTGTTCGACCCGTTGTCGCCATCTGAGCGCCGAACCCTGGCGCAGCAATGCCGCTGGCGCCGCTATGCGCCCCAGGAGCAGGTCTTCGACCGCAGCGACGACGCTCGAGACGTCTATTTCATCGTCGAGGGAGTGGTCCGGATCGTCGATTACTCCTTTTCCGGCCGGGAGATCAGCTTCGACGATATCGAAGCCGGCACCTATTTCGGCCATCTTTCGGCGATCGACGACAAGCCGCGATCGGCAGGCGTGGTCTCGCTTGCGGATTCAGTGCTGGCGACCATGTCGCAGAACCTGTTTGAGCAGACCGTGAGCGGCCATCCGAAGCTGGCTCTGGATATCATGCGGAACATGGCGGCCATGGTGCGTCGGTCGACGGAGCGGATCATGGATCTGAGCACATTGGGCGCCAACAACCGTGTCCATGCCGAGATTCTACGCCTTGCCCGCACCTGCCGGACCGATGAGGAGGATGTCACCGCGATCATCACGCCGATTCCGGTGCACAGCGACATCGCCAGCCGGGTCAGCACGACTCGCGAGACCGTCGCGCGGGTCTTTGGCGAACTGGCCAAGACCGGTCTGGTGGAAAGACGATCGAACCAGCTTTTCGTAAGCGATTTCGATCGGCTGGAGCAGCTGGTTGAGGATGTGCGCGGCGGCGACTACTGAGCGCCTCCGCACTTCAGTTGCCTCCTCGTGCGCATACCGGCGATGTGTCAGGAATACCGATCGATATCTGATTGTGGCTGCTGCGCGCGATGCGCGCTTTCAGAATTGTTTCTTCAACTGTGATGGCCATCACAGCAAGGTCGGCCGAAGACCCTAAGATTACTCGGGAAGGAAACGCGGAAGGGACGCGCCCCACAAGACTCTTCTGCAAATCCTTCAGCTTCCGAGCAAGACCCCTGTGAACTCGCCGGCTGGATCTCCAGCCGGCGCTTTCTTTGTGCGATGGGGTGAAACCGCATAACGGCGCCGGATTTCGCTAGCCCGACAGAACAAATTCACTACCTAAAATAGAATGAATGAATTTTCATACATATTAACGATTTGTTAACCACATTGGCGCGATAGTCGTCCTTGCCGCCTGTCATTGCGACCGTCAGGCGGCGGATGGACCCATGCCCTTGACGGCCCCGGAACCCCAACCGGGGCCGTCTCTTTGTCTGGACGACCCCTCCCCGCTCAGGCCCAACCGATTATCGGATCGGATCTTCGCTCGCCGCAAGCGGGTTGGAGATGGTGATCTTCTGAACCGAGAACTCGGCCGGCCCGGCTTCGTTGATGGCGCATCCCGACATCGACAAGGCCGCAACCATGACCAGGATCTTGAGATTCCGTGTCGTCATGGTCTGGTCCTTTCCCATGAGTATTTGGCGGATCTGCGGGGATAACCCAATACCGGCGCAAAGCGCCCGGAACCAGGCAAGGCCCGGATCCGGCCCAACAACGCTGCCACCAAAATTAGCATAGCATCCCCACACTACACTTTGAAAAGAGTCAGATTTCCTTCGAAATCTATCAGTTGAACACTTGTCATTCGGTTTACATCTAGCTCGTTCCGCAGTGGTTTCCGTGTCGGCACCAGAATATTGGTCCCACGTCGTGCGGATTGCCCCATCGGGAATCCCGCTCTTTGCTCCAGTTCCGTCCTGGTGTACCAACGCGAACTCATGCGCGCGGCGCGCGGCGGCGACCGAAGGGAGGGTGTGGTGGCGGACTACTTCGAGATCCACGACGATCGGTTTCGGGAATATCTTCTAGGGAATGTCTGGGTCGAGACCCTGTTCACCGGCAGCCTTTGGGCCGAGGGGCCGGTCTGGTTCGCAGATGGCGGCTATCTGGTCTGGAGCGATATTCCGAACAACCGGATGCTGTGCTGGAAAGAGGGTCTGGGCACGACGGTCTTCCGCGACCCGTCGAATTACAGCAACGGCAACGCCCGCGATCGCCAGGGACGCCTCGTGACGTGCGAGCATGGCGGCCGGCGGGTGACGCGCACCGAACATGACGGCGGCATCACGGTTCTGGCCGACAACCATGAGGGCAAGCGTCTGAACTCGCCGAACGATGTGGTCGTCAAATCCGACGGCACGGTTTGGTTCACCGATCCGCCATACGGAATCCTGACAGACTACGAGGGGTACAAGGCCGACAGCGAGATCGGCGCCAACTATGTCTACCGGCTGGACCCGGAAAGCGGCCAGTTGAGCGTCGTCGCCGATGATTTCGATAAACCCAACGGCCTCGCCTTTTCGCCGGACGAATCGATCCTGTATATCGCCGATACCGGGCTGTCCCATAACGTCGACGGGCCGCACCACATCCGCGCCTTCTCAGTGAAGGGTGGAGACACCCTCGCCGGCGGCGAGGTTTTCGCGGATGTGAATCCGGGCGTGGCCGATGGATTTCGACTCGATACCGACGGCAATGTGTGGACCAGCGCCGGCGACGGCATCCATTGCTACACACCGGACGGCACGTTGTTGGGGAAGATCCTGATCCCGGAAAAGGTCTCGAATTGCGTGTTCGGCGGCGCCCGTCGCAATCGCCTGTTCGTGACCGCCACGACCTCGCTCTACGCGGTGTATGTGAACGCGCGAGGGGTCCAGACGCCTTAGTGGTCTAAATCAGGCTCCGAGCCGCCCGGAACCTGGCGGGATGGATTATCGCAGGCATTCCTCCAACGTGTCGAAGGCGAGCCGTTTCTGAAGATTGGCGTTGAACCGCAGCCCCAGGATCATCTCGTCGCGCAGGGCATTCTCGCCGACATCGCCGCTCACCGTGATGTTCTGGATGCTCTCATCCAGCTTTGCTTCGATGGCGGCATTGGAGAGCTCGAAATCGCTGTAGCAGGCGGCGTCCCGGATCGCCACGGCGGTCGACATCTGGCCCCCTGCCGGCGCCGAGGAGGTCGCGGCAGGCTGACCGCCCTGACTGGGGGACGAGCCGGTCGTGTTCAGGAGCGGGCTGTTGCACGCGGCGCATAAGAGAGCCGTAGCAACGGCACTGGTGCGGAGGAACGTACGGACAGATTTTGGCGCAGCTTGCTCGGCCGGAGCGGTAGCCATCACACTTAGCACCTTTAGTAGTTTCACTCCTGCCCGGACACTACATGTGCCATATCGACCTTGCAATAGTCCCAACAGCGACACAGTCGGCGGTGGCGGCAAGGTTTTTCCGCGCACTAAAATTTGTTTGCAATCAAATGATTAGCGGTCCCCGCATTACCCCGTCACGGGCATTCGTTTGATCCGATGCGCGGCCATCGTCGGATGGCGGCATCAAACCGTGCGCGCCTGATTCGTCAGATTCAGCGGATTGGAGTCCGTGCCTGGCCGGGTCGGGAACCTCACCATGCGGTCCGATGCGGCCGACAATCCGGTTTCGCGTTATGCAGATCGTGACCGGCGTTCCGTGCCCGACCACAAAATCGGCGGGATCGCGCGCGACAAACCTGTTAGATTCGAAAGCTATTGTGACGGCATAGCGGGGCGATCATTGGATGCCGGCCGGCCGTGTAACCAGTTCGGGTTCCGATCCAGGCACGTCTTGGCCGCTGCTCACGGCGCCGAGGGCTCGAATGCGTGACAGCCTTGCCTTGCTTTGCCGGGTCGCATTGACCGGTCTGGTCGCCGCGGCCGCGTCGACATCCATCGCTTTTGCCCAGGTTCTGGAACGGGCCGATATCTGCATGGCGATCGGCCTCGATGTCTCCGGCTCGATGGAGCCGCATGAGATGCGCCTGCAATATGACGGGCTTGCCAGGGCGCTCAATCACAACCGCTTTCTGCAAGCTATCGAGGGCGGGCGGCATGGCATAACAGCCGTCGCCGTATACACCTGGTCGGCCAATCGCAGCGTCGACGTGGTCGTCCCGTGGACAGGAATCTCCGGTCCAAAGGATGCCGAGCAGGTCGGGGCAATGCTGTTCGCGCTGCCAGCACGCACCGGCGAGGGCAACACCAGCCTGACACTGGCGATCCAGACCGGCGTCGCGTTGCTGGAGACCTGCCCGTGGTACGCCGAACGGCAACTCATCAACATTGCCGGAGACGGCGTCACCAACATCTATCCGGGCCCCGTGAACGCGCGCGATGCGGCCAACGACCGCGGCATCGTGATCAACGGTCTGGTGATCGCCAGCGAGGAGTTCGCGGCGCTGCACCACTACCGCACCGAGGTGGTCGGGCCCGAGGGCATCGGCTTCGTGGTCCTGATCGACGATTTCCGGGGTTTCTCGGCCGGCATGCTGCGCAAGCTGCTGCTGGAGATGGCGATGGTCAGCGAATAGTCCCAGATCGCCCGGCCCCCTAACCCTCCGCCGCGCCATGCCCCTGTTCGGCCTCGGGCTCGGTATCCTCGTACCAGTTCAGGCGCCGGTAATCGAAATTCCCCTCAAGAGTAGGTTTGATCACCGCGAAGTACGGCGAGATGTCGAAATCACGCGGCGCAAACAGGCTGTGGTGGCGGATATGGAGGAATTCGCGCACCACATGCCGCCGGGTCGAATCGTCATAGGTCGCCTCCTCGCGCACATGCGGTAGGATCGGATATCGGACCGATTGGAACGCCTGGGCGATCAGGGTCGAGCAGATCGCCCGCGTCGGATCGCCGCTGCCCAGTGCCAGCATGCGCCGGCGCCAGGGTACCGGAACCGGCGGCGTTGGCAGCAGATACCGCATCAGGTCGATGACGTTCTTCAAATCGTATCGCATGCCCAGGCGCTCGATTATGAACCGCACGACCTTGCGGCGGTCCGGGTTCGACAGGCCGACCGGCCGGCAGATGCGGGTGTTGAGGGATTCGTACTTTGCCAGCGGCACGGCGATCACGCCCAGTTGCAGATCCGCTTCGATCAGGCTCCTGGGTTCCGAACTGCCGTCCGCCGCGCCGCTCCAATCGTCGCCGACGTAGAATGCGGCGTGCGACCATGTCGATTGGGTCAGGTATTTGATGGCGACGCTGACCCGCTTGTCGCCCTCCACCAGCAGCACGTCGCCGGGCCTCAGCGAGTCTCTGAGCCGGTCGATCGGCGTCACCGAGAAGGTGACGTATCTGCGGCTTGGCTGGTCCAGGTAATTCGCCAGCCCGCCGCCAACCCGTTCCAACAACGTTGCGCCCATGGCCGGGCCTCAGCGCGTACCGGTGGAAACGGCCGGGTTCGTCAGCGCGACAAAGCGACGGATTCCGTCCGTTTGCGGTGCATAGTGGGTAAGGAACATGGCGCATTGCTCCCGAATCATTGTGCCCCCATGTTAATCTGGAAAGCGTCCAAGGGTGGTACATGTCGAGGATGAACTGGCGTTCAACACTGATCGCAGCAATTCCGATCGCCATGCTGGCGGCACTGCTCTCGCAGCCGCCGATCCCGCAACCCCTGGAATATCATCTGTTTGCCGACAGTCGGGGGTGTCTGGGTGTGCCGAATTTCGGCGATGTCACCTCCAACCTGGCTTTCCTGGTGGTCGGCGCTCTGGGTTTGCATCTGTGCCTGACCGCCCGGCCCCGGGGCGCCCGCTTCTCCTGGATCGTCTTCTTCGCCGGCGCCGCCCTGGTCAGTGCAGGCTCGGCCTATTACCACTGGCAGCCGGACAACCGGACCCTGCTCTGGGATCGGCTGCCCATGACCATCGGCTTCATGGGCGCCTATGTGGCGCTGTTGTCGGAGTATTGCGACCGGCGGCTGGAGCGGGCACTGATCCTGCCGGCGATCGCGGCCGGCTTCGCCAGCGTGATCTACTGGGGCTTCGTCGATGACCTCAGGTTCTATTTCGCGGTTCAGGGCACCGTCATTGTCACGATCATCGCGCTCATCGCCCTCTTCCCGCATCCGCCGCGCCAGCGCGGCTTCCTGATCGCGGGCATCGGCCTTTATGGGCTCGCCGTCCTCTGCGAGCAACTTGACCAGCAGATTTTCGACATACTGGCCGGTGTGGTCAGCGGCCACACCATCAAGCACCTGTTCGCCGCTTCGGCCGTCTTCGCCATCGTGCAGATGCTGCGGGCACGCCCCCCGGCTGCGGCCTTCACCCCATGATGCTGAGGCCGCCGTCGATATAGATGGTGTTGCCGGTAATCAGCTTGGCGGCATCGGTGGCAAGGCTGGCGCAGGCGATGCCGACATCATCGATACCGACCAGCTGGCCGGCCGGCGCCTCGGCGGCGGCGCGGTCGAGCAACTCGTCGAAATCCTTGAGGCCGGAGGCGGCGCGGGTCTTGAGCGGGCCCGGAGAGATCGCATGCACGCGAATACCCTTGCGGCCGAGCTCCCAGGCCATGTAGCGGGCGACCGATTCCAGCGCCGATTTGACCGGCCCCATCACGTTGTAGTTCTCGATAACCTTGTCAGCGCCGTAATAGCTCATCGTGAACAGGGTGCCGCCATCGGTCATCAGCGGCTCGGCCAATCGGGCCATGCGGATGAAGGAATGGCAGGACACATCCATGGCCTTCAGGAACCCGTCGCGCGAGCAATCCACCAGCCGGCCGTGCAGATCTTCCTTCGGAGCGAAGGCGATCGAGTGCAGCGCGAAATCGAGCCGCCCCCAGCGCCGCTCGATCTCCTCGAACACCGCCTCCATCTGACCATCGACCTGGGCATCGAGCGGCATGAAGATGCTGGCATCGACCTCCTCGGCCAACGGCGCGACATAGGGTCGGGCCTTGTCGTTCATATAGGTGATGGCCAGATCCTCGGCGCCGATGAATTTGAACGCCTTGGCGCAGCCATAGGCGATCGAATTGTCGTTGGCGATGCCGATGATCAGGCCCTTCTTGCCCTCCAGCGACCGTGACTTGGGATCGAACATCTCACTCGTGCTCCAATGACATGTGCCGGCCGCTCATCGACCGGGCCGTGGTGTCGGTCTGCAGGATATGCAGGGTGTGTTTGGCGATCATCCTCTCCTCGTCGGTCGGGATGACGAACACTGCCGGCCCGGTGCCCTGCCGGCTGATTTCGGTCGCGTTGCGTTCATTGGCGGCGCCGTCCAGCGCGACGCCCAGCCAAGCCAGCCGGTCGCAGATCGCCTGGCGCACCCAGGGCGATTTCTCGCCAATGCCGGCGGTGAAGACAACCGCGTCGAGGCCGCCCAGCACCGTGGCGAGGGCGCCGACCTCCCTGGCGGTGCGGAACGCGAACACGTCCAGAGCCATCCGCGCCCGAGGATCGTCGCTTGCCTGCAGGTCGCGCACATCGTTGCCGATGCCCGACAGGCCCTTCAGGCCGCACTCGTGGTACAGCATGCGCTCGACATCCGACGGGCTCATGTGTTTTTGCGCGATGAGATAGAGGATGACCCCGGGATCGATCTGGCCCGGCCGGGTTCCCATCGGCAGGCCGTCCAAGCGCGGTGAAGCCCATGGTGCTGTCGACGCTGTGCCCGCCCTGCATGGCGCAGAGCGATGCCCCGCTGCCCAGATGGGCCGCGACGACCCGGCCCCGCGCCCGCCCCGGCGCCAACATCCGCCAGGGCCTCGGCGATGTATTCGTAGGACAGCCCGTGAAATCCGTAACGCCGAACGCCCTCGTCCCGCAGCCATTCGGGGATCGCGTAGCGGTCGACCAGCTCGTCCTGGGTCCGGTGGAATGCGGTGTCGAAGCAGGCGACCTGCGGCATATCCGGCATGCGCGCGCGGATCGCCCGGATCGGCGCCAGGTTGTTGGGCTGATGCAACGGCGCCAGCGCGACGAAGCGCTCCAACCCGTCCAACACCGCGTCATCGATGAGGACCGGCCGGTCGAAATCCGGCCCGCCATGCACGACGCGATGGCCGATCGCCATCGGCAGCCGGCCGGACAGGTGCTCGCGCAGCCATCCGCTGAGGATCTCCATGGCGGCCGGCACATCGGCGATCTCGGCGCCTGAAAAGCTGCGCTCGACGAGCGATCCGCCCTCGGAATCCTTCGCCGTAAGGCGCGGATTGGCGCCGATACCCTCGATCTGCCCTCGGAACAGCCGCCGAAGCTCGCCCTCATCCGTGGCGAACGATTGGAATTTGATGCTTGAGGATCCCGCATTGAGGACCAGGAGCGTCGGTTCCATCGGTCAGGACTGGATCGGTTTGCCGGTGCGCAGCGCGTTCGCATACAGAGCGGCGACTGCACAAGAGGCCATGCGCGTCTGGACCGAGTCCGCCCGGCTGGTCAGCACGATCGGCACCCTTGCGCCGAGCACGATCCCGGCTGCGGCGGCACCGGTCAAGAATGACAGGTTCTTCGCCAGCATGTTGCCGGCCTCAAGATCCGGTACCACCAGGATGTCGGCCTGCCCGCCGACCGGCGACTTGATGCCCTTGATCTGCGCCGCCTCCAGGCTGATCGCATTGTCCAGGGCCAGCGGCCCGTCCAGCAGTCCGCCGGTGATCTGTCCCCGTTCGGCCATCTTGCACAGCGCTGCCGCATCGATCGTCGACGGTATCTTGGGGTTCACCGTCTCCACCGCCGAGAGGATCGCCACCAGCGGTTGCTCGATGCCGAGGGCCCGGGTCAGGTCGATCGCGTTCTGCACAATGTCCCGCTTGACCTCAAGATCGGGAAAGATGTTGATCGCCGCGTCGGTGATGAACAGCGGTTTGGGATAGCTGGCCGTATCCATGGCAAAGACATGGGAGATGCGGCGTTCGGTGCGCAGGCCGGACTTGCTGCTGATCACCGCGCTCATGATCTCGTCGGTGTGCAGACTGCCCTTCATCAGGATCTCGCCACGCGCCTCGCGGAGCAGGGCGACGCCGGTCTCGGCGGAGGCATGGCTGTGCGGCGCATCGACGATCTCGAAGGATGAGATATCCAGATCGTGTTCCTTGGCGACCGCCTCGATCCGGGCCTTTGGGCCGACCAGAACGGGTGTGATGATCCCTTCTTCGGCCGCAACGATCGCGCCCTCCAGCGACGTCTGGTCGCAGGGATGAACGACAACCGTCGGGATCGCCGGAATGTCCTTGGTCCGGCCGATCAGTGTTTCGTATGACTTGTGCCTGTGAACGGCGTCATGGGCCCGTTCGGCCGCTACTGAATCTGACATGCTGCTCTGGCCTTCCGGAATTCTTGGAGTCGTAATCAGGCTCGCCTGACCCTCAACTGCGAACGGTGGCCCGCCGGCGACGCTTTGGAGCGGTCGCGGCCGGTGCGCGTTTCGCCTTGGCCGGAATCGGCACCAGTTCGACGTCGCCAGCGGCGGTGTCCAGACCGAAGCGCTGGGCCAATTGATCGAGGCGGGTGCGCCGGATTTCGCTCGGCGGTCCGACGACCGTCAACACCGAAAGTACCAGATCGTACAAGTCCTTCCGCGCCGCCAGATCGTCCGGCAACAGGGCCGGCAACGCATCGAGGGCGGCTTTCTCGTCGACCAGGAGCATCAGGAACTGTTCGCGCAGGAGCTGCTTGAATTCACTGAGCGACATGCGCTCATGATCCGGCGCCTGCTCGCGAATGCGCTTCAGCGCGCCGAACCCGCGCTCATCGATCCGACCCTCGGGCAGGCCGGCATAGACCAGCGACCGGACGAACGCCTCGCGCGAACCTCCCAATCCGATCCGCCGTTTCAACTCGGCGATCTTCTCATGGATCAGGGCCTCGTGGGCCGGGTCGCGGGCCACCTTCGTGCCACGCCGGTCCTCGCTGCTGGATTTCATTCCAAGCAGGGTCTGCAACAGATCGGAATCATAGATCCCGAAAAACAGCTGTTCCTGCGCCTGGTCGCGGGTGTCGCGCCAAGCATTGAGCGACGCCACGATCCCGTCCGAAACCTGGCGCTCCGCGACTCGCAATGGGTTTTCGTCAGCGGCCGGCCGCCGGTCGGACCGCACCTGTTCCGCCGCGGTGGCGGTCCAGGCCATGAAGGGATTGCGATCGGAGAACATGCTGTATTGCAGACGGGCCGGGTGCATCTCGCGCAGCCACTCGGCGGCCTGGTCGTTCATAGCGCCGCGCACGAACGGCGAGACGAAGGTCCGGTAGAGACCCTGATTGATGTCCGACACCCGCGACACCGCCTCGAAGACACGGTCGTCGTCATGGTTCTGGTCGCCCAGGCTGCGGATGTCGTCCAACGTCCGGGCCTCGAAGGTGACGATATAGTCGCCGGCGGCGAGATCCGAATTGCGGTCCTCGGCCGTTTTCTCGCGGATCACCGCCTCGTAGAGGCCCGGCGGCAGGACGTCGATCAAATCCATGTTCTGGGTGAACTGGTCGTGTTCCTTCCGCCCCACCCGACCGGACACGAAGATCCCCAAATGGCCGATATCGTGATGCAGCGCATAGACGATGGTCTGCCCGTAGGCGCGGATTTCGTCGACATTCTCGTAGAGGTCGAGGACCCAGCCGAGTGCCTGCTGCGGCGGCGTGATGTTGTCCCCGTGGGAGCAGAAGACCACGATCGGCGAGCGGATATTGCGCAGATCTATGGCCTTGCCGTCGGAAGTCTGGATTTCGCCCTGGACCAGATGGTTGCCGACGAAGAGCTCATCGGCGATGAACTGCATCTCTTCGGCGCCAAGCAGCGTATGCCCGCCCCACCAGCGCTCGAATTCAAGATAGCGCGGCGCTTCGGTGTCGATCTTGGACCAGAGATTGTAGTTCTTGCTCCACAGGGTGTTGGCCGGGTTCAGGTTCTCGAAGTTCTGGACCAGATGGGCGCCGTCGAAGATCCCGTTGCCGAGATCGCCGGACAAGGACGTCAACCAGGTCCCGCCCAGCATGCCGCCGGTGTAGCGCATCGGATTCTTGCCGCGCTCGCCGGCCCAATAGGATAGCGGCGCGCCTGCGATCACCAGCGGGCCGACCGCGTCGCTGGCCACCGATGCCAGCATCATCATCGCCCAGCCGGCCTGGCAATTGGCGATCACGCAGGGCTTGCCTTCGGTCAGGGGATGCCGCTCGGCGACATGCTCCAGGAAGGCGATCTCGGCCCGGCCGACATCCTCGATGGTCTGGCTCGGCATCGGTTCGGCCATGAAGCCGATGAAATAGCACGGGTGGCCTGCCCTCAGGATCGCGCCGACCTGGCTGTCGGGCTTGAAGCCGCCAATACCGGGGCCGTGCCCGGCGCGCGGGTCGACGACCACGAATGGCCGTTTGTCCTCATCGGTCTCGATATCGTCGGGCGGAAGGATCCGCACCAGCCCGTAATTGACCGGCCGATCAAGGTCGCGCCCATCCATGACTTTTTCGAAATCGTACCGAAGGACATGGCGGACCGGCTTTGCCTCCTGCTCCAGATACTGGTTGCCGCGCTGCCGCAGCACATCCATGAACAGGATATTGCGCTGCAATACGTCGATGCCGTAATCGAGGAATGGCTGCCACGGCATCGGGGCCGACGCCACCGACTGATCCTGATCTGATACTTTGTTCGCATGCTGTTTTTTTGAAGATGCCATCGACCGACTCCCGCGCAGGCTCTGGTGATCCGAAGATCATTGTGCACTGCAATAATATAGTGTCGGCCGGCCGCGATTACCAATGACATTTTTGGGTCAGAATTCGAATGCGGCAATGCGCCCGCCATGTCGTTTGTCAGGGGTGCCGGCGGGCTTGGCATCAGCGATCAGCGAGGCGTGTTATCGGAATTCGCCACCTCCGTTTTGACGTCGGCTATTTCAACCTTCCCCAGGTCTCCCTGGTGCGCGTCTCACCCGGGGTGTTGGACCAGACGGCCAGCTTCACCTCGTTTCCCAGATTATACCCACCCAGCAACGTCCATATCGCGTCCATGGCCTCTGCGGAATCGAGTATTCCTGCGCCGGGCGGCGGTTTCCTGACCAGCCCGGGTGCGATGCAGCCTTTCAGGGTCGTCGAGCTATCGTACATCGCGTCGTGAAAGAGAACTTGGTCGATCTGGTGATCGGTAATCTGCAGGCAATTGATGACGCCGCCCGGCGCGCTCTTCCTGTTCTTCTTTGAATGCTTGAGCGTGTAGTAGCCGACCTTCAGGCTGGTATAGGTGCCGCCCCGCTCGATGGTGGGGAACAGGCGCCTGCTGTTGCGAAGGCTCGCCGGCATGCGGTCCACCAGGCTCTGAATCTTGTCGCCGGGAACATAGGGCGGAAGGAAGGCCAGGGTCCCGACCTCTAGCCACCCGGGCACGCTGCCATCCGGATGGGCATTCGGCTCGCGCCAGAGGTTCAGCACCGGGAAGACCATCTGCGCCTGGGCGGCCAGACTGTTGTTGCGGGCGGCGGCTGCGGCCGAGAATGCGCCGGCGCGGCGCATTGCGAGCGGATCGGGTGCTGTCATGTCTTATCTCCGTTTCCCGGTATGTTCCGGGTCTCATGCCACGCGGCGGATGGCATTTGGGAAGGGGTCCTGCCTGGAGTCGGATATCGCCGGCCCGGTCGCGGAGCACGGGCGTCGGCGTGCAAGACTGCACCGGCCCCGGTTCACGAACGTCACAGGGATCACAAGGCTGCCGCACGCCCGGGCTGGTCGCGGCATGATCGGGGCTGTTAGGCTGGCCTGCCGGAGACGCCCGATGAGAGGGACGTCCCGGCCAATTGGGGAGGAAGAACATGAAACGCGTGCACCGAATCGTTCTGGCCATCGGCATCCTGCTTGCGCTGGGATTGCAGCTGCAGATGCCGGCCCGGGCGCAGGACAACACCCTGGTCATGGCCTGGGCGACCGATGCGACGGGTCTCGACCCGCACAAGCAGACCGCCTTTGCGTCCATTCGCCTGCTCGAGCTGGTCTACGAGCCATTGGTGACACTGGACGCGGACCTGCAGATCCAGCCGGCGCTGGCGGAGAGCTGGCAATTCTCTGCCGACGGCGAGCTGTTGACATTCGTCCTGCGCGGCGGCGCGACGTTCCACAGCGGCGCCCCGGTCACCTCCGCCGACGTCAAAGCGTCCTATGAGCGAATCCTTGATGAGGAGACGGGTGCCGCGACCCGGGCGAATTTCCTGTCCATCGAGCGCATCGAGACGCCGGATGACCGGACTGTGGTCTTCCACCTGTCACGCCTGGACGCGCCGATTCTGACCGCGATGACCGATCTCAACGCGGCCATCGTTCCGGCGTCGGAGATCGCCGCCGGTTCGGTCGGCACCCAGGCGATCGGCTCCGGACCGTTCCGGCTGGACAGCTGGCGGCCGAACGAGCGGTCCGAGCTGTCGGCCAATGCGGATTGGTGGGGCGGCGGGCTGTCGATCGACGGCATCGAGGTCCGGGTCATGCCGGACGAGACCGCGATCCTGGCGGCGTTGCGCACGGGCGCCATCGACTTTGCGCTGCTGAACGATCCGCTGGTCGCGTCGCTGGTGGCGACCGAGAGCAAGCTGCAACTCAATCGCGCCCCGGCGATCTCCTATCACGTGCTGCAGCTGAACCCGTCGCGGCCGCCTATGGACGATCTGGCGGTGCGCCAGGCGATTTCCTGCGCCATTGACCGCCAGCAGGTGCTGGACACGGCGTCGCTGGGCGAAGGCCAGGTGACCGGCCCGCTGACCATCCCGGCCTATCGCTCCGATCCCGACTCGCTATTCTGCTATCAGCGCGACGTTGACCGGGCGAAACAGTTGCTGGCCCAGTCCGGGCATTCCGGCGACATCACGCTCAACCTTATTGCGGCGCGCGGTGAGCCGCCGACCGCAGTGGCGGAGGCGCAGGTGATCCAGGCGCAGCTGAGCGAGATCGGCATCTCGGTCGAGATCGAAGTTCTGGAGCTCAACGTCTATGTCGATCGCTGGCTGACGGCGGATTTCGATGTGGCCTCGGCTCACAACGGCGGTCGGGCCGATCCGTACACCATGTACAACCGCTATTGGACCCGCGACGGCAATCTGCAGAAGGTCTCGAACTACATCGACGACACGCTGGATTCGTTGATGCAGCGAGGCCGCGAAGAGACCGTGCTGGAGGCCCGGCGGCGGATCTTCGCCGAGTTCAATCAGCATCTGGCGGAAATGTCGCCCTGGATCTGGCTGTACAATGGCTACGAGTACACCGCGCAGCAGCACCATGTTGAGGGATTCGTGCCCATGCCCAACGACTCCCTCTACGGACTCAGCCGGGTCAGCCTGAACCGTTGAGGCCGGCTCGACCGGAGCGCTGCCCCGCCCGGTTCGCCGGATTACCGGATCGGCGGACATGACCTACGCGCTGAGGCGGTTGGTCATGTTCCCGCCGATCCTGCTCGGCGTCTCGATCCTGGTCTTCCTGGCGATCCGGCTGGTGCCCGGCGACGCGATCACCGCGATGCTGGGCACCGAGGCCGGGCTTCTGACGCCCGACCAGCGCACCGCGCTGGCCGCCTATTTCGGCATCGACCAGCCCTGGCTGGTGCAGTATGGGCACTGGATCGGCGCCGCCGTGCAAGGCGATCTGGGCCTATCCGTAATCCATGGCCGGCCTGTGATGACGGTGATCCTGGAACGGTTTCCGGTCACGGTGGAACTCGCCCTGCTGTCCATGGCGGTGGCGTTGGCCGTCGGCCTGCCGGCCGGCGTGCTGGCGGCCAGCCATCCGGAACGGCCCATCGATATCGCCACCCGCGTGGCCGCGATGCTGGGTCAGTCGACCCCGAACTTCCTGTTGGGCCTGGTGCTGATCTTCGTGCTGTCCGTGGGGTTCGGCATCTCGCCCAATATCGGCGTGCATGTGCCGCTGTTCGAGGACCCTCTGGCCAATCTGCGCGAGATGGTGCTTCCGGCGATCACCCTGGGCTCAGCCTTCGCGGCGTCGGTGATGCGGACGACCCGGTCGACCATGCTGGACGTGCTGGGCGACGATTTCGTGCGTACCGCGCGCAGCAAGGGCGTGGCGGAGCCCGGAGTGGTCTGGAAGCACGCCTTCCCCAATGCGCTGATCCCGGTCGTGACCCTGACCGGGGTCGAGCTTGGCTATCTGCTGGGCGGTGCCGTGATCGTGGAGGAGCTGTTCGCCCTGCCCGGCCTTGGCCGGCTGGTGCTGAACGCCATCACCCAGCGCGACTATGCCCTGGTCCAGGGCGCGGTGCTGTTCATCGCCTTCAACTTCATGGTGGTGAATCTGGTCGTCGATCTGACCTATGCGGCGCTGGACCCGCGCATCCGGCTGGGCAGCCGGCAATGACGCCGCTGCGCCGTCTGGTATCGCATCCGAGCGGCCGGATCGGCGGGGTGATCATCCTCGCCTATCTGCTGCTCGCCCTGGCCGGCACGCTGTCGCTGGTGCCCTACGACCCAGTTGCGCAGTTCCCGGCATCGCGGCTGCAGGCGCCCAGCGCCTCCTTCATCATGGGAACCGATCTGTTCGGCCGCGATGTCTTCAGCCGGATGGCGGTCGGCGTTCGCACGTCCTTCGTCATCGCCTTGGCTTCGGTGGCGATCGCCAGCCTGGCCGGCACCGTCATCGGCCTGGTCGCGGCCTGGTGGGGCGGTTGGCGGGACGGGCTGCTGATGCGGCTGATGGATGTGTTCCTGGCGTTTCCGGCGATCCTGCTGGCCCTGCTGGTGGTGACCGTCGCCGGGCCGGGCACCGTGACCACGATCCTGGCGATCGCCGTGGTCTACACCCCGATCTTCGCCCGGGTCGCGCGCGGTCCGGCGCTGTCGATCAAGGCGCGGGATTTCGTCGACGCGGCCCGCACTTTCGGCAGCGGTCAGGTCTACATCCTGACCCGGCACCTGCTGCTGAACCTGGCGGCGCCGCTGACCGTGCAGGCGACGCTGGCTCTGTCCTGGGCGCTGCTGACCGAGGCGGCTCTGAGTTTCCTCGGCCTGGGGACCCAGCCGCCGGCCCCGTCCCTCGGCCTGATGCTGAGCGAGGCCCGCAACCTGATGGAGCTGGCGCCCTGGCTGCTCGCCTTCCCCGGCGTCGCGATCATGCTCGGCGTGCTCGGCTTCAACCTGCTCGGAGACGCGCTCAGGGACGTCGTCGATCCGCGCAGCCGGGAGGCGCGGGCATGAGCCAGCCGCTGCTTTCGGTGCGCGATCTCGCCGTCGGCTTCGGTCACGGTCCGGACACGGAACCGGTGGTGCGCGACGTCGCATTTGACCTGCGGTCCGGCGAGACCCTTGCGATCGTCGGCGAGTCCGGCTCCGGAAAGACGGTGACGGCGCTTTCCGTCAACCGTCTCATCGACCATGCCGGCGGCAGCGTCCGCAGCGGCGAGATGCTGTTCCGGCGCGACGATGGCAGCGAACTCGACCTAGCCCGGGCTTTGCCGCTCGATCTGCGGCGGATCCGAGGGGCGGAGATCGGCATGATCTTCCAGGAGCCGATGACCTCGCTCAACCCGGTGCAGCCGGTCGGGCACCAGGTGGCGGAATCCTTCGTGCTGCATCAGCGCCTGTCGACCCGCGACGCCTTGCGCAAGGCGCGAGAGGCGCTGGACCGGGTGCGCATCCCCGATGCCGGACGGCGCATCGACGATTATCCGCACCAGCTTTCCGGCGGCATGCGGCAGCGGGTGATGATCGCCATCGCCCTGGCCTGCACCCCGCGCCTGCTGATCGCCGATGAGCCGACCACGGCGCTGGACGTGACCATCCAGGCGCAGATCGTGGCGCTGCTGGCCCAGCTGCGCGACGAGATCGGCATGTCGGTCATCTTCATCACCCACGATATGGGCTTGGTCGCCGAGGTGGCCGACCGGGTCCTGGTGATGCGCCATGGCGCCGTCGTGGAGCGTGGCGACCTTGACGAGGTGTTCGACCGGCCAACGCATCCCTACACCCGGGATCTGCTCGACGCGGTGCCGCATTTTCGAAGGGGACAGGCGGTGCGGGCGCCGATCGCCGACCAGAAAACGGCAGAAGAGCCGGCCCTGACGGTCGGCAAGCTTTCGGTGCGCTTCCCGGTTCGCGCCGGCCTGCTGCGTCGTGTGGTCGGGGTGGTGCGCGCCGTGGACGGCGTCGATTTCGAGCTGGCCGACGGCGAAACCCTGGCCATCGTCGGCGAGAGCGGCAGCGGCAAGTCGACCATTGCGCGCGCCATTCTCGGCCTGGTCAAGCCGGCGGAAGGCACGGTCGCGATCATCGGGTCCGGCAGCGAGGGCCAGGAGACGGCGCGCAGGGCGCAGATGGTGTTCCAGGACCCGTTCGCCTCGCTCAATCCGCGTCTGACGGTGCACAGCCTGCTCGCCGAGCCGGTGATCGCGACCGGCGTCCCCGTCGATCACGGCGTCGTAGACCGGATGGCTGAACTGCTGCGCAGGGTGGACCTTCCGTCCGACAGCCTGGACCGCTATCCGCACCAGTTTTCCGGCGGCGAACGGCAGCGGCTATGCATCGCCCGCGCCCTGATGACCGACCCGCGGATCGTGGTCCTCGACGAGGCGGTCTCGGCGCTGGACGTGTCGATCCAGGCCCAGGTGCTCGAACTCCTGATGGAACTGCAGGCGGAACGGGGGCTTGCCTATCTGTTTATCTCCCACGACATGGCCGTGGTCGAGCGCGTCGCCCACCGGGTCGCCGTCATGTATGCCGGCCAGATCGTCGAATTCGGCAGCGCTGCGCGGGTCCTGGCGCAACCGGCTCATTCCTACACGAGGCGGCTGATCGACGCCGTGCCGACCACAGACCGCGCCCAGCGGCACCGCCACTTCGCCCTGGACACCAGCGAGCCGCCCTCCCTGCTCCGTCCGCCGGACTACGCGCCGCCACCGGTTGTCTGGCGCCATCTCGAGCCGGACCATATGGTTCGCGCCGAAGGCCAGGGTCGCGGCCCGCAAGGATAGGATCCATGGACCGATCGAAATCGCTCGCCAAATCCTGGGACGACAACGCCGGCAACTGGACAAAAGCGGTCCGCGAGGGGCAGATACCCTCACGGCGCGCCGGCACCGACGATGCGATCGTCGCGGCGATTCTCGATCGCGAGCCAGCCCGCCTGCTCGATGTCGGCTGCGGCGAGGGTTGGCTGGTCCGACGGATCGTGCGGGCCTCCGGCTGTCGGGCGGTGGGCATCGATGGCTCCGCGGCCCTGATCGAGGCGGCCCGATCCGCCGATCCGACCGGCGACTACCGGGTCCTGAGCTATGCCGACCTGGTCGGCGGCACCTCGTCCCTTGGCGACCGGTTCGACGTGATCGCCTTCAACTATGCGATTCTCAACGAAGATGCGGCCCAGCTGCTCACTGCTGTGACACCGGCACTGGCCAGAGATGGCTGCATCATCATTCAGACTCTGCACCCCCAGACCCAGGACGGGCCCTATCGTGACGGTTGGCGCACCGAGGATTTCTCGGGCTTCGCAATTCCAGGCTGGAAGCCGATGCCCTGGTACTTCCGCACCCTGGAATCCTGGCACGCGGTAATCCGCGATGCCGGCCTGGTGCTATGCGACCTGGCCGAACCGACGGCCGAGGGCGACGACCGGCCGCTGTCGCTGATCCTGACGTGCATGACCGCCGAGCACGGCCCCATGGACCCTGTCTGACGCGGCAACGGACGAATTCTCCCCGCGTGATGATAGAGCACGGTCGGGTCGAGCGTCCTGCGCGCCCGGCGTCGCCATTTCCCGGCGATTCGGACCAGTGACGGACTGGTCTGCCTGGCCTCCAGGTTCTCGAGTGAGCCCCGGCTGGCGTGCGGAAAAGATAAAATACAATTATTATTTGACGTAAATTTCCAATAAGTTTTATAATAAAGCCACGCAATAAGCCTCCGTGGCGCTTGTTCTCAGTCGGCCGGCCTTCCGCCGTCCAAGCCAGCAGCCACTTTCATGTCAGAAAGGGACCAGCGTCGGTGAGAACGCGCAAATTGCATAAGGGCTTGATTGACCTCAGACATTTTTCGCCCACAGGGCACCCTGACCCAATCCGGGCGGTAACGTTCCGAATATTCAGGGACATTATCGAAGCGGATTCCGGCCGCGCGGTTCTTCCGGCATCTGGAGCACAAGGCCGTCGTCACGTCAGTCCGCATGCAGTCCGCCCGATGATCGCGTCGAGCCGTCTTATCACGGCCATGCCGCGATGCGGCGACGGCGGAAATCACAATCGTGACGGCATCCGCGTCCCCGGCGGATTTCTAGAAGGAACACACCACAACGGCCACTCCCGACTGGGCGGCAATGACGGCCGGTCTTTCCGGCCCGTCGCGGATTTAGCACCCACATTTTGAGCGCTGATTTGGAGGACGACCAATTATGCCACCAAGACTGACATACCCTGGTGTTTACGTTGAGGAGCAACCCTCAGGCGTGCGGACGATTACGGGTGTGGCGACATCGACCACGCTCTTCATCGGCATGGCCCGCAAGGGCGAGCTGGGACGGCCGACGCCGATCCGCGGTGTCGACCAGTTCGAGCAGACTTTCGGCGACGATGTCGGCTATGGCGAACTGGTGCCTCAAGTGCGGCAGTTCTTCCTCAATGGCGGCGCCGAGGCCATCGTCGCGCGGGTGGCCGGCGCGGGCGTCTCGGCGGCCAATGTCATCCTGCTCAGCGCCGGCGGCACCAACGTCCTGGAGCTCACCGCGCGGAGCGCCGGCACGCTCGGCCAGGAACTGCGCGCAATCGTCGACTACGACACGCCGACGCCGGAGCTGACCTTCAACATCGAGGTCTTCCGCCGCTCGGTCGACGGCAACGGCGCGACGGTGATCTCGGAGAATGAGTTCTTCTTCGACCTGTCGATGGACCCGAACAGCCCGCGCTACGCCGTGACCGTGCTGAACGACGGCTCGGCGCTCGTGAATGCGGCGCTGCCCGGCGGAGCGCTCGCGCCGACCGATGCCGGCTTCTCGCAGAGCGCGCTCTTGCTGCCGACGGACGACACGGCGGCCGAGGGCGTCCTGGACACGATCGTGGGCGCCGGCCATCAGATCACGGTGGCCGTCGACGGTGGCGCTGCGGTGCCCGTGCAGCTTCCGAATTCGGTGAGCGATATCGGCGACTGGCTGACCGATGCCGGTCTCGCGGTCGAGGCGTCGCTGACCGCCAACGGACAGCCGGGTGGCGTCACCTTCACGCTGGAGACCTTCGGCGCGAACCGCGCGCTCAGGCTGACGTCCAACGGCACCAACGGCGGCACCAGCGACAGTGTCGTGGTGACCACGGCGGCTCAGAACGACGGAACTGTCGGGCTCCAGCTCGGCGCCGCCGCCGGCGGCATCGAGATCGGTCGCTACTCGCGCTTCCGCCCCGCGCCCTCCGGGTTCACCACCGAGATGCATATGCGGGGCGACGCCAGCTTCGGCGAGAATTCGAACTTCTCTCGGCTGATCGACTTCGCCGAGGCTCCGCGGGCGAATCTGAACGCCTGGACGTTCGACGACGGCAGCGGCAGCCCGGCCTACACTTCGCCGGCGGCCCCGCCCTTCTCGGGTGCCGGCGCCTCCTTCATCGAGGGCGATGTCAGCGCCACCGGCGAGGGATCGCTGCGCAACACCGCCGCCCATCTCGACACGCTGGTCGCCTCCCTGGCGGCCGGCATCGGCGGCGCCTGGACCGTCCGGCGCACCGGCTACCGGATCACCATGAGCCCGACCTTCGGCAACAGCAACACCGGCATCTCGGCGGTGCTGACCAGCACCGGCGGATACGACATCGGCGAGGACGACGCCGACGCGGCCGACAGCATCGGCGGCATGGCGGCGGTCCCGGGAACGTCCCCATCGATTGCGGCCAATGCCCAGGCCTACTCGCTGGGCGCCAGCGGAACCGGCGACTATCAGACACCCGGCTCGCCCGGAAACAACGGCGGCGTGCCGGCGCTGGATGACTATGAGGACATCTTCCACACGGTGGAACAGGAGGTCGATCTCTTCAACCTAATGTGCCTGCCGCGTGGCGCCAGCCAGACCGACGCCGACCGGGCGTTGTTGTGGGGCTCGGCGAGTGCCTTCTGCCAGAAAGAAAGAGCCTTCCTGGTCGTCGACCCGCCGTCGGACTGGCAGACCGTCGACGACGCCGCGGCCGGGATCGCGAACATGCGGCTGGGCACGGTCACCGACCATGCCGGCATCTACTGGTCGCGGATCAGGGTCGCATCGACCACCACCCCGATCGACCCGGCGGGCACTGTCGCCGGCATCATGGCGCGTACCGACACCAGGCGCGGCGTGTGGAAAGGGCCGGCCGGACTCGAGGCGTCGATCATCGGCTCGACCGGGCTCGAATACCGGATCTCCGACCCCGAGAACGGCGTCACCAACCCGCAGGCGATCAACACCCTGCGCCAGTTCGCCGGCGGCGCCGTGATCTGGGGCGCGCGCACCATGGCCGGCTTCGATAACTCGGGCGAGAGCGACTACAGGTACGTCCCGGTCCGCCGCACCGCGCTGTTCATCGAGGAAAGCCTCTATCGCGGCCTTCAGTTCGCCGTGTTCGAGCCGAACGACGAGCCGCTCTGGGCGCAGATCCGCCTGGCGGCCGGCGCCTTCATGCAGAACCTGTTCCGCCAGGGGGCATTCCAGGGCGCCAAGGCTTCGGACGCCTATGAGGTGCGCTGCGACGCGTCCACCACGACGCAGAACGACATCAATCTGGGCCGGGTGAACGTGATCGTGGCCTTTGCGCCGCTGCGCCCGGCGGAGTTCGTAGTTTTGACCATCCGGCAACTCGCCGGGCAGGTCCAGGTGTAAGGGGAAGACCGGACAATGGCCGAATTTTCAGTCAACACAGAGCGGTACGATCCTTACCGCAGCTTTCTGTTCCAGGTCGTCGTTGACGGCAACGTGGTGGCGGGCGTCAGCAAGGTCGGGGCGCTCGCGCGGACGACCGAGGTGGTCAGCCACCGGCCCGGCAACGTGGTCAGCCATCAGTTCCACAGCCCCGGCCTGACCAGCCATGAGCCGATCGTCCTGGAACGCGGCGTGACCTACGACGAGGCCTTCCACAACTGGGCCAACGAGGTCTACAGCCCGGAAGGGCTCGGTGGCGTCAGCCTGAAGGATTTCCGCAAGGACATCCTGATCACGTTGATGAACCTGCAGGGGGTCGCCGTGCGGTCCTACAAGGTGTTCCGCTGCTGGCCCTCCGCCTATACCGCGCTGCCCGAGTTGTCGGCCATCGACAACGCGGTCGCGATCCAGTCGCTCACCCTGCACAACGAAGGTTGGGAACTGGACGAGGCGGTTGTCGAAACCGCTGAATTCTAAGCGGCGAGGTGGCCGTGACGGTTCAGCTCGCCTTCGGCGCCGGCGGCGCCCGGATCATGGCGTTCGCGCCGCTGACCGGCGCCGACGAACAGGCGGCGGTGTCGGCCGAAGCGCTGATCCGCAGCCTTGCGTTGCCGGGCGACGGGCAGGTGCACGGCCAGGCGATCGACGCGCTGACCGTGGGCGACCGGGACCGCGCCATCGCGGCCCTGTATGCGGGGCTGTACGGCAATGCGGTCCTGGCCGACGCGGTCTGCACCGCCTGCGATGCCGCTTATGAAATCCGGTTCGACCTGACGGAGCTGTCCCGGAACCGCCGGCCCGACGGCAGCGCCGTGGGAGATCCGCCGGCGGTCGCGGTCGGCGACAGGCGCCTCAGGCTGCCGGTCATCGCCGATCTCTCCGGCCCGCCGGAGACCTTCCTGGAGCGCCTGACACTTGACGGCCCGGTCCCCGACGCCGGGGAGGCCGGCCCGCTACTGGAAGCCGCCGACCCGGCACTGGAGCTGGACCTGACCGGCACCTGCCCGGAATGTGATGCCACCCAGGCGACGCCGTTCTCGATCTCGCGGTTCCTGGAAGCGGCATTGCTGCGCGACCGGGGATTCCTGGCGCGCGAAGTGCACCTGATCGCCAGCACCTATCACTGGGGTCTGGCCGAGATCCTCGGACTGACCCGCAAGGACCGCCAGAATTTCGCCCGGCTGCTGATCGCGGAGCGCGAGGTCGCCGCATCGTCAATGCGGCGGGCGTCATGAACTACATCCAGCGTCTGGTCGCCTCCGCGGCGCCCTGGGCCCCAGGGCCGGTCCTGACGATCGCGTCGCCGACCGCCGCCAGTTCGCCGGTGGTGGCCGCAGATCAGCGGCTGGGGGTCTTCCCCGGGCTGATCGATCCCTTCGGCGCGCCCATGGCCGCAGTCGAGACACCTGAGATGCATGGCGAGGTCGCATCCCCGGGAGGCCCTCGGCCGGCGCCGACACTGAGCGGCCCTGAAACCGACGCAGGCCCCGCCCGTCACGACACGGGCGACCGGCCGGCACATTCCGGGAGGTCCGAGAGCCAAGTCCGGATCGTCCGGCCCCACCGGGAAACAGCCGCGCCAATTCCGCCGATGCAACCAGCAGACCAAATCGCTGATCCTCAGCCAATGAGCCCGCTGCAGCGGCTGGTGGAGCGGGCCCCCCTCCCTGATCGCCCCGCCTCCGCACCGGTGGAACCGGCACGCATGGCTGAGCCGCCGATCCCCACCCAGATGCCGGCCGTGGAACCGGCGCATCGCGTGGAGTCCACTCCCCAGGCAGCGCCGGCGCGACCGATCGACTCGTCCGAGCCACGGACGCCCCCGCCGCCGCCACTCTTCCATGACCCGACGGCCATAACCCCGGACCAGTTCACGCCGGTCGGCGACCTGACGCAATCTGTCGACCCCGCCAGGCGTTCGATGGAGCCCGCCGCGCCGCCCGCAATGCAGGCCGAACCGGCAATCCCCGTGCCGCCGCCCGCGCCCCAGTTGCAGCCGGCGACCGATGAAGGCCCCTCACCCTTCGCCCGTCAGCCCGAGTTGCCGCCGGCGCCGGATGCGCGAGCGGGCCAGGCCAACACGCCCGCGCCGCCGCCAGAGCGGGTCATTGAGCGCATCCGCGAAGTGCCGGTCATGCCGCCGACACCGCCCAAGGCGATGACCGCCGCTACGCAATCGGTGATCGGATCGCTGGCTCAGCGCCGTGCAGGGCGCTGGCAACCGCGCCTGGGGGGCTTCTGATGTCGCTCCTGGACCTGTCACAGACCACCGTGACTCTGCGACGGCTGCTGGAGTTCAACATCCCGCTTCTGGAACCGGGAATGGCCGGGTCGTTGACCATCTCCACCCTGCCGCCGGAGCAGGTGGAGGGCGCCGCCAGCGTGCTGAGCCTCTACTGCTACCACGTCAGCCCGGACCCCTCGAACCGGTTTCGGCCGAGCCAGCCCTCGGGGCCGCGGCCGATCGCGACCTCGCCGCTGGTGCTGACCATGAACTACATCCTGACCGCCCACACGATCATCGGCATGGAGTTCAACGCGCTCGCCGAGCAGAGGCTGCTGGGCTATGCGATGAAGACGCTGCACGACTATCCGATCATCGACGACACCACCGAGGTCGCCGGGAATGTCGTGATGCCGGACGAGATCCGCGGCCAGAACAACCGGTTCAACATCGCCCAGCTGACGCTGACCGCCGGCGAGGCGCTGAATTACTGGGCCAACGAGACCCAGACCACGGCGAAACCCTCCTGCTATTACGAGGTTTCGGCGGCCGAGCTGGCGCCAGAGCCGGCGGAGCGGCTGCCGGGGATCGTGCTGCAGGTCGGAAGCTTCGTGCTGCCGAAGAACTCGCCGGCGATCAGCGCGAGCGCGTCGGACGTGGCCTACGACCTGCCCACGAGCCTGGGCGGCGGCCCGGCCTCGCTGACCGCTTCCCCGGCGAGGGTCGGCCCGACAACCCTGGCGCCGCCGCCGCAGAACCAGTTGCGCCTGACCGGCCGGGCCTTCGCCGCCGGAGACTCGCAGCGGCTTTACGTCACCCATCCGTTCTGGTCGCGGCAGTTCCCCGGCGGACGGGTGCCCGTCGAACCGGGGCTGAATGGCGGGCTGGGCTGGGCGCTGGCGATCACCGATGGCGAGGTGCAGGTGACGCTGGGCGACGATTTGCGCGCCAGTCCTCCCGATGGCGCCGCCGATATCGACCTGTCGCTCTACCCCGGCGCTTATCAGGCCACCTGGGAGATCGCGCGCCGGTTCGATCGAGACGGCGTGACCGAAACCATGACCGAGCGGTCGAATTCGTGCGCCTTCATGATCTATCCGCGCATTACGGGGTCAGCGCGCGACAACGTCAGCGGCCAGGTGACGCTCGATTTCGGGGGAAGCTGGCTGCTGAACCGGGGCCGCCCGGCGCCGGCCGACCCGACAACGGCACCGGAACTGGACATCCTGCTGTCTGTCGACGGCACCGCCTACCGGCTGGAGACCGGCGCCGCGCCATCCGGCCCCGGCCTGTTCGTCATCACGGACCACGCGCTGACCTACGCCCCGCTGCCGGAGGCCGACACCGCAGGTGAGCATGCCATTCGTGTCGTCGTCGACGGCGCCGACAGCCAACCCTTCTGGATCACGATCCCATGACCGCGCAGTCGCAGACCATCGCTCCGGCGACGGAGGCCGAGTTGATCGTGGACCTGGTCTCCGCCCGGCTCGACCGGCTGTCGTCGGACGCAGAGACCAGCGCCGCGACGGCGAAGATCGCCGAGGCGGACGAGAAGTATCGCGCCCTACCGGGCGGTGGCGCGCTGACCGGGCTGCTGGCGATGTTCGACGCAACCGAGGCGGACCGCGCGGTGCTGCTGACTTGCCTCGCCGCGGAATTGGACCCGCGACTCCTGCCTCGCTACAACGCGCTGACCGGCCGGGCCTGGGCTACCGAATGGCTGGCCTCGATCCTGTTCGCGAGCCCGGGCCATGCGCTGCTGTCGGAGGCCAGCGCCCTGTTGCGCTGGCGACTGATCGAATCCCGGCGCGACCAGCCCGGCGAGCCTCCGGCCCTGGCCCCGGACCCGGCGATCCGCGCCTGGTTGTCGGGCCGCTTCGAGATCCCGCTGCACCTGGCCGGCAAGGCCCGGTTTCAGGAGGTGCTGCCGCCGCTCGCCGGATGGCCGGTCACGGAGACTGCCGGGAAGCTGTCGCGCGCCCTCGATCGCGGAACGCCGGTGCTGATGACCGTGTCGGCGCTCGAGGGCTCCGGGCGGGCGACCTTCACCGCAAATGTCGCGCAGACGCTCGGCCAGCACACCATCGTGGTCGATCCAGGCGCCGGTGGGACCGGATGGACCCGCGACGACACCGCCCTGATCCAGCGCCTGGCGCATGTCTCCAACGCCGCCCTGCTGTGGCGAGCCGCACCACCGGAGGGCAGCCTGGCTCCGCTCGACCGGCAGCCGCCCGCACTGCAGGTACTGCCGCTCGGTCCAGGTGACGCCACGCCTGAGCCGGGCCCGCTGGCGCCGTTCGAGATCGCTCTGCCGCCGATGCGGGCCGATGAGCGCGCCGCGATGATCGCCGCCCAGGTCCCGACGGCCATGGGCTGGTCTGAGCAGACCCGGTCCCTGCTGTCGACCCGCGAGGCCTTGACCCCGGCGGCGATCGCGCGGCTGGCCCGGGTGGCGCCGGAGACCGATGCCGAGGCGATCGACGCCACCAACCGCACCCAGTCGGCGGTGATGGGCGCCCTGGCCGAGCGCATGACCGGCGAACTCGGCTGGGATGACCTGGTTCTGCCCGACGCGCTGTCCAGTGACTTGAAGGACCTGACCCATGAGGCGCGGACCCGGCGCCACGCCTGGGCGGCCCCCGACATGGCCCGGCTGTTCGCGCGCGAACGCGGGCTTGTGGGGCTGTTCCACGGGCCGCCGGGCACCGGCAAGACCATGGCCGCCCAGGTCGTGGCCCGGGAGATGGGGGTCGATCTCTACCGCATCGACTGCAGCGCCGTGGTCTCGAAATACATCGGCGAGACGTCGAAGAACATGGCGGCGATCTTCGCCCGCGCCCGGCAGATCGACGCGGTGCTGTTCTTCGACGAGGCCGACTCGCTGTTCTCCCGCCGCACGGATGTGAAGGACAGCAACGACCGGCATGCCAATTCCGATACCTCCCATCTGCTGCAACTGATCGAGGGTCAGTTCGAGGGCACCGCCCTGCTGGCCACCAACCGCAAGTCAGACATGGACACCGCGTTCCTGCGCCGGATCCGCTACATCTTCGAGTTCCCGCGCCCGACCGTCGAGGCCAGGGTGCAGATCTGGCAGCGGGCGATCGCCGCTCTATCGCCGGAGCGGGCCGAGGTGCTGGCAGGGCTGTGGCCGATCCTGGGCGCCAGCCTGGAAATCACCGGGGCGCAGATCAAGACCACCCTGCTGTCCGCCTTCTTCGCCGCCGCGCGTCGCGACGAGCCGCTGGGTCCGGCCGCCATCCTGCGCGCTGCGGAACGCGAGCTGATGAAAGAGGGTCGCGTGCTGGGTACGCGCGAGCGCGAGAGGATTCGCGCCCATGTCTGACCCCCTGATCATGCAGACCGGCTACAGCCGGGCGCCGAAGCTGTTGAACGGCTCCTTTGTTCAGTTGCTGGAGGACATCATCGGCTTCCTGCCGAACGTCGTGGCCTTCCAGTACAACCCGGAGACCATCACCCGGTCTCTGGAACCGTGGAACCCGATGGAGGTCGACCAGGCCGACCGTGGCAGCCAGTCGCCAACGGTGCAGCCATTCGACATCCCTGAGAAATTCACCGGATTCCAGTTGGAGTTCGACGCCACGGACGGCATGGCGGCTGGCCATCCGGTCTATGACCAGTTCGGCGTGGAGCCTCAGCTGGCGGCACTGCGCAAGCTGATCCAGGCGAGCGAGGGCCTGCTCGGCGACTTGACCGCCAGCTTCAAGGATCTGGCCGGGATCGGCGGCGGCGAGGCCAAGCGGCCGACCGTGGCGCCGACGCTGCTGGTGCTGGGCAAGCGCGTCGTCCTGCCGGTGCGCATCACCAGCTTCTCGGTCGACGAGACCATGCATTCGCCGACCCTCTACCCGATCATGGCCTCGGTCAGCCTCGACATGGAGGTGATGACGCCGGACATGTTCCGCTGCTCCCCCTCGCCGGCCGGCAAAATCGCTACCGCCGCCTACGAGTTCACCCGGCTGCAGGAGGATGCCGCCGCCGTGCTGAACCTGGCCAACCTGCCCGGCGCCGCCATCCCCGGACTGCCGCTGTAAGGATTGCCCGATGTCTGTCTTTGACGCCAAGAGCCGTTACGCCCGCTACGCGAGGGTCTATCAGACGACCGACGCGCGCGGCCGGACGGTTACTGCGGTCGGCGCCCCCGACCTGCCCGACCGGCCGACGCTGGGCGACCACCTGCTCAAGAGCCATCAGCGGCTGGACCACCTGGCCGGGCATTACCTGGCCAATCCGAACGGGTTCTGGTCCATCGCGCATCACAATCGCCGGCTGGTGCCCGACGCGACGCTGGCGGCGCCAACCCTCAAGATTCCGAGAGAGGGCTGATGGGCTTCGACCTGCTCATAGCCGGCGGGCCGGACAACCGGCTGTTCCCGGACGATCTGCTGTCCTGCCTGATTGAAGTGCGGGTCGAGCAGACCTTGGATCAACCGACCCGCTTTGCGGTCCGGTTCCAGGACGACATCGAGGACGGACAGCTGATCAAGGCGGGCGTCGGCGAGTTGCAGGTCGGCCAGCTGGTGACCATCGCCGTCGACCGGGGCGAGGATCGTTATATCTGCCTCTGCCGCGGGCCGATCCTGGAGCACGAATCCGAAATGACCCAGGGCGGGCCGGGCTCGTCCTTCACCATCTTGGGGCCCGATCGGCGCGACGAATTGGCCCGCGAGGTCCGCGAGCAGAACTGGCCGGGTCGTGCCTCCGAAGTGGCGCGGCTGTTGATGGCCGACGTCTACCCGCTGGCAAATGTCCAGCAGACCGAGCAGGTCTACGATCTCAACGGCAACTCCCTGACGCAGCGCGACAACGATCTGGAATTCCTAACCAAGACCGCCGCGGATAACGGCTTTCACTTCTGGATCGGCTATTCCGGCACTGCCGAGCTGCCGCCATCGAATCTGACGGTGATCGAGACCGCCAATTGGACGTCCTCGCCGCCATTGCAGGACGGGGCGGCCATCGGGGCGCCGCCGGTCTTGCCGCTTGCCGACGATACATTGACGCTGCGCTACAACGTACCGCGCGACCAGTGCCCGAACCTGACCAAATTCGCACTGTCGACCGATGGCGAACGGCCAACCGAGGTGTCGACGGCGACCCGCAACCTGACGGATGGCGGCGACGATCCGGTCGAGGTGACGGACCAGGCGGCGCCGATGGGCGGCAGCGGAGAAGGCCTGGCCCAACGAGCGCCCGCCCGGCAGGCGGCCAGCCGCCCGCGGGGCAACGCTCAGGATGCACGCCGCAGCAATCAGGCGGCGCTGCGCGACGCCGGCTTCTTCGTCAGCGCCGAGATTTCCACGACCCGGCACTTGCTGAAGGGCGTGCTGGAGCCGCACCAGGTGGTCGCGGTCGAGGGCGTCGGAGGGGCCAACGGCAAGACTCCGTTCCGGGTCGCCAACGTCACCCACGTCATCAACGGCATCGGCCATTTCATGGATGCTGAAATTGAAACCAACGTCCAGCTTCCGAACGGCTGAACCGGGCGCAACGCAGGGATCTGAAATGGACATCGCGACCCCAGGGCACAGGATCGGCGCCGGCCAGGACCGGTTCTTCGGCAAATACCGCGGCGTTGTGGTCGGCAATGTCGATCCGGAGAGCCGCGGTCGGCTTCAGGTCGAGGTGCCCGAGGTCCGCGGGCCCGGAGTCATCGATTGGGCCCTGCCCTCGTCACCCTATGCCGGCGACGGGGTGGGATTCTTCGCGCTGCCGCCGGTCGACGCCAATGTCTGGGTGGAATACGAGGGCGGCAATTTGCAGATCCCGATCTGGACCGGCTGCTTCTGGCAGCGCGGTCAGATCGCCACCGCCGACGCCATCCCCGAAGTCGCCTTCCTGAAAACCGACCAGGCCAGCCTGCGGATCGACAATGCGACCGGCGAGATCAAGATCGAGATCCAGGGCGCGGCGATCACGCTGACGGCGAGCGAAGTCAAGATCGAGGCGCCGCAGATCACCAACACCGCCAGTGGCGCCAAGACCCAGTTGACCGCCGGGGGCTTCGACGCGCTGCAGGGCGCCTTGAAGGTGGTGTGAGATGACGACCGGCGTCCAAGCCATCGCCCAGGGCATCGTCGACAGCCTGTCGACTCCGGCCACGGCCAAGGTCCCGGCGAATTTCCGGGTCACCGCGTCAGGCCAGCCGGTCGGCGTGATCGGCGACGTGATCACCTTCAACGGTCTGCCGACAGCCAGCGGCTCGTGGGTCGTGGGCAGCTTTCGGGCATCGATCAACGGACTGCCGGTGATCAACCAGACGGCGCAGGGCGTCAGCGTGCTGTCGGTCGGGGGCCCCGGCGGGCCAATCCTGGTGCAGACCCCAGACCAGCGCGTGAAGGTGGGCTAGGCGATGTTCCAGGGCTTGAAATACCCCTTCCAGATCGCCGCTTCCTCCGGCCGGGCGGCGGTCGAGCGGGACTATGAGCGCTATGTCAAATCGCTGATCTACCAGGTCCTGATGACCCGGCCGGGCGAGCGGATCAACCGCCCGCGCTTTGGCGGCGGAGTGCGCGCCCTGGTCTTCGCGCCGCTGTCCGACGCTACCGCCGCCCTGGCGCAGACGTCGATCTACGCGGCCCTGACCGAATGGCTCGACGCGTTTATCCGGACCGACGACGTGCGGGTCCAGGTGGTCGAGCCCTCGACGCTGGAGATCACCGTCGTCTACCTGATCCGCGCGACCAACGAAAAGCGGTTCCTCAACGTGGAGGTGACCGAGTAATGGCGACGCCCGGCCGCAAGGAACTGCTCTGCGCCCAGACCGACCTGGACCTGACGGGTCTCGATTTCCTCTGGGTGAACCCGGCCGACCATCGCGAGCTGGCCGTGTTCTTCGTGATCGAGCCCGATACCCTGACCCGGCCGGTCAATACCGCCCTGACCGAGTTCACCGTCACGATCACCGGCCTGGAGGACGGCCGGGAGATCGGCGTCGACAGCTATTCCTGGGTTTCCCGGGTCGACGCCACCGGTACGGCGCGGCTGACCCTGACGATCCTCGCCGAGGAGGATGGCGGGTTTCAGACCTACCGGCTGCAGGCGACCGACACGCCGGACGATGCCGGCCCAAGCCGGATCGACCCGTTTTGCGACACGCTCGATTTCAGTTTCAAGCAGGGCTGCCCGTCGCCCTTCGACTGCAAGCCCGAGCTCGACTGCCCGCCTGAGGAGGCCGTGGACTTCCCGGTCGACTATCTGGCGCGCGACTTCGAGAGCTTTCGGGCGGCGCTGTCCGCCTATGCCGCGGAGCGTTACCCAGACTGGGAGGTCGACAATCCGGCCGATTTCGGCGCCATGGTGGCGGAGATGTTCGCCGCGCTGGGCGACGAGTTCGCCTTCCTGCAGGACGGTTTCCAGCGCGAGGGGTATCTGGAGACCCTGCGCGAACGCCGCTCCTTCTCGCAGCTCGCCCGGCTGCTGGACTATCGCCCCGACCCCGGGCAGTCGGCGACCGGCCTGGTCGTGATGCGGCTCTATGAGGGGGGGACCCGTCCGGCCGGCACCATCGCGGACCTGATCGATCTGAAGGCCGGAACGCAGGTCTGGGCCGATCAGGAGGACCGCCCGCCGATCCCATTCGAGGTCGGCGAGACGGTCGCGCAGATGGTCGCGGGCGAACCGACCTATCCGCTGCACACCCATTGGACTGACCTCGCGGTCTACCAGCCCGACCCGAACCTGCCCTGCCTGGAACGGGGCGCGCGCGAGCTGGTTCTGCACAACGCGGACCTGCTGTCCGAACCGCACCCCGCAGACGTGCTCGGCAGCGACATCGCCGGCTATTGGGAAGGAAAGACGCTGCTGATCGAGACCCGCCCGGACGGCCCCGACGAGCCGGTGCGCCGGCACCTGGTGACGCTCGACCGGCCGATCGAGGAGTTGGACGATCCCCTGACCGACACCCTGTCGCTCGCCCGGCTGCATTGGCGCGAAGAGGACGCCCTGCCCTGGAGCCTGGACCAGGGCAGCGCCTTCGTCAGCGCCAACCTGGTGCCGGTGCGGGCCGGCGCCACGCAGGAGGATGTGTTCCGGGTCGGGGAGACCGACGATCCGGAAGTGGCCGCGCTGCCGCAGAGCCTGGAGCGCCAGGGGCCGATGGCAGAGGACGGCTTCCGACCGGTGATCCACCGCCATTCGATCACCGACACCGCGACCGAAGGTCTCGACTGGCGCGACGTCACCGATGCTGCAGGCGCGGTGACCCACCTGCCCGAGGCCATGCTGCAGCAGCTCGACCCCGATACCCCGGACTGGGACCCCGTCACTGACTGGACGTTGGGAGACCAGCCGCTTTCCCTGAACGCCACAGACGAGGCGGCGACCATCGAGCCGGGGCTCTACGGCCCGGTCGCCAGCTTCGAGCGCAACGGCCAGCGCATCGTGCATCGCGACTACATCGGCGATCCTGGCTACACAGTGCGGTTCGGCGACGGCCAGTTCGGGCGCATCCCGACCGATGGCGACGTGTTCAAACTGTACTGGCGAAGCGGACCGGGCCGGGCCTCGAACCTGCCGGCCGACACGATCACCCGGCGGACACCGCCCGAGGGCACTCCCGGACCACGGTGGCCCCTGCCGGACGAGGTCAAGGGTGTCCGCAACCCCTTCGCGCTGACCAACGGCCGCGACCCGCAATCCCTGGACCTTGCCAAGCGTATTGCGCCGGCGGCGTTCAAGGCGCTGACCTTCCGTGCGGTCCGCAATGCGGATTATCGCGAGCAGGCCGAGCGGCTGGACTGGGTGACGGCGGCCGGAGCGGTGACGCGCTGGACCGGCGCCTGGGCTACCACCTTCGTCTCTGCCGACCCCGAAGGCGCCTTCGAGATCAATCCCGAGCGGATGGCAGAGCTGCAGGCGCGCATGGGCGCGGTGCGGCAGGTCGGAAGGCCGGTCATCACCCGGCAGCCGGTCTTCGTGCCGCTCGATCTCCGGATCGCGATCTGCGTCGTGCCCGGCTACGCGTTCGGCGACGTGTCCGAGCGGATCCTCCGCGCCCTGTCGCCGGCTCATGGCGGCTTCTTCCACCCGGACCGGTTCACCTTCGGGCAGCCATTGCGTCGGCCGAACCTCGAGGCCGCCATCGCCTGCGTGGAGGGCGTGCGGGCCGTACTCGACATCGCGATCCGGCAGCGCGGCCTGACCGACTGGACGCTGTTCGACACGCCGCAGATCACCGCAGCGGACAACCGCATCCTGAAAGTCGAGAACGATCCTGACCGGCCCGGCCAGGGCTCGATCCAGGTCTATCCCGAAACCCTGCCGACCATGGCGGAGGCCGTTCCATGACGCTGTGCCCTTGTGACGGCCATACGCCGCCGGTCCTGACATCGATCGCTCCGGGACTTGCGCGGTTGCCGCGCCAGATCGGATTGTTCGGGCAGTTCAGAGCCGATCTGCTGGAGCGGGTTCGGGCCCATCCGGCGCTGGGAAACTGGCGCGCCCGCGACGCCGAGGATTTCGGCCTGATGCTGCTGGAGTTCTGGGCATACGTCTCCGACGTCACCGCGTTCTATACGTCCGAGCACGCCCAGGACCTGTACCTGCAGACGGCGCGCGACGATCTGGCGCTGCGCCGGCTGGTGGCGTTGATCGACCACGTCCCGCGCCCCGCGGTGGCCACCGAGGCGGTGCTGGCGGCATTGATGGACGGCACCGACCCGGTCGAGGCGCCGTCGGCTGCCGGGTTCCTGTCCGATGCCATCGCCGATACCCCTCCGCAGGTATTCGAACTGTCCGAGCCGGTGATGCTCGACCCGTTGCGCAACGGCTGGACGCTGGTGCCGCCGCGTGACACGACCTACCGCCCCGACGCGCTGCTGCTGGACCCGGCGACCCGGAACCTGGCCGAGGGCGGGCTGGTCGTGATCGACGCGGGGTCCGGCGCGCGCACGGTGACGACGGTCAAGACCTTGGTGAGCGAGGTCGCGCTCGACGGCGCCACCTATCTCCGGCTCGAGGTCGACGATCCCGCACAGCTTCCGGCCGGGCCCCTGCAGGTCAGCGATATCAGGCTGTGGTCCTTCGCCCAGACCGCGCCGGTGGCGACGATCACCAATACGACGATGACCATCAACGGGCATTATCCGCAGCTGCGCGCCGGCGATTTGCTGGTGATCGAAGATACCCGGCTGGACGGGCCACTGGCTCCCGAGGTCCACACTGCGGAATCCGCGGTCCTGGGCAACGGACCCGACATCCCCACCGACTCCGTGACCGTGCCAGGCCCGCCGATCACCACGGTCGGGCTCCTGGCGAGCCCCGGCATCGCGGAAGAGAACGCCAGGCTGCATTTCGGCCGGGTCCGGGCCGGACGGCTGGCGGCGCCGGCGAAGACCCTGGTCACCGGCGACGATCTGACAGCGGTGTTGCCGATCAAGACCCCGGCGCCGCTTCCGGCGGCCGAGGGTTCGGACGAGTTGCTGGTCAAGGGCGCCGGCGATCTCGGCCTCAGGGTCCCGGGCGAGATGCAGATCGACGCCGATACCGGGCGTGGCAGCCTGCTGCCCGGGGCCGGCTTCACCGGCGATCCGCTGTCGATGCGCGCCCCTGTTCAAGCCCATGGCAACCTGCTGCGGGTCAGCCGCGGCAAGACCGTCGAAGAGGTCGTGGGCAGCGGCCAGGGACCGGCGGTGCCGTTCCAGACCTTTACTCTGGCCAAGTTCCCCCTGACCTATCTCCACGATCCAGCGGCCTCCGGTGGCCGCCGGTCGAGCCTGCGACTGTGGGTTGACGGGATCGAATGGCAGGAGGTGACGAGCCTGTTCACGGCCGGGTCGGACGACCGGGTCTTCACCGTGCGCCTCGACGCCGACGGCAAGGCCACGATCACCACTGGCGGCGAGGGCTTCGGCAAGGCGGCCCCTCTAGGCGTGCAGAATGTCTACGCCCTCTATCGCCATGGCGCCGGTGAGCCGGCCCCGGGCGCCAACCAAATCCGCCAGGTGGCAGGTCCGATCCAGGGGCTGCGGCGGGTGTTCAACGTCACCCCGGCCTTCGGCGGCGCCCCCGCCGACCAACCCGGCGACATCCGCTTCAACGCCCCTGCCACCTCGGCGACATTCGACCGGGCGATCTCGGCCAACGACTTCGCCGCGCTGGCCCGCGACTGGAGCGCCTTGGCGGCGGTGGCGGTGACAGAATGGGTGCCCGACGCCCTGCGAGAGGGTGTGGTCGTAACCGCGATCTTCGACGGCACGGCGGCGCCGGAGGATCTCGAGGCGCTGCTGGCCCATCTGACCGCCCGCGCCGCCGAAACGACGCCCATCCGGGTGGTGGCCGCGACGGCGGTGACCGGCATCCTGACGCTCAGCTACCGGACCGCAGCCGACGCCGCATCCGACACGGTCAAGAGCGCACTTACCGACGCCTTCACCGATCCGTTCACCGGCCTGCTGGCGCCCCGTCGGGCCGAGATCGGCGGACCGGTGTTCCGCTCCGCCATCCTCGGCCATGCCGCCAAGGTCGCGGGAATCGACGCGCTGCTGTCGCTGACGCTGGACGGGGTGGCGATGCCGCGACGGCTGGGCCTGCCCCCGCATGGCTATTTCGCACCCGATTTCGTCGCGCAGGAGGTGACGGAATGAGCACGACCGAGGGCCGCCAATCCGTCCCGCCGCGCGACGGCTATCCCGAGTATTACGCCGAGAAACTGTGGTCGTGGGTGCCGGAGGTCTATCGCACGCTGGATGCCGAGCCGCCGGCGCATGACGTGCTGCGCGCGATGGTCGAACTGGTGGCCGACGAGGTCGCGATCCTGCGGCGCGACGTCGACCGGCTGTGGGACGACCAGGCGATCGAGCTTTGCGACGACTGGGCCGTGGCCTATCTCGGGGCGCTGGTCAGCGTGACGCCGCTGAGCGCCGTCAACCCGCGCGGCAATCGGCTGGCCGCCGGCAAGGCGATCGCCTATCAGCGCCGCAAGGGCACGCCCGCCGTCATCCAGATGGCGATCCGCGACGTCGCCGAGGTTGAGGGCGTGGTCGTCGAGGCGTTCCGCCGCCTGTCGCGATTCCCGCACCGTCTGGACATCGACGCCATTGCCCGCGGGCCGGTGACCCGCACGCCGGGCGGCGGCTTCGCCAACCTGGATTCGCCGCGCATCTCGGGGCTGACCGACGGCGCCTTCGACGAGGCTGCGCATTTCCCGGATCCGCGCCGCCTGCGGGGTCCTTATGGCCGGTACGGGATCCGCAAGGTCAACCTGCACCTCTACCCCTATCGCAGCGTCCAGATCGACCTGCCGACGCCGGTCGAGATCGCCACCGACCGCTTCACGCTCGACCCATCGGGCCGCGAGGTGGCGCTGTTCCAGCGCGGCCAGACTTCGGATCGGGCGCCGGACCAGATTCGCGAGGTCGACTTGCCGGACGCGATCCTCTGCCGCCGGTTCAATGCGACCGCGCATGAAATCAGCGCCGAGGCGCTGGCGGTGATCAACGACCCGGGCATCGACACCGCCCTGGCGCCGCTGCTGGGCCAGGTCTTCGACCGCACGGCATCCTTCCGACGCAATGTAGGGGCGCGACTGACCCCGGCGCAGGAGATCACCTTCCTCGGGGCACTGCTGGACGCGACCCTGCTTCCCGATGCGCCGAAGGCGGCGCTGTGGGGTGACAGCCTGGCGCTGACCAATGCGGACGAGCATGTCGACCCGGACCTGCCGCCGAGCGCAGTCGTCGCGGCCGACCTGGCCGATTGGCAGGCTGGTCTGGTGCTCGAGGCGCATGTGGCGCTGGCCGTCGACCCGGCCACCGGGCGCATGATCCCCGGCCCTGCCCTCGACCCGGAGCCGGTGTTCGCCGACCGGCTGCATCTGGGCATCTTCGATACCATCGGCGCGACCGGGCTGCGCCATGCGGCAGCCGCCCTGCCCGCCCCGGACAGCACCCTGTCAGACGGGCTGACCGGGCCGGATGGCGGCTTCACCGATCCGGGGCCGGTGACCGTCACCCTGCCGGCACCCCTGACCGGCACCCATCGCTTCACGACGTCGCGGACCTATGAGCCGACGCTGCCGGCGGGCCGCAACTTCGACGGCATCACCAACGCCCGGCTCGACGCCGCCGACGGGGCCCGGCCGCATGTCCGCTTCCGGCCCGACGCAGCGACCCTCGACATCACCTTCACCGCCGCAGCGGCGATGGAGGGCGAGACCCGCACGCTGGAGATCGACGGTCTGTGGATTGGGCTCCTCGCCTCGACAATCACGTCGGAGGTGCTGGCGGACTCCAGTGATCCGGCGTCCCCGATTACCGCGCGCCTGGTGCTCGACGGTGATTTCGACGCGGTCACCCTGCGCCAGGTCACGCTCGACCCGGGCGGCGAGCGGGCTCGCGCCGTGCCGCTGGAGGTGGTGGCGATTCCGCAGGTCCGACTGGAGATCGAAGGCCAGGTGGGGCGGCTGCTGATCGACCGCTGCATCACCGGCCCGATCTGGGAAACCAACAACGACCCGGCCCTGTGCAATCCCGGCAAGATCGAGATCTGCGATAGCATCGTGCAGAGCATCGTCCCCAATGGCGCGGCGATCCAGACCCGGTTGGCGCACGTCTCGCTGACCCGCTGCACGGTGCTCGGGCGGGTCGAGGTGGCGCGGCTCTATGCCAGCAACAGCCTGATCCGCGGCCGGACCCGGGTCACCGACAGCCAGCACGGCTGCTTTCGCTACTCGGCGACCGGCCGGCAGGGGGCGGTCCTTCCGCCGCAGTTCGAGTCCTTCGTGCCGAATGGGCGCGTGCCGGCACATTGGTTCCGCTCGCGCCGTTTCGGCGACCCGGATTTCGCCGTGCACTCCTCCACCGCGCCGGACGCCGTCGCGAGGGGTGCGGAGAACGGAGCCGAGATGGGGGTCTTCAACGGCCGCGCGCTGTCGGTCCTGCTGGACGATCTGGCGGCGCAGGTTCGCGAACTGCTGCCGGTGGGGCAAACCCCCCAATACATCATTGAAAAAGCTGTTTCCCACATGGAGGACAGGTTGTGAAGGGCGATATTTCCGCTGATTTCCACGCCGCCGAGAAGCGCTATTCGGGCGTCCGGGCGCAAGCCGGACGGGTCCTGACAGAGGCCGATTTCAACGCCGCATTCGACGTCGTCGACAACACGCTGGAAGATCTGGTGCGCACCCTGCTGTGCGCCGCGGGCAGCCCCGATTCCGGGCTGCAGGTCCTCTCCGCCGCGCCGGTCACGGTGGCGACGCCGGAGGGCGTGGCCACAGACACATACGACTTCCAGGTCGCGCCCGGCACATTCGTGTTGGGCGGTCAGGCGACGGTGCTCAACGCCCCAGTCGACTCGCTGGACCAGTCCGACTGGCTGAGCCAGATCCTGACGCCTGACGTGCTGCCGCCCGCCCCGGTGGCGGGGCGGACCGACCTGGTCTGGTTGGAGCAGATCGACGGCGCAGTGCGCGCGGTCGAGGACCGCGAACTGCAGGAACGGGCCCTGGGAACGGCGGACACCACGACGCGGATCCGGCCACAGCTCAAGCTTCGGGTATTGGACGACGTACCGCCCGAGTGCCACCTGGCGGCGCAGACCCTGACCGAAACGCTACGCGCCGGAACCCACGGCGTCAGCGACGACCGCACCGAGATCCGGTCGGCGGCGCGGCTGGGCATCGCCTTCGTCGAGGACGGGCCCGCCCTGGATCCCTGCGCTCCGGCCGGCGCCGCCGGCTATCTCGGCGCGGAGAACCACACGCTGAAGGTCATGCTGACCGCGCCGGATCGGTTCGTCTGGACCTATGACCACGGCGAGCCATTGTACCGCGTCCTGGTGCATGCGGCCGAGGGCGAGATCGAATTCGTGACACCCCCGCGCGACCCGATGCTCTATCCGCTGGACGGCCAGGTGATCGAGATCCTGCCCTGGGACGTGCGCCTCCCCAATGCCGAAAAGGCCGCTGCGCCGCTGGGTCACCTGGCCACGACTTGAGGGGCATTTCGATCCGAGCACCCGGCGCATGGCCTATGATGGATCGATGCCGGCCGCCTGGCAGACCTGGCTCGACGGCCTGCCCGCGACCTGGCTGGGCCGGGACGACGAGCCGCCGCGGTTCTTCTATGCCCGCATCTGGCAGCCGCCGGTCTCCGGCGCCGGGCCGGACACGCCGATCGGTACCGATCTGGTGCTGCCCGAGACCGGACTCGCTCTGCATTTCGACGAAACCGGCATTGCCGGGGACTACTGGACCGCAGCTCACTCCGCCCGAACACGCCGGAGACCATCCATCCCTGGAACCTGATGATCGACCCGGCGGCCGGCGAGTTGCCGCAGGCTCCACCGATCGGCCCACGCCGGTTCCACGCCCCGCTGGCGTTGATCACCTGGACCGCCACACCGGGCACGCCGGAGATCGACGACTGCCGTAACCGCTTCCGCCGGCTGTGCCGGATCAAGAGTTGCTGCACCTACCAGGTCGGCGATGGGCACAGTTCCTACGGCGATTTCAACTCGATCCAGGACGCGGTGGACGCGCTGCCGCCGGCCGGCGGCGAGATATGCCTGCTACCTGGGACCCATGACGGCCCGATCGACCTGCGCGGACTACGGAACGTGAAGATCTCCGGTTGCGGCGTCCGCAGCCGGGTCGAGATCGCCGCAGACCCGGCGAATCCCGACCGGCCCGGCATCCGGCTCGACGGCTGCCAGGGCATCCGGTTCTCGGATTTCTCGGTCTCCGGTGCCGGAGGCCCGCTGTTCGGTGCCGCCAATCCCTGCCAGGACATCGATCTTCACGCGCGTGCGCATAGAGGCCCGGCGTACGGCGGCGGTGGCGCTGGCCCGGGCGAACCAGGTCACGATCAGCCACTGCCGGATCACCGCCGACGAGTTGCCCGCCGCATTGGAAGCCGCGGATGTCGCGGACCTTATGCCGCTGATCTTCCTCGCCGGTTACCAGTTGCGGGTCGAGCACAACACCATCAACGCCGCCCATCGCGGACTCAACCGCAACCGTATCGATCTCGGCGGCATCCAGATCGGTGGCCGCAGCCGCGACGTGCGGATCGAGGACAACCACATCGAGGGCGGCAACGGGCACGGCATCACACTGGGATCGCTGCGCGCCGGAACGACGACCGAGCGCCCGGACAGGATCATCCACACCCGGCCCTGGCTGACCATCGACGAGGGCGGCTGCCCGAAGCTGGAGCCCGGCGGAACCATCGTTGTCCCGGGACGCACGATCGAAACCGCGCCGCGCAGCGAGGGGCCGATCAAGGGGCTGCGCATTCGCGACAACATGATCACCGATCATGGCGGCAGCGGCATCTCAATCGCCCATTGGTTCGTCCCTTCGGAGAGCGACACGATCAATGATCTGGACGATATCGAGATCGACGAGGTCGAGATCGACGACAACCGGATCTACCGGTGCCTGGCCCTCAACCTGGTCGCCGCCTTGCCGGTGGATGCCGCATTCAACTCCGGCTATGGCGGGATCGCACTCGCCTCCGCCACCGACACGGTCATCCACGACAACGAGATCCGCGACTGCGGGGGCCGGGGGCGCACGCCGATCTGCGGCATCTACGTCCGCTATGCCGAACGCCTGCGGGTAACCGACAACAGGATCTCCGACAATGGCCGCCCGGCCAGCCTGATCGACCCGCTGCTGGTCGGCAATATCGGCGGGATCGTGATCGGCCATGTCGACGGCGTCGAAGAGGAGCTGGGCAGCCGGGTCCGGGAGGTGGCGGCGGCGGTGATCACCGGCAATACGGTGGTGACGCCCGAGGGCCGGGCGCTGGAGCTGACCGGCAGCGGCCAGATGCTGGTTCAGGGCAACACCCTGACCTCGCACGGCAACAATATCGGCGGCGTGATCCTGCTGATGCTGTTCGCACTGCTGCAGAACAACAGTGCGATCGGTGAGAGGATCACGGCCGACCAAGTCGAAGGTCAGTTCCGCGCCGCGATCTCGCAGATCGGCGGGTCGGCGGTGCTGATCCTGAATACCGGCATCAATCGCAATCTGGCGCTGCTCGCGATGGCGGCGTCGGCCTATCTCGACAATCGCCAGTCGTTGAAACAGGTTGGCAGCAGCGCGGCGCCGGCGAACGGCCTCTTCATGCAGGCCGATCGTAGCCAATCGAACCTGCTGGTGGGCAAGGGCGAGGTCGACCCGGCGGTCAACCAGAGCCTGCCGCGCGGCCCGGTGTCGTTCAGCGACAACATGGTGACCTTCGACGCGATCTCGAGCGCCTTCACCATCTCGCTGTCGTCGATCGCGATCATCTCGCTGGACGATGTGGCGATGCACGACAACCACTGCGCCATGGACCTGACAAACGACATCGTGTTCGTGAACGCGCTGGTGTTCGGCCTGGCCTCCTGCCGCGTGGTGGGCAACCGGTTCCGTGAGATCATCCCGCTGATCCGCGGACCCGGCGGGATCTCCCTGCCGGGCACGGTCCTGTCGGCCGTGACCCTTGGCCTGCTCAACGCGACCGAGATGAACCAGGGTACCTATTGTTTCCTGGCACTGGGCTTCAAGAAGCCGCGCATCATCATCGATGAGGAGGCCGAAGAGCCACGGGCCACGCTGGATACCAACCGGCACCTGCTGGACGAAGACCGCTGCGAGGGATTTCTGGAGTTGAGCAGTTCAATCGGCACCGATTGAGGAAGGAACGGACATGGCCAAAAGCATAGAAGAAACGCTGACCGAATCCTTCAGCGACCCCGTATCCGCGGCGGCGCAGTCCGACTTGGCGCAGGCCGCCGCGTTGGCGCGGCAGGAGCTCTCATTCCGCCAACGTGCTGGCGCGGCGGCGGCACAGCTGCGTCAGGCCAAGGCCGACGGCGCCGACCTTCAGGAAATCGCCGTGCTGGAGGCGGAGTTCAACAAGCGCACTGCCAGGCTGGAGGCGGCCGGGATTCAGTTCCGGGCGGCCGATGTGAAGCGCCCGGCGCCCGACAAGGCATTGGCCCAGGTCTTCGGGCGTGCCGACGGCAAGGTCGAGAAGCCGCCCCTGACGGCGGCGGCACTGTCGCAAGAGGGCGAGATCCTGGCGCAGGCGGCGGCCGCCGCCAACGGGGCCTTCCATCTGACCCACGAGGGCGATCTCGACACCGTGACCCTTCAGCTCTCCGACGGCGAAGGCCGGGTGCTCTACCGCTCCAAGGAAGCGGTGACGATCCCGGCCGGCGCGGTCGAGTATGTCGACGTCTCCCTGGAGCCGCCAAAGCCGGAGCCGGGCCCGGTGCCGACCAATCCGAAGATGCCCGACCTGATCGGGCAGACCGAAGGGTCGGCGGTGGCGCTGCTTTGCCGCATCGGCATCTCTGAGACCAAGATCGTCGACACGGTTGCCGAAGGTCAGCCCGACATCGTCATCAAGCAGGCGCCGGAAGCCGGCACCGTCCTGGCCAATGACGCCGTGCCGGTACTCACCGTGCGCCGAGCCCCCAGCGGCACGCAGGATCCGACTTTCCTGCCGGGCTTCATCGGCAGCCACATATCCGAGGCCGAGGCGAAGCTGAAGGAGTTGGGACTTGCCACCAGCATCACCCGCAAGGTCGATGATGGCGAACCCAACATCGTGCTCGGCCAGTTCCCAGCGGAAGGCACGCCTCTCAAGGACGTGTCCACCGTCGCTCTCTCGGTGTCGCGCAAACAGGATTCGCAGTCTGAAACCGTCACGGTTCCGGACCTCGTCGGGAAATCCCGCGACGTGTCGGTCGAGATCCTGAGTGCCACCGGACTGGAAGCCAAGGTCAAGCTGACGATCGACGCTGAGGCGGGAGAGGGCGTGACTGCCCAGAAACCCGCCGCCGGCCGGATCGTCACCCGCGGCTCGGCGGTAACGATCACCGTCAACACGCCGCCCGGGAGCGGCGCCGGCCGGGTCGCCGTGCCCAACGTGATCGGCCGCAAGGTTGACGAGGCGAAACGGGTGCTCGAGCTCCTCGAACTCCAGATGGAGGTTCAGAGCAAGGCAGACGAGGCCCCGGAGGGCCAGGTGATCGATCAGGCCCCCAAGGCCACTGCCCGGATCAAAGCCGGCAGCACCGTGCTGGTGACGGTCAGCCAGGGCTCCGGTCGCCGCAGGCGCGGCTCGGGTGATCTTGCCGGGCTGGTGCGCGAAATGGCCCGCGATCCGCGCTCGGACGACAGCGGGCTGACCGTGGAACGGATCGAGACGATGCTGCAGTCCGTCGACGTTGTTAGCCTGGACGACGCCCGTGCTCTGGCAGAGACGCCGGTGAAGGCGGTGCGGGACCGGATGAAGCTGAGCAGCCAGGCCGCCGCGTCCCGGTTCCGGGCAATCCTGCGCAAGGCTCTCAGGACGCTCGGCTGATGGCGGTCGCGGCGCCCGTCAAGGCCGCGCCGGGGCGCAAGGGCGAGAGCTCTTCCGCGCCGCGCAGCCGGGCGTCCGGGCTGCCCAGGTCGGCCAGGCCGTTCGGCGGCACACTGCAGGCCAAGATGGCGCTCAGGCCAGCGCAGGACGGCTATGAGCGCGAGGCCGACCGCGCCGCGGCCCATGTCGTGGGTGGCCGGCCGGGCATGCCCAGCCTGTCGGCGCTTCCATTCAGCGCGGCCGGCGGTTTCGGGCTACCGGGCGGCGCGGTGGCGCAGCGGGCCTGTTCGGCCTGTGCGATGTCCGAGGAGGACAAGCCGGTCCGGCAGGTCCAGCGCAAATGCGCCTGCGGTGCCGCCGCCAACGAGCCCTGCACCTGCGACAAGACGGAGGAAGAGCATCCCGAGATGAGGGTCGATCGCCTGACCAAGGGTGGCGGCGATGGAACGACGAATGCTCTCGACAGGGTGGATTCGGTGGTGCGGTCGCCGGGCAAACCCCTGCCCGACCCGGTTCGCAACGATATGGAACAGGGCTTCGGCCGGTCCTTCGGCCATGTCCGCGTTCACGACGACCCCCGCGCCTCCGCGTCGGCGGAGGCCATCAACGCCCACGCCTACACGGTCGGCAACCACATCGCCTTCAACCGGGGCAAATACCAGCCCGGCACCGAAAGCGGCCGGTTCCTGCTGGCCCACGAGTTGGCGCACACGGTCCAGCAGTCCGGCGGTGCCCGCTCCCAGGCGGGCACCATCAGCAAACCAGGCGACGCGCACGAGACCCAGGCCAACCGGGCCGCGTCAGCCGCCGTCACCGGCGGGCCCATGCCGGCGCTGACCGGCGGGGCGGCGCCGGTCAGCCGCCTGGATGCAGATGAATTGCTCGAAGGCGCCCTGGGTGTCGGCGCCGCCCTTCTTATGGGACCCGTTGGCGGCGGCTTGGTGGTGTCCGGGATCGTGACCGATGTCCTGGAAACCGCGATCGCCATCGGCGAGGCGGTCGGCGGCGCGGTGTCGCTGGACGGCACCACGATCGTCATCGACGTTCCGCAATTCGACCCCTGCCCCGAATTGAAGTTCGACATGTCGCTCAGCGATCTGGGCCTCGATCCTACGTTGTATTTTCCGATCGTCGAAGGTGCGCTCGGTATCGGCATCGTCAATGTGGTCGGGGTGCTGGGCGCCGAGGTCAATCTGGACCCGGGCGTCGGCTTCAATCTGGCAGATTGCGGCTTCGGGCCTGTGCAGATCCGTATCAACCCGTTTTCGATGCGCACCACCGTGGCCGGGCAGTTGTCGGTAACCGGAGCCTCGATGGTGCAACTGGGCGGAGACCTTGGTGTGACCGGCGACCTGTACGGCGTCATTGCCTGGCCCGAACCGCCATTCGTGCTTATTGTCCCGTTGATCGGCCTTGCCCTGGGCGGCACTTACCAGTTCATGCTGCAGGCCGGCGGCACGATTACAGGACGCACCAGCGCCTCGTTCGGGCTTGGCGGTGTCTCGGCGGCCAGTCTGATTACTGGCGATCTCGGGGTCAGCCTCGATCTGGCTTACGGGCTCTATGGCTCGCTCGACGTCCTGGGCGCAGAACTGTGCCGCGTCGGCTGGCCGCTGGACGCTGTTCACAACGAGGCCGCGGCGTCGTTCCTGATCGCCCCGTCGATCGGGGTCAGCCGCAGCGGTTTGTCCTTCTCGCTTGGTGTCGCTGTCGCGCCGATGGCAACCAACCCGCTGGCCGATCTGGGCTTCGCCTTCGACGCCTCGCGGCTGGAAGACGATTGCTGGCTGTGCCAGTTCCTGATCCAGAACGGGCTGATGCCGAGCCAGAACGGTTATAACTGGGCCAATCCCGCCTATCAGGGCAGCCTGCCCCGGCTGGGCGGGCCGCGTCGCAATGTCATGAAACGCGATCCGGGACTGACCAGCGGCTCGCTGTGCCGTGGCACCTGCGGCATCAACTGCCCCAAAGACACCTGCGACAAGCCGCGCAACCTGGTGCTCTGCGAAGACAGGGGCGATCACCACGTCTGGCACACCTATCACAACTATGCGACCTGCGGCACGCATCCCGGCTGTCAGGACCACGACGCCTGCTACGACATGGCCGCCGACATGCCAATCTGGGGATTTGGCGGCTATATGATCGGGCCGATGTACCGTGCCTGCGATCTGGATGCGCTGTGCGCATACAGCTTCAAGCAGGCAGTGACCTGGGCTGGCGGCGGCGGACCCTACATGGACCCGCGGCTGCGCTATGCCGACGCCCGGACGGTCGCCAAGGGCTGCCTGGGGCCCTGCCCCAAAAACGTCGCCGAAAAGGGCGAGCCCGAGGTGCAGGAGAGCTGCCTCACCGACCGCGAATTGTGGCCCGGAGTTCAGACCAGCCAAACCTGGGACAAGGAATTCTTCAACAAACGGCTGTTCCAGGGGTTCGTCAAGGTGCCCTATATCGTCGGCGTCCACTATGGCGTCGATGCCAATGCACGCATCGACGCAGATGCCGGGGCCCAACTCGGACCGATCAACCTACAGAACGCCTGCCTGATTTACGATCCGGCGACGACGACCTATACCGGAACCGCCGACCTGTCGCTGTTCGCCAATATCCGGGGCTCGGCCACGATCAGCGCCTCGCTGGAAGGATTTCTGTCGGATTTCCTGTGCCTGGCGAACTGGGTCACCCTGCGCGGCACCATGCGGGCCGGCGTCACCGTACAACTACCGACGGACCTGACCGTCGGCGTCGATCTGTTCTGCGCCAATGGCGATCTTCATATTCTGCCGCGGGCTGGCTTGCGGACCTGCCTGGACATTTTCGGCAATATCAGCGCCGAACTCGAAGTCTTCCTGTTGTCCTTCAATGTCTGGGATCAGGAATGGCCACTGATCGAGAAGCACATCGAGAAATGCTGGGAAATGGAATTCACGTTCGATCCCTTCGTCGTCGACACAATGCCAACGTTCAACCTCGAAAGTGGCCTCCTGGCGGTCGAAACGCTGCTCGGCGAGTTGTTCGAACCGGCTGGTGTGCGCAATATCGACCGCACTCCCGCTCGCAGCCCTCTTCCCGCGCCGCCTCGGCTGCTGTTCCCATGCTTGGACGGAGACGACGATGACGACGATGATGACGACGACACACCGACGGCCGAGTGCCCACGAAAGGCGACTAATTTAGATGGTAACCGCCTGCTGACCAACGCCGAGCGCACACCCGTCTGGGGGTCGACCCGCAATGTCTCAATTCGCGGCGGATCATCGGCAGAAGTCGCAACATTCATGGAAGCAAGATTCCTTTCCAAACCGACCTCCGGACCTTTTCGGGGCGGATCGGAAACAAACGATCGGGTGCAACGCGGAATCTACAAGCATGTTGGATTGCCGACGAAGGGTTGCTTCACTGCGTCGAAAAAGGACTCGCAGCAC
>CBDBVB010000026.1:0-121249 GCA_965212545.1 Inquilinaceae bacterium
ACGCGGAACTCCTGGCCTATGCGACGCCTGGGTTTTTCGCCTTTGGTCTGTTTTCATTGCCGGCCGGCTGGCTTGCCGACAAATGGAGCCGCGATGGCATGATGTGCGTGTTCTTCATCGGCATCGGCCTCGCCTCCCTCGCCACCAGTTTCGCCGAGACGCCTCTTCAGATCGGTATCGGCCTATTCGTGATCGGTATGTTCGCGGCGATCTATCATCCGGTGGGGCTCGCCATCGTCACGTCGAAATGGCGCGACATCGGCTTTCGGATCGCCGCGAACGGCGTGTGGGGCAACCTGGGGGTCGCCGGCGCGGCACTGATCACCGGGTTCTTGATCGACAATGGAGGCTGGCGCCTGGCATTCGTATTCCCGGGCCTCGTATCCATCGGCGTCGGGCTCGCCTATATGGGCTTGCGCTGGACTGGCATTCACGCAGAGAGCGGCGCCAGGAAAGCGATGGCCGCGGCTATCGAGGTGAAATCGTCGCCCTCTTACCGCGCGCTCCTGATCCGCGTATCGGCAATCGTCTTCATGACCACCGCCGTCTCCTCGATCATCTTCCAGGCGACGACGTTCGCATTGCCCAAGATCTTCGAGGAACGGCTGCAGGGTCTGGCGATCGAACTCTCGGCCTGGATCGACGGCATCGCCGCATCGGGGCAGGGAGACGTCGCGACAGTGATCGGTTCACTGGCCTTCATCGTCTTCGCCGTCGCATCGATCGCGCAACTTGTTGTCGGCAGCATGCTCGATCGCTTCGGCCCGCGTCCGGTCTTCATGGTCGTTGCGGCTCTCCAACTGGTATTCTTTTCCGCGATGCCGGGTCTGACCGACGGTGTCGCGCTCGCCGCTGCGTTGGGCTTCATGCTCGGGGCGTTCGGACAGATCCCGATCAACGACTACATGATCGGCAAGACGGCGCAGGGCGCCTACAGGGCTCGCATCTATGGCGTCCGCTACGTCGTCAGTTTCACCGTGCTGGCGCTGACCCTGCCGTTGATTGCCATCGTCTATCAGAATTGGGGATTCGATACGCTGTTTCGCATCCTTGCCGGCGCCGCCGCGGTGATCCTCCTCATCGTGGCCGCATTGCCAAAACGACTGCCGAAACCGGACGCCGCGCCCGTTGCAGCGGAATAGGAGCAATGGCGGCTCCGCTGGCGGTTCAGATTTGCAGCTGGCAGCTGCCGGGCCTCGGGCTGAATACCGGCACGCGGGGATTGCGGCCCCGTGTCCCGATCAGGCGCGAAGCTCCCTCAGCCCATCGGCAATCAGTTTTGCCCCCAGCGCGCCGAACACCATGCCGAATGTCGTTTCGATGGCATGCGCCGCCCGACCATAGGCCCGCATCGCCATGCCGGTCGAAAACAGCAGGGCATAGCTGCCGTATATCGCCATCGCCGACAAGGACGCGCAGGTTCCGACCAACAGGAACTGCATGCTCGAGAGACTCATGGACGCTAGAAAGATCGACACGGCGATCCACATCAAGGCTGCCTTCGGATTTGTCAGCACCACCAGGAACCCGGTTCCGAAAGCCCGCAGGTCGGTCGTCTTCATGGCGGCCCTGTCGCCGCCAGACTTGGCGCCCCGCCAGGCCGCCCGAATGGCCTTCAATCCCAGGAAGAGCAGGTAGCCTCCGCCCAGTAATTTCATCGCGGTGATCATCTCCGGGAACGCTTTGAAGATTGCCCCAATGCCGAAGGTGAACAGCACCGCCCAGACGAAGACGCCACTGGCCACGCCGGCGGCGGCCATCACCCCGGCCTTTCGTCCCGAGCCGAGGGAAATCGACGACACGGCCATCATGTTCGGGCCCGGAGAGACCTGGGCGAGAAAGACCCCGAAGATCAGGGGCAGGAATTCCAGCAAGGGCAAACCTCCAACGCGGATCGGATGGCATCGCCTTTCAATGACGATAGCTCCAGCCCGAGCGGTCATTGTGAAGAGCCACAGGCGACGCGGCAATCCGATATCACCGGTTGGCGGCACAATCTGGATCGCCGCGCTTCGCTCGCGATGACGGGCAGAATCAGCGCTCGGCGCTCTTGCCGCCAGCCAGAGTGATTACTCCGATGATGATGAGGCCGGACAGCACCAGACGGATGCCGGCGCCGAGGCCGAAGGTGTTCAGCATCGTCACCAACAGGAACAGGAACAGCGCTGCCCCCCAAAGGCCGGACACGTTGGAATAGCCGCCGGCGACCGAGGTGCCGCCGATGACCACCACGGCGATCGAGGCCAGCAGATATTCCGAGCCCATGTTGAGCGACGCCCCGCCTGAGAACCCGGCGAGCACGAAACCGCACAGCCCGGCGAACACCGCCGACATCACATAGGTTGCGAAGCGCACGAAATCGACCGAAACGCCCGCCAGCCGAGCCGCCCTGGGGTTCTGGCCGATGGCGATCACCGAGCGGCCATAGACCGTGCGGTGCAGCACCACCGCCATGGCGGCAGCCAGGATGATCACGCAGACCGCCAGCACGGGCACGCCCGAGACCTGCCAAGTGGTGAAATCGGCCAGCCCCGGCGGCGGCTTGATCTTGATGCCGCGGCCATAGGCGATCGCGGTGGACTGCACCAGGAAGCTGGAGGATAAAGTGGCGATGATCGGCGGAATGCGCAGCAGGCGGATCAGCGCGTAATTGAACACGCCGACGGCCGCGCCGCATGCCAGGGCGATGATCAGCCCGATGGCGATCATAGAGTCCTGGGTGTCCATCAGCTTCATCGACGCCGCGCCGGCAAGGGTCATGGTTGCCGGGATCGACAGATCGACGTTGCCGGGTCCCAGGGTGATCACGTGCATCTGCCCAATACCGACGATCACCGAAAACGCGGCGAAGGAAAACGCGGCTGTCAGCACCTGCCCCGCGCCCTGGCCGCCGGTGAACGCGATGGTCGCAAGCCAGACCAGGCCGGCGCCGACATAGGCCCAGATCCATGGCTGTTCGGTAACGAGCCGCAACCGTTTCACGATGGCCGTCATCGTCGCGCCTCGGCCCGGTTGATGAGCACCCGCAGCGCCAGCACGATGATCAGGATGGCACCCTGGGCGCCGATCTGCCAATCGGGCGAGATGCGCAGGAAGGACAGGAAGGACCCGGCGAGGGTCAGGGTCGCGGCGCCAATGACGGCGCCGACCGGCGAGATGCGCCCGCCGACGAATTCGCCGCCGCCGAGGATCACCCCTGCGATGGACAGCAGCGTGTAGCGCAGGGCGATATTGGCGTCCGCCGACGTGGTCAGCCCGATCAGCGAGAGCCCGGACAGCACACCGAAGAAACCGGCCAGCGCGAACATCGTCATCTTGGTGCGCAACAGAGACCAACCGGCCCGCGCCACCGAGCGCGGATTGCCGCCGGCCCCGCGCAGAACCGCGCCATAGGCGGAACGCATGAGGCCGACATGGACGATGGCGGCGAGCGCAACCGAGGCGTAGATGGTGAAGGGCAGCAGCGGCGTCTTGAAGGTCATGACGGCGCGAATCCACTGCGGCGCGCTGCCGCCCGGTGTCGGCAGAACCAGCAGCGCCAGGCCCAGCCAGACGAAGGACATGCCCAGGGTCACCACGATCGACGGCAGGTTGCGCAGATGGATCAGGGCGCCGAGCGCGGCATAGCCGAGCACGCAACCGGCCAGCGCCAGGACGCCGAGCAGCGGCGTATCGTGCAGCCAGGTCGCGCCGATGCAGGCCACCAACCCGACGAAGGAGCCGATCCCCAGATCGAGATCATTGACCGTGATCACGCACATCTGGGCGATGGTCGCGAATGCGATCGGCAGGGCCAGGTTGAGCAGCAGGTTGAGGCCCAGATAGCTCATCGCCCGGGGCTGCAGATAGAAGATCGCGGCCAGCAGGACCACCAGCGAGAACGCCGGGAGCAGGCTGCGCAGCAAGCGCGGCGAGAGGGTCGGCGGCGTCATGTGGCCTCACCGAACGAGGCGTGCAGGACCTTCTCCTCGGTCAGTTGGTGGCGCGGCAGGTCGGCGACGATGCGGCCGTCGCGAAACACGTAGACATGATCACAATGGTCGAGCTCGTCCATCTCCGTCGTGTACCAGAGGAAGGTACGACCCTTGGCAGCCTCTTCGCGGATCATGCCGTAGACTTCCTGCTTGGTGCCGATATCGACACCGCGCATCGGGTCGTCCATCAGGATGATCTCCGCATCCGACGCCAGCGCCCGGGCAAACAGCGCCTTCTGCTGATTGCCGCCGGACAGCGACAGGATGTTGTTGTCCATGTCGGGCGTGACGATGCCGATGCGCTGGCGCCATTGCGCCGCAAGCCTGGTCTCGGCGGCGCGGTCAACCAGGCCGAGGCGCAGTAGGCGCCGCATCGACCCGATGCTGATGTTCCGGGCGATCGACCACAGCGGAAAGATGCCGTCGGTCTGGCGATCGCCGGCGACCAGCGCCATGCGCCGTCGGCCAGAGCCAGGTCGACCCCGAACCGCCGGCCCCTCGAAGACCCCGAGCAGCATCTCGGTCTGGCCATGGCCGCCGAGCCCGGCGAGGCCGATCACCTCGCCGCCATGCACGGTCAGCGCCTGGCCATCCGCCTGTCCCGGCGGCAGAGCTGTGATCAGCGGTTGGGATTCCTCGCGTTTCGACTGCGCGGCGATTTCGGTCTCGTCGGTGTCGGCGACGCTGCCCATGGCGGAAACCAGGGTGTCGCGCGTGTAATCTTCGGCCGGTCGTGCCTCGACCACCGCCCCGTCGCGCATCACCACGATCCGGTCGGCCGTCGACAGCACTTCGCCCAGCAGATGCGAGATCAGCACCACCGCACCGCCGGCATCGACGAAGCGCCGGACGAACGCCAGCAACTGTTCGGCGACAACCGCGTCCAGCGACGAGGTCGGCTCGTCCAGGATCACCAGCGTGCTGGGCGCATCGGTCACGGTGAAGGCGCGGGCGATCTCCACCATCTGCCGCCGGGCGATAGACAGATCACCGACCCCATCCGAGGCGGCGATGCCATGGCCGGGGAAGATCTCGTCAAGCTTGGTCCGGATCAGGGTCGCCGCCTTCGCCCGCCAGCCAAACCCGCGCAGCGCCGGGTGCAGGATACGAGCGTTCTCGGCCACGGTGAGGTTGGGGCAGAGCGACAGTTCCTGAAACACGCAGCGGATGCCGTATCCGTGCGCCGGCCCGACCGCGTAATGCGGCCCGACATCCCGGCCACGGACCCGGATCGACCCGGCGCTGGGCGCCAGCGTGCCGGCCAGGATATTCATGAGGGTCGATTTGCCGGCGCCATTGTGGCCGACCAGCCCGACACAGGCACCGGCAGGGACTTCCAGATCGACGCCGACCAACGCACGGACGGCGCCGAAATGCCTTTCGACGCCGTCCAGGTTGACGATCGGCGGTTCGGACGCGGTCATGCTCCGTCCGGAGGCAAGGCCACGTCCACCAGCCAGCGGCGGCCGGTCATCGGATCACATGCCGGCGTCGGCGATCGCCGCCTTGGCATCGTCGATCGAGTACTCGACATTGGCCACGCCGCCGACCTCGGTGGTGGCGAGGTTCTCTTCCAGATTGTCCTGGTCGATCCTGAGGAACGGCACCACCAGGTCCTTGGGCACCTCCTGGCCGTCGAGGATCTGCTGCGCTACCCAGAAGGCCAGCGTCGAGACGCCCGGTGCGATCGAGACCGACATGGTCTCATAGCCGTTCTCCGCCTTCTGCTCGGCCCACCATTGCAGCTCGTCCTGGCGGTTGCCCATGATGATCAGCGGTGTATCGCGGCCGGCCGCGCGGAACGCCTGGGCCGCGCCATAGCCGTCGCCGCCCTGGGTGACGACCGCGGCCACATCCGGCAGCGACGGCAGAATTCCGGCGACCGCCTTCTGCGACACATCCTGTGCCCAGTCGCCATGGACCGAGCCGACGATCGTGAATTGCGGGTTCTCGGCGACGCCCTCATGGATGCCGGCGCTGATCTCGTCATCGACGAAGACACCTGCAAGGCCGCGGATCTCCAGCAGATTGCCGCCTTCCGGCATCTTCTCCGCCAGGTAGAGCACCTCGTCCTTGCCCATCTGCTTGAAGTCGACCGCGATCCGCCAGGCGCAGGGCGCGGTGACGATGCCATCGAAGGAGACGACGGTGATGCCGGCGTCGCAGGCCTGCTGCACGGCGCCGTTCAGGGCGTCCGGCGAGGCCGCATTGATGACGATCGCGTCATAGCCCTGCAGGATCAGGTTCTGGATCTGCGCCGCCTGCTCGGTGACTTGGTTCTCAGCGGTGGTGAACGCGTCAGCCGCGGAAACGATGCCCTCCGAGACGGCGACGCTGCCGACCTTCTCCCAGCTTCGCAGCATGGCCTGGCGCCAGGAATTGCCGGCGTAGTTGTTGGAAAGCGCGATCCGGCTGTCGGACGTGTCGGCGCTGGCGGCGCCGGCCATCGCGGTCGCAACGATCGCGGCCATCATCAAAGGGGCGTGTGTGACGAGACGTTTCATTGTTCTTCCTCCCGGGTCGGTTTGACGCCATTGCCTGGCGTTTGGTCTTGTCGGTTGATGAGAAGCATTCCTCATACGATTGTCAACCGGCACCACCGATGCTGCACGGTACCGCGTTCAGCGACCACTATGAAGCTGTCTGACGCCCGCCACCGCAAGCGCCAGCAAGGTCAGGCATTTGACGATCTCAAGACCTCCATAGGCGTTGTGGTGATATGAGGCCGGCAAGGTCTCGCCCGCCATGATCGCCGCGACCCGAAGATCCAGCGCCGGCAGCAGCCAGAAGGACTGGAGAGCCAGCGCAAGAATGAGCAAGGCGAGTCCTCCAGCCCTGTATCGCGGAAATCCGGCCGCAATGACGACAATCGCCAGCAATCCGGCGACGCCCCATTCGATCCTGCTGAACAAGGCGAAGGTAACCCGCCCGACATCGAGCGCCGGGCCAAGCTCCAGGGTCGGCGCCGCGAATTTCACCGGCGTGGCGATGAACGAAACGCCGATAAGCAGACCCAGCCAGATCGCCGGAATCAGCCCGAGCGCCGCCATGGCGTAGCGAGGGGCCGGTTCACCGCTTCGGCGAGCCATGATATCTCTCCAGGCATTGAACGAGGCCGCAGATCAACCGCCGATGGGCCCGCCTATTCGCTCTTCTTGAACGCCTCGGCGTAGTCGGGATGCCAGCGGGACAGCGGGGGACGGTTCTCGGTGATGTCGCCGGCACCCCATAGGATGCGTTTGCGGTCCATCTCCGACGTCACCTCGTTGTCCGGGCAGATGATGTAGAAATCGCCCGCCTCCAGCGCCGCCAGCATGCGCTCGGCCACCTGGTCGGGGAGCCAGGCGCCGGGTTTGTGCTCGCGCTTGCCGGTGGTGGTGAAGCCGGGCACCAGCAGATGGGCGGAGATCAGGCATCCCTCGGTGTTCCTGAACTCGTGCTGCAATTGCTCGGTATAAGTCTTCACCGCCGATTTGGTAACGTTGTAGATGACATTGCCCGGCGGGTTCGTGATGCCCTGCTTGGAGCCCGTATTGACGATGGCCGACGGCGCCGCCTGGGCCAGCATGCGCGGCAGGAAGGCCCGCACTCCATGCACCACGCCCCAGAAATTGACGTCCATCGTCCGGTGCCAATCCTCCAGCGTCTCCGACGTGCCGCCGGCGACCCGGGTGGCGGCATTGTTCATCAGCAGCGCGACGTCGCCGAACTGTTCATAGGCCGCGCCGCACAGCGCCTCGACCTCCTCCATGCGGCCGACATTGATCTCAGCCGACATGACCGCCGAATCGCCGTCCGGGGCCATCGCCGCCACCTGCTCCGCCGCCACCTCCAACTCGTCGCCGGCGATATCCGCCAGACACACCCGCATGCCCATTCCGGCGCACCGCTTGGCGGCGGCAAGCCCGATGCCCATCGCCGCCCCGGTGATCACCGCCACGCGCCCTTCGCCCACAATCGGACTCGTCATATCTATCCCCTCCCCGATTTCCGGATATCCTGCGTCGTCGACCGGCAACGAGTATAAGGGAACCGACTTGGCCAGCGAACCGCTTCGAATTGCCATTGTCGGCGCGGGCGGTCCGGCGACGCTTGCCGCCACGTTGGCGGTGCCGGACGCCGCCAGGAAACGCAGAACGGTCCGCCTCGACGGCAGACCCGGAACCAATTCTTATGGGGAGCGAACCGCATGACGACAAAACCGAAGATCGGCTTTATCGGCCTGGGCCTGATGGGCTCGGCGATGGCCGAGAGGCTGCAGAGCCTGGACTATCCGATGACCGTGATCGCCCATCGCAACCGGGCGCCGATCGACGCGGCCGTGTCGCGCGGCGCGGCCGAAGCGAAGAGCTTCGCGGAACTGGCCGCCGGCTCCGACATCGTGATGCTGTGCGTCGACACCTCCGATGCGGTGGAATCGGCGATGTTCGGCGAGGAGGGCGTGATCGCTGCGATCCCGTCCGGCGCGATGGTGATCGATTTCGGCACCTCCCTGCCCGATTCCACCAGGCGCATAGGCGCCGCCCTGGCCGACAGGGGCGCAGCGATGCTCGACGCGCCGCTCGGCCGGACCCCGGCGCATGCCCTGGAGGGCAAGCTCAACATCATGGCGGCCGGCACCGAGGAGGCATACCGACAGGCCGAACCAGTGCTGGGCGATCTCGGCGAGAACGTGTTCCATGTCGGCCCGCTGGGCGCCGGCCACACCTTGAAGCTGATCAACAACTTCTTCGCCATGACGACGGCCTGCGCCATGTCGGAAGCCTTCGTCATGGCCGATCTGGCCGGGCTGAAGCGTGAGACCCTGTACGACGTGATGGCCGCCGGTCCGCTGCGCTCGGGCATGATGGACTTCATCAAGGCCAACGCCATCGACGGCCAGCCCGACATGCTCGCCTTCTCCATCGCCAATGGCCGCAAGGATGTCGGCTACTACACCGCCATGGCCGACGCGTTGGGCGCCCAGAGCTTCATCGCCCCGGCGACCAAGCAACAGCTCGGCATCGCCAAGGCCAATGGCTGGGGCCAACGCATGGTGCGCATGGTGCCGGAAATGGTGGACTATTTGGCGGCGCTGTTCGCTGGAAAGGCGGGCTAATTCCGGTCTGGAGGCCGGGATCGGTGGTTCGGCCGCTGACTGCACCGCCTCTTCCAGTTTTGTGACGCTTGAGAGTGAGCGGAATCACATCGTGCTGTCACGTCACTGCGGTACCGTGGCCATTGGCGCAGGTGCTTGGGAAACATGCGCGGACGCCCGCAGGAAAGCACCGGCAACACCCACAGGGGACGAGCGCCCAATTCCGCCGCGGCCAAGGGCGCAAGGAGATACCATGGACGGCATCATTCATTTCGCAAGCGACCGCTACCGGTCCGATCTGGCCTGGGTACGGAAATGCCTGGCATTGAATCGCGGCGGGCCGGATATGTGCATCCGGCTGATCGCGGCGATTCCGGGCACGCCGACGCCGGCATCCGTCGACGTGTTCCTGAGCCGGCGGGATGTCTGGATCGTCGGTTTCCGGACCGACACGGTGGCGGTCAAGTTCCAGGACACCAATCCGGCCATTACCGGCGTCAACATCACCAGGACCCTGCCCTTCAGCCCGAACTACACCATCCTGGGGGCGTGGAACGAGGGGCTGTCCTATTCCGGCCCCTGGTCGTTCCACAACGCCATCTCCTCGCTCGCTTCCGTCACCCGCAACTCGACCTTCGGCAGGGCCGAGTCGCGCGGCCTGATCCTGGTCATCTTCGCGGTGTCTGAGGCACTGAGATTCTGGCGCATCGACAAGGCAATCTCGGAGGCGATCGGCGGCGAGGAGACCTTCCGCTTCATCGACTGGAAGGAGACGGTCAACAACTGGGACAGCCGGTCCAAGGGGTATCAGCAAGGCGCGCTGGAAGGCGTGCAGCTGCCGTCGGTCTGAGCGATCGGCACGGCCGCATTGCAGGCCACCGCCGCGCGTCCGATCACCTTCGCGACGCACGGTCTTCCTCGTCCGGAAAGCCGGCGATGTTGGCCTGGAGGAGTTCCAGGCGGCCACGGTGGCGACTTTGACATCGCCAGTGTGTGAGGTTGTCAGGGCTTCGAGGACCAGGACGGGATGAACTGAGAGAGCTTCTGGCTCGGCTGCCGGTTTGATTGCTCGAAGGTGTAGCGTCAGACGAAGGCGGACCAGCCTCCGCCTGCCCGAAAACGCCGGATTTCAGGCCGTGCTCTCCGGGTCGACGCTAATTGTAGACCGCGGACGGATCACGACCTATCCAACCGGTTGGCGGAGCGCTGCATCGCCCCCTTGGATGGGCCGGCGATCTGTAGCCTATCGCAACCTGCGGCAAGCAAATTCTGCCGACTGCCTAGTTCATGCACATCACTGACCTAAATCAAGTCATGGCTGCAATGGGCAGGGATAGAATGTGCAAACGTCTGCGTTGGGTTCGATTGAGAAGCGCAGCTACCGACTGCGGCGGTGCCGGGGGCGAGTGTTCCTCTGGGCGGGTCGTATGCAGAGTCGGCAAAAAGCACCGTGGGCCCGAGGCAGGTCAAGCAGCAAAAGAACGGCATGGACTCGAGGGGGAGAGGTCATGACCGATATTGCTCTGACCCGGGCCACCATCCTGGTGCCGGTTGTTGTGGTCATGCGTCAATTCAATGTGCCGGTCGAGAAGCTGCTGCGAGACCGGGGCCTCCCGACTTTGGAGATCGACGACCCCAATTATTGGGTGCCGACCCACGCCATGGTGAAGCTGGTACAGGATGTCGGGAGGATAATCGGCCCCGAGGCGTTCGGTGTCTGGCTGGAACGGGCGAGCGATCTGTCGGAGCTCGGGTCCTTCAATTACGTTCTGCACCGATCGCGGACGCTCTACGATGCGCTGAACAGATATCGCCGCTTTTACCGAGAATTCCGGAGCTACGCGAACCTGTCGATGGTACGGCGCGGAGATCATCTGTGGATTCGGCGATCCGTCGACTACCAGATGGCGGCGGACAATGCGGTGCTGCAACTCTATGGCCTGTCCGAAATTATGAATATCGTTCACTTGGCCGCCGGGGACAGCTGGCAGCCGCACCGGCTCGTCCTGCAGTCCGACAACGATTCGGTACTAAGGACGATGCCCCACCTGGCTGGTGCTGATGCCTTGATGGACGCCAAGTATTGCGCGATCGCGATCCCGGTCGAGTTTCTTTCGCTACCGATAGCGCGGCGGCATGGGAACGGCGTCATGGAGTTCGCGGACGACGACGCTGTGTCCTTGTCGCCACCGCCGGAAGGTTTCACGGAGGCCGTTCTGGAAATCATCTCAACGCAATTTCAGGAGCGTTATCCGGCCATAGACACCATGGCCGAGAGCATCGGTTTGCACCGGCGCACCTTTCAACGCAGGCTCGCCCTCGAGGGCCTGACATATCGCGACTTGATCGACTACTACCGATTCGAGACTGCCAGGCGATTGATCATGCAGGATCGGGTCAGGGTGACGGATGTCGCCGCGGAGCTCGAGTACGCCGACGCCGGCAGCTTCAGCCGCGCATTCCAACGCTGGGCAGGCGTCTCGCCGCGCAGGTATCGCGCGCTTCACACCAAGCAGGATCGATTGCATCATTAGGGCAGCTTCCAGATTCTGATGCGGTCCGAGAGTGGAAGTCGCGCTTCCGCGCCGGTCTTCCATTCTCTTTGCACGACCTGAATGAGCTTCGATGCCAGCGCCGCTCCAGCGGTCTAACTGAGAGCGAAGGCCATGTGTTGCTCGCCATCGAGGCTCTTCTTGAGCGCGGGATAGTGCCATCGCATCGTGCGCCTGGCTGGTTGCGGCGGCATCGCGGACCTCCGGCACGTCGATCATGATGCAGGCGAACTTGGATACGCGCCTGCCGCTCGCCGCCGAGCACGGCGGTCGGCATCTTCGGCAGGATTGCCCACGCTCAACAAGCGGTCGCCGACCTTAAGCCACGGGCGAAGAGACCCCCAGATACAGAGAGGTCGCGTAACACCGTACGTGAGCTCAAAAGAAGCTCCAATTTCGCGATTGAAGCCTTCAAGGACAAGACTCGTTTGCGACGCGAGTGGAGGAAATCCAGCCTACGGTCTTGGTAGTCAAGACAGCATCGGCACCGCACGACGCACGCACGGCAAAAGAACCTCTCGCCCTGTCACCTAATGGCAAAAGATGCCGGGATTTCTTTGAAAAAATCTCTGTGACAAACCTCAAAAGGACGACGTCGCGAACCAGTCTAACCCGAATAGACGAGCTTCCGTGCAACGGGCGCTCGACGCCGAATGAGGATTGCTGATGCGCAGCAAGGGGTTTGTCGGAGGATCTAGGGGCGCAAACATCATGGGTCTCAGAGCCAGGTCGTTTCTTTGACCGAAGAACCTGAGGAGAAAGACGATGGCAACAGTAAGAAACTTCAGTTATTGGTCGCAGTCTGAACCCGACTTTATTGTCCGTTCAGATGGCGTCAGCGCCGATGTGCTTGGAGAGTTTCCCCTGGAACCCGGCGAGGAAGCGTTCTTGTTCAACAAGGGGATGATCTATCTGGGCTCCGACGGGGCTGGCGGCGGAATCTTTCAGGAATTCGGAACAGGCAACGATATCTATTACGTAAGCGACACCACACCGATTCCGAACGGTGGAACGATTCCACAGCCCGTGGACGAGGACCTCTCCGGGGAAGATCCGATATTTCAGGAATACAGGCTCGAGCCAGGCCCGTCTATCAATGAAGGTGACGACGGGACGACGGACTTCGAGTTCATAGTCACCCGGAGCGATCCTAACGGTACGAGCTCGGTGGACGTGGCGATTGTTCCCGGTAGCACCGACGCCGCGGACTTCGGCGGCACGCTCCCGGCTCCGCAGACGGTGACCTTTGAAGACGGTGACTACCTCAAGACCGTGACCTTCGCCGTCTCCGGAGACACCGACCTCGAGGGCGACGAGTCGTTCTCGGTAAGACTGCAAAATCCGGGTTTCGGAGAGATTGACCCACAAGCGGCCACCGCTGACGCGACAATCAAAAACGACGACGAGCAGACACTCCCCGATCCGGTGGTTTCCTTCGCACCTGGTGGCATCTCGTTGGCCGAGGGCACCGGCGTGGTGACGAATTTCCAGTTTACCGTCGTCCGCACGGGCGATCTGAATAGAGCGAGTTCGGTAGGTGTGGAGTTCCACAACGGAGACACCTCTTCCGAAGATTTCGTCGACGGCATACCCCAGACACAGAGGGTGAATTTCGCCGCAGGCGAGTCTCAGGGGACCGCGACCATCCGAGTTATCGGAGACAATAATATCGAAGGCGACGAGACCTTCAGCCTGTCCCTTATAAACCCCACCGACGCAACGATCGATAACGCTAACGACACCACCACCGGGACGATCCTCGACGATGACAGGCCAGCTCCCCCGCCGCCGGAGATCTCCATCGTGCCCGGCAGCGTCACCAGGGACGAGGGCGATGACGGAATGACGGAGTACCGGTTTGCCGTCATCCGCGCAGGCGACGTGACGGCCGAGGGCTCGGTCGACGTGACCTTTGACGCCGGGGGCACCGACGCCGATGATTTCGTCGGCGGTCTACCACCCGCGACGCAGACGGTGAATTTCGCCGCCGGCTCGAACGTCGAGTTCGTGTCCATCCCGGTTTCCGGTGACGCCGACATCGAGGACGACGAGACGTTCAGCCTGGCGCTGACAAACGCCGTTGGCGCAACGATCAGTGCCACGGACAACGAGGCCACCGGGACGATCCTCAACGATGATGATGTCCCTCCAGTGATTTCCCTCGCGACGCAAGAGATCAGCGAGAACGAAGGCGACCTCGGCACCACTGAATTCACCTTCTTCCTCACGCGGTCGGGCGACGACATTTCCTTACCGAGCGCAGTGCAGGTCGTCTTTGACGCCGGCACCACCGATGCTGCGGACTTCGGTGGCACGCTGCCGGATACGCAAACGGTATTCTTCGAACCGGGTTCGACCTTCGCGGCCTTGACCATCGAGGTTTCCGGGGACACCGACGTCGAAGGTGACGAGACCTTCGGTCTCTCCCTGGGGAACGCCGCCGGCGCGACGATCAGCGACACCGCCAATTCGGCCATCGCGACAATCGTCAATGATGACGAGGAATCCGATCCGGATGCGCCGGCACTATATGTCGGAACGAATGCCTCCGATGTCGTGATTGGCACTGCCGGTGTCGATCTGATCCTGGCGCTGGGCGGTGCAGATCAAATCCTCGGAAACTCCGGCGACGACATCATCTACGGAGGCCGGGGCAACGATCTTATTCGTGGTGGCAACGGCATGGACGACATCCATGGTGGCGGCGGCAATGACACCATTGAAGGCGGCGCGGACAACGACGTCATTGATGGTGGCCGCGGCAGAGACTTTATCAATGGAGGCGGGGGCGACGATATCCTGACGGGCGGCTCGAGGAACGATGTGTTCATTTTCAACGATGACTTTGGTGACGACGTTATCACCGATTTTAATCAGAACAGGGACGTCCTGCTGTTTGAAGGCGCAGCTTCCGACGACGTCACGGCTGCGACAACCTCGGACGGCACCGTGCTCACTGTGGACGGAGCGGACATCGTCGGCACCGTGACACTTGCCGGTGTCTTCGATTTCGATACGGACATGTTGTTCGTCTAAGCTGGCCCTGTCAGGGTTGGCGCCCCGTTGGCGGGCCTCATCTTCGTCGGGTGTGATCGGCAGTATCTGTCGATCCGCCCGACAAGTGAGGAGGCATCGGCCGATCTGGGCTTGTTCTGTTGAAAACTCACCTAGAGGACGATTCAGAGATGAGGTCACCTGACCTCATCTCTGAATCGTCCTCTGGAACTGTGGAATAGATCGGGATTCAGATTTGAAGTCGAGTTGACTTCAAAGCATCCCGATCTAGCGCCCGTTGAGGAAGCTTCTGGCTCGGCTGGAGAGGTCGCGTTCCTGTTGGACGTGGCTATGGACAGAACAGTAAGCGGTAGTATATTTCCGCAAGCGTCGCATGTGGCGAAAGCGCAATGAGCGAATTCGCGCCGAGGCTTGGTACGAGTCCTTTACGGCTCTGATGCCGATGACCTCCGCGGGATTGCCGCGCGCAGTTGGGGCAAAGCCGAATATTTTGGCCTGGAGGCGTTCGGCTTGTCGATCGCGCTGAATTGCCGCCCTGGAAGGACCGGATAATGACCGACATGGCACCACAAGCCTCGGGCAATGCAAGGCCGTACATTCTGCTCGGGCTGGCAATCGTGCTCCTGATGTTCGGCGGAATGGGCGCCTGGGCCGCGATTGCCGAGCTGAGCGGCGCGGTGATCGGAACCGGCGTCGTGGCGGTGTCCTCCAAGCGTCAGACGGTCCAGCATCTGGAAGGCGGCATCGTCTCCGAGCTGTTGGTGCGGGACCACGATTCCGTGGATGCGGGGCAGCTTCTGATCCGGCTGGACGACACCCGGGCTCAGGCGACGTTGGCGATTATCGACGGGCGGCTCGACCTGCTGCACGCCCAGGGTGCGCGCTTGAGGGCCGAACGAGACGGGCTTGACGACGTCTTGGTGCCGGACACCCTGGCCGACCGCATGGACGAGCCGGGCGTCTCGGAGATCGTCGAGGGGGAAATCGAACTGTTCAAGGCGCAACGGCTGGCCCTGGACGGCGAGATCGAGATCCTGACACAGCGCATCACCCAGCTTGGCGACCAGACCCGCGGCATCGAGGCGCAGCGGAGCGCCAAGGAACGCCAAGTCGAACTCATCACCGAAGAGCATGCCGGTCTCGAGCAGTTGTTTCGCCAGGGCTATGCGCCCCGCACCCGCGTCCTGGAGTTGGAGCGCGCCGCGGAACGCCTGCGCGGCGAAGTCGGCGAGCACATCGCGGAGATCGCCGCAATCGGCACCCAGACCGGCGAGACCCGACTGCAGATCATCCAGCTGAGTCGCGCCTTCGCCGAGCAGGCGGTGCAGCAGCTCAGCGAGGTGCAGGCTCAGGTCTTCGACCTGGAACAGCGCCGGGCCGCCGCCCAGGACGAGCTGAAGACGCCTGGATATCCGTGCCCCGGCCGACGGCGCCGTGGTTGGTTTGAGCGTGCACACGCTGGGCGGGGTGATCTCACCGGGGCAGCCGCTGATGGATGTCGTCCCGGAAGAGGATGAACTGGTCATCGAGGCCCGGATCGCTCCGCAGGACATCGACAAGCTTGCCTTCGGGCTGGACGCGGTCGTCCGGCTGTCGGCGTTCAACATGCGCACCACGCCGGAACTGGACGGCACCATCCACACCGTTTCGGCGGACCGGCTCATCGATCCGAATTCCGGGCTGCCCTATTACCTGGTCAGCGTTCGCATCCCGGAGGCCGAGTTGGCGCGTCTGGAGGGTCTGACTCTGGTGCCCGGCATGCCGGCGGAGGTCTTCATCAACACCGGCGAACGCACGGCGCTGAGCTATCTCGTGAAGCCGCTGACCGACAGCCTGGCCCACGCCTTCAAGGAAGACTGAAGAGCGCCAGACCGGGTCTACGCGACACCGGCACCGGGCTTCGCCGACGCCAACTGGGTGACCTTGGACAGGATTTCGTCCTTGTCTCCGAACGCCGCCACACGGCCATCGTTCAGCATCAGGATCTTGTCCACCGCGGCGATCGCGCTTGGCCGATGAGCCATGACGACCACGGTCGCGCCGCGCTCTTTGAGTGCGGCGATGGCCTTGGTGAGCGCCTGATCGCCGGCGTGATCGAGGTTCGAATTGGGCTCGTCCAGAACCACCAGGTTCGGTGCGCCGTACACCGCACGCGCCAGTCCGATCCGCTGCCGCTGGCCGCCGGACAGAAGTCCGCCGTCGTCCCCGATCTCCGTCTCGTAGCCGCCGGGCAATCCGAGCACCATCTCGTGAACCCCGGCCAGCCGCGCCGCCGCGACGATATCCTCGTCGGCGGGGTCGGGATAGAAGCGGGAGATGTTTTCCGCCACGGTGCCACCAAAGAGCTCTACCTCCTGCGGCAGATAGCCGATCTGCGGGCCGAGCAGGTCACGGTCCCAATGCTGCAGCTCTGCCCCGTCCAAGCGGACCGAACCGGAGCTCGGCGGCCAGATTCCGACAAGCAGGCGCGCCAGGGTCGATTTGCCTGCCGCGCTGGGTCCGATCACGCCCAGCGCATCGCCCGGCTTGAGATCGAAGGAGATGCCCTTGAGTACCGGGGTTTTGCCCCTTGGCGGCATCGCGATGACCTTGTCCACCGCCAGCCGTCCGGTGGCTTTCGGAAGCTGCAGCCGCTGCGTGGAAACGGCACTGTCTTTAAGGAGCGCGCCGAGGCGGTGATAGGCGGTCCGCGCGCCGACGAATTGCCGCCACGACCCGATTGCCTGCTCAACCGGCGCCAGCGCCCGGCCCATCAGGATGGATGCGGCGATCATCACCCCCGGGGTGATCTCCTGCTGGATCGCCAGCGCCGCCCCGGCGCCGAGGATACCGACTTGCAGGCACATCCGTATCACCTTGGACGTCGCCGTCAAGGCGCCGGCCCGATCGCTGGCGCGCGCCTGCAGGGCAAGACCGCGGTCGTGCCGCTCCGCCCATCGCCGGCGCAGCCCCTCCATCATGCCCATCGCCTCCAGCGGCTCGGCATTTCGCAGGCTGGCGTCGGCGAAGGCATAAGCCTTCACCACGTCGGCGCCGGCGGTCTGCAACGGTTTGCGGGTCAGCAATTCGTTCAGCAGCGCCGTGATGAACAGGAGCACCGCCCCACCCAGGGCGATGAAGCCAAGGATCGGATGGAACAGGTACACCACGACGATATAGAACGGCACCCAGGGCGCATCGAAGAATGAAAACGGTCCGGGCCCGGTCATGAACTGCCGCACGCTGTCCAGATCCCTGAGCGCCTGTGCCCGCTCGGTACGGAAACCGCGCACCATGCGGTCGAATACCGCCGAGAACACCCTCGCATTGAGTTGCTGGTCGAGCCGGACGCCGACCCGCACCAGAACCCGTGAGCGCACCATTTCGAGCAGACCCATGGTGAGCAGCAGGCCGCCGGCAAGTATGGTGATCGCCACCAGAGTGGCCTCACTGCGACTGGAGAGCACCCGGTCGTAGATCTGTAGCATGTACAGCGGCGCTGTCAGCATCAGCATATTGATGAAGAAGCTGAACACGCCGGTCATCGTCAGCGCGCCTCTGCACGCCGCGAAGGCCTTTCCCAGCTCCGACCGCCCGTCTTTGCCCATCGTTTGGTTCACCCAGTCATCCTGACCTGCACGGTCGTCGCGCTGCCGACCGATTTTGACAGGTTGCCGGCGCCGATTCCAGTCGCCATTCGGTTGATCCGTCGACGTGTACGCGATGCTCGAATCGAGCACTTCGCACTCCGTAGTCTCCGATCGTCCAGGGTCCATCATATATCGCCGATAAGGCGAAGAGAAAATGATCCTCTAAGACCGCCTCCGGGGCGCTCAGGCTCCGGCTAAACGACTGGAAGGAGACGGCCAACAACCGGGGGCAGTCGGACGAAGCGATATCGGCAAGGCGTGCTGGAAACTACCAGCTTCCCTCTGTCCAAGAGATCGACAGAGCCGCTATCCGAGCCCGGCCGCCCGCTCGATCACTTTCGTTACCGCCTGGTTGTCCTCGTCCGGAAAGCTGGCGATGCCGGCCTGGAAGAGCTCCAGGGCGGCGGCGGTGGTGAACATCGGCACGCCGTGCTCGCGCGCCATTGCCATGGTGATCCCGAGATCCTTGTACATGGTCCAGATGCCGCTGCCCGTATCGGTGAACCTGCGTTCGGCGACCGCGGCCATGTTGCCGCGCATCAGATTGGAGCCGGCGCTGCTGGTGGTGAACACGCTGACCAGCGTGTCCGCCGGAATGCCGGCCTTCGCGCCCAGGACCATGGCCTCGAAGATGCTGGCCATGGTGGCGCCCATTACCGCCTGCAGCGCACCCTTGACGGTCTGGCCCGTGCCGATCTCCTCGCCGACATGGTGGATGTTCTCACCGACCGCCCGCAGCACATCCATATGCGCCTCCATCACCGCCGGGGGCGCCGCCGCCATCATGGTGAGCGTGCCGGCCTCCGCACCCGCGCGGCCACCGCTGACCGGCGTATCGATCACCGAAATGCCGCGCTCGCCGAGGGCGGCGGCGATCTCGATCACCTCGGCCGGCTTGATGGTGGCGGAGACGATGACCGTGCCGCCGGCCGACATGCCGGCCGCCACACCGTCGTCGGCCAGCGTCGCCGCCTTTGCCTGATCACCGTTCAGCACCATCACGAAGACGGCTTCGGCCCGTTCGCCGACCGCCCTCGCCGATGGCAATCCGGACCCGCCCGCGCCGTCCAGCAGGTCGCGACGCTCCGACCGGGGGTCGAAGCCGCAAGTGGCGAACCCCGCGGCGATCAGGTTCTTCGCGATCGCCAAACCCATATCGCCGAGGCCAATGACACCGACCGTTTTCATGACGTCTCCCTTTGCTTTTGCAGGCCGGCATGCTTCGCTTGCGGGACCGTGCCGTGAGGGACGCACAATACGCAAAGGAGGGCCGGATGGCGAAGCTCGGCGTCATCACCGACGGCATCAGCCGCGATTTCGCACATGCATTGGCCGTCATGCAGGAATTCGGCCTCGACCATGCCGAACTGCAATTCCTCTGGGACAAGGAGGTCGGTGATCTGAGCGATGCCGAGATCGGCCGTGCCCAGGACCTCGTCGCCCAGCACGGCATGACCGTGTCCTGCATCTCGCGGCATGTACTCGCGGGGCTGCCGGTCAATGAGACCGAGCCCGGCGACCCGGTGCACACGGCCCATATGGAAGGGCTGAGGCGCTGTATCGAAACGGCCAAGGCGTTCGACTGCTCACTCGTGCGGATCATGAGCTGCCGCAAGGAGATGATCCTGTTCGGCTCCGGTGGTGCCGAAGTCTGGAACCTGGCCAAAGGCGCCTGGGAAAAGGCGTTGCGGCTGATCGAGCCGGCCGTCCGGATGGCCGAGGACGAAGGCGTCACGCTGGTGGTGGAGACAGGCAATGGCACCATGGTGACCTCCTGCGTGCTGGGCCGGACGTTGATCGACGCCCTGGGCAGCCGGCATCTGAAAGTGCTGTGGGACCCGGCCAACAGCCTCTACTGCAATGAACGCCCCTTCCCTGACGCCTTTGAGGCGCTTGGCGGCGGCTATCTCGGCCATATCCATCTGAAGGACACGACGGTCGACATTCCCCGCGCGACCATCGCCCAGGTCGAGCTCGGCACTGGCGGCATGGCGCCATATCTGGATGACCTCGCGGCTGCCCTGAAGGCCGACGGCTATGACGGCGCGATCTCCTTCGAAAGCGTCTACCGTCCGGAAGGCGGCACGTTCGAGGACGGTTTCCGCGCCTCGATCGGACGATTCAAGGCACTGTTCGCGTAAGGGGCATCTTTGTCACCTGCCGAAGCCAGCTGGCGGCGGCGACACGGTGCGCTGGAGCTCCGATCACCGATACCACTCGACCCGCCAAGCCTCGGGCAGCGCAAAAGCAACACGAAATCCAATTGACCTCAATGAATAGTTGCCGAATCTTAAGCAAGATAGCATTAATGCTTTATCTTATGTTAACCATTTAATAAAAGTCGTTCTTAACTTCTATCCTCCATTATTCCAAGCGAGTTGGGCGTGGCCTATATGCCACGAATATTGAATTTCTTGTTTGAGTCAGCCGGAGAAGTTATCCGGCAAGGGGATTTTGACTGGATATGGCTTCTGCAAAACATACATCGAGGCGGCTGGATGACGACCCGGCGCGGCTGGAATTGAATGCGGCCCGACCAAAGCGCGTCGAGGACGAGGTCGCCGGCGAAGACGGACGCCACCATCGCACCGAAGAGGGTGATGGCAGCCTGGCGAATATCCAGTTCGGCAGCCAGATCATCGACGACGACCGAACGGTGTCGCCACGGGGTGCCGAGTCCGGCAGCCTGGATAACGCGCCGGTCTCCACCGACATCCAGGATAGCCAAACGCCCGACGAGGCTCCCCCCGCCGATGCCATAACCGAGCGTGATGGCGGCGACCGGACGCTGGCAGCTGCCAACGAAGCGGATGCAATCGCGCTCCGACAAGGCGGCGCGTTGCGCCCAATCGGATCGGACGAAGCGCCGGACGCGAACCCGGGTGCCAGCGTTGCTGAGGACGTCCCCTCCATTGCCGAACCTGTCGGCGCCGCGGCAAAGGCGACGGACGCCCAGTCGGACGTCCCCCCCGAGCCCGAGGCGGAAGAGAGCACTCCCCCTCGCGAGGCCGTCACGCTGACCGGAACTCCGGGTCGCGACACCCTGAATGCCAATGGCTCCGATCAGGCCCACGACATATACGGCCGCGACGGCAATGACCGGCTGATTGGCGGTACGGCGGACGATCACCTCTACGGCGAGGGCGGCCGCGACCGGCTGTACGGCAACGATGGCAACGACAAGCTGGATGGCGGAGCCGGCAATGACCGGCTCTATGGCGGTGACGGCGATGACAGCCTCACCGGCGGCTCTGGCAATGACCTACTGTACGGACATGTCGGCGCCGACCAGCTTTCGGGCGGTGACGGCAATGACAGGATGTTCATCGACGCGGACGACACGTTGGTCGATGGCGGCGCCGGCAACGACCGCGTGGACGTTCAGGGCAGTGCCGGCGTATCCCTCGACCTGACCGCCGCCAGCGTCGAGACCGCTGTTGGCAATTCCGGTGACGACAGCTTCGATGCCAGCGGCATGAATGCCGCGACGCGGCAATATGGTCGCGACGGCGACGACACTCTGATCGGCGGCGAGCGGAATGACCGGCTCTCCGGCGACGGCGGCAACGACACCCTGTCCGGCGGCGCCGGAAACGACCGGCTTCTCGGTGGAACGGGCGATGACACGGTCGACGGCGGGACCGGCAACGACCGGCTATACGGTCAGGCGGGATCCGATGACCTCTCCGGAGGAGCCGGCAACGATCGCCTGTATGGCGGTTCCGGCGACGATACCCTGACCGGCGGCGACGGCAACGATCTGCTCTACGGACAGGCCGGCAGCGATTCCCTGTCCGGCGGCGCGGGCAACGACCGGATGTTCATCGACGCCAATGACACTGTCGATGGCGGTGCCGGTCGGGATCGCGTGGACGTCCTGGGCAGCGACGGAGTCACCCTGGACCTGAACGATTCCAGCATCGAGACCGCGGTCGGCAATTCCGGCGACGACAGTTTCGATGCCAGCGGCATGAATGCCGCAACGCGGCAATATGGTCGCGGCGGCGACGACACCCTGACCGGCGGCGAGCGCGCCGACCGTCTCTCCGGCGATGGCGGCAACGACACCGTGTCAGGCGGGGCCGGAAACGACCGCGTGTATGGCGGAGCCGGTAACGACACATTGTCCGGCGATGCCGGGAATGACCGGGTCTATGGCGGCGCCGGCGACGACACCGTTTCCGGTGGTGACGGCAACGACCTGCTCTATGGCCAGGCGGGTGCCGATACGCTGGTCGGTGGCGCCGGCAACGACCGGATGTTCATCGATGCCCAGGACACCGTCGATGGCGGTGCAGGCAACGATCGCGTCGACGTCCAGGGAAGCGGCGGCGTGACCCTCGACATGAACGACGCCAGCATCGAGACCGCGGTCGGCAATTCCGGCAATGACAGTTTTGACGCCAGCGGCATGAATGCCGCAACGCGGCAATATGGTCGCGGCGGCGACGACACCCTGACCGGCGGCGAGCGCGCCGACCGTCTCTCCGGCGATGGCGGCAACGACATCGTGTCCGGCGGGGCCGGAAACGACCGCGTGTATGGCGGAGCCGGCAACGACACATTGTCCGGCGATGCCGGGAATGACCGGGTCTATGGCGGCGCCGGCGACGACACCGTTTCCGGCGGTGACGGCAACGACCTGCTCTATGGCCAAGCGGGTGCCGATACGCTGGTCGGTGGCGCCGGCAACGACCGGATGTTCATCGATGCCCAGGACACCGTCGATGGCGGTGCTGGCAACGATCGCGTCGACGTCCAGGGCGGCGACGGCGTGACCCTCGACATGAACGCCGCCAGCGTGGAAACCGCCGTCGGCAATACCGGCGACGACAGTTTCGATGCCAGCGGAATGGCGGCGGCGACACGGCAATATGGCCGCGGCGGCGACGACAATCTGACCGGTGGCGACGGTAACGACCGTCTGTACGGCGGTGATGGAGACGACAGCCTGGTGGGCGGTGCGGGCAACGATCGCCTCAATGGCGGCTCCGGAAACGACACCATGTCCGGTGGCGACGGAAACGACCGGATCGATGCCGGCGCCGGAAACGACACCTTGTCGGGCGGAGACGGCAATGACCGACTGAACGGCGGTGCCGGAGACGATACCCTCACCGGCGGCGCCGGGAGCGATCGGATGTACGGCGGCGCCGGGAATGACACGCTTTCGGGCGGCGAGGGCAACGACCGCGCCTGGGGCGGGGACGGCGACGATACCTACACCTTCGATTTGAATGACGATAACGGTAGCGACACCTTCGACGGTGGCGCCGGCTGGACCGACAACATTCACCTGGAAGGCGTGAACGGAGACTTCACCGAGGGTGACTGGACACTCACCTTGGATACGGGCTCCGTGATCGAAAGCCAGGATTCGAACAGCATCGACCTGTCGGACGACGCGTCGGGCACGATCACGTTGTCGGACGGCGACACGATCAATTTCGACAATCTGGACACCATCACCTGGTAGGCATTCCGGTCGTGTGTCCATAAGCTGACACGACCTGAACACGGACGCCGTCCGGCCCTTTTTCGCCGGAAAGGGTCAGCCGAAGGCTTTGACGCGCAAGGGCGGATCGTGAGTTCCATCGTCGCGACCGTCAGCCGTTCCCGACGCGTCGAACAACCATATTGTCCTTGGATATCGCTCGCGCATCCGCAGCACCCGCCCCTTCCCTGAAGCCTGCACACCGCGGCAGACGAAATAAGCCGTCGCCGAGATCTCCACAACGCGGACCGCGCGCCGGGTACATTGCGCTACACTCACGCTTGAAATCCGGTCAAGACGGCGAGGTGTGGGGAGGGCCGACGCATGCTGAGCGCGCAGCAAATCGCATTCTATCGCGAAAACGGGTACCTGGTCCTGGAGAGCCAGATTCCAGCAGATCAACTCGCGCCGGCGCAGGCGACCCTGCAACGGCTGGTCGCGAACGCCGTGGGCCTGGAGGAAAGCGACGACATATATGACCTCGAGGACAGCCACCGGCCGGACGCGCCGCGGGTCCGGCGTATCAAGCTGCCGCATCAGGTCGATCCCGCGTTCGACGCGCTGATGCGCAGCGAGGCGATCCTGGGGCCGGTGCGCGACGTCGTCGGTCCGGCGCTCAGGCTGCACACCAGCAAGCTGAACCTGAAATCGGCCGGCTACGGCGCCGCTGTGGAATGGCATCAAGACTGGGCCTTCTACCCGCACACCAATGACGACATCCTGGCCGTCGGCGTGATGCTGAACGATGTCGGGCCGGAGAACGGGCCGCTGCTGGTGCTGCCCGGCAGCCATCGTGGGCCGGTCCTCGACCACCATGCGCATGGCCGCTTCTGCGGCGCCATCGACATCGCATCCAGCGGGTTGGATCTCGACGACGCCGTGGCGCTGACCGGGCCCGCCGGATCGATCTCGCTGCACCATGTGCGCACGGTGCACGGCTCCGACCTCAACCGGTCGGATCAGGACCGCGCCCTGCTGCTCTACGAGATAACCTCCGCCGATGCCTGGCCGATCCAGGGGTCGATGAGCCGGTTCGTCGATCTGGACAGTTATGATGCGAAGCTGTTGTGCGGCAATGCGACAATATGCCCGCGCATGGCCGACGTGCCGGTCCGCCTACCCCTGCCCGGCCCCGAAAAGGGCGGCTCGATCTACGAGAACCAGAAGGGTGCCGCCGCGCGCCGGTTCGGCTTGGTGGAGGATGCAACAATGCGCGGCGCACAGGGCACGTGAGAGACAAGTGTGCGTTGAATCGACAGCGTTTTGCAGCAGGGCGCTGGACGCATCCGACGACACGGGCCACAATCGGCAAATTGTCACACCATTAGACCGAGGCCGAGGCGCCCAGAGAAGCGCCAACAGCGCCGCAAACATCCGTCAAGGGAGGACGACCGAAATGACAATACGTGCAAGCAAGTGGGCTCCAGCATTCGGGGCGGCAGTCGCCGCGCTGCTGGCAGCCCAGACGGCCAGCGCCCAGGAGTACACCCTGCGCATCCAGACCCACTATGCGCCGGAAACCGTGTCCGGCAAGCTGGCGCAGCAATTCGTCGACGACGTCGAGACCATGTCCGGCGGCCGGCTCGACATCGAGATGTTCTTCTCGTCATCGGTGGTGAAGTCGGTTGAGACGTTCGATGCTGCGGCGACCGGCATCCTGGACGGCGACATGACCGGCGGCGCCTATCAGACCGGCAAGAACCCGGCCTTCCAGTTCGTCGGAGACATCATGGGCGGTTACGACACGCCCTGGCAGCAATATGCATGGCTGTATTACGGCGACGGCTTTGCGGCCGCCAACGAGCTGTACAACGAATACAACATGCAGCTGATCGGCTGGTGGGTGTACGGCCAGGAATCAATGTCCTCGTCACGGCCGATTGCCGGGCCCGAGGATCTGGTGGACTGGAAGTTCCGCTCACCGCCGGGGCTGGAGACCGAGATCTTCGCCGAGCTGGGCGCCAAGCCGATCGTGATGGATTTCACCGAGATCTTCACCGCGCTTGAGACCGGCATCATCGACGGTGCCGATGCGTCGGGCCTGGCCAACAATGTCGGCCTGGGCCTCTACGATCTGGTCTCGCACGCCACTTATCCGGGCTTCCACTCGATGCCGTCGGACCATCTCGCCATCCGCAAGGATGTCTGGGATAGCCTGCCGGAGGACATCAAGCGGATCATCGACGTGGCGATGCAGAAGCTGGCGTTCCAGACTGCGTTGACCTTCGAAGTGAAGAACAACGAGGCCGCAGCCGCGCTGCGTGAGTCCGGCGTCACCCTGCACGCCTGGTCCGCTGAGGACCGCGCCCAGTTCCGCGCGGCCGCCCAGGCCGCCTGGCAGCGTTGGGGCGATCGCACGCCGGAGGCGCGCGCCCTGGTCGACAGCCACACCGCCTTCCTGACCCAGCTCGGGCTGATCCAGTAAGCCGGTGCGGGAATTCCGCCGGGGCAGGTCCCTTCACGGTCCTGTCCCGGCGGGCTCCGTCCCTCACCGGACCCACACCTTTCGCATGAAACGCTAGCCGCGCACGACGACGCGTCGCCGCCCGATACAGGACAGGTTCGCCATGGTCGAACGCGAAGCCACCAGCTGGATCGACAAGATCAGCCTGGGCATCAGCCGCGTGGCGATGCTGCTGGTGGCCGCGATCGTGGCTATCATGTTCCTGGAAGTGGTCTTGCGATACGTGTTCGAGCGGCCGACCCTTTGGGTCAACGAGATGTCGCTCTGGCTCGCCGGCATGATTTACCTGCTGGCTGGCGTGTACGTGATGCAGCAGCGCGGCCATATCAGCATCTTCATCTTCTATGACATGGTGCCACGCTGGACCCAGCGCCTTTTCGACGCGATTTCGACCTTCCTGATCTGCATGTTCGCCTTCGGCGTGGTCTGGGGCGGCTACGGCGAGGCGAAGGCCAAGCTGCTGCGCTGGGAGACCTTCGGGACCGCTTGGGACCCGCCGATCCCGGCAACCATGAAGCCGCTGGTGCTTTTCACCGTTGTCCTGATCGCGGTCCAGGCCGTAGCCAACCTGATCGCCGACTGGGGTCGCGAAAAGGAGGTCCACGACCTGACCAAGGAAATCACCGAAGAGCATATCGACTAACCATCGATTTGCCTCCAACCCTGCCGAAAGACCAGCGACATGGACATAGGCACGCTCTCCCTCCTGCTGCTACTGGGCATGCTTGTCCTGCTGGCGATCGGCATGCCCCTTGGCTTCGCCTCGGGAATCCTGGCCTTCGCCGTCCTGCTGCTGAAATTCGGACCGGACCTCCTGTTCCGGGAATTCGGCTCTGGTCCACTCAATATCCTGGCGCAGAGAATGTATGGGCTGATGACGAACTACGTCATCATTTCGGTGCCGCTGTTCATCTTCATGGCGAGCCTGCTGGAACGATCCGGCATCGCGCGCGACATGTATTCCAGCCTCAACCTTTGGCTAAGCCGCGCCCGAGGCGGCATCGCCATCGTCACCGCGATCATGGCCATCATCATGGCCGCGATGTCGGGCATCATCGGCGGTGAGGTCGTGCTGCTGGGCCTGATCGCCCTGCCCCAGATGCTCAGGCTCGGCTACAACCAGAACCTGGCGATCGGCACAATCTGTGCCTCGGGATCGCTGGGCACCATGATCCCGCCCTCGATCGTGCTGATCATTTATGGGCTGGTGACCGAGAGTTCGATCAAGAACCTGTTCACGGCCGCCTTCCTGCCAGGCTTCATGTTGGCGTCGTTCTTCATTGTTTACATCATCGTCCGGACCCAACTCCGGCCGGAGCAGGCGCCATTGCCGGAGCCGAAACCGGGCGATCCGACTCCGCGTGAGAAACTGCTCCTGTTCGTCGCGTTTCTGCTCATGATGGCCGGGCCGATTTCGGTCGTCACGCTGCTGCGCGCCGGATTTCTGCACCTGACCGGGCGCGTCGCGTCGGCGATCGCCGACGGCGACCCGCACGCTCTCGTCGGGTTTACTCAGATGGCTACCATGGCGGGCATCGCGGTGGTGTCAGGCTTGGTCCTGATGACGCTCTACAACGAGGAGCAACGCCGCCGGACCTGGATCATGGGCAAGGGTCTGGTGGCGCCTTTCCTGGTGGTCGGAGTGGTGTTGGGCTCGATCTATGGCGGCGTAACCGGCATCACCGAGGCGGCAGGCATGGGAGTCGTGGCGGTGCTGGTGATCACCGCGTTGCGCGGGGAAATGAGCATCGACCTGGTGCGGGAATCGCTGATGCGGACCTTCAAGTCGACCGGCACCATCCTCTGGGTGACCTTCGGCGCGACGGCGCTGGCCGGCGCCTATACGATCTCCGGTGGCCCCAACTATGTCGCCAACCTGATCGTCGGTGCGGAACTGCCGACCATGGGCGTCATCCTGATGATGATGATCATCTTTCTGGTGCTGGGTGCCTTCATGGATTGGGTCGGCATCGTACTGCTGGTCATGCCGGTATTCCTGCCGATCGTCACCCGCCTGCCGGTTGAGGAGATCGGCTTGTTCGGCGCGATCCCGGCGTCTTTCGTGCCGATCTGGTTCGGCGTTGTGTTCTGCATGAATATGCAGGTCAGTTTCCTGTCGCCCCCCTTCGGTCCGGCAGCGTTCTATCTGAAGTCCGTGGCGCCGCCACATATCTCACTGACCGACATCTTCCGCGGCTTCCTTCCGTTCATCGCGATCCAATTGCTGGCGCTGGCAATCCTGCTTGCCTTCCCGGGCCTCACGATGGTGTTCCTCTAGCCGCAAGAGTGCCGGTCGCGTGGCTGGCGGCGCCCAAGGGATGATAACCGGATTCGAAATCGTTGGCGTGCGCGATGCCGAAGGTGCGGAGCGCACCCTCGCCGACGGCGCCGTCAGTCGAGGCTCCGAACCGCGTCGCTGGTCAGCAGCGCGCGGATCTCGTCCGGTACGCGCAGGCCGCCGGCGACCTCCGCATCCAGGGTGGCCTCGGCATCGCTGACTTTCGGCAGCCGCGCGATCACCGCGTCGATGCGGTCGAATGGTATGACCACCACGCCATCGCGATCGGCGAGCAGGATATCGCCGGGCGCGATCTGGACACCGCCGACCGTGACCGGCAGTCCGACAGTGCCCGGACCGCTGTTGGCGGGTGAATTTGGCGTCACACCGGCCGCGAAGCACGGCAGTCCGACGGCTTCTATTCCTGCCAGATCGCGTACACAGCCATCGGTGACGAAGCCGGTCGCCCCGCAATTGCGCGCCATGCCGATCAGCCGGTCGCCGGCAACGGCGGTTCCGGCATAGCCGTCGGTGGCGGCCACGACCACGTCGCCGGGTTGGATGAGGTCCAACGCCGCCAGCACCGCCACGCAGTCGCCGGGACCGGCATGGCAGGGCAGCGCAACGCCGCAGAACGCCGCCGGCGTCGCTCCAGCCGGCTTGATGCGCGCGTCCAGTGCGCCGCGGCCATCCATGCAATCGGCGACGAATCCGGTCGGCGCGCCGGCCAGCGCGGCGACCTGTTGCGCCGATGGGCGTTGAAAGTGTCGGCGAATTGTCAGCACCGGCGGCGCTTCGATCATGGTGGTATCTCCCTTTTGGCCGTTGTCGCGCCGCCGCTTCCGGCGCCACAAGGCAAGAAATTCCGGATTCAACCGTGTTTCGGCGGCGCCGTGCTGCCACCGACGACCAGGGTCGCTGGCATTTCGATGATCCGCCGCCCCGACCCGGAGCCGCCGATCTCCTCCAGCAGCGCCCGCGCTCCGGCGCGGCCAAGCTCGTGTCGCGGTTGACGGACCGTGGTCAGGGTCGGATTGACGAGATCCGCATACTCGATGCCGTCAAAACCGACGATCGAGACATCGCCGGGCACGCTCAGACCCGCCGTCAACACCGTCTTCATGAATGCAATCGCCATTTCGTCGCTTGCCGCAAAAACCGCAGTCGGGCGGTCAGTCTGTGCCAGGAAATCCCGCGCCGCTTCAACCCCGGCCCCAAGATTGAACGCACCCCGCCAGCAGACTACATCCTCGTCCGCGATCCCGGCTGCCCGCAATCCATCCATGAACCCAGCAAATCGCTCGACGTCGTTGATATTGTCCTTCGGTCCGGACACGTAACCGAAGCGTCGATGGCCGAGCCCAACCAGATGCTCGGCCACGGAAACCGAGGCACGGCGGTCGTCGACCACGACATGGGGCGATTTCTGGCCTGGGACGATGGCGCAGACACCGGCCATCGGCAGGCCCAGATCGGCCATGCTCCGGCCGTCGCCTTTCGGCACCCGTCCGGTCAGGTTCAGCACCCCGTCGACCTGCCCGGCCATTGCCAGCTTCACGTAGCGGGCCTCGCGCTCGACCCGATTGTCCAGATTGCCGATGATCATGTCGTACCCGGCCCCGGCCAGTTCGTCGTCGATGCCGCGCAACACTTCGGAAAAGTACTGGTTTGCCAGGTTGGGCACGACCACAAGGATCATCATCGACCGGCGCGCGCGCAGGGTCCTCGCGGCGACATTGGGCGTGTAGCCGGTTTCGGAGACCGCCCGCAGCACCCGCGCCCGGGCCTTGACGCTGACGAACTGAGGATTGGCCAGGGTCCGGCTGACTGTCGCCGTCGACACGCCGGCACGATCCGCGATGTCCCGGATCGTGACCGAGTTTCGGGGCCTACGCCGCCGGCCGCTCGAAGCCTTGGACGTCATGCCCACATCAGTGTCATGGCCGCCCATGCACGAGCCGGCAATTGCGGCCGACGGTATCGGATGGCGGGAAGACGTTGACAGCTCATCTTATTCGTCTACCCTAAAATGTAATCGATTACAAATCGGCCTGTGTCGCATAGGCGCCCAGGGCGGCAATGAGTGATCGCAGCAATCGCACCGAATTGGTGTGTCCTAGGGAGGGTTATCGAAGATGAAAATCACTGGAATTTCGCGCGTCCTGCTGGCTTCGGCAGCGGGCGTGGCTTTGTGCGGCGCGGCCAGCGCGGCCGAGGTCGAAGTGGTGCATTGGTGGACATCCGGCGGTGAAAATGCTGCCGTTTCCGTATTCGCCGACGAGTTCGAGGCGCAGACGGACCACAAATGGGCCGATACCGCCATCGCCGGCGGCGGCAATGCCCGCGCCGCGATCATGCAGCGCATCCTGGGCGACGACGCTCCGGGCGCCGCGCAATTCAATCCCGGGCGTCAGTATGAAGAGCTGATCGAGGGCGATCTTCTGCTCGACCTTACCGAACTGGCTGAAGAAGAAGGCTGGCGGGATTTCATCCGGCCGGAAAGCATCCTGACCAACGCCTGCGAAAAGGACGGCCGGATCTGGTGCGTCCCGGTCAACATCCATTCCTGGCAGTGGGGTTGGGCGTCGATCCCGGTCTTCGAGCAGTCCGGCGTAGCGGTGCCGACCAATCTGCAGGACTTTCTCGAAGCTGCTCCGAAGATCCGCGAAGCTGGGTTCATTCCGTTTGCGATCGGCGGCGAGACCTGGCAACACACCGGTGCGTTCAACGTGACCTTGGTCGGGATTATCGGCAAGGAGAACTACTATCGCCTGTTCCGCGATCGCGATGCTGACTACGCCCGATCTGCTGACGTTACCACCGTGTTCGAGACCTGGCGCGAGATGACGTCCTACAAGGACGAGGCATCGGCCAACCGCAATTGGAACGACACCACCAATCTGGTCATCACCGACCAGGCTGCACTTCAGATCATGGGCGACTGGGCGCGTGGCGAGTTCGCCGTCGCCGGCGAGGAGCCCGGGGTCGACTACGAGTGCATCCCCGGCCCGTCGGACACGCCCTTCCTGACCACCGACGGCGACATCTTCCTGTTCCCCAAGCAGGATGACCCGGAGGTCGAGGCGGCCCAGCTTGAAATGGCCTCGCTGATGATCAATCCCCGGGTCCAAGCGCTCTTCAACGTTGCGAAGGGCTCACTTCCGGTCCGCGCCGACGTCGACATGTCGCTGGCCGATGCCTGCATGCGCAAAGGCCTGGCGTTGCTTGACGATCCAAATACGGTGCTCACCTCGACCAGCCGCTTCCTGACTGAGGACACCCAGGGTCAGTTGAACGACCTTTTCGCGGAGTTCTCGTTCAACGAGGCGCTCAGCATTCCCGATGCCCAAGAGCGTTTCGCGAGCATTCTCGAGAGCGCCGACTGAATACCGGCCTAAGGCAGATCCGGGACAGTGCGGCATCGGCGCCGTCCCGGACCTGCATTCCCATTCCCTGACAGGCTGACGCTATGCCGCAGCGCCCCAGACGGATGAGAAACGTCCAGGCGATCATCGGGTCGATCCCGATGATCCTGGTGTCCGTGGGCGTCTTTGTGTTCGGCATCATCTATTCGATCACCTTGTCGTTCACCAACGCCAAGCTTTTCCCCAAGTTCAACTTCATCGGCTTCGACCAGTACGAGCGACTGTGGAACACGTCGCGCTGGATCGTCTCGGTAGAGAACATCTGGGTGTTCGGCATCCTGATCATCATTTTCCAGATGACCCTGGGCTACCTGCTGGCCGTGTTCATCGACCAACGGATCAAGCAGGAGGACACCTTCAGGACCATCTTCCTCTATCCCTTCGCCATGTCGCTGGTGGTCACCGGCCTGGTCTGGCAGTGGATGCTGGATCCCAATCTTGGCCTCTCCTCGGCCATGCAAAAGCTGGGGTTCGAGGATTTCATGTTCGCGCCATTGATCGATGAGACGACGGCGATCTATGGCCTGGTGATCGGCGGCGTCTGGAACGGCGTCGGCGTGACCATGGCTATCCTGCTGGCGGGCTTGCGCGGCATCGATGGGGAGATCTGGAAGGCGGCCAAGGTCGACGGCATTCCGGCCTGGCGCGCCTATCTGTTCATCGCGCTGCCGATGATCCGCGGTGCGCTCGCGACCGCCTTCATCCTGCAATGCACCAGCATCGTGCGGGTCTACGACCTGGTCATCGCCATGACCCAGGGTGGGCCCGGCATCGCGACCCAGATGCCTGCGATCTTCGTCATCGAGCACATCACGATCCGCCAGAACGTGGGTCAGGGAATGGCGGCGGCGTCCATGATGCTGCTGCCGATCGTCGTGCTGCTGGCCATCAAGGCGGGCGTCGAATGGCATGCCAAGCGGCGCCGGGAATCGAGGGCCACATGACCGATGTCGCCTCGACCGCGGATCCTCTGACCGGCATCGCCGGGGCGAGACCGCGTGGACCGAAGCCCCGGCGGATCACGATCTCAAGGGTCGGCGTTTACGGGTTCCTGGTCATCGCCGCGGTCTTCTTCCTGGCGCCGTTGTGGGTGATGATCGTGACATCGCTGAAGACCATGCCGGAAATCCGGCAAGGATTTCTGTTCAACTGGCCGAGCGAGATCAGCTTCGAGCCCTGGATCAAGGCGTGGAGCACGGCCTGCACCGGCCGCGACTGCGACGGCGTGAAACCGGGCTTTCTGAATTCCGTGAAGATCACCGTGCCCAGCGTCATCGTCTCGGTCATCATCGCCTCGATCAATGGATACGCCCTGTCATTCTGGCGATTCAAGGGCTCTCAAATCTTCTTCGCGATCCTGATTTTCGGCGCGTTCGTGCCCTATCAGGTGGTGATCTACCCGCTGATCATCTTCCTGCGCGAGGTCGGCCTGTTCGCATCGCTGCCGGGCATCATCATCATCCACACGATCTTTGGCATGCCGATCCTGACGCTGTTGTACCGGAACTATTTCGCCTCCCTGCCAGAAGAGCTGTTCAGGGCGGCGCGGGTCGACGGCGCCGGCTTCTGGTCGGCGTTCATTCGCATCATCATGCCGATGTCGGTGCCGATCACGATCGTCGCGATCATTCTTCAAGTAACCGGCATCTGGAACGACTTCCTGTTCGGCATCGTCTTCGCCGGGCGCGAGAACATGCCGATGACGGTCCAGTTGAACAACATCGTCCAGACCACGACCGGCGTGCGCGAATACAACGTCAACATGGCGGCGACGATCCTGACGGCCGCGGTGCCGTTGGCCGTCTACTTCATATCCGGACGCTGGTTCGTGCGCGGCATCGCCGCCGGCGCGGTGAAAGGCTGACCTCATGTCGAGTGTTTCAATCAACAGTCTCGATGTCGCTTTCGGCTCGATCAAGGTCATCGAGAACCTCAACCTGGAGGTCGAAGAGGGCGAATTCATCGTGCTTCTCGGCCCGTCCGGCTGCGGCAAGTCCACCCTGCTGAACTCGATCGCAGGGCTTCTCGACATCGCCGATGGCGAAATCTGGATCGACGGCAAGAATGTCACCTGGGAGGAGCCCAAGGACCGCGGCATCGGCATGGTGTTCCAATCCTACGCGCTGTATCCGCGCATGACCGTCGAAGGCAATCTGTCGTTCGGATTGAAGATGGCCAAGGTGCCGAAGCCGGAGATCGCAAAGCGGATCAAGGATGCCAGTGAGCTCTTGCACATCGACAATCTGATGCATCGCCGCCCAGTCGAATTGTCCGGCGGTCAGCGTCAGCGCGTTGCGATCGGCCGGGCCCTGGTGCGTGACGTCCACGTGTTCCTGTTCGACGAGCCGCTGTCGAACCTGGATGCGGCCCTGCGCACCGAACTCAGGGTCGAACTGAAGCGCCTCCATAGTGAACTCGGCGACTCGACGATGATCTATGTGACCCACGACCAGGTCGAAGCGCTCACCCTGGCCGACCGGATCGCCGTGATGCATGGCGGGATCATTCAGCAACTGGCGTCGCCGCGCACCATCTATCATACGCCCGCCAACAGGTTCGTGGCCGGCTTCGTCGGTTCGCCGCGGATGAACTTCATCAATGGTCGCATCGAGACGGAGTCGGGCGGGCACGTATTCGTCTCCGAGCAGTTGACCCAGCCTCTCAACGGCTATGAATTCGCCCAGACACCGCCATCCGGCAAGACGGCCGAGCTTGGCGTCCGGCCGGAACATATTCGCATTGACCCCGACAACGGGTCGCACATGGCGACCGTCGACATCGTCGAGCCGATGGGCGCGGAAACAGTGGTGTGGTGCGACCTTGCCGGCCGGACCATCGGCTTGCGGTTGGATGGGGAGGTTGACGTCCAGCCTCAGCAGACCCTGAAGGTCGCCTTCCCCGGCGATCGCCTCAACCTCTTCGATACGCAAACCGGCAAACGCCTTTGAAACTCGGGAGACGCCTGTGACGATCCTCGATCGGCTTTCGATCCAGCTCTACTCGGCTCGGAATTTCCCGCCGCTGGACGACCAGTTCGCAACCCTGGCCGGGCTCGGATACCGCCTGGTGGAGCCCTATGGCGGCCTGCTTGACAAGACCGAAGAGGTGGCGGCCGCCCTTCGCGACCAGAAACTGGCCGCGCCGAGCAGCCATGTCGGGTTGTCGGCCCTGAAGTCCGATTTTGCCGGCACCGTATCGGCGGCGAAGAAGTTGGGCATTACCCTGCTGATCGTCCCGGCGATATCGGCCGGCGAGCGGCCGAAGGACTCCGGTGGGTGGCGCGATTTCGGGCGCGAATTGGCCGCCTTGCAGGCATTGCTCGCCGCCGAAGGGATCCGGTTGGCCTGGCACAATCACGATTTCGAGTTTCAGAAAACGCCGGAAGGCCAATTCCCGCTCGATCTCATCTTCGAGGGCGCGCCGGCGCTTCTCTGGCAGGCCGATATCGGTTGGGTCGCGCGGGCCGGCCAGGATCCGGCCAGCTGGATCGACCGCTACCGAGACCGCGTCATTGCCTTTCATATCAAGGACATGGCGCCGGCCGGCGAGAACTCGGACGAGGATGGCTGGGCCGATGTCGGCCACGGAACGATCGACTGGGCGGCATTGCTGCCGATCATGAATGCGACCGATGCGGAGCTGTTCGTGCTGGAGCACGACAATCCGAATGATTTTCAGCGCTTCGCCAAGCGGTCCCGCGAGGCGGTGGCGTCCTGGCCGCAATCGGCCTGACGGGAGCGACGGCTATGGAAACCCTCGGCGTCGGCCTGATTGGCTGTGGCAATATTTCCGGCATCTATCTGCGCAACGTGCCGACCTGCCAGGGGCTGGAGATGCGCGCGATCGCGGATGCCAGACCCGAGGCGGCGGAAGCGCAGGGTCGCGCATTCGACGTGCCGGCGTTATCGGTCGAGGCGTTGCTCGGCCGGGATGACATCGACATCGTGATCAACCTCACGGTCCCCGATGCCCACGCGGAAGTGATCGGTGGTGCGCTGGCCGCCGGGAAGCATGTCTTCTCCGAAAAGCCGCTTGCGACCGACCTGGCCGCAGCCCGCTCCCTCGTCACGGACGCGGAGGCGCGCGGGCTTCTCATCGGCTGTGCCCCGGATACATTTCTGGGAGCCGGCGGCCGCCTGGCACGCAGCCTGATCGACGAGGGACGGGTCGGCCGCGTTCTGTCCGGAACAGCCTTCTTCATGTCGCATGGCATGGAGCACTGGCATCCGAACCCGGAGTTCTTCTTCAAGCCCGGTGGCGGGCCGGTGCTCGATGTCGGCCCCTACTACATTCACGCGCTGGTCAACCTGCTGGGGCCGGTCGCCCGGGTCCGGTCGGTGACCGCGACGGGCTTTGAAGAGCGGCTGGTCACCGCCGACGGACCGCACAAGGGCGATCGGATATCGGTCGAGACACCGACCACCGCGCTGGCGATCCTCGAATTCCAATCCGGCGCGCAGGTTCTCTTCGCTGCGAGCTGGGACGTCTGGAAACATGGCCACCGGCCGCTCGAGTTGTACGGAACCGAGGGGTCGCTGCAAGTGCCGGACCCCAACTTTTTCGGCGGCGTGGTGGTGAGCTCGGAACGCGGCGGCGACTGGACGGACCACGACTCCTCGGCGATGCCCATGGGTGCGCCGAACTGGCCAACCGATTCGCCACGCAATGCCAATTACCGGGCCCTCGGCGTCGCCGAGCTGGCGCACAGCATCCGCTCCGGCACTCCGAACCGGGCAAGCGGCCGGCTGGCGCTGCACGCCCTTGAGGTGATGATCGCGATCGTCGACGGAAGCGACGATGGCGGGTCGGTTGAGATCGCGACGAAGACCGATCGCCCGGACCTTCTTTCGGAAGAGGAAGCCGCGACCTACTTCGCGACCTGAGTCAGTCAAGGGCCTGATCGCTTCTCACTGAAACGGCGCAGAGCAATCAGTTCGAGCCGCCCGCCTGGAAGAGCGGCCGCGACCATGCCAACATGTCCCGAGCGGGCGAGCGGGTTCCCGCCGGGAGGATGAGCAGGGCATGGCGCTTTTGACGGTGCGCGGCCTTACGCGTGGATTCTATGGCATTCGGGCGCTCGACGGCGCCGACCTGGATGTCGAGCCAGGCACCATCACTGGCTTGATCGGACCGAACGGCGCCGGCAAGACGACGCTGTTCAACTGCGTGTCCGGCGTGGTCCCGCCCGATGGCGGCTCCGTGCTGTTCGACGGCCGCGACATCACGGGCGCACGTCCGGAGGCCATCACCCAGTCCGGCATGGTCCGCACTTTCCAGATCGCACGCGGGTTTCCCCGACTGACCGTCCTGGAAAACCTGATGCTGTACGGCCGCGACCAGCCCGGCGAAGGCCTCGCGCGCGCGCTAACAGGCATCGGCCGGGTACGCGGCCGGGAGGCGGAGATCAAGGATCGCGCCATCGCCATCGCCGACCGCCTGAACCTGAAGGCGGTGATCGACAATCCCGCCTCAGACCTCTCCGGCGGCCAGAAGAAGCTGCTGGAGATCGGCCGCGCCCTGATGAGTGCCCCGAAGCTGATCCTGCTGGACGAGCCGATCGCCGGGGTGAACCCAACCCTGAGCGGGGAGATCGCCGAGCATCTGACGGCGCTCAAGGATGGCGGGCTGACCCTGCTGATCATCGAGCACGACATGGACATGATCGCCCGGCTGTGCGACCCGGTGATCGTCATGGCGGAAGGCCGCCGGCTGACCGAGGGTCGCTTCGCGGACATCGCGGCAGATCCGCGGGTGCAGGAAGCCTATATGGGAGGCCGGCGATGGGCCTCCTGACCGTGGACTCCCTGGTCGCCGGGTATTCCAGCGCCGACCGGATCCTGAAGGGCGTGGCGCTCGACGTCGAGCCAGGCGAAGTGGTCTGCATCATCGGTCCCAACGGTGCCGGCAAGTCGACCCTGCTGAAAGCGATCGCCGGATTGCTGAAGCCGAGCGAAGGCACGATCCGGCTCGGCGATCGCGAGTTGACCGGCCGGCCGGCGCGGGAGGTGGCGCGGGACGGCATCGCCTTCGTGCCGCAGGAGATGAATGTCTTTCCGACCATGTCGATCCGGGAGAATCTGGAGATCGGCGGCTATGTCGCACCGCACCGAACCCGCGAGCGGATCGCCGCCGCGTTCGAGCGCTTCCCGATGCTGGCCGAGCGTCGGCGCACCGCGGCGCGGACCCTGTCCGGAGGCCAGCGGCAGATCCTGGCCATGGCCATGGCGCTGATGGTGGAGCCGGTGGTGCTGATGCTGGACGAGCCGTCGGCCGGGTTGTCGCCGGTGGCCGCCGAGCAGCTGTTCGACACCATTCGCGCGATCCGCGACGAGGGCGTCGCGATCGCCATGGTCGAACAAAATGCGCTGGAGGCTCTCACACTGGCCGATCGTGGGTATATCATGGTCGATGGGCGCAACAGCCGAACCGGGCCGGCGGCGGAGCTTGCCGCCGACCCGGAGGTGCGACGCGTGTTCTTGGGAGGATAAAGGGGGGCTCGACGCACGAAGCTTCGTTCCGAAACAACATCTTCCGGGAGATGCGCAACACCGGTCTTCGTCATTCCCGCGTAGGCGGGAATCCAGTCGATCCCGGCGTTTCCTGGATTCCCGCCTTCGCGGGAATGACGAAATGTGAGTAGAATTGAGGCTTGTAACGCGTTGAACTAACGAGATTTATCGCGGGCGAAGTCGACACACCCGGACACGGGACAAATACAAAGATCAACAGGGAGGGATATGACATGACCAGACTCAAAACCACACGCCGCACGGTGCTGAAGGGCGCCGCGGCGGCATCGGCGGTGATCGCCGCACCGACAATCCTCAGCGCACAGTCCGGCGAGATCCGGCTGGGCAGCCTGACCCCGCTGACCGGAGTCGGCGGCGCCTATGGCCCGTCGATGCGCAATGCCATCGCCGGCGTGGTCGACTCGGTCAATGCGGCGGGCGGCGTTCTCGGCCGCCAGATCGCACTGACCTCCGAAGACACCCAGACCAGCCCCGAGGCGGCGGTCCGCGCCGCCCGCAAGCTGATCGACGTCGACGGCGTCTCGGCGATCATGGGCACCTGGGCGTCGTCGATCACGACAGCCATCGCGCCGCTGTGCTGGGAGAGCCGGACCATGCTGTTCTGCGTTTCCGGCGCGGACAGCATCACCATGCTGCCGCATCAGGGGTTCATCGCCCGCACCCAGCCAAACAGCAAGCTTCAGATCCGCGTCGCCGGCGATTTCATGATCGGCGAAGGCGGCACCAAGCTCGCCTGGATTGGCCCGCAGACGCCGTTCGCGCAGAGCTCGATCGACATCCTGGGCGAGATCGCGGCCGGCGGCGGAGCCAGCATGGAATCGCTGATCTATGAAGCCGACAAGACGACCTATCGCTCGGAGGTCGACGAGATCCTGCGCGGCGACCCGGATTTCCTGATGCTGGGCGGCTATGCGGCCGACAGCACGATCCTGCTGCGCGACCTGTTCCAGGCCGGCTATGAGGGCAGGATCATCGGCCCCGCCTATGCCGTGAACCAGGGCGTGATCGAGTCCCTGCCGGCCAATGTGCTGGAAGGCGTGTTCACCTGGGAGGGCTCGCCGGCCATCGACAGCGGCGCCTATGCCCGGGTCCAGGCCATTCTGGGCGTAGACGAGGTCGACCCCTATTCGGCCCAGACCTACGACCATGCCAGCCTGGCGATCCTGGCCATGGCCGCCGCCGACTCCGACACCGGCGACGCCATCCGGCAAAGCCTGCGGAGCATAAGCCAGGGTGATGGCGAGGCGGTCGACAACGCCGCCGACGGCGTCGCCATGCTGGCCGACGGCAAAGCGGTGAACTACACCGGCGCCAGCGGCCCGTGCGACTTCAACGAGGTCGGCGACATCACCGGCACCCAGTTCGTGTTCAAGCTGATCACGGACGGCAGCGCCGGTATCTATAAGCGCGCATGAGCGCGATCGTGACGGACAGCCGGTGTTGGGCCGGCTGTCCTCTTTCTCCAATCTGCCGCATCGATCGATCCGCCGGTGTTTGACCTGCTGCCGCAATTGCTGGTCAACGGCATCGTGTCCGGGACCTTGCTGGCGATCCCGGCGATCGGCTTCACGGCGATCTATGCGGTGCTGCGGTTCCCCAATTTCTCGGTCGCGAGCCACGCCACGATCGGCGCCTTCGCCGGCTACGTCGCAAATGTGCATTTCGGCCTGCCGGCAGTGCTGGCCCTGGTTTTCGCCTTCGCGGTCGCGGGGCTGGTCGGCCTGATCAGCGACGAGTTGGTGCTGCGCCCGCTGCGGCCGCATGGCGCGTTGACGGCGGCAATCGCCTCGATCGCGCTGACGGTGGTGCTGGAGAACATCGTGCGGTTCATCTTCGGCAACGACATTCGCGGCTACGACCTGCCGATCGTGCGCGACTGGCGATACTGGGAGATCCGGATCGGGCCGCAGCAGCTGGAAAACCTGGGCCTGGCGATCGCCATCATGGTGGCGGTGTTCGCTTTTCTGACCTTCACCCGGATGGGCAAGGCGATGCGGGCCGTCGCCGACAACCCGGCCCTGGCCGACATCAAGGGTGTCAACGCACTGCAGATCGGCCGGTTGACCGCCTTCATCGGTATGGGGCTGGTCGGCGTCGGCGGCATGTTGCTGGGCCTGGGCACGGCGATCGACCCGCTGACCGGATTCCGCTTCATCCTGTCGATCTTCGCCGCCACCGTGGTCGGTGGTCTCGGCAGCATTCCCGGTGCGGTGCTCGGCGCCATGGTCGTGGGCATCGGCGAGGAACTGTCCCTGATCGTCCTGGAGCCGACCTACAAGAGCGCCGTCGGCTTCATCGCCATCGTCCTGGTGCTGACCCTGCGGCCGCGCGGCTTGCTGGGCGAACGGGCCTATTAGGCAGCCTAAGGATGGAAAACTATCTGATCTCGATCGTTACCTTCGGCGCGTTCTACGCGCTGCTGGCGCTGGGGCTGAACCTGATCTGGGGCATGACCGGGATGATCAATCTCGGGCTTGCCGGGTTCTTCGCGCTGGGCGCCTATGCCTCGGCCCTGGCCACCACCGGGGCCGCCCTGCCAATCGTGCTGGGGCCTGGTGGTCGCGTTCGCGGTCGCCGGCGCCGCCGGTGCCCTGCTGACCCTGACAACGCTGAAGCTGCGCGGCGATTATCTCGCCATCGTCACGCTTGGCTTCTCCGAGGTTGTGCGCCTGGTGGCCAGCAACGAGATCTGGCTGACCAATGGTACCGACGGCGTCTCCGGAATTCCCGGCCCGTTCCGCTCCAGCCTGACGCCGGGGCCTTCAACCTGTTGTTCTGCGTTTTGGCCCTGGCCGTCGTGGCGGCGGTCCTGATCCTGGCCCAGCGCCTGCGCCACAGCCCCTATGGCCGGGTGCTGCGGGCGATCCGCGACGACGAGTTGGTGGCCGCGGTCGCCGGCAAATCGGTGCGCCGCTTCAAGATCGAGGCGTTTGCGGTGGGCGCCGGCATCATGGGGCTCGCCGGCGGCCTCTATGGCCATTACACCAGCTATATCGCGCCGGACATCTTCCGGCCCCTGGTCACGATCTACATCTTCCTGGCGCTGACCGCCGGCGGCACGGGCAACAACCTCGGTGCGGTGGTCGGCGCCTTTCTGGTGATGGCGATCCTGGAGGGCACCCGCTTCATCGGCGACATCGTGCCGGACCTGCCCGGCGCGCAGATCGCGGCCCTGCGCGAGATACTGGTCGGCACCCTGCTGATCCTGGTCATGCGCTTCCGCCCCGCCGGCCTGATCCCGGAACGCGCCGCGATCCGCGGCGGCGCGCCATGAGACAAGATCCGACCGATGGCGAGCGGCTGGCAGCCTTGGCCGACTGCGCCGCCGCCCTGGGCCAGCCCGGCCAGCCCCGCGCCGGCTTCGATGCGCTGGAGGCGGCGCTCGGCCGGCTGATCGGCCACAAGCTGTTCACCCTGATGGTACTGGACAGCGACAAGGGCGAGGTGGAGCGCGTCTACTCGAACCAGCCGGACGCCTATCCGGTCCTCGGCCGCAAGCCGCTCGGCGCCATGACCGAATGGGGCCGGCATGTGATCGAGGGCCGCCAGCCCTATCTCGGTCGCACGGCCGCCGATATTCGCTGGGCATTCTTCGACCACGAGCTGATCGCGTCGCTTGGTTGCGGCTCGGTTGTCAATCTGCTGGTCAGCCTCGACGGCGCCCTGCTGGGCACTGTCAACATGCTGCATTCCGAAGGCTATTATCGCGAGTCCGACCTCGAGGTCGGCGCGCCCTTCGCCCAGTTGCTGGCGCCGCTCTATCTCCGGCTCATCGCCGGCGACTTGGCCGTCGCGCCATGATCCCTCGATTCCATTGGGACCCGCCATGTCCGGTGACATCCATTCCCGCAACAAGCACCTGATACGGCCGCTGCGCCGGGCGCTGTACGACTATGAACCCGCCGGCGTGCAGGCGGCATTGTCGAGGCCTTCCACAAGGACGCGCCGGTCCACCTCGCCTACCCGTTCGAGGATCTCGACGGCGCAGAGGGACTCTACGCGCAGGCATTCTTGCCGCTGCAAAAGGCGATCCCCGACCTGGAGCGCCGCGACACCATCGTGATGGCCGGCACCTCTCCCCAGGACAATGACTGGGTCGGCTGCTGCGGCTACTACACCGGAACCTTCACGGCACCGTGGCTCGACATTCCGCCGACCGGCCACAAGGTCGCCATGCGCTTTCACGAGTTCTTCCGGGTCGAGGACGGCCGGGTGGTGGAGATGCAGGCCCTGTGGGACATTCCCGAAATGATGATGCAGGCGGGCGCCTGGCCGATGGCGCCGAGCCTGGGCCGGGAATGGCACGTGCCCGGACCGGCGACCCAGGACGGGATCATTCCCGCCCCGCGCGATTCCGAGCGCTCGGAAGCCAGCCGCAAGCTGGTCTCTGAAATGCTGGCGGCCCTGGGCAACTACGCCGGCGGCGGCGTCGAGGCCATGCGGCTGGGCGACTACTGGCATCCGCGTTTCAGCTGGTATGGGCCGTCGGGGATCGGCACCGGCCGCGGCCTGTCCGGTTTTCGCGACTGGCACCAGATACCGTTCCTGAACGCCATGCCGGATCGGGTCGGCACCCTTGGCAAAGGCGATCTGTTCGGCGACGGCGATTATGTCGGTTTCACCGCCTGGCCCGGCATGCGCGCCACCATTACCGGCGATGGCTGGTTGGGCATCGCACCGTCGGGCCAGAAGATCACCATGCGCAGCCTGGATTTCTGGCGTTGCGAGGACGGGCTGATCCGCGAGAACTGGGTGCTGGTCGACATCCTGGATGTCTTCAAACAGATCGGCGTCGACGTGTTCGCCCGCATGCGGGAGTTCAACAAGGCGCGCTTGCCGGGCTGAGCAGAAAGACGCGATTCGCATCTCCACTGGGTCGCTTCTAAGCGACAGTCAAAGGCCGCGGAGCGCTTCGCCGGAGGAATCCGGCGCTATTCTGCGATCCGCCGCCGATCCGAGACTGCTCACTTGCAGGGGTCAGTGCGGTCTTCTGTCGGGGAAGGGTTCCGGCTACCATCGCCATCCCAAGCCGCAGTAAGTCGAGCTGGCACCGAAGGGAGCCTTGATCACGTGTTTCGCACCCTGCTGATCGCCGTATTGCTCGCCGCCATGTTGGCGGCGGGGCTGACGGGCATCGTCCCGTCCGCGGCGGCCCAGCCCGCCACAACGGACACCGCGTCGGCTGCAATTCAGACCAATGGGCCGTTGGACGAGCAGATCGCGCGATGGATGCGTGTGCTCGACCGGGTCGAAGCGCAACTCGTCGACGACGACCTTTCGCTTTCCGTATTGAGCATCCTTGACCAGACGGTCGACCAGGTGCGCGACCAAGCCAATGCGGCCCGGGTGCCCGTCCAGAGAGAGGTCGACAGGATCGGCGACCTCATCCGGGCGCTGGGACCGGCGCCGGCTGAGGGCGAGCCTCCGGAGGCCGAGAGCGTCCTCGCACAGCGCCGCGACCTGACCGGCCAGTTCAGCATACCGCAGGGGACGCTGAGGCAGCTCGGTGTGCTGGTCCAGCGGACGAGCCTGTTGGCGGACAGGATCGCCGAGGCCCAGCGCATTATCGTCACGGCAGAACTGCTTGTCCGCACACCAACATTGCTGTCCTACCAGAACTGGAGCAACGCCGCGGCCGAATTCGTTGCTCTTGGCAAACGTGTCCTGGCATCGCCAAAGCAGTGGTTCCTGTCGCCGCAAGTCAGCGGCACGGTCGGCCCGGGGTATTTGGCCGGCCTGCTGGTCGCGGTGTTCTCGGCCGCGGGTCTGGGCTGGATCCTGCGGCGCTGGCTGATCCGCAAATTCGGGCGAAAGCCGGAGGTTCTGGATCCGAGCTATCGGATGAGGGTTCTCGCGGCGGTGGCCGAAGCGACGGCCTATACGCTCGTTCCCATCCTGATCGTGGCGGTCGTCTACACCATGCTGCTGAGCCGCGGCCTGCTGTTCGGCGTATTCCAGGCTCTCATGATCGGGATCGTCGAAGCGGTGGTTTGGACCAGTATATTGCGCGGGCTCCCCCGGGCGATGTTGGCGCCGCAAAAGCCGCATTGGCGGCTGACCAAAATGGGCGATCTGGCAGCGCGGCTCTGGGATCGCCGGGCGTTCACATTGGCGGTGATCATCGGCGTCGATCAGCTGATCCTGAACCCGTTTCTAGCTCTCCAGCCCTCGGCTTTGCTGCGGTTCACCTACGCTTTCGCTGCCAATGGCGCGATCGCCGCGTGGTTCCTGGCGGTCGTCTTCGACGACCGGCTGTGGCGGACGCCTGGGGAAGAGGCACGGGTGACAACCAGCGGGGCCGGCAAGCCGACCGGCCCGCAGCCGGACGACGTCGCCGGACGGAACCGCTGGTGGAGGGTCGGCCGTCTGCTTGTCGGCGTCCTTGCACTCGCACTTCCGATCACCGCACTCGCGGGCTTCGGCGTGCTCTCCGATCATATCGCGCGGAGGCTGCTGGCGAGCGCCGGCATCTTCCTTGTCGCTCTCGTTCTGCACGGTCTGGCACGAGACCTGGTCGCCGTATTCACCCGCGAGGACGAGAAACCGCCCGAGTCGGACGAAGCAGCCAATCCGATCTATGTGTGGTCGGTGCTGCTGCTCGATATCGGCCTGGTCGTCTCCATGGTGTTCTTCATGTTGCCGCTATGGGGCGGACACTGGGATACCATCGCCGAGCGCATCGGCTTGATCATGTCCGGACTGCAGATCGGCGGGCGCACCTTCTCGCTGACGGACGTGTTGATGGGCATGGCCGTCTTCATATTCCTCTTGATCCTCGTCCGCCTGTTTCAGCGCTTCCTCGACGTGCGCATCCTGCGACAGACGCGCATGGATGTCGGGGTACGTGATGCGCTGAAGACCGGCATCGGCTATGGTGGGGTGGTTATCGCGGCACTCGCGGCCATCAATACCGCCGGCATCGACCTGTCCGGTCTGGCGATCATCGCCGGTGCGCTCTCGGTCGGCATCGGCTTCGGCATGCAGAGCATCGTCAACAATTTCGTCTCGGGCCTGATCCTGCTGATCGAACGGCCGATCAAGGTGGGCGACTGGGTCGTGGTCGGCGAGGACCAGGGCTTCGTGAAAAGCATCAGCGTAAGAAGCACCCAGATCCAGACGTTTTCCAACGCGTCGGTGATCCTGCCGAATTCCGAACTGATCGCCGGCAGGGTGACCAACTGGATGTTCAAGGACCGATCCGGCCGCGTCGAGATCCCGATCGGCGTAGCCTACGGCTCGGACACGGCGAAGGTCCGCGAGACGTTGCTCGCCTGCGTCAGGGGCCGCGCCGGCATCAAGCCGTGGCCGGCGCCCCACGTGATGTTTATGGATTTCGGCGACAGTGCGCTCATCTTTGAGCTGCGGTTCCACATCAGCAATATCCTGGAGCGGATCATTGTCTCAAGCGACGTTCGGTTCGCCATCGATGCGGCCTTCCGCGAAGCCGGGATCTCCATACCCTTCCCACAACGGGACGTGCATATGATCCAACCAGGCGCACAAACCTCCACTCCCCAGCCTTCAGCGGACGACGCGGCCGCGCCGCCATCGGGCGAGGTCCTGCCGACCGGACCGGGCCGGGACACAGGCACATAAGCGCGCGCGAGTGCTCGATCGCAGTTGGGGATTCAAGGAATGCGCGGCCTTTGTCGATGAGATCGTCACGGTCTCATTTGATCTCGATCTAGTCACTCCCAAGCGCGTTTCTTACGAACGCGCCACCCTTGGTGATGGCCATCAGGTTGCGGCCCTGGCTTTCCAGAAGGTTGATGTCCTCCAGCGGGTCGCCGGTGACGGCCAGCAGATCGGCAAGCCGCCCTGCCCGACGACGCCGATTTCGCCCTCGCGCTGCATGGGCACAGCATTCATCTACGTGGCACAGAGGATTTGGCCCCAGGTTAACGCGGTCCTCACGTAAGGTGGAGACCGTCAGCTACGAACAGCATCTGCGCACGGCAATCCGCGGAGTCATGGCCATGGCATTTTCGAAGGACGAGCTCTACGCGTGCATTTGCGGTGTCATGGCGGAGTCACTGCCGGACTGCTGGCAAACGGCCTATATGAGGACGAAGATCGTCGGCAACGAGATCGATTCGATCTTCCGCTTCGTCAATTCCAGTGGTGCCGACGAACAGCGGTTCATTCCCGAACAAGCCATCGCGGCCATGAATGCCTCGATGGAGTTGAAGACGATGATGGCCGCCGAAGGCAGCGACTGGACCACCATCACCGTGCGAATATTCGTAGACGGACGGCATGAGGTCGTCACGCAGTAGCGGCTAGAAGTCGAAGATCCCCGGATCTCCGTATTCAAAACCAACGTCCGTTTCGCCGGTCTTCCTGATCGTCAGGTTCAGTACGCTCCAGGGTTCGTCCAGGTCCGGATGCGTTCGAACCCGGTACTCGTCAAATATGTCCATGACATCAAAATCGCCGCCATTGAACGATCCCCAGTCGCTCGAACCGCTGCTCTTGAAATGTGTCTTCAGATCCATGGCATCGTCGTAGTAGCGATACCGAACCCTCAGTTCGGTCCAGTCGTCAGGCGCCTTGGGCGCGACAAGGTCGACGACCGGCTTGAATTCGTCATGGCTCATCTGTGACCTCCGGAGTCATGCCGGGAGACGGCACCTCCCCGCAGCCGCGGCCTTGGGAGGAAAGCCCCGTAGTCCCGACGGTAGACTGCAACACCGGTCGTTGCCTTTCTGTTACCCGGAAGCGGGCATGCCGCCGCGCACTGGACGAGGCAGCTGGACCTCACTGTTTCGATCTCCGGGGCGGGCTAGTTTGCCTCAAGTGCGTTTTTCACGAACGCGCCGCCCTTCATGATGGCCGACAGGTTTCGGCCTTGGTGCTCAAGCAGGTTGATGTCCTTCAGCGGGTCGCCGTCGACCACCAGCAGGTCTGCCAGGGCGCCCGGTTGGACGACGCCGAGTTCACTCTCGCGCTGCATCAACTCGGCATTCATAGAGGTGGCGGAGATGAGGATTTCGGCCGGGCTGAGGACTTCGGCCCGGAGGGACAGTTCGCGGGACTGATGGGCGTGCATCTCGCCGAGCAGGTCGGTGCCGAGGCCCATCTTCACTCCGGCCGCCTTCAGGATTTCCAGGGCGCCGAGGCCGGCTTCCGCCACCTCCTGAAGCTTGTCGAGGCTGACTCTCGGAAGACCCTGTTCGGCACCGAAGCGGGACATGGATTCGTACGTCACCAGGGTCGGCACCACATAGGCGCCATGTTCGGCGCAGAGCGATGCCGTTTCGGCGTCGATCAGGTTGCCGTGCTCGATCGAGCGCACACCGAAGCGCACGCAGCGCGCGATCGCCTCGGGCGTATAGGCGTGCGCCATCACATAGGTGCGCCAGCTATAAGCCTCCCAGACCGCAGCGCGGATCTCGTCCTCGGAATATTGCAGGTTCCAGATCGGGTCGCTGGGCGAGGCCACGCCGCCGGACGCCATGATCTTGATCTGGTTGGCGCCCTTTCGCAGTTCCTGGCGGGCCGCCCGGCGCACCTCGTCGACCCCGTCGGCGATATGGGCGATGCTGGCCCCGCCCCGGCAGCAATGGCATTGGAAGCCGGTGGTCGCGCTTTCCAGGCTGGTGAAATCGCCATGGCCGCCGGATTGCGACAGCGCCTTGCCGGCAAAGAACAGACGCGGCCCGCGGATCAGCCCGGTCTCGGTCGCCCGCGCCAGGCCGTAGTCGGCACCCGCCGCATCGCGCACGGTGGTGAAGCCGCGGGCCAGCGCCCCTTCCAGCAGCCCCTTGGCGCGGATCGACAGCATCGAGGCCGGCATCTCCTCGATCTTGCGAATGTCCGGATCGACCGCCAGGGCGTGGAAATGGGCGTCGATCAGACCCGGCATCAGGGTCTTGCCCTGAAGGTCGATGGTCGCGTCGACGGCGGTGGAGATCGGCGTGTCGGACACGTCCGCGATGCGGTCGTCCTCCACCACCACGTCGCACCCCTCGCGCAAATGCGGCGTGGTGCCGTCGAACAGAGCGGCGTTGCGGAACAGTGTCGTGGTCATGATGCGTTCCCCCGTTTCCTTGGGGGGATCGCAGCACGGCGGAGGCGAAGATGCAATCGCCGCCCCACCAATGGCGTTCCCGAGTTAGGAGCCGCCCAACTCCTTCTCATGCAGGAAGGCGGCGTGCTTCGGCGCACGCTTGGTCTTCGACCACTCCTCCAGCATTTCCCATTTCACCGTGTCGAGTTTCTCCAGCAGGGCATCCTCCGCCGGGTCCGGGCAGGCCAGTTCGATGCGGTGGCCGTTGGGATCGAAGAAATAAATCGAATGGAACAGCGAGTGATCGGTGACGCCCAGCACCTCGATGCCGTTGGCCTCGAGCGTGTCCTTGAACTGCAGCAGCGTTTCGCGATCCTTGACCCTGAAGGCGATGTGCTGGACCCATTCCGGGGTATTGGGGTCGCGCCCCATCTCCGGCTTGGTCGGCAGCTCGAAGAAGGCCAGCACGTTCTCGTTCCCGGCATCCAGGAAGACATGCATGTACGGGTCGGGCTCGTGGGTCGACGGCACCCGGTCCTCGGCGATCGCCAGGACGAAATCCATGTTGAGGTTCTTCACATACCAGTCGACCGTCTCCTTCGCATCCTTGCAGCGATAGGCGACGTGATGGATCTTCTCGACTTTCATCTGCTTACCCTTTCGGTTTCGCCGGACGGCTGTTGACCGTCATTGGAGTGACCGGCGTCCGCGGCGAATTCGAAAGCCTGCCGCAGCACGGCGCGGTCGCCGATGTGATTGGCCAGGATCAGCACCAGCCTGGCGTTGATCGCGTCGCTCCTGTGCTTGTCGCGGCCCTCGTGCAGAGCCAGCAGCTCGGCGTAGAAGCCGTCCGGATCGGCGATGTTCGGATCGGTGATCAACATGGTCATTTCGCGTCCTTCCCCTACCCCTGGCCGATCGCGCGACGCAACGCCGCGCCGACCGCGTGACGATCGAAAACCGGCCACCGCGCCGCGACATGCTGGTCGGGACGCAGAAGGTAGACGGCCGAACCCGCCTCGCCCAGATAGCGCTCGCGAACAGGGTCCGTCGCCGCGATCGGCAGCGTCTCGACCGGGACCCCGTCGAACTCCAACCCATCGGGCGCATCCGTGCCGATCGCCAGAAGCTGGAAACGGTTGCCAATCTGGTCGATCAGCCAGCCCCCGTCGGGCGTCTTGAGCGGCGCATCGACGGCCGGCGCCCCCGGGCGGGTACGCGCCGGCATACCATCCGTATCCGCCCCGTTCAGCGGCGAGCCATCATAGATGCTGGGCACCGAGAGCCGACCGGAATTGACCAATGGCCTGGCGAAAGCGGCCAGTTCCGACAGGTCGAGCACGGCGTCCCGAAAGACCCGGCTGGTCTCAGATTTCGGGGTGATGAAATCGGTCGATCGGCTGGAATTCAGGATGTTCTCGTCGGTCGCGGGAACGCGCTCCGCATCATAGCTGTCGAGCAGGCTGTCCGGCGCAAGCCCGTCGATCACCAGCTTCAGCTTCCAGCATAGATTGTCGGTGTCCTGCAGTCCGCTATTGGCGCCCCGCGCGCCGAAGGGCGACACCTGGTGCGCCGCATCACCGGCAAAGACAACCCGGCCATGGCAGAAGCGCTCCATGCGCCGGCACTGGAATGTGTAGATCGAGACCCATTCGAGCTCGAACGCCACATCCTCGCCCAGCATGGCCTTCAGACGCGGGATGACATTCTCCGGCTTCTTCTCTTCGTCTCGATCGATATCCCAGCCGAGCTGGAGATCTATGCGCCAGACATTGTCTGGCTGCTTGTGCAACAAGGCGGACTGGCCGGGATTGAAGGGCGGGTCGAACCAGAACCAGCGCTCGGTCGGGAATCCGGCCTCCATCACCACGTCGGCGATCAGGAAATTGTCCTCGAAGACCCGGCCGACGAAGTCGAGCCCCATCATGCCGCGGATCGGCGAAGCGGCGCCGTCGCAGGCGATCAGCCAGTCGGCCTGCAGCGCATAGGGTCCCTCGGGTGTTTCGACCTGCAGCGACACGCCATCATCGGACGCATCGACCGACTGCAGGGAGTTGCGGCCGCGCAGTTCGATCGGCTTGCCCGCCGCCTGCAAGACACGGACCCGCTCCACCAGATACTGCTCGAAATAGTACTGCTGAAGATTGATGAAGGCCGGTCGCTTGTGGCCGTCCTCCGGGAGCAGATCGAACTCGTAGACCTGCCGCTCGCCGAAGAAGACCTTGCCGGTGTTCCAGGTCACGCCCTTGTCGACGAAGGCGTTGCCGCATCCCAACCGGTCGAGGATCTCAAGCGGCCGTTTCGCGAAGCAGATCGCGCGCGAACCCCAGCTCACCTTGTCGTTGTCGTCCAGCACGACGACCGGCACGTCCTGCTGTGCCAGGTCGATCGCCGCGGCGAGCCCGACCGGACCGGCCCCGACCACCACCACCGGACGGCGCACCGGCTGCGCGGCATCCTGGTCGGGCGACCGCGCATAGGCGTAGAGAGGGATTTCGAAGATCTTGTTCACCGCGGTCATCCTGGCGGCCCGGGTGTCAGTCGCCGCCCTGCAGCGCGGCCCACATCTGCTGGTCGCGCTCCGCCGTCCAGATGCGCGGCGTGTCGATCCCCAGCGCCTCATCATAGGCGCGGGCGACGTTGAACGGCAGGCAGTGTTCGTAGATCGCATAGCTCTCGAACTTGGCGTCGCAGGCGGCGCGGCAGGCGGCGAAGGCATCCTTCAGGCTCCCGCCGCCCTTGGCGATCTCGGCCACCGGGCGATAGGTGCTGTCGACAAAGTCGCGGGTCAGGGCGATCGCTTCGGCGACCTTTTGCTCTCCCACCAGCGCATCGCCGCGGCCCGGACTCAGCGCCTGCGGCCGCAGGGCGGCGATCGCCTCAAGAGTTGCCGGCCAGTCGCCGAAATGGCCGTCGCCGCAATAGCAGGCGGAGCGGTACTCCACGATATCGCCGGAGAACATGACGCCGGCATCGGGCACCCAGGCGACGATGTCGCCGGCGGTGTGGGCGCGGCCCAGATGCATAAGCTCGACCGTGCGCCGGCCCATATGGACGGTCATGCGCCGCTCGAAGGTGACAGTCGGCCAGGTGAGACCGGGGATCGTCTCGGCCGCCTGGAACAGGCGCGGAAACCGCGCGTATTCACTGTCCCAATCCTCCTGACCGCGCTCATGGATCATCGCCCGACACTTCTCCGAGGCGATGATCTCGGACGCATCGTAGGCCGAGGCGCCCAGCACACGCACGGCGTGATAGTGGCTGAGCGTGACGTATTTGATCGGCTTGTCGGTGACGGTGCGGATCTTCTCGATGACCTGCTCGGCCATTTTCGGCGTCGCCTGTGCGTCGACCACCATGACGCTGTCGTCACCGATGATCACGCCTGTGTTGGGATCCCCCTCGGCAGTGAAGGCGTAAAGGTCGCGTCCGATCTCGGTGAACGAGACGGTCTTTTCGGTCATGTCCGCGGCCGATGCGAACGCTTTGGTCATTTGAGCTTCCCTCGCCTCATGAATTCTTCCTTAGCCAGAATGCCACGTGAACGCTTCAACGGATCCCCTGTGTCGCCGGACGCCATCGTCGCGATCATGCTACCGCGGAATAGACCAGCCAGGCCCCGACCGCGACGGCGAGAATGCCAAACGGATACATCGTCCTGGCAGACATCGGAAATCTGCGCACCAGATCCAGGAACGGCCGCCGGAACGCCAAGAGAAGCATACCCTCCACCAGAGCGGCCCAGCCCACCAGCGACACGAGGATCGCCACAGGGCTGGTCCAGTGATTGTGAATGGCGACAATGACCGCGCCAACACCGAACACCAGGACGCCTGCCAGATAGGTCATTGCGATGCTGGAGCGAAATTCCTCGATCACGCCCGCATAGTTCCTGTGATCGACGAGAATCCCGGTTCCGCCTGCCAGCATGTAGAGGCCGATGAACAATGCGAACGTCTGGGTCGTCGCGAGAGTTTCAGGCATGTCGGCACTTCCTTTTGGACGGCGATCGGTGCCGCCGACAATCTCGACCAAACCAAGCGCCGCGCTGCTTGTCTCAGGTTCATCGACCATTTTAGTTGCAAATGAAACTATGTCAATCGACGGCCGCGGAACTCGACAGGAATAACTTCATAGGCGCCTGTCCATGCTGCGCTCCGGGAACGCAACCCCGCTTTGCGTATCAATTCGCGCATGCCGATCGGCGACCGACGCGTCATAGTTGCGTTATTCGGATTGCGCCCATCCGCTGCGTCATTTTAGCCCGTGTTTCGAGACACGGGTCGGTGTCACAATTCTAGGACGAATTGGCAGCGGAAACCCTGAAAAGCCATGGGTCCGGCTTAATCGGCCGGCATTGGGGCCTGGCGCTTTCCGATTCCGTTGCAAGCAGGCGGTAGGTCGGCCCGATATCGGCACTGTCGATAGGCAGGGGCGATCGGAGAGACGGCGCGGAGCATTGCGGCAATCGCAAACCACGCGCTGGACGCGGAAGAGTTTCCTAGTCCTTGCCGGCCGGTAAGGGGTTCACCGGTCGACAATGACCAAACTGGGAGAAAAGCGTTGCTGAAGAGGGCATGGTTTCCGGTCGTAATCCTGATAATCGCCGCTCGGGCATTCCTGCCCCAGGCGGCCAGCGCGCAGACGGTGGCAGTCGATGCCGCGCTGCTTGAGCAACTGCAGCAGCTCATCGAGCAGCAGCAGCAACAGCTCAACGAGCAATCCAACCAGTTGAGAACGCAGTCGGAAACGATCGAGGCGCTCAGATCGCGCGTCGACCAGATGGAGGAGAGAACCACCGAAACCCAGACGATGGCGTCGCAGGCCCAGACGACCGCCGAACGGGCCGCCGATACGGCGCAGCGGGCTAGCGTCGGCGACCTGCCCGAAACTGTCGTCACCTCTGGCAACGACCGGATCAGGCTGGCCATTTCCGGCCAGATAAATCGCGCCGTGAACATGGTCGACGACGGCGCCGAGACCGAAGCCTTCTTCGTCGACAATGACGTTTCCAACTCGCGGCTCCGTTTCGTCGGCTCCGCCGATGTCACCAATGACACCACCTTGGGATCGATCATCGAGGTCGCCTTCAGTCCGAACAACTCATCCGACGTCAACCAGAACGACGAGAGTTCGCAAGACGTAACCGATCTGCGACGGGTCGAGGCCTATGCCAGAAACGACAGCTATGGCCGGCTGTTATTCGGCAAGGGATCGGCCGCCGCGGACGATACGGCCGAATACGACCTTTCGCTGGTTGCCGGCCCGATCATGTATTCCGGCGTGGCCGATATCGTCGGTGGGATCCTCTTCACCGACGGCACCAACCGGATCGGCCCGAACGTCGGGTCGGCGTTCTTCAACTTCGACGGCGACCGACAGGACCGGGTGCGGTACGATTCGCCGGTCATCGGACCGGGCCTGCAGATCTCGGCCTCGGCCGGTTCTGACGCGCGCTACGACGCAGCCATAACCTGGGGCGGCGACTACGGCGACTGGAGCGGTGTCGATATCGGCTCCGTCACCACCCTCGCGGCCCTATCGATCCAGGATCCGAACGACGGCAACGTGGACTACCGGATCGCCGGCTCAGGCTCGGCGCTCCACAATCCCACCGGACTCAGCGTTACCGTTTCCGGCGGCATGGACGAGGCCGACAGCGGCGACAACCCCTACAACATCTACGGAAAACTTGGCTGGGACACCTCTTTCTTCTCATTCGGCCAGACCGGGTTCGGCATCGACTATACGTATGGTGAGAACATCGATACCCAGGGGGACGAAGGCACGTCCGTCGGATTTGCGGCCATTCAGCTGCTGGATGATTTCAGTACCGAGCTGTATGCGCAGTTCCGGTACTTCGATCTGGATCGGACCGGCACGAGCTTCGATGATATCGTCGTGGGCACCGTCGGCGCTCGCGTGAAGTTCTGATGCGTATCGTTCTTGCCCTGCTCGCCGCCCTGCTCGTCGTCGCTTGCTCGGGCGTCGAAATCAAGCCCGGCGAGGGATCGCATGCCCGTCGGGAAATCCCTCCGGGCCCGGGCTTGCTGTCGGGGAGCGACGGTGAGTTCGTGATCTTCCGCAGCGGCGCATCGCCCGTCGAGGACGGCGCGACTGAAGAGGAGGCTGGTCCCGAGGATCAGGCCGTCCCCTAGGTCTGGGCTGGAATCGTGTTCGCGTTGCGCGAATGCGGCCCGAGCCATTGGCCGGGAACCTGGCCGGTCGGCGCGGGACATGGCCAAGGTCATCGGCGCATGTCTTGCTACGTTGGGTTGTTTAGTTCAGAACGCATTGCAGATTTCGGATAGTCACGCGGTGAGCCGGTAAGCAACGATAATGATTGGAGTTTTGCAGTGAGGTCGCGCAGATGCAGCACTCGCTCTTGAGGATCCGTACCCGGAATGGTTCGCGCACGGTTGTATTCCGGACCTTAGGGGGCGTCGCCGGGATGGCCGCCCTGGAACCGGCGATCGATCTGTGGGGAAGCGTGACACCATGAAGCTGAAGTTCCCGAGTGCCTATACGATCCTGTTCGGGCTGATCATCGTGGTGGCGATCGCCACCTGGTTCGTTCCGGCGGGGCAATTCGACCGTGAGTTCAGTGAGGCGCTCGGGCGGGATGTGCCGGTCCCCGGGACCTATCAGGAAGTCGACCCCAACCCGCAGGGGTTCACCGATGTGGTGCTGGCGCCGATCGCAGGTTTCTTCGATCCGGACAGCTATGAGGCGCGGGCCATTGACGTCGCACTGTTCGTGCTGATCATCGGCGGGTTTCTGGGCGTCGTGACCAAGACCGGCGCCATTGACGCCGGTATCGATCGGGCGATGACCGGCATGCGGGGCAGGGAAAAGTGGATGATCCCGATCCTCATGGCGCTGTTCGCCGCCGGCGGGACGATCTATGGCATGGCCGAGGAATCCCTCGCCTTCTATACGCTGATCATTCCCGTCATGATCGCCGCCCGGTACGACGCGGCGACCGGCGTCGCCATCATCATGCTGGGCGCCGGGGTGGGAACGCTGGGATCGACAATCAACCCGTTCGCCACGGTCATCGCGGCCAATGCCGCGGGGGTGCCGTTCACCGACGGGATCGTGCTGCGCTTCGTGATCCTGATCCTGTGTTGGCTGGCCTGCGTCGCCTATGTGATGCGGTACGCGGAACGGGTCCGGGCAAATCCGGAACTGTCCATCGTCGCCGACCGGCGGGTCAGCAACGAGGAGCATTTCCTCAAAGGTCGAAGCGACTCCGATACGCCTGAACTGACCTTCACACGCAAGATCGTGCTGGTGATTTTCGGCCTCAGTTTCGCGGTGATGATCTGGGGGGTTTCGGCCGGCGGCTGGTGGATGGCGGAGATGTCCGGCCTGTTCATCGTGGCCTCGATCCTGGTCGGCGTGATCGCGCGCATGAGCGAGGAAGACTTCACCAACACCTTCGTCGACGGGGCCCGCGACCTTCTCGGCGTGGCGCTGGTCATCGGCATCGCGCGCGGCATCGTCGTGGTGATGGATGCCGGCAACATGACCGACACCATCCTGTTCTGGGCCGAAGGCGCGGTCAGTGGCCTGTCGGCGATCGGCTTCATCAACACCATGTTCTGGCTCGAAGTCGGGCTGTCGTTCTTCGTGCCGTCTTCTTCGGGCCTGGCCGTGCTGACCATGCCGATCATGGCGCCCCTGGCGGATTTCGCCGGCGTCCAGCGGGACCTGGTGGTCACGGCGTATCAATCTGCCAGCGGGCTCGTGAACCTGGTCAACCCGACCTTCGCGGTTGTCATGGGCGGGCTGGCGCTGGGCCGGGTTCCCTATGAACGCTGGCTGCGTTTCATGTGGCCGCTGCTGGTGATCCTGACGGTGATCATCATGGTCACGATCAGTGCGGCCACGGTGATCTAGGAGAGGCTCGGGGAGATGCCTCGCGAAGATCTTCAGATCGAAGCTGCGCCCGCCAAGGCTGGCGCGAGTTCCGCGCCGGTCGCGCAGCTGGGTCTGTGGATGTGCACGGCCCTGGTGGTCGGGAACATGATCGGCTCGGGCATCTTTCTGCTGCCGGCCGCGCTGGCCGAGTACGGCCCGATCTCGATCGGAGGCTGGCTGGTGACCTGCACCGGCGCGATGGTACTGGCGCTGATCTTCGGGCGGCTTGCCCGGATCGTGCCAAAGACCGGCGGACCTTACGCCTATACCCGGGCCGGTTTCGGCGACTTCGCCGGGTTTCTGATCGCCTGGGGTTATTGGATTGCGCTTTGGGCCGGCAACGCCGCCGTCGCGGTCGCCTTCGCGGCCTATATGGGCTTCCTGTTTCCGGTCATTGGCGAGAGCCAGATTGCCGGGCTCGCAACGGCACTCGGCGCGATCTGGCTGCTCACCTGGGTCAATGCCCGCGGCGTCGCCGCGGCCGGCGCGGTCCAACTGATCACTACGATCCTGAAGGTCGTGCCGCTGATCCTGGTTGGCGTATTCGGCCATCGCCTATATCGATGCGGGCAATTTCACGCCGGTCAACGTCAGCGGCGAAAGCAATGCCGGCTGCCGTGGCCGCCTGTGCGGCGCTGACGCTCTGGGCCTTCCTGGGCCTGGAGTCCGCGACGGTCCCGGCCGGGGACGTGGTCGAGCCGGAGCGCACCATTCCGCGCGCCACGATCATCGGCGTGAGCCTCGCCGCCGCCGTCTATATCGTCATCACGGTGGTCGCGTTCGGAGTGGTCCCCCTGGCCGACCTGCAGGGGAACACCGCCCCGCTGGCCGAAGTGGCGACGATCATGTGGGGCACGATTGGCGGCACCTTTGTTGCCATCGCGGCCGGCATATCGACCTTCGGGACGCTGAACGGCTTCACCATGCTGACCGGCCAGGTGCCCTTGGGGGCAGCACAGGACGATCTCTTTCCACGACAGTTCGGCAAGCTCTCCAAGGCGAAAACGCCGGTCTTCGCTCTGGTCGTCTCGAACATTCTGGCCAGCATCCTGATCGCGATGAACTTCACCAAGGGCCTGGTCGACCAGTTCGTCTTCATCATCCTGCTTGCCACGCTGACGACGCTGGTCCCCTACCTGTTCTGCGCCCTTGCCGAATTCATGATCTACCTGACGACCGGCCGAACCGTCGCCGGACGGCGACTTGGGCCGGTCCTGGGTCTGGCAGCGGTGGGCTTCATCTATTCGGCCTGGGCGATCTACGGCGCCTGGAGCCGATATCGTGTTCTACGGGTTCCTGCTGCTGATCGCCGGCGTCCCGGTCTATGTCTGGCTGAAATGGAGCCTTCGCGGTCTATCTCAAAACACAGAAACCAATTCGGGAGAATCGACATGACGGGTCTCGGAGTCCATTCAGAGGTCGGCAAGCTGAGGAAGGTGATCGTGCACCGCCCGGGCATGGCGCTCAGCCGGCTCACGCCGAGCAACCGCGAGGAGTTGCTGTTCGACGACGTCATCTGGGTCAAGCAGGCCCGGATCGAGCACCACGCCTTCGCGGACATCATGCGCCACAGGGATATCGACGTCCTGTTCGTCCGAGAGTTGCTGGAAGAGACGATGCGCGACATGGAGGCGCGCAAATGGCTGCTCGACCGGAAGATCCGACCCGAGGTGATCGGGATCGGGCTCTCCCAGGATCTCCACCCCGCCCTGATGGAGATGGATGCCCAGAAGCTCTCGAACCACCTTATCGGCGGCATGAACGTGTCCGAGCTCCCCTTTGAGCCGCCGACTGGCCTGGCCGATGTCATGGAACCCTATGACTTCGTGATCCGGCCCCTGCCCAACCAGCTGTTCACGCGCGACCCCTCGGCCTGGATCTACGGCGGCGTGACGCTCCACCCCATGTATTGGCCTGCCCGCCGCCAGGAAACGCTGAACATGGCCGCGATCTACAAATTCAATCCGATGTTCAAGGAGGCCGAGTTCGAATTCTGGTTCGGCGACGACGTCGACCATGACTACGGCATGGCCAGCGTCGAGGGCGGCGACGTCATGCCGATCGGCAACAAGACGGTCCTGATCGGCGTCAGCGAGCGCACCAGCCGGCAGGGCGCAGGGCTGTTCGCCCAGGGGCTGTTCGCCAAGGGCGGTGCCGAACGGGTGATCGCCTGCGTGATGCCCAGAGAGCGCGCCTATATGCATCTGGACACGGTCTTCACGCTTTGCGATCGCGACCTGGCCAACCTGTTCCCCGGTGTCGTGCACGGCATCAAGGCGATCAGCCTGCGCCCGGGCGACCGCGAGGGCGAGATCGAGGTCACGGCGGAGAAGGAGAATTTCCTGACCGTCGTGGAAGGTGCGCTGGGCTGGGGAGCGGCAAGCTTCGGACGGTCACCACCGGCGGCGATGCCTATGAGCAGGAGCGCGAGCAGTGGGATGACGGCAACAACGTCGTGGCCCTGGAGCCCGGCGTGGTCGTTGCCTATGAGCGCAACACCCACACCAACACGCTGCTGCGCAAGGCCGGCATCGAGGTGATCACCATCGAAGGCAACGAGTTGGGCCGCGGCCGGGGCGGCGGGCACTGCATGACCTGCCCGATCCTGCGCGATCCCGTCGACAACTGATATTCGCCGGGCATAGAGCCCCGGCACAGATACATAGGGGAAACACCACCATGGCTTTCAATCTCAAGGGACGCAATTTCCTCAAGATCCTCGACCTCGACCAACGGCAGATGCGCTACCTGCTCGACTTGGCGCGCGACCTGAAGCGCGCGAAGTATTCCGGGACTGAACAGCAGCGGCTGAAAGGCAAGAACATCTGCCTGATCTTCGAAAAATCCTCGACCCGCACGATGTGCGCCTTCGAAGTCGCCGCCATGGATCAGGGCGCCGGTGTCACCTATCTCGGGCCCTCCGGCTCGCAGATCGGCCACAAGGAATCGATGAAGGACACCGCGCGCGTGCTCGGCCGCATGTATGACGCCATCGAGTACCGCGGCTTCGGACAGGAAATCGTGGAGGAGCTTGGGAAATACGCCGGCGTACCGGTCTTCAACGGCCTGACCGACGAATTCCACCCGACCCAGATGCTGGCCGATCTGCAGACCATGCGGGAGCATAGCGACAAGCCGTTGCACGACATCTCCTATGCCTTCGTCGGCGACGCCCGCAGCAATATGGGCCACTCGCTGATGATCGCGGGCTGCCTGATGGGCATGGATGTTCGCATCGCCGGGCCGAAGGCGAACTGGCCGAGCGACGAATACGAAGGCGCGGCGCGACGGCTTGCAGACGAATACGGCGCCCGCCTGACAATCACCGACGATCCGCAGGAGGCGGTCAAGGGCTGCGACTTCATCCATACCGACGTCTGGGTCTCGATGGGCGAGCCGGCCGAGGTCTGGGAGGAGCGGATCAAGCTGCTGACGCCCTATCAGGTCAACAGCGCCCTGATGGCCGCGACCGGCAACCCTGGCACCAAGTTCATGCACTGCCTGCCCGCCTTCCACAATCGCGAGACCAAGGTCGGCGAGGATATGTTCGAGAAATTCGGCATCGCCGAGATGGAGGTGACCGACGAGGTCTTCGAGTCGCCCGCCGGCCTCCAGTTCGAGCAGGCGGAGAACCGCATGCACACGATCAAGGCGATCCTAGTCGCAGCGATCGGGAGCTAGGCCATGCGTGTCGTCGTAGCGCTTGGCGGCAATGCCCTGCTTCGCCGCGGGCAGGCCTTGACCGCCGAAAACCAGCGCGAGAATGTGCGGGTCGCCGCCGAGGCCATGGCGCCGATCGCCGAGGAGCACCAACTCGTCATCTCGCACGGCAATGGTCCGCAGGTCGGTCTGCTGGCCTTGCAGGGGGCCGCCTACAAGCCGGATGAAGTCTATCCCCTGGACGTGCTGGGAGCGCAGACCGAGGGCATGATCGGCTACATGATCGAGCAGGAACTCGGCAACCTGCTGCCATTCGACGTGCCCTTCGCGACCATGCTGACGATGATCGAGGTCGATCCCAATGACCCGGCCTTCGCCGATCCGACCAAGTTCATCGGTCCGGTCTATGAGGAGGCCGAAGCCAAGCGCTCGCGGCGGAGAAGAACTGGTCGATCAAGGCGGATGGCGACAAGTGGCGTCGCGTCGTCCCGTCGCCTTTGCCCCAGCGGATCTTCGAGATCCGGCCAATCCAATGGCTCGTGGAGCGAAACACGATCGTGATCTGCGGCGGCGGCGGCGGCATCCCGACGATCTATGACGACAACCGGAAGCTGCACGGCACCGAAGCGGTCATCGACAAGGATCTGGCCAGCGAGTTGCTGGCCCGGGACCTGGACGCGGACCTCTACATCATGGCGACCGACGCGGATGCGGTCTATGTCGGCTGGGGAACACCCGATGCGAAGGCGATCAAACGGGCGTCGCCGGACGACATCCGCGAGTTCGAGTTCCCCGCCGGCTCCATGGGACCGAAGGTCGAGGCGGCCTGCCAGTTCGCGGAGCGGACCGGAAAGGCGGCGGCGATCGGCGCCCTTGCCGACCTGCCCGCGATCGTGACAGGTCAGGCAGGGACCACCGTCAGCGGCTCGGCCTCCGGGATCGATTGGCATTAATGCAGGAATCGGATGGTTGGGTCTCGTTAACCCTGATAGTGATAGCGACGACCGCTTCCGTACTGTTTAATTGATGAGATATGGCCCCAAGGCACAAGACAAGAAGGGTCATAAACACAGACGTTTGGGCGCATGCCCGGAGGGACGGCAATGGTTCTCGATCTGGTTCGATACTCTCAGATCCTCGAAATCGTCGGGGACATTCTCAAGGTCCGCGTGAGAGAGGCCGCTCCCGGCGAGGACGCGGCCGTGAGGCTTGGCGATCTGGCGATTCTGGAATCGGCCGAGGGCGAGAAATCGGTCGCCCAGGTCATCACCATCAATCGCGATGTCGTATCGCTGCAGATCTTCACCGGAACCAAGGGCGTCTCAACGGACTCCACGGTGACCTTCCTCGGCCATCCAATGCGGGTGACCTATTCGCCCAACATTCTGGGCCGGGTATTCGATGGCAAGGGCGATCAGATCGATGGCGGGCCCGACCTCTCCACGGACCCGCAGGTCACCATCGGCGGCCCGTCGGTCAATCCCAGCGAACGTATCGTGCCCAGCCGGATGATCCGCACCAACGTGCCGATGATCGATATCTTCAACTGCCTGGTCGAAAGCCAGAAGATCCCGATCTTCTCGGTCTCCGGAGAACCCTTCAATCCGTTCCTGGCGCGCATCGGCATCCAGGCCGACGCGGACATCGTGGTGTTCGGCGGGATGGGACTGATCTTCGACGACTACTATACCTTCCGGAAGACCTTCGAGGACGCCGGCGTCTTTTCGCGCACGGTGATGTTCATCAACCAGGCCTCCGATCCGATTGTCGAGCGAATGCTGGTGCCGGACATGGCGCTGGCGGTCGCCGAGCATTTCGCCGTCGAGGAGGGCAAGCGCGTCCTGGTGCTGTTGACCGACATGACGGCCTACGCCGATGCGCTGAAAGAGGTCGGCATCTCCATGGAGCGGGTCCCCTCGAACCGCGGCTATATGGGCGATCTCTATTCACAGCTGGCACGGCGCTATGAAAAGGCCTGCGACTACGCCAAGGGCGGGTCCGTCACGCTGCTGACGACAACCACCATGCCCGGCAACGATGTCACCCATCCGGTGCCCGACAACACCGGCTATATCACCGAGGGTCAGTTCTACCTGCATGACGGCGTCATCGACCCGTTCGGCTCGCTCTCGCGCCTGAAGCAGAACGTCATCGGCAAGGTCACCCGCGAGGATCACGGGCAGATCATGAACACGATGATCCGCTTCTACTCTGGCGGTCAGGAGGCCCAGCAGAAGCAGGCCATGGCCTTCGAGCTGTCCGATTTCGACCACCAGCTCTTGAGCTTCAGCAAGCTGTTCCGGGAGCGTTTCATGGAGATCGAGGTTTCGATCGCACTGGAAGACGCCCTGGACCTGTGTTGGAAGACCCTGGCCGAGTGCTTCCGGCCCGAGCAGCTTCTGATGAAGCAGGAACTGGTCGACAAATACTTCCCGAGCGACGTTGCGCCCCAGGAAGTAGCTGCCGAGCCGGAAGACCTGGCGGATGCGGACACCGCACTCGAGCCCGTGGTGGACGCTGAAATCGAGGGCCTCGGCGAAACCGATCTCGAGCCCCTGACCGAAGACGAAAAGAAAGAATTGGCTCATGGCGAGGCTTCAGCTCAGTAAATCGTCGCTCGCCCGCGAGCGTAAGAACCTGGGGACCTTTGTCCGGTTCCTGCCGTCCCTGGATTTGAAACGCCAGCAGTTGATGGCTGAGCGGGCCAAGGCGGCCAAGGTGATCGCTGCGACCCGTGAGGAGATCGAAGCTCTCAACAAGGTGGTCGGACAGAAGATCCGCATGCTTGCGAACCATGATATCGACCTGACCGATCTCGCCCGGTTGACCGACTTCAAGCTGGGGACGGAGAACCTTATGGGGACGCACCTGCCCACGTTGGAGTCGATCAGCGTCGAGGTTCGGCCCTATGCGCTGATGGGCAAGCCGCACTGGGTCGACAATGCCGCGGCCCTGCTGCACGACATGCTCACTCTCCGCATTCGGGTCCAAGTGGAAGAGCGTCGCCTCGACCTTCTCAACGCCGCGGTCAAGTCGATCACCCAGCGGGTGAACCTGTTCGAGAAGGTACTCATTCCGAGGACCAAGAAGAACATCAAGCGCGTCCAGATCTACCTCTCCGATGCGGAAAAGGCGGCGGTGGTCAATTCCAAGATCGCCAAGCGCAAGCGCGCCGCGGCGGTGGCGTCATGAGCATCGCGCGCCTGAAGAAGATCACCCTGTGCGGCCTGTTGAAGGAAAAAGACCGTGTCCTGAACGGATTGCAGGATCTCGGTTGCATGCATCTTCTGCCGCTGCGTCCAGCACCGGCGGAGGTCGAGAACGTGGCGTCTCCGCGCGCCGAGGCGGCCCATAAGGCGCTGCGATTCCTTACGGAACTGCCGGAGAAACGCCGCCAGGTCGTCCGCGACCCCGCCTTCGATGTCGAGAAGTTCATCGCCGATGCGCTTGACCTGAAACAGAGGTTGCGGGACGTCACCGACCGTCGCGACTTTCTGGAGCACCGGATCACGGAGGTCGAGCCCTGGGGCGATCTGCAGTTTCCCCCTCAGGACGCGCTCGACAGCCATTACCTTTGGTTCTACGTCCTACCGCTGGCCAAGCTGAAGAGCCTGTATGAGATCGATCTGCCATGGCAGATCGTCCGCAAGGACCATCGCCAGGCCTATGTGGTGGTGATCGCGAAGACCGAACCGCCCCGCGACATGCTGCCCGTTCCAAGAACACGAACTGGGGCATTGCCGGTCAGCGTTCTCAAGGAGCACCTGGAAGACGCCGAACTCGAACTCGAGGATCTGGTCGCCCAAAGACTTGCGCTGACGAGGTACATCTATCTTCTCAGCGTCAACCTCGCCGAGGCGGAAAACCGCGCATCGCTCAGCTATGCCGATCAGCAGACTCGCGACCAGGACGGCATCGTCGCCGTTCAGGGGTGGGTGCCGGTGGACGCGATCGCCGATGTCGAGATTTATGCCGAGCAGGCCGGACTGGCGTGCCTGATCGAGGAGCCGCGGCCAGACGAGCAGCCGCCGACGCTTCTGATCGAACCGCCGTCGATGGCAGCCGGAGTGGATCTGGCCTTCTTCTATCAGATCCCGAACTACCGGTCCTGGGATCCGTCGGTCATGCTGTTCTTTTCGTTCTCGGTCTTCTTCGCCATGATCCTGTCCGATGCGGGCTATGGCCTGCTGCTGATGGGTGGCCTTCTCGCCTTCTGGAAGCGGCTTGGCGGCAGCGAGAAAGGCCGTGCCTATCGCCTGCTTGGCGCCTGCATGTTCGGATTCGCCATAATCTACGGCGTGATGGCCGGCGGCTATTTCGGGGTGACTCCTCCCGAAGGCTCGATCCTGGACGATCTGCACATCATCGACATCAACGACTACCCAGCCATGATGAAGCTCTCGATTCTGGTCGGGATCGTTCACCTCATCGTGGCCCATGGCATCACCGCCTACCTGAATCGCGGTCGGACGGTCGCGCTCTCCAAGCTCGGATGGATCGCCGGCCTGATCGGCGGCTTCCTGCTGGTCTACGGCGAGCCGGATAGCGGCATGGCCGCTTTGGGTCCGATCCTGGTCGTCGGCGGACTGGCGACCGTGTTCCTGTTCTCCAGCGAGAGACCGCTCAAGAGTCCCATGGACATGCTCTGGCGCGTCTTCGATGGCGTAAAGGCCCTGATCGGCATCATGGGGCTGTTCGGCGATGTTCTGAGCTATATGCGCCTGTTCGCGCTGGGGCTCGCGAGCGCGTCGCTCGCGCTGACCTTCAATTCCCTGGCGATGCAAATTCAGGACTCTGTCCCGGGACTGGGGCTTTTGTTCGCCATCCTGCTGCTGATCCTCGGTCACGTGCTGAATCTCGGTTTGGCGATCATGAGCGGCGTCGTCCATGGGCTGAGACTCAACTTCATGGAATTCTACAAATATGCGTTGCCGGATGAGGGAGAAGCCTTCCGGTCATTCGCGCGAAAGGAGGCAAAACGATGAGTGAACTTGTATTGGCCCTTGGCTGGACGGGGATCTATTCGCCGATGGCTATCGGAGCAATCGGCAGCGCCATCGGATGCGCCATCGCCGGTCAGGCCGGGATCGGTGCGATGCTCGTCACCGACGGCGGCTACGGCCGCTATGTCGGCCTGTCCGCTCTGCCGTCATCGATGGTGATTTACGGCATCGTCGTCATGTTCACGTTGAACCGGGAAGTGACGCCGGAAAATGCAGGGGCGCTGTTCGGCATCGGCTTCTTTGCCGGGCTCGCCATGCTCTACTGCGCCATCTGGCAGGGCCGTGCATGTGCCGCGGCGATCAATGCCTTCAAGGAAAAACCTGAGATCTTCGGTCTGTCGATCGCACCCGCCGCGATTGTCGAAGGGTTCGCCGTGTTCGCGTTCATCTTCGCGCTGGTCGTCAGCGCCGGCATTCCGGGAGGCGCATGATGGCCGGTCAGTCAGCGGAGGCGCAGCCGGTCTCAATGGGTGTGGACGCGTTGATCGAACGGCTGCGCGACGAGGGTGTATCCGCCGGGCGCAGCAAGGCGGATGGCATCGTCGGCGAGGCTCGAGCCGAGGCGAAACGGATCGTGGACGATGCGACGGCCGAGGCGAAGCAAATGCTGGAAACCGCGCACCGGGAATCGGATTCCTACCGCGCGGCCGGTGAGCAAGCCCTCAAATCGGCGATGCGCGACGCCAATCTCGAGATGCGGTCGACCCTCATGGAACGATTCAGTTCCGACGTGAAGCGCCTGGTCTCGAACCATTTGGCGGACCACGACGTCCTCAAGCAGGTGATCCTGGAGGTGACGGGGCAAGCGCGCGACAGCGCCGCCCTGGGTGACGAGGATGCCCTCGAGGTCATCCTGCCGGAGAAGATCGTCGGCATCGAAGAACTGCGCAACGATCCCGAAGAACTGCAGGAAGGTCAGCTCACCGGGTACGTGCTCGGGCTGACCGGTGAGATGCTGCGCAAGGGCGTCACCTTGACCGCGTCCGACGATCTGGAGGCTGGGATCCGTATCCATGTGCCGGATCGGGACATTACGTTGGACCTCTCCGACGAGGCCGTCGCCGAGCTGTTGCTGAGACATCTTCAGCCGCGCTTTCGGGCCGTCCTGGAGGGAATCGTCAGGTAGGGATTGCGGCGATGATGGACGACTCCTCCGATACCTACACGATGCTGATCTCCGGCCTGCCCAGCTCGGAGGCGATCTTCGTGGCCAAACAGCCGCCCCTGTCCAGGCTCAAACTGGATCAGCGGCTGCGCGTGCTCACGCCGGAAGACGCCGAAATGTTGCAGCAGGTCGAGGACGCCCTGCAATGGGATCGACTGCCGATCTCGCTCAGCGAAGACGAAATCGTCGAGCGCGGGCGCAATGCCCTGTTGCAGATCGAGAACGAGACCATCCAGCAAATCGTTCGCGATCGGCTTGAGATCAGAACCTGCGTCGCCGCCCTGAGACGCCGCAACCGTGGCGAGGCGGCACCGGCGGCGGGGACGAAATGGGGCGTCGGACGATGGGTCGATCACATCGCGCGAAACTGGACGGAGTCCGGATTCCGGCTCGATCTCACCTTCCCGTGGCTACGTGAGGCCGACCGGCTCATGAAGCAGGAGGAGACGGAGGCACTGGAGCGCCTCCTCCTGGAGCAGGCGTGGAAGAACATCGTGCGACAGACCGGAGAACATCTGTTCGATTTCGAGGCCGTCGTCATCTACGTCCTGAAATGGAACATCATCGATCGCTGGGTCAGATACAACGCGGAAGCCGCGGCAAGACGCTTCCGAGACCTGACCGAGGCCGCCTTGGGCGACTACGCGCAACTGGAGTTTGAGGGAGAGGCTTGATGGCCACGACGAAAAAAACGGGGCGGCCCCAGGCCGCGCAGGGCGGGGTGGCTGTCAAGGAGGCTCCCGCCGCCAAGCGGGCGGGGACAAGAGCCCGCACACGCAAGAGCGGCGGGCCCGCTGCCGCCGCGGAGACCGGGCCGGTCACGGCGCGGGTCGTGGCCGTCCAGGATGACCTTGTGGAGATCGAGGCGCAGATCGGCGCCGACGGCGAGCGGGCGCAGCTGGTCAAGAACGAGGTGATCCACATCTGCCCGAGCCAGTTGAACGAGCGCGGCGAACAGGAACGCCTGAAGGCCGAGATCCTGCGTGTGCGCGGCGCCTGTGCCGACGCGCAAGTCTACGAAAGCACCCAGGGCGTCGCGATCGGCGATCGGGTGGACCAATCCGGCGAATTGCTGTCGGTTGACCTGGGCCCTGGTCTACTTGGCCAGGTGTTCGACGGACTTCAGGCGCCATTGGCCAAGGTCGCGGCGGAATACGGCATCTTCCTGCCGCGTGGCGTCGACGTCCAGCCCCTGGACCCGACCAACAAATGGTCCTTCGTACCGGTCGTGAAGACCGGCGCGGCGGTGGTCGCCGGCGATACCCTCGGCACGGTCCAGGAGGGTCGGTTCAAGCACAAGATCATGGTGCCGTTCGATTGGCCTGGGGAGCTTCGCGTGACCTGGATCCAGGAGGGCAATTTCCACAATCACGAAGTCGTGGCCAAGCTGAAGGACAAATCCGGTCGGGAGCGGCCGGTATCGCTGACCCAGAAATGGCCGGTGCGACGTGGCCTGAGCAGCGGGCTGCAGAAGCGGACCCTGTCACGCCGGCTCTATCCGGAAGAGCCGCTGGTTACCAAACAGCGCCTGATCGACACATTCTTCCCAGTGGCGCGCGGGGGCACCGCCTGTATTCCGGGGCCGTTCGGCGCCGGCAAGACGGTGCTACAGAACGTCATCTCGCGGTACTCGGCGGTTGACGTCGTGATCGTGGTCGCATGCGGCGAGCGGGCCGGTGAGGTTGTCGAGACGATCAGCGAATTCCCCAAGATGAAGGACCCCGCCACCGGCGGCTCGCTGATGGACCGCACGATCATCATCTGCAACACCTCATCGATGCCGGTCGCCGCGCGGGAAGCCTCCATCTATACCGGGCTGACGCTGGGCGAATACTACCGGCAAATGGGCTTCGAGGTCCTGCTGATCGCCGACTCCACCTCGCGGTGGGCGCAGGCGATGCGCGAGACATCGGGACGGCTGGAGGAGATTCCCGGCGAGGAAGGGTTCCCGGCCTATCTGGAATCGTCGATCAAGGGCGTATACGAGCGCGCGGGCGTGCTGCAGACCAATGACGGTTCGGTCGGCAGCCTGACCATGATCGGCACCGTGTCGCCGGCCGGCGGCAATTTCGACGAGCCGGTCACACAGTCGACGCTCTCCACCGTGAAGTCTTTCCTCGGCCTCTCCGCGGACCGTGCCTATAAGCGCTTCTACCCGGCTGTCGACCCTCTCATTTCATGGTCGCGCTATCTGGGCCAGCTTGCGGCCTGGTACGACGAGAACCTCGAGGTGGGCTGGACCAAGCGCGTCGAGGAGATGCAGGAATTGCTGCAGAAGGGCGAGGCGGTGCTTCAGATGATGCAGGTCACCGGCGAGGAGGGTGTCACCCTGGAAGACTTCGTGATCCAGCAGAAGGCGCAGTTCGTGGACATGGTCTACCTTCAGCAGGATGCCTTCGACGACGTTGATTCCGCAGTATCACTTGATAGGCAGAAGCTCACCTTCAACAAAGTCTATGGCCTGGTAAGCCGCGGCTATGCGTTCAAGGACAAGGCCGAAGCGCGCGATTACTTCACCCGTATCACCGGGCTGTTCAAGAACTTCAACTACGCGGCGGAAGATGCACCCGCCTATGGCGATCTGCTGAAGCAGATCGACGACATGTCGGCGAGCGCACAGAAATAGCTCCCTTGGGCGACGGCTGACACGCGCAGGCCACCCACACTGCCAGAAGAGTTCGCTGTCTCGTCGGATGGCGGGCTTTTCTGGCTGCCGGTCGGTGCCTGCGACCGCCCCGTACCGCCTTCTGCTGTGGCGGACTGACCCTGGGAGCAACTCCACGATAACCGCGCAGCGCCGATCCCTGGCGTCTCGGACCATGGGTCATACTGTCCGAGCGCGCCCGATTCGGCCGGCTATTCCAATCGGCGAGTTGTAAATCGGAAAAAATCGATTTATTTAAAGGAATGGCCAGCACATCGGTTTTTAGCGAACTGATCGCATCGATTGCCGACCGCGGGCTCGGCATCATCGATCTCGGCCGGACCCGCGTCCAGGCGGCGACCGTCGAAGGGCTCGGCGAGCTGTGCGATCAATTGCTGAGTGGCCGCGGCGAGGCGTCTGGCATCGCATTGGCCAAGGAAATCCTGAAAGGCTACGGGTCGCTGGAGGCGAAGGAGCAGAAGAGCTTCTTCCAACGACTGGCGCGGGATTTCTCGGCGCCGCCCGACGCCCTGTCCAACGCCGCATCCGCCTATCTAGCCGAGCCGTCAGACCGGCATGCGGCCGACATCGTTCGGGCCGCAGAGCCACGCCGGCAGGAATTGCTCCGCCGACTAAACCACGCCCCGAACGGCACCCTCGGCCTGGTGCGCATGCGGCAGGACCTGCTGTCCCATCTGAAGGAATGCCCGGAACTGTCCACCGTCGACACCGATTTCGGTCACTTGTTCACATCGTGGTTCAACAGGGGATTTCTCGAGCTTCGCCGGATCGACTGGCGGACCTCCGCGGCGGTGCTCGAGAAGGTCATCGAATACGAAGCGGTGCACGCGATCTCGGGCTGGGACGAGCTTCGGGCACGCATCGACCCGCCGGACCGACGGCTCTACGGGTTCTTTCATCCCAGCCTGGGAGACGAGCCGCTGATATTCGTCGAGGTGGCGCTGACCCGCGAGATGTCCGGCTCGGTGCAATCGATCCTCGCCAAGCGCCGCGACCGGCTCGAGCCCGAGGACGCCAAGACCGCAATGTTCTATTCGATCTCCAACTGCCAGGTCGGCCTGCGCGGCGTCTCGTTCGGGAACTTCCTGATCAAACAGGTCGTACAGGAATTGCAGCGCGAGTTGCCGGGGCTCAGGAGCTTCGCCACCCTGTCGCCGATCCCCGGATTCGCCCGATGGATCGCCCATGCCCGCGGCGGTGACGGAAGCGGACTGAAGGCACCCACGGCAGCCGCCCTGTCGGCCCTTGACGAGGATGGCTGGTGGCGTGACCGGGCGCCCGCGACTCCAGCCCTGGAAAAGGCCCTGACCGGTATGGCCGCGCGCTATTTCCTGCTCGAGAAGGATGCCGACGGCCGGCCGATCGACCCGGTGGCACGCTTTCATCTCGGCAACGGCGCGCGGCTAGAGCGGATCAACTGGCTGGCGGACAAGAGCTCTCGCGGCCTGCGGCAGTCGCACGGCCTGATGGTCAACTATCTCTACAAGCTGGACGACATCGAGAAGAACCACGAGGCCTTCGCCAATGCGGCCACCGTCGCCGCGTCCGGCGCCGTGGCGCGCCTCGCCAAAGCGGCCGGCTGACCCCAATGCAATCGGACCCCATGTCGGCAAATCTCTATCAACACTTCGAGCAAAGCGCGCCGGCACCCGACACGCGTTTTCTCATCAAAACCGATGGGTCGGAAACCAGCTATGGCACGCTGTTCGATCAGGCCGGCCGCTATGCCACGGCGCTGGCGACGATGGGCGTCGTGCCCGGCGACCGGGTCGCGGTCCAGACGGCCAAGTCGGTGCAGTCGCTGTTCCTGTATCTCGGATGCCTGCGGGTCGGGGCGGTCTATCTGCCGCTCAATCCCGCTTACACCCCGGCGGAGATGGCCTATTTCCTGGGCGACGCCGAGCCGCGGATCCTGGTGTGCGATCCTCAAACGACCAACGAACTCCAGCCGGTGGCGGCCAGGACCGGCGTCGCCGAAGTGCTGACCTTGGCAGCGGATGGCACCGGAACGCTGCCCGACCTCGCGGCCGCCGCCGCCGCCCCGGCACCGATCGTCTCGCGCGCCAGCGACGACCTCGCGGCCATCCTCTACACATCCGGGACGACCGGCCGTTCCAAGGGGGCGATGCTCAGCCATGGCAATTTGGCATCGAATGCCGAAACCCTGGTCCGACACTGGCGGATCGACAGCGCCGACGTCCTGCTGCATGCGCTGCCGATCTTCCATACCCATGGGCTCTTCGTCGCCATCAGCACCACCTTGATGGCCGGCGCGTCGCTGATCTACCTGCCGAGGTTCGACCTTGACCAGATCATCGAAGCCCTGCCACGCGCGACCACCATGATGGGCGTGCCGACCTTCTACACGCGATTGCTGTCGCGGCCGGATTTCGATCGGGACCGGTGCGCCCATATGCGACTGTTCGTTTCGGGATCGGCGCCACTGTCGGCCGAGACCCATGCCGAGTTCCTGGCGCGCACCGGCCATGCGATCCTCGAGCGATACGGCATGACAGAGACCAACATGAACACCTCAAACCCTTATGAGGGCGAACGCCGGGCAGGAACCGTCGGTCTGCCTCTGCCGGGCGTCGAGATGCGGGTGACCGATCCCGATTCCGGGGTTCCGGTCTCGGCGGGCGATGTTGGCATGCTCGAAGTGCGCGGCCCCAATGTGTGCGCCGGCTATTGGCGCAACCCGGAAAAGACCCATGAAGACCTGCGTACCGACGGATTCTTCATCACCGGCGATCTGGGCCGTCTCGACGATCGCGGATATGTATCGATCGTCGGGCGTTCGAAGGACCTGATCATCTCCGGCGGCTTCAATGTCTATCCGGCCGAAGTCGAAGCGGCGCTCGACGCGGTGCCGGGGATTGCGGAGTCGGCCGTCATCGGCGTACCGCACCCCGATCTGGGTGAAGGCGTCGCGGCAATGGTCGCGACCAAGGACGGCTGGGAACTCGACGAAGCCACGGTTCGAGGCGCGCTCGAAGCGACGCTGGCGGGCTACAAGCGCCCGAAGCGAGTGCTGTTCGTCGAGTCGTTGCCCCGCAATGCCATGGGCAAGATACAGAAGGCGGAACTGCGCGCCTCACACAAGACGCTCTTCACGAAAGTCACATGACGGGAGGCGGCTTGCCGCGTTCCCCGGGAAAGGTCGGACCATGGATCAGAAAGTCGAGATTGCCCCGTCCAACGATGGTTCGTCCCTGTCCCTCACCAGCCGGATCTACCATCGCATCCGGTCGGATATCATCGTTGGAGCGCTCGAACCCGGCTTAAAGCTGAAGATTGAGGAGCTACGCCAGAGCTACGGGACTGGCGCCAGCCCGGTACGCGAAGCGCTCAGCCTGTTGACCTCCGACCGGCTGGTGGAGCGTATCGATCAGCGCGGGTTCCGGGTCGCGCAAGTCAGTTCCGGGGCGTTCAACGAGCTTCTGAAGACCCGCTGCTGGCTCGAGGAACGGGCATTGCGCGAGTCGATCGCCCATGGTGGCAAGGATTGGGAGGAAGGCGTCGTCCTTGCCCATTACCGCTTGTCGCGCACCCCCCGATCCACGACATCCAAGGCCTTCGTCGCCAATGCCGAATGGGAGGAACTGCATCGGCAATTCCACAGGGCGCTGATCTCGGCCTGCGGCTCCGCCACCCTGATGCGGTTCTGCGAACAGCTCTATGACGAGAACATCCGCTATCGAAACCTGGCTGGCCCGTCGGCCTACCCGAAGCGCGACGTCAACAAGGAGCATGAAGACATCGTCACGGCGGCGCTGGACCGCGATGCGGACCTCGCGGTGGCCCGGCTGACATCCCATTACCAGGAAACCGGTGCGTTCCTGGCCGACCGGATCGGGTCTTCAGAACCCGATTGAGCCGGTCAGTCCTCCCACGGCGTCACGGTCACGCCGTCGTCCGCGATGGCGATCCGCATCAGGTCCTGGCCCATGGTTACGGGGCCGTCATAGGTGGTGCGCATCCGCTCCATGATCTCGTCCGCACCGACCGGCGGGATCTGCCCGTTCGTGAGGGCGACCACATGCGTGAACACGGCCATCTTCGGCTGGGTCTCGGCGAAGACGCGGCCGGCATCCTCGGGCTCGATATGGTGGTCCATGATCCGCCGCCAGATCGGCGCGCTGTCCAACAGCTCCTGCCGCGCCGCGCCGATCGAGTGCACCAGCAGATCGACGCCCTGGGACAGCTCGATCAAGCTGTCGACGCGTTTGGTATCGCCCGAGATCACCGCCGAACGCCCGTCATAGTCGATCCGGTATCCCAGGCTCGGGTTGATCAGCTCGCCGTGATTGTTGTCGAACGCGGTGATCGTGATGCCGTCCTGGTCATAGACGAGTCCCGCAGCGATATTCGTCGCTGCGATCCCGGCTGCGGTGCGCGACATGCCCTGGTCCTCGACTCGGGTGTCGACATCCCAGGCGTAAGCGGCCTGGAGATGGGTCATCAGGTTCTCGGTGCCCTCCGGCCCCATCACCACAAGCGGCTCGTCCCGCCGTCCGTAGGGACCTCGCAGCCAGCCGGTCAGCCAGATGTCCGGCACGCCGACCACATGATCGGAATGCAGGTGGGTCAGGATCAGGGCGTCGAGCTTGCCGAACGGCTTGCGGAGCTGCCACATGCGCTGGGTGGCGCCGCGACCGGCATCGAACAGGAACATCCTGCCGCCCACCTCGACCAGCGTCGCCGGTCCGAAGCGGGTCATCAATGGAGGCGGTGTGCCGCTGCCAAGCAAGGTGACAGTGAAATCCTCATCAGCCCGCGCCGGGCCAATGGTCGATGTCAGTGACAGGGCCAAGCAGGCCAGCCCAACAAGTATTGCTCGCATGAAGGTCCTCCCGAATGCGACGGGTTGTCCCCGCCTGGATATCGCGGCTACGGGCTCCCCTCCCGCGCCAGCGTGAAATCGAAATCGACCGTGAAGAACGGCGCTACGATGCGGCCCGCGGCCTCCAGGCCGGCCGGCAATTCGGCAAGATCGTCATGGCGCACATATTCCATCACCAGATCCTCGCGAACGCCGAACACGGCATCCTGGTCCAGATACGGATCGTCGCTCGGGAATACCTCCGTCACCAGCGTGCGGAAGCCCTCGGCCTCGACGATAAAATGCAGGTGCGACGGCCGCCACGGATCTCGTCCGGTGGCATGGAGAAGCTCGCCCACAGGGCCATCATCCGGGACCGTGTATGGCGCCGGGCGCACCGTGGTGAACGCATAATGCCCGTCCGCATCCGCCGTCATCCGGCCGCGCAGGCTATACTCGGCCTGTTCCGGATCCTGGTTCGAATAAAGCCCGTTCACGGCGGTCTGCCAGATCTCCAGAACCGCGCCGGGGATCGGCCGGCCCCCGGTATCCCGGATCTGCCCGGCGACGACGACCGTGGCGCCGGCATTGTCCGCTTTCAAGTCGCCGCCAACGGGAATCTCGGGCGCGCCGCGGATATGGAAAGGTCCCAGTACGCTCGAGGCGGTTGCTTCCGCCGGTGAGTTGACCATGTCGACCAAGGAAGACAGCCCGAGCACATCGGAGAACAGCACGAACTCGTTGCGGTTGGCATCGCTGATCTCGCCCGCCTTGACCAGCAGTTCGATGCCCTTGCGCCACTCAGCGTGGGTCAGACCGGTTTCCCTGACGAAGGCATGTACATGGTGCGCCAGACGCTCCAGGATCAGGCGCAAGCGCGGATCGGTGTCGTCGGCGCAATAGCCGAGGAAGGTCTCGGTGAGGGTCTCCTTGGTGACGGTTCTCATCGCGGCCTCCGTTGGCTCAATTCAGGATTGCGATGCTGAGCGCCGGGTAGCGGATGATCAGGATCAGCACCAGCAGCATGATGGCGGCAAACGGCAGCGCGCCCAGGAACACATCCTTCAGCTTGATCCGGGGGTCGTCCAGGGTCGCCTTGATCACAAAGCAGGATATGCCGAGAGGCGGTGTCAGCAACCCGATCTCCGCACCGACCACCGTCACGATGCCGAACCAGACCAGGCTCAGCCCCATCGGCTCGACGATCGGCAGGAACAGGGGCACGACGATCAGTATGATCGACGCGGTGTCCAGCAAGGTGCCGAGGAACAGCATCAGCAGAACGTAGACGATCATTACCACGACGAAGTCGAACTCGCTGGCCGACAGCAGCGCGCCGAGTTCGTTGGGCAGGCCGGCGAAGCCCAGCATGCGGCTGTACATCGAGGCGGCCGTGATCAGGAACAGGATGCTGGCCGTTATGTGGCCGGTCTCGATCAACGCTTCCCAGAATGATTGCAGGCTCATCCGGCGGCGCAGTAGCGCGATCAAAAGCGCCACCGCCGAGCCGGCCGCACCCGCCTCGACCGGCGTCAGCCAGCCGGCATAGATGCCTCCCAGCACCACCGCGACCAGGACCACGATGGGCAAAGTCTTGCGGGCAACGTCGAGGCGGGTCAATGGCACGTAGTCTGAGTCCACGTGGTCGGACCCGCCGATGAACCCGGGCGTCAGTCGGCCCATCGCAATAATGGCCAGGATGTATGCCAGCGCCAGCATGAGACCGGGGACGATGCCGGCCAGGAACATCTGCCCGATCGACTGCTCGGCGACGATCGAATAGATGATCAGCATGGCGCTTGGCGGGATGATCATGCCCAGCACCGACGATCCGGCCACCACGCCGACAGCGAAGCGCGGATTGTAGGAGAAGCGCAGCATCTCCGGCACCGAGACCCGGGTGAAGACCGAAGCCGAGGCGATCGAGGAGCCGGTGACCGCCGCGAAGACCGCATTGGCGCCGACCGTGGCCATGCCGATACCGCCCTTCACCCGGCGGAAGCTGTCATTCATGACCTGATAGATGTCGGCGCCCAGCCCCGCCTTTGACACCAGCAATCCCATGAAGGTGAACAACGGCACGGTTGCAAAGGCGTATTCGGTGACACTGTCGCCGATGGCGATCTTCAGCAGGTTCATGGCGAGCTGGAAATTATCCCGCATCAACCAGATGCCGACGAAGGAGACCAGCGCCAGCGCAATCGGGATGTAGACCCCCAGGTAGATCAGCAGCACGATCGCCGCGACCGATATGGCGCCGATCTCCACCGGCGACATCAGAGGTCCGCTCCGTATATCGCGATGCCGATCATCGTTCGCCGGCGCCGATATGCACGTACTCCAGCACGCGACGGCCAGTGACCGCCTTCAGCACCAGGATGAGGCAGCACAGGGTCGCGCTGAACACAATCGACAGCCGCACCGGCCACCATGGTGCGGTGAAGATGCCGGGCGTTCCGAAGAAATCGTCATGTACCCAGGCGATCACGAATTCCGGCCACATGGCGACGGCGATCAGCCCCATCATCACCGCCGACACCGCGTCCACGATCCGCGCCAGCAATCGCCCCAGGGCGGGGCGGCGATCGCCGAGCACCGCCAGGAAACCGTCCGACCGGGTCAGCCGATCGACCCGCACCACATCGGGAAGCTGAAGAAAGACGATCAGCACCATCGAGAACTGGACGACCTCGACGGTGCCCCTGAATGGCGCGCTGAACACGCCACGGGCCACCACATCGGTGTTGACCGCCACCACCAGCAGCAGGACCACGACCGTCCCGACCACGTTGGCCGCCACGGCAAGCCAGGTAAGGACCGTGGCGGCACGGCCGGTCAGCGGTGTGGCCCCGTCAGGCACGGGTTAAGACCCGCAGCCGTCAGTTCGTCAGTTCCGCCGCCCAGTCACGAACCGGAACCTGGCCGGCGGACCGCAGCTTGCCCACATAAGCGGTCAGCATGTCCGAGCCGGGTCCACCCTCGGCATCGATACCGGCGGCCCATTCCAGGGCGATGTTGGGCATCGATGCCGCCCAGGCGGCGCGATCCGCAGCCGAGAGATCGACAACGGTCCCGCCGGCAGCCTCGAAGGCGACAACGCTCTCCGCCGCCCGCTCCATGGCCACGCTGGCGACGTGATCGCGGTACGCCACGGCGACATCCAGCAGGACCTGCTTCACCTCGTCCGGAAGCCCGTTCCAGACATCCCGATTCACGGTCACCGTCTTGGAGTTCACCGAGCCTAAATTGGCCCGGAGCATATGCGGCGCGACTTCGTGGATCTTGAAGGTCACCGCCGCCTCCGGCCACAGCATCGCGTGATCGACGACGCCGGTCTGCAGCATGTTGTAGAAGTCGGTGAGACCGCCGCGAACCCCGGCCACGTCGTTCAGCCCTTCCAGATAGCGCAGATTGTATCCGGCACCGGCCATCTTGCCGCCTTCCAGGTCGCTGAGGCTCGAAATGGGCTCGCTGCTGAAAACCTGGTAGGTGTCCAGCACGACGCCGGTCGCCAGATAGACTTGGTTCTGGGCGGCGAACTCCGCCTCGATCTGTGGGAATTCCTTGGCGATCTCGTCGACCGCCCGTGCGACCACCCTGGCATCGGTGGAGATGAAAGGCGTGACAGCCGACATCGCCTGACTGGGCAGCGCGGAGCTGTGGAAGATCGTGGTAACGATGCCGATGTCGCCAAGCCCGAGCCGGATGCCCTCCAGCACGCCGCGCGGCTTGACGATGGTGCCGCCATAAGCCTCCTGCCACTCGATCTCGTAATTGCCGGTTTCAGCCAGCCGCCGGTTCACTTCCGGGATGAAGAAGCCGCTGAACTCGCGGACCCACATGGCGCGGGCCGGATAGCCGTCGATCGCCACCATCCGGATCGTCTCCGTTGCGGGTGCCGGCGTGGCGAGGCCGACGGCCAGCAGCACAAATGCCAGCGCCGGCAGCAGGCGATTAGTCAAGGTCTTGAACATTGTCGTCTCCCTATTTTTTCCGTGCGTTCTCATATGGCGGCGGTGCCGGGATTCTCATGTTCCGTGGCGCCGCCATGTCTCGGTGATCTCGGTTCCGGCAGCCCGGAACAGTTTGGACAGCGGGCAGTATTTCTGGACCTCCGCAGCAACACGGGCCAAATCCGAATCCGAAGCGGTGCCATCGGCCGCCACGTCCAGAACGATGTGCTGGAACGGCCGGTCAATCTCCTCCGACAGCGTCACACCGCGGCGGTCGAAGTCGCAGGAGGCGGAGATGCGAAGGTGGCCGATATCGACCCCGAGCGCGTCGGCGCATTTGTGGCCGATCACGTTGGTGCATCCGACCAGGGCCGCCAGGGCCGCATCGGTCGGCGTCGGGCCGGCATTGGTCCCGCCGCGTTCGACCGGCTCATCGATCGCGAAGACGATATCGCGGATCGCGATATCGGCGCGCGAATGCGACGGGCATTCGGCCTCTGCCCTCAGCTTGACCGTGGTCTTCATCTTGATGGCCGCCATGGCCTTATCCCCTCATCCCCGGTCAGATGATCTCACAGGCTTCCTCGAACCCGAACCGTGGCAGGCGCTGGAACAGTGCGGCCTCGTCGGCATATCCAATGTTGCACAGGAAATTCGACCGCCAGCTGGTCCCGGCAAAGAACTCCGCATCGACCTTGTCGTTCGAGAACCCCGACATGGCACCGACGTCGTAACCCAACGCACGCGCGGCGATGATGAGATACGCACCCTGCAGCGTGGCGTTCCGGAACGCCGCTGTCTCAGACTTCGCCGGGTCGTTGGCGAACATGGCACTCCGGTCGTCATGCGGATGCAGCGTCACAAGGTGCCGCCAGAACTCGACATCATGGGCCACGATGGCGGTCACCGGCGCGGACATCATCTTGGCGGCATTGCCGGGATTGACGCATGGTGCGAGGCGCTCCTTGGCCTCCTTCGAGGTCACGAAGACGAACCGCGCCGGACAGCCGTTCATGCTGGTCGGGCCCATCTTCACGGCATCGTACAGAGTGCGGATCTCAGCCTCGGACACCGGCTCGTCCCGCCAGGCGTAGTGTGAGCGGGCCTCCCGAAGAATAAGGTCGAGACCATCATCGTCGAGACGCCGAAGGCGTGCCCGCATATCGCGCACCGCCTGCTGGGCATCCGCCCGCTCAGCGTCCTGGGCGCTGTCGCCGTGCTGCGCAGGAGCGCTCATTCCGCGGCCTCAGTCATGGTCCGGTCTCCTTCCGCCACGATCGGATTGCGACAGAGTCCGATGCCTTCGATCTCAACCTCGACCACATCGCCCGGCTTCATCCACACCGGCGGACGGCGCGCATGCCCGACACCGGGCGGTGTCCCCAGCGCGATCATGTCGCCCGGTTCGAGCGTCGTGAACTCTGACAGGATTGCAATGGTCTGCGCCACCGGGAACATCATGTTGGCGGTATTGGAATCCTGCATGGTGTTGCCGTTCAGTCGGGATGTGATGCGCAATCCGGAGGCGCCCTCCGGCAATTCATCGGGCGTGACGACCACCGGGCCGACCGCTCCGGTGCCGTCGAACATCTTGCCTGGCGCCCATTGATGCGTCTTGCGCTGGTATTCGCGCACCGACCCGTCATTGAAAATCGTATAGCCGAATACGTGCCCCAGCGCGTCGGCCTCGGCGATATGCCGTCCACCCTTTCCGACGATCACCATGAGCTCGGCCTCGTAATCGAGGGTCTCGGAGCAGTTCGGGCGCACGATCGGCGCGCCGGCGGCGATCATCGAAGTGGTAGGGCGCATGAACATCGCCGGATAGTCCGGCACCTCGTAGCCCCCCTCCTTGGCGTGCTCGACATAGTTGAGGCCCAGACAGACGATCTTGCCGGGATGACGGAGCGGCATCTCCGGCCGCACTTGATCGACGGCCAGGCGCTGTTTCACGTCCCGGGCCGCCGCCGATGACTTTGCCAGCCCTGCGTCACCCATGCGGATCAGCGCCGCGAGATCATCCCCCAACTCGCCCATCGCTGCCGTGAGGTTGACGACCTTGTCGCCGTCGACCGCATAGACCGACCTACCCTCGCCCGCCTCTCCGACTATGAAACGCATCGATGCTTCCCCTGGCACTGGCCCTGATCGCAACAGAATGCCTAGGATGGGGAATTGCTGTCAAATAATATCGATTTTTCCGCCCAACACAGATAATTATGGATGAAGAGTTGGGTGACAATCGGGGTTGGGAGGAGAGTCAGCATGCCCAGTTTCTCGGAATACAAGCAGATTGCCCGGTCCCGGGGCGCATTGGCGTTCGAGGTGTTCGTGGCCGAGTCCACGGCGATCGTGGAGCCGGAGGCGCTGCAGGAAACCCTGCCGGCCCATCTCGACTATCAGAAGTCGCTGGAGGAACGGGGCGCGCTGGTATTCGCCGGGCCCTTGTCCGACGCCACCGGCGAAGGCATGTCCGGCGGAGGCTTGATCGTCTACCGCGCCACGTCCCTTGAAGAGGCTCGTGCCTTGGCCGACGCCGATCCGATGCATCGCGACGGCAAACGGACCTTCACCCTGCGCCGATGGCTGATCAACGAAGGCTCCCTGACCGTGTCGCTGGCGCTCTCGGGCCAGACGATCGACATCAAGTGACCCCGAAGCGCCGAACCACCTCCTCTGCGGCCTCACGTTAGCGAATGTCACTTCCGTGTTTGGCGGAGAAATGGACCTGGCGGATAGCGGGGTCTTTTAACGGGCGATCATGCCACAATATTGAGATTGTGATCGCGCCGGACCACATACGTCGCTGAGAGTCCGGACGGCCGAGGGCAGACAGGCTGCCGTGATCCTGATGCCCGTCGTCACATGTTTCGCGACGCGTTGATGCTCTTTGCAGGAAAGCTGTTGCGGAGTATCAAATGACGGTGCCTCGCAATCACGGGCGTGGATGCGGCAGGATCGCACCAAGAGGGCCGTCTGCTTTATAAGGTCCCATCGAACTGAGGAGCTGACCGTGACTCAGCCCGGGTTCCCCAGGTGCCTGCGCCTCCGCAGGCTACAACGACGTTACTTTGGAAAGCCGACTGACACCCATGATGGCCGACCGGCAAGCAGACACCGCCACAAATGCTCCGATGTTCGATCTGGCGCCGATAGATGAGATTCAATACATCAAGGGTGTGCCGTTTCCCAAGGCCACGAAGTACCGACAATTGATCGTCACCGGGCCGCCAGGCTCGGGAAAATCGCGGCTTGTTCGCAAGATCGGCGGCTGGCCGGAGGAAGGGTATATCGATCTGACATTCAAGAACTGGTGGCGGGCTCAGTCCCTGGCATTGCGCCCCAGGGAAATCCACCTTGGCTTCCCGTTCGTCGGTTACGATCACGCATTGGCGGTGTTCGAGGACGAGTGGCTGAAGGCGCCGTCTCCCCCCAAGCTCGACCTCGCGAGAATCTTGTTGCCGCCTGCAAAAACACATTTTCTGTCGACCAATTGGCGGGCGCGTTATGTCTTCGAGTTCATAATTCCCCCAGCCTCAATAATATTTGAATCGCGTTTGGCCCGTAAGCATCAGGGCGTGCATCCAATCGACCGGGGCGTGACTCTGATTCAGGTTGAGAATCAGGTAGCCGTTTACCAGCAAGCCGCATTATACTTTAGAAAGGCTGGTCTTTTGACATATCTCAGAGACAGCTTTGACGGCATACCGAAGGATATTGTCGTGCCTGCCAAGGAGGATTGAACACTCCGCGTGCAGGACAGGGGTAGCGTGAGACAAGATCGTGTTAAACCGGGTTCGGGAACTGCTCTTTCTGGCCGACCGCCAGGGGCCATTGCCCCTGACTGGCGAGCCGCGACGACTGACAGGCCGCGTTCGGGCTGGCGCTGACGGTCAGCCAATCCAATTGGAACTCGGGGGGCGGTCCTTGCGGCTTTATCCCGACTGTTCGCTGAAAGGCGACCGACGCGCCGTCAGGGATTGGATCCTCGTAGACAGCGAAAAATACCTGAACGATATCTCGGGGTTCGTGCGGATACCCGCCGGACACAGGCTTCGCCTGGGGCGTGCCGACGAGACCTGCCAGCGGCTCTTCAGATTCCCGACGAGCGTCATGCGCAGGCAGGTCGAGATCGCGAATGATGACGGCAGGATCACGATCTCACGGATTGATCCTGGCGGTGAGACCTACGTCCACTATGTCGAAGATGCCGAGGAGATCGCCCGCCCTGTCGCCAGCCGGCTGGCCAGTCTGAAGGCGATCCGCCACATATTTGGCGGCCCGATCGAATTGCTGCCTCCTGCGGAGGCACTTGAGACGCTTGGGGCGGTCAATGACATCCTGCGAGACGAAGCCTATCGGCCTCGGGATGCGTTGGGTCAGACCGGCGGACTCCTCGATCTTCCCGCAGAACCGACGCCGGTCATCGTCGGCGACCTGCACGCGAACCTGGACAATCTGCTGAAGATACTCAGCGAGGATGGGTGCCTTGAGTCCCTGAGCCGGGGCGAAGCAATCCTTGTCATCCTAGGCGATGCCGTGCATCCCGAAGGGGACGAGGATTTGAGCCAGATGGACACCTCGCTGCTCATGCTGGATCTCATCTTCAAACTGAAGATCCGGTTCCCTCGGAATGTCTTCTATATTCGCGGCAACCACGACAGCTTTGATGAGCTCGTGAGCAAGGCCGGAGTGCCGCAGGGCCTCATCCTCAAGAACCGGGCGCGAAAGCTCCGTGGCCCGGGCTATGTGGAGGGGCTCGAAGCTTTCTTCGAGCTGCTGCCCTATGTGGTCAAGACCAGAGACTTCATTGCTTGCCACGCCGGTCCGCCGCGTCGGGCGGCGACCGTGGCCGACCTGGTGAACATCCGCAACCAGGAACGCCTGACGCTCGAGCTCACTTGGAATCGGCTACGTCGGCCCAACCGTCCGGGCGGCTATTCCAAGCGGCATGTCAATGCCTTCCGAGCCAATCTCGGCGTCGATGAAAGGACGCCCTTCATTGTCGGGCACACGCCATTGTCGCCCGACGGGACCGTATGGCTCGATGTCGGCGACATCGTGAATCACCACATCGTCCACAGCGGAAACAGGCACAACATGGCCGTGTTCATCCGGGTCGGCAAAAACCTGATCCCGCTTGTATACCGAAGCGAGGCCCTGCTCGATCTGGCCAATGCGCTGAACATCACCGAACCGGAACGCGCGGCGCTGGCCGGTTAGCGAATTATCCGCTGACGCGGAATCGGCACCGGCCCGCTCCCCACCCGGCCGCTCAACGCCAGTATCCTCACGGGTGTCCGGGCGGAGAGCGGGCCGTTGCCGTATGAACAGAAAAAGCGCCAGCCGGCACTTCTCATACTGGAGATGGCTTCAAATGAGACGGGCGCGCCTTTCGAGCGCGCCCGTCATTCATTTTCCCGGTTAGCGAACGGGTGGAACCGTTCAGGAGGTGGCAAGACCGCGGCGCCTGCGCCCTGAAGCGCACGCGTCGCGACACTTGCCGATCAGGTGAAGATCCCCTTCAAGGTGAAGTAGAAGAGCGCTGCCAGCACTCCGCCGATTGGCAGGGTCACGATCCACGACAGGACGATCCCGCCGATGACCCGCAGGTCGATCGCACCGATACCTCGGGCAAGGCCGACGCCCATCACCGCGCCAACCGCGATGTGCGTTGTGGACACCGGCATGCCGGTCCTCGACGCCAGCACGACCGTCGCCGCCGCCGCCATCGTCGCGCAGAACCCGCGCGTCGGCGTCAGCTCGGTGATCTTTGTGCCGACCGTCCGCATCACCTTGTGACCGTAGGTCGCCAGGCCGACGACGATGCCAAAGCCGCCAAGCAGCAGGATCCAGATCGGCAGTTCCGACTTCTGCGCGACTTCACCACCCGATTGGACCAGGCCGTAGACTGCGGCCAGGGGGCCGACACCGTTGGCGACATCGTTCGAGCCGTGGGCGAAGGCCATCCCGCAAGCGGTGAACAGCATCATCGGAACGAAGACCTTCTCGACGCTGGCGAAATGGTAGTCCTTGTCGGCGGTCTCATCGACTTCGACCCGTCTGATGAGGAGCCATCCGATGAATGCGACGATCAGGCCGACAATAGACGCTGCGACAAAGCTCATGGGCACGCTCAGGTCGAGATTGAGGTGCTTCAGGCCCTTGAAGAGCGTCACCAGGGCGATGATGAATCCGACCAGGAACACGTAGACCGGACCCCACCGCTTGGCGCTCTCGAACGGACTGTCCGTGTTCAGGATCAAGCGGCGAATGCTGACGATGAGGATGAAGGCGATGCTGCCGCCCAGGATAGGCGATACGACCCAACTGGCGACGATCTGTCCGATCTTGTCCCATTTGACCGCGTCCAGACCGATGCCGGCGATGGCAAAGCCGACCACCGCGCCGACGATCGAATGGGTGGTGGATACGGGCCAGCCGCGGGAGGACGCAACCATCAGCCACACGGCGGCGGCCAACAGAGCGGCCAGCATCCCGAAAATGAGCACTTCCGGAGAGTCGATGATGGGCGTCGGATCGATGATGCCCTTGCGGATCGTTGCGGTCACGTGACCGCCCGCCAGCGCGGCGCCGGCAAACTCGAAAATACCGGCAATGATGATGGCCGTCGTGACGGTGATGGCGCCGGAGCCGACCGACGTTCCCATGACGTTGGCGACATCGTTGGCGCCGATGCCCCATGTCATGTAGAGACCAAAGATCACGCCGAGGGCAATCAAATAAGGTCCGTATTGAGCAATGACCTCCATGGCCGTACCTCCCCCTGAATTTTGTAAGTCTGAATTTCCCTAGCGCGCGAGCAAGAGCCGCAACCGATTGCCGACCTTCTCGGCGTAGTCGGCCAGGTCGCCGATCCACTGAATGAGCTGGTACCAGAACATCACCGATACCGGCTTCATTTCATCCTCCTGCGCAAACAGCAGATGCGTCAGGTCCATGCCCATCTGGTCGGTGTCGTCCTCGATGCTGTTCAGCTCTTCGACCATCACAGCCACCCGCTCGGACTCGCGACCGCGAAAGCCGGTCTCGACCAGTTCATCGAGTTCTCCGATGACCTCGCCCGCCTTGTCGCAGGCGTCGACGCAGCGGCGCGCAAGGCCCAGCAGCGGTTCCTTCAGGGAGTCCGGCACTTCCATCGTGCGCTCGACGAGCAGGCCGGCGATGTCCTGGGCGGTGTCCGCTATCGAATCCTGCATGTCCAGGACCTCCAGCAGGTCGCGCCGATCCATCGGCATCAAAAGGCTCTTCGGGAGGTGCGCACGAAGTTCGTTCTTGATGTCGTCGGCTTCCTGCTCAAGGGCGAAAATCTGGTCCTTGATCTCGACCACCTTGGCCTGATCGCCGGCACACAAGGCTTCGAATAGCCCGGGTACCTCACCGGCACAGCGGTTCACGACCTTGATATGCTCCTGCATCGGCTTTATCGGCGAACGGCCGAACAGGTTTGCGAGGGCACTTTTTCTGGCCATGGGTGACATTCCTCCTGCTGCTACCGGGTCGTCAGTGGGCGAATGGCTGCCGGCACGCCGACCATCATCAAGCCTCTGCATCTTCGGCAGATCATGGCTCAACAATCCTCGACGGGATGACCGCGGCAGATATGCGCGCTGACTGTTAGTAACAATGTAACGAATAGCACCTCGACGCGATTTGACCTCGATCAAATCGGTATCAAGCAGGCGACATCTGTCAGCGTCGGGTGTGTCTACGAGTCTTGCGCTCTACGGGTGCGGTCCGATGCCCCGAATCGCACCACCGGCATAGCCGGCTGGCTCAGTCGCCGCCCCGCAGGCTCTGCAAGGCGTTGGCCTGTGTGTCGTTGTCCACGACGTCGCGTCCGCCCAGCGCGAGAGCCTCCAGCGCCGGTCGGTTCAGCACCATGATGCGGCGTTGCTGGCGCATGGCGATAATGCGCTCGCGCTTGAAGCGGGAGAAGACCCGCGAGACGGATTCGATGGTCAGCGCCAGGTACTCGGCGATCTCGGACCGGCTCACAGGCAGGTGGAATTCGCGGCCGAAGCTAGATGGCGTCCCGGCAGGGCGGCAGAACTCCAGAATGAAAGAAGCGAGCCTCTCCTCAGTCGTCCCGCGGCCGAGCGTCAGCAGCCGTTCCTGCATGCCGACAATCTCATTGCATGCCAGGTCGAGCAGCGCCCTGTCGATCGCTGGATACCGTCTCGCCAAATGGCCCAGGGGCTCCCACGCGATCCGATAGAGCGTGCAATCCGATACCGCCCGCGCAGTGATCGGCCAAGGCGTATCACGGCGCTGCAACGAGACCGGATCGCCAGGAGAGCGGAAGGCGACGATCAGCCGCCGCCCGTCGGCCATGTCCTTGCAGAGCTTGATGACGCCATCGGCGACCACGAGCAGGTCGCGACTGATCTCGCCCTCCTCGGCGACGACCTGTCCGCGCGTCGCGGCAACGAGGGTGATCAGCTTTCGAAGCTGCCGCCTGCCTGTCCGGTCGAGGACCGGATCGAGGAGCGGAAAAGCGATTGGGTCGGACCGTCCCCCGTCGATCAGTCGCAACGCCATCAGCAATCCGCTTTGACGATCGTCACCGGAAGCCGCGAATGGCGCGCGACTTGATGCGCCGTGGAGCCCTGCACCAATCGTCCAAGACCGTTTCGGCGACCGCCGCCCAGCACAAGCAAGCGCGCGCCGCGCGCGTGCGCGACATCGACGATCTTCGATGCCGGCAGCCCTTCGACACAGAGCAATTTCGCCCTGCTGAGGACCGGCTGGTCTGGATGGTCACGCACCATCTGCTCAAAGAAGCGATTGAGCTTGCGTTCGGCCACATCGGCCATGGGCTCTAGCGGATCCTTGTCTTCCGGCCTATAGGTGCCCGGCGAGCCGGCGGGGTCGTGGACCACATGCAGGATCTCGAGGGGCGCACCGATCACATCGGCGTAGTCGCTGGCCCAATTCAGAACCGCTTCGGAATCTTGTGAAAAGTCGACCGCGATCAGGACGGGGGGCTCCGGCGCCACGGACGCCTTTTCACCATCCACGTGCGGGGTCGTGGGTGTCCCAGCCTCTTTCATTCGGTGCAAGCTCCTATCCGCGGTCGCGGCGGTTCGGCTGCCAGCCAATGCGGCACCCCACCTGCCGTCCAACGTCAGATTAGGAACGGTGCGTTACACATTTATTACAGTTGCTTGAATGCGGAATGACAATTGATCTGGAGCAATTGGCGGTGGGCTCGAGGCACCATCCGGACAGCATCAAGAGCGTCCTTTTTCACCGGGCCATCGGCCGTTCCGACGGTTCGGGCGACCGGAGTGGAGAATTCCCCATTCGGTGACGCCAGGTGACACGCCTCGACCGGCCATTGCCCGGCCGGCCGCACATGCCCTCGCGGACCTACCAGCGGACCCTGACCTCCAGGATCGTCGGCATCGCGACCCGTTCGACGGTGAGGGAGATGCCTTCATGTTGGATCACGGTGCCGGCAGGAGGGATCGCCTTGGTGGTTTCGATCAGGAACCCGGCCAGAGTATCGTACTCGCCTTCCGGCAGTTCGATCCCAAGCTGCTCTTCAAGCCGGTCGATCCTGACCCTGGCCTCGACCAGATAGTCTCTCGCGCCCAGTTCGCGGATCGCGGCTTCCGACGGTTTGTGAAGGTCGAACTCGTCCTCCAATTCGCCGACGATGACCTCTAGAATGTCCTCGAGCATCACGATGCCCTCGGCGCCGCCGAATTCATCGATGACGACGGCCGTGAAGCCGGATCCCTTGCGGATGTCCGACAGCAGCTTCTCGAGACTGATCGAGTTAGGAACGTAACGGGTCTCGCGTATGTAAGGCGCGATCGGCTTTTGCGAGTCCTCCTGCAGGAGATCGAGGACGTTCAATGTCCCCACGACGCGGTCGACCCGCTCCTCGTAGACAGGCAGGCGCTTGTGCGCATGCTCCACAGCGAGGCGGCGGGCCTCGCCACAGGTCGCCTCGCTGGAGATTCCGATCACATCGATCAGCGGCACCATGACGTCGCCGGCGGTGGTCTCGCCGAAATTAAACACCCGGCGGATCATATGCCGTTCCATCGGCGGGATATCGCCCTCAACCGCCGACATCTCCATCATCGCCGAGATCTCTTCGCGCAAGGTGAAGGGGTTGTTCTGCGCGTCGCCGCCGACCAGTTTGGTGAGAACTCCGGTCAGAAAGCTGAACACGGCCAGGATCGGCGAGAAGACGAAAGATGCCGCGCGCAGCACGAATATGGCCCTGGGCGTAATGGCGTCGGCGCGTTGCTGGAACACGCTCTTGGCAACGATCTCGCCAAAGATCCAGATCAGCGGTGCGACCAGGACGATGGCCAGCCAGCTGTACCGTTCGCCGAACAGCTGGATCATCAAGGCCGTGGCCATGGTGGTGTTGGTGACCACGGCGATATTCGTGCCCACAAGCGTGGTGGAGAGCAGCCATTCGGGCTTGTTGAGCATCTCCAGGGCGAGCGCCGCCCCGCGCGAGCCCTGGGCCGCCTGATGGCGAAGCTTCATGCGATCCGCGCTCACGACACCGATCTCGGACCCTGAGAAGAACGCCTCGCAGCCCAGGCAGATCACCATGATGAGGACTGTCACTGCCACGTCCACCGTCAGTCTCCCGTCTGCGCCTGGTCGCTCTGAACGCCGTCGGAACTCCGCACTGGCTCTCCGGGTTCTTCAGACGGCGCGCCGACGGCTTCGAGCCCAATGGTGCCCAAATCCGAAACCGGCTTGACCTTGAGCTTCGAGATCCGCTGGCGGGCAACGGACACGACCTCGAAGACATGATCGCCAACCACGATGCTCTGGCCTTGGCTGGGAAGCTCGCCAAACGCGTTCAACAGGAGTCCGCCGACGGATTCGGCCCGATCCGATTCCAGCTTTGCGCCTGTCAGGGAGTTGAACTGATGAAGCGGCGTCGCGGCGTCGATCCGATAGCTGTCCTCAGCAAGCTTTTCGATGGGCATGGACCGCTGTTGGAGCAGTTCAGATCGGCTCAGGATATCGCCGAAGATGCACTCCAGCAGATCCTCCATGGTGACAAGTCCGGTGACGCCGCCATATTCGTCGACCGTCACCGCCAGCGACAGTTTGCGCTTGCGAAAGGTGAAGAAGAGATCGGCCACCGTCTTCGTTTCCGGCACGAAATACGCCTCGCGCATCAGATCGGAGACGGTTCGGGATCCGGTGTCGGGCAAGCCCTCCGCCAGCCCCGATCCCAGGAGATCCCGGACGTAGAACACCCCAACCACGAAATCCCGGCTGCCGTCGCAGACCGGGACCTTGGTGTGCCCGGAGCGCTGGTAGTAATGCATCGCCTCATCGAGGCTGGTGCGCGCGGGAAGGTGGAGGATCTGTGACCGCGGGGTCATCACGTCGCGCAATGACTTGTCCGAGAAGTCGAAGATCCGGTTGATATAGAGTGCCTCCTCGCGGTCCAGCACACCGTCTCCGACGGCTTCCTGCGCCAGGGAACGGACCATGTCCTCAGTGATGATGTTGGCCCGTGACCGCTCGCGGCCAACGATCATCGTGATGAAGAACCCGGCGATGTGGCGGACGATCCAGCGCAACGGCGTAATGGCCCTGGCGAAGAGGTGGATGAACCGCGACTGGGCCGACGCGAATGCGACGTTGTTTCGGATCGCCAGGGTCTTGGGCGTGATTTCTCCGACCAGGAGCAAGACGGGAACCATGATGATCAGGTTCACCCACTTGGCGTCGGCGCCGAGCACCCGGATCACGATCGCCGCCGATATCACCGAGGCCGCGACATTGACCAACTCGTTGCCGATCAGGATCGTCACGATGAGTTGGCGCGGCTGGGCAAGCAGTCGTTCAACCAAGGAGATGCTGGAGTTTCCAGCGCGACGCATCTGCTCCTGCTGCATCTGATTCAGCGAGAAGAGTGCGGTTTCGGAGCTGGAGAAGAACGCCGACAAAGCCATCAGGACGGCAAATGCCAGAAGCTCCAGAGCAACTGTTATGTCCACGTCTAGACCGCTCCCCGGCCGCGCTGGCGTAACCCGCTATTCCGCGAGCTCCGGCGTGGCGACAGTATGCTCGGGCTCCACGCGCAGTCTTTCGATGGTGCGTGCGCTGGCTTCGATGACCGTGAAACGATAGCCCTCCTCGACAATGTATTCCCCTTCCAGCGGAATGTGCCGAAGCCGGGCCAGCACCAACCCACCAACCGTATGGAACTCGGTGGCCGGCAGACCGGCGCGCAGGATCTCGTTGGCCTCGGAGATCGAGAGCCGCGCATCCATGACATACATGTCCTCCGCAAGCTTCTCATAGACCCGTTTGCGCTTTGGCAGGTACTCCTCGAAATCATAGCCGACATCGATCTCGCCGACGACCTCCTCGACAATGTCCTCCATGGTTATGATTCCGATGGCAGATCCGAATTCGTCAACGACGACCGCCATGTGGTCGCTACGCTTGCTCAGCATTGGCAGCAGCTGATCGATGGTCTGCAGCGGCGAAACATAGAGCGCCGGCTTGATGAGTTCGGACAGGGTCTGATCGGCCAGGTTCGCATCCATCAGATCCCAGGTCGACAAGGTCACGATGCCGACGATGTTGGTGGTGCTGTTCTCGTAGACCGGCAGGCGGTTGTAGCCGTGCTTGCGGACCAACTCGATCGCGGCCCTGGTCGTCTTGCGGCGGCCGATGACCGTCGCCTCGGTGATCGGGATCATGGTCTGGGCCACGGTGGTCTCGGCAAAGCGGATGACCCGGCGGATTCGCCCACGCCCGAATGCATCCAGCGACACACCTTGCTCGGCCATGTCCACGACCGTGCGCAACTGCTCGCGGGTGATGAAGAATGGCTGGTCGATCCGGCCGGCTCCCACAAGGCGCGCGGCGATCCTGGCAATGCGGGAGAACACGAAGACGATCGGGTAGAACAGCATGGACGCCCATCGCAGCGGATAGATGATGATCGGCGTCAGTTTGTCCGCCTTCTGTTGGTAGACGCTCTTGGGGACGATCTCACCAAGCACCAGGAGCAGCGGCGTGAGGATCAGAAAGGCATAGAATTCGCCACTGTTCCCGAAGAACTGAATCATCATGAGCGCACCGATCGTCGTCAGGATGATCGTGGAAATGTTGGTGCCCACCAGCGTCGTGCTCAACAGCACATCGGGGGTTCGAAGCAGCTTCAGCGCAAGGCTGGCACCGCGGTCGCCCTGCTTCGCCCTGTGGCGCAGCTTGATCTTGTCCGAGCTGACCAGCGCGATCTCCGAGCCCGAAAAGAACCCCTTGAGCACCAGGAAGAAGAGCATTACGAGAACAGCTACGACGATATCCATGACCTAGCCTCCCCTGCTGTCATGGGTTCCCGGACCGCCCTTGCGGGTCGACCGCTGGGACTTGCCCGTCGTCGTGTCGACAGCCTTTACGGCGGTGAGTTCCACGACCTTGGCTTTGGGCCGCGCATCGTGCAGGGCGGTCCTGTCCAGAATGGGCCGGCCTTGCTCACCATCATCCTGGCCAACGACGTCCAAATCCGCTGTGCTCGGTTCCGCGTGCACTGCCTCCAGCCGCGCGATCCTCGGCAACGGCTCGATCTCCGGCTCCGGTTCCGGCGCAGACACCGCCGTGGTCTCCGCTTCCTGGCTCCTGTCATCCGTGTCGGCATCCTCGCCGGGCACTCCCTTGGCGATGCGAAGGCGGGCGACGCGATGGCCATCCATCTCAAGCACCGTCGCGATCAGACCGTCGATCGCCACCTGATCGCCGACCTCCGGCAACCGGTCGAGGAAGCGGAAGGCCACACCGCCGATCGTCGTCATCCGCGGGTCTTCGATGCCGAAATTCGTCAGATCGTCGAAATCGGTGAGCTTCATCTCGCCAGGTACTTCGAACACGTTCTTGTCGCGCTCCTGGTACAATTCCTGGCCGGTGACCGCTTCGGAGACTTCGCCGAAGATGAAGCTGACGATATCCCGCATGGTGATGAACCCCTCCATGCCCCCGAACTCGTTGAGAACGGCGGCGGCGCGGACATTGTTGGCCTGGAAGAGGTCGAACATCTCGTCGACGTATTTGGTCGGCGGCACGATCACGGGCGGATGGAGGAGTTCGTCGAGCTTCAGTTTTGTGAGGTCGGCGCCGTCCAGGACCAGCCTCATCACGTCCTCCGCATGGACGAAGCCGACCAGGTTGTCGTGATGCTCGTGGCAGACTGGAACCCGCGGGTGACGGAAGCCGCGAAAATGGTCAACGACCTCAAGCACGCTCATATCGTCCCGGAGGAAGTTGACGCGTGTGCGCGGGGTCATGATCTCGACGATCTCGGTCTCACCGGCCTCCAACAGATTGTCGATGAGCACCCGCTCCGTGGCGTCGAGCACGCCCTCATCCGCCACCTCGGCCAGCAAAGTGCGGAACTCGTCGACTTGCAAGATGTTGTCCCGGGACGTTTCCTCGCCGACGATCCACGAGGTTATCTGCTCCGCCGCCAGGCGGACCACTCGGCGCAGAGGCGTGATCAGCCGCGCCCAGGCGCCGATCGGACCGGCCACGAGCCCGGCGCTGATCTTGACCGGATGGCTGACCGCTATCGTCTTCGGCGTCACCTCGCCGAGAAGCAGAAGCAGGGGGAACATGACCAGTACATTGATCCAACCGGCCCGCTGCTCGCCGTACAGGACGACGAGAATGCCGGCCAGGTTTGCAGTCGCCGCGATGTTCACCAATTCGTTGCCGCACAGGAGCGAAATGATCAGGCGACGCGGCTGATCGAGCAATGCATGCAGGGTTTCCGATCGAGGGTGCCGATCCCGGCGCAACTTCTGAAGATCGAGTCGCGAGAGCGAAAACAGGGCCGTCTCGGACCCGCTGAAGAATGCCGAACAACACAAGAGGAAGACCTGCAGAATGAGCAGGGCAATCAGGCCAGGCTGCAGCAAGAGTGTCGTATCGAAGGCGAAGAAGGTCTTCGTCGCCTGCCAGAATCCCATGGACTGATCAATTGCCCATTCCATTCGTCTCTCCCTGAGCCTGGGCCGGTTTCTCAATGCCAGTCGGGAGGGGAATAACAGGCGTCAGCCCATCGTACCGGATCTCGCTACATTTCGTGGCCCGGACCTAAATTTCCCTACCGCCCACCACCAAGGACCGTGAGGGCATAGTCGCCCTTGGCCTTGTCGGTTGTTCGGCGAGATCTCGCACTGTGGTCCGCCTTCGGACGAGGCCGCTTCGCCGTCGCCTTTCCAACTGCTCACCCGGCCCAAACCAAGCCGCCCTCACCGAGGCATTGCCGGTTCGGAACCCCAGTCGCCCGGCGATGACATCCACCGAGAGGGCCGAAAGCTCGACATTGCTCAACGGCTATCCAGCAACCCAGGTTGCCGGCCAGGCCTTCATCTCGCCGTTTCCAACATTCTTTCGTCTGACGATATCCCACCCGCCGTGGCAAGAGTTTGATTTGGGTCAATGATTATCAACCCATCACCTGTCTGACTTTCCAATCACTGGTCAGGTTGGGTTCTCACCTTACATTTGGCGAGCCCGCCGGGAGTCGTTCCGGTGGCGGACTTGGCGCCAAGACCGACAATGAAAAGCGGGGCGACCTATCGAAACGTCGCTTTGGGATCGGGGATTCGCAGCGTGAATCGGTGACGGTATCTGGGTTTCCGTCACCTGGGACGCGCCGCCGGGGCCCAATGGGGAGGCAAATCGTGGTCAAGGAAGTTCCCGACAAGCAAAGAGGCTCGTCTGTCACCGGCCGTCCGGTTCTCGTGGCGGTCGATTTCTCCGAGGATTCCGAGGCGGCCTTGCTTTGGGCCTGCGACTATGCCGCTCAGGTGGGCGCCGAGGTTATCGCGCTGCACGTCGTGCACGACCCGATCGAGACGCCGGGCTCGTACCGGAAATCCGAGGAAGATGTGCTCCGTCCAACGGAGGATCTTGCCGCTGATATGCTGGACGACTTCATAGAGAAGGTCGCCGAGAGGGAGCCGAAACTGCGGGCATTCGGCGCGATGAAGACCCAACTCGTGCAAGGCATCCCCGAGTCACGGATCCTCGAAACCGCGGAGACCATCGATCCGCTGATGATTGTCATAGGCAGTCGCGGCCTCACCGGCCTGCCGCATCTGCTGCTGGGCTCCAAGGCGGAACGCATAGCCCAGCTTTCTCCGAGGCCCGTGACAATCGTAAAGCGGAGACATCAGAATGACTAACTGGCTCCCCGCGAAGAGCTACCGAAATCTGCTCGGCATTACATTCGGCCTCATGGTCTGGCTGGCCGCTGGGCAAGGATTTGCCGCCACGGCCGCCGAGGAAGGTATCGAATGGTGGAGCATGGGAATGCAGCTCTTCGGAGGGCTGGCCATCTTCCTGTTCGGCATGGAGCAAATGGCGGAGGCCCTGAAGAAGGTCGCCGGGAGCCGGATGAAGACCATCCTCGGCACGCTCACCACCAATCGCTTCATGGGTATGATCACCGGCACGGTCGTGACCGCGGTGATCCAATCCTCCTCGGTCACCACGGTCATGCTCGTCGGCTTCGTTACGGCCGGACTCATGTCCCTGTCGCAGGCGATCGGCGTCATCCTGGGCGCCGATATCGGAACGACGATCACCGCGCAGATCGTTGCCTTCAAGGTCACCAAATACGCGCTGCTGCTGGTCGGCATCGGCTTCGTGATGATCTTCCTGGGCAAGAAGGACATGACGAAACATTACGGGGTCCTGGTGATGGGCCTCGGGATGATCTTCTTCGGCATGGGCATCATGAGCACGGGCATGAAGCCGCTCAGAAGCTACGAGCCCTTCATCAACCTGATGCAGCAGGTCTCCAACCCGGTTATCGGCATCCTGATCGCGACCGCGTTCACGGGGCTGGTTCAGTCGTCGTCAGCGACAATGGGCGTGGTCATCGCCATGGCCATGCAGGGCCTGATTACCCTGGAGGCCGGTATCGCACTGGCGCTGGGGGCCAATATCGGAACCTGTGCCACGGCCGGGTTGGCGGCGATCGGAAAACCCCGTGAGGCCGTTCGCGTGGCCGTCGCGCATGTCACCTTCAAGATTGTCGGCGTTCTCATGATCGTCTGGTTTATTCCGCCCTTCGCCGATCTGGTACGAGCCATTTCCCCGGTCGAGGAAACTCTTACCGGCTTCGACAAACTGGCTGCCGAGACGCCCCGGCAGGTGGCAAATGCGCACACGATCTTCAACATCGCGATTGCATTCCTCTTCATGCCGTTCGCGCCGTTGTTCGCCCGTTTCTGCGAATGGGTGGTGCCAGACAGGCCGATGCTCGAGCCCTTGGTCATGAAGCCCAAATATCTCGACAAGGAGCTGCTGTCGACGCCACCGCTGGCCCTGGACCGGGCGCGCAGAGAGGTCGGCCGCCTCGGCGATCTTGTCGATGAAATGCTCGGTACGGCCCTGCCCGCCGTGGTGTCAGGCACCGAGGAGGATCTCCAGGCTCTGGCCGAGCAGGATTCCGACATTGATATCCTGCACGGCCACGTCGTGGAGTACCTGGGACAGATCAGCGTCGGGGAGTTGACGACCGGGGAATCCGGCGAAGTCATGGAACTCCTCCAGGTCACAAACCACCTGGAGCAGATCGGCGACATCATCGAGACCAACCTCGTGACCACGGGGCGCCGCCGCCTGGAAGAGGACGTGGTGGTCAGCGAAGCGACCCGGGAGGTGATACAACGCTATTTCGACGAGGTCTCGCAGGCCTTCACGGCGTCGGTCAAGTCGGTGCGCGACCAGGACAACAAGGTCGCTCGCACGGTCAAGCGCATGAAGAAGGAGATGGCATCCCTGGCGGAACAGACCGCGAGATACGAGTTGGGCCGCCTGGTGGCCGACGAGCCGAACCGGCTTCAGACCTTCTCACGCGAGATGGAAATCATCGAGAGCCTGAGCAGGATCTATCGGATGAGCCGCAAGATCGCGCGTACGCAATGGGCGGACACGAAGGACACGGAGCTTCCGCAGGCCGCCGAATAGGCGGACCGTTGACTGGAAGGCAGAGAGCGGGAGCTGTTTCCCGCCTTAGGCCACAGCGGTGTTCCTGCAGAAGCCCAAGTATTGGGAGGACTGACGACAAATGGCAGATCGATCCGGAACGGAATCCAGCGAAACCGGCAACGAGGGGACCGCCGCTCCGGTGGCGACCCTCACGACCGTCACCAAGCGCGTGCGGCGTCGCCCGACGAGGGCCGCCACCGCTGCGACGCCGGCACCAGCGGCCGAAAAGGCCGAACAGGCTTCCGCTGAGAAGCAACCGTCTCAGGGTCAGGCCGCCGCAATCAACCTGCGTGCGCCGGAGTATTATCTGAATCGCGAACTCACTTGGCTCAGTTTCAATAAACGCGTTCTGCATGAAGCGCGGGACAAGAGGGTTCCGTTGCTCGAACGGCTCAAGTTCCTCGCGATCGCCAGTTCGAATCTCGACGAATTCTTCATGAAGCGCATCGGAGGCTTGAAGCAGCAACTGGCCGCCAATGTGCACGAACTCACCATCGACGGGCGAACGCCGCAGCAGCAGATTTCAGAGTGCACCTCGACCGTCAAGGCGCTTCAGCTTCAGATGCGCGAGACCTATCTGGACCTCGTCAAGAATCTCGGTCGGAAAGGCATCCACATTGCCGATTACCGGCAACTGACTGCGGCCCAGAAAAGCGGCGTTCGCGATCATTACTTGAAGAACATCCTGCCGCTGGTAACGCCCTTGGCCATGGACCCGGCGCATCCATTTCCGTTCATATCCAATCTGTCGCTCAGCCTGCTGGTCACACTGCGTTATCGCGACGAAGAAGAGCCGATCATGAACCGGATCAAGGTCCCTCTCGGATCCGGAGTGCCGCGGTTTCTGAAGGTCGACGACTCCAATCGGTATGTGCCCCTGGAAGAGGTGATGGCGCACAATCTCGATCTCCTGTTTCCCGAAATGATGGTCGAGACCTGCGAATTCTTCCGGGTCACCCGCAATGCCAATACGGAGTTGGAGGAAGATCAGGCGGAAGACCTGTTGAGTATGATCGAGACCGAGCTACGGGACCGCAAATTTGCTCCGTTCGTCAGGCTGGAGATCAGCACCGGCATGGGAACGGTCCACCGAGGCATGCTGGCCGCGGAATTGGGGCTCGACGAGGCAGCGGACGTATTCGAGTCCGACATGCTTCTCGGAATGCGCGACCTGATGGAGTTGGCGGGGCTGGACGTCCCGGATTTGCACGATCAGGATCACCGGCCGGTCACCAATGTCAGGATCCAGGAATCGCGAAACATCTTTCACCAGATTCGCGAAGCCGGCTCGATTCTGCTGAGTTTCCCGTACGAGTCCTTTGCGACCTCGGTCGAGCGATTTGTCCGCGAGGCGAGCCATGACCCGAAGGTCCGGGCAATCAAGATGACGCTCTACAGGACGTCAGCGGATACGGAAATCCTCGAATATCTGATCGAAGCCGCGCGCAACGGCAAGCAGGTCGCCGTCGCGGTCGAACTGAAGGCGCGTTTCGACGAAGCCGCGAATATCCGCTGGGCGAGCCGGTTGGAGGAGGCCGGGATTCACGTCACCTATGGCGTGGTCGGGCTCAAGACCCACGCAAAGTCCATTCTCGTGGTTCGCCATGACTATACCGGCCTGCGCCGATACGCGCATATCGGAACCGGCAATTATCATGCCGGCACCGCACGGATCTATTCCGATCTGGGCATACTCACCTGCGACGATTCCATCGGCCATGACCTGACGGAACTGTTCAACTATCTGACCAGCGGTTGCAAGCCCTCACGCCGATACCGCAAGCTGCTGACGGCGCCGAAGTTCCTGAAGAAGGCGCTGTTGGCCAAGATCGATCGGGAGATCGCGCTGCATTCGGACGCGTCGCCCGGTCTGATCCGCTTCAAGACCAACGCGTTGGAAGACCCGCATATCTGCGAAGCCCTCTACCGTGCGTCGCGCGCCGGGGTGAAAGTGGAACTGATCGTGCGGGACAGCTGCCGCTTGCGTCCCGGCCTTGAGGGGATGTCGGAAAATCTCTCGGTTATCAGCGTGGTCGGCCGATTTCTCGAGCACGCTCGGATCTACTATTTCCGCAATGGCGGCGAAGAGGAGTACTATATCGGGTCGGCCGATCTGATGCGCCGCAACCTGGAAAGCCGGGTGGAACTACTGGTGCCGATCGAAGACCTGGGGCACCGCGAGGAACTGGATAGATTCCTCGAAATCCAGTTGCAGGACCAACGCAGTTCCTGGGACATGGCACCGGATGGCGATTACGTGCAGCGTCAGCCGACCGGTCGCGGGCGTGACAGCAAGGGCTGTCAGGAGGTGCTGATCGCAAATGCCGACAAGCGCCATGCTTCGGCCTTCCGGCTGAGGCGGCGCCGGCCAAAGGCCATTGCCCGGCGAAGCGTCCGATGAGGCCGGCGGTCTTTAGTCATGCGGCCGTGCGCCTCCTGAAAGATCCGATCGATGCGCCGAAGGTCGGCGCATCCGGATCCTGATTGCATAAGCTGGGGCTCAAGCGCCGAGTTCTTGCCGATAAGAGCGTCGTTGGGGGAGATGTCGTATGCAGGTTTCGGAGATACTTGCCGCAAAGGGGGATCGGGTGATCACCATCAGCGCCGCGACGACCGTCCATGACGTCGCGATCACACTACGCCGCGAGGGGATCGGCGCCGCCGTGGTCAAGGGCAACGACAAGGATATGGCGGGGATCCTTTCAGAACGGGACGTCGTTGCCAGCATCGCCGAACATGGCCCTGCCGCCCTCGAAATGCACGCATCCGATCTGATGAACCGCAGCGTCATCACCTGCACACCTGAAAGCAGCACAGAGGAGTTGATGGAACAGATGCTCATGGGCCAGATCCGTCACCTGCCGGTGGTCAAGGGCGAAGCGCTGGTCGGCATGATCAGCGTCGGCGATGTCGTCAAATCCGTGCTATCCGAACTGAAGTGGATGACAAAGGTTCTGCAGGATCAGGTGGTAACCGCTGCCGCGTGGTCGACCGATGAGGACTGATCGCGGCAAGTCAATGGGCAGCCCCCCCCCTGACACGGCGCATCTGGACCGAACAGCCCGATAGCGTGCGGCCAAGCGACGGCATGTATAATCCCACCTTTACTTCCCGAATCAGATCGGGTCGCACCGCATGGCCAAGACACTCGTAGTAGAGCCGGGCGATAGCCCGACGAAGATTCCATTCCTCAGAGGCATCCTGACGCACTCGCTCCAGGAGGCGGGGCTGCCATTTGACGACGCCTATGGGCTCGCCTCCGAGATTCGAGAGGAACTGAGCGACAAGCTGGAGATTACGACCGCCGAGCTTCGCGAGACGGTGCTCAAGCACATCGAGCGCCACGGTCCGACCGTCGTGCAGCGCTACCTGAACCCAACGGTGGCGCCCGGAACGATTCTGGTTCGCGATGCCGAAGGACACACCAGGCAGTTTTCGCGTCAGGAACACCGACGGCTCCTGGAATCGAGTGGCTTGTCCTATGAGGAGTCCACGGCCGTCACGGCGGCCCTGTTCAGCCACATGATCAAGAGGAACCTGTCCGAGATCCCGTCGCGACATCTTGGATTTCTCACTTATCGCTATCTCCGGGTCGCGCTCGGTCCGGAGAAGGCGCGGCGATACCTCGTCCTGGTCAACCATCGCCGCAGAGAGCAGCCGCTGGTGTTGATGATTGGCGGTGCCAGCGGCACCGGAAAAAGCGCCATAGCCACCGAGATCGCGCACCGGCTCGACATTGCCCGCACGCAGTCGACCGACCTGTTGCGGGAGGTCATGCGAATGATGATCCCGGAACGCCTGATGCCGGTGCTGCACAAGTCTTCCTATGATGCCTGGACGGCCATGTCACCCAAGGCCACCGGTGGTGATACCGTTCTGATCAACGGCTACCAGGCGCAGGCAAATCTGCTTTCAGTACCCTGTGAAGCGGTGATACGGCGGTCGCTCGACGAAGGAGCTTCGGTCATTCTGGAAGGCGTCCACATTCAGAATTCCCTGGTCGAGATGGTGCCATCGGACGGTGGCGCCATCGTGATCCCGATCATGCTGGCGGTGCTCAGCCCGCAGCAGCTTCGACAGCGCTTCATGGGGCGTGGATTGCAGGTGGACCGACGCCGGGCCCAGCGGTACCTCGATCACTTCAGCTCGATCTGGCGCTTGCAGGCTCATCTCCTGTCGGAGGCCGATCGCGGTCGAATTCCGATCATCGTCAACCACGACCGGCAACAGGTGATCCGAGAAGTTATGACCGTGATCGTGAATGCCCTCTTGGAACGACTCACTGTCGAGCCCTCGGACGTCTTCACATGATGCATCTTCCGCTCGCATGGCACTGGCCCGCATGAGCGGATAGTTGGCTCGATCAAGACCGGGTGAGATTGATCCGATCACACTGGTGAATGCGGTGATCGACGCCGTCAACAGACAGCTTCAATGTGCCATCCCGGCCTTTGTTCGACCGGCGGCAGGAACTTCAACACCATGCCGCTCGATAGTGAGACGGACGGATCTTCCGAGAGGCCCGTGTAATGGCAGAGGGATCGAAAGACGCCGGAATGTGAAACGATCAAGACCGGTGCCGGCCCGCTGATCGACTTCATCGCGGCTACGATGCGCGACGAAAATGCGTCGACGCTCTCCACCGATTCGGCGTTAGGCTCGGATGGCCGCATATCCTTGGGGAAGCCCTGATAAGGTCCCCAGTTTCGCTCCATCAGTCCCGGCACCGAAAAGACAGGAACTCCGGTCAGAAGCGATACGATGGAGGCCGTCTCCCATGTCCGTTTCAGAGGGCTTGCATGGATCGATCGAAGGACGATTCCGCCCAGAGCCGACGCCGCCTTCCGGGCCGATCGCCGGCCCTTGTCGAGCATTCGGGTATCCTTCTGACCCTGGAGAATTCCGTTTACGCTTTCGCGCGTTTCGCCATGGCGCAAGAAGTAGAATGGCGTGTCGCCGAATTTGAACCTCAGATCCTCCAATCTCCTGCCCCTCTTTCCTCGCCCTGCCCGGCCGCAGTCAGGCGATCATTACCAGGATGTGGTGAAGAGTCTGTCCAGTATGTGCAAGGCAGTCGGCGGCATTGAACATGTGCCGATTTTTCTCCCGACACTTGAGGATCACACTGATGCAGCGCAGGGGACCCGGAGATTGGTTGCCGGGCCCCGCGACCAACTCTTCAACCAATCAGAGTTCTGGCAATATACGAGATGAAGGTTGCGAGAAAATTGAGCACGCTCAACTCATGCCATCGTCCGATGTTGCGCCTGCGATCTCGACTCGCGCGCACGAACCGGAAGCGGCCATCTTGGTTGATGCAGGCTCACGGCCGGTGCCGAACCGGTCGGTCCCCAGAGCCGGAGAACCATGCCGAAGCGCGACGCGTTCACGTCCGGCCAAATATCAGCTGCTTTTTGATTCCGATGGAGCCGTCGGGGCTTAGTTCTATTTCATCTATTTTTTCTGGCTCGCAATTATATGCTTCATAAGCACGGCCAGTCGTTCAACATTGTCAACGCTCCTCGCTGACTGTTGTTTCCATTCTTCTTGTACATCCTTCAGGGCCGTCATCGCAGTACGAAGTTCGTCTGGTTTCTTCGGAATCAACTCCGAGACAGCCCGGTCCAACTGGATAACCGCCTGATCAAGCGCGCCGATCCGCTTGATATTCATGGCGTTTGTTTCCGTGATATTCTTCAACCAGGTAAGGAATAGCTTGTTCCAAAGTTCATCCGGTTCGTTGATGAGATCTAGATCAAGTTCATAGATATGCTGCTCCGTCATACTAATACTCCCAGCTCTTGTCATAGTGGGGGATCGACTTCTACGGCTTTGAACGCCTCAGTTTATTGATTCTGCTCGCGACAAATCACCGACACTACTGGTATGACGCCACGATTCCTTAATCGTTGTATGAGCTACATCCCGACGGTCTATGCTTCGAAAACAAGCAGCAATACTGATAGCGCCGGCTACATGGTTCTACAAGCCCCAGGTTCGTAGGGCCTGCAATTCATGGAAACGGCATAGCCGGCCACCGCTGGTCAACTCTTGGTGGTGCGTTCCTCATGGCAAGCTGCCTTCGGCAGGCAACGATCCAAGATCGCCGGAATCCCAGACAAGTCGGTCGATCGCAAAGTCCGGCGCATCGGCCGCGCTGCCCAGCGACCCCTGGGCTCCTTGTCTGACAAAGAGCGTGGCGCAACCCACCCGGGCGGCACCTGCGACATCGTGTTCGATGCTGTCGCCGATCATCAGGACCCGGCTGGGCGGAATCGCGCCCAGCGCGTCCAGGGCCGCTGTGAACATGGCGGCGCCGGGCTTGCCGACGGTGATGATCGGCCCCCCTGCCGCCGCATAGTCTTCCGCCACGGCGCCGGCACCGAAATCCACGCCGCCATCGACATACATCACCCGGTCGGTATTGGCGCAAATGGCCGGAACCCGGCGCGCCGCCAGCGGCGCGAGCCGGGTGCGATAGCCGGCGCGGTCGCAGTGCTCCGGCTCGACACCTGCGATGATGAACAGATCCACCTCCGGGCCGATCGCGGAATTCCGCACCGCCAGCCCCTCGATCGCACCAGCGTCGTCGCCGCGGGATAGCATGGCGACGCGCGCGCCGCGACGCAGGACGCCTGAGTCCAGCCGGCGCGTGATCTCAGCGCGAACCAGATCCCCGGAGCTGACCACCGACTTGAACAGGTCCGGTGCAAAGCCGAGTCGGACCAACCGGTCACGGTTGAATGACGCGGTCTTGCCGGAGTTGGTCAGCACAACCACTGGCACATCCCGCAAATTGAGCGCTTCAAGACACCGGCGCGCTCCGGCAAACGGCGCGCATCCGTCGTGGAGCACGCCGTATTGGTCTACCAGAACGCCGTCGAAGGCGCCGGCGATCTCCGCAAGCCCGGAGATCTCCTGGGTCATCCGGCGATCGGAAGGTGTGGCAGGGCAAGCCGCGCGACGCCGGCCGAGGCGTCGGACGAGCACGCGCCCGCCGCCTCAGCGCCGACGATGCGCGCCCGCAATGCGGTCCAGACCAAGTTGGCCGCGCCGCCGCCGACGGTGCGAAGGGCGCGTAACGCCGGCGCCCCGAGTTCTTCGAGCCGGCGATAGCCGAGCGCCTCGATCCGGGCCACACCCTCCAGCAGACCATGCAGGAACCGGGCGTCGTCTTCAGGTCGCGGCAAGAGCCTGGGCGGGTGCTCCGGGTCGCTGATGGGAAAGCGCTCGCCCGGTGCACGCAGCGGGTAATAGTCGAGGCCGCTGTCGGTCTCGGGGTCGATGTGACCGGACAACTCGTCGATGCGCTCGGGCGTGAAGAAGGCGGCAAGCACGCCGCCGCCGGAGTTCGATGCACCGCCGGCCAGCCAGAGATCGCCTATGCGGTGGCTGTAGATGCCGTAATCCGGAGCGAAGACCGGCCGGTCGGACAGAAGCTTGATGGTGAGCGTCGTTCCCAGAGCCGTGACGCCGTCCCCCACCCGCGCCGCACCGGTGGCCAGGAATGAGGCGCAGCCATCGCTAACCCCCGCGATTAGAGCGGCACCGCGCGGCAGGCCGAAGGCGCCGCTGGTGGCGCCCGTGCGCGCTCCTGCGGGCACCACCGCCGGCAGCAGCCCGGCGCGCAGCGAGGTCTCCGCCAGCCAGCCGGGCCAGTGGCGGGCGATCGGGTCGTAGCCGGTCTTCAGAGCGTTGCTCTCGTCGCTGTCGACCGGCCGGCCGGCCAGCAGCCCGGCAACCCAGTCCGCCTGGTGGACGATGCGGCGCACGCCGGGCCGATCCTGCAGCACGATGGCGCGGGCGAGAGCGGATGCCGCCCCGTGGGCCGCGCTCTCCCGTGGCGCGACGGCGGCGATGGCGGCGGGGATGTCCGGATCCTCCACCGCATCGTCGTACATTAGCGCCATGCCGACCGGGTCGCCCGTCGCATCGAGGCCGAGCACAGTGCCCGAGGTGCCGTCGACGGCGACGGCGCCGATCCGACCCGGCTCGACGATCTCGAACAGGCGCATGAGCGCCACCTCCAATGCGCGACGCCAGACCGCCGGATCGCGGCGGTCGTCGCCGAATTCGGCCATGTCCGCCGCGGTCAGCGCAACGGTCGCGCCATCGGGACCCAGCGCGGCCGCACGGATGCCGGAGGTGCCGACATCGACTCCCAGGGCCAGATCGCCGGTCACGGCGCGGCGCTTCTCGCCGCTTCGAGCGCCTGGCGGTGTTTTTCTGCGTCCCAGTTCAACAGGGACGCCTCGTCGGCCGCGGTCAGACGGGCGAGGTGTGCCATCGGGTTGATGCGGATGATGACGTCGCCAAGGGCTCCGGCCAGCGCCAGAACCGAGGGCGATGCATCGGACGGGATCGCCGCACCTTCTCCGGGCATGAAGACCAGGTTGCACGGCGGGCCATCGCCGGCCGCGCGGATCGCCGCCACCCCTGGGCTCTCGCCCTTCTGTGCGACGGCGACACCGGGACCGAGGAAAATCACGTGGTCGGGATAGAGGCTACCGCCATCCGCGATCGCCAGCCGTTCTGGATCCTGCGCCACCTGCTGCGTCGACTCGCGCGGGACCGGGGCCCAGCCGGTGCCGGCCAGCCGGTCGGCGAACCCCTCGGCGGTACCGCCTTCGGGCGGCTGGCTCGGCTCAAGCCGGCGCGCGACCTCGCGCAGACGGGCCTCCGCCTCCGCCGGCGTATCGCCGCCAACAACGAGTCCGTGATTGCCAAGCACGAGAACCCGGGCGCCCGGACGCAGCCGCGCCCGAATGGCACGCGCGAGGTCGGCGCCGGGCCTGGCATAAGGGACGAACATGGCATCGAGATCCCCGAGACGCGCCTCGGTCACCGCTTCCGCATCCGCACGAACCGCCGTGGCGATGGTGGCGACGCAATGGGTGTGCAACACGACCGGCCAATCCAGCAGCGCGTGCACCGAAGTCTCGATGGAGGGGCGGAGCCCGGAGGGATTCTGGTTGGCGATCGCGAAGGCCTGCCCGTCCTCTGCCGCGCCGTCGCCCGCCTCCAGCGCGGCGCGCATGCCGGCCGCGTCGACCGGGACCATGATCTCGGTATCCCGTGCATCGGCGAGCCAGGTTCCGGACGCCTTGACCCACATTGCGCCGCCCGACTTCAGCGATGTGTTGCCGCCTGCCCCCTGCACCTGCAACGGATCGCGCCCGAGGCGCTCGGAGACCGCGAGCAGGTCGGCGAAGGCGGCCGAGCCGCGCAGTTCGGCGAATGTCCTCATGCGGCGGCGTCGAGACGCATCCAGTCGGCAAACGCGGCCTTCTGAGCATCGGTTAGGAACAGCCCATGCTTGGTTCGGCGAAGCAGGATGTCGTCGGCGGTTCGGGCCCATTCATGGGCTCTGAGCCACTTCGCCTCCTGCTCATAGAACAACCCGCCGAAATGTCGGCCAAGGTCTGCGACTGCGCCCGCCCCGGCCAGCAGCCTCTCGGCCTCGGTCCCATAGCAGCGCCCGTAATGGCGAGCGAGTACGGGCGGCAACCAGGGATGCGCAGCATGGAAGCGCGCCAGCCATGGCTCGAAATCGGCGCCGGCGATGTCGCCTCCGGGCAGCGGCGCATCCACCGTCCAGGGGTCTTTCATTTGCGGAAAGAACGGTGCCAGCTTCTCCAGCGCGTGTTCGGACAGTTTTCTATAGGTGGTGATCTTGCCTCCGAATGCCGACAGGATCGGCGCTCTGCCGTTCCCGCCGTCGAGTTCGAACTCGTAGTCCCGTGTCACCGCGGAGGCGCTCTTGCGCGAATCGTCGTCGAACAGCGGACGGACGCCGGAATAGCCGTGCAGGACGTCCGCCGCCGTCAGCTCCGTGCGGAAATAGCGGTTCAGGATGCCGAGCAGGTATTCGACCTCCGAACCATCGATCGACACGTTCTCGGGTTGGCCCTCGAAGGGAATGTCGGTGGTCCCGATCAACGCCAGATCGTCGAAATAGGGATTCACGAAGATCAGCCGTCTGTCGTGGGCTTGAAGGACATAGCCGTGTTCGCCGGTCCACCACCGCTTCATGATGACGTGGCTGCCCTTGACCAACCGTACCCGGCGCCGGGAGTTGACTCCGGCGACATTGCCGAGGACAGACTCGACCCAGGGCCCGCCGCCATTGAACAGCGCCCGCGCCGTCACCTCGCGGCCCAGGCCGCTGTCCATGTCCCTCAGGGTGGCGCACCAGTGATCGCCTTCGCGCCGGGCGGAAACACATGCGGTCCGGGTCAGGATCTCGGCGCCCCTCCGGGCCGCGTCCACCGCGTTGAGGACGACGAGCCTGGCATCGTCTACCCAGACGTCCCAGTAGGCGAAGGCCTTGCGAAAGTCGTCGCTCACGGGAGCGCCCACGGGGTCGCGGCGCAGATCGACCGCCTCGGTCGAGGGGATGCGCTTGCGCCCGCCAAGATGATCGTAGATGAACAGGCCGAGACGGATCAGCCAGCGTGGCCGCTGCTCCGGGCTGTGCGGCAGGATCAGCCGCAAAGGCCATGTAAGCTGCGGCGCGACTTCAAGCACCACTTCGCGCTCGATCAACGCCTCGCGCACCAGGCGGAACTCGTAGTATTCCAGATAACGCAGCCCGCCATGGATGTACTTGCCGGAGCGTGACGAGGTGCCCTCGGCGAGATCACCCTTCTCGCACAGCAGTACGGACAGTCCGCGCCCCGCGGCATCCCGGGCGACCCCGGCGCCATTGACGCCGCCGCCGATCACCAGGAGATCGATGGGTTCCGACATGGTCACGTCAGCAGGGGTTGACCGGCGGCTCGCCGGCGATCCAGCGGCGCACCTCCTCGGCGGCCTTGGCGGCAGCGATGCGCACGGTCTTCAGAGACGCCCCGGCGATGTGCGGGGTCAGGGTCACGTTCGGCAATTTCAGCAGCGGCCAGTCGGGCGGGACCGGCTCGATGGCGAAGGTCTCCAGCATGGCGCCCCGCAGGTGCCCGGAGACCAGCGCGTCATAGAGCGCGTCGTAATCCATCAGCGGCCCGCGCGCGGTGTTGACGATGACGGCGCCCGGTCTCATGGCCGCCAGCGCCTCGGCGTCGATCATGCCGCGAGTCTCGTCGGTGACGCGCGGATGGAGCGATACCAGATCCGACCCGGCCAGCAGCCGGTCGAGCCCGACCAACTCGACCCCGGCGTCGCGGTCCTCCGGCGCAAGCTGGATATACGGGTCATTGACCAGGATGCGGCAGCCGAATGCCCGCAGCAGCCGCACCACCTTCGTCCCAACATTGCCATAGCCGATCACGCCCACTGTCATGTCCGACAACTCGTCGCCCACCATGTCGGCCCGGTAGAGGTCGCCGCGGTATTCACCCTGGCGCAGCGCATCGTGTCCCTTGGTGATGTTCCGCGTCTCAGCGATGATCGCGCCGATGGTGAACTCGGCGACCGCCGAGGCGTTGCGGCCGGGCGTGTTGACGACGGTGACGCCATGCGCCGCCGCGGCCTTCATGTCGATGTTCACCGGACCGCCGCGCGACACCGCGACCAGCTCCAGCGCAGGCATCGCCTCGAACATGGACCCGGAGAGCGGCGCGAGGTGGGTTACGAGAACCGGCGCATCGGCCACATGTGCAACGACGTCCTTGGGGGCGCCCATATACTCCTTCAGCCCTTCCATGCCCGCAGCCGCGTACCCGTGCTCCATGGGCTCGTCGGGCCAGGGCAGATCCAGCAGCCGGCAGGACACCTTGTCGCCGCAGGTTTCGGCCAGCGCCGCCTCGAACATGCCGGACAGCATGAAACGGTCACCGATGATCGCCACGTCGACGGTCATGCCAGCGCCCTCCGCGCGGCTGCCTGGCAGGCCCAGACAGGGTCCATCGCCCGGCGCGTCGCCAGATAGGCGTCGAACAGCGCGTCATAGGTCGACACCAGACCGGGATCCGGGCTTTCCGGATCCTGCACCAGCGGCGTCACCCAGGCTTCGGTGGCGGCGGAGATGTCGGAATGCAGCCCCTGTTGGACGGTGGCCATCATCACTGCGCCCGCCGCACCCGCCTCCTCCTGCGCCACGGTTCGAATCGGCGCGCCCAGCGCCGCGGCCAGGATGGTCTTCAGCGCCGAGGAGCGTGCCGCGCCGCCGGTCAGCCTGATCTCGTGGGGAATCGGTCCCATCTCCGCGTAGCAGTCGCGCGCCGCCAGCGCGAGCCCCTCATAGACGCTGCGCATCATGTCGAACCAGCCGGTGTTCTGGTCCAGGCCGGTGAAGCTGGCCCGTGCGTCGGGCTCGGCGAAGGGCCCGCGCTCGCCCGCCATGGAGATGTAGGGATGATAGATCGCCGCGCCCGGCCGTGCGGCCATCACGCGATCGTCCATGCCCTTCAGCAGATCGCCGCGGTCGCGGGTCACGCCTTCCGACCCAAGCATCTCGATCGCCAGGTCAAGCATGCGGTCGATGTTCAGGGTCGCCGCCATGTTGGTCTGCATCTGGGCGTAGGCGCGGCCGGGGAACGGCATCGTGTAGCCGGAGCGGTCGTCGTTCAGGACGACGGCATCGGCATCGGGCGCCAGGCGCATATGCATGCCGGTGGAGCCGATCACCGTCAGGCCCGGGCGCGCGGCCATGTCGTGCAGGCCGGCGCCCATGGCGCTGCACATGATATCGACGCAGCCGAGCGTCACCGGTAGACCCTCCGGAAGGCCGGTCGCCCGGGCGGCCGACGCCGACAGCCGGTCGGCGTGGGCGGCGCCGTCCACGATCGGTGGCAGAAGGCGGCGCAGGTCGGAAAGGCCGAGTGCGTTCAGGACGTCGTCGGAATAGGTCCGGGTCCGGTAGTCGCCGAAGGTGAAGACGCTTTCGGTCGGGTCGCCGGCACGCACCCCGGTCAGGTTGAAATAGAGCCAGTCCTTGCAGTGCATCGCCGTCGCGGCGCGGTCCAGAAGTTCCGGCGCGTGACGTTTCATCCAGGTCAGATGAGTGCGCATCTGGCAGACATTGAGGCCGGTCGCAGTGGTGCGGTAGATCAGGTCGATCCCGTCCGAGGCCGCGATCTCGCGGGCCTCTTCGGCGGCCCGCGCGTCTAGCCAGAGCCAGCCGTCATGCACCGGCTCGCCTGCCGCGTCGATCAACCAGCATCCGTCGCCCTGGCCGGTGACGGACAAGGCGCAGGCGCGGGCCGCGAGGTCGCCGACCCGCTCTCCGAGCCCGGCCAGCACGGCCGCCGTGTCGGCCCAGGTGCGACGCATATCCTGCTCGACACCGCCATTCGGCAGGGTCGTGTATGTGTTGCGCCGGCTCACTGCCGCGACCTGCCGGCCGGTGAGGTCGAATGCCACGGCCTTGATGACCGAGGTCCCTGCATCCACGCCGATGAATATGTCGCGCGTCATGCCAGAGAACCCCCATGGCTGACGGCGGCGCCCGAGGCGGTGTCGAAGATATGCAGGTCGTCTGATGCGATCGCGATTCCAATCGCCTCCCCCTTGGCGAATGGCGGGCGCTGGTGTTCGACCGAAACCACGGAGCCGCCGGCGAAACGGGCGGCGATATGAGTCTGGTCGCCCAGCCATTGGTTCGCGACGACCTCGGCCTGCGCCCCATCTGGCGTGATGCGCACAGCATGCGGGCGGACGCCGATTGTCACCTCACGCTTGCGCAGCAGGGAGCTGCGCAGTTCCGGCGAGAAGTCGTTCTCGGCGTAGTCGAGCGTCACGCCGCCGCCCAGCCCAAAGGCAATCCGGCCGGATCCGCCGCGCGCTTCGGCAGCGAAGACGTTCATGGGCGGTTCGCCGATGAAGGTTCCGGTGAACAGGTTGGCTGGCCGGTCCTTGAGTCTCGCAGGCGTATCGAACTGCTGCAGCACCCCGTCTTCCATGACCGCGATACGATCAGCGAGCGCGTTCGCCTCGGTCTGGTCGTGGGTGACAAGTATCGCGGTCAGCCCACGCTCCTTGATGAGATGCTTGATCCGGCCTCTCAAATGCGCGCGGAGTTGCGGCTCAAGTTGACCCATGGGCTCGTCCAGCAGGTGCAGATCGGCGTCGCGGATCAACGCTCTGCCCAGGCCGGCGCGCTGCTGTTGGCCGCCGGATATCGAGCTGGGAAAGCGGTCGAGCACGTCCTCGATATCGAGAAGATGGGCTATTTCGTCCACCCGGCGGTCGACTTCCGCTTTGCCCAATCGGGCCGACTTCAAGGCAAAAGCGATGTTCTCGCGAACCGTGAGCGGCGGGTAGAGGGAGTAGCCCTCGAAAGCCATCGCCACGTTGCGCCGCGCCGGCGCGATGTCATGGATGTCGCGGCCGGCCAGCCGGATCGAACCGGAGGTGACCTCCTCGAAGCCCGCGATCATCCGCAGCGTGGAGGTCTTGCCGCACCCTGAAGACCCGAGCAGCGCAGCGATCTCGCCCATTTCCACCACGAGATCGAAATCCCGCACTGCATGCACCGCACCGCGCCCACCGGGATTGTAGACCTTGTTGACGGACCGAATTTCCAGCATGGCTTTGCTCATGCCGCCTCCTCGGCCCGCGCGCCGTCATGCTCCGGCACGATCCGCTCACCGGTAGCGCGGTCGAACAGGATGGTCTTTGCCGGGTCGCTCCCGACGCCGGCCGCCCCTTCGGTCGGCCCTGGCGTGCCAGCGGGCCGGGAGATCAGGAGTTCGCGCCCGCGCTTGGTGACCGCCAGAGTCACGGTCTTCTCGTTGAACGGCGTCTCCGCCTCGATGGTGACCGGAATGGCATCCGGCGCGTCTGAGAAGTGCAACGATTCCGGCCGGATGCCGGCGATGCACTCCCGCCCCACCGCGGGTGCATAGCCGGCGACAAGCGGCACGCGCTGGTCGGAGATCCGCACGAATATGCCAGTGCCATCTTTCTCCGGCACGGCATCCAGGAGGTTGATCGCCGGGTCGCCGAACAGCGGCGCGACGGCAATCGTCGCCGGGGTGAAATAGATCTCCTCCGGTGTGCCGATCTGGGCGATACGCCCATCGGCCAGGAGCGCGATCCGGTCGCCGAGCGCCATCGCCTCCTTGTAGTCCTGGGTCACGTAAACGACGGTCGTGCCCTGATCCGCCAGCAGGCGGGGCAGTTCCAGCCGCATCTCGAATCGCAGTTTGGCGTCGACGTTGCGCAGCGGGTCATCCAGCAGCAGCAATCTTGGCGAGGCGGCAAGAGCACGTGCCAGGGCCGTGCGCTGCTTTTGCCCGTTCGACAGCGCCTTGGGCGCGTGGTTCAGCACGTGGTCGATCTTCAGGAGCCTGGCAACGCTCTCCACACCGGCGCGGATTGCCTCCTTGGTGGATCGTTGCGCGGTGAGCGGGCTGGCGATGTTGTCGAAGGCGGACATGTGCGGGAACAGCGCGAAGTTCTGGAAGGCCATGCCCACACCCCGCTGTTCCGGCGGCGCCTCGGTCATGTCTTCCCCGCCGATGCGGATCGATCCGGAATCCGGGTCCACGGCGCCGGCGATACAGCGCAGCAGAACTGTCTTGCCGGCACCGGACGGCCCGAACAGCACCAGGGTCTCGCCGTCGGCAACCTCGAAGGAGACCCCATCGAGGACCGTCTCATCCTTGAAGTGCTTGCTGAGGGTTTCGATTGCCAGGCCGGTCATCGGATCACCCCTTGACCGCGCCGAGGGACAGGCCCTCGACAAGATAGCGCTGGGCGTAGAGCGCCAGCACGAGCGTCGGTGTGATCGACAGCACGATGGCGGCTGCGATCTGGCCGAACTGGATGCCCGAGGCCGTGACGAAAGGCGAGCGCACCGACGGTGACCGGCTGTTTGTCGGCCGAGGCAAGCACCAGCGCGAAGATGAAGTTGTTCCAGGCGAAGATGAACGCCAGCAGCCCGGCCGCCGCGATCCCCGGCCCGGCGAGCGGCAGGGCAATCCGCCGGAAGGTGGACAGCCAGGAATGCCCGGCGATCCGGTAGGCGTGCTCCACATCGGGACTGATGTCCTCGAAATAGCCGCGAACGATCCACAGGATCAGCGGCAGGCAGATCAACTGGTAGACCCAGATCAGTCCAAAATAGGTATCCGCCAGGCCGATCTGCTGGAAGTAGAGGGTCAGTGGCAGCAGCACCAGAAGCGGCGGCGCGAAACGGAAGCTCAGCAGCGTGAAGGCGATGTCCTCGGAGCCTCGGAATCTGTGCCGCGCGAAGGCGTAGGCCGCGGGCACCCCCAGCAGCAGCGCCAGGGCCACCGAGCCCACCGATAGCAGCACCGAATTCCCGAGATTGCGCATGAACGCCACATCCAGCGCGCCCGCCTGGGTCTCCAACCGACCGGTGATGAGGGCAACGTAGTTCTCGATCGTCGGCGTGAACACCATTGAGGGCGGCGACCGCAGGATGGTCTCGTTGGTCTGCAAGCTCATCAGCACGATCCAGAAGATCGGGAACATGAAGAAGAGGACGACCAGGACGAGCGCGATCCCGTGCAGCCACCGTTCGGCGATGGAGCGATGTTCCATGGCTCAGGCTTCCCCTCTGGCGCGTTCGCGCAGCCGCAGCCAGTTCTTGATGAAGATGTTCGACAGGAAATAGGTGACAACCCAGAGGATCATCAGCAGAGCGGCCGATCGCCCCACATTGGTCGACTGGAAGAAGTTCAGATAGGCCTCGACCTGGAAGACCATCAGCCTGTCACCGGGGCCACCCTGGGTCATCGCGTAGATGATGTCGAATTGCTGGATCGAGTCGAGCAGGCGGAACAGCGACGCGGTCAGGATGTAGGGCATCAGCATCGGCAGGGTGATCCGCCAGAACTGCTGCACCCGCGGCACGCCGTCCAGGGCGGCCGCCTCGAAGGGCTGTGTCGGCAGGGATCGCAGGCCGGCCAGCAGCAGTATCATGATGAAGGGCGTGTAGACCCACATATCCACCAGCACCACGGTGAAGAGCGCGGTATCTGGCGAGGAGCCCCAGCGCATGTCCTCGAACCCGACAAGTCCGGCCAGATAGCTCAGGATGCCGAAATTCGGATTGGTCATCAGCTTCCACATCAACGCGGCCAACGCCGGTGCGGTCATCAGCGGCATCAGCAGCATGATCGAGATGAAGTTGTTCAGCCGTGTCCGTCGCTGCAACAGCAGCGCGATGCCGAGTCCGAGCAGGAGTTCCAGGCCGACAGTCAGCCCGGCATAGACGAGGCTGATCTGCAGCGTGTTCCAGAAATCCGGATCCGACATGAAATTCAGGTAGTTCTCGCCCCAGTTCATGCCCCGGTTCCAGGGCTGCGACAGGCGATAGCGCTGCAGCGAGTAGTACACCGCGGTGAAGAACGGGATCAGGATGCCGATGCAGACCAGCAGCGCCGGCAGGCTGAGCAGATACGGCAGAGCCTTGCGCGACACCAGCACGCGCCGCCGGGGAGCGGGCATGTCGCTCAGGACGGACATAGACAATTCTCTACGCGGGCACGGGCCATCGCCGGCTCAAGACCTCGTCTGCTCGAAAATGGGGATGCCGCGATCCCCGGCCGGGACCGCGGCATCACTCAGGATCGCCTAGCCGAGGCCGGCATCTTTCAACTGACGGTCGACGCTGGCTGCCAGCTGGTCGAGGCCCTCGTCCACCGGCACCTCCTTCGCCACCATCTTCTGCAGTGACGCAGCCCATTCGGTTGTCAGATCAAAGAACAGCGGCTGCGCCGTGAACTTGATCGACGCACCTGGGGCCGAGATGTCGTGCATCTCGACATAGCCCGGATAGCTGCTGGCGATCCGGTCGCGGAACATCTCGTCGGCCCAGACCGAGGCGCGCACCGGGTTGACGAAGTCCATCTGCTGGGCGCCGAACAACCCATGCTCCTGGCTCGAGGCCCATTGGACAAAATACCAGGCCGCATCAAGGTCCTTGGAGAACTTCGACATGGCCAGGGACCAGATCCAGATGTTCGGCGTCGGCGCGGAGGCCGCGGGATTGGCCGCGAAGGGTGCGAAAGCAAGCTCGCCGGCCATGGCGTTGCCGCCGCCATTCATGAAGTAGCCGAGGATGTCCGCATCATAGATCAACGCCGACTTGCCGGCCCCGAGATCGGTGCCGACCTGATACCAGGTATGTGTCGACCAGTCGGCCGCGCCGCTATCCTGGATCATCCCGACCCATTTCTCGTGAAATTCCCGGGACGTGGCGGTGTTCATGGCCGCCGAAAGCTTGCCATCCTCGGAAACGTTCAGGTCGGTCTGGCCATAATTCGCATAGCCCGACAGGAAGCCCGGATGAATTGTCGCCCAGCTCCGCGACCCGCGCACGCCGATGCCGTAGACGCCGTCGAGATCGCTCTGCGCCTTGGCCGCGACGCTGACCAGCTCGTCCATGTTGGTCGGCACGTCGGCGCCGATCTGCGCCAGCATGTTGGCGTTGTAGCTGAGGTTGTTCTGCTCATATCCCCACGGAATGCACCACTGCTTTGCGTCTTCCGAACCGAGCTCGCCGCCGGGCTGTCCGTTCCAGGCGCAGGATTTCCGCACGCCTTCCAGCATGTCGTCCCAATTGTATGTGGGAGATGTCTTGGACGCGTCCTGGATCCATTCATTGTGATCGACGACCCAGCCGGCCGGGCCGTAGGTCCAGGTCATATAGGCGCCGGTCATGAAGGCGTCGTATTCCGAGGAACCAGACGAGAGAGCGGCGGTGACCTTGTCGAAATAGACGTCCTCGGGGAACACGTCATAGGTGACATCCATGCCCGTCAGCGCCTTGAAAGCATCCAGATTGGCGGTCATGGCGTCGGTGTAGGGGTGCTTGTTCAGCAGCAGCTTCACGCTCTTGCCGGAATGCGCCTGCCAGTCGAAATCGGCGGCCATCGCGCGGGTGGCGACCATGTTGACCAGAGTGCCGGCGGCAGCGGCGCTGACGCCCAGGGCACCAAGTCGGCGGATCAATGAGCGACGACCCATCTGTCCGTGCTTGAACGCCTCAATAAGATCGATTTCCTTTTCGTACATCTGGTTCCTCCCGGTTGCTCGTCCTCTATTGCGCAGCCACCGCTGGCGCGGCGCCCAACTCATCAACGAGGCTGCGAGCCGTCACCTCGTCGATGATCAATCCAGTCAACAGGCCACTCTTGAGCGCGGCCCGGATTGCCTCCAATTTCCGCAACCCGCCGGCAATGGCGGTTATTTCGCGGCCGCGGAGCTGTTCGAGGCCCGGTGCGATCACCCGGTCGTCGTACGGTGTCGACATCACTGCTCCGTCCACGCCGATGAACTGGCCCAGGATCTCGGCCCGGGCGCCGTTCTTCCGCAACGCCGCGATCGCTTCCGGATCGTCCAGCCCCGTCGAAGACGCGCCGCCTCCGGCCGTGTCGACAACGCCGATGCCAACGATGACCAGTGTCGCCAGGCCGATCAGCTCCATGGTCGCGGTGAGCCCCTTCTGCGCCATCATCACGCGCTTGTCCTCCGCAGAATTGGCGAACAGCGGCGCCGGCATCAGATAGGCTTCGGCGCTGGTCTTCTGGGCGAGGCGGTGGATGACGTCGTAGGGATTCGCGGCATAGGATCGGGTCAGGCCGCCCAGCATCGAGACAAAACGGATGTCCTCGCCGGATGCGCGTCCCATGGCGTTGACCGAAGCCGCGATCGTGCGCCCATGGCCAACGCCTATGACATGATGCGCGCCGGACGAGACCGCCTGCATCAGGTAGTCGCCGCCGACGGCACTGAGGGCACGCAATGGCAGCGGGCCAGTCTCGGGAACGTCAACCGCAACCCGGCACATGCCGAGCCCATATTCCTGCGCGAGGCGCGTCTCGAGTGCGATGCAATCGGCGGATTCAACGTCGACAAACACGCGCACGAGTCCGTCCGACTGGGCACGGGCGATGTAGCGATGGGCCCGGGTCGTAGGCATCTCCAGTCGCTTCGCGACTTCGCTTTGGGTCAGCCCGCCGACGAAATGCAGCCAAGCCGCACGGGCAGCGAGTTCCGCCTCCTCCGCCGTTCTATAGCGGCTCTGGGCCATTCTTCGTGCCACGCCTCACCCATTTAGAATTTTTTTCTTAGATGAAATTTATTTCATTTTCGAAGTTGGGTAAAGGGGTTCTCCCGGCCCGCCATGCGGGGCCGAGACTCCAGTCTGGCAAGTTGCCATCCAGGATCGCGGGCTCTGTTCCAATGAACGCGATTGGAGGTCAAGAATCACGAAGGCAGCTTCTATGACTATCGATTTCAGACACCGCGATATCGGGCGTCTTACAGCCCCTCAGGTCTTTCTCGTGTCGTCGATGATGTTCATCATCGCCTTGCCGCTGCTCCCGAGTTCCACGGAGGCGAACGGGCCGCCATGGCGCATAGTCGCCAGATCGTCACGATCCTGAGGCGGCTCCTCGGCGAGGATCTTCTCGGCGAATTGCTCCGCATTATCGGTGGGGCGGTAGCCAAGAAAGCTCGCCCTGGCATTGTCGACCGGCGCGCGGTCGTTGTTTGACACGCCGTAGATTATTGAAAAGCCCGTCGCCGGTGTCGAGATCGCCTGCTCGACAAGATGGATCAGATCCTTATAGGACAGCCACGTTCCGAGCGCCCTGGCGCTGGTGACCTGCGCGCAGGACAGGATGCGCAGACAGACCGCTTCGACCCGGCGCTTGTCCCAATAGAGGCTTGCGAGATCCTCTGCGAAGCACTTGGCCAGCCCGTAGAAGGTATCCGGCCGGTGCGGCGTGTCGGTGCCGATGAAATCCATCTTGGAATGCATGCCCACCGCGTGGATGGAGCTTGCATAGACCACCCGTCGAACACCGTTCCGGTAGGCGGCTTCCCAGATGTTGTAGGCGCCGATGATATTGGGGCCGAGAATGGTCTCGAACGCGGCTTCATCGCCGTAGGCGCCGAAATGGACCACCATGTCGGCGCCGTCGAGCAGAGCGTGTATCTGGTCGTATTCCGCAAGATCGGCCCGAACATAGGTCTCGCCGTCATACAGCGTGCCGATGTCGGCGCTCAAATCGGAGGACACCAGCACATCGGCCAGATTCGACAGCGGCTTGCGGAGATGGGAGCCGAGACGGCCAGCCGCGCCGGTCAAGACGATCTTCTTCATGTCGGGTACTCGCTGTCGAGAAGGGTCGCCGAAGTCATATCACCGCCTTTTCGATGAACGGCCGGTTTTCGGCGATCCTCGCATAGTTGAACGGTGTGAGATCCAATGTCCGGTATTCGCCATAGGTTATGAGCTCGGCAGTCCCCCGCCCCATGGCCGGCGACTGCTGGAAACCGTGACCGGAAAACCCATTGACGAAGATGAAGTTCCCGACCTGCGTGTGCGGTCCCAGAATGGCATTTTGGTCGAAGGTGTTGAATGCGTAGTGCCCGGCCCAGGAATTGGTCAGCTTGATGGCTTCGAATTGCGGAATCCTGGCCGCGATGGCCGGCCAGACCTTGTCCTCCCAGATGCCGAAATCCTGAACGAAATCATCATAGTCGACAGCCAGGTCGTCATCCGGCGGACAGCCTGCGAGATAATAGGTGCCATCGGTGCGCATATGCACGCCGGATGGGTCGATGGTAAGCGGAAGGTCGCGGTCGAGCGGTTTCTCAGCCGCGAAGATGAAGGTGTACCGCTTGCGTGGTTCGACCGGAATTTCGATACCGGCCATGCGCGACGTGATGACCGCCCTCGGACCGGATGCGTTGACGACCGTGCCGCAGCCAATGACCTCGCCGGACTTCAAGGTCACACTCTCGACCTTGGTTCCGGTCGCATTGCGGGTCATCGCAACGACTTCATTGGTGACGTATTCGGCGCCTTTTTCGCGCGCCGACCGCTTCCACCAGTCGAACAGCGTATTGCCGTCGAAATAGCCCTCGTCGACCAGATTGTGGCTGCCCGCGACAATGTCGTCGACATTGTAGAAAGGATAGTCCCGCTTGATGTCTTCCGCGTTCATGATCCTCGTCGCGGCGCCGCACGCAGCCTGGACCTTCTGGCTTTCCCTGAGCACCTCGGCAAAGGGTTCGTTGTCCGCCAGGTACATGTAGCCGTAGCTGTGGAATGGCACTGCCGGTACGCGCGGGTCGTTGCCCATGAACTCGCGAAAGTTCTTCACGAACTCCGCCGCGAACTGCGACACGCGTACATTGATCTCGCGCGAGAATTGTTGGCGCATGCAGCTGTTCGTGTGCGAGGTCGAGGCGAATTCGTAGGTCGGGTCTTTCTCGACCACCAGGATCGAACCGTCGAAATCCGGATTGTCTGCAAGGAACCAGGCGACCGAAGACCCGAACATCGCCCCGCCGACGATGACGATGTCGTAACGGGCATGTATCGGAGCGTTCGAGAGAGTGGTTTGGCTCATCGGGCAGCGTCCCCTCGTTTCACTGCGTCAAGGACATGGGCGAGGACAGAGGCGCCCGGTTCGATCTTTCGAGACTGAGTTCCGGCGACCGGTAAAGCGAACCCAAGACCTGCTCGATGGTGGGGAATTCAGTCGAAGGCGCGCACAAAATGGTCGTCTCCGACCTCGATCATCGGGCGTTGCACGGAATGATAGCCGAGCGGCCGCACCGGACTGGTGATCTCCTCCGTCTCCAGACCAGTGTAGTCTCGGCGTCGGGCCGGGTCCGGCACCGGCACCGCGCTGATCAGCTTTTGCGTATAGGGATGCCGAGGATCGTCGAGGACGGCGGCGCGCGGTCCGATCTCCACCACCTCGCCCAACAGCATGACCGCGATCCGGTGGCTGACCCGCTCGACGACGGCGATGTCATGGCTGATGAAGAGGTAGGCCAGCCCAAGTTCCGCCTGCAGGTCGAGCATCAGGTTGATCACCTGCGCCTTGATCGACACGTCGAGGGCGGACACCGACTCGTCGGCGACGATCAGCCGCGGCTCCAGCCCGAGCGATCTCGCGATGCACAGGCGCTGGCGCTGGCCGCCGGAGAATTCATGGGGGAAGCGCAGCGCGTGCTCTGGCAAAAGGCCGACCTGACGCAGCAGTTCCTCCACGCGTATGTCCGCCTCCTCGCGGCGGCACAGCCCGTGGACGGTCATCGGCTCACGTATCGCGGCGCCGACGGTCTTGCGCGGATTGAGCGAACCGTATGGATCCTGGAAGATCATCTGCAGCCGCCGGCGAACGCTTCGCAACTCGGCCTTGCCCGCGGCCATGATGTCCTTCCCCTCGAACCGGATGCTGCCAACGACCGGCTCGATCAGGCGCAGGATCGTGCGTCCAGTCGTCGATTTGCCACAACCGCTCTCACCCACGAGTGAGAGCGTTTCGCCGGCCCGAAGGCTGAAAGAGACCCCCTCCACCGCGTGCACATTGCCGATCTTGCGGCCGAGCAGGCCACCCCGGATCGGAAAGCGGGTGGTCAGATCGTGCACCTCGAGGATCGGCGCCGCCCGCCGATCCGGCTCGTCCGCAACGATCTCCTCCCGGCCGCCCGGGAAGCGCCGGGGCAGGTCGCTCCCGGCAAGCGACCCGAGATCGGCACCGCCGATAGCAGCCGCTGGGTATAGGCATGGCGCGGGTCGGCGAAGAGAGGGGCGACGTCGTTCTCCTCCACCTTGTCGCCCTCCAGCATCACGACGACACGGTCGGCGACCTCGGCCACCACGCCCATGTCGTGGGTGATGAACATCACCGACATGCCGATCTCGGTCTGCAGATCCTTGATAAGTCCCAGGATTTGGGCCTGGATCGTGACGTCGAGAGCGGTCGTCGGCTCGTCGGCGATCAGCAGCTTTGGTTGGCAGGCGAGCGCCATTGCGATCATCACCCGCTGCCGCATACCACCGGAAAAGGTATGCGGGTACTCGCTGAAGCGCCGCTGGGCGTCGGGGATACGCACCAGGTCGAAAAGGCGCAACGCCTCCCGATCCGCATCCGCCGGCGTCAGGCCGCGATGCCGGCGCAGCGCCTCGGATACCTGGAAGCCGACCGTGAGCACCGGGTTGAGCGATGTCATGGGTTCCTGGAAGATCATGCCGATGGACCCGCCCCGCACATCGCGCATGGCTTCTTCAGGCAGGGACAGAAGGTCGCGTCCATCGAGCGCGATGCTGCCCTCGATGCGGCCGTTGGCCGCGGGGATCAACCGCATGATCGACAGCGCCGTGACGCTTTTTCCCGAGCCTGACTCGCCGACCACCGCCACGGTCTCGCGGGCCTTGATATCGAAGGCCAGGTCGCGAACGGCCTGCCGCCACACGCCACCCACGCGGAAAGAGGTCGTGAGGTTCCTCACCGACAGGACCGGCGGCTCGGCGCCGGTCATTGCTCGCCCCTCAGCTTGGGATCGATCGCGTCCCGCAGGCCGTCGCCAAGGAGATTGAGGGCGAAGACGACCAGGAGGATCGCGAAAGACGGGAAGAGCGCGAGCCAGAAGCTGTCCAATATGTTCTCGAAGCCCTCGCGGATCATGCCGCCCCAGGTCGCGGTCGGCGGCGCGACGCCAAGGCCGATGAAGGCCAGAGACGCCTCGACGCGGATCGCCGTCGCCAGCCAGAGCGAGCCCATGACCAGGATCTCCGGCAGGATGTTGGGCAGAATATGCCCCAGCATCAGTCTAAGGTCCGAGTAGCCGAGCGCCCTCCCCGCCTCGACGAATTCGCGCTCCTTGATGGCGATGGTCGGAGCCCGCGCGATCCTGGCGAAGGGCGGAATGGCAGTCAAAGCGATCGCGACAACAAGGTTGGTGATGCTGGGCCCCAGCATTGCGACGACGATGAGCCCGAGGATGAGAGATGGGAATGCCAGGAGCACGTCCATGGTCTGCATCACGATGATGTCCGTACGCCCACCGCGATAGCCGGCAACCAGGCCGATCAGCGAGCCGATCACCATCGCGGCTCCGATCGCCAGCAAACCGATGACGAGCGAGATCCGCGCCCCGTAAAGCAGACGCGAAAGCGTGTCTCGGCCGTAGTAGTCGGTCCCCATCTGGTGCTCGGCGGAGGGCGGCTTGAGCCGGAACAGAATGTTCTGCTCCAGCGGATCATACGGGGCGATCAGAGGCGCAAAGATCGCCAGCAAGGCGACAACAAGAAAGACCGCCAGTCCGACCCATGAGGTCTTGTTGGTGTTGAAGGCCTTGATGAGGCCACGGGCCGCGGCCGCGATCGTCGACCGCAGATAGGAGCCAGGGCGGCGGGTCGAGGCCACGCTCATTGGTACTTGATCCTCGGGTCGATCAGCCCGTAGGTGAGGTCGGTGATGAGGTTCACGGCGACCACGATGAACGTGTAGATCACCATCATCCCCTGCAGCATGGTGTAGTCGCGCTGATTCAGGGCTCCGACGATCAGCTTTCCAAGACCTGGGCGGTTGAAGACGATCTCGGTCAGCACCGAGTTGCCGATCAGAATTCCGAGATAGAGACCAACGACGGTGACCACCGGGATCATCGCGTTGCGCAGGCAATGCCGCATGATGACGCTCAAGAAATCGATGCCCTTTGCGTGGGCGGTGCGAACGTAGTCCTGATTGAGCACCTCCAGCATGGCCGAGCGGGCGACGCGGGTGATGTAGGCCGCCATGATGATGCCGAGGTTGACGGCCGGCAGCGCCAGATCCCGCAGCCGTTCACCGAGGCTCTCACCCTGTATGGAGCTGATGACCGGGAACCAGCGCAGCTGGATCGCGAAGACCAGCAGCAGCA
>CBDBVB010000027.1:0-82824 GCA_965212545.1 Inquilinaceae bacterium
ACTCGCCGACCGCGACCGGCAGGCTGGTGGAGCGCGACAGGCGCACATGGCCGCCCAGATCCTCCGCCGGCAGCGGTTCCTCCAGCCAACCCAGATCGAAGGCCTCGTACTGCCGCGCCCGGCGGATCGCCTCCGGCACGGTGAAGGCCTGGTTGGCGTCGACCATGATCTGGAATCGAGTCGCCGACCGCCTCGCGTACCGCGCCCAGCCGGGCGCAGTCCTCAGCGACGCTTGGCCGGCCGACCTTGATCTTGCAGCCCGGCGAAGCCTTGCTCCCGGACCGCCAGAGCGTCCTCGACCAAGCTCCTCCGGGCGCCAGATGCAGCCAGCCGCCCTCGGTGGTGTACAGCCGCAATCGGTCCTGGGCGCCGCCGGCCATCCGGTGCAGCGGCAGCCCGGCGACCCGGCAGCGCAGATCCCAGAGCGCGGTGTCGATGGCGGCCAGGGCGAGCGAGGTGATGGCCCCGACCGCGGTGGCGTGGGTATGGAAGAACAGGTCCTTCCAGATCTGCTCGACCATCGCCGGGTCGCGGCCGATCAGCTGCGGTGCAAGATGATCGCGCAGCAGCGCCATCACCGAGCTGCCGCCGGTGCCGATCGTATAGCTATAGCCGGTGCCGCTGGCGACGTCCTTTGTGGTCACGGTGACCAGCGGTGTTTCCTGGGTGACGAAACTCTGGATGGCGTCGGTGCGCACCACCTTCGGCGGCAGATCGACCATGGCGAGGTCGATGCGGGCGATCTTCGGCCATTGCACCGACTCTCCGGTCAGTCGATCGGCAGGCGGTAGACCTCGACCGCGTTGCCGCCGAAGATCTTCGGCCGCGTGCCGTATCCGAGATCGGGCCCAGCGCCTCCTCCAGCGCGCCCTTGACCCGGTCATAGGGTGCCGCCAGCAGGCTGACCGGCCAGTCCGAGCCGAACAGCACCCGGTCCTCGCCGAACCAGCCCATCACCTTGTCGACATAGGGCTTCAGGTCCTCGGTCGTCCAAGACTGCCAGTCGGCCTCGGTGACTATGCCGGACAACTTGCACCAGACATTCGGCAAGTCTGCGAATGGCGCCATCGCCGCTGCCCAATCGTCCATCTGGCCGGTGGCGATCGGCGGCTTGGCGATGTGGTCGATCACGAATCGCGTGTCGGGCAATGTGCGAACGGTTGTCAGACAGGCGGGCAGCTCACGGGTGCGGGGCAACAGATCGTATGTGAGTCCGGCGGCGCCGACCGCTGCGACTCCGCGTTGCACGTCGGGCCGGGTGAACCAGTCCGCATCGGGTTCGTCGTGAACCTGGTGGCGGATGGCGACCAGATACTTGCCGTCGGGCCGGGCCCGGAGCCGGGCCAGATCGTCGGCGACGCCTGGCTTGGTCAGATCGACCCAGCCAACCACGCCGGCCACGAAGTCCGTCGCCGCCGCGGTCTCCATGAATTCGATGGTCTCGTCAATACTCGACCGGGTCTGCACCAGCACCGTCTTGTCGATACCGGTGGCCTGCAACAGCGGCCGCAGGTCCGAGGGGTCGAAGCGCCGGCGGATCGAATCCAGCTCCTTGGTCATCCACGGGTAGTCCGCGCCCGCCGGGTCCCAGAAATGATGATGCGAGTCGACGGTTACGGTCTGGCTCATGATACGGCCTCCACCTTGCCGGAGATATCGGGTGCCGGCGCCTCGGCGTCCGGCTCATCCTCATGGATGATAGCCATGATCCGATGGCTGATGGAGTCGTAGTCGCGGCTGTTGTCCAACTCGCCAACGATGCGGAAATCACCCATCACCAGGATTCGGTCGGCAAGCTCGATCATTTCCGGCATGTCGCTGGAGATCAGCAGCACGGCCGTGCCGTCCGCCGCCAGCTTCCATATCAGCTCATGCAGATAGGCCTTGGTGCGGATGTCGACGCCGACCGTCGGCTCGTCAACGATCAGCGTCTCGACCTCGGCCGCCAGCCATTTGGCCACGCTCACCTTCTGCTGGTTGCCGCCGGACAGATTGCCGGCGATCTGGTCGATCGACGGCGTACGGATATCGAGCTTGGAGACGAAGGGCGCGACCGCGCGGCTTTCCTTCCGGTCGGTCAGCAGCCCGAACAGGCCTGCCAGCCGGGTCCAGATGGTGATGCCGATATTGCGGGCGATCGAATGGATCAGGATCAACCCTTCCTGCTTGCGATCCTCGCTGACATAGCCGATGCGGTGGCGCTGCAGCGCCTCGGTGGCGTTGGCGATCGACACGACCTTGCCCTTGACGGAGACCGTGCCGGCAGTGATCGGCACCGCGCCCAGGATCGCCTTGGCAAGTTCGCTGCGCCCCGATCCGACCAAGCCATAGAGCCCGACGATCTCACCCTTGTGCAGCTTGAGATCGATACCGGCATGTCCGAGCCCGGTCGAGACGTCGGCAAGTTGGAGTGCGGGCGCATCGGCGTGGACGGTCTTGTCGCCCAGCACGGCGATCTGCTCGTCGCGGCCGATCATCAGCCGGACGAGGTCGCCGCGCGACAAATCCGCGAGCGGGGTCGGCGGGCAGGCATTGCGCCCATCGCGCAGCACCGTCACGCGCTCGCAGAGATCCATAACCTCTTCGAGCTTGTGACTGACGAAGACGATGGTCACGCCGTCATCGCGGAGCCGCCGCAACAGGGCGAACAGCACGTCTGTCTCATGCGCGGTAATCGACGCGGTGGGCTCATCCATCAGCAGGATCTTCGACTGCAGGGACAGGGCCTTGGCGATCTCCACGATCTGCATCTGGGCGACGCTGAGCGCGCTGACCGGGGTGCGCGGATCGATCGGCAGGTCGAGCAGGTCCAGCCAGCGGCGCGCCTCGGTGTGGACGCGGTCGAAATCGACCAGCCCCATGCGCGCCGGCGGCCGCTCCAGCATGATGTTCTCACCGACGGTGAAGCGGGTGATCAGGTTGCGTTCCTGATGGACGGCGCCGATGCCAGCGGCCATGGCGTCGCGCGGCGAGGTGAAATGGGTCGCCTCGTCATGGAGCCGGACGACGCCCCCATCCGGCCGCTCGACCCCGGTGATGATCTTGATGAGCGTCGACTTGCCGGCGCCGTTCTCACCGATCAGCGCATGGATCTCGCCGGGCCGCAAATCCATCGAGACGTTATCCAGCGCCTGTACGCCGGGAAAGGCCTTGCTGACACCCGATATGTCGAGCACCGGCTCAGCCATGATCCGCCACCGGAATGGCCGGCCCCGAAGCTGTCCGGCGTTCCGCCTGGACTTCCCGGTAGCGGTTGAGGAACACCGCGCCGAGAATGAGGGCGCCGAGCAGGAACTGGACCCAGAACGGATCGATCTGCCAAAGCACCAGGGCGTTGTTGATCAGGGTGATCAGGGCGACACCCAGCAGGGTGCCGATCACCGAGACATGGCCGCCGGTCAACACCGCACCACCGATGATCGGGGCGGCGAAGGACAGGATCAGCCAATCGTCACCGATCGAGGGTTGCGCGGTCTGCAGGCGCGCCACCGCCAGCATACCGGCGATCGCGCCCAGCCCGCCGGACAGCACATGGGCGGCGATGATCGTGCGGCCGGGCGAAATGCCGGAAAGTGCGGCGGCATGCAGGTTGCCGCCGACAGCGAGCATCTGGCGGCCGAGAATGCCGCGCGCCATGAGCAGCCACATGGCTGCGCCGACCAGAATCGGCGCTACGACCAGCGCCGGCAGTGGGCCGAGCCGGGCGTTCCCGAAGGCCTTGACGCTCTCCGGAATCCCATAGAAGGGCTGCGCCTCGGTGATGCCGAGATTGATGCCCTTGTAGGCAGAGAGCATCGCCAGGGTGATGATGAAGCCGTTGATGCCGGTGCCGACGGTGAGCGCGCCGTTGATCAGGCCGCACAACAATCCGATGCCAAGCCCGATCAGGGCGGCCAGCGGCACCGGCAGACCCCAGACCTCCATCATGCCGCCGAATGAGATCGCCACCAGCCCGCCGATCGCGCCGACCGCGAGGTTCAACTGGCCGACCGCCAGCGTCGCCATCTGCGCCAGCGCGACCACCGACCACAGAGAAAAGGCGATCAGCAGAACATAGAGATTGAATGCGCCGGTGAAGGCTGGCCGGGACACGCTCATGACGATCACGCCAAGCGCGACAACGATTGCCAAGCCGGCCCAGTCCGACCGCAACAGACGGCGAACTTCCGCGGTCATGGTCGTACCACGCGCCTGCGCTCTGCATAGACACCACGCGCCCGATCCAGCACCACCGCCGCCAGCAGGATCAGCCCGAGGAACAGCTGGATCCAGAAATCGCCGACCTGCAGCAGCAGCAGGCCGTTTTTGAGAACACCGACCAAAAGGGCGCCGAACAGGGTGCCGATCACCGAGACCGCCCCGCCACTCAACAAGGTGCCGCCCAGCACCGGCGCCAGGAAGGCCGGCAGCAGCCAATCCATGCCGATATGCCCGGTCATCGATGGCAGGGCCGCACCATTGCGCATGGTCAGCATCAGCCCGGCCAGGGTCGCCAGGCCGCCAGACAGCATGTGCGCAATGACGATTGCCCGCTCGACCGGCACGCCGGACAGGGACGCGGCCCGGGCGTTGGCGCCGGCGGCCAGAATCTGTCGTCCGATAGCCGTGTAGCGGAACAGGACGAGCAGGGCGGCGCAGACGGCCAGCGCAAAGAAGACCATCACCGACACGAAACCGAACACCTTCATCTTGCCGATATCGGTGAAGCTTTTGGGCAGGTTGTTGAACGCTTCGGCCTCGGTCAGCACGATCATCGCGCCGAAGAACAGGCTCATGGTCGCCAGGGTAATGATGAAGCTGTTGACGCCGGTCTTCACGATGGTGATGCCGTTGACCCAGCCCAAGGCCGCACCGAAGGCGAGCGCGACGATGACCGAAGGAATGACAGGCAGGCCGACCTGCTGCATCAGCCAGCCGCCGAACATCACCGATGACACCGCGATCGACCCGACCGCCAGGTTCATGCCGCCGGTCGCCAGCACCACCATCATCGAGCAGCCGATGACGATGTCGATGGCAACCACTCGGCCCAGCGCGTAGAGGTTGAACCGCGAGCCGAAACCGGCGGTGGCGAACCAGAAGATCAGCACGAAGACGGTGATCACCAGCGCCAGCCCGACCTGGTTGCTGGCAAGCCAGCGCAGGTTCGGGCCGCGCAGCGGCAGGGTGGTATCGGTCATCGCCTCACAAGTTCGAACGGATGGCCGGAGCATCTCCGGCCATCCGCAGTGCTTTCAAGAGCAGCGCGCCTGATCACGGGCAGGACAGATAAGTGTCCTCGAAGGTCGCCATGATCTCATCGGTGACGCGCACCATGGCCTGCTGGTAGTTGGCCACCTCGCTGGCGTCGACGAAGGCGGTGCCGCTGTCGATGAACTTGGCCGTCTGGGCGGTCTGTTCGAACGGCGCGTCGGCCCTGACGGTGCAACCCTGTCGCAGCTTGTCGATCACGAACGAGCCGATGAAACCCTGGCCATAGGGGTTCTGCAGCATGGTGCCGTGCACGAAGCCGTCGCCAATGGCGTCCAGCACCACCTGGTCATGGTCGATCCCGACCATTTTTATGCGCTGGTCGCCGAGATTGCGCAGCGCCGTGGCCGCGACCACCGCCGGCACCCAGGCCGTGGTGACGATGCCGTCGACCTCGGTACCTTGCGCGGCAAGGAAGGCGTTGATCTTCTCGTCGGCGGGCTCCGGCGCGTCGATGTCGGCGATCACCTGGATGATGTCGACGGATCCGCCGGCCTCCGACACGGCCTTCTCGACCGCCTCGATGCGAAGCTGGGTGTTGGGGTCGACCAGGAAGCCGGTGAAATGGGCGATGCTGCCCGAACCGCCCATGGCGTCGATCAACTCCTTGGTGCCCAGATAGGCGGAGTTGTAGACGTCGGTGCCCATACAGAAGACCGCAGGGTTCGGGTCCTGCAGACAGCCTGCGAGGGCGATCGACTGGATGCCGAATTCCGACAGTTCGCTGAGCGTGCTGCTGGTTCCGACCGCATCGCCGGGGAACACCAGGAAGCCGTTATAGCCCTGCGCCACCAAGCTCTCGATCAGCTCGTTCTGGAGGCTCAGTTCCCAGGCCTGGGGGACCTTGTAGTCGGCCGCTCCGAGGTCGAATTGCTGTGCCGCGTCGGCGCCGGCCTGCTCCCAGGCGGCGAAATACGGATGCGGCCCGCCCGGCACGAGCGCTACCTTGGTGTCGTTTGCCGTGGCCTGAAATGCCGCCAGTCCGATCGTGGCCGCGCCGGCACACGCCGCCAGCCGCGACAGCTTGGTGCTGAATCGCATGGTCTGTTCCTCCCGTGGAATATTCGGTCTGTTATTGGCGGTTCGCTGAACGGAACGGCACGCACCGCTTGCGAAAAGTTTAATCGTTTTACTCGGCATGCGCAATTTGTCTGAGGAATTCCGCGCAGCGGTCTCAAGGAAGGGCTGGGTTCCGAAATCGGCCTGACTGACCGGCGGGCAAAGGGATGGGCGTCAGGATGCCCGCTTGACCTTTGGACCCCGGCGATTGCGCTCAGCGTCGTAATGCCCCAGGACCCATTTCAGATGTCCGCGCATGGCCTCGGCGGCATCCTCGGGCCGATGCGCCGCGATCGCCTCATAGATTGCCTGGTGCTGCTCCATCACCGCGCGATCGTCCTCGGGAGAGGTGAACAGCTTGTAGCGATGGAATTCCAGCATCTGCATCAGGATGTCGCGGATCACGGTCAGAATGTGGGTGTAGACCGGGCTGCCGGCGGCCTTGCCGACAGCAAAATGGAAATGCACATCCTCGATTGCCTTGTCGCCCAGCGCCTTGGCGCTGGAACTCGAACGATTGCGGGGGCCGGCATGCTTCATTGCCGCCAGCCGCTCGGCGATCTCGGCGATCTGCTCCGGTGTCGCCCGTTCCGCCGCCCGGCGCGCCGCCCAGGTTTCCAAAGCCATTCGGATCTCGGCCAGATCGTGCAGATTGTCGAGCTTGGAGCGCACCAACTCGGTCAAGGCGTCGTCCATTGCCGCCGCCGAGGATACTACCCGGGTCCCGCCGCCCTGCACGGCGACCACGAAGCCCTGAGTCTTCAGACGTTGCAATGCCGCGCGCACCGAAACCCGGCTGACATTCATCTGTTCCGCCAGCGCCCGCTCGCCCGGCAGTCGCTGCCCCGGCGCCCAGTCGCCGCCGGCGATCATGTCGATGAGTTCAGCGGCGACGCGGTCCGCAACACTCATGCCTTCGGTCGATGGAATGTCGCTCAAACCGGGTCGCTCGTTCGGTTCGGGATCATTGGTATTACCACTTTAATGGTGCCGTATGCGCTGCAAGGCGTCAACTGACCGGCGTCTCAGGCCTTGGGGGTGGTGGCCCGCGTGCTGCGCCTACCCAACAGGATGCCCGACAGCACGATTGCGCCGCCCGCCGCCTGCCATGGCCCGATCGCCTCGTCGAGGATAATCCAGGCCAGCACGGCCGAGGCCACCGGTTGCACCAACAGGCTGAGCGAGGAAAAAGCCGCCGGTAGGTGTGCCAGCGCAAAGGCGATCAGGCTCTGGCCGCCGGCATGGCTGACGAGGCCAAGGCCGATCAGCACACCCCATCCATAAAGCGAGGTGGTCAGAAACGGACCGTCATAGTGCAGCGCCAGAGGCAGCAGGAACACCGCCGTGACAATCGAACTCCAACTCATGATGACGGCAGTGGGGAAGCGAGCCCGCAGACGGCCGACGACGATGATGTATCCACCATAGAACATGGCCGTGACCAGACTGATCGCATCGCCGATCAGGTGATCGGGGCTGATCGTCAGACTGTCGCCCATCAGCACGACGGCGCCGGCGATACCCAGCCCCAGGGCGATCAGGAACCGGGGCGTGAATTGTTCGCGGAACAACAGCCACGACGCCAGGGTCACGAAGATCGGCGCGAAGTTCGCCAACAGGGTCGAGTTGGCGATCGACGTGAACTGGATCGACCAATGCCAGCAGAACAGATCGCCGGCAAACATGAATCCGGACAGCACCAGCAGCGCGTAGTCCCTGGGGGTGGGCGCCCGTTTCTCCTGCCGTCGGTCGCTACGGTCGAAGAATGCCCATATCAGGAGAACCGGGACCGCCAGCGCCGGTCGCCAGAAGGCCGTCACCGGCGCTCCGAGATCGGACAGGCGAACGAAGATCGGCGCGAAGGCTATACCCATGGCGCCGGCGATCAGGGCGGCGAACGCGAACCGGCCGCCGACTGTGCCCAAGGGTGTATCCGATACGGTCATGGTCGCGTTATAACGGCCGCGCCGACGGACCGATACCTGGGGATTGTCGCAATCCAATCTGGATGACCGCGCCGCGTCGGGCTGTTCGAATCGGACTCACAAATCAACTAGGACGTAGGGATTTTGTTCTATAGTCCGCCCATGACAACGACCACTGCAGCCGATTTGCGCGACATGGCCCGACCCCTGATCGGACCCGACGATCCGCCCCCTTTCACCCACCTGAACCCGGACGGTCGGGCTCGCGCCCTGCTGCTTGCCGACCACGCCAACGCCACCATGCCGAAATCGATGAACCGGCTTGGCCTGGGCGACGTGCCGCTGGAGCGGCATATCGCCTTTGATATCGGCAGCCGGCTGGTGACGGAAAGACTGTCGGAACGCCTGGATGCGCCGGCGCTGATCCACGGCTATTCCCGGCTGCTGATCGATCCGAATCGTGAACTCGACGACCCCACCTCGATCTGCACCATCAGCGACGGGGTCGTCGTGCCCGGCAATCGGAATATCGATCCGGCGCATGCGGCGGAGCGGGCGATGGCCTTCTTCCATCCCTATCACGATGCCATAAGCACTGAGATCGATCGGCTGATCGCACGCGACGGGCCGCCGGCGATCATCTCCGTCCATACTTTCACGCCGGTGCTGCGCGGCGCCGACCGGCCTTGGCATATCGGCATATTGTGGGACGATGACGGGCGCATCCCGGTCCCGCTTATCGAGGCGCTGCGGCGCGACCCGGCTCTCATGGTCGGCGACAACGAGCCCTATAGCGGCCGCAACCGGCACGGCAACACGGTGGAGACCCATGCGTTTCCCCGCGGCCTCCCCAATGTGCTGATCGAGATTCGCCAGGATCTGGTGTCGAACGATGCCGACGCGATCGCCTGGGGCGACCGCCTGGCCGAGCCGCTGTCGGCGATCCTGGCCGACGCCGCCGTATTCACCGAGGTCGCGGCCTGATGGCAGGGGAAAAGCCGACCTTCTCCCTCGGCATCGAGGAAGAGTACCTGTTGGTGAACCGAGAGTCGCGCGACCTGGAACGGGATCCGCCCAAGGAGTTGCTGAAGGATTGCCAGCATCGCATGGAGGGCCGTGTCAGCCCGGAGTTCATGCGCTGCCAGATCGAGGTCGGCACGCCGGTTTGCAAGGATATCGGCGCGGCCCGCAAGGAACTGGCCTTCCTGCGGCGCAATGTCGCCGATCTGGCCGAACAGCATGGCCTCGCGATCATCGCCGCCTCGACCCACCCCTTTGCCAAGTGGCAGCCGCAGAAGCACACGCACCAGAAGCGCTATGACGAACTGGCCAAGGATATGGGCGTGCCGCTGCGCCGGCTGCTGATCTGCGCCAATCACGTCCATGTCGGGATCGACGACGACAATCTGCGCATCGATCTGATGAACCAGGCGCGCTACTTCCTGCCGCATCTTCTGGCGCTCAGTACCTCGTCGCCGTTCTGGCAGGGCCAGAACACCAAGCTGAAATCCTACCGGCTGGCGGTGTTCAACGAAATGCCCCGGACCGGCATGCCGGAGGAGTATCAAAGCTTCGGCGAGTACAAGAAGCACCTCGACGCCCTGGTCCAGACCAAGGTGATCGAGGACGGCACGAAGATCTGGTGGGACGTGCGCCCCAGCGCCCGGTTCCCGACCCTGGAGATGCGCATCTGCGACATCGCCACGACGATGGAGGACGGGATCTGCATCGCGGCGCTGTACCAGTGCATGCTGCGCATGCTGTGGCGGCTGAAGCGCATGAATGTGACCTGGCGGCGCTACAAGACGCTGCTGATCAACGAGAACCGCTGGCGCGCCATGCGGCACGGATTCGACAAGGGGCTGATCGATTTCGGCCGTGGCGAGATGGTGCCGTATGAGGATTTGCTGGAGGAGATCCTCGATCTGGTGAAGGAGGATGCGGAGGCGCTGGGCTGTGCCGCCGAGGTTGCCCATGCCCGCAAGATCCGCGAGCGCGGCACCAGCGCCCACCGCCAGCTCGTGCTCTATCAGCAGGCCTTGGATGATGGCGCCGACCACAACGAGGCGCTGGTCAAGGTCGTCGACTGGTTGATCGAGGAAACGCTGGAAGGCGTGGCCTGAGACCTGCGGGAGGTCCGGGATGACAGCATTCTATTCCAGCCGGTCATTCGCATCTTTACCCGACGGCGCCAATCCCCACATTCACGCCAGCATCACCCGAAGGACCGCACCCGATGGACGATACCACCCGTACCGAACTGGAGGCTGCCGCGTTCCGCCGCCTGGTGGCGCATTTCCGCGAGCGCACCGATGTCCAGAACATCGACCTGATGAACCTGTCCGGCTTCTGCCGCAACTGCCTGTCGAAATGGTATCGCGCAGCAGCCGAGGACAAGGGCCTGGACCTGAGCTACGACGAGGCCCGCAAGATCGTCTACGGCATGCCCTATGCCGATTGGAAGGCCAAATACCAGACCGAGGCGAGTGCAGAACAGAAGGCCGCCTACGAGCAGAACAAGCCGACAGACGGACACTAGGCGATCGTCGTTCACGGTGCGCTTGCGCCGATAAATCGCACGGCCTATCGTCCGCCGCCGGCGCGGCGATTGACCGGGCCGCATCACAGTCCAACAGGGTTGAAGAGGGTCGTCATGGCTGATGTCGGCGGGATTGCCGGGGATCGTTTGCGCTCGTTCATCGAGAGGATCGAGCGGCTGGAAGAAGAGAAGGCGGCCCTGTCGGCCGATATCCGCGAGGTTTTCGCCGAGGCCAAGTCGAACGGCTTCGACACCAAGATCATGCGTCAGGTCGTGCGCCTGAGAAAGATGGAGAGCGCCGACCGCGAGGAGCAGGAGCTTCTGCTCGATTTGTACAAACGTGCGCTCGGCATGTCCGAGCTGGAGCTGGCCGAGGCGAGTTGATCGGCTGCTTGCGGACGACACGCCCCGAGCCCGCAGGAGTCCCGCGCGGGTCCATAGAAAAGTGGAACAGCGCGGGCCGGACGCGGAGTCCGTTGTCCCGGTCCGCTCACATCGCTACTCTCGCCATCAAATGAAATGCAGCCTGGACGACGCCGTTAAGGGCGGACGTGGGCGCTGCGCAGGAGGGATCATGAAGATCACGGGTTTCAGACTTGGTATTGCGGCAACCCTGGCGGGCCTGGGAATGGCCGGCAGCGTTGTGGCGCAGGACCTGAACTTTTTCACCATCGGGACCGGCGGCACCGGTGCCACCTATTACCCGCTTGGCGGCGTGATTGCCAACGCGGTTTCCAATCCGCCAGGGTCGCGGCCATGCGATGAGGGCGGAAGCTGCGGCGTGCCGGGGCTGATCGCGGTGGCGCAATCCTCGCGCGGGTCAGTCAACAATGTGAACGGTATCAATTCCGGGCTGTTTGGTTCGGGCTTCTCGCAGTCCGATGTGGCCTATTGGGCCTATACCGGGACCGGCGTCTTCGAGGGCCAGGATGCGATGACCGGGTTGCGCGCGATCGCCGCTTTGTATCCCGAGCATATCCATCTGGTCGCCGGCGCCGATTCCGGCATCGAATCGGTCGCCGACCTGCGCGGCAAGCGCGTGTCGCTTGACGAGCCGGGCTCCGGCACTTTCGTCGACGCGCTGATCATCCTGACCGCCTACGGCCTGACCACCGACGATGTCGAGGTCGACTATTTGAAGCCAGGCCCGGCCAGCGACGCCATCCGCAACGGCCAGCTTGATGCGTTCTTCATTGTCGCCGGCTATCCGACCGGTGCGGTTGTCGAGCTTGCATCCTCGGCCGATGTCACCCTGGTGCCGATCGCCGGCGACGAAGCGTCGGAGATCGTCGACGATTACGGCTTCTTCTCGGTCGATGCGATCCCCGCCGGCACATACGAGGATATCGGCGAGACGTCGACATTGGCGGTCGGCGCGCAGTGGATCACCAGCGTCGACCAGGACGAGGAGTTGATCTACCAGATCACCCAGGCGCTCTGGAACGACAAGACCCGCCGCCTATTGGATGTGGGCCATGCCAAGGGCGCGTCGGTCACGCCGGCCACGGCCCTGGACGGCATCGGCATTCCGCTGCATCCGGGCGCCGAGCGCTTCTACCGCGAGGCCGGCCTGCTGTAGCAGAGCCCTATCGAACCACGGGCACGCCGCTGGGAAGCGGGGCGTTGCCTCATGCAGTGACCACCGCCGGCCGGAATGCATCCGGCCGGCGGACCTGTTTCCGGTACATCGTCTAAGAGCAAGACAGGCATGGCGCAGACCGACCAGTCGCCGATCGAGGCCGAGAACCTGGCGGCGCTCGAGCAGCACTATGACCCGGAACTGAATTTCCGCCCCATGGGTCACAGGGTCGGGCTGTTCGTCGCCACGGTGCTGGTCGCCATGTCGGCCTACCATCTCTATGCCGCCGGAATGGGGCCGCCGCGCGAGTTGCTGCACAAGGGAATCCACCTGGCCTTCGTGCTGGGGCTGGTATTCCTGGTATTCGGTGCGACCCGCGGCGCCTTTGAGCGTGAGCCGAGAACCTCGCTGCTGTTCCCGGGCGGAATTCCCCTGTGGGACTGGGCGTTGGCGGTGAGCGGCGTCGTGGTCACTTTGTATCTGCCCTTGCTGCCGACCGATCAGGTGGCGATGCGGGTCGGCAATCCAGCCACCAGCGATATTGTCGCCGGCACCGTCCTGCTGGTCCTGGTGCTCGAGGCGGCGCGCCGCTCGATGGGCTGGACACTGCCGATCATCGTGCTGGTGTTCATTCTCTATGCGCTGTTCGGCCGACACGCGCCGGGTTTGTTGAAGCACCCCGGGGCGAGCTGGACTGGCCTCGTCAACCATCTCTACATGACGGGGCAGGGGATCTACGGGATCGCCGTTTGGGTGATCGCCAAGATCGTCTTCCTGTTTGTCCTGTTCGGCGTCCTGGCGACCCGCATCGGGCTCGGTCAGCTGTTCATCGATATCGCCACCTGTATCGCCGGCCGTTATGCCGGCGGCCCGGCCAAGGTGGCGGTGGTCTCGTCGGCCATGCTCGGGATGATCTCCGGCTCGTCCATCGCCAACACGGTGACCACGGGCTCGATGACCATTCCGATGATGAAGCGCATCGGCTACCCGCGCCATTTCGCCGGCGCGGTGGAGGCGACCGCGTCCACCGGCGGCCAGATCACGCCGCCGATCATGGGGGCGGCGGCGTTCCTGATGGTCGAGTTCCTGGAGATTCCCTATCGGGAAATCCTGCTGGCGGCGCTGGTTCCGGCCCTGCTGCACTATTTCGGCGTCATGGTCATGGTGCATCTGGAGGCCAAGAAGCTCGGCCTGCGCGGGCTGCGATCTGACGAGATGCCGAGGCTGGCGCAGGCGCTGCGCAGCAATTGGCCGACCCTGGTCCCACTCGTCCTACTGGTCTACCTGATCATCGACGGCCGGTCGCCCGACTTCGCCGCGTTCTGGGGCGTGGTCGCCTGCATTGCGGTCGGAGCCCTGAATCCGCGGCATCGGCTGAATTTCATCGAGATGTTCGATGCGCTGAAGACCGGTGCGCAATATGCCTTGGCCGTCGGAGCGGCGGCGGCGGCGGTCGGCGTCGTGATCGGCGTCGTGACCCTGACCGGAACCGGCTTCCGGCTCAGCGGCATGGTGGTCCAGACGGCCAATCAGCTGGCCATGTTCCTGGCCCCGTTCGTGCCGTTCGGTCTGTTCGATGTGGCCGCCATGGCGTTGTTCTTCACCCTGCTGTTCACGGCGTTCGCCTGCATCGTTCTGGGGGCCGGGATCCCGACCACGACCACGTATATCATTCTGGTGGCGCTGGCCGCGCCGGCGCTCGCACTGCTCGGCGTGCCCCAGCTCGTGGCGCATTTCTTCGTCTTCTATTACGGCGTGCTGGCCGATATCACGCCGCCGGTGGCGCTGGCCGCATACGCCGCCGCCGGGATCGCCGGCGCCAACCCGTTCCGGACCGGCAACACCGCTTTCCGGCTCGCCATCGCCAAGGCGCTGGTGCCGTTCGTCTTCGTCTATGCGCCGGTGATGCTGATCGTGACCGACGGGTTCACCTGGGTCGCCTTTCTGGTCACTGTCAGCGGCGCCGTTGTCGGAATCGGCCTGCTGGGCGCCGCCTTCACCGGCTATCTGCTGGTTCCGATGATGGCGGTTGAGCGCTGGCTTCTGGGCTTTGCGTCACTCTTCTTCATTTCACCCGGTGGCGTCACCATGGCCATCGGGGCAGTTCTGGCCGCACCGATACTTGCCCGGCAGATCTGGGCTCGCAGGGCCGCCGCCCTGTCGTTTTCCGGCCAACCGGAGTCGCGGCGAAGAGAGCGCTAGACACCCCTTTCTCTAGCGTAAAGCTGCGCGCGGAGGTCCGCGTGGCGTCGTTTCCAGCACGCTGGAGGGAGTCGATGGGCCGGCATGAAGGGGCTTTTGCGGTCGCCAGTGGGGCCGCGGCACCGGTCTGCGAAAAGCAGGCGATCGTCGATTTTCTGACCGGCTACTCCGTCGAGACGTCGCCGGCGGCGGCGGACAAGCTGGACAGTTTTCGCGATCATCTTGCGGCGGGCACGCGGGTCTATGTGGCGACGCTTGCCCGGCACCGGATTCGATCGCGTGATCGCGACCGCGCGGCGCCTGCGTGACGAGGGAATGGTCCCGGTGCCGCACCTCCCGGCCCGCGGCATCTCAGGTCCCGATCAACTTGGCCGATTGCTGGCGGAGCTTCAACGGAGAAGCCGGCGTCGAGGAGGTGCTGACCATCGCCGGGGGCTGCGACAGCCGGTTGGCGCGTTCGACCGGACCATGCAGATGCTGGAAACCGGCCGTTCGAGCGTCACGGAATCCGCCGGGTCGGCGTGGCCGGTCACCCGGAGGGCAATCCGGACATCGATCCCTCGGAGTTGGGCCGCGCCCTGGTCGCGAAGAACAACTTCGCCGAGCGGTCCGGCATTGTCGCTCTATCTGGTCACCCAGTTCTGTTTCGACGCGGCGCCGGTGATCGCCTGGGACCGGGCCATTCGAGGCGCCGGCAACCGCCTGCCGATCCATATCGGCATCGCCGGACCGGCGACCCTGAAGAGCCTGCTCAACTATGCAAGGATGTGCGGCATCGGCCCGTCCGCCCGGATGTTGCGCCGGCAGGGACGCAGCCTGGCCCGCCTCGGTACCGTGTCGGCGCCGGATCAGGTGGTCGCCGGACTTGCCCGGTATCGCGCGACGGACCCCCAGTGCGGCATCGAAGCCGCGCATTTCTATACGTTCGGCGGCCTGCGCCGCGCGACCCGGTGGTTGGATGCGGTGCTGACATGCGCACCGACCGCGACGGCTTGGCGAGTTCGACATGCGCGCCGACCGGGACGGCTTCTTGGTCCGGGTCGAACTCTAGGCGCCGTCAGGTTACGACGGCGCGCTCCTCGCGTGGCGACTTTCCGTACATCTCGCGATAGCACTTGGAGAAGTGCGAGGCCGACACGAACCCGCAGGCCAGCGACAGATCGACGATCGGCAACTCGCTCTGGTACAGCAGGTGGCGGGCCCGCTCCAGCCTGAGCTCCAGATAGTATTGCGCCGGCGCCCGGCCGAGATGCTTGCGGAACAGGCGCTCCAACTGGCGGCGGGACAACCCGACGAACTGGGCCAACTCGTCCTGGCTCAGGGGCTCGCTGAGATTGGCCTCCATCAGTTCGACCGCGCCGATCAGCTTCGTATTGTGCACGCCCAACCGCATCCCGGTCGGTAGACGCTGACGGTCGTCGCCGCTGCGGATCCGATCGACCATGAACTGCTCGGAGACCCGCGTCGCCAGTTCCTGCCCATGCTGTTCCCGGATCAGGTCCAGGATCATGTCCAAGGCCGCCGTGCCGCCGCAGCAGGTGTAGCGGTTTCGATCGACCTCGTAGAGATCGGCATTTACATCGATATCCGGGAAGGTCTCGGCGAAGCCCGGGAGGTTTTCCCAATGGATCGCGCAACGGTAGCCGTTCAGCAGGCCGACCCGCGCCAGCACCCAGGCACCGGTGCACACCGCGCCGATGTCGGCGCCCAGCCGTTCCATCCGGCGCAGCCAGCCGAAAACCTCGTCATCGCGATAGCGTTCGACATTTATGCCGGCGCAGACGATGACCATGTCGATGGGGCGGCCGTAGGCGCTGGCGCGCTGCACGTCGACCGTGGACATGTCGGCGCTGACCACGACGCCGCTGCTGGCCCGAACAGGGCCGCCATCCTTGGACAGGACAAGCCAGCCATAGAGCTCCTTGCCGGCCAATCGGTTGGCGACGCGCAGAGGCTCGATCGCCGTCGTGAAGGCGATCATCGAGAAATCCGGCACCAGCAGGAACCCGATCATCTGCGGTCGATAGGGTTCTTCGCCGACATCCATGGCACAATCCGCCGTCGATTATTCTTTTGGCCGGGCCGCCCGCAGGCGAAACACCGCCTTATCCTCCTATCACATGTCGCAAATGGAACAAAGCGGTGACAGGAGCCGAACAGTGGTGCCAATGCCCCACCTTTTGCAGTGCAGCACAGCCGGCGCTTGGAGCGCCCATTCGAATGTCGCACATTGTACAAAACGGGTCGTCGCCAATCGTGTCGTCGCGGCGGCCGGGTGGCAGCATTCCGCACCTGGCGTAGGGCGGGGTGCGGTCGCCTGATCCACGTCCGGACGACCGCAACAGGAGGTTCGACCGTGTCCAAGTCCGACATCGAGATCGCCCGCGAGGCTTCGATCCAGCCGATCGAGTCAATCGCCGAGGGGCTCGGCATTCCCGAAACGGCGATCCACCGCTTTGGTCGCCATATCGCCAAGGTCGATCTCGACCATTTGCGGTCTCTTGACGGCCGCCCGGACGGCAAGCTGGTGCTGGTCACCGCGATCACGCCGACGCCGGCGGGCGAGGGCAAGACCACCACCACCGTCGGGCTCGGCGACGGTCTCAACCGGATCGGCCACAAGGCAGCGATATGCCTGCGCGAACCAAGCCTTGGCCCGTGTTTCGGCATGAAAGGCGGGGCGGCCGGCGGCGGCTACGCCCAGGTCGTGCCGATGGAGACGATCAACCTGCATTTCACCGGCGACTTCCACGCCATCGGCAGCGCCCACAACCTGCTCGCGGCGCTGGTGGACAACCACATCTACTGGGGCAACGCGCTCGATATCGACGCCCGCCGCGTGACCTGGCGGCGGGTGATGGACATGAACGACCGCGCGCTGCGGCAAGTGGTCAGCAGCCTTGGCGGCGTGGCGAACGGCTTCCCACGCGAAAGCGGCTTCGACATCACCGTCGCCTCGGAGGTCATGGCGATCCTCTGCCTGGCCACCGATCTCGACGATCTGCAGGAGCGGCTGGGCCGCATCATCGTCGGCTACACCCGCGACCGAAAACCGGTTCTGGCGTCCGATCTGAAGGCACAGGGGCCGATGTCGGCGCTGTTGAAGGACGCGCTGATGCCGAATCTGGTGCAGACCCTGGAGAACAATCCGGCCTTCGTCCATGGCGGCCCGTTCGCCAATATCGCCCATGGCTGCAACACGGTCATGGCCACCAGGGCGGCGCTGAAGATGGCCGATTTCGTGGTCACCGAGGCCGGCTTCGGAGCCGATCTGGGGGCCGAGAAGTTCTTCGACATCAAATGCCGGAAAGCCGGTCTCAAGCCTGACGTCGCGGTCGTGGTGGCGACGGTCCGGGCCCTGAAGATGCATGGCGGCGTCGGCAAGGCGGATTTGGGCAAGCAGAACGTCGAGGCAGTCAGGGCGGGGCTCGAAAACCTCGGCCGGCATCTGCGCAATATCGGCCAGTTCGGCATTCCGGCCGTGGTCGGCGTGAACCGCTTCACCGGCGACAGCGAGGCCGAGATGCAGGCGATCGTCGATTACTGCGGCGAGTTCGGTGTCGATGCCTATGTGTGCAGCCACTGGTCCGACGGCGGTGCCGGGATCGAGGACATGGCGCGCGCGGTGGCTGAGCTCGCCGCCGACGGCCACGCCCAGTTCCGTACACTCTATGACGACCAGATGCCCTTGTTCGACAAGGTCCGGCACATCGCCCGCACGCTCTACGGCGCCGACGACGTGATCGCCGACAAGAAGGTCCGCGACCAGTTCCGCCAGATGCAGGAGGCCGGCTACGGGCATTTCCCGATCTGCATCGCCAAGACCCAGTACAGTTTCTCGACCGACCCGGACCTGAAAGGGCGCGCCGACCAACCATGTTGTGCCGATCCGGGAGGTCAGGCTGAATGGGGGCGCGGAGTTCCTGGTGGTGATCTGCGGTGAGATCATGACCATGCCGGGCCTGCCGCGGGTGCCGGCGGCCAACAGCATCTTCGTGAATGCGAGGACGGCCAGATCGAAGGGCTGTTCTGACCGCGCGGTGCGGAGGATCGGGGGAGCATCGCAGGCGATGACGAAATACTCGTTCATGTCTTTGGCCCGGAACGCCTTGACCGGGCACAAGAACTGGCAGCAGGTCTGGCGCAGCCCCGATCCCAAGCCGTCCTACGACGTGGTGATCGTCGGCGGTGGCGGGCACGGCCTGGCGACCGCCTACTACCTGGCGAAGGAGCACGGCATCACCAATGTGGCGGTGCTGGAGAAGGGCTGGCTGGGCGGCGGCAATACCGGCCGCAACACGACCATCATCCGCTCCAACTACCTGTTCGACGACAGCGCCCATCTCTACGAGCACGCGCTGAAGCTCTGGGAAGGGCTGAGCCAGGAGCTGAACTACAACATCATGTTCAGCCAGCGCGGCGTGCTGAACCTGTGCCACGACATCCACGAGGCGCGCGATCTGAAGCGTCGGGTCCATGCCAACCGCCTGAACGGCATCGATTCCGAATGGCTGGACCGCGACGCGGTGCTGGACTTCTGCCCGGTCATCAACGGCGATCCCAATCTGCGCTATCCGGTCTATGGCGCGACCTTGCAGCGGCGCGGCGGCACGGCCCGCCATGACGCGGTCGCCTGGGGCTATGCGCGCGGCGCCGATGCCCGCGGCGTCGACATCATCCAGAACTGCGAAGTGACCGGGATGATCGTCGAAGGCGGCCAGGTTCGCGGCGTGGAGACCACCCGCGGCACGATCAAGGCCGGCAAGGTCGGCATCGTCGCCGCCGGCCATTCCAGCGTGATCGCCCAGATGGCCGGCATCCGCCTGCCGCTGGAAAGCCACCCGCTGCAGGCGTTGGTCTCCGAGCCGGTCAAGCCGGTGATCGACTGCGTCGTCATGTCGAGCGCGGTGCACGCCTATATCAGCCAGTCCGACAAGGGCGAACTGGTGATCGGCGCCGGCGCCGATCCCTATGTCAGCTACACCCAGCGCGGCGGCTTCAATGTCATCGAGGAGACGCTGAGCGCGATCGTCGAGCTGTTCCCGATCTTCAGCCGCATGCGCATGCTGCGGCAATGGGGCGGGATCGTCGACATCGCGCCGGACGCCAGCGCGATCATCGGCAAGACGCCGGTGGCCGGCCTGTACATCAATTGCGGCTGGGGCACCGGCGGATTCAAGGCGACGCCCGGCTCCGGCCATGTCTTCGCCCACACCGTCGCCCGCGACGAGCCGCACGCCCTGAACGCCGCCTTCTCGCTGGACCGCTTCTCCAGCGGCGAGCTGGTCGCCGAGCACGGCGCCGCGGCCGTGGCACATTGAGGGTGATGCAGTGTTCCTGATCGATTGCCCCTGGTGTGGCGCGCGCGACCAGCATGAATTCTCCTGCGGCGGCGAGGCCCATATCGCCCGGCCGCGCATGCCGTCCTCGCTCAGCGACGATGAATGGGCCGACTACGTGTTCATGCGCAAGAACCCGAAGGGCGTGCAATACGAGCGCTGGGTCCACAGCCATGGCTGCCGGCGCTGGTTCAATGTCGCCCGCAACACCGCCACCGACCGCATTCTGGCGGTCTATGGCGCCGGCGAGCCGGCACCCGACCTGACAAACGAAACCACGCGGACACCCTGCGGCGAGCCCGTCGTCGGCTCCGGCAATGTGGCGATGGCCGGGCCGGATGCGGAGGAGGACGGCCGATGACCGACCATCCCTTCCGGCTGGCCGAAGGCGGGCGCATCGATCGGGCCAAGCCCATCGATTTCACCTTCAACGGGGCTGGATATCGAGGCTTTGCCGGCGACACATTGGCCTCGGCCCTGCTGGCCAATGGCGTGCATCTGGTCGGCCGTGGCTTCAAGTACCACCGCCCCAGGGGCATCGTGTCGGCCGGGGCCGAGGAGCCGAACGCGCTGGTGCAACTCGGCGACGATGCAGGGCGCACCGACCCCAACATGCGCGCGACGCAGATCGAGTTGTTCGACGGCCTGGTCGCCTCCAGCCAGAATTGCTGGCCGTCGGTGGAGAACGATATCGGCGCGGTGGCCGATGTTCTGTCGCCGCTGTTCCCGGCCGGATTCTATTACAAGACCTTCATGTGGCCGGCCAGTCTCTGGCATGGCTACGAGGCCGTGATCCGCCGTGCCGCCGGCCTCGGCCGGGCGCCGACCGGCCACGACCCGGACCGCTATGACCACTGCCACGCCCATTGCGACGTGCTGGTGGCCGGCGGCGGGCCGGCCGGGCTCGCGGCGGCGCTGGCGGCGGCGAAATCGGGCGCCCGCGTCATCCTGGCCGACGAGCAGGCCGAACTCGGCGGCGCGTTGCTGTCGGAGCCGGAGGATGGGCTGCGGATCGGCGGCAAACCGGCTGAAGACTGGCGCTCGGCGACGATCAACTCCCTGGAAGCACTCGATGGCGTTCGGTTGCTGCCCAGGACGACGGTGTTCGGCTACCACCACGGCAACTACGTCACCATGCTGGAGCGGGTGACCGATCATCTGCCGCCGGGGACCGCCGGGCCGGGCACGCCGCGCCAGCGCCTGTGGAAGGTCCGCGCCAAGCAGGTCGTGCTGGCCACCGGCGCCATCGAACGGCCGCTGGTTTTCGCCGAGAACGATCGTCCCGGCATCATGCTGGCGGGCGCCGTGCGCAGCTATGTCAATCGCTATGGCGTGCTGCCCGGCAGCCGGGTGGCCGTGGTCACCAACAATGACTCAGCCTACCGCACTGCGCTCGATCTCAAGGCGCGGGGCGCCGGCGGTTGCCGCCATCGTCGACCTGCGGCCCGATCCGTCCGGCCCGCTCGTCCGGCGCGCCGCCGATCGAAGGGCATCGAGATCCTGGCCGGCCCACACGGTGCTGGGCACCGAGGGCCGCAAGCGGGTCCGCCGCATCTGGACGGCGCCGCTGTCCGCCGATGGTGGCGTCGGTTGCCGGATCCGAGCGCCGGGTCATCGACTGCGATCTGGTCGCCGTGTCCGGCGGCTGGAACCCGGCGGTGCATCTGCTGTCGCAGTCCCGGGGGACGGTGAAGTTCGACGAGGAGATCGCCTCCTTCGTGCCGGACCGGTCGTTCCAGCCGGAACGCTCCGCCGGCGCCTGCAACGGGACTTTCGATACCAAGGGCTGTCTCGCGGAGGGCTTCGCGGCCGGTGCCGAGGCCGCCAAGGCGGCGGGGTTTGCCGCCCGCAAGCCGCGCGCCGCCAAGGTCGAGGAAGATGAGGAGGCGCCGTCGCGCGCCATCTGGCTGTTGCCGTCGGACCGGCCGCCGGAACGCATCAAGGCCTTCGTCGATCCGCAGAACGATGTGACGGCCAAGGACCTCAAGCTGGCGATCGGCGAGGGCTACCGCTCGGTCGAGCATGTCAAGCGCTACACCACCACCGGCATGGGCACCGATCAGGGCAAGACCGGCAATGTCAACGCGCTGGGCATCGTTGCCGGGGCGCTTGGCCAGACCATTCCGCAGGTCGGCGTCACCACCTTCCGCCCGCCCTACACGCCGGTGACCTTTGGCGCGATCGCCGGGCGCGGCGTGAAGGACCTCTATGCGCCGGTCCGCAAGACGCCGATGCACGGCTGGCATGAGGAGAACGGCGCGGCCTTCGAGAATGTCGGCCAATGGAAGCGGCCCTGGTACTATCCGCGCGGCGGCGAGACGATGGAGGACGCGGTCAACCGCGAGGTCGCGGCGGTGCGCCAATCGGTCGGCATCTTCGACGCCACCACGCTCGGCAAGATCGACATCCAGGGCCGCGACGCGGCGGAATTCCTGAACCGCATCTACACCAACGCCTGGTCGAAGCTCGGTGTCGGCCGCTGCCGCTACGGGCTGATGCTGGGTGAGGACGGCATGGTGATGGATGACGGTGTCACCACCCGCCTCGGCGAGAACCATTTCCACATGACCACCACCACCGGCGGCGCCGCGCCGGTGATGAGTTGGCTGGAGGAATGGCACCAGACCGAATGGCCGGAGTTGAAGCTCCATATGACTTCGGTCACCGACCAATGGGCCGTCATCGCCGTCGCCGGCCCCAGGAGCCGCGAGCTTGTTTCGGGGCTGGCCGAGGGCATCGATTTCCAGGGCGAGGCGTTCCCGCATATGGCCATGCGCGAGGGCCGGGTCGCCGGCGCATCGGCCCGGGTCTTCCGGATCAGCTTCTCCGGCGAGATGGGCTACGAGGTCAATGTGCCGGCATCGCATGGGCTGGCGGTGTGGCGCGCGATCGCCGAGGCCGGCAAGGCCTTCGGTGTTACGCCGTACGGCACCGAGACCATGCATGTGCTGCGAGCCGAGAAGGGCTTCATCATCGTCGGCCAGGAGACAGACGGCACGATTACCCCGGCCGATCTTCAGATGGACTGGATCGTCAGCCGCAAGAAGCCGGATTTCATCGGCAACCGCTCGCTGACCCGCCGCGACATGCAGCGCGACGACCGCAAGCAGCTTGTCGGCCTATTGACCGCCGATCCGTCGGTGCGGCTGGAAGAAGGCGCTCACCTGATCGGTACCGAGACCGAACCGCCGCCGCCGGTGCCGATGCTGGGCCATGTCACCTCCAGCTACCACAGTCCGAGCCTCGGCCGTTCGATCGCGCTGGCGCTGGTCAAGGGCGGTGCGTCGCGGACCGGCGAGACCCTGTATGTCGCGATGCCCGGACGAACCATTCCGGTCGAAGTGGCCAACCCGGTCTTCTATGACCCGGAGGGTGCGCGGCTCCATGGCTGACATTGCAGGTACCGACCAGTACAGAGCGTTGGCGCATCTCGACCTAGAGGCGTACGCCCAAGTCGACGGGAATGGACGTACGGGCGTACAGCTGGCCGAACGCGCGCCGGGTGGCCGGATCACCCTGCGCGGCGACCCCGCGGATCGGGCCTTCATGGCGGCGGTCGGCCAGGCGCTGGACATGGTCCTGCCGACCGACCCGAATACCAGCGCGAGCGCTGGTCAGGCGACGGCGCTCTGGCTGGGGCCCAATGAGTGGCTGCTGACAACCGATGCCGGCGTGGCGACGGAGCTGCTGGACAGGATTCACGATGCGCTGGCCGGGGTCGCCGGGGCGGTGGTGGATGTCGGCGATGCCGGCACAGTCATCGAGCTGGCTGGGCCGCGCGCCTGTGACGTGCTGGCCAAGGGATGTTCGCTGGACCTGCACCCGACGGCCTTCGCGCCGGGACGTGTGGCACAGACGCTGATCGCCCAGGCCGACGTGATCCTGCATCGGTTCGACGACGGCGCCACCGAGGCGGCCTTTGACATTCACGTTCGCCGGTCGTTCGCCGAATACCTCTGGCAATGGCTGGCCGACGCGGCGCTGGAATACGGGGTCGGCGTAGATCGCTGACGGAAGACATGGCCGGTGCCCTGCAATGGCGGCCGGCGGATGATGGGAGGCTCAGATGAAGTCCCAGGCACGGGTAGTTGTGATCGGCGGCGGCGTGGTCGGCGTCAGCGTGCTCTACCACCTGACCAAGAAGGGCTGGTCGGATGTGGTGCTGGTCGAGCGCACCGAATTGACCGCCGGGTCGACCTGGCATGCCGCCGGCCTGCTGCCCTTGTTCAACATGAGCTACACGGTCGGCCAGCTGCACAAGTATTCGGTCGATCTCTACAAGACCCTGGAGGAGGAGACCGGCCAGGAGGTCGGTTTCCACGTCACCGGCAATCTGCGCCTCGCCACCAACAAGGAGCGGATGGACGAGTACCAGAAGTATTGCGGCACCGCGAACACCATCGGCGTGCCCTTCGAGATGATCGGCCCGGCCGAGATCAAGGAGCTGTGGCCGCTGTGCAATACCGAGGGGCTGGTCGGCGCCCTGTTCCATCCCGATGACGGCCACATCGCACCGGTCGACCTGACCAATGCTCTGGCCATCGGCGCCCGCAACGGCGGTGCCGAGATCTACCGCCACACCGCGGTCACCGGCATCACGCAGACGCCGTCGGGCGAATGGCAGGTCAAGACCGACAAGGGCGACATCACCTGCGAGCATGTGGTCTGCGCCACCGGCAACTACGCCCGCCAGACCGGGGCCATGGTCGGCCTCGACATCCCGGCTATCCCGGTGCAGCACCAGTACATCGTGACCGACGCCCATCCGGCCCTGGTCGAGCGCAAGGAAGCCGGCCTGCCGGAGATGCCGGTGCTGCGAGAATCCGATGCGTCCTACTACCTGCGCGAAGAGCGCCAGGGCATGATCCTCGGCCCCTATGAGAAGGGCGCGCCGGCGGTGTTCGTCGACGGGGTGCCGGAGACCTTCGGCCAGGACCTGTTCCCCGGCGATCTCGACCGGCTGGAGCCGCATATCGAGGCGGCGATGAACCGCGTGCCGATCTTCGGCGAGGCCGGCATCAAGAACGTGATCAACGGCCCGATCTCCTATACGCCGGACGGAAGCCCGATGGTCGGGCCGGCCTGGGGGCTGAAGAATTTCTGGCTGTCGGAGGGGCACAGCTTCGGGGTCACCGCCGCCGGCGGCTCCGGCTGGCAGCTCGCCGAATGGATCGTCGAGGGCGAGCCCGGCATCGACATGCTGGACGTCGACCCGCGCCGTTTCGGCGCCTACGCCAACAAGACCTACACCAAGATCAAGAACGAGGAAGGCTACGAGCACGTCTTCATCATCCACTATCCGGATGAGGAGCGGCCCGCCGGCCGGCCGAACAAGACCAGCCCGATCCACGAAAGCTGGACGCCCGCGGCGCGGTCTGGGGTCAGCGCTATGGCTGGGAGCGGCCGAACTGGTTCGCGCCTGACGGGGTGGAGCGCAAGGATGTCTGGAGTTTCCGGCGCACCAATTATTTCGAGCATGTCGGCAATGAATGCCGGACGGTGCGCGAGCGCGCCGGGCTGATCGACATCACCAGCTTCTCGAAGTTCCAGGTGTCCGGGCCCGGGGCCGAGGCCTTCCTCGACCCGCTGGTCGCCCGGCGCCTGCCCAAGAGCATCGGCCGCATCAATCTGGCGCATGTGCTGACCCCGCGCGGCGGCGTGCGCTCGGAATTCACCATCATGCGCGACGGGCCCGAGAGCTTCTACCTGATTAGCTCTGGCGCCGCGGAACGCTTCGACCACGATTTGTTGGTCAAGCGCGCCCCGACCGACGGCAGCGTGCGCATCGACAATGTGACGACCGCTCATGGCGTGCTGGTCCTCGCCGGGCCGCGTTCGCGGGATATCCTGTCCAAGGTCACCGATGCCGATCTGTCGAACGAGGCGTTCCGCTGGCTGACCGGCCAGCACATCCTGATCGGCAACGCGCCGGTGCGGGCCATGCGGATCAATTTCGTCGGCGATCTCGGCTGGGAACTGCACCACCCGATCGAATACCAGAACCACCTGTTCGACACGCTGGCAGCCGCCGGCAAGGAATTCGGCCTGGGTATGTGCGGCATGCGGGCGATGGACTCCCTGCGCATCGAGAAGTCCTATCGCATGTGGGGCCAGGACCTGACCCGCGACTACACCATTCTCGAGGCCGGGCTCGGGCAGTTCGCCAATCTCGACAAGGGCGAATTCACCGGCCGCGAGGCGCTGATCGCGCAGCAGCAGGCAGGCATCCCACAGCGCTTCGTCACGCTGGAAGTGCAGCCCGACGACGCCGATTGCCTGGGCAACGAGCCGCTCTACCTGGGCGACCGCATGGTCGGCCGCTGCACCGCCGGCGCCTTTGGCCATGCGGTGGGCAAGAGCCTGGCGCTCGCATATGTCGAGCCGGATGTGGCCGAACCCGGCACCGCACTGGAGGTGGTGATCCTGGGCAAACGCTTCCCGGCCACGGTGATCCCGGAATCGCCCTACGATCCCGAGAATAAATCGCTACGGGGCTAGCCACTCGCTTTTCAATAGCGGTGGTCGCCATTTGACTCACCCGGGCAGCCACCTATCATCCGGGGCGACGTGGCGGCCGCTTCAAGCGATCTCCCGGACGCGTTTCGGCGTTGTCCGGGTCCTGCGGGGCTACCCCGTGGGTGTTTCGATATGCAACCAGGACGCTGCATAACTGGATCTGGGCGTTGCCCAGGCCGAGTAATGCTGGACATGACGGGTTGAAGTGGCCGCCGCGTCGTTTTGCGGATTTGCATGAGCGGCGTCGATGAACCCAGACAAAGCGTTGGCGCGGGATCTTGCCACGGTGTTGAGTGCCGGCGCCTGGACCCGATCCGCCCTGGTGCGGCGATCGGAATCCCTGCTGGGCCGAAGTGCCCGGAAATCGATACGGGTGCTGGTTGACGATCTGATCGCAAGTTCCCTCACGCCCTATGCGCCGTCGCCGGACCGTCTCGTTCGCCTGATCCTCGACTCTTCGGCTTTCAAGCGCGCCTCGATCCGTGCCCGTCGGCAGGTCGGAAACCGCATACCGGTACTCGCCAGCGCCGGATTTCGGGCGGTTCCCGCATTCACGGATGCATCGGTGCCGAAGCTAGGCACGCCCACGGAATTGGTGGATTGGCTTGGGATATCGAGGGCCGACCTTGACTGGCTTTCCGATGCCCGGCGGCAGCATGGCCGCACCAAAGAGCGGCCGCTGCAGAACTACACGTATGCCTGGGTGCCGAAGCGCGCGGGCTCGGTTCGGCTGATCGAGGCGCCGAAGGCGCGGCTGAAGGCGGTCCAGAGAAAAATCCTTGGCGAGATCCTGAACGCCATCCCGGCGCATGATGCGGCGCACGGGTTCGTGCGGGGCCGATCCTGCCTGAGCGCAGCGCAGCGCCATGGTGGAGAGAAGATCGTGGTCGGCCTCGATCTTCGCGACTTCTTCCTGACAGTGCCGTTGCGGCGGGTCCATGGGTTGTTTCGATGCGCAGGTTATCCCTGGGCCGTGGCACGGGCGCTGACCGGTCTCTGCACCACCGCGACACCGTCGGTCATGCTGGACGCCGGTCCGGTCGAGTGGATTGCTCGCGAGCGGCACCGGTTCCTGCATTTGCCTCAGGGCGCACCGACATCGCCGGCCCTGGCCAATCTTTCCGCTTACCGGCTTGATTGCCGCCTCAAGGGACTGGCCGGCCGGTGGGACGCGCACTACACCCGCTATGCCGACGACCTCGCCTTCTCCGGCGATGACGCGTTCGACGCCGATATTGGACCGTTCCTGCGGGGCGTGGCGGCGATCGTCGAGGACGAAGGATTCATCCTCAATCAGAATAAAACCCGGATCATGCGCCGGCACCGGCGCCAGCAGGTCACGGGGCTGGTGGTCAACGACCACCTCAATGTGCCGCGGAACGACTATGACCGGTTGAAGGCCACACTGCACAACTGCCTGCACCACGGACCCGCCGGCCAGAACCGCGACGGCCACACCGATTTTCAGTCCCATCTCGACGGAAGGGTCACCTGGGTCGAGACCGTCAGCCGCCACCGGGGACTGAAGCTCCGGCAGATGTTCGAATCCATCGCCTGGTAGGGCGAATCCGGTCAGTCGATCTCTGGGTGCGGCCGACGCAGCCGGGTCGCCAGAGTCTGGCCAAGCGCCCGGCCGCTGTCGTAGGCGGCCTCGACCCGGGCGCCGAGGCACCAGTCGCCGGCCGCGCCCAGGGTGCCGTCGCAGCCGAGCAGATGGCTCTCGCCGATCGGCCTTTCGACCCGTGCATATCGCCAGCGATGCGTCTTGATCGCGCTTGTCTTCGGCACCGTTGTGCCGGCGGCCTCGGCGAACGCGTCCATGAGCGCCCCTCCAATCGCTTCGGGGCCGTCCTCCAGATGGTCCAGGCTCCAGACCGGATCGCCATGAATGACCCAGGCTTCCGGATCGCGGTCCCGCGCCGGCTTGGCATTGTTGCGGGCTGCCCAGGAGATCGCGCCCCGGCTTGGGCGCAGGACGTCGATATCCATCTCAAGTGGCCGCTCGAAGACGCATGCCAGCGTCCAGCAGGGCGACATGCCGGCATCGGCGATCGTCTGGAACACCGGATCCTGGCCGCCGACCAGCGCCAGGGTTTGTGGTGCCGGCGGCGTCACCGCGACGGCGGAGAATGGCCCTGCCGTACGCTGCGACTCCAAAGTGAGGAACCAGCCCTCCGCCCTCTGGTCCAATGCGGTCACCCTTGACCCCGTGTGGATCGGCCCGGGCGGGGATTGCTGGGCCACGAGGGAGCACATGCCGGGCGTTCCGACAAACCAGGGACCGTGCCGGCTGATGGCGTTGTCATCGAGCCGGATATCCCGCATGCTTGGCTGCCACGGCGCGGCGTCGCCGCGTTCGATCCGAGTCTCGACAACAGCGCGGAAGGCCGGTCCACGAGCGGTGAAATACTGCGCGCCGATATCGACCGCGGTGCCGCCCACCGGCCGGGTGGCCAGGCGGCCGCCGGTGCCTTTGCTCTTCTCGAATACCTCGACTGCTATTCCGGCCCCGGCCAGCACCGTGGCACAGGACAGGCCGGCCATGCCGGCGCCGACCACCGCGACCGGTCCGAGACAGGGGCGTTCGGCGGGTTGACGCTTCTCCATGACAGCTAGTTCAACAGCCAGATCGAAGCGTTGAGAAGGCTCGCAAAGGCGACCCATGCGAGGTAGGGCAGGAGAAGCGCTCCGGCCAGCCGGTCCACCTTCAGGAACAGGCGTGACGTCACGGCGATCGCAGCCAGCAATAGGACGATCACGATGAGCCCCGCCCCGGGCATGCGGAGCCCGAAGAAGACAGCCGACCAACCCAGATTGAAACCCAGCTGCAGGGCAAATATACCAAGGGCCGGGCCGCCGTCTCGCCAGCCGACCCGCCGCCAGACACGCCACCCTGCGACCGCCATCATCAGGTAGAGCGCGGTCCACACCGGCGCGAACAGCCAGTCCGGCGGGTTGAAGGAAGGCTTGGCGAGGGACTGATACCAGGATCCGACGGAAGAGGACGTGATCAGCCCGCCAATCGCCGACACCGCGAAGCAGGCCATAAGGAAGACCAGGAGTCCCAGCATGTCTTCTGTGCGGCGCCGGTGGGCGATCGGGTTCATAGGGGGTTACCTTGGTTGCCGGTAGGCAGAAACCGGTCAGGCTCCGGTGGCCGGCGGTCTGCCGGGCCGCCGCCGTCGCGGACGGCTGTCGGCGGCGCTGGTACGACCGGCGGCCCGGCGGCGTTCCTTGAGCCGGGCCAGGATCGCAAGGCGGTCCTCGTTGCTGGCCGTTGGCCATTCGCCGATCTCTTCGGCGGTGCGCATGCATCCCAGGCACAATCCGCTCTTTGGATCGAGTTGGCAGATGGCAATGCAGGGCGAAGGGATGTTCGGCAGGGTCGTCATATTTGCGATCAGCGTTGTCTGGATATTGGCGGCGACCCGCTTAGGCGAGGTAGGCCGAATTGACGGAGAATTCAAGACCGACGCAGTTGCTGAGACGTCGGGGCACCGGTCGGGATAGACTGGCGTCGTCGGAGTATGTCGGGCTGTGGCGAGAGGCTCGCCGGGGAATCGGCATTCGAACCGGCCAATTCACCAATGGGAGGATGGGATGACTTTCCGCATATCCGCAATTCTTGGATTTGTCGCCGTGGCGGCGATCTTCGGTGTATCCGCGGCAGCCCAGGATGCGGCGCCGAATCCCGATGACTACGCCGTCATCGACCCCGGCAAGGTCGACTTCTCTGGCGCCGAGTATTACCGCAAATGCGCCATGGTCACGGCGCGGGTGGCGGCCGCCGGCGAGGAGATCGTGACGATGGTCGACGGCACGCAGGAGACACAGAACGTCGCCAATGCGGGCGACTATGTGGTGCGCAATCCCGGCGGCGAGGAATACATCGTGGAAAAAGCCAAGTTCGAGGGGCGGTACGAGTTGGTTGCCGGCACCGAGGACACTTACCGGCCGAGCGGCGCGCCAGTGAAGGCGGTGCCCCTGGCCGAGAGCGTCCGCTTCGTCGCGCCGTGGGGCGAGGAGCAGTTCATCAACGCCGGCGGTTTCCTACTGGACAATGCCGGTGACATATACGGCATCCAGAAGCAGGAGTTCCTCGACACCTATGCGGCGTCGACGATGCAGGGTGAATTCTTGGGCGACGGTACCTGTGGTTAGCCCTGACGACCCGCAGCGAAGGTTCGGGCCAGGCGTCCGGTTTGTCGGGAGCGGCGCGAGCATGCGCGCTCCCGGCGGCAAGCGAAACCGACGGTCAGCAGCCTGACTGGCCGGACATCGTCACCTGCCGACCGCGTCCATTGGCCCCCGGGAATTCCGTGAAGCCGGCGGCGAGCATTTCGTCGATCACTTCGGCCAGGCTGGCACAGGGTCCCCTGCTGGTGATTCTGGCCTCATAGACCGATTTGCCACCGCGATCGTCTTGCTGATCGGCCCTGACGATGTCGATGCCGACGAAGCGATTGTAGATGGTCCTGGTGGTCGTACGGGTCGTATAACCCGTGATGCCGTAGGTCGGGGTGACATAGCCATCGGATGAGGTGGAGACGCCGGTCGTGCCCCATGTTGATCTGGATCGCGTCCGGCTGACGTCCTGCCCGCCATCGATCCCGTAATCCAGGAACGCAACAAAATCCGCCTGGGCGGTCTTCCGGGTCACTAAGAACCCGTTGGCTTGCAGGTGCTCGGCCAGATTGCTTGCATATGCGCTGAACTCCAGGCTGCCCAGTCTTCTGTCGTCTGCCGGAAGAATGGCGATGGTCTCTCCGCCGGCCCGGTCGTCGAGGTCATGAAAAATCTGAACCTCGGCCACGACACGTGGAGCACAGGCCGAAAGCACGATCGAGAGTACGGCCAGCGTTTTCGCGACGAATCTCCGCATGTCGATACCTTTTGGTGATCTGGCAGCAAGCCGCTGTCATTCGCGCCGCGGCAACCCTGGGCCACAACTCTACATATGTGCGCGATGTCAGGCGACAACTCCTGCGTGGAGGCCGGAGAATTATCTGACAGGGACCAATGCGATGATGCAGCGGATTGGGCGTCGGCCGGACATCATGGCCTGTCGCAAACACGCTGGTGTCCGGTCGGTGGCGATGTACAGTCGCCGGGACTGGGTTGCGGAGGACAGCACGATGGGTGATGAAACGGCTGAGTCCGGCGGCAGAGCCGGCCGGCGCGGACGGGGCGGTGCAGGCGCTCGTCGCGCGGCGCGGCGCGGAGGACCGGTCCAACAACTGCGCGCGATCGAACGCAAGATCGCCGATTACGAGGTGCTGGGCGAGGAGGGGTTGGCGCTGATCGAGCACAATGCCGATACGGTGTTGGAGGAGATCGGCCTGGAATTCGGCGATGATCCTGACACGCTGTCCATCTGGAAAGAGGCCGGTGCCGATGTGCAGGGCGAGCGCGTGCGGTTTCCGCGCGGGCTGTGCCGCGAACTGCTGAAGACCGCGCCGTCCAGTTTCACCCAGCACGCCCGCAATCCGGACCGAAGCGTTGAGATCGGTGGTCGGCACCTGGTCTTCGCTCCGGTCTACGGTCCGCCATTCGTGCGCGATCTGGACCAGGGTCGCCGCTATGCGACGATCGAGGATTTCCGCAATTTCGTGAAGTTGGCCTACGCGATCCCGGCGCTGCACCATTCCGGCGGCACGGTCTGCGAGCCGGTCGATCTGCCGGTCAACAAGCGACATCTCGACATGGTCTACAGCCACATGCGGTTTTCGGACAAACCGTTCATGGGGTCGGTGACTGCGCCTGAGCGGGCCGAGGACACGGTCGAGATGGCCCGGCTTCTGTTCGGCGCGGAATTCGTCGACCGAAACTGCGTCTTGATCAGCCTGATCAACGCAAACTCGCCAATGACCTTCGACAACGTCATGCTGGGGGCGCTGAAGGCCTATGCCAGGGCCGGTCAGGCGACCATCGTGACGCCGTTCATCCTGGCCGGCGCGATGTCGCCGGTGACGGCCGCCGGGGTGCTGACCCAGACCCTGGCCGAGGCCCTGGCGGGAATGGCGCTGACCCAGCTGGTGCGTCCCGGCGCGCCCGTGGTGTTCGGCAGCTTCGCCAGCTCGATGTCGATGCAATCCGGGGCGCCGACCTTCGGGACGCCGGAGCCGGCATTGGTGCTCTATGGTGCGGCCCAGCTTGCGCGGCGTCTCGGCGTTCCGTTCCGCAGTGGCGGTTCGCTCTGCGCCTCGAAGGTCCCGGATGCGCAGGCCGCTTATGAAAGCGCCCAGACGCTGTTGCCCGGAGTGCTGGGTGGGGTGAATTTCATGCTGCATTCGGCCGGCTGGCTGGAAGGCGGGCTGGTTTCGTCCTACGAAAAGCTGATCCTGGACGCCGACCAGCTGGGCATGATGCAAGTCATGGCGGAAGGCATCGACCTTTCCGAGAACGCCCAGGCGATGGATGCATTGCGCGAGGTCGGGCCGGGAAGCCATTTTCTCGGCTGCGCCCACACCCAGGCGAATTTCGAGACCGCTTTCTATCGGTCAAACGTCGCCGACAACAACAGCTTTGAGCAATGGGATGCGGAGGGCGGCCTTGACGCAGCAGCCCGGGCCAATGTGCTGTGCAAGACGATGCTTGCCGAATACCAGGCGCCTGCGATCGATCCGGGCGTGGATGAGGCCCTGAACGCCTTCATAGCTAAGAAGAAAGAGTCGATGCCGGATTCGATGACCTGATCTTCCCGGCATTCCTCGCGATAGCGGTTCTGGGAGGCGGTTTCATCGTGGATTGGGCAGTCTCAGCAAGACGTTAGGCCTTTAAGTGTCGCCGCACGATCATTTCTGGTCGCCAGGACACCAGACAGCGATCGTTTCCACCATAGAATCGGTTGCTTGGGCAATTGTCGGGCTTTTCCACGAAGGAAGGGTTGGCGGTGGCGGAAGACGAAGATATCGATCTGCGGTCCCTGAGCGATCAGGAACTCACCGAGCAGATGTGGGACGACCTTTATGACGGCTTGGCCGACGAGGTCGTCGAAGGCACCAATATCCTTCTTGAGCGCGGTTGGGCGCCCTACGACGTGCTGACCAAGGCGCTGGTCGAGGGCATGCGCATCGTCGGCATCGATTTCCGCGACGGCATCCTGTTCGTGCCGGAAGTGCTGCTGGCCGCCAATTCCATGAAGTCCGGCATGGCGATCCTGCGCCCTCTGCTGGCGGAGACCGGCGCGCCGGCCGTAGGCAAGATGGTGATCGGCACCGTCAAGGGCGACATCCACGACATCGGCAAGAACCTGGTGTCGATGATGATGGAGGGCGCCGGCTTCGAGGTGATCGATATCGGGATCAACAACCCGGTGGAGAACTACCTTGCGGCGCTGGAGGAGCACAAGCCCGACATCCTGGGAATGTCGGCCCTGCTGACGACCACGATGCCCTACATGAAGGTCGTCATCGACACCCTGAAGGAGCAGGGCATCCGCGATGACTATATCGTGCTGGTCGGTGGCGCGCCGCTGAATGAGGAATTCGGCCGCGAGGTCGGCGCCGACGGGTATTGTCGCGATGCCGCCGTCGCCGTCGACATGGCCAAGGAATTGATCAAGCGCCGCCACAACCAGCGCGCTGCGCAATAGGGCCCAGGCCATGACGGCCGCCGACCGCAATATCGACACCAGGGACCGTACCCTGATCATCGCCTGTGGCGCGCTGGCCAGGGAGATCCTGTCGCTGATCGACCGTCATGGTTGGACTCATCTGGAACTGACCTGCCTGCCGGCTTCGTTGCACAACCGGCCGAGCCTGATTCCTGGCCGCCTGCGGGACGCCATCGCGGCGGCGCGCGGACGGTATCGGGACATCCTGGTCGCCTATGGCGATTGCGGCACCGCCGGCGGCATCGACGCGGTCCTGGACGAATTCGGCATTGAGCGCTTCGCCGGCCCGCACTGCTATGCGGCCTTCGCCGGGCTGGACGATTTCGACGCCATGATGGACGAGGAGCCGGGCAGCTTTTTCCTGACCGATTATCTGGTCCGGCATTTCGACACGCTGATCATCCGCGGCCTCGGCCTGGACCGGCATCCGCAGCTGCAATCGGCCTATTTCGGCAATTACAAGCGGCTGATCTATCTGGCGCAGACCGACGACGAAGCCCTGACGGACGCCGCCCGGATCGCCGCCGACCGGTTGGGCCTGGCCTTCGAACGCCGCCGCACGGGCTATGGCAACCTGACGCCCTTCCTGGAAGGCGCCGCCGCGCCGGAGCCGGTCGCCTGACCATGGGCCGGCTCATCGTCGTCTATTGGCGGGACATCCCCTCCCAGGTGATCGCATCGGCCGGCCGTCGCAATCAGGCCAAGGTGATGCTGTCCGACCGCTTCCAGCAGGCAATCGACGCTGCCGCCATGAAAAGCGGCGCCAGCGACACCGATGCCTATCTGGAGGACTGGCGCAAATCCGAGCCAGCAGAGTGCGGAGACGACCTGCAGGGGGCAGCCGAGGCCGAGGCTGGAAGTCTTGAGACCGCTTATGATCGGGATCGGTTGCGCGCGCTGATTGCGTCAGGCGGAAATGCCGACGACGACGGGTCGCCGAACGTGGCGCAAAGTTGATACGGCGTGCCGCTGCGAAGCCTGCCCCTGTCCACGCAGTCCCTTAGCGTCGCCGGGCGTGGCGGTGGGCCAGAAAGCATCGACCGCCGAACCCGGCATGGTCCGTTGGAGTGTATGGAATGACCGAGACCCTAGTCAGTTCCGCGACCAAGGAGGTCGTGATCGGGTTCGAGCGGCCGTTCTGCGTGATCGGGGAGCGCATCAACCCGACCAACCGCAAGCTGCTGTCGGCGGAGATGGTGGCGGGCGACTATTCCCGCGTCGTGGCCGATGTCGAGGCGCAGGTCGCCGCCGGCGCCAACATGCTGGACGTCAACGCCGGCATCCCGCTGGCCGACGAGCCGCGCATCCTGGCCGAGGTTATCGAGCTGGTGCAGTCGATCACCGATTTGCCGCTGTCGATTGACAGCTCTATCGTCGAGGCCCTGGAGGCCGGATTGGCGGTCTACAAAGGGCAAGCCGCTGCTGAATTCGGTGACCGGCGAGGAGGAGCGGCTGGAATCGGTCCTGCCGCTGGTCAAGAAATACAACTGCGCCGTCATTGCGATCTCCAACGACGAGACCGGCATCTCCGAGGACCCGGACGTGCGCTTCGAGGTTGCCAGGAAGATCGTCGAGCGCGCCGAAGACCATGGCATTCCGCGCAGCGACGTGGTCGTTGATCCGCTGGTCATGCCGGTGGGCGCGATCAACACCGCCGGCCGTCAGGTCTTCCAGCTACTGAACCGGCTGCGCGACGAGCTCAAGGTCAATTCCAGCTGCGGTGCGTCGAATGTCAGCTTCGGCCTGCCGAACCGGCGCGGCATGAATGCCGCCTTCCTGTGCATGGCCGCTGGGTCCGGCCTGACATCGGCAATCATGAATCCGCTGCATGCCGAAGATATGATGGCGGTGCGCGGCGCCGATGTGATGAACGGCAACGACCCGAACTGCGCCCGCTGGATCCGGCACTATCGCGAGCCGGCCGCGAACGGGTCCGATTCAGGCGGGGCGCGCGGTGGCCGCGAGGGTCGACGCCGTCGTCGCGCCGGTTAGGACGCCATGACGGTTTTGCCGCGCGAAAAGGAGGGCGAGGATGCGCTGGTCGTGTTCATGCCGTCCGGTCGCCGCGGCCGATTCCCGCACGGCATCGCAATCCTGCAGGCAGCCCGCGCGCTGGGCGTCGACGTCGACAGCGTGTGCGGCGGCCGCTCGTTGTGCGGTCGCTGCCAGTGCACCATCGGTGAGGGCCGCTTTGCCAAGCACGGCATCGTCTCCGGCGCCGACAACGTGTCGCCGGTCGGTGAGGCCGAGGCGCGCTACACCGCCAGGCGGGGACTAGATAGCGGCCGCCGGCTGACCTGCCAGAGCCTGATTCAGGGCGATCTTCTGGTCGACGTGCCACCGGAAAGTCAGGTCCACAAGCAGGTCGTGCGCAAGCGCGCAGAGCTGCGCGATATCGAAATCGTCCCCGAAGTCAAACTGCACTATGTCGAAGTGGTCCAGCCCGACATGCACGACCCGTCCGGCGATTTGCGTCGACTGGAGCAGGCGCTTGAGACGCAATGGGGGATCACCGGGCTGAGCTGCGACCTGCGCGTGGTGCAGCAGATTCAGACCGCCCTGCGCGAGGGCAACTGGACGGCCACGGTGGCGGTGCGCGAGGGCGAGCGGCTGCTATGCATCTGGCCGGGATTCCGCGACAAGGCTTACGGCATCGCGTTTGACATCGGATCGACAACCATCGCCGCCCATCTGTGCGATCTGGAGACCGGTGCGGTGTTGGCGGCCGGCGGCGCGATGAACCCGCAGATCCGCTTCGGCGAAGACCTGATGAGCCGGGTGTCCTACATCATGATGCATCCGGGATCGCATCTGGAACTGACCGGCGTCGTGCCGGACGCCCTGAACGGGTTGACGGCCGACGTCGCCGACGAGGCCGGAATAGCGATCGACGATATCCTGGAGGTCACGATCGTCGGCAACCCGATCATGCATCACCTGCTGCTGGGCATCGATCCGACCGAACTGGGCGGTGCGCCCTTCGCACTGGCGACGGACCAGGCGATCAACCTGTGGGCCGGCGAGATCGATCTGCACATCAACCCGAATGCCCGGGCCTACGTTCTGCCGTGCATCGCGGGGCATGTGGGCGCGGATACCGCTGCGGTCATATTATCCGAGGGGCCGCATCTTTCCGACGAGATGCGTCTGGTTGTCGATATCGGCACCAATGCGGAGATCGTGCTTGGTAATCGGCACAGGTTGCTGGCCTGCTCCAGCCCGACCGGGCCGGCCTTCGAAGGCGCGCAGATCGACTGCGGGCAGCGGGCAGCGCCCGGCGCGATCGAACGGGTACGGATCGATCCCCGGACCCTCGAGCCGCGGTACCGGGTGATCGGCTGCGATCTGTGGTCCGACGATCCCGGCTTCGATGAGGCGGTGGCCCGCACCGGCGTGACCGGCATTTGCGGCTCCGGCATCATCGAGGCGGTGGCCGAGATGTTCCTGGCCGGAGCTGCTTGACCGAGGATGGCGTGATCGACGGCACGCTGGCCGCAAGGAACGACCACATCGTCGCCGACGGGCGGACCTTCGCCTATGTCTTGCGGCATGGCGCCGACGATCTGCCGACCATCACGGTGACCCAGAACGATATCCGGGCGATCCAATTGGCAAAGGCTGCGCTGTATGCCGGCGTCAAGCTGCTGATGGAGCGCCTGGAGGTCACGTCGGTCGACCGCATCACCCTGGCTGGCGCCTTTGGCAGCCATATCGACGTCAAATACGCCATGGTGCTGGGGCTGATCCCGGATTGCGACCTGGACCGGGTGGCTGGTGCGGGCAATGCGGCTGGTACCGGCGCGCGTATTGCGCTCCTGAATGCCGATTCCCGGACCGAGATCGAGTCCGTCGTGCGCCAGGTCGAGAAAGTGGAAACCGCGGTCGAGCCGCGCTTCCAGGAATTCTTCGTCGACGCGATGGCGATTCCGCACAAGACCGACCCGTTCCCGAACTTGGCGCGCGCGGTGTCATTGCCGGAACGATCGGTCGTCTCGCGGAATGGCGATTTGCCGCGCCGCCGCCGAAGGAACCGGCGGTCCGGTGCCGGTACGAAATCCGGGGCAGCCTAGTCTGGCGTCCCAGCCGGGGCATTGACCCAACACGTTGGATTTCGGGTAACTCATTGAAATTGTTGAAGTGTGTGTCACGTCCATTCTGTGTCACACCTTTAACACACCAATGTCCCCCGGGCCCCGGTATCACTCTCATCAGGTTTTGAACGCGGCCAAGTCTTCGGCCACGGAGAGTTGCCCTCCCTTCGCGGGGAGGGCGACGCCCACCCTCAGCCGGACCGTCGGGAGCGGTTATAGCGGCATCCGGTTTTCGGCGAGAAAGCTGGGGGTGGGCGCAGATTTCCTAGAGCGTTTACTGCCCTTCCATGCCAGGAATGTAGCGGCGGCCTCGGGCCGCCGCTGCTACGTGGGGAAGAGTGTTGTTCCGCCGGTTCGAAACCGGCGGTTACTCTGCCGCCGCTCTTTGGTCCGGCGTGTCGCGGAACGCGGCGATCAACTCGCGGCCGCGCTCATCCGCCTGCGCCACCGAAGCCTCTTTGACGTGACCGTAGCCGCGTATCTGTTCCGGGATCGATGCGATCTCGATGGCCAGTGCCAGGTTTTCCTCCGTCAGGCCGGAGGTGAGGTCCTGCACGGTCGCGGTGTAGTCGGCGATCAAGCGCATTTCTGTCTTTCGTTCAGACGTGCGGCCAAAAATGTCCAGCGGTGTTCCACGCAGGCCTTTTAGCCGCGCCAGGACGCCGAATACCGCGCGCATCCAGGGGCCATAGGTCACTTTGCGGAGATGGCCGGTTTCCGGGTCGCGATTGCCCAGCAGCGGCGGCGCCAGGTGGAACCGCAGCTTGAAATCGCCGGTGAAACGGTCCCTGATCTGACGTTCGAAGTTGCCGTCCGTGTACAGCCGCGCGACCTCGTACTCGTCCTTGTAGGCCATCAGCTTGAAGCCGTAGCGAGCGACCGCCGCCGTCAAGGAACCGTCGAGGGCCGGTGATGCGCCGGTCACCTGCTCCTCGGCCTGTCGGACAGAGCCGACCAGCGCGCGGTAGCGGGACGCATAGGCGGCGTTCTGGTAGTCGGTCAGGAAGGTGACGCGACGTTCGATCAATTCGTCCAGGGATTGCGACAATGTGTGCCCGGCCGGCTCCGGCACTGCGCGCTCTGCCAGCAGCGCGGCAACAGCCTGCGGGTCGTGCGCCGCACGGCGGCCCCACAGGAATGCGCTCTGATTCATCTCCACGGCGACCCTGTTCAGGGCCACTGCCTCTTCGATGGCCTCCGCCGACACCGGGATCAGGCCGCGCTGCCAGGCGTAACCCAGCACGAACAGGTTCGTGGCAATGCTGTCGCCCAGCAATGTTGTGGCGATGCGCGTTGCATCCACGGTTTCCACCAGATCCGGATCGCCGGCCGTTTCACGGAGCGCACTCAGCAACGCGTCGCGGCGGAATGGCAGGTCGGGCTTGGCGGCGAATTCCCCGGTCATGGTCTGCTGGGTGTTGATTATCGCCCGGGTCACGCCCGGTCGCATCTTGGGCAGGGTCTCCGTGCCGCCGGCCACCACCAAGTCGCAGCCGAGCACGAGGTCGGCGCCACCGGCGGCGATGCGCACCGCGCTGATGTCCTCAGGCGTTCTCGCGATCCGAAGGTGGGTGACCACCGCGCCGCCTTTCTGCGCCAAGCCCGCCTGATCCAGCACCGAGCAGCCCTTGCCTTCCAGATGCGCGGCCATGCCGACCAGCGCCCCGATCGTCACAACGCCCGTTCCGCCGATGCCGGTCACCAGGATTCCGTATGGCGATTCCAGTTCCGGCGGCGTCGGCTCCGGCAGCGGGCCGAAGCGCGCCTCGTCGGCGCTCCTGCCTTCGGCATCCGGCTTCTCGGGCTTGCGTAGCGCGCCGCCCTCGATAGTCACGAAGCTCGGGCAGAAGCCCTTCACGCAAGAGAAATCCTTGTTGCAGGTCGACTGGTCGATGGCGCGCTTGCGGCCGTATTCGGTCTCGACCGGGCCCACGCTCAGGCAGTTCGACTGTACCGAGCAGTCACCGCAGCCCTCGCAGACCAACTCATTGATAAACACACGTTTCGGCGGGTCGACCATCTTGCCGCGCTTGCGCCGCCGGCGTTTTTCCGCGGCACAGGTCTGGTCGTAGATCAGGACCGTGGTGCCGGGAACCTCGCGCAATTCGCGCTGTACGCGGTCGAGCGCATCGCGATGCTCGATCGGCGTATCCGGTGGCAGTCCGGCCTCGTGGGCGTATTTCTCCGGCTGGTCGCTGACCACGACGACCTTCTTCGCCCCCTCGGCCGCCACCTGACGGGCGATCATGGGCACGTCCAGCGGCCCGTCCATCGGCTGACCGCCGGTCATGGCGACCGCGTCGTTGTAGAGAATCTTGTATGTGATGTTGACGCCGGATGCGACCGCGGCGCGGATCGCCAGCAGCCCGGAGTGGAAATAGGTGCCGTCGCCCAGATTGGCGAAGACGTGGCCGGTTTCTGTGAACGGCGCCTGCCCGATCCAGGCGGCGCCCTCGCCGCCCATCTGGCTGAAGGTCTCGGTGCTGCGGTCCATCCAGGTTGCCATGTAATGGCAACCGATGCCGGCCAGCGCGCGGCTGCCATCGGGCACCCGGGTCGAGGTGTTGTGCGGACAGCCGGAGCAGAAATAGGGGATGCGCTGCATCGCCGGCAGCATGGTGACCTTCTGGCGTTCCTTCTCCTCCAGGAAGGCGACCCGCTCGGCGATGCCGGTGTGCTCCATGCGTTTCAGCAGCCGGCGGCCGATGACCACAGCGATCTGGGCCGGGCTCAACTCGCCGGTCGATGGCAGGATCCAGTTCCGTTCCTCGTCGAACTTGCCGACCACCACCGGGCGCTTGTCGGCCTGCCAGTTGTAGAGTTGCTCCTTGAGCTGGTTCTCGATCAGGGCGCGCTTCTCCTCGACGACGATCAACTCGTCGAGGCCTTCCGCGAAGGCGCGCACGCCCTCCGGCTCCAGGGGCCAGGGCATGGCGACCTTGTAGATCGCCAGGCCGATCTCGTGGGCCATCGCCTCGTCGATGCCAAGCTCCCGCAGCGCCTGGCGGACGTCCAGATAGGATTTGCCGACCGTGACGATGCCGAAGCGGCGCTTGGGAGCCTCGAAAATCACCCGGTCCAGCCGGTTGGCGCGGCAGAAGGCGAGCGCCGCGTACATTTTGTCCTGCATCAGCCGATGTTCCTGGATCATCGGCGGATCCGGCCATCGGATGTTCAGCCCGCCTTCCGGCATCTCGAAATCGTCGGGCAGGGCGATCTCGGATACGGTGCGGGTCGACATAGACCGAGGCCGAGCTGTCCACCGTCTCGGCGATGGTCTTGAAGCCGACCCAGCAGCCGGAAAACCGGCTCAACGCCCAGCCATACAGGCCCAGATCGAGAACCTCCTGGACGTTGGACGGGTTCAGTACCGGCATCATCGCCGACGCGAAGGCGTGCTCGGACTGGTGCGGGACGGTGGAGCTCTTGCAGGCGTGGTCGTCACCGGCCAGGGCGAGCACGCCGCCATTTCGGGAACTGCCGGCGAAGTTTCCGTGCTTGAAGACGTCGCCGGATCGGTCGACGCCGGGGCCCTTGCCGTACCAGATGGCATAGATGCCGTCATATTTGGCGCACCGGGCCACAGTCCGACCTGCTGGCTGCCCCAGACAGCGGTGGCGCCCAGATCCTCGTTGACGCCGGGCTGGAAATGCACGTGGCTTTCGGAAAGAAACTCACGGGCGCGCCACAGGGCCTGGTCAAAGCCTCCAAGCGGCGAGCCGCGATAGCCGGAAATGAAAGCGGCAGTATTCAAGCCCGCCTGCTGGTCGCGATGGCGCTGCATCAGTGCCAGGCGCACCAGCGCCTGGGTGCCGGTCAGATACACTCGGCCGGACTGCAGGGCGTATTTGTCGTCGAGCGATACCGCCGCCAGCGTCATTTCCAACTCCCTGGTCTGCGGAACGTCACAGCGCAATTGACCCAAACAAGTTAACCTATGTTGACCCTTTTCACAAATCGCCGAAATGTCATCGGGGCAATACGCAATGAAGGGTCTTCGGTCTGTTGGGCGCATTATGGAAAATTGCGCCCGAATTGGCGACGGGGTGCCGAATCGATCGGTCTGGGCCATTCCGGCCGAACCTATTCGATCGCCGAAACCGGTCGGTCGTCCGAATCTCGCCGGGCACCGCTCAGCGCGAACCGCGGGGCATTCCTCAGAAACCGATCGGCTGGCGGCCGCAGACATCTCGTGGATTATTCCATGAGCATTCGAAGTATTCCAATGTCTTAAAAAAAGTCATGAATTTTAAAGGATAAATTTTTAGCGGTCTTTAAGACTGTTCCTCTAGAACCAAGCATTACCGCACGGTTTCGGATGCCGGATGTCATAGCCGGCGCACCGGAACTCCCGCCAAGCGTGGTTTGAAGGCATTGCCGCATAACGGCTGCCGAAGAGGAGAGTGTAAGATGTTGTTTAGTCTGATCAATCGAGCGCTAAGGACCATTATCATCGTCGTCGTCATCTGGGCGGCTCTTGATCCTGCGACGCCGGCCAGTGCGGACGGCGTGAATTACGAGCACATCGTCAATATTGCTGGGCAGCAACGGACACTGTCCCAGCAGATGACAAAGGAAGCCGTGCTGATATCCATGGGCCTTGATGTCGCGGGCAATCTTGAGAATCTGAGCGCGTCACGCGAACTGTTTTCCCAAACCCTTTCCGGTTTGCGGCTCGGCGACGCCTCCCTGGACCTGCCTGGAACGTCCGATGCGGAGACCATGGAGGTTCTGGGCCAGGTCGACGCGATCTGGACTCGGACGGATGATCTGCTGAGTTCGGGCATTGCCGCCGGCGGTTTTACCGATCAGGAGATCGCTGTCCTGGTCGACCTCAGCCCGCTATTGCTGGCGGCTTCGGAGAACGTGGTCACCGCCTTTATCAACGAAGCGCGGAATGGCCCGATCTTTACGGTCCTGGTTGAAGCAATCAACGTATCCGGTCGCGAGCGCATGTTGTCGCAGCGCATGGCTCTCCAGTTCCTTCTGGTCGCCAATGGCCACGATTCGGCCGTCAATCGACAGGCGCTGAGGGAAACGACCGCCGACTTCGAGGAGGCCCTCCGCGCGCTTATCGATGGCAGTCCCGAGCTACGCGTGATTGCGGCCCCGACCGTTGATATCCGACTGCAACTGGCCGCCGTCGACGGGCTCTGGTCAAACGAGATTCGGCCGCTGATGCAGTCGCTGCTCGAAGGTCATGCTCCGTCTCCGCAGATGGTCGCCGAAGTCGCGCGTCTGAACCTGGATTTGCTGCAGGAGATGGACCGGACCGTCGAACTGTACGACATGCTTTGATCGTGGCGGTCCCGGCGATCGCAGCGCCGGGACCGGGTCCTGTTCATGGCCGCTGCCCTGATCATCATGATGCCCCAATCTGCGATCAGAAAAGCCCGAAATTGCCCTGAAGCGCAGATTGCGAATCCATGCCTCGGGGCCGGGCCGTGCCAATTGGCGAATTCATTCCCTAGATGTCGAAGAATACTGCTAATATCTCCTACTCAATCCACCGGATCCCAGGATCCGCCACCGGACATGTTGGATCGCGTGAGACGACGTGATCATTCTCTGCCGCAGAGGTCGATGGCTCCCGATTGCCGGGCGCCAGGGCAAGAATCCGCGCGCCTCGGGTGTGGCGGTCTGGAGCTAGTGCGATGATCTGGCTGCTTGGCTATATCGGCGTCCTGTTGATGATCCTGATTATCCCGGGGATCATCGTCGGAATGCGGACCAATCGGCGGCGGTCGGCTCTGATTCGCCGTGCCATGGCGGCCGGCCGCAAGGCAACGCAATGGAAGGGGCTGGCCGCGGATGGTATTGCCGTCAAGGTGGCGGAGATCTTCACGCGAATCGGCATGGTCCTGGTGGCACGAGACGGAAAGGTGCTGACCTTCCAGTGGCCGTCGCGGCCCTGGCTCACAGGCTTCCTTCTCTTGATCACCTTCCCGTTCGGTGCGGTCTATTTTCTTGCATACCGGTTCTCCGGCGGCCGGCCGGAACCGGTGTCGTTCGACATTTCCAGCGGCCAGGGCCTTGATGAGCCGATGCGGGCATCGCCGCGCCGGCGCGCTGCGTGAGCTCGGCGGCGTCGCCGGCGCGGATTCGTCGCATCACGACAGACGAGGCTTTCCCGCTGCGTTATGGAGTCCTGCGGCGGTCTCTGTCGCCGGAGCAATCGCACTATCCCCAGGACGCCGACCCCAGAACGATAAACCTTGGCGCCTTCGTCCACGGCAGGCTGGTCTCGGTCGGATCCTTTCTGCCCGACCCGCAAGAGGACGGCATGACCGATGGCGTGTACCGGCTCCGCGGCATGGTGACCGTGCCCGAATATCGCGGTCAGGGGTTGGGCGGCGACTTGCTGGGGCACGGAATCGCCTTGGTGGCGCGACAGGGCGGACGTGTTCTCTGGTGCAATGGGCGCACCGGAGCGATCGGTTTCTACCGGCGTCACGGCTTCAGCCCGGTCGGCGACGAGTTCGAGACCCCGGGCACCGGCCCGCACTACCGGTTCGTGCGGCAACTCACCGAAGCCGACGCAATTCAATCGCCGTAGAGCGCCTCCATGGCCTCGCCATAGACCGAGAGGATCGGCTGGCGTCTGATCTTCATGGTCGGCGTCATCTGGCTGTTCTCCACGCTGAAGGGCTCCGGCGCGACGATGAACCGGCGCACACGTTCGATCGGCGACAGCGATTTGTTGACCCGGTCGACAGCCTCGCCGATCGCCTTGCGAAGGTCCGGTTCGTCCGAAATTTCAGCCAGGGTCTTCGGCTTTCCATGGTTCTTGGCCCAGCCGGCCATGAACTCAGCATCGGGTACGATGACACCCACCAGGAACGGCCGCCGGTCTCCGGCGACCATCGCCTGCCCGATTTCCGGCTGCAGGGTCAGGAACCCTTCGACGCGCTGTGGCGAGAGATTGTCGCCGCCTGAGTTGACGATGATGTCCTTCTTGCGATCGGTGATCAGGATCGCGCCATCTTCGTCCAGCCGGCCGATATCGCCGGTGTGCAACCAGCCGTCGCGCAGGGCCGAGGCGGTCGCTTCCTCCTGGTTCCAATAGCCCTTCATCAGCAATTCGCCACGGACCAGAATCTCGCCGTCATCGGCGATGCGGATCTCGACCTCTTCGAGTGGCGGACCGACCGTGTGGACCTTGATACGGGCGGGAGTGTTGCAGGAAATCACGGGCGACGCCTCGGTCTGGCCGTAGCCTTGCAGGATGGTCAGACCCAGCGCGTGGAAGAACATCCCGATCTCGGCGTTCAGCGGCGCTCCACCGGACACCATTGCCTTCAGCCGCCCCCCGAAGCGGGCCTTCAGTTTTCGCCGGACCAGTCGCTCTGCAAGCCAGTCCTGCGCCGCGCGCAGCGGGTCGAGGCGGCCGCGCTCGTATCGTTCACGCCCCAGGGACACCGCCCTGTCCATCCACCGGACTGCGGTGCTGCCGCGGCGCTCGACCTCGCGGGTGATGCGGCGGTGCATCACCTCGTACAGCCGCGGCACGGCGGTCATGATCGTCGGCCTGACCTCGGCCAGGTTGCGCATCAGCGCATCAGCGTTTTCCGCATAGTAGATCTGGGCGCCGACCGAGAGCGGGAAGAACTGCCCGGCGGAGTGCTCATAGGAATGCGACAGCGGCAGAAACGACAGGAAGACGTCGTCCTCCAGACCCAGCTTCTCCAGCAGATGGTGGGCGCCCAGGCAGTTGGCCAGGATGCCGCCATGGGTCTGCATTACGCCGCGCGGCCGGCCACCGGTGCCGCTGGTGTAGATCAGGCAGGCGGTATCGCCGCGCTGCATGTCGGCGATGCGTGCGTCGACATCGTCCGGAGCGTCGTCGCCAAGGGCCTGCACGTCGTCCCAGCTATGCAGCGCGACGTCCGGATTTCGCCGGTCATCGACCGGATCGACAGCGATGACGAATTTCAGATCGGGGGCCTGCAAAGCGGCCGGCCAGAGTTTGCGGAACAGGGCCGGCTTGGAGACGATGGCGCCCTTGGCGCCGCTGTCGTTCAGGATATGCCGGTGATCGTCCACCGTATTGGTGGTATAGGCCGGCACGGTGATGCCGCCACCGGCCATGATCGCCAGATCGGCTGCCAGCCACTTCGGGCGGTTTTCCGAAACCAGCACGATACGGTCGCCATCTTCCATGCCGACGGCCCTCAGCCCCCGGGCCAAGCGCCGCATCTCCTGATCGACCCGACGCCAACTCATGGCCTGGTAGGCGCCGTCGCGCTTGGCCCAAACCAGGGGCCGGTCGCCAAAATGCCGAGCCTGCTCGACGAACATGGCCGGCAGACTCGACCACTGCTTGTATTTCCACGGGCCGGCCATGGCTCGGCGATCCTCCCGGTTCTCGTATTTTTCTTAGTTCTACCCCGTCGCCGTCTCACCGCAATAGGGCCCGTGTGCCCCAGCGGCGATGGTCACGGCGAAAATTGCAGGCTAGGCTGTCCGCTTCGGCCCCGGACGCCGGGCCGACAAACAACAAGAACAGGCGCCGTTACAGGAACGAGGAGGTTCACACCATGCGGAGAGTTTTGGCCCTGGCGGCCGCTGTGCTGGTCGGAGGTCTGGCCATGGGGCTGTCCCCGGCTGCGGACGCGCAATCGCGTCTGCAGATTATCCAGGAACGCGGCACGCTGCGCGTCGGCACCACCGGCGACTTCAACCCGATGTCGGTCCGCGACCCGGCGACCAATTCCTATAAGGGCTTCGACATCGACGCCATGGAACAGCTCGCCGCCGATCTCGGCGTCACAGTGGAATGGGTCCCGGCCGAATGGGCGACCCTGGTCGCCGGCGTTGCCTCGGACCAGTACGACATCTTCTCCGGCGCCTCCCTGAACATGGGCCGGGCCCGGACCGTCGGCTATTCGATCCCGTATTTCCAGGCCGGCACGGTGCCGCTGTCGCTGACCAACAATGCCGACCGGTTCAACAAGCTGGGACGACATCAACCAGCCGGGCGTCAAAGTCGCAGTCAGCCTGGGCACGGTGTTCGAGGAGCAGGCCCGGGCGCATTTCCCCAATGCCGAGATCGTCGCCGTGCAATCGCCGGCCACCGGTTTCCAGGAGGTCCTGGCCGGCCGTTCCGACGTGACCATCACCAGCAACGTCGAGGCCTCCTCACTGGTGCAGCGCTTCGAGAACATGGTCTGGCTCGAGGTGGGCGCGCGCAATCTGCGGCCATTCGCCTATCCGCTGCCCCAGGACGATTTCGCCTGGATCAACTTCGTCAACAGCTGGGTCACCCTGAAGACCACCGAAGGCTTCTATGACGGCCTCCGCGACAAGTGGATGCCGAACTGATCTAGCGGGGGCCGCTGCTCTTGGTTGAGCGGCGGCCTTTCATGAGAACGCCGGCTCTGCAGCCTTGCCAATGCCGACGATGCCGGTTCCCGGCTTCACAGGCAGACACGGCAAGCCCCCTCACCCTCCCATCGCCTTTCGGCGACGGGTCCCTCCCTCTCCCACGAGGGGAGAGGGGTGCAAGCTGGCGCTGATACCTACTCCTCTCCCCTGGTGGGAGAGGAGGGGCCCCCGCGGCGAAGTCGTAGGAAGGTGAGGGGGGCAGCACAGGCCATGCCGATGTCCCGACGAATGCAGAAGCCCACGCGATATCTTGCTCCCGCTATTGCCCTCCTGTCGCTGCTGGCACTCAGCGGCTGCGGGAACACCGGCTATGGCTGGGCCTGGTACCTGTTCGACCCGACCACCGAGCGCGGCAGCAACAATCTGTGGTTCATGCTGGGCGGCCTTTGGCCGACCGTCTGGATTTCCGTGGCTGCGATCCTGTTGTCGACCCTGGTCGGCCTGCTGGTCGCCATTCTCGGCCTGTCGAAGAACCGTGCGGCGCGGATGGCCAATCGCAGCTATGTGGAGTTGGTGCGGGCCATCCCGCTGCTGGTGGTGCTGCTGTGGATGTATTACGGCTTGCCGATCATGCTCGGCATCCAGCTTTCATTCATGATGGCCGGGCTGTTGTCCCTGGCGCTGAGCGACAGTGCCTTCGAGGCGGAGATCTTCCGAGCCGGCATTCAGTCGATCGAGGCGGGCCAGACCGAGGCCGCCCGCAGCCTGGGACTGCGCGGCTGGCAGATCATGCGCCTGGTGATCCTGCCCCAAGCCATCCGTCGCATCCTGCCGGCGCTCGGCAACCAGTTCATCTACGTCCTGAAGATGTCTTCGCTGGTCTCGGTGATCGGCTACCAGGAACTCACCCGCCGGGCCACCGAACTCACCGTCACTGAATTCCGCCCGCTGGAAATCTATACCTTCCTGGTGCTGGAGTATTTGGCACTGATCATCATCGTCTCCTGGCTGGTGCGACGCATGGAGAAGCGGCTGGCGCGATCGGATGCCCGCTAGAGTGCAGCAAAACTTCGATAGTCCTGGGAGATATCACGCACCGCCGCGTCGATGATCTGCTTGCCATGTCCGGGGCGGGCCAGGGCCGAATTCGATCCGACGCGACCGTCGGCAAATCGCCGTCGGTAGTCGCCGGCATCGAAGTAATTGTCGCCTGCGTGCTGTAGTCCGTCTTCGCCAATCGGCGGGGGCGATGGGACCTCAGATACGCCGATGGCGCCTGGATAGGCATGCTGGGTGATGGCGATTTCGCTGGGCGTGGCGTGGTAGCCTTCCCCGTCGCCATAGAGGGATGACCTGAGCTCTCCGACTGCGGGCGTATCCCACCAGTTCTTCAGCCGCGTCTTCAGCTTGCCGGGACAGCCGCCGAAGCTGGCCGGCGCGTGCACTTCGTGGAACGCCGACTGCACCGGCGCGACGTTGCCGCCATGACCGTTGATGACGTAGACGTGCCGGAATCCGTGCCGGGCGAGACTGGTCAGCATGTCAACCAGGACGGCGGTCAGGGTGGTTGGCCGCAGGGCCATGGAGCCGGCGAAGTCGAGGTGGAAATGGGCGTTGCCGACGGCGATGGTCGGCGCGACGACGGCGTCCGCCGCTTCGCCGACGCCGAGCGCAATCGCTTCCGCACAGAGCGCGTCGGTGCCGAGCAGGCCCATGGGGCCGTGCTGCTCGGTAGAGCCGATCGGAAGGATGATGCCGCTGGAGCGTTCCAGATAGCGCTCGACCTCCTGCCAGGTCATCAATTGCAGGCGCATGGCGTCTCCGCAGTCTGACGGGCGGCCAGCCTACACCGGATGGCGATGCTTGGCAGGGCCAAGCGCGCCGTGCTTCACTCCGGCGCCACAGGTATTTCAGGGGTGACGGCGATATGGCGGATGGGGCCGGATCGGAAAAAAACTGGACTACGGGACGATCTCCGTTGGCGGAGCCCGGCTGGAAGCATGTCGAGGCGGTCCCGATGGACGCGTTCCGTCGGGCCGATTGGGAGCTGCTGAACAGCCAGCGCGCGCCCTACCTCGCCGAGCAACAGGCGGACCAGGTCCTGGCCATGCTGGAGGCCTCCCGCGACGAGCCCACCTTCGGCTATCAGGTGAACAACTATCTGCATTGCCTGCAGACCGCGACCATGGTCATGGAGGCGGGCCATGACGAGGAGGATATCGTCGTCGCCCTGCTGCACGATATCGGCTTCGTAACCTGTCCGGACTGGCATGGCGAATTCGCCGCCGCGCTCCTCGGCGGATATGTTTCCGAACGGAATCGCTGGATGCTGCAGCGCCATACGATCTTCCAGCAATTGCATATCCACGAATATCCGGGCCATTGCGATACGCCGGAAGACACGGTGGCCTTCCAGAATGAGCGCGACCGCTGGCGCGGACATCCACATTTCGAATGGGCCGCGGAGTTCCTCGAGCGCTTCGATCAGGTAGCGATCAGCGGCTCGCGGCCGACCGCGCCGATCGAGATTTTCCGCCCGATGGTGCAGCGCATCTTTGCGCGGCCGCCGGTGCCGCCCGAGGTCGAGTGATGGCCGCCGGCAAGATCGCCTGGATCGAGACCGTCGAGCCGGAGGCGGCCAAAGGCGTGCTGCGCGAACTGTATGACCGGGTAACCACGCCGCACGGCACGGTCGATAACGTCATGAAGGCGCATTCGCTGAGGCCGCATACCATGGGCGGCCATCTGGCGCTGTACAAGAGCGTGCTGCACAACGAGGACAACACGCTGCCCTTCTGGTTCCTGGAACTGGTCGCCTGCGTCACCAGCATCACCAACAACTGCGCCTATAGCCTGGCCCATCACGGCGCCAACGCCATGCGACTGATGGTCAAAGACGGCATCACCGGTCCCGAGGGCGCGGAGAATGTCCTGAAGAGCCTGAAGATCGGCCGGCCCGAGGACCATTTCGAGTTCGGCGGCAAGCACTATGCGCTGCTGCAATACGCCCGCAAGTTGACCGGTGATGTCGGCAGCATGGTCGAGGCGGATATCGCGCGGCTGCGCGAAGCCGGGGTCGATGACGGCGAGATCCTCGAGGTCAACCAGGTCTGCGCCTATTTCAATTACTCGAACCGGCTACTGAACGGTCTCGGGGTCTCCACCGCTGGCGACGTAATCGGCTATTACCAGGAGGAGGACGCATGATCGACTCCGCCTATGCCAGCGCCAGGCCGATCGATGTCGACGCTATTCCGGTGATCGATATCGGCGCCCTGCGCGGCGGTTCGACCAATGCGGTCGTGGAGGTGGCGGCGCAGATCCGCAAGGCATCGGCCGAGGTCGGCTTCTTCTATGTCCGCAATCACGGCATCGATCCGGGGACCCGCGATGCGGCGCTGGCGGCGGCCAAGCGGTTCTTCGCCCTGCCGCAGGAGGCCAAGGCGCGGGTCGCGGTAAACAGCCAGCACCGCGGTTTCATGGCCCCGGGCGGCGCCAAGATGCACGAGACCGCACGGGCCGATTTGAAGGAGAGCTTCAACTGGGCCCTGGATCTGGGCGCGGACGACCCGGATGTGCTGTCCGGCGACAAGCCGCTGCTGGGCCCTAACAACTGGCCGGACGCCGATCTGCCGGAGCTGCGGCCCGCCCTGTACTCCTACTACGAAGCCGCCTGCGATTGCGGCCGGGACCTTATGCGCGCCTTCGCCGTCAGCCTCGACGCCGACGAAGCCTTCTTTGCCCCGCGCTTTGATAAGCCGATTGCCCGCGGTTCGGCGCTCTACTACCCGCCGCAGCCGCCGCAGATGGGGGCCGAACAGTTCGGCGTCGGCGCCCATACCGATTACGGCTGCCTGACCCTGCTGTGGCAAGACGAGGTCGGCGGATTGCAGGTGCAGGGCCGGGACGGCGACTGGGTGACGGCCCATCCGATCCCCGACACCCTGGTGGTCAATGTGGGCGACCTGCTGGCCCGCTGGTCGAACGACCGCTTCGTCTCCACGCCACACCGGGTGGTGAACGCATCAGGCCGCGAGCGCTACTCCATGGCGGTGTTCTTCGATCCGAATTACGAAGCGGTCGTCGATCCCGCGGACCTGCTCACGGCGGGCGAGGCCGCCAAATTCGAGCCCATAATCGCCGGCGAGCATGTCAAGGCGCGGTTCGACGCGGCATTTGCATATCGACAGAAGTCGGAGTGAGCGAGACGCATCCGCTTTCACCGGACGATTCAATGAGAGTGGGAGAGGAAGCATCGATTTCTGCGTCTGTGCGTCGTGCGATGCTGGCAATCTTCGGCCTCGGAAGTCTTGCCATTGTCGTCGCCGGTCACTTCGGCGGCAGGCTGCCGGCGAATTGCGCGGCGAAGTCGATCCAGTCGTCCAAACCGGTGGCGAGGCAGGCATCGGCGTCGACCCACACGATGCCGCCCATCTTGCGGCCGCTGAACACCACTGGCTCCGTCCCCGGCCGTTTCAGCGCCTCGGGCTCCAATTCCTTGCCGACGCGGAACATGAAGCGGCCGACCTCGACACCGCACAGCATGTTGCCGTTCAGCATCCAGCAATAGCCGCCGAACATCGCCTTCTCGGTGATGCCCGGCCGGCCGGCGAGCGCGCCGCGCAACATGTCGGCGAGATGCGGGTCATGCGGCATGCTCGGTGCTCCCGTCAGATCGCGCCTAGGCCGGCGGCCATTGCGTAGAGCGCGAAACCGGCCATCGACAGGAAGGCCATCGGAATCTGGATCATGGCCGGCAATCCCACGAAAAGCACGGTCGTCTGCAACATTATCGGCTGGCTCCCCAAGTTGCATGACACGCCACAGGAGCCGAATGGCGCGGCGGGTTCAATTGCCTTTCGTTCTTAGACGCACCGGCCGGTCGCGATCCGATAACGGCAGGGTGCCTATTTCTCGGCAGGCGTCTCATCCTGAGGCGGCGCGTCCGGATTCAGCAGCGCCGCGCCGGGAGTGACCGCATGCGCCATGGCAACCGCGGTGACCGGGTGCTCGGCGCGTTGTCGGCCGCGCCACAGCCGGGAGAGAGAGGTCGCGGCCGTGGCGGCCTGAACGATGGCCAGCAATACGAACAGCGCCGCCGGCCCGAAATGTGCGATCGCCAGCGAGCCGAGCGTCGGCCCGAAGACCAAGCCGCACACCAGCACCAGCACCAGGGTCCCGCTCGCCGCGACGATCTGGCTGGGTTTGAGAAAGTCGTTGGTGTGGGCGACGCAGATCGAATAGATCGGCAGGGTCAACCCGCCCATGAGCGCCACGCCGGCGAACAGCATCAGACGGCCGTTATCGGCATCGCCGAGCGCTGCCAGTGTCAGGCACACCGGCACGGCGGCGCCGGCGGCACCCATGATCACCCATCGGCGGTCGATCAGGTCCGACAGCCGGCCGAGCGGGAATTGCAGCAGCATGCCGCCCAGCATGGTGAACCCGATCAGTGCGCCGACCGCGCCCGACCCCAGTCCGACAGTCTGTCCATAGATGGCGAGCCCGACATAGATCGACCCCTGCGTGACGCCGTTCAGGAAACAGCCGGCCAAACCGGTCGGCGACAGCCGGAACAGGGCGCCGACCGAGATCCTCTCCGGGACCACATAGGCCGGCGAGGCGTCGGCGCTGACCAGGATCGGCACCAGTGAGAGGGAAATCAGCACCGAGACGACGACGAACAACAGAATGCCGTCAGGGCTGGAGATATTGAGCAGGGTCTGGCCGGCGGCCGCACCGCCGGTCTGGATGACGAAATAGATCGACAGCAGACTGCCCCGGGTCCGGTTCGTCGCCCGCCCGTTCAGCCAGCTCTCCGCCACCACATACAGTCCGGAGAAGCAAAATCCGGAGACCATCCGCATGGCGCCCCAACTCCAGGGGTCGAAGGTCACCAGATGGATCAGCGCCGCGGTGCTGGCGACCGAGGCCAGCGCCGCGAATACCTTCACATGGCCGACCTGCATAACCAGCCGGGGCGCCACCAGGCAGCCGAGCAGGGAGCCAAGCGGATAGCACGACTGCATCAGCCCGATCACCGACTCGCCAAAGCCGAGCCCTCCTGCGCGCAACGTCAACAGCGTGGCAAGCAGGGCATTGCTGACCATCAGCAGGATCATGCCGACGAACAGCGGCCAGGAGGAACGGATAGCGGCCCACATCACCGCTTCATAACCCAATCGGGACGGAGAACCGAGCCCCGGAGGAAAGAGGATGCCCGATTGAGGCGGCTACTGGCTCAGCCGTTCGACCAACTCGGCGGCAAATTGGGAAAGCGTGTCGTCGCGCGCGCCCATGATCACGATGCGGTCGCCGGGCCGGGCCAGGGCGATCAGCTTATCGCCACAGGCGGCCCGGTCGGGGAATGCCCAGGCTTCGCGGCCGTTCGCCCGAACCGCCTGCACGATGTCATCGCTTGTGACGCAACGGTCGACCGTGCCGCCGTAATAGACCGGGTCGGGCATGATCAATACATCACCGTTGCGAAGATCGCGCGCGAAGCCGTCCGTGAAGGCGTCCTTGTTCAGCATCAACGGCCGGAACCCGTGCGGCTGGAACATGACCAGCAGACGGCCCGGAAAACCGTGCAGCGTTTCCAGGGTGGCGTGGATCTTGTCCGGGTTGTGCGCGAAATCGTCGATCACCGTCACGCCGTTTGCCGTGCCGACGAATTCGAGCCGGCGGCGGAGGCCGCCGAAGCTGCCCAAGGCGGAGGCCGCGTCGGCCAGATTCACACCGCAGGCGATCGTGGCTGCAAGTGCGGCAAGCGCATTCGCCACATTGTGCCGCCCCGGAACCGGCAGCCCCACCCGGACGGTCTCGGCCGATTGCCGGTTCGTCACCGTGAAGGCGATGCCCCCTGGTGAGGGTTCGAGTTGGTCGGCGTACAGATCGGCCCCATCATCGCTCAAGCCGAATGTGGTGACGTTTTCCGTTGCGATCTCAGGCAGCAGGGCCACGGTTTCCGGATCGTCCAGGTTCAGCACGGCTGTGCCCGCCTTGGCGATGAATTCTCGAAACAGTGCGCGCAGCTCGTCCAGCGATTTGTGGTCCTGGGTGATGTTGTTGAGGACCGCCACTTGCGGGCTGAACAGGGCGATCGAGCCGTCGCTTTCGTCCACTTCGCTGACGAACGGCCCGCCATCGCCCAGCACGGCGCTGGCGAAGGGCGTATCGGCCGTGATGAAGTTCTTCATCACCGCGCCGTTGAATATGGTCGGCTGTCGGCCGCAGTGATGCAGGATCCATCCGGCCATCCCGGTGGTCGTCGACTTGCCGCTGGTGCCGCCGACCGCGATGCTGGCGGGCGACGCGTTGAACAGGTCCGCCAGCAGTTCGGCGCGGGTCATGCGTTCGGCGCCATGGCGTTGGGCCGCCTGCACATCGGGGACGGTGTCCTCGATCGCGGCCGAGGCGACGAAGATCTGCCCGGGGCAGGTGATCCCGCTGCCATCCTGGGGGTGAAGCCTGACGCCGCGGGCGCGGAGAAAGTCGAACTTCTCCGATATGCGTCGCTGGTCCAGCATCCGGTCGGACCCTTGCACCTCGTGGCCCTGGGCGCGCAGGATCAGCGCCAACGGCAACATGCCGCTGCCGCCGATGCCACAGAAGAAATAGTGCTTGACCGGGTTCATCCGCCGGCCCCTATAGCGACGACGCAGACGTGACGGGATCGCAGGGGGCTGGAGACGATCGCATGGGCGACGATAGGATCAGGGTCGGGGTCATGGCGCCAGGATCGCGCATTGACGCCGGTATTGCCGATCGGGTTCGGGCGTTTGCCATGGACCACTTTTCCGACCGATTGGTTGAGATCTACTTTCATCCGCAGTGTTTTCTCGCATCCGGTCACTTTGCCGGCGACGACGCCGCTCGGGCCGAGGCCTTTCTCGATATCGCCAATGACGAGAGTTTCGATTCATTGTGGTTTGCGCGTGGCGGGTACGGCGCCTGCCGTATCGCCGAGGCGCTGATCACCAAGCTGGCCGACGCTGCCCGACGCAAGACCTATCTTGGCTATAGCGACGCCGGAAGCCTGCTGGCCGTGCTGTACAAGGCGGGGCTGAACGGTCTGGCGCACGGGCCCATGCCCGTCGACATTACCCGCCAGGGCGGAGATGCGCCGGTCAAGCGTGCGCTCGACTATCTGGTCGATAGTGCTCCAGAGGCGATGGAAGCCAGCGCTCAGCCGGGCACCCCGACCGCGGCCTTCAACATGGCGGTGCTGAGTCAGATCCTCGGAACGGCGCTGGAGCCGGACCTGACGGGCCATGTGCTGATGCTCGAAGAGGTGTCGGAATACATGTACCGGATCGACCGCCTGATGTTCCACATCACCGGCAATCCCGGCATCCGACAGGTTGCCGGGATCCGGCTTGGACGCTGCACCGGCATCCCGGCCAACGAGCCCGATTTCGGCCAGACCGAGGAGGAGGTGGTCCGCCACTGGTGCGACAGATCCGGCATCCCCTATCTCGGCCGCGCCGACATCGGCCACGACATCGGCAACAAGGTCGTTCCGTTCGGCCGGCTACCAAACGCCTGACAGCAAGCGAAGCCTGCTCGCACGGAACTAGGACGGCACGGCGACGCTTTTGGCAGAAAGGGCTTCCAGGGCCGACGGGTCGACGAACAGGCCGACGGCGATGCTCGCGGCAAGAATTATCAGAGCCTGGTCCCAACTGGTCAGCCGGTCGCTGCGCCACCGTTCGCCCCGGATGAAGCCTTTAGTCATGTACCCCAGGGCAGCCCAGAACAGCAGGCCTTCCAACATCAACAGCGCCAGCCCGCCGGGCAGGAACGACGTCAGGAACGCACAGACCGCGATCACGAATCCGACGCCCAGCAGGGCCTGCATGGGATCCTCCGGCCGGTCCGGTTTCTGACCGAACCGGTCGGATTTCGGCTGTTGTGGTTTGGTCCACGACATGGTGCGAACTCCTTTCCAAATGCCGGCTAACAAACCGGGCAATTGGCAGTCCCAATCCGGCGGCCATCGACGATTGTCAGATAATGATGGCCCGATCCGAATCAAGATTTTCATAACCGGGGAGCACGCCAATGGTGGCTGACGGTTCCGGCGCTCGAAACCGTCAACCGCCGTTCCAGAAATGCGAGCCTGTCGCTCACGCCGCTACGAATCCCTGCATCCTGCCTTGGCCTTGCCGCATACCTTCGCCATATCTCGGGCAATCCGTCACTTGGAGCAATCGATGACCTCAGCCTTCGCACCCGACACCGCCGTTGTCGCCTCTGACACGCCCGATCTCGGCAATCTGCCGAATTGGGATTTGAACGACCTCTATCCCGATGTCGACGGCCCGGAACTGAAAGCCGATCTGGAGCGCATGGAGCGCGACGCCAAGGGCTTCGGTGAGCGGCTCCGCGGCAAGGTGGCTGAGCAGGATGGCGCCGCGCTCGGGGCCGCCATCGCCGAGTACGAGGCGATGGACGAGGTGCTGGGCCGGATCATGAGCTTCGCCTACCTGGTCTATGCCGGCGATATGAGCGACCCGGAGAACGGCCGCTTCCTGCAGACCATGCAGGAGAAGGTGACCAACATCTCGACCCACCTGCTGTTCTTCACCCTGGAAATCAACCGGATCGACGAGGATGCGTTGCAGGCCAAGCTGGATGCGCCGGCACTGGACCATTACGCGCCCTGGCTGCGCGATGTGCGCGCCTTCCGCCCGCATCAGCTGAGCGACGAGTTGGAGCGGCTGCTGCATGAGAAATCGGTTGCCGGACGCTCCGCCTGGGTGCGGCTGTTCGACGAGACCATGGCGGCGCTGCGCTTTCCGATCGCCGGCAAGGAGATGACCTCGGCCGAAGCGCTGCACTGCCTGACCGAGCCCGACGGTGCCCTGCGCAAGGAGGCCGCGGAATGTGTCGGTCGGGTGCTGAAAGACAACGTCAGGCTGTTCGCGCACGTCACCAACACGCTGGCCAAGGACAAGGAGATCGAGGACAACTGGCGCGAATTTCCGCAGCCCTGGTCGTCCCGCAATCTCTCCAACCAGGTCGAGGACGAGGTGGTCGCAGCGCTGGTCGACTCGGTCAGCGAGGCCTATCCCCGCCTGTCGCACCGGTACTATGCGCTGAAGGCGAAATGGATGGGCGGCGACCGGCTCGACTATTGGGACCGCAACGCGCCGCTGCCCGACGATGACGACAAGACCGTGCCCTGGGAGGAGGCTACCGCCCTGGTGCTGGATGCCTATGGCCGCTTCTCGCCGGAACTGGCGGCGACTGGCAAGCGCTTCTTCGACAATGCCTGGATCGACGCTCCGACCCGGCCCGGCAAGTCGCCCGGCGCCTTCGCCCATCCGACGGTTCCCAGCGCCCACCCCTATCTGCTGCTCAACTATCTCGGCAAGACCCGTGACGTGATGACCCTGGCCCATGAGCTGGGGCATGGCGTGCACCAGGTGCTGGCCGGCGACCAGGGCTCGCTGATGGCCAATACGCCGCTGACCCTGGCGGAGACCGCCAGTGTGTTCGGCGAGATGCTGACCTTTCGCTCCCTGCTGGATGCCGAGACCGACCCCAGGCTTCGCAAGATCCTGCTGGCCAACAAGGTCGAGGACATGATCAACACGGTGGTCCGCCAGACCGCCTTCTACCAGTTCGAGCAGAAAGTCCATGCCGAACGCCGCGATGGCGAGTTGTCGGCCGACAAGCTGGCCGAGATCTGGATGTCGGTGCAGGGGGAGAGCCTGGGCCCGGCGCTACGGTTCGACGATTCCTATGGCGTGTTCTGGTCCTACATCCCGCATTTCGTGCACTCGCCCTTCTACGTCTACGCCTATGCCTTCGGCGACTGCCTGGTGAACTCGCTCTACGCGGTCTATCAGGATGCCGAGACCGGCTTTGCGGAGAAGTATCTCGACATGCTGCGCGCCGGCGGCACGCTGCGCCACAAAGAACTGCTGGCCCCCTTCGGCCTCGACGCTACCGACCCGGCCTTCTGGCAGAAGGGCCTGGCGGTGATCGGCGACTTCGTCGACGAATTGGAGGCGATGGAGGGATAGCGGCAGTCGCATTTGGCGTCTCTAGTCCGCTTCGCACTCCCGCTCGGCCCGGGGATCGAGCGCGGCGGTTTCCGGCGTCGTTGCGCGCGGCATGGGCATGCTGCCATAGGCGTCGCGCTCTTCAACCGGGACAGGCGCGCGCCTCATCCGACGGTAAAGCGCGTAGCTGGCGATCCAGAGGTGCACGCCGGCGGTGAAGGCGAATAATGCCCGGGGCGCGAACCATTCCATCATGCCGGCCGATGCCAGCGGGCCGATCATGGTACCGATGCCGTAGACCAGGATCAGGCCCGAACTGATTTCCACGAAACTTTCCGGATTGGCGTGGTCGTTGGCGTGGGCGACGCAGAGCGAATAGAGCGGGTAGGCGAACACGCCGTAGGCCGCCGCCATGCCGATCACCCAGGGCGCCTCGCGGGGGTTGAGGGCGATGAAGGCAGTACCGATCGAGGCCGCTGCGACGCCTGTTGCGGTGATCACCAGCCGGCGGTCCGTCCGATCCGAGATCCGGCCGAGCGGGACCTGGCCCACCGCGCCGCCCAGGATCGCGGTGGCGACCAGCAAGGCGATTGCGCTGACCGAAAGGCCGATCTGCAGCCCGTAGACCGCGCTCATGGTTCCGAAGGCGCCGTTCGCCATGCCGATGCTGAAACAGCCGACCACCGCGACCGGCGAATTGGCGTAGAGCGGGCCGAGCCGGATGCGGGTCGAAACCAGCGGTTTGGGCGCGGTCGCGGTGCTGAGCGCGGTCGGCACCAACGCCATGCAGAACAGGATCGCCGCCAGCACGAAGAAAAAGAGTCCGCCGGGATCGCCGGCCGCGATCAGCATCTGGCCGACGGTCGATGCGCCGAGGTTTATGGTCATGTAGACGGCGAAAATCGTGCCGCGGCTCTCATTGGTGGCGCGCTCGTTCAGCCAGCTCTCCATGATCATCATGGCGCCGGCGAAGCAGAAGCCGCTCAGGGCCCTGAGTGCGATCCATGTCAGCGGCTCGATCATCAGCAGGTTCAGCAGAACCGAGATCGATGCAGTGGCGGCCATGACGCCGAAGGTGCGGACGTGCCCGACCCGCTGCACCAGCCAGGGGACCATTAGGCATCCGGCTATGAATCCGGTCGCCCAGCCGGTGCCGATCAGTCCAATTTCGGATGGCTCGAACCCTTCAATCCCGCCGCGCACCGGCAGCAGCAGCATATGTACGCCGCCGGCCATGAACAGAAAGGCGGCACCGCTCAGCAGGGCGGCAACGGGCAGCAGCTGGCGTCCCATTTGTATCGATCCGGTTCGATGCGCGGGGCAGGGTGAGGCGGGCGCGCCCAAATTCCGCCGATGCCGGCGGCCATGCAAGTCAAATGGCGGCAACCGTTCGGCAAATCCACCCCGGCGCTTCCATTTGCCGGAGTGCGGCACCATTGTTACCCCATGTCCGAGGGAACCGAACAAAACACATTGGGCGGCCGGGTGCGGCGTTATGCGCGGGTCTCCACGACCATGGGCGGCCTGGCGGCGCGGCTCGCGGGCAACCGATATCTGGGCCTTACGCTGGAACGCGGCCAGCATGCCGAGGCGCTGAAGGAGGCGCTGGGCGGGCTGAAGGGGCCGTTGATGAAGGTGGCGCAGATGCTGGCCACCATTCCCGACGTATTGCCGCCGGAATATGTCTCCGAACTGCAGCAGCTTCAGGCGAATGCCCCCTCCATGGGCTGGCCGTTCGTGCGCCGGCGCATGAAATCCGAACTGGGGCCGGACTGGCAGTCCCGCTTTAAGAGCTTCGAGCATAAGGCCGCCGCCGCCGCATCCCTCGGCCAAGTGCATCGCGCGGTCGGGCCAAGGGACGAGGATCTGGCGTGCAAGCTGCAATATCCCGACATGCTGTCTGCCGTCGACGCCGATCTGAAGCAGCTCAAGCTGATCCTTGGGATCTTCGAGCGCTACGACAACGCAATCTCGACCAAGCATATCCACGCCGAGATCTCCGCCCGGCTGCGCGAGGAGCTGGACTATGCCCTGGAGGCGCGGCATTGCAGCCTGTACCACGACATGCTGTCGGGCGAGGAGAACGTGCATGTGCCGCAGATCGTGCCGGAGCTGTCGACCGGCCGGCTGCTGACCACCAACTGGCTCGATGGCGCGCCGATCATGCAGTTCGTCGAGGCGCCGGTGGAGCAGCGCAACCAGATCGCCATGAACATGTTCCGCGCCTGGTACGTGCCGCTCTACTACTACGGCGTGATCCACGGCGACCCGCATATGGGCAACTACACGGTCCGGCCCGACAAGGCGATCAACCTGCTCGATTTCGGCTGCATCCGGGTGTTTCCGCCATCCTTCGTCGGCGGCGTGATCGATCTCTACCACGCGCTGGAACGCGATGACCGCGACCTTGCGGTGCACGCCTACGAGACCTGGGGCTTCCGCGGCCTCAGTACCGAGATGATCGAGGTGCTGAGCCTATGGGCCCAGTTCCTCTACGCACCGCTTCTGGAGGACAAGGTGCGCCCGATCGGCGAAGCCGATCACGGCGTCTACGGCCGCAAGACCGCCGCCAAGGTGCATGGCGAACTGCGCCGGCTGGGCGGCGTCGAGGTGCCGCGCGAGTTCGTCTTCATGGATCGCGCCGCGCTCGGCCTGGGCTCGGTCTTCATCCACCTGACGGCGGAGATCAACTGGCACCGCATGTTCCACGACCTGATCGCCGATTTCAGCGTCGAGAGCCTGGCCAAGCGGCAAGAGGCGATGCTCAAGGGACACGACGTGCCGTTGCCGGTCGCCGGGAAATAAATCGCTGCGGCGACCGGGATGTATGCCCGACCGCCGACTGAAGTTTGATATCGCGGGCCTTTGCGCCTTCCGATCAGAGTACCTGCGATGTGATCTCGTCGATGCAGGCTTGGGCCCGTTCGGCCAAGAGCGACTTGACCAGCGCGGCATCGTTCGCCAGAAGGTCTTCGTGGCTGGGCGCGCCCTCGGCATCCTCATGGGAGCCGCCGGTGCAGAAATGCTGCGCCAATACCTCTCCACTCGACGAATCGATCAATCGGAACAGGGCCGAGTAGCCGACCGTGTAGCTGGAGAAGTTGAACCCCTGGTAGTTGAAACCCCAGCCATTGGTCTCGACGTCGACGATCAGGTCGCGGACGTTGTTCTGGCGCGCCCAGGCGGCCAGGTCGTCAGGCTTCTCGTCGTCGAACGACACGGGTCGGCCGTTGGCGGCGGCGCCGTACCGGCTGCGCAGGTGGCCGGCTATCGCGTCCTCGATCATCGTGGCTGGGTTTTCGATGCCCTCCTGGACGACCAGGGTGTCCCCTTCGCTGAACGCCGCCACCGCTCCGAAGGGACCCAAGCCACCATGGACGGGCGTCATGGCGAGGAAGGATGGCGGTGCCTCGCGGGTGGAATGCAACTGCTTGCCTGAAAGGGATGTGCCGGGGTTGTCCGCCAGTCGCACCGTCTCGGTCGACGCACAGCCGACTGTTGTCATCAGAACGGCCAGAACGGCCATCCGCCGAATGAACATTGATACTCTCCATGGATGAGTGAGCCAGTGCGTTTCTCTGTTATTCTTGTGTGGTTAATGGCCCATTAAGCGCGGCTGTTTTTTTGGGCGCGGCGACGGAGGGCTCAATTTGGCGATCAGCAGGCGGGTTCGCGATCAGCTCGAGACGCTGGGTCGTGCGCAAGGCGAAGAGCGTCGACGGGCGGCCAGTGCCATTCAAAATCTTGGGGAAGACTATTTCGTCGGCGAGAAGCTGTCGCCGGCCGAACTCGGCGCATTGCTTGCGGGCATGCAGGCGGCGATGACCGATTCGACCGATGACATCGTGAAGGCGTGCTGCCTGCGCCTTGTCGGGGACTTTCCCTTGCACGGAGAGGCCGCCATGGCGATCGTCGCGCAGGGGCTGAGGGACGAGTCTGACGCTGTGGCGCGCGCGGCTCTTTATGCATGCAGCCGTCTCGGGGCCGAGGCGTGGCCCCTGGCCGATCTGATCATGGGCTTGCGAGATCGCTCCGATCCGGGCATTCGACGGGTGCTGGGCTGGACCATTGCCGAGGTCGGCTTCAAGGCGACAGAGGCGGTCGATCTGCTGTTGTCGCTCATGCGCGACAGAGACGGAACTACGGCCGGTTGGGCAGTTCGAGCCTTGAAGACGGCCACGCCCGACGACCGGACGGACGTGGTGAAACACGTCGCCAGGGCCCTCAAGCACAAGGACGCCTTTATCAAGGGAGAAGCGTGTCGCTGCGTTGCACACCTTCCGGGTGTCAACATGAGCGTCGTCAAGAGGCTGGAGAAGATCGCCAAATCCGATCCGATCGCAATGACAAGATATGATGCAGCCATGGCGATCGTTGACATCGGGCCGCCGGCGCGCCGGGCCTATGCGATTGCCAGGGTGGTCTTGGAGAGCGAGCCGGGCCTTCCCTTCACGTCTCAATACCTTGAGCGGCTCGCCGACTTGGCTTGACGGTACCGCGGCGACGGCCGTTACCGGGACAATCCTCCCGCTTCGACGAATATCGATCGCGCGCCTGGGCCTGCGGGGCGTCGACGCAACGTGCTTGTACGGTGCTGCGGCCCACGACCCTTGCATTTCCCGCGACGCTTGCGGCATGTTGCGCATCCGGTCCTCCAGAGGGCGGCTCCCGGCCTGACCGGCTGTCCTCTTCCGAATATTCTTGCCCCAAGGGATCCTGGGCAGATGAAAGTCGCAATTCCGAAAGAACGCCGCTCCGGCGAGCTGCGCGTCGCTGCCTCGCCGGACACGGTGAAGAAGCTGGTCGCGCTAGGCATCAATGTGGTGGTCGAGACCGGTGCCGGCATCGGCGCCGCCATGACCGACGAGGCCTATCGCACTGCCGGCGCCAGCATCACCCCGGATTATTCCTCCACGGTCGGCGCGGCCGATGTCGTGCTGAAGGTGCGCCGGCCGCTGCTGGCGGGCGAGGGACCGGTTGACGAGCTCAAGCCGCTGGTGCGCGGCGCGACGCTGATCGCCATCCTGGACCCGTTCGACACGCCGGACGCCATCGCCGCCTATGCCGATGCCGGGGTCGACGCCTTCGCCATGGAGCTGATGCCGCGCATCACCCGCGCCCAGTCCATGGACGTGCTGTCCAGCCAGTCGAACCTGGCCGGCTACAAGTCGGTGCTCGATGCAACGGCGGTTTTCGGCCGCGCCTTTCCGATGATGATGACCGCTGCGGGCACCGTGCCGCCGGCCCGTGTCCTGGTGATGGGTGCCGGCGTGGCCGGGCTGCAGGCAATTGCCACGGCGCGCCGGCTTGGCGCCATTGTCTCCGCGACCGATGTGCGTCCGGCGGCCAAGGAGCAGGTGGAGAGCCTGGGCGGCAGCTTCGTCGCCGTCGAGGACGAGGAGTTCAAGCAGGCCGAGACCTCCGGCGGCTATGCCAAGGAGATGAGCGACGCCTACAAGAAGAAGCAGGCCGAGCTGATTGCCGAGACCATCAAGAAGCAGGACATCGTCATCTGCACGGCACTGATCCCGGGCCGCCCGGCCCCGACGCTTGTCAGCGAGGAGATGGTGGCGTCGATGAAGCCCGGCTCGGTGATCGTCGATCTGGCGGTCGAGCGCGGCGGCAACTGTCCGCTGTCGCGGCCCGACGAGGTGGTCGAGGCGCATGGCGTCAGGATCGTCGGCCATACCAATGTGGCCGGCCGCATCGCGGTCGATGCCTCGGCGCTCTATGCCAAGAACCTGCTGAACTTCCTGACCCCGCTGATCGACAAGGAGAGCGGGTCGCTGGCTATCGACTGGGATGACGAGATCATCAAGGGCACCGCCCTGACCCGCAAGGGCAGCATCGTACACCAGGCCTTCGCCGGCGGGACCAAGGCCAAATCGAAGGCGCCGCCGCCACCGCCGGCGGCCGAACCGGCGCCGGCCGAGCCTCCGGTGGCCGATGCGCCAGCAGAGGCGGCTTCCGAACCTGCCGAACCCGCCGTCGTGCCCAAGAAGGCGCCGGCACGCAAGCCTGCGGCGCGCAAGAAGGCTGCGACTCCCCGCAAGAAACCGGCCGCCAAGGCCAAGCCGGCCGCGGATGCCCCGCCGGCCGAGAACAGCGACGACTGAGCCATGGAACAGGACGACATCAACACCCGGATCGACCAGATCGTCGATCAGATTCGCGAGCTGGGCGATCAGGCGCAGGAACTGGCGGCCGAGGCGGCGGAATCGGCCCAGGCGGCAATCTCCGCTGCACCGGCTGATGCCGGTGGGCAGGACTTCCTGACCGTCGGGCTGACCGTCTTCGTGCTGGCCTGCTTCGTCGGCTACTACGTGGTCTGGCGGGTGACGCCGGCGCTGCACTCGCCGCTAATGAGCGTGACCAACGCGGTGTCGTCGGTGATCATCGTCGGCGCGCTAATCGCCGCCGGCCCGGCCGACTTCACCTTCAGTTCGGCGATGGGCTTCCTGGCGGTGGTGCTGGCCTCGGTGAACATCTTCGGGGGCTTCATCGTCACCCAGCGCATGTTGCAGATGTACAAGAAGAAGAAACGGTAGGCGGGGAGACGGTCATGGAATCAGCTTTCGCCCTGCTCTATCTGGTCGCCGCCATCTGCTTCATCATGGCGCTACGCGGCCTGTCGTCGCCGGAGACCGCCCGTTCGGGCAACATCTACGGCATCTCCGGCATGGTCATCGCCATCCTGACCACCCTGGCGTTGACCCAGGTCGTCAGCTACTGGCTGATCGGTGTCGGGATCCTGGTCGGCGGCACCGTCGGCACCTTCATCGCCCTGCGCATCCAGATGACCGCGCTGCCGCAACTGGTCGCCGCCTTCCACAGCCTGGTCGGCCTGGCCGCCGTATTCGTCGCCGCGGCGGCGTTCTTCAACCCCGAGGCCTATGGCATCGGCCAATACGGCAGCATCGCCATCGGCAGCCTGATCGAGATGTCGATCGGCACCGCCATCGGCGCCATCACCTTCACCGGCTCGGTGGTGGCCTTCGCCAAGCTGCAGGGGTTGGTCACCGGCAAGCCGCTGGTCTTCATGGGCCAGCATCCGCTGAACGCGATCCTGGCGATCGTGACAGTGGCGGCGGTCTGGTGGCTGTGCCAGGGGCAGTCGGCGATCGCCTTCTGGCTGATCGTCGTCATCGCATTGGCGCTCGGCTTCCTCTTGATCCTGCCGATCGGTGGCGCCGACATGCCGGTCGTCATCTCGATGCTGAACAGCTATTCGGGATGGGCCGCCTGCGGCATCGGTTTCACCCTGCAGAACAACCTTTTGATCATCACCGGGGCCCTGGTCGGGTCTTCAGGCGCCATCCTCAGCTACATCATGTGCAAGGGGATGAACCGCTCGATCTTCAACGTAATCCTGGGCGGGTTCGGCGGCGAAACGGCGGCTGCCGCGGGTGCAGGCGGCGGCGACAAGACGGTCAAGCAGGGCAGTGCCGACGATGCCTCGTTCATCATGGGCAACGCCCAATCGGTGATCATCGTGCCCGGCTACGGCATGGCGGTCGCCCAGGCGCAGCACGCGCTGCGCGAGATGGCGGATCTGCTGAAGGCCGAAGGCGTCGACGTCAAATACGCCATCCATCCGGTGGCTGGGCGCATGCCCGGCCACATGAACGTGCTGCTGGCCGAGGCCAACGTGCCCTATGACGAGGTGTTCGAACTGGAGGACATCAACCGCGACTTCCCATCGGCCGACGTGGCCTTCGTGATCGGCGCCAACGACGTCACCAACCCGGCCGCCAAGACCGATACCGCGAGCCCGATCTACGGCATGCCCATCCTCGACGTCGACAAGGCGAAGACCGTGCTGTTCGTGAAGCGCTCGCTGGCGTCCGGCTATGCCGGCGTCGAGAACGAGCTGTTCTTCCGCGACAACACCATGATGCTGTTCGGCGACGCCAAGGCGATGTGCGAGAACATCGTCAAGGCGATCGATTGAGGCCGGTCGGCCAACCGAGAGCGACGCTGCCGTGAGCGACCCCGACGACTGCAAGTTCTGCGGCGTCGGCGAGGGCAGCCGTCCCGACGATCCGCTGTACGTCGTCGATCTGCCGCACAGCTACGCGTTCCTCGATCCGAACCAGTCCTATCGCGGCCATGTGATCGTCGTGGTCAAGGGCCACCACGAGGATATCGGCAGCATGCCGGTAGAGCTGAGCACATCGCTCTATGCCGAGATGATCCGGGTGGCGGGCGCGGTGCGCCAGGCGGTCGACGCCGACCACATGAACTACCTGTCGCTCGGCAACATGGTCCGCCACGTCCACTGGCACATTTATCCGCGCCATCGCGACGATCCGAACTGGGGCGGCGCTCCGATCCCGGAACCGGCCGCCGACCGGCTGGCGGATGATGACTATCGGAGAATTGCCGACAGCATCCGGGCGGAACTTGGTTTGACCCGGTAGTAGACGCCGATCTAGGAACCGACTTCCTGCTGAATACGGGCGTCAAATATGATCGTCGTCGATGGCGCGAAGGCCGGCCGTACAACTTTGGCAAACCACGTTTCAGCATTCATCGTACCGTCAAGATACAGCGGAAGCGCAACGCCCAGGGTCTGCCAGCCTTTCATCTCCTCATTGATTTCCAGCAAAACGCAGCCGTCTCCTTCGAATACCATGCAGATATCGTCAACGGTCATGCGATCTCGTTTGAATACGTAGACTCGACTGATGTCCTGCCAGCGAACGGACCGAGGCGTGTTGACGATCTTCCTGTTCGAAGTGCCGCGGACTTCGAGTCCCGCCGGGCTGACGAGAATCTCGAGGTGCTGCGACTCGTACGCATTCCAAGGTTGTTTGGCGATCCGCTCCGCGCGGCGTCGCGTGTGGTCTTGCAGCAAGGTCTTCAGCTGGCGCAACACGTCGTCAAGTCTCGTAGGCGTTAATAAGGGACCTGAGTATATCATCCAAGCGGACCAAGGTTGCATCGCCACCACACCCCAACACCAAAAACCGCCCAGCGAATGACTGGGCGGCGGCAACGACCGTATCGGGTGTCTCGGGAAGGGTTGGGCTAGTAGCCCTCGCGCTCCAGGCGCTTGCGCAGCAGCTTGCGGGCGCGGCGCACGGCCTCGGCCTTCTCCCGGGCGCGCTTCTCGGACGGCTTTTCATAGCTGCGTCGCAGCTTCATTTCGCGGAAAATGCCTTCGCGCTGCATCTTCTTCTTCAGCGCGCGCAAGGCCTGGTCGACATTGTTGTCGCGGACGTGAACTTGCACCTTGGTACGTCGCTCCTCTGGAACCCGGCATACGGTCGAACAAAAGGCGGGTGCCGGTATTCGGTTCCGGACCCGTCAAGGGCGCGGGTTGTATCACGACCTTGACGCTCTTGCCAAGTCGGCAGAATGAGCCAATTGTGAATCCGAGAGGACTAACAGGCGGAAATCCGCATGACGCTCCTGAAAATCGCCCGCATGGGGCATCCGGTCCTGCGCCGGCGCGCAGAGCCGGTCGACGATCCGACTGGCGAGGCCGTCCGCAATCTGCTCGCAAGCATGGCGGAAACCATGGATGACGCCCAGGGCATCGGCCTTGCGGCGCCGCAGGTGCATGTCAGCCGCCGGGTGATCGTGTTCCAGGTTCCGTCAGACCGGCTCGAAGACGATGAACCGCCGGGACCTCCGGGCATCACCATGCTGATCAACCCGGAAATCGAGCCGATTGGGGAAGAGATCGCCTATGGCATCGAAGGATGCCTGTCGATTCCCGACCTTCGCGGCGTCGTGCCGCGTTTCAAGACCATTGTCTATCGCGGGGTGGCGCCTGACGGCGCGCGGATCGAGCGCGAGGCTTCCGGCCTGCACGCCCGCGTCGTGCAGCACGAGGTCGACCATCTGGACGGTATCCTGTTCATCGACCGCATGCCGGAACTGGCGACCCTGAGCTTCGAGAGCGAGATGCATCATCTATTCGCCGGGGGCGACGGCGATGACGGATACGAGGAATCCAATGACTGACACGAGCGCGCACACAGAATTGCGGGATGCCATCCTCGGGGCCAGCCTTCCACATGTGGTGTTCGACGGCTGGACCGACCGCACCTTGCGCGAGGGCGCGGTCACCGCAGGCCAGGGGGCCGGCGCGGCGGTGCGGGCCTTTCCGCGCGGCGGCATCGATGCGATCGCCCATTTCAGCGATTGGGCGGACCGCCGGATGCTGGCGGCCCTGGAAGAGGAAGCCGCCTCCTTCGCCGAGTTGCGGATTCGCGACAAGATCACGCGCGCGGTGCGGGTACGGCTGGAGATCCTGGAACCGCATCGCGAGGCGGTTCGGCGAGCGACCAGCGTCCTGGCGGTACGCGGTCAGGCGACCCTGTCGGCACGGCTCCTGTTCCGCACAGTGGATGCCATGTGGCGGGCCGCCGGGACACTGCCACCGACTTCAACTTCTATACCAAGCGCGGCCTGCTGGCCGGCGTGCAGAGCTCGACCGTGTTGTACTGGCTGGGCGACGAGTCGGAGGGGCAGGCGGCCACTTGGGGCTTCCTCGACCGTCGGATCACCGACGTGATGCGGATCGGCAAGGCAATCGGCAAGGTCCGGGGCCGGTTCAATCGCGACGACGAGAATCCGCCGCTTCCGTTACGGTTGGCGTCGGGGCTCGGTGCCCGATTGCGGTCGGTGGCCGGACGAACCTGACCGGTTTTCCGACGACGGTGTCGCCGTCCGAACCTATTTTTTGCGGAACGTGTCCAGGGTGACGACTTTGCTGCCGCCCTCTCCGACGGCCATCGGAGCAGGCTCCGATTCAACCTCAGCCATCTCTTGCGCCGGCGCAGATCTCTGCTCGTCCGGCTCCGCGACCGGCTGAAACTGCAGCGCGAAATTCACCGACGGGTCGGCGAAGGTCGATATTGCCGCGAACGGAATTGTCAGCCGCTCTTCCCTGTTGTTGAAGCTCAGGTTAACGGCCATTGCGTCATCGGTGACGTCCAGATCGCGGTATTGATGCTGCAGAACGATGGTCATCTCGTCGGGGTATTGCTCCGACAGATGTGTCGGAATGTCGACGCCCGGGAATGTCGTGGCGAAAGTCAGATAAAAATGATGCTCGCCGGGCAGGCCGAGCCTTGCGACTTCACGGAGCGCCTGTCGCACGACGTCGCGCAGCGCCGTTTCGACCATTCGATCATAGCGGAGTTGATGTTCGACCATTCGCTCAGACTAGCGGTCGTGTGTGGCCATGGGAAGCGCCGACGCGCCGATCACGGCGCGACACATCGCGGCAGGTTGTCGGGCGGGTCCTGGATGCGCATCTGCAGATTGGGTCGGGGGAAAGAAAGTGGGGCGCTTCTGTTGCCAGGTGCGCCCCGAACCCCGCCCGAGCCGTGTGACCGGCCGGGACTTACATTTGGCTATCCCAGCTGCCGTTAGGCGGCGAGGGCAACCTCACTGTAGTTGTCATTCGCAACTATCAGATGGCCCGATAACGGCGGTACCATGCCGAGCAAAAACCGTACCGTTCACCAGCCGTCGATCCTATTTCGCCCCCATAGGGGACCAGGGATTTGCCCTGGCCATCCTGGCGGTGGTCGGGTTTCTCCGGGCAATGCCCAAATGGCCCATTTGACCGCCGAAATTGGTGGAGGCGCCGGAGTACTGCCCTCCGGGTCCGGTCAGGCTATTGAATACGGCGTTTATCGCCATAGTCGGTTTCCCGACACATGTAATATAGTCGATTTTGGGTTCCAGCGAAAGGGGATGGCCCGATTCGCGCCGGTTTCGCCGGCTGCGCCGAACGCAAAGCGGCCATTGCCAAGGGCCGGCCCTTGGGCCTTGGTCCGTGGCTTCGCTGAGGGCTAGAGTGCGGTCCCGTCCACTGGGAGCCAGCGATGTCCCTTACGCCCGAACAACGTGCCGAAATCGACCAGCAGCGGACCGAAACCCACGAAACGCGGCGCGCCACCGTGCCGGCGCTCGAGGACATACTGTTCGAGCCGCTCGGCGTCCTGGATCACGGCTTTGTCCGGGTGATCGACTATATGGGCGACGATGCCGCGGTGGTGCAGGCGGCGCGGGTGTCGTACGGCAAGGGGACAAAGCAGCTGCGCGAGGATTCCGGGCTTATCCGGTATCTGCTGCGGCACTGGCACACCACGCCGTTCGAGATGTGCGAGATCAAGTATCACGTGAAGCTGCCGATCTTCGTCGCCCGTCAATGGATTCGCCATCGCACGGCGAATGTGAACGAGTATTCCGCGCGCTACTCAATCCTGGATCGCGAGTTCTACCTGCCGGCGCCGCAGGACCTTGCGGCGCAGTCATCGCACAACCGCCAGGGCCGCGGCGCTGCGTTGGAGGGTGCGGAGGCCGACCGGGTGCTGGCGCTGCTGCGCGAGGACGCCGAGAAGTGCTACGGCGACTATGCCTGGATGCTCAATGAGGACGAGTCCGGAACGGTGGTCGACGAAGGGCGTTCAGGCTTGGCTCGCGAATTGGCGCGGATGAACCTGACACTGAATACCTATACGCAGTGGTACTGGAAGACCGACCTGCACAATCTGATGCATTTTCTGCGATTGCGCGCCGACAGTCATGCGCAATACGAAATCCGCGTCTATGCCGACATCATGCTGGACACGTTGAAGCGATGGGTTCCGCTGACCTACGAGGCTTTCCAGGAATATCGGATGGGGGCGGCGCAGATCTCGGCGACCGGGCTTGAAGTTGTCCGCCGGCTGCTTTCCGGCGAGGGCGTTTTGCAGGAGGATAGCGGGTTGTCGAAACGCGAATGGCGCGAACTTATGGAGACCCTCGGGCGGGAGCCTTGAGCCGAGGTGGCGCTGCGCTCAGCGGATTTCGACCAGGCTGCTATTGCAGAGGTCTTCGGCCCACAGCTTGATCTCGCGGCCGTTTTCGTCGTTGAAGCGAAGGTCGAAAAAGCAATTGCGGCCAAAGCCGCTCATTTCGATCTGGCGGGTCTGGCCCGGCGCGAGGGTCGAGTCCAGCAGATCGCTCCCCCACCACTTGCTGTAGATCGGCGAGACATAGGCCGACTCCAGCCCCACCTCGCTCGCATTGCGGACGGTAAAGCTGCGTTCCTGTGCCGTCGCCGAGCGCGGCGGCGGCGGTCAGCACGAATCCGAAGAGTGCAAAGCGACGGATCCCACCGTGGCGCGCTGGGCGCATACCCGCCATACCGTCAACCTCGTTCGCTGTTTCCTCAGCCGTGCGCCCATTGCAGCGGGCATGCGACCGACGCCCCGGCAGCGCCGGTTCGATGCAAACAATCGTCGAAGAATGGGACGGGAATGCGGCGGTCTGGTGAACCCGCCGCCGCATGTACCTTACTGCACCAGGATCCGTGGTGCCTGGCGCTGTGGCCGGCCGGCCCGCGCGTCCAATTCGCCGATCACCCGTTCGGCGATACTGAGATAGGCCTGGGCATGCTCGCTGTCCGGATCCGAGACCACGATCGGGCTGCCGGCGTCGGAGGTCTCCCGGATCGCCAGATGCAGCGGCACCTCGCCGAGGAACGGTGCGCCCAGCCGCTCCGCCTCGGCCCGGGCGCCGCCATGGCCGAACACCTCGGTGCGCTCGCCGCAATGGGGGCAGGCGAAATAGGACATGTTCTCCACGATGCCCAGCACCGGCACGTCGACCTTCTGGAACATGCGCAGGCCCTTGCGGGCATCCAGCAGGGCGATGTCCTGCGGCGTGGAGACGATGACCGCGCCGGCCAGCGGGCACCTGCTGGGCCATGGTCAGCTGCGCGTCGCCGGTGCCCGGCGGCATGTCGACCACCAGGATATCCAGCTCGCCCCAATTGACGTCGCGCAGCATCTGCGACAGCGCGCTCTGCACCATCGGGCCGCGCCAGATCATCGGTGTTTCCTCATCCACCATGAATCCGATCGACATGACCTTCAGGCCGAAGCGCTGCATCGGGTCCAGCGTCTTGCCGTCGGGCGAGCTCGGCTTGCCGGTGATGCCCATCATGCGCGGCATCGACGGGCCGTAGATATCCGCGTCCAGCAGGCCGACGGTACGCCCGGTTTTTGCCAGCGCCAGCGCCAGATTGACCGCGGTGGTCGACTTTCCGACCCCGCCCTTGCCGGACGCCACGGCGATGATCGCCTTGACGCCGGGGACCATCGTTTTCTGTCCCGGCCCGGCCGCCGGACCTGAGGACCGGATCGCGGGCCGGCTGGGCGCCGACGGCGGTCTCAGCCGGCGCTTCGCGATGGGCGGTCAGAACGGCCGTGACGGACAGCGCATCGGCCAGCGCCTCGACCGCCTGGGCCACGGCTTGGCGCCGAAGCGGCTCCAACTCCGGCCCGCGTTTCGGGATCGACCTCGATCGAGAAAAAGACGTTGCCCTGCTTGATCGTCAGGCCTGTGACCATGTCGAGACTGACGATGTCGTCGCCCCGGTCAGGGTCCTTTACTGCCCGAAGCGCGTCCAATACCTGACTTTCGGTGAGTCACCGGCCATGGTTGAAATATCCTTTTGCTCGACAATATTCGGAGGAACGTGCTCGCCCGCCTGCGAAACTGTGATATAGCCTGCGCGCGGTGTGATAGAAAGTGCGGCAAGCAAACCGCGAACGGTGACACACAGGGAAGACCTTAATGCCGTGGAGCAATCAGGGTGGTAACGGAGGAGGTCCGTGGGGATCTGTGTGGCGGCGGCGGTGGCGGCGGCGGCAGTGGCCCATGGGGCCGCGGCGGCGGTGGCGGCGGCCCGACACCCGCCCGATCTGGAGGACATGATCCGCAAGGGTCAGGACCGCTTCAAGAAGAGTGCTTCCCAGCGGGTTCGGCGGCCGCGGCGGATTGTTCGTGCTGGTACTGATCCTGGCATCTTCGGCATGGCTGGCCGTCTCGGTTCCCTATCAGGTCAAGGCCGATGAGCGCGGTGTCCAGCTTCTGTTCGGGCGCTATGTCAGCCAGACAGGGCCGGGCCTGAACTTCTGGTTCCCCTGGCCAATCGGCAGCGTGATCAAGCCACAGGTCACCCGGGTCAACCGTATCGATATCGGCTTTCAAGAGCGCTCCCAACACGCGCGGTCAGACGCAGACCCGCGACGTTCCTGAAGAAAGCCTGATGCTGACCGGGGATGAGAACATCATCGACATCGATTTCACGGTGCTGTGGCGCATATCCGACGCGCCGTCCTACATGTTCAACATCCGCGATCCGAACGAAACGGTGAAGCTCACCGCCGAAAGCGTGATGCGTGAGATCATCGCCCGGACCGACATTCAGCCGGCCTTGACCGAAGCCCGCCTGAGCATCGAAGCGGACGCCCGGGCGCTGGTCCAGCAGACGCTGGACAGCTATGGCGCCGGCGTCGAGATCACCCAGATCCAGCTGCAGAAGGTCGACCCGCCGCTGCAGGTGGTCGACGCCTTCAACGACGTACTGCGCGCCCGACAGGACCAGCAGCGCGTGCGTAACGAGGCCGAGGCCTACCGCAATGACATCATCCCTCGGGCGCGTGGCGAGGCGGAACGCATGATCCAGGAAGCCTCTGCCTACCGCGAGCAACAGATGGCGACCGCCCAGGGTGAGGCATCACGTTTCCTGGCGGTGCTGCGGTCCTATCGGCTGGCGCCGGAGGTGACCGCGCAACGCTTCTTCCTGGAGACCTGGGAGGACTTCCTTGCTGGCGCCAACAAGGTGATTATCGACAATACCGGCGGCGACGGCGGCCAGGGCGTGGTGCCCTATCTGCCGCTCAATGAGCTTCAAAATCGCCCCGCTTCACAAGGATTGTCGCGATGAGCCTGCGCGCCGCGATATTCGGAATCGTGCTGGTCCTTGCTGGAATCGGTGTGGCCAGCACCGCATTTGTCGTCGATCAGAGAGAACAGGCCGTCGTGCTGCAATTCGGCGAGCCGGTGCGCACGATCCTGGAGCCGGGTCTCAAGTTCAAATACCCCTGGCCGGTCCAGGAGGTTCGCACCTTCGAGAAACGGGTGCTGAATGTCGACCCGCCGGTCGAGCAGGTCATCCTGGCCGATCAGCGGCGCCTCGACGTCGACGTGTTCGGGCGCTACCGCATCATCGATCCCCAACTCTTCCTGGAATCGGTCAACGACGAGGAAATCGCGCGCCAGCGGCTGTCGACCTTCATGATCGCCTCCCTGCGCGAGGTGCTGGGCAATGCCACCCAGGTCGAAGTCCTGTCCGAAGCCCGCGCAGGCATCATGGAATTGATCAAGGCGGCCGTCGGCCGCCGTGCCGACGACCTGGGCATTGAGATCGTCGATGTCCGAATCGTCCGCGCCGATGTGCCGGAAGGCACGGTGCAGTCGGTGTTCGACAGGATGCGCTCGGAGCGTGAACGCGAAGCCGCGGAATTCCGCGCCCAGGGTCAGGAACTGTCGCAGCAGATTCGTGCCCGCGCCGACCGCGAACGGACCGTCCTGCTGGCCGAGGCCGAACGCACGTCGGAGATCCTGCGCGGCGAGGGCGACGAGGAGGCGATCCGCCTGCGTGGCGAGGCGTTCAGCCAGGATGCGGAGTTCTACTCTTTCTATCGTGCCCTGGAGGCCTATCGCGGATCGTTCAATCCGGATGACACGACCCTGGTCCTGTCGCCGAACAGCGCATTCTTCCGGTATTTCAACGAGGGGCCGCCCGCGTCCAACAATCGGTGACCGCGCCGGGAACTCCGATGAACCGGGCCGGTCACAAGGGCCGGCCCGAAGCGGCGTCATGAACGATCTATTCACCGCGCTGGCACTGGTGCTGGTGATCGAAGGGCTGATGTATGCGGTCTTTCCCGATCATCTGAAGCGCATGATGGTGATGGTCTTGTCGGTGCCGGCCGCCACGCTGCGGTTGGCTGGATTGGCCGCAGCGATTCTTGGCGTCGGGATCGTATGGTTGCTCCGCGCATAGAGCACGATGAGATGAGGTCAGGTGGCCTCATCTCTCAGTCGTCCACCAAGACCTTGGGCTGGATCGGCACCTGACGGCGTCGGCGTCGGCACAAACACGATGCACCGCATTCGCGACTTTGGACGAAATTGCCGCAGCCACTTCCGGCGCCGCGGTGGTGAGCGGTTCTGAAGTCGTATGCGACGGTCGCGAATGTGGTCTCTAGGGCCGCATCACAAAGCCGTCAGGCTTGCTCAGAGCCACTTGAGACGCCCAAATTGAACCATATTTACAGTTCAGAAATCGCAGTAGCCCTTTGGACGGTGGCCCTGAGATGCGACTGTATTGGCCGTGCGGATTTTCGGTCCACGCAATCGCCATTCGGCCCCGGCCCGTGTCGGGAAACCGAGGGCCGCATTCGGGCCGAGCCCGCAGAACGATGCGCCGCGTGCGCTCCGCGTCTTGCGATCGTGAAAGGCATTGAGGTGAGGAGAGAGTACAGGTGACCGATCGTCCCGGGATTTCAAGCAATCGATGCGGCTGCGCGCGCGTGCGCGTCATGGATTCGGACGTTGTGTATCGGATCAAGGTATCGGTGTGGCTCATCGCCGCGACACTGGTCGCCGCGGTCCTGTCCCTCGCCACCGCCGTGCGTGCCGCCCCGGCGCCGGAAAGCTTCGCCGATCTCGCCGAACGGCTTCTGCCTGCGGTGGTCAACGTGTCCACGACCCAGCGTGTCGGCGCGTCGACCGGTGGCATGGAGATGCCAGAGTTTCCACCGGGATCGCCATTCGAGGAATTTTTCCGGGATTTCTTCGACCGGCGCGGTGACCAGCCCGATGGCCGTGGGCGACCGGCGACCTCCCTTGGATCCGGTTTCATCGTCGATTCCAGCGGCTACATCGTGACCAACAATCACGTCATCGAAGGTGCCGAGGAAATCACCATCATCCTGCAGGACGACACCAATCTGGACGCGGTCCTGGTCGGCACCGACGAGAAGACCGACATCGCGGTACTCAAGGTTGAGCCGACCTCGCCATTACCGGCGGTGCCATTCGGAGACAGCGACTTCATGCGCGTCGGCGACTGGGTGGTGGCAATCGGCAATCCGTTCGGGCTTGGTGGTACCGTGACAGCCGGCATCATTTCCGCCCAGAAGCGCGACATCAATGCCGGGCCGTATGACGACTTCATTCAGACCGACGCCTCGATCAACCGCGGCAATTCCGGCGGACCGATGTTCAACCTCGACGGCGAGGTGATCGGGATCAACACGGCGATCTTCTCTCCGTCGGGCGGATCGGTCGGTATCGGCTTCGCGATTCCGTCCAAGCTGGCCAGCAATGTCGTCAACCAGATCATCGAATTCGGCCGCACCCGGCGCGGCTGGCTCGGCGTGCGGATTCAGACCGTCACAGACGAAATCGCCGAGAGCCTTGGCCTTGACGACACCCAGGGCGCGCTGGTCGCCAGCGTTACCGAGGGCGGTCCGGCCGCAGATGCCGGCATCATGGCAGGCGACGTGATCCTGAGATTCAATGACCGCCCGGTGACCGAAATGCGCCGGCTGCCCCGCCTGGTGGCTGAGACGCCGGTCAACAACCAGGTCGACGTGCTGGTTTGGCGCCGCGGCGATCTGGTCACCGTTGGTGTCACGCTCGGTGAGTTGGAAGCTGCCGAAGATGCCGGCCTCCTGGCGGCCCTGAGCGATCCGACCGAACCCGAGATCGAGAAGGAAAGCCTCGACGATCTGGGACTTGGCCTGTCCGGCCTGACCGACAGTCTGGTGCGTGAATACGGCATTGCCGCCGATACCGAGGGCGTGGTTATCACCGATGTGAAGCCCGACAGCCTGGCGGAAGAAAAGGGGCTGCGCCCAGGAGAGGTGATCCTGGAGGTCGGCCAGGAAAAAGTCGATTCACCAAGCGACGTGTCGCGAATGGTCGAAGAGGCCCGCGAGGCCGGCAGGCGTTCGGTCTTGTTGCTGATCGATCGCGATGGAGATCTCCGCTTCGTAGCCTTGAGCGTGGCCGGTTAGGCCTGTCGCCGGGACATTACGGAATAAGGCGCCGCCTTCGGGCGGCGTTCTCTTTTGCAGCGCATTTGCCTGACGCCGACCCGGCGCGGATGAGGCCTTTTCCCGCCGGGACGGCTTGACAACTGCCCGGGCCGCTACCGTATTTGTGCGAGATCGAGAATCCGCCCCGGCCCATGGACGCAGACCCACTCCCACGACTGTCCGAGCGCACCGCCTTGCGCCGCCTCCGTGTGTCGGACCTTGCCGACTTTCAGGCCTACCGTCGCGATCCCGAGGTAGCCCGATACCAGGACTGGCAGATCCAATCGGACGCCGAGGCGAGATCGTTTCTGGTCGATATGACCACGACCGCGCTTCTTCGTCCCGGTCATTGGTCCCAGTTGGGAATTGCCGACGCGACGACCGATACCCTGATCGGCGATGTTGGTCTGTTCGTTGCCGCCAAGCAGGATCAGGCCGAGATCGGGGTCTCGCTGGATCGGCGGGTCCAGGGGCAAGGCCTTGCCGGCGAGGCGGTTCGCCAGGCGATCCAACTCGTGTTCGAGTTCACTCCCGTTCCCCGGATTGTCGGCATCGCCGATGCGCGGAACCTGCCATCGATCCGGCTTCTGGAGCGTGTCGGCATGCACAAGGAGGGAGAGCACGAGGCGGTATTTCGGGGTGAACCCTGCATAGAATACACATTCGCAATCGCCCGTGGTGAGGGTGTCAACTTGGCATAGCGGCGCCTCGTGCCGGCTGTATCGCGCGGAGCCCCGGGCTTGCCGAAGCGGATCGCTGGCGCAGACCAGATCGTCGCCTTGCCGGTCCGATCCCGGCTTGCCACCAGGGGGTGACGGTCCATAGACTTCCCGGCAATAGCAAAATCAGGGAGGGGGCCATGTCGGATACCGTCAAATACGAGCTGAGCGAGGACCGGATGCCGCGGCATTGGTACAACCTTGCTGCCGACCTGCCGGAACCGCTGGCGCCGCCGCTGCATCCGGGAACCCTGCAGCCAATCGGCCCGGAGGCGCTGGAGCCGCTGTTTCCCATGGCCCTGATCGCCCAGGAGGTCAGTGCCGAACGCCATATCGACATTCCCGACGAGGTCCGTGACATCTATCGGCAATGGCGGCCGACGCCGCTGTTCCGCGCCCGACGGCTGGAGCGGTTTCTCGATACACCGGCGCGCATCTATTACAAATATGAAGGCGTCAGCCCGGCCGGCAGCCACAAGCCGAACACCGCGGTCCCGCAGGCCTACTACAACAAGCAGGCCGGAATCTCCCGCATCGTCACCGAGACCGGCGCCGGCCAATGGGGCTCGTCGCTGGCGCTCGCCGGCGCCATGTTCGACGTCGAGGTCGATGTCTACATGGTCAAGATCAGCTATCAGCAGAAGCCGTATCGGCGGGCGCTGATGGAAGCCTATGGCGCCCGCTGCGTGCCGAGCCCGAGCGACGAGACCGAAATCGGCCGCAAGATCCTGGCTGAGAACCCGGACAGCGCCGGCAGCCTGGGCATTGCGATCAGCGAGGCGGTGGAGCAGGCGGCCAAGCGCGACGACACGAAGTATTCCCTGGGCAGCGTTCTCAACCACGTCCTGTTGCACCAGACCGTGATCGGCCAGGAGGCGATCGCGCAGTTGGAGATGGCCGGCGACTACCCGGATATCGTGGTCGGCTGCACCGGCGGCGGCAGCAACTTCGCCGGCATCGCCTTCCCGTTCCTGGGCGAGAAGCTGCGCGGCGGCAAGGATGTGTACATCAAGGCCTGCGAGCCGGCTGCCTGCCCGTCGCTGACGCGCGGCAAGTTCGCCTATGATTTCGGCGATACCGGCGCCTTCACGCCGCTGATGAAGATGCACACCTTGGGCTCGTCCTTCATGCCGCCCGGCTTCCATGCCGGCGGCCTGCGCTATCACGGCATGGCGCCGATGATCAGCCATATCTGCGATCTCGGCCTGATCGACCCGGTGGCCTATCAGCAGCTCGAGTGTTTCCGGGCCGGCGTCGATTTCGCCCGGGTCGAGGGCGTGCTGCCGGCGCCGGAAGCCACCCATGCGGTCAAGGGCGCGATCGACGAAGCGCTGAAATGCAAGGCCGAGGGCACGTCCAAGGTGATCCTGTTCAACCTGTGCGGTCACGGCCATTTCGACATGCAGGCCTATACCGACTTCTTCGCCGGCAAGCTGACCGACATCACCTATGACGAGAACGAGCTGCAATCGGCATTGGCGCAACTGCCGCAGGTGGCGGCGGAGTAGGGCAGGGCCCGAACCTATCCAAATGTCGAAAGGACTCTGATGACCGGCATCTTGAAAGCGATCAGCCGCCACGCGGTGAGCGGCGGTCCGATCGAGATCATCGAGACCGCTGCTATCTCGGAAGAGGACGGCGTCGAAGGCAATGTCCGCAAATCCCGCCGCCGCCGGGTGACGGTCATCGCGGCCGAAGACTGGGCCGCCGCCTGCGCCGAGTTGGACGCCGATCTGCCGTGGACGCTGCGGCGCGCCAACCTGCTGGTTGAGGGGCTGGAACTGCCCAAAGAGCCGGGCGCCCGCATTCGGATCGGCGGTGCCTTGTTGGAAGTCACGCAGGAGACAGACCCCTGCGCCCTTATGGACGCCCAGCACCCCGGTCTCAAAGCGGCACTGACGCCGGACTGGCGCGGCGGTGTAAGCTGTATGGTGGTTGAGGACGGGCAGGTCACGGTCGGAGATGCGGTGAAAGCGGCCTGATTTCTGACCGGGTCTACGCGATCTCTGGCGTGCGGTACCCCTGCGCGTACAGCAGTGCCGTCAGGTCGGCGTGGTCGATCCGCACCGGTGCGGCCTTGCGGACGGCCGGCTTGGCGTGGAAGGCGATGCCCAGCCCGGCGCGCTGGATCATGGTCAGATCGTTGGCGCCGTCGCCGACCGCCAGCGCGTCGGCCGGCGGCAGGCCGCGTTCGCGGCACAGGCGGACCAGGGCGGCGGCCTTGCCGTCGCGGTTCAGCACCGGTTCCAGGACCTTGCCGGTCAGACGGCCATCGGCGATTTCCAGATCGTTTGCCTCGTCATGGTCGAAGCCGAGTTGCTGCCGCACGCGTCCGGTGAAGAACCGGAAACCGCCGGAGACGAGGGCGGTAAAGGCCCCGTGGGCGCGCATCGTGCGGACCAGAGCGTCGGCTCCGGGTGTCAACCTTACCTCCTCATAGGCCTCATCCAGATTGGACCTCCGGCAGGCCGGCGAGCAGTCCCACCCGTTCTTTCAGCGCGCCCTTGAAGTCGATTTCGCCATTCATCGCCCGCGCCGTGATCGCGGCGACTCGATCGCCGACGCCAGCGATTACGGCCAAGTCGTCCAGGCTTTCGCCCTGGATAATGGTCGAGTCCATGTCGGCGATCAGCAGCCGCTTGCGCCGCCCGACCGCCGGCTGGATGACCACATCCACCGGGGCATCGCCCAGCCGTCTCCGCACGGCCGCTTCGATCGTCGTGATGTCCGGTCCTTCGAACGCGATGTCGCAGGCGATGCCGGGAGCCAGCCAGTCGGGGTCCTCCGCCGAAATCGCATGACCGGCGACGGCGCCATGGGCCGCTGTCGTTACGTCTGGAGAAAGGGACGGAGCGCCGATCAGCGTTAGGACTTGGGTCATGAGTACCAATGGCGCTGCGGATTCGTCCCAGGACAGATATAAAGCGCCGTGACCAAACACAAGACAGAAGATCGCCCGGTCGTCATCGTCGGCGGGCCCACCGCGAGCGGGAAGTCGGCGCTGGCGCTCGATCTGGCCGAGGCGCTGGACGGCGTCGTCATCAACGCCGACAGCATGCAGGTCTATCGCGATCTGGCCATCGTCACGGCCCGGCCGGGGCCGGAGGACCTCGCCCGGGCACCGCATCGGCTCTACGGGACGGTCGACGGGGACGAGCGGTGCTCGGCGGCGCGCTGGCGCGATATGGCGGTGACGGAGATCGACGCGGCCCATGCCGATGGGCGACTGCCGATCGTCGCCGGCGGCACCGGGCTCTATCTTCGCGCCTTGACCGACGGGCTGTCGGACATGCCCGACGTTCCCGAGGCGGTTCGGGCCGAAGCCGTGGCGCAGCATTCCAAGCTGGGCGGGACGGCCTTCCATGCGGCACTGGCCGAGCGCGATCCGGTGATGGCGAGGCGCCTGGAACCGGGGGACAGCCAACGGCTGGTGCGGGCCTGGGAGGTGCTGGAGGCCACCGGCCGGTCGCTGGCCGAGTGGCAGGCGGAGCCGGTCTCGGGGCCGCCGCGGGGCTGCCGGTTCCGGACCATCGTCCTGGTGCCGCCGCGCGAGCCGCTCTATTCCGCCTGCGACCTGCGCTTTGCGACGATGATGGAGGCCGGGGCGGTGGCGGAGGTGGCCGCGCTGCTGGCACGGCGCGTCGACCGGGCGCTACCGGTCATGAAAGTGCTCGGCGTGCCCGAAATCGGACGTTTCCTTGCCGGCGAGATCGACCTGGACACCGCCATCGCGCAGGCACAGCAAGCCACGCGGCGCTATGCCAAGCGGCAACTCACCTGGTTTCGCAACCAGGTTCTGGCGCAGGCGGACGAGTCCATCCATGCGCTCAATGCGCAATATTCGCAAAGTTTCAAGTCGGAAATCTTATCGATTATTCGAGATTGGCGTTGACCTTGCAATGCAACACGTCTAGCTTGCCCGTCCCCGGAAAAACGGGGCGCAACGACACGATGAACACAACAGGTCGGGGCCTCTCCAGAGGCCCCTTTTTCGAGGCTAGAGGACCATGTCTGACGATCAGCTGACCGGAGCGGAAATCATCCTGAAAGCCCTGGTGGACCAGGATGTGGATGTTGTCTTCGGGTATCCGGGCGGTGCGGTGCTGCCGATCTATGATGCGCTGTTCAAGCAGAACGCCATCCGGCACATCCTGGTACGGCACGAACAGGCCGCCGTGCACGCCGCCGAAGGATATGCCCGCTCGACCGGCAAAGTCGGCGTCGTCCTCGTTACCTCCGGCCCCGGCGCCACCAATGCGGTGACGGGGCTGACCGATGCCTTGATGGACAGTATTCCGATCGTCTGCCTGACCGGCCAGGTGCCGACCCATCTGATCGGCAACGACGCCTTCCAGGAATGCGACACCACCGGCATCACCCGGCCGTGCACCAAGCATAATTACCTGGTCAAGGATGTGAATCGGGTGTCGCGGACCATCCATGAGGCGTTCTACGTGGCGCGCAATGGCCGTCCGGGCCCGGTCGTGGTCGATCTGCCGAAGGACGTGCAGTTCGATTCAGGCGACTACGAGCCGCCGGAGAACATCGAGCACAAGAGCTATCGCCCGCGGCGCCATCCGGAGCCGAGCGCGGTAGAGAAGGCGGTCGCCCTGATCGCCGGGGCCAAGCGGCCGATCTTCTATACCGGGGGCGGCGTCATCAATTCCGGGCCGCAGGCATCGGCCGCTCTGCGCGAGTTGGTGCGGCTGACCGGCGCGCCCTGCACCAGCACGCTGATGGGGCTGGGTG
>CBDBVB010000028.1:0-38688 GCA_965212545.1 Inquilinaceae bacterium
CAATCTGGAATACGGCCTGCAATGGTTCTTCCGGGCGGGCGATAGCAGTTTCACCTTCAGCGATTCGGCTACTGGGGCGATTGCGCCGTCCTTCCCGGGTTTTTCCTACGTCCTCTCCGCGACCGACGTACAGGTGGGTGTTGGATGCGCTGACGGAGATCACCGACATCAAGGTGATCTCGTCTCCACAGCTCCTGGTGCTCGATAACGAGGCGGCCCGCCTGCAGGTCGGCGACGAAGTACCGATCGCAAACGCAATCGTCACAGTCGATCGACGACCCGGCGGCACCGTTGGTCAGTACGATCGAATACCGCGACACCGGCGTGATCCTCCGAGGTCACCCCGCGCGTCAATGCCGGTGGCCTGGTGGTGCTGGACATCGTGCAGGAAGTCAGCACGGTCTCGGAGACCACCTCATCGACCCTCAACTCACCGACCATCTCGACACGTCGGATCGAAAGCACCGTCGCGGTCCAGGGTGGCGAAACGGTGGCCCTCGGCGGTCTGATCGAGGACACTCGGACGGATATCGAGATCGGCATTCCGCTGCTGGCCGACATCCCGATCCTGGGTAACCTGTTCAAGACCACGACCGACCGAATCGAGCGAACCGAGCTACTGGTTCTGCTAACGCCGCGTGTCGTCCGCGACTTGCAGGATGCGCGTGACGTGACCCAGGAATTGCGCGAACGCCTGACCGGGTTGGACGTCTTCACCGGCGGAGAGTCCGAAGGGTGAGACGATCGCCGGTGCGCCTGTCGCCCGCCCTCGTTAAGGGACAGCGTGGAATCGCACTGGTCGCGGTGCTCTGGGGGCTTGCCATCCTGTCGATCATCGCGGCGGCGTTCCTGGCCGACACCCGCAGCCAGGGCACGATTGCCCGAAACCTGATGGAAAACGCCAAGGCCCAGTCGCTGGCCGATGCCGGAGTCTATCGCGCGATCGCCGGCATCCTGTCGATCGACCCGGCGATCGCCTGGCGTGCCGACGGGACCTCCTACCAACTGTCGCTGGGCGAAGGCGAAGTTCTGATCACGATTGCCGACGAGGGCGGCAAGGTCGACATCAATCGCGCCCAGGACCGCCTGTTGCGCGGCCTGTTCGAAGGTTTTGGGGTGCCGGCGGACGAGGCGGCGGCGCTGATCGATGCGATCCGCGACTTCGCCGACCGCGACGACGACCGTCGCCCGGCCGGGGCCGAGGATGCTGACTATATCGCCGCCGGACTGGAATGGGGTGCGAAGGACGCGCCGTTCGAGGCGGTCGAGGAATTGCAGCAGGTGCTTGGCATGTCGCGGCCGCTATACGATCGGCTGGCGCCATTCCTGACCGTCTATTCGGGCCGTGCCCAGGTCAATCCGGTGGTGGCCCCGCGAGAGGTGCTGATGGCCATGCCGGGACTTGGCGAAGAACAGGTCGATGCTCTGCTGGCCCGGCGGGCGGAGGCCGGCGATGCACGGGCTCGTTCGGTCGGGACCGCCTTTACCATCCGGGCTGCGGCAGTGACGATCGGCGGCGGGCGATTCATCCGCGAGGCCGTGGTGCAGCGCACCGCCGACCGCCGCAACCCATACCTGATCCGCGAATGGCGACAGTTCTGGGCCAGTCAGGCGCCTGAAAGTGACTCCGGCTGACGGAGTCCCGTCAGCAATTCCCGACCGGGACGCCGTTCACGAACGAGCAGTTGCCGTCGCTCATATAGGTTCCGAACGGGCCGCGATCGAGCGCGCCCGAATAGTTGGTCCCGCCACTCTGCCCGGCCGCCGTACCGCCGATCTGGCCACGCGGCGTTGGATCGCCGGCATATCCCCAGATACCGGTGTTGGGGTCGACCCAATAGGCGCCGTTGGGAACGAAGCCTCCCGCCATCTGGTCCAGCACATAGAGCTGTTCGGCTGACATGAACTGGCCGTTGACGACGACGAAACGCTGCTGTGCCTGTGACGGTGCGCTGGCGAACGCGGCTGCGATGGCAAAGGCCAGGGCGATGAGGACGCGTGTGAATTGCATGCGGGCTGAATATGGCATTCTCGAAATACTCCCATGCGAATCGATGCCGGGCGTCGGCCACCAGGACCGACATGGCACCGTGGCGCAGTCTGCGCTCCGGTCAGTCCAGGAAATATGATGACGGTCACAGGCCGATCACGGGCGAATGCCTTCGGCGGGATTAACGGAGTTTTTGTGAATAATGCCGAATATCTCCCCAAGCACACTGCCTGTCTGCTTGAAGGGAGACGCCAGATGAACGCTCCGACCAATACCGCCCGCCATGCGGATGAAACCGTTGCCACAGAGCAATATGCGAAGCTGAGCCGGACTCGCCGCAGTCAGTACGTTGCTGACGGCCTACGATCGCTGATCCGGGCCGCATTCGGCGCCCCGTCGGGTAAGGCGAGCACTGAATCTCGCGCGGATATGCAAGGCACAGCGACCACCGCGACGCGCTGATCTCGGATCGCTTGAGAGCTCAGGACTGAGCCTCCCACCCGGATCGGAGGAAGCCCTTGGCGGCGGTACGGCCGCTACTGCGCCGGGCTTGGTTCCGTCTCATTCTGGACCGCTTCGGCAATGGCCTCTGCGGCAGCGCCCGCAATCGCGCTATTGGCGCCGGGTCCCGCCCCGGGTTCGGACTCGACTCGCACCGTGACGCCGCGATTGGCGAATTCGATACCGTTGGCCTCGAATGCATCGCGGATTTTCTGATAGGCATCCTTGCGGATCGTGAACTGGGTGCCGGGCTTGGCCTTGAACTTGACGCCCAGGATCAGGGCATTGTCTTCGATCCGGCGCACTCCCTGGGACTTCAGCGGCTCCAGGAAATCGCCGCCATAGTCCGGATGTTGGGACATCTCCGCGCTGATACCCTTCACAAGCTTTTTCACCAATCCGATATTCGTGTCGTGCGGCACCCGGAATTCCAGCTTCATCATCACCCAGTCGCGGCTGTAGTTCGTCAGCGACTGCATCTGGCCGAAGGGCAGGGTATGCACCGCGCCGCGATGGTGGCGCAGCTTCAGCGACCGGATCGAGATGCTCTCCACGGTGCCGCGCAGCTCACCGATCTCGATGTAGTCGCCGACGCTGAACGCATCATCGATCAGGAAGAAGATGCCGGCCACGATGTCGGTCACCAGCGACTGTGCGCCGAGCCCGATGGCAAGGCCGACAACGCCGGCGCCAGCCAGCAGCGGGCCGATCTCGATGCCCAGCGAAGACAGCACGATCAGGGCGATCATCACCAGCAGTACGCCCAGGATAAACTTGCGCAGCAGCGGCAATAGCGTCGCCAGGCGCTTCGTTTCGCTGGTGGCGTCGAGCCGATTGGCTTCGACCAGCTTGCGATCGACGGCCGTGCGGAACAACTGCCAGCAGATGTAGCTGACCAACACGATGAACGAGCTTTCGAACAGTACGCGCATGGTGGCCGCACCAAGTCCGGCCTCCTCGGTCGGATCGAAACCCCATATTCGCGCCGTCGTACTGGCCGCGATGATCACTAGGATGACCCAGACTCCACGCATCAGCGCATCCAAGTTGACCGGCTGTGATTCCGCTCCGGCAACGGGCTCGGAACCGCCCTCTCCGCCGGCCGCGGCCGGCATGGGGGTCTCCGCCGGCGCGGGGGCTTCAACTGGCGCAGGGGCTTCGGCCGTCGCGGGTGCGGCTTCGGCCAGCACAGGGGACTCGGCCTGGACGGGCGGCTCGACCGGCATGGGGACCTCGGCCGCCACGGCGGGCTGCGGCACATCGACATGGAAGAAGCGCTGTAACAGCCTGTCGGCAAAATGACCCAGAACCGGGACCAGGATCACGATGGCGAGACTAGCCATCGCCTGAGGCGTCACATCCTCGTTTCCGCGGATCTCCGCATCGGTGGCGACCAGCCACAGTCCGACGACGTAGGCCGTGCCGGCGATCGGCCACAATCCGGCGATTTGCGCGGCCTGTGCGCTGCCGCCGAAAGTCCGGGTCAGCGCCGCCGCCACTGGCGCCCGGTTGGCCCAGACCAGGGCGATCAAGACGCCGCAGAACACGACGCCAAGCAACATGCCGGTCGCCACCTGGGCATCGCGCGGCAATCCCAAAATCGCCAGGATGTTTACCAGGAAGTTCAAGGTCAGCATCGATCCGAAGACCAAGACCACGATTCGGTGCACGCGCAGCGCAGCGGCATCGGACAATGGCAGCAGCCGCATCGAGGGCGCGTCCGGGGCCAATACCGCCTTCGACACCTTGGCCGCCAGGATGATCCCAGCAGAGGTCACCAACAATGCCTGCAGGAACGAAGGCGCCTGAGGATCGGTCGGCGACAATGCCAGGTAGAACGCAACGATCGCCAGGCAGAAGGCGGCGATCTCCATCAAGTCGAGCATTATGACACCGGCGCAGCGGGCCATGGTTTGGCCGAGCCCGCCGCCCGCCTGTCTCTTCAGGCTGTTGCAGGTTCTGCCGAGCGCGCGCCGTGTCAACAGCATCGCGATGACGCCAAGCAGGACATGGCCTGCAATTATCAGTAACAGCCTGACCGGGTCGCCGGGCTTGCCATCGGCGGTAGGCTGATACAGCGCCACGTGAAGCAGGGCCGGGAGTTCACGGAACGCCTGACCGATATCGGCAACGCGCCGCTGTTGTTGTTCCAGCAGGGTCTCCTGCGCCGCCGCCGATTGCGCTGCCTCCAACTGGCGCAGCACAGATTCACGTAGCGCGGAGCGGGCCTGGGTATCGTCCAGTATGGCGAGGATCGCGTCCACTTGTTCAATCGTCAGCGGCCCCGGAATGTTGTCCAAAATCTCCTGCAGGCTGGGGCCGGGCTCGGATGCGGCCGGCTCGTCCGATGCGACGCCGGTGAGCGGAATCTGCGCGGTCGCTGGATATGCGAAGAACAGGAACGCCGCCAGCCACGACAATGTGGCCAATCGGCCGGCGGCAGACTTGATCACGATCATTGTTGATGGCCCCAGAATTACCCGTCTCCCCGGCGGAAAAGGGATTGGATCATGCCCGGGCGTCCGCCTGCAACCAATTCAAACGGTCAGCGCCGCCCGTCCAGGATCTCCAACAGTGGTTCGAGATGACTCTTATAGCGCCGCCAGCGTGCGATCGAACTCTTGTAGATCGGGCGGCGTACCTGCGAGGCGCTGGCTGTGTGAACTGGCGACCGGTCGGCATGAAACCGCAGGCAGGCCGGGTCCCATTGCATGCCGCAATGATCGAGGAGTCGCCGTATCTGGTCTTCCGGTTCGGCAACAAGGGATTCATAGTCCACATCGTACACGCGCCCCGGCAGCACCCGTCGCCAATGATCCATCAGTTCGAGATACAGCATGTAGTGCCGGCCAAGGTCCTGAAGGCCATAGGAAAACGATTGCCCGCGGCCGAATAGTTGTCTGTAACAGGACAGGCATGTGTCCACTGGGTCCCGTCTGCAGTGGACAATACGGGCATTTGGCAGGATCAGGCTGATCAGGCCGATGCGCAGGAAATTCGACGGCATCTTGTCGACGATCCGCCCGGCATTTGCATCGATAGCGGCGATCCGCTCGACATAGTCGCCTCCCATAGCGGAGCATTGCTGGGCATCGAGCCCCGCCAGACTGGCGGCGCGACCGACCGGATCGCTGTCGCTGGATGATTGACGTGCGATGTCGCTCAGAGCGCGCAACTCGCCAGCGCCATGGATCCGGGGATGGCTTCCCAGCATGCGCTCGACCAGCGTCGTGCCGGATCGTGGCATGCCGACCACGAAGACCGGCAATTTCGATTCGTTTCCACCGTCGGCCAGCTTTGTCAGCAGACTCTCATCGAAGACCGATGCGATCGTCTCGAACAGCCGCCTCTGGCCATCGGCGTCGTAAGGCAGCCGGCTGCGCTTCAACTGGTTTCCGCGGCTCAACTGCTCGAACGCGTCGTCAAATCGGCCGGCATCCTCGCAGGCCTTGGCAAGTGCGAAATGCAGGTCGATCCGATCAGGCACAGACAATTCGTCGGCCATTGCGGCGATGCGTTCCATCTGCCGCAGATCGTCGTCGTCCGCTTCGAACTGCTTGATGTCCGACAGCTCGAAATAGGCGGCAGCGCAGTTCGGGTCGATGCGCAACGCGTCGCGCAGGGTGGATTCGGCAGCCGCCATCTCGCCAACCTTGACCATCAGCCGCGCGCGGTGGCATCGCAGTCTGGCATCGGTCGGACATTGCCGGATCGTCGTGTCGAGGACAGTCGCCGCCTCGTCCAGATGCCCGGCGGTTTCCAGCACGGTTGCAAGATTTCCCTGGATGTCGGGCCGAGTAGGCGCGATGGAGGCGGCGCGCCGGCTTGCGATCAACGCATCGTCGATGTGGCCCGCCTCCCTGAGCGCCAGGCCGAGATTGCCATGGGCATCGGCATATTGCGGGTCCAACTCGGCGGCGCGACGGTAGGCGGCGCAGGCCTCGTCGATCGCGCCAGCATCCAGATATGCATTGCCGAGATTGTTGTGCAGCGCCGGGATACTCGGGTCGATCTCAAGGCCGCGCCGATAGGTCGCGATCGCTTCGGAAGTGCGGCCGTCGGCCCGGAGCGCGGCGGCGAGTATGCCATGCAGTTCGGCCGCTTCCGGACAGGCGGACACCGCCTTGCGGAATGCGGCGATCGCATCGGCGATCTGACCGCCGGACTGCAGGGCGCGCCCGCGCTTCACCCAGTTGGCCGCTTCCTGGCGCTTGGCAAGGCCTGTTGCCACGGCAACCCGTCCGCCTCCCGTTTGGCGGCTACGATGAGTCTCGGCGCGACGCTGTTTACGGTTCATGGACTTCGTTCTACAGCGGGGGCTTCCTCGAGGCCAAGGGTCTGCCGCTGGGAAGCATGTCGCTCAGCCGCCCGGCGACCGGTTGACACTGGCCGGGGCGAACCGCCAAAGTCGCGGCATAGGCTTGGATGGAGACGACACGATGAGCCCGTCAGGAGGACGGACGGCCATGGCGCGATCAGGACGGACGGTATTGCTGGTTGCCGCTTTGATGTGCGCGACAGTGCCTGGCGCGTCCGCCACGGCGAATGATTTTCCCACCGCGGCGCGGGTCGACTATGTGATCGGCTGCATGGCGGCCAACGGTCAGGACCAGATCGTCATGGCGCAATGCTCGTGCAGCATCGACTACATCGCCTCGCGTATGCCTTACACCGAATACATCGAGATCGAGACCATCAAGCGGATGCGGCTGGTCCCTGGGGAGCGTGCCGGTATATTCCGGGAGGTTCCGGGCGTTCGCGACAAGTTGGATCTGTTCCAACTGCTGCAGGTGGAAGCCGACCTCCAGTGCTTCTGAAGGCCGGCGCCAGTTCCGTCAGGTGGCCGGAAGCGGTGTTACCTGCCAGCTCTCGGTGAAGACATTCTCCTCGCTGTCCACAACCTCGACATCGACGACGCCTTCGCCTTCCGGAATGAAGGTGAAATGGAAGCTTGGATCCTCGCTCATCGAGATATCGCCCTCGATGTCCAGCACCGACTTGCCGCCATAGCTGACGCGGATGGAACGGATATAGTGCGGCGGCACGTAATTGCGGGTGATTTGGTCGAACTGCATGCCGGTGTTGTTGGGATGGCTGATCAGAAGCTGCGCGGTGATCGGCGTCTGCTCAACCACGGTATCCGGCAGGTTGAATCGCATGTTGCCCAGTCGTGAGGCGGCGATTTCCGGATCCTTCATCGCAGGTGCCGAGCAGCCGCCCGCGGCCTTCACATAGGCGCGGGTCATGATCGTGCTGCCGTCGTTCAACTCTGCGACGGCGTGGATGTACGTGTATTCGTTGACCCGCACGCGGGTCGTCAGATCGGCGACCGAGATGTCGTCGCCGAAGTCGAACCTGCCGACCATGGGTGCCGGGTTGTCGTCCACCAGCAGCCACATACGCTCCACCGACATGCCGGCGCTTTGCGGGAAGGTGGCGGTCACGCGGATCGGTACGATCGCCGCGTCATGGGCGCGGTATGGCGCCTCCATGGTCAGAAGATCCGGCCGATCGACGATCGTCACGTCCGGGAAATAGGCATCCGCAAGCTCCGCCCAGCGGGCCTCGTCTTCTTCCGTTTGGGCCAGCGCGGCAGTTGAATTCGCCGCCATGGCTATGACCATCACGGCTCCGATCAGCGCGAGCTCCAACATGCGGCGCATCCTGGACGGAACTTCAAACATCCTCTGATCCTCCTCGATAGCCCGAACGGTCCTGTATCCCTATTCCCATTCGAGCTCGGCAAATGCCGCCGTTACATTGCGGCTATGGTATTCGTCGAACAGCAGCCATTGCGTGGCCGCGTCCCGACCGACATCGCTGACCGCCTGCTGGATCGTGCCATTGGCCCGTTGCAGCGCCCGGATCTCCGCCACGATACCCTGAAGATAGCGACGCTGCGGCTCCAGGGCGTCCGGCCAGGGCGCGCTCACCGGTCCATGGCCAGGAACCACCCGTTCCGCCGGGATTGCGGCCAACTGATCCATTACCTGCAGCCAACCTAGCACGCTGCCATCCACGACCGGGATATGGTTGAGGCTGACCAGATCACCCGCAAACAGGGTTCCGGTCGTGCTGTCGAACACCGTGACGTCGTTGTTCGTGTGCGCCGTACGATAGGCGACCACGTCCAGTATCCGGCCGCCCAGATCCAATGTGGCACGCTCGCTGACCGGAATATCCGTCGGCAGCATGACGACGCGACGGGCTTCCTCCGGACCGACGGCATTCTTGAAACTTGCCAAATACGAGTCGGCACGGGACATCAGCGCGCCTTGCATCCGGGCATGGGCGACAAGATCCGGATAGTCCTCGCCAAAGGCTCCATTGCCGAACAGATGGTCGAAATGAACATGGGTGTTGATCAGAAACCGGATCGGCAGCTCGGTCCGTTCGCGGATCGCGGCGCGCAGTCTCTCGCCGGTCGTCGGGCTGCCTCCACTGTCGATCACGGCGACAGCCTCGGTTCCGATCACAAAGCCGATATTGGCGATGTCGCCATTGTTGGCGCGATTGGGTGTCTGCTCATGGCCGTGATGGGCGAAAACGCCGGGCGCGATCTCCTCGATGGCAAGAGGTTCGACGACAGGGCCGTCGGCCATGGCATTCGACAGGACGGCGAATGAGGCGAAGATCGCGAACACCATCGCGAACATCTGGCCGGATCTTGTCATCGCCATGGATGGGGCGTCCCGTACGGACATGATGGGTCTCCATGATACCGCATCAGCCGGCTCGCGACAAACCTATCGACGCTTCCAAGGTCTTGCATTCAAACGGATTTGCGCAAGTCGAATGCTTCGCTAAGATGACATCAACCAACTCGGTCGTGACCCGGCGGCCTTGCAATGACAGGGGGAGGAATGACGAGGGTGTCCCAGGCTGGACGCATAAGCCCTTTTGGCCGATTGCTGCGTGCGGCGGCGTTTTCAGCGCTGGCAGGCCTTACGACGTTCGAAGGTGCGTTGGCGCAGACCGGCGGCGATCCGCAGCCTGTCGCCATCGGCTACCTGACGCAGGAGCAAGAGCCGCCGATCCCGTTGTCGTTCCTGGACCCGATCCTGACCGATGAGGGTCTGCAGGGCGCCCGGCTGGCGCTGGCCGACAACATCTCCACGGGCCGGTTCATGGGCCAGGACTTCGCGCTACGGGAATTCATTGTTCCCGAAGGTGCGGACCTTGCGGCGGCCTTCGACGAGGTGGTGACCGACGGATTACGACTTGTGGTGGTCGATTTGCCGGCCGAGGGCCTGCTGACGATCGCCGATCATCCGGCGGCCGCGGATATGCTTCTATTCAACGCCCGCGCCCGGGACGACCGGTTGCGCCAGGAGGATTGCCGGGCCAACGTGCTGCATACCATTCCGAGCCGCGCCATGCTGGCGGATGCGCTGGCGCAGTTCCTGGTGGTCAAGCGCTGGACCGACTGGTTCCTGGTGGTCGGACGCCATGACGCCGACCGCAAATTCGCCGAGGCCATTCGCCGGGCGGCCGAGCGTTACCGTGCCGAGATCGTCGAGCAGAAGGACTGGACGTATCAGGCTGGCAACGCCCGGGTCGATACCGGCCATGTGACCCTGCAACGCACCGTGCCGGCATTCTCGCAGGTCGGCGACCACGATGTCGTGATCGTCGCTGATGAGATGAATGAGTTCGGCGAGTATTTCGCCCATCGCACCTACCTGCCGCGTCCGGTGATGGGAACCCAGGGGCTTGTCCCGACCGCGTGGACCCGGGTGTTCGAGCAATGGGGCGGCACCCAGTTGCAAAAGCGTTTCACCCGCCAGGCGGAACGTTGGATGACCGAACGTGACTATGGCGTATGGATGGCCGTACGTGCGATAGGCGAGGCGGCGACGCGTACACGGTCGGTCTTGCCCGCCGATATCTCCGCCTATATCCGCAGCCCGGACTTCGAGCTTGCCGCCTTCAAGGGCCAGGGGCTGACGTTCCGAGAATGGAACGGACAGTTGAGACAGCCGATCCTGATCGCTGGCCCGCGGGTGCTGGTATCAGTATCGCCGCAGGAAGGATTCCTGCATCAGGGTTCCGAACTCGACACATTGGGTTCGACCCGCCAGGAGAGCCGTTGTTCTATGTAGCGGCGAAGAATGCCCAACTTCATCACGGGCGAATGCAAGGGATAAACGACCACATGAGAATGATCCTGGCCGCAGGAGTGGCCACACTGGGAATTGCCGGGCTGATCGGATCGGCGGCGGCTGAGACAATCTACGTATCCAATGAGCGTGACAACACCATCTCGGTGATCGATGGCGGCACACTGGAACTGATCGACACGGTCGAGGTCGGCCGCCGTCCGCGCGGCATCACCCTCAGCAAGGACCAGTCCCTGCTGTATGTGTGTGTTGGGGACAGCGACCGGGTCGACGTGGTCGATCTGGCGATGAACACCGTCGTCGACCGCCTGCCCTCTGGCCCGGACCCGGAGCTATTCGTGCTGCATCCGGACGGCGGCACGCTCTACATCGCCAATGAGGACGACAATCTGGTCTCGGTCGTCGATCTGCAGTCCAAGCGCGTCGTGGGCGAGATCGAGGTCGGGGTGGAACCTGAGGGCATGGGCATCAGCCCGGACGGCCGTGTGCTGGTGAATACATCGGAAACCACCAACATGGCGCATTTCATCGATACCGAAACATTCGAGATCTTCGACAATGTGCTGGTCGACAGCCGGCCGCGGGTGGCGCAGTTCAACCAGGATGGCAGCCGCGTCTGGGTCTCTTCGGAGATCGGCGGCACGGTCTCGGTGATCGATACCCAGAACCGCGAGATCATCCAGAAGATCGAATTCGAGGTGCAGGGCGTGCCGCGGGAATCCATTCAGCCGGTCGGCATCGCGATCACCGCCGACGGGTCGAAGGTGTATGTCGCCCTTGGCCCATCGAACCGGGTGGCGGAGATCGACCAGCAGACCATGGAGGTGGAGCACTATCACCTCGTCGGTCAGCGGGTGTGGAACCTCGCGCTCTCTCCCGACGAGTCGCGGCTCTACACCACCAATGGCGTCAGCAGCGATGTCTCGGTGATCGATCTGGAGGAGGGTCGGGTGATCAAGACGGTCGGCGTCGGCCGGCTGCCCTGGGGCGTCGTGGTGCGTCCGTGAACCGCGGGGACCGGTCAGTCGGCCAGTATCCGGTTACGCAGCAGCCAGCGGACTCCGTGCGACCAGGCGCGGTCGTTGTCGCCGCGGATATCGGCGACGGCGACCGCCGTGACGGCGCCGGTCTGGGCGTCGTGAATTTGGATCCTGATGCTCAGGATCAGAGTGCTGACCTTGTGGATAAGGGTCGTAACATAGGTGGCGGCTCCGAATTCGCGGGCGATCGTGGCCTCGCACCCGTTGCATCCCCAGATGTGGCCCAGCGCCTCGATGCGGTCGGCGGCCGGGGTCAGATCGACCAGTTCGTAATCCGCAGAGGCTGCAAGTCCCTCACGCAATTCGCCGCTGATGCGTGCCAAGCGTTCATCCAGATCGGCATGGACACCCTCTCCGCTGGTGTCGTAGATCTCGACGTCGAACACCGCCAAGCGTTGCGCCGCCAACGCGGAACCCGAACAGACCACCGCCAGCAAAAAGAGCGCCAATCCGCAATATCGCCGAAAGCCGGATGGGCGGCCGGTCTGACCGGACTGCTCATGCTGGCATCGGCCTCCGAAGCGGCGGCCCAGCCGCAGCAGGATCCCGACTGGCCCTGCATCCAACGGCTGGTGCCGTCGCTGGCCGCTGGACAGATCTGGAGCGGTCCGCCGATCGACGAGATCGGCTCGACCTGGACCGACGACGGCGATATCGCCGGAATCGTCAATACGGTGACATCGCGCCGGACACCGATCGAAGAGGCGGTCGACCGCGCAAAGGCCTTTGCAGAGGGCCTTGATCCGGCCGAACAGTATCGGCTGACCCTGTTGTTTGCCGGGATATTTCAGAAGATCAACGATTCCCGAACCGATGCGATAACCGCCATCAAACGCTACATGCGGGCGCAGCGCACCGTGGTCGATGCCTTGTCGGATCAGGTGGCGGAGCTGGAGGCGTTGCAGCGGGACCCGGCGGCGAACGCCGACCAGATTGCGGACCTGACCGCCGGCGTCGAGATAAGCCGGCGCATCTTTGCCGACCGCCGGCGGGCCCTGCGACCGCTGTGCGAACAGCCGGTCCTGCTGGAGGAACGCCTTGGCGCTCTGGCGCGGGTCATAATGGCGAGCCTGGGCTGACCGGCGATCGTCGGCGTGGCTCATTCCAGGGCGGGTGCCGGCTTGACCGGTTCAAGTGGCAGTCCGGCGGCCTCCCAGCCCTCCGTTCCCTGCGGATACCAGAAGATGTCTCGATAGCCCCATTCCGCCGCGCGCTTGGCCGCATTCCACGACATCCAGCAATTCGGCTCGCAATACAACACCAGACTGGCGTTCGGCATTTCGGTGGTCAGCCGTTTCAGATGCCCGGAGAAATACCGGTGCATCTCGTCTGACAATGCGCCAAATCCCACATTGGGAAGCCAGACGGCACCCGGCAGGCTCTGCCGCGCCCGCGGCACCCAGACCGTGGTTTCGGGCAACTCAGCCGGCCGAGGTGGTTGCGGCAGCACGTCGATCAGCAAGACGTTGCCGTCGGCGATGAGCGCCTGGACCGCCTCGGTGTCGATTGTTGTCGCCCCCGGCGCCGAGGCCGGTACCGGCGCGCGGTAGTTCGACATACGAAACCCATCCGGCGCTTGCACGCTCTGGGCGCCTGCGTCGTTCAGCGCCAACATCACGAACACCGCCGTGACGATGCCGGCTAAGTGTAAGTGCGACACGTACAGCCTCGGTGGGTTCAATTCGCCGTTTCCTCCACGACAATCAGATTGCCGGCTGGGTCCAGTAGAGGAACGCGATAGCCTGCGAGCAGCCGGTCGATATCCTCCTGGTTGTCGCGTATGAATTCGTTCAGCCAGTGCCGCCAGTCCGGCTCGTCGCCGCGAATGCCCATGGTGATCCGGTACTCCAGGCGGGCGGGCCCGGGTTCATCGAGCATCGGCACCACCGCCAGCGGCTGATCCTGAAGCCCCGCATAATAGCCGGCGATCGGCCCCCAGACGAGGGCGAGGTCGGTTTTGCCAGTCGCCACATCCTCGATTGCCCGGCGGGCCGGCTGGTCGGCGCGGGTATCGATGTTGAGCTGATAGGGCTCGATGTTGCTCAGCCCGTAGAAGGCCAGCAGGTTTGCCGGAGGGGTCTGGGCGATGACTCCGATGCGCTTGCTGAACAGCGCCGGGTCGGCAAGCGTCGTGGGCTGTACGTCGGCGTCGGTGCGGTACACCATTGCGTACACTGAACGATAGTACGCGTTGGTGTTCTGCATCAGCTCCTCGCCCGATGCTGTGCCCATCACGATGTCGCACCGGTGTGCCATAAGCGTGTTCCGCACGAAGCCGATGGTTTGCGGCCACCAAGTATAGACCACCGGGATCCCGAGCTCGTCGGCGATCATGTCAGCGAGCTTGTTCTCGAATCCGTCCTGCGCCTCGTTGGAGAATGGCGGAAGGCTGGGATCGGCGCACACCCTGAGCTCGGCGCGCGCGGTGACTTCCTGTGCTGATGCCGACACCGCCGATGCGGCAAGTCCTAGCAGGGCGGCGAACCAGAGAGTCTTTGGCCGTCGTGGCGTGTGATCCGTCATGGTCTCTATCCTTGTCGTCGCTCCGGCGCGGCGCGGAAATGCCGGTCGGAAGGCTGCTAGTTCGGGATGCGTTGTGGGCGGCCGCGGTCCAGTACGCCGTCGGTGCGGGCGCGCAGATAGCCGTAGATATCGTTCATGTACTCCATGACGTTCGGGTCGAACGCGAAGGAGGGCATGACGCTATTACCGGTCGCCCCTTCTGCCTGCCGGCCGTTCACGACGACTTCGGCAAAGGCGCCGTAGTCGATGCTCTTCAAGGCGTCGACCAGGGAGGGCGCGAAGGACGAGCCGAGTCCGTCCGGGCCATGGCAGACATGGCACGAGGAGTGATACCGGCGGAAACCGTTATATGTCCCGCGGTCCACCTTGCCATCCAGAACGTGGTAGGGGTTGTCGATCGGGTCGACCGGGGCGGTCAGGTCGTTGGGCGCCTTGGCCATGACGTCCTGCGCCTGTGCCTGTGCCGGGATCGCCCCGACGCCGCCGCAGAGGGAAGCGGCCACCGCCAGCCTCAGCAGCATTCCGTGCGTACTTGTAAGATCAGCCACCTTGTCCTCAAGCCTCCTGTCGCCGGCACGGCCGCCGCAATTCTGCTCGCGGCTCTCCGATCTGATCGATTGGTCTCCGGGATCGTATTCTGCACCGATGGGCCGTGCCCGCAACGCAGGGAACAGGCCAAGAGGCCCGGCATCCGAAATGTCGGAAGCCGGGCCTCAAGCCATGCTAGCTGCGTCGGACGATCAGTCGGGCAGGCCGAAGACCGTCAGCACGCCGCCAAGCCGGGTGTAGTCGCCCAGCGCCTTGTGCGCGCCGACCGCGCCCAGGCCCTCGGTATCGCCGGTCAGCCCGGCCGCGAGGCCGATGCCGGCCCAGCCACCAACGCCGGACAGAACGCCAAGGTATTGCTTGCCGTCATGTTCATAGGTGTTGATGTTGCCGATGATCCCGGACGGGGTCTTGAAGCGATACAGCTCCTCGCCGTCCGCGAGATTGAAGCCGACCACATAGCCTTCCAGCGTGCCGTAGAAACCGACGCCGCCGGCTGTCGTGAGCGCGCCGCTCCAAACCGCGAAGGGCTCGGGGATCGACCAGACGATCTCGCCCTTTGCCGCATCCCAGGCGATGAAGTTGCCCATGCCGCCGTGGGAATTCGGGGCCGGGTACATCGACAGGGTGGCGCCGATATAGGGCTGGCCGGCCGAGTACGAAACCTCGAACGGCTCGTAGTCCATGCAGATGTGGTTGGTCGGTACATAGAACAGACCGGTATCCGGCGAGAACGACGCCGGCTGCTGGTCTTTGCTGCCGAGTGCCGCCGGGCAGACGCCCTGGGTGTTGACGTCCGCACCCTGGACGAAGGTGCTGTACTGGTCGAGAACCACCGGCCGGCCGGTATCCATGTCGACATGGCTGGCCCAGTTGACCGTCGGGTCGAACTTCTCGGCGACCAGCAACTCGCCGGTCTCACGGTCCAGCGTGTAGCCGAAGCCGTTGCGGTCGAAGTTCACCAGAACCTTGCGCATCTCGCCATTGATTTCGATGTCGGCGAGGATGTTCTCATTGATGCCGTCATAGTCCCATTCGTCGAACGGGGTCTTCTGGTAGACCCACTTCGCCATGCCGGTATCCGGATCGCGGGCGAAGATGCTCATCGACCATTTGTTGTCGACCCGCTCGCCGTTCAGTGCGCGCTGCGCCGGGTTCCACGTGCCCGGATTGCCCGTGCCGTAGTAGATCAGATCGAGATCCGGATCATAGGTGTACCAGCCCCACGTGGTGCCGCCACCGATCTTCCACTCGTCACCGTTCCAGGTCGATATGCCGAGATCGGCCTGGCCGATCGGCTGACCCATCATCGTCGTCTCATTGGGGTCGATCAGGGCTTCGCTGTCCGGCCCGGTCGAATAGGCGCGCCAGACCATCGAGCCGTCGGCGGTGTTGTATGCGGTCAGGCTGCCGCGTACACCGAATTCGCCGCCGGAGATGCCGATGAAGACCTTGTCGCGTACCACGACCGGCGCCGCCGTCAGCGTTTCGCCGCGAGCGTGGTCACCGTTGCTGACGCTCCAGATCGGCTCACCGGTCGCGGCATCGAGTGCCACTACCGTGTTGTCTGCCTGGGCAAGGAAGACCTTGCCGTCCGCGACGGCGATGCCACGGTTGACGGTGTCGCAGCACATGATCGGAATGACCGACGGATCCTGCCGGGGCTCGTAGCTCCAGATGATCCGGCCATTGTCGTTCAGGTCCAGCGCATAGACGATATTCGGGACCGGCGTATGAATGTACATCGTGTCGCCGATGACGATCGGTCCGCCTTCATGGCCACGCAGGACGCCGGTCGAGAACGTCCACTTGACTTGCAAGTCGCCGACATTACCCGTGTCGATCTGATTGAGGGTGCTGTACCGGTGCCCCTCGTAGTTGCCCAGCTGAGTCGCCCAATTGGACGGATCGCTGGTGGCTTGCAGCACACTGTCGTTTGCGCTTGCAATGCCGGTAACCGCCATCGCGGCGGCCGCAAGTAGCGCAACTCTCACTGAGTTCATAAGGTCCTCCCTACTACTGCGCGGTGTTGAACACGGGTCATTTTATTGTGCAACCCGCCGAGAACGCCGCGGTTAGGGAGTTCATTTCTTGCGTGGCAAGTTGCAGTAAGTTAACAGGGTAACCACAAATCGTTCCGTCGGCAAACGGATTGAAACGATTTACCCAACCCGCGAGCGCGCGCGCATTGATGCGGGCGAGAATTGTCTGGGCGACTGCGCAATGTCATGGATTTGGTGATCGGAGGATCGGATGGTTGAACTTGTTCTGATCGTCTGCAGTTTGCTTCAACCGCAGGACTGCAGCATCCGGCAACCGGCGTTCGAGTCCGTCTATGGAAGCGTGCGTTCCTGCCTGTTCCAGGGTCAGCTTGCCGCTGTGCGCTGGGATCTCGAGCATCCGGACTGGGAGGTCCGGAGGTGGACCTGCGGCGCGCCGCGTATTTGAGGTACAATACCAGCAGTCGCTTGCGCTTTCGCCCTGCTCATGACGGTATTGGCGCGCCGCTCCGCATGGTGGGAGATCCGATGAGGCGCGTGTCCACAAGTCCCTATTCCGCCCTCAGTGCCCTGGGTTTGTACTTGGCTTTGCTCCTAGCGGGCTGCGGGCCGAGTGAGGTCACTGATCCGGCGCCTGCCAATGACATGGCGCTGGCCGGCGATGCGGCGGCCGGCCGGGACTTGGCGGAAGGCTTGTGCGCCGGATGTCATGCGGTCGGTGAATCCGGCGAGAGTCCGGTCGCCGACGCGCCCGCCTTCAGGGCGTTGGCGCGTAAATGGCCGCTCGAGTATCTCGCGGAATCCCTGGCGGAAGGAATCGTGACCAGCCATCGCGACGATGTCACGATGCCGGAATTCATGCTGTCGCCGGAACAGATCGACGATCTGCTCGCCTATCTAGACCAAGTTCAGGAATAGGTCCGTCCGCGCAGTCGGGTCCGCCAAGACGGACGGGCGTCAGACGCCGTCGACGACGATGAAACGCGCCGTTGCCGCCCCCTCGCGGTGGGACTTCGCTTCCTGGTATTCCGGTGAGCCGTAACAGGCTTCGGCCTGTTCGACGCTGGGGAATTCGACCACCACAATCCGGCGCGATTCGGTATCGCCCTCCAACGTCACCGTGCGGCCGCCGCGTGCCAGGAACCGGCCGCCGAACTTGGCGATCGCCGCGGGCGAGCGGTCAGTGTAGTGCTTGTATTGCGCCGGGTCGGTCACATCCACCGTGACGATCATATAGGCGACCAAGTCTTCCTCCCATGCCGATGCCCCTGTCTCGAGACTCTGACTATCCGGCACATCTTGGGGGTATTGCACCGGAGGATCAACGGCGCCGCCCTATTCGGTCATGGCGGCCGCGGGAGGGCTATTCAGCCGGCGTTTGCTGCGCCGCTTCGGTCTCGGCAGCGGCCTTGCGGCGCAAGGCGAGCAGAGCCGGCAGCGTGACGGTCACCGTGGTGCCCACATCCGGCGCGCTGTCGATCGTCAGATTGCCGCCATGCAGTTCGACCAGCGCCTTGGCGAGCGGCAGGCCGAGCCCGGTGCCGGGGTAACGCCTGCGATGCGCGGGTTCCAGTCGGCGAAACGGCTCCAGAATGAGGGGCAGCGCATCGGCTGCGATGCCGATACCGGTATCGGCAACCGCGATCACGAAGCTGCCATCCTCGACCCGGTTGGACCGCACCGTGACAGAGCCGCCCTTCGGCGTGAACTTGATCGCATTGGACAGGATATTGATCAGGATCTGCTTGATCTTGGTCTCGTCGGCGAACAGCATCGGCCATTGCTCGCAGCAATCACCCTTGACGATCAAATTGACATTGCCCTCCTTGGCAGCCGGCAGCACCAGTTGGCGGCAGGCCTCGGTGGCCTGTTGCATGTTCACCGGGCGCCGCCACAACTCCATCTTGCCGGCTTCAACTCGGGACAGATCTAGGATGTCGCTGATCAAGTCCAGCAAATGCCGCCCGCTGTCATGGATGTTCTTGGAATACTCCAGATAGCGTGGCGTGCCGATCTGACCCAGAAGCTGGTTCATCATGACCTCGGAGAACCCGATTATGGCGTTCAGCGGGGTGCGCAGTTCGTGGCTCATGTTCGCCAGGAATTCCGATTTGGCGGCGTTGGCCTGCACCGCTTCTTCCTGGGCGCGGATCAGCGCCGCCTCGTGGTCCTTCAACTCTGTTATGTCGATATGGGTTGTTGCGGTATGCCCGCGTCCGGTCTTGCGAGCGCTGCTCTTCAATGAGCGGCCGTTGGAGAGCTGCTCGACGATCGTCGCAGGTGTCGCCGCGTGCAGTTGAAGGCGCGATTCGATCCATTCGTCGAGCGTCCGGCCGTTGTTTGCGACGTCTACCGGAGGCGCACATTGGCGCAGGATGTCTATGCGGCTGGCGCCCCGGAACAGGGCAGATTCCGGGAGGGACAAGATCCGCCGATAGTTTTCATTCCACATCAGCAGGCGGTCGTTCTGGTCGAACAGCGCGAACGCCTCCGAGGTGTCGGAGATTTCCAGCCAGTCGTCCCGTTCGGCATGAAACTGGGCCAGCTGAGCCTTGTTGGCGAAGCGGGTCCGGACGCTCTGGATGAACTGCTGGTGTACGATATGAGACGACACCAGCAGCGCCATGGTCAACACCAGCGCCATCGACGCCAAGCCGAGATGGGCGATGTCCCACTGCAGGGCAAAATAGACGACGAATGGCGTGATACTGGTGAGCACGAAGGCCGCCGCCGCCCTCGGAACGGAGGCCAGCGTTGTCGCGGCTCCGGCCGCCATGCCGGCGATGACGATCAAAAGGACCATCTGGTGGGTGATCGGAGCATTCCAGAAAAAGGCCAGGCTGCATGCCCAGACGCCGCCAGACAAAAACGCCCAGAAGACCGCCCGGCGAGGTCCACGGTGGCTCACATGGCCTGAATGCGGTCGCTTTCGATAGCGATGCCAGCGGCTGAGATGGACCGCCGCCATCGCCCAGAGGACGGCAAGCCAGATCAGCAGGATCGGCCGCGGCGCGATATTCCAGAAAGTGATCGCGGTCACCAGGGAATTGGCGATGCTGACAATTGAGATCAGGGGTGTCTGGCGCACCAGCGACGCCATTTGCTGACGCCGAATCTCCTGCGCTTCCGGCAGTCCTGCCTGGACTGCCGAGCCATCGCCGGCACCACCTGCCAGCCCGTTGCCCCGGTCGGATCGCCCTTGGGCGTCGTTCGACGCGGACACAACCTCGCGTGGTCTCGTCCTCGCTGCCATCGTCCTGCTCACGTTCGCGGCAAGTCGTGGCGCCCCCTGAGGAGAATACTGTTGATCGTGGCTATCGCGCAATATTTCTTCGCATCTGGGTTAATTCGTCACACCAAAACCGCAACTTTTGGTAATTTTATTCTTTGAAATGGATCGCTTGTTCTGACGAAGTCGGCCTTGTCCTGGTTAATGGCTACCCGCAGGCATTTCACGGCGTCCGCCGGCAATTGGATCGGGCCATACGGGTTCTGGTTCGAAGCCAGGTCGGAATTGCGCGCTTTCGCGACGCTGATGGCGTGACCATCCAGAAGGCTCGATGACCTGAGCACTGATATAGCTGTGAAAACCCGTTCCGTCGACTGCAAAGAAGTCGGGTCAATAACGGCATCAGCTTACGCGATTGGGGCCGCCACTATGGCTCCGGCATTCATTACGGTGGCGAAATGGGTATTCTCAAAGATCGCCAGACGGTCGAGACGGATCGGGAAACGCCAGAGACCCGGTCGACATACCCGCTTTCTGCCGCCAGTCACGGGACCGGACGAGACAGAAGACCGCGCCGTGAGTACGCGGTATCGTTGCGTTCCTCTTCACCGCAATTAAGGACATCCCAACCATGGCGGCAGCGCCTCGAAAGCGGACAGGCGGAGCGATTCTGGTCGATCAGCTCAAGCTGAATGGGGCTGATCGCGTGTTCGGCGTTCCCGGCGAGAGCTATCTTGCGGTACTCGACGCTCTCCACGATGAACCCGGAATTCAGTTTGTGAGCTGCCGACAGGAAGGCGGCGCAGCGATGATGGCCGAATCCGACGGCAAGCTGACCGGCCGGCCGGGCATCTGCATGGTGACCCGCGGACCGGGTGCCACCAATGCCAGCGCCGGTGTCCATATCGCGTTTCAGGATTCGACTCCGATGATCCTGCTGATCGGCCAGGTTGCGCGCGGCATGGCCGAGCGCGAGGCGTTCCAGGAGATCGACTTCCGCCGGATGTTCGGTCAGATGGCGAAGTGGGTGGCCCAGATCGAGGATCCGGCACGCATCCCGGAATTCATCAGCCGCGCCTATCACACCGCCATGCAGGGCCGCCCCGGCCCGGTCGTGCTGGCATTGCCCGAGGACATGCTACGAGAATCCGCGACGGTGCCCGATGCCAGGCCGGTCGTGCCCGTCGAGGCGCATCCATCGCCGGCGGCGATGGCGGAGTTGGCCCGGTTGCTGGGCGCTGCGGAACGGCCCTTCGCCATTCTCGGCGGCGGCGGGTGGGGCGCGGCCACCTGCAGCGCGTTTCGCAGCTTCGCCGAGGCCTTCGACTTGCCGGTTGGCAGCGCCTTTCGTTGCCAAGACTATTTCGATAACGCCCACGCTAATTATGCCGGCGATGTTGGCATCGGCATCAATCCGAGACTGGCGGCACGCCTTGCCGAGGCGGATCTGATCTTGGCCGTGGGCGCCCGGCTGGGCGAGGCGACGACCGGCGGGTATACGCTGTTTGACGTACCCAATCCGCGGCAGACCCTGGTGCATGTCCATCCCGGGGCCGAGGAACTGGGACGTGTCTATCAGGCCGACTTGGCAATCCAGTCCGGGATGGGCGCCTTCGCCAACGCCGCCGCCCAGCTTGATCCGCCGTCGCCGGCGCCCTGGGGGGAATGGACCAAGGCGGCCCGCGCCGACTATGTGGAGGCCGGCCAGCCTGTTCCTTGCCCGGGCGAGGTTCAGATGGCCGAGATCGTGGTCTGGCTGAAAGATCACCTGCCGCCGGATACGATCATCGCCAACGGCGCCGGTAACTACTCCGCCTGGGCTCACCGCTTCTATCAGTTCCGCCAATATGGCACCCAGCTCGGTCCGACATCGGGTTCCATGGGCTATGGCACACCGGCGGCGGTCGCGGCCAAACTGCGCCACCCCGAGCGCAGCGTGGTGGCCTTTGCCGGCGATGGCTGTTTCCTGATGAATGGCCAGGAATTGGCGACGGCGGTGCAGTACAAGGCCAACATCACCATCATCGTGGTGAATAACGGCATGTACGGCACCATCCGTATGCATCAGGAACGCGACTATCCGGAGCGCATCAGCGGCACCGATCTGGTCAATCCGGACTTTGCCGCTCTGGCGCGCGCTTATGGTGCATTCGGCGCCATCGTCGAGGCGACGGAGCAGTTCGCCCCGGCCTTCCAGCAGGCAATGGCGCATGACGGGCCATCGCTGTTGGAACTGCGTATCGATCCTGAGGCCCTGACGCACCGCGCCAGCCTGAGCGAGATTCGCGCCAGAGGTTTGGCAGCGCGCCGTGACTGACCCTGGGAGGTCGACCGGCAGGGCCTTCGAAGGGTCGATCGGTGACGGCATTACACTGGCGCCGCTGGCGGTCTTGGATGCCGACGAGCTGTTCGCTGTCACCGATGCCAACCGCGATCACCTGCGGCCCTGGATGCCCTGGATCGGTGCCGTCATCTCGCCCGGCGATACCCGTCAGTTCATTCAGTCGGTGATCGATCAAATGGCGCGCAATGACGGCTATCAGTGCGCCATTCGGGTCGACGGGGCGATCGCCGGAATCGTCGGGCATCATAGCATCGACTGGGCGAACCGTTTGACCAGCCTTGGCTATTGGCTTGCCGCCGGTCATCAGGGCAGGGGCATCATGACCCGCTCCTGTGGCGCTCTGATCGACTTCGCCTTCGACGATCTGGATTTGAACCGCGTGGAAATCTCGGCCGCCACCGACAACCGCAACAGCCTAGCGGTGATCGAGCGGCTGGGCCTCACCGCCGAAGGCGTGCGCCGGCAGGCGGAATGGGTTCACGACCGCTTCGTGGATCTCAGATGTTATGCCATCCTGCGCCAGGAGCGTACGGCCGAAGCGCCGTCATAGGCTGGTGTGTCGGAATTCGTCGGATTACCGAGACTGTGCGGCCGCCCTTGTTTACGATTGCCATTGGTTCATGATTAAAGTGACAATGAACCGCCAAAAAAATGGAAAACCGGGAGGAAACCTAATGCGAAAACGGCTTCTAGCCGCGGCTGCTGCTGCCGCCATCATGTCGTTTGCGAACACCAGCTTCGCCGGCATGGATGAGGCGGAACAGTGGATCGACAGCGAATTCCAGCCATCGACCCTGTCCCGCGCGGATCAACTGGCCGAGATGGAGTGGTTCATCAACGCGGCCCAGCCCTTCGTCGGCATGGAAATCAATGTGCTGTCGGAGACGATTCCGACCCACACCTACGAATCCCAGACGCTGACCAAGGCCTTTGAGGAAATCACCGGAATCCGCGTCAATCACCAACTGCTCGGCGAGGGCGAAGTCGTCCAGGCGGTGCAGACGCAGATGCAGACCCGGCGCAATCTCTATGACGCCTACGTCAACGATTCCGACCTGATCGGGACCCATTCGCGGCTGCAGCTGGCGGTCAACCTGACCGACTGGATGGCCGGCGATGGCGCCTCCGTCACCAACCCGATGCTCGACATCGACGACTTCATGGGCATCTCGTTCACGACAGGGCCGGACGGCAAAGTCTATCAGCTTCCGGACCAGCAGTTCGCCAACTTGTATTGGTTCCGCTACGACTGGTTCCAGAAGCCGGAGCTGCAGGCGCAGTTCAAGGATCTCTACGGCTATGATCTGGGCGTCCCGGTCAACTGGTCGGCCTATGAGGACATCGCCGAGTTCTTCTCGGTGCACGTCCAGGAGATCGACGGGGTGCGGGTCTACGGCCATATGGATTACGGCAAGCGCGCGCCGGATCTCGGCTGGCGCATGACCGATGCCTGGCTGTCCATGGCGGGGGCCGGAAGCCTGGGTCTGCCGAACGGACGGCCGGTCGACGAGTGGGGCATCCGGATGGAGGAGGATTCCTGCAACCCGGTCGGCGCATCGGTGTCGCGCGGCGGTGCCGCCAACGGCCCGGCCGCCGTCTACGCGATCCGCAAATGGGACGAATGGCTGCGGGAATATGCCCCTCCGGGTGCCGCCAGCTACGACTTCTATCAGTCGCTGCCGGCGCTCTCCCAGGGCAACGTCGCCCAGCAGATCTTCTGGTACACGGCGTTCACCGCCAACATGGTGGCGCCGCAGAGCGAGGGCAACAACACCGTCGATGAGGATGGCAATCCGCTGTGGCGGATGGCGCCGTCGCCGCATGGCCCCTATTGGGAAGAGGGCCAGAAGCTCGGCTATCAGGACACCGGGTCCTGGACGCTGTTCGAGTCGACTCCGGTCGACCGCCGTCAAGCGGCGTGGCTCTATGCCCAGTTCGTGGTCTCCAAGACCGTCTCGCTGCGCAAGACCCATGTCGGCCTGACGCCGATCCGCGACAGCGACATCCGGCATGAGAGCTTCACCGAGCGCGCTCCGCAACTTGGCGGGCTGGTCGAGTTCTATCGTTCGCCGGACCGTGTGCGTTGGAGCCCGACCGGCGTCAACGTGCCGGATTATCCGAAGCTGGCGCAGATCTGGTGGCAGCAGATCGGCGACGTCAATTCCGGTGCGTTCACGCCTCAGGAGGCGATGGACCGGCTGGCGGCCGAGATGGACCTGACCATGGCCCGCATGCAGGCGGCCGATGAGCAGGCTGGCGTCTATGGCGGCTGCGGCCCACGGCTTAACGAGGAGCGGGATCCGTCCTACTGGCTGAATCAGCCCGGGTCGCCGAAGCCGTTGCTGGATAACGAGAAGCCTCAAGGCGAAACCATCGGGTACGACGAACTCGTACGCCGCTGGAACGAAGGCTAAGGGTCGGTCCAACGACCCTTTGGTGATTGCCGGCCCCCCGGAGCGCGCCCGTCGCGTTCCGGGGAGTCCGGTCCTCCGACTCCGCATGATCGCGCCGCCCGCTATGGCAAGTCAGGCTTGCCGGTCCGGCCGTTCGTTTCGCCCAAGGCATCGAAAATGTCCGAGTCCGACCTTCATGACGCCAGACTTGCAGCCGGCGGGATGACAGCGCAATGACGCTCGAGCTTCGGAACGTCACACTGCGGGTCGGGGACGAGACTCATATTGAGCCGACCAGCTTTGAACTGGCCGACAGCGGATTCAACGTCCTTCTTGGGAACGACCCTGTCGGGTAAGACCACACTGATGCATCTGATGGCTGGCTTGATCCGGCCGAGTTCGGGCGAGATCTGGTTCGACGGCAACAATGTCACCGGGGTGCCGGTGCAAAGGCGCAACGTCTCGCTGGTTCACCAGCAATTCATCAATTATCCCAATTTCAGCGTCTACGAGAACATCGCCTCGCCGCTTCGGGTGGCCGGCGTCGCAGGAGCGGAAATTGACCGGCGGGTCGGGGAGGTCGCGGAACTCCTGAAGCTCGGGCCGATGCTGAAGCGCCGGCCGGGTGAGCTGTCCGGCGGTCAGCAGCAGCGCACTGCTTTGGCACGGGCGATCGTCAAGGATTCCGATCTGGTGCTGCTCGACGAACCATTGGCCAATCTCGATTTCAAGCTGCGCGAGGAGTTGCGCGACGAACTGCCGAGGCTGTTCGAGCATCGCGGTGCGCGGGTGGTCTATGCCACCAGCGAGCCGATCGAGGCGCTGCTGCTGGGCGGTTGTACGGCAACCCTGCACGAGGGCCGGGTAACGCAATTCGGCGACACGGCGTCGGTCTATCGCAAGCCGGCCGATCTGCGCAGCGCCCAGGTATTTTCGGACCCGCCGATCAACACCGCCGATGTCGCCAAGCAGGGCGACAGGTTGATCCTGAACGAGCAGGTCCAGTGGGACACGGGCGACGCGCTGAAAACTCTGCCGGACGGCCACTACAAAGTTGGCATCCGTCCGCATCATATCCGGCCAGGCGCGAACCATCCCGATGCCGTGCGGGTCGAAGGACGCGTGCTGGTCGCCGAGTTGAGCGGCTCGGAAAGCATGATCCACTTCGAGGTCGACGGGCGGACCTGGGTCTCGCAGTCTCACGGAATCCATCCCTTCGAGGTCGGCGACAGCGCCGAGTTCGTCATCGATACCCGGCAATGCCTGTATTTCGGGTCGGATGAAAGGTTGATCGCGGCATGACCCGATTCCGCCCGACCCTGGCTCCCTCGCCGGTAGCGGAGTCGCTCTGATGGCGAAGATCAGTCTCGACGAACTGCGGCACAGCTATGTGGCCGGTCCGCGTGAAGAGCAAGATTGGGCCCTGAAGCGCATGAGCATCGAATGGTCCGATGGTGGCGCTTACGCGTTGCTGGGGCCGTCGGGTTGCGGCAAGACGACACTCCTCAACATCATCTCGGGCTTGCTGACGCCGACCGAGGGGCGCGTATGGTTCGACGATCGGGATGTCACCGAGATGGCGCCCGATCACCGCAACATCGCCCAGGTGTTCCAGTTCCCAGTCGTTTACGACACCATGACTGTCTTCGAGAATCTTGCATTTCCACTGCGCAATCGTGGCATCGCCGCCGCGGAAGTCGACAGCCGGGTGCATGAGATCGCTGGGATGCTGGATCTGGAGGATACGCTGCAGAACCGTGCTGCCGGGTTGACTGCCGACGGCAAGCAGAAGATCTCGCTGGGCCGCGGTCTGGTTCGCTCGGACGTCAACGTCATCATGTTCGACGAGCCACTGACGGTCATCGACCCCCACCTGAAATGGATCCTGCGCTCAAAGCTGAAGGAACTGCACAAAGAGGTTGGAGCGACGATGATCTACGTGACCCACGACCAGACCGAGGCGTTGACCTTCGCCGATCAGGTGGTCGTGATGCATGATGGCACCGTGGTGCAGGTCGGCACGCCTATCGAGCTGTTCGAGCGGCCGCAGCACACCTTCGTCGGGCATTTCATCGGTTCGCCGGGTATGAACGTGCTGCCCTGCCGGCTCGAGAATGGCACCCCGTACATCGCCGAGCACGCCATCGCCACCGGTCAACAGCCAGGCGACGTCGAGCCGGGCGCACAGCTGGAGATCGGCGTGCGGCCGGAGTTCGTCTCTTTCGACGCGGAAGGCATACCGGTCGAGATCGTCAAGGTCAGCGACGCCGGCCGCTATCGGGTCGTTGAGGCCCGGCGTCAGGAAGGGAGCATCAAACTGCTGGTCATGGAGGGGCAGTCGCTGCCGGCGGAAAGTCCCCGAGTCCGGTTCGATCCCGCACACACCCAGGTGTATGCGGATGGCTGGATGGTAAGCTGAGGAACCGGGATGGCTGCCAAGACATCCAATCAGAAGGCCTGGCTATTTGTCCTTCCCGTCGTCGTGCTGGTGGCGCTGAATGCGCTGATCCCGCTAATGACGGTGGTCAATTACTCGGTGCAGGAGACCTTTGGCAATAACGTCTTCTTCTGGTCCGGTGTGAGCTGGTTCGAGGACGTGCTGTTGTCGCCGCGCTTCCATGCGGCCTTGGGGCGCCAGCTCATTTTCACCGGTATCATCCTGGCCATCGAGGTGCCGCTGGGCATCGCTATCGCCCTCTCTATGCCCAAGGAAGGGCCCTGGGTCTCGGTGTGCCTTGTGCTGATGGCGCTGCCGCTGCTGATTCCATGGAATGTGGTCGGCGCCATGTGGAACATCTTCGCGCTGCCGGACATCGGTCTGTTGGGTCGGATGATCAATGGCATGGGCATCGACTATAATTTCACCCAGCAGCCGCTCTCCGCCTGGTTCACGCTGATTCTGATGGATGTGTGGCACTGGACGTCACTGGTGGTGCTGCTGGCCTATGCCGGCCTTCTGTCGATCCCGGACGCTTATTACCAGGCCGCGAAAATCGACGGCGCCCGGGGCTGGGCAGTCTTCAGCCGCATCCAGCTGCCGAAGATGAAGCGGGTGCTGACCATCGCCATCCTGCTGCGCTTCATGGACAGCTTCATGATCTATACGGAGCCCTTCGTGCTGACCGGCGGCGGCCCCGGCAACTCCACCACCTTCCTGTCGATCGATCTGGTGAAGATCGCGCTGGGCCAGTTCGATCTCGGCCGGGCGGCTGCGATGTCGCTGATCTACTTCATGATCGTGCTGCTGCTGAGCTGGATCTTCTACACAGTGATGATGCGGAACGAGGACCAGTGATGCGCCAGCTCAAATGGCTCGCCCCGACCCTGTACATCGTCTTCCTAATGCTGCCAATCTATTGGCTGCTGAGCATGTCGTTCAAGTCGACTAACGAGATCCTGGGCTCGTTCACGCTCTTCCCCCAGGAATTCACCCTCGACAACTACATCACAATCTTCACGGATCGCACCTGGTACATAGGCTACTGGAATTCGCTGCTGTATGTGGTGATCAATACGGTGATCTCGGTCAGTGCGGCGCTGCCGGCGGCCTATGCCTTCTCGCGCTACCGGTTCCTCGGTGACAAGCATTTATTCTTCTGGCTGCTGACCAACCGCATGGCTCCGCCAGCGGTGTTTGCGCTACCGTTTTTCCAGCTTTATTCGGCGGCGGGATTGTTCGACACCCATATCGCCGTGGCGCTTGCTCATTGCCTGTTCAACATTCCCTTGGCGGTCTGGATTCTGGAAGGATTCATGTCGTCCGTGCCCAAGGAGCTGGACGAGACGGCCTATGTCGACGGTTATCCGTTCTGGCGTTTCTTCACCCGGATTTTCGTGCCCAACATCACCGCCGGCATCGGAGTGGCGGCCTTCTTCTGCTTCATGTTCTCCTGGGTCGAACTGCTGCTGGCCAAGACCCTCACATCGGTCGCCGCAAAGCCGATCGCCGCAATCATGACCCGGACCGCCAGCACGTCGGGTTACGAGCTGGGTCTGCTGGCCGCGGCCGGCGCCCTGACCATCATCCCCGGCGCGTTCGTGATCTATTTCGTGCGCAACTACATCGCCAAGGGCTTTGCCCTCGGCCGGGTATAGGAGGCTGCATCGATGGGGCTTTCCTGGATGGCCTGGACCGCGCCGACGGCGGCGTTTTTCGTATTCATTCTGATGTGTCTTGCCGGCATGTCGGTGTGGGAGTGGTTCGTGCCGGGCGGCTCGCCTCGCCGCGGCATACTGGGGCTCGACACCACGCGCGGGGACCGGCTGTTCATCTCGCTGCTGGGCAGCGGATTTCTACATCTGGCCTGGCTCGGCCTGTTCGGCACGCCCTTGTGGGGCGCCGTCGCGGTATCGGTGATCTATGCCGTCGGGGTGTTTCGCTACGTCTGAGCGAGGGTGGAAATACGCCCAACTTTGTCACGGCGGATTTGCCGAATTTTTACCTCCGGAACGGCTTATGGGGGCGTGCGGATTGCAACGACCCTGATTCTCGCCCTTTTGATATTGCCGGCCGCTGCGACGCCGGCGGTAGCCGGCTGTGTCGCATCGCTGGTGCAGGCGGCGGCCCGACATGGCGTGCCGCCGGATCTCATGCTTGCCCTGGGCCATGCCGAAAGCGGCTGGAAAGCCTATGCGATCAACAGTGCTGGCGTTTCTCACTTCCCCGAGACCGCCGCGGAGGCGGTCGAACTGGTACGCAGCGAGCAGGCTCGCGGTATCCGGTCCATCGATGTCGGTTGCGGGCAGATCAATTTGCGCTGGCATCCCGATGTCTTTGAGACTCTGGCCGACGCTTTCGATCCCGAACGCAACGCCGAATATGCGGCCGGCTTCCTGGCCCGGCTGAAGGCGGCGCATGGTGACTGGCCGTCGGCGGTGGCGCGATACCATTCCAGCGAGCCCGACGCGCAGCAGGCCTATCTGGACCGGGTCTTTCAGCGCCTGACGATCCTCCAGGACGGCGCTCCGCCGGACTATTTCGCGCCCGGGGCCGTTGCCGAGGCCTCGACGGCCCCGGACGAGGTCACCACGGCGGCGGACCCTCCTCCGCCGCGCGTCGTTCGCCCGCGCATCGTCGATGTCCCTCCGAACCGGTCAGGCGACGCAGGTGGACGGGTGATCCGGGTGCCAGGGTTGTCAAGGACCCCATGATCCGCCGTCCCGGGCAGATGTTGGGCTGTGCCGCTCGAACGTCGGTGGCGGTTGGCGGAAGGCGCCTGAACGCTGGACCGTGTGCATCACAGGCTGTATTGCAGAAGGTCTGTGCCGCACTTCCGGCGCCACAACCGATTGGACGGGAACCATCGGACGCAAGCAGCCCATGAAACAGATCGTCGCTTGGTTCCAGCGAAACCTGGCCGATCCGCAGGTCGTCCTGCTGATGATCCTGCTGGTCGGCATCACCGCGGCCATCGCATTCGTCGCCGACATGCTGGTGCCGGTGATCGCGGCCGTGGTGATCGCCTATTTGTTGCAGGGGCTGGTGGGCCGGCTGGAATCGATCGGCGTGCCGCATTTGATGTCGGTCGTCTCGGTGTTCCTGTTGTTCATGGCGTTCCTGCTGTTTCTGGTCTTTGCCGTGCTGCCGTTGCTGCTGGGCCAGGTCACCCAACTCGTCCAGCAGGTGCCGGTGATGGTGTCCGAAGGCCAGGCGCTGGTGATGCGCCTGCCGGAGCGCTATCCGGAGTTCATCTCCGAGAGCCAGGCACGTGAATTCACCGCCCGCCTTGGCAGCGAACTGCTGGGGCTTGGACAGCAGGTGCTGTCCTATTCGGTCTCGTCTCTGGTCGCGGTTCTTACCATGATTGTCTACGTGATCCTGGTCCCGGTGCTGGTGTTCTTCCTGATCAAGGACAAGGCAAGGCTGATCGATTGGATAACCAATTTTCTCCCCCATGAGCGGCAGCTCAGCACCGAGGTCTGGAGCGAGGTCAATGCTCAGATCGCCAATTATGTGCGTGGCAAGTTCTGGGAGATCCTGATCGTCGGCTGGACCACCTTCATCGTGATGGCGTTCCTCGGCCTGCAATTCGCGGCCCTGATCGGCGCCTTGACCGGGCTGTCGGTGCTGATCCCCTTTGTCGGCGCCGCGGTTGTGACCGCACCGGTGGCGATCGTCGCCTATCTTCAATGGGGGCTGGAGCCGCAATTCTTCTGGGCGCTGCTGGCCTATGGCGTGATCCAGGCTTTGGACGGTAACGCGTTGGTGCCGCTGCTGTTCAGCGAGGCGGTGAACCTGCACCCGGTGGCGATCATCGTGGCGGTGCTGTTCTTCGGCGGCCTGTGGGGCATCTGGGGGGTGTTCTTCGCCATCCCGCTGGCGACGGTGGTCCAGGCCGTGCTGCGGGCGTGGCCGCGCCACAAGCCGGATCACGACGAAGAGCCCAAGCCCGGGCCGGAGAAGGTTGCAGCGGAATAGCGGCCGGGATCGCTCCTTGGTACTAGTTGCCGCCGGGGCTTCTCAGCGTCTTCAGAACGGTATCGGCGCGGCGATAAGTTTCCCGGTACAGGATATAGAGGCCGCTGGCGATCACGATGCTGCCGCCCAACAACAGTGCCGCGGTTGGAAGATCACCCCAGATCAGGAAGCCGAACAGCGCCGCCCAGATCATCGACGTGTAGTTGAACGGGGCGATGACCGCCGCCGGTGCCAGGCGGAAGGCCTGGGTCATCAGAAACTGGCCGGTGCCGCCGGCCAGCCCAAGCAGCGCCAGCAGGAAGAAGTCCGGAAGAGTCGGCGTCCGCCATCCGAGCGGAAGCGCAAGGGCCGTTGCCAGGGTCGAGATGACCGCGAAGTAGAAAACGATCGCGCTGCTCGATTCGGTCGTCGACAGGCGGCGGACAAGGACAAATGCGCAGGCCATCAGGAAGGCGCTGATCAGACCGACAGCGGCGCCCGAGTCGAAGCTGCCGGCACCCGGTTGGATCATGACCAGCACACCGATGAAACCGACGATTACCGCGCTCCAGCGATATTTTCCGACCTGCTCGCCCAGAAACGGCACTGACAAGGCGGTCAGGAACAGGGGCTGTACGAACGAGATCGCCGTGGCGTCGGCCAGCGGCATCATCTGGAACGAAAGGAACAGCGCCGCCATCGCGCCGACGCCCAGCAACCCGCGGAGCAGGTGCGCGGCCGGCCGGGTGGTGCGGAGGCTCCTCAACCCACCATTGGCCGCGACCAGTGCGATCGCCGGGATCAGGGCGAAGGCGTTGCGAAAGAACAGCACCTCATTGATCGGGTAGTCGGCGACGGTCCATTTGACCAGCACGTTGACGGCCGAAAATACCAATACGGCGCCCAGGACATATAGAATGCCCCGCCGGACGCTCTGGATGTTGGTCTCATGCTGGACTGCTGCGGTATAGGCCATGATCGATTCTCTGTGGCGCCGGACCGGACGATTTCCGTACTCAATGCAGTTCTTGCGGGTTGTCGGACCGCCTTGCCGAAGCGGCGGTCGCTGCATTGCAAATGCCTGCATGCGGAGCATTTTGTCGCACTGCGGCCGGCGGACAACCGACGATTCCGCAAAGCAGCCAAGCGCGATGCGCAAGGCGGAGCAGCTGTTCCGGGCCCTGCGCGGCTATCGGTGGGATCGATTTGGGGAAGCGGTCGTCGGCCGGCTTTGCCAGTGGCGGCGGGCCCGATGGCTACAAGTCGCGATAGGTCTCGTAGATCGTCCGCATGCTTTCGCGGGTGTTGTGGAAGGTCGTCAGAACCAGAGGATCGAAATGACAGGGTCTGGTGCGGTCGTCGCCATCGAGCATGATGTCCATCGCTTCCGCGTGACTGAGACCTGGCTTGTAGGACCGTTCCATCCTGAGCGCGTCATAGGAATCAGCAACCGCGACGATGCGGGCCGACAGCGGTATGGCGCAGCCTGCAAGGTGATACGGGTAGCCGCTGCCATCCCAGCATTCATGGTGGCTCAACGCGATTGTGGCAGCCATCTTCATGGTCGGATGCCGCCCCGTGGACAGCATGCGGTGGCCGATCACCGTATGATTCTGCATGGTCGCCCGCTCCGCATCGTCGAGCGGGCCCGGCTTGTCCATGATGCGGACCGGGATATGGAGCTTGCCAACATCATGCAGCGCCGCCGCCTGCTGCAGCCGGGCGGCCTCGTCGCCGGACCAGCCGAGCCGGCTTGCCAACAAGGACGAATACAGCCCGATCCGCCGCATGTGTCGGCCCGACTCTCGATTGATGCTGTCAGTCGTCAGGATCAGCCCACTGGCATGCGCTGCGTCGCTGCACCCGAACATCCAGTCTACAACCGGCGGCACCTGCGAGGCCACGGCCGCGGGCATTCCGAGCACGCCATCAGGCATACATCGGCTCCCGCCGGTGACCGGCGACGCTGTTCTGAGAAACTACTGCGGGTAATACAGGCAATCTGAAGAGTCTCTACCTAATCTCTCATGGTTGATCCGGCACGGATCGAACGACTCACCAGCCAATCAACCTAGATACGTCTTCGGTCGGGTGCTGTGTGAATCCTGTGACATCGATTCAATTTGAACTGTTTTGTAGCGAAGTCAATGGGAGGCCCATTCCAAAACAGCGAATCCGAGAAGTTCGAACGATTATTTCGCATTAAATCCGCAAAGCAGGCCGCTCGGCGTCGCGTATGCAACTTTCTTGGAATCTTGCATCCAGCGCATCCGCCGCTGCTACGGCCGGTACCGATTCCCGTTGAAAGATTGCTCCAGAGTCGGGGCACTGCACACTTGATTGGTGTGAAGCGTGATTCAGCCATCTGGGAGGAAGGAATGGATCAGGATGCATGGATGAAATCGACAGAATCTCATTCGAACCTGATTTAGGCGGCACGCGGCAGGCTGACCCGTACGCGCAACCCGCCGGATGACCGGTTCTCGGCCGAGACCTTTCCGCCGACCGCCTCCACATTCTGCCGGACGATCCAGAGGCCGATCCCGAAATGCGCTCCGGAATCGCGACCATCCTGTTCTTCGCCGTCGGCCGGAGATGCGCGCTCCGAGATATAGCGCTCAAAGATTCGGTACAGATCGGCCGGCTCCACGCCAGGCCCGTTGTCCTCGATGGTCAGTTCGACAGATCTGCCGTTTCGGTGCACGCCGACATCGATTCGACCGTTCGGCGGCGAAAAGCTGACCGCGTTGTCGACCAGGTTCTCGATAACCGTTTCCAGCAGGTCTTCATTCGCCCTGACGATCACGCTTTTGTCGAGGCTGAGCACAAAGCGGGGCTGCAGCTTGATGTCCAGGCCGGCATAGCCGCCCAGCATCCGGCGGACCAGATCCGAGAGGTCGACCTCTCGCCAGGGCGGCTCCAGCAGGTCGGCCGTGGCATCCTCGATGTGCTGGGCTACAGAGACCAGGTTGTCGAGTCGGTGAACTGACTGCTCGATCATGTCGATGGCGCGCGCACCGCGGGAATTGGCCGGCACCAATCGTTTGAGCGGTTCGACCGATTGGCGGATCACGCCGATCGGCGTCTTGAAGGCATGCGCGTTGTCTTCCGCCGCCTGCCGAATGCGATCGGCCGAGCTTCGCAGGCTTTCCACCAGCCGGTCGAAATCCAGGGCGACTGTCTGCAGTTCCGGCAGGGTATTCTGGGCGGCGAAGGACTCCGCATTGACCGGATCGTTGCCGATCTGCCTCGCCAGCCCGCCAAACCGCCGCAGATTTCGCCAAATCCCCAGGAAGATGCCCAATACCAGGACAGCCATGACGGCATAGATCAGGGCCGCCACCCGGACTTCCGGCGTCTTCCAATAGGGCTGGCCGATCGACGAGCCGACAATGGCCTCGGAATCCTGCGATGTCACGATGGCCCAGCAACCGAACTCGGTATTGACCGGCGTGATCGATGTCAGCACTTCCTGGCCGCCATCCTGGGTCGGAAAGCGCATGGCCAGCGGGACATTGCCGCTGCAGGTCTGGGTCAGCCGACCCAGGATACCTTGGCCGACCAGCTCCTCGCGGTCGCGTTCCTGTGCCTCGATCGAGACCTGCGGCGCCGACGCCACATAGAAGAATCCGAGCGCATCGGGGACCTCGGCCGGGCGCAGCAGAATGCGAACCCGGGCATCGGTCTGCACGAACTGGGACAGGTCTTCGACGATCTCGCTGGGGATGCCGGTCTCAGCGTTCTGGAGTTCGCGCGCCAGGGATCGTGCGATGAGCTCGCCCTGCAACTGCGCGTCACGCAGCAGCAATTCGCGTTTCTCGCGGTCCGCCGCCAGAAACTGCTGATATATCAGGAGCGGCACGGCCAGAAAGACGACAACCAGGATTACCATCCTGATCGCCAGGGACCTCAGGAACCATGGCGCTCGCAGGACAGCCGGTCGATCGGCGTCATCCTGCGATCCGTCAGCCACCCTCGCGCCTCCAGCGATAGCCGAAACCCGGATAGTTCTCGATCATGTCGAACTTCGGATCTTCCGCCCGGAACTTCTGTCGAATCCGCTTGATGAAGGCGCGCACGTTGGCGCGGAACCCGGCCGCGCCGTAGCCGGCAATGAACCCGGCTCCTCGCGCCAGATCATAGATCTCGCGATAAGAAAGATCCTCGCCGGCCCGCGAGGCCATGACGCGCACGATCTTGAATTCGGTCAGTGTGAGGTCGACCTGGCGGCCGCGCCAGGTCGCGCGGCAGGCCGCCAGATGAAGTTCGAGCGGACCGAAGCTCATGGTCTCCGAGCCCGAGGCCGCCGCGTCCTCGCCGGCCCCGGCCTTCTGGCCGCCGGTTATCAGTTGCATCCGTTTCAGCAGGATCGAGAAGCTACGCGATTTCTCGACATAGTCGATCGCACCGCCGGCCAGTGCCGACTCCTCGTAGATCTGGTCGCTGAGCACGGTCAGGAATATGACTGGCACGTCGATGCCGTCATCGCGCAAGCGGCGAAGGACCTCGATCCCGTCGAGATTTGGCATGCGCCAATCCAGAAGGATGATGTCGGCGCGCCCGCCACCGGACCGAAAATACTCAAGCGCCGGTTCACCGCCGTCAAAGGATACGACGTCATACCCCTCATCCAGGAGGTTCATTCCGAGCGCTTCGCGAAACAGCTCATCGTCGTCGATGAGTGCGACGCGAACAGCGTCAGCTTCGTCGGTCGTCCGCTTGGGCGACGAGGGCTGATAGGCAGCGTTGGTCGACATCAATGGCATCGTCATCACTGGTTACGTCGTATGACAATACCCGAAAGTTCCGCGTGGTGACTTCCATGAAGAAAAGGACACGCAGGACACATTGATCGGAGGCGTACTGCCACGACAGCGCAGGTGGAATCTCTTCCACCCAGATCGGGTCGCCCAACAAATCTCGCACCGCGTCCTGGTCGTATCCGACCACAGCCGCGAGACCCGCTGGCACGTCTTCGCTTTCCCGAGGCGGCGGCACGGGTTTTACCGGAGGAATCGGCACAGATGCAAGCTGCTGTACCGACTCATTCGGCAGATCTGCTTCGGGTGGCTCGATGGACTGCCGGTCCACCAAGGCGCAAGCGCTCAGCAGAAACGCGGCAACACTTGCCCCCAACCATCGATGTCCATGCTTCATAAGAGCACGTTGCCCGAAGTCGGTGTCCAGGTCATCCAAGACGCGATGACAGTTCACATACCGCATCTGGTGTATCCGGTCCCTCTGTACACTTATATTGTCGATTTGGTCGACAACGCGCAGTCGGCACAAAAGAACCCATATTTGACTAAAGAACAGTTTAGAAGCCGGGGCCAACGAGTCAATCTCGGCATGCGAGACGGCGGAATTGTGGCCGGTCTTACTTGCTTGTGATCATTGTGTCGCCGCGCCGAGAGTGCGTCGCACTCTCATCGATAACACTATGAAATTCCGACATGATTTGCGTAGGTTTCCCGATGTCACAACTTTGACACAACCGCCCAGTGCGCATGCTGATAGTTTCTTTCTCGTCCATGTTATCAATCTCTGGCGGGTGCTCCTGAGGCGCCCGCCGTTTTTTTTTGGGCGAAATCTCCGCTGCGAATCCGATAAGTCACAGATTTCGCACAACCTTTTCGTGCGGCGTTCTGTCATTGTGTGATGACCGAAGCGGAACCGGAGACGGATTGCCATGACGGTCGACCGTTTGCCGAGCGACCAATCTGGGATGTATTCGTTCAAGTCTTGGCGCCAACGACGGTGCGGTGCGGCGCAGGATGCGCCGCCACGAGTTGGTGCCGCGCCAGAATCCCGGCCGTTCCTGCCAATGATCGCTGATGGCTGCCATGAATAGGATTACAGGGCCGCGCATTCGTATCGCGCGGAGGTCCATGCAGGTGTGCCTGGTCGCACTTTCCCTTGTAGTCGCTCTCAATGTTTCGGCATCGAGCGGCCGCTTGACCGGAATCCTCGGGATGGACGATCGAATTGCGCTGGATTCCGACAATTGGCCCTGGTCAGCGATCGGCCGGGTTTATCTGCCGACCGGAGGGTTCTGTACCGGCGCGGTGATCGGCCCCCGTCACGTCCTGACGGCAGCGCATTGCCTTTTCGACCATCAGCGCTTGGCCTGGTTCACCGCGGGTGAACTGGCCTTTGTGCCTGGCGACGGGGAAGATGATCCGAGCAGGCAGGCGGAAGGCACGCAGGTGATCTTCGCGATCGAGGAGGCCCAGTACCGGAATGTCGCGATCGAGCAGCCGACGTTGAATTGGGCAATTCTCATTGTCGCGGAGGATCTGGCCATTCAGCCGATACCGTGGCGAGTCGTTGGCCCAGCCAAGCTCCAGGACAGTCTGGAAGACGGCAAGGCCACTCTTGTGCGGGCCGGGTACAGCGAGGACAGTGCCGATCGCTTGTCGGCCCATTTCGGCTGCGGCGTGTCCGGGATCAGTCAGGTCAACGGTATGATGATGCACGGCTGCGATGCCACATCGGGCGATGCAGGATCACCCCTGCTGCTGATCCAGCCGGGTGGAGCCGCCGACCTGCTCGCTATCAATGTCGCGGTACAGCATGAAGCCGACACTTCGATCGGCGTGGCGGTCCCTGCGTCCGCCTTCGACGAAGCGGCGCGGAATGCGCTATTGCGAGACGCATCGCGGACCGCAACACACTAGGGTTTCTTAGGGAAGTTCCTGATACGCTGCCTACTCTTGGCGGCGGGCGCGTTTATTGTTGATGTCTGCGCGCCCATTCCTTAAATCCCTGCGTAGAATTTGGATGTCTTCCCCGATTTTTGCGTAATTTGGAACGGAACATGCGAATGTCCGGCCATCTCGACGATCTCGAGGCCCGCTCGATCTACATCCTGCGCGAGGCGTTCAACCGGATCGAGCCGTTGGGCATGCTCTGGTCGATCGGCAAGGACAGCAACGCCTTACTCTGGCTGGCGCGCAAGGCGTTTTATGGTCGTGTCCCGTTCCCGGTGATCCAGTTGGACACCGAGATGGAATTACCCGAGGTCTATGCCTTTCGCGACCGGCTTGTGCCCGATTGGGATCTCAACCTGAAGATCGAGACCTGCCCGCCGGAATCGGACATGGACCCGACCTTGCCGCCCGGTGCACGGGCGGCGGCGCGCAAGACCGCCGGACTGCGCCAGCTGATGGACCGCGACCGCTATCGCGGCATGATCCTGGGCATTCGCCGGGACGAGCAGAGTACGCGGGCGAAGGAACGGGTCTTCAGTCCGCGCAACGCGGAGGGTGCCTGGGATTTCCGAGACCAGCCGCCGGAATTCTGGGACCAGTACAAGACCGAGTTCCCGGACGGAACCCATGTGCGCATCCATCCGCTGCTGCATTGGACGGAAATCGATATCTGGCGCTACACCAAGCGCGAGAAGATTCCGGTCGTGCCGCTCTATTTCGCGAAGAACGGCAAGCGCTATCGAATCGCTGGGCGAAAAGAACATCACGTTCCCCGTGGACAGCACGGCCGACACCCTCGACGGCATCATCGCGGAATTTGGAGGTCACCCGGACGCCAGAGCGCGCCGGACGATCCATGGATCATGAATCCGAGGACGCGTTCGAGCGGCTGCGC
>CBDBVB010000029.1:0-167782 GCA_965212545.1 Inquilinaceae bacterium
GCCGCGGCCTTCCCATAGCCCCCAGCCAAGCAGAGCGACGGCAACCAGCAGCGTCGGCGTCGCGACCCGCATCCGGGCGAAGTTGGCCAGCAACCGCCACAGCTTCTCGCGATGCGCCATCACCCAGCCGATGCGCTGGCGATAGGTGTCGTCGAGCTTCAGGTAGCTCAGCAAGACCGGCAACAGGAACAGATTGGTCAGGATGATCACCGCCACGCCCAGGCTGGCGATGATCGCCAGTTCCTGGATGATCGGGATCTCGATCAGCAGGATGGTCAGGAATCCGGCGGTGTCGGTCGCCAGGGCCACGCTGCCCGGGATGAACAATCGGCGGAAGCAGATGCGGGCGGCGGAATGGCAGTCCTCGCCTTCGGTCACATGGCCCTTCAGGGCGTTGATCATCTGCACGCCATGCGAGACGCCGATGGCAAACACCAAGAACGGCACCAGGATCGACATCGGGTCGATGCCGAAACCGAACAGCACCAACAGCCCAAGCTGCCAAATGACCGCGACCAGAGAGCAGATCAGCGGCAGAATGGTCAGTCGCCAGGACCGCGCGTAGAGGTAGACCAGGATCGCCGTCAGGCCGAACGCGATGACGAAGAACAGCAGCACGCCGATCGCGCCATCCGCGATGTCGCCCACCACCTTGGCGAATCCGATGATGTGCACGTCGATCGCATCGGTCCGGTACTTGTCGCGGATCGACTCCTCGAGCTGGCGGGCGACCGCCAGATAGTCGAGCCGCTCGCCGGTGCGCGGATCGCGCTCCAGCAGCTGTGCGCTGACAATGGCGGCGCTGAAATCCTCCGCCACCAGCCGGCCGACCTGCCCGGATTTCAGGATATTCTCGCGCACCTCTTCCAGACGCTCGGCCGTTCGGCTCGAAATCGGCCGGTATCACGTTGCCGCCAGCGAACCCGTCCTCGACGATCTCGATGAACCGCACATTCGGCGTGAAGATCGAGCGCACTCCGGCCCGGTCCACGCCGTCGATGAAGAACACCTCGTCGGTGACCAGCTTCAGCGTGTCGAAGAAGTCCGCGGTGAAGATGTCGCCTTCGGTGGCCCGCAGCGCGATCAGCACCCGGTTGGCGCCGCCGAACTGTTCCTGGTACTGCAGGAACGTCTCCATGTAGGGGTGCTTGATCGGCAACTGCTTCTCGAAGCCGGCATCGATGCGCAGCTGGGAGGCCAGCACCGCCATGGCGACGGTGACGGCGACGAAGATCGCCAGCACCACCGGCCGGGCGGCGAAGACCATCGCGGCGATCGCCCGCACCGCGCGCGGCGCATCGTGCCGTTCCGCCTCGACCGCCGTCACCGCGCCGCCTCCGCCGGCGACAGCGCGGCAACCAGGTCCGGCGGCACGCGCGCGACGCCGGTCTCGCCGACCAGCACCAAGACATCGATCGTCCGGAGCCTCCGCGACCCCTGCAAGCGCGGTCCGGTCGGAGCGCCGGCTGAGCCGGACGCTGCCGCCATCATCGTCACTGACCAGCATCGCCCCGCTGAGCCCCACGATGACGATGCGACCATTGGACAGCTTCGGTGCCAGACACCAGGGCAGCGGTCGTCCCGGTCTCGATCCGCCGCCAGCTGTCACCGCCGTCGGAGCTGCGGAACATGTTGCCTTGCAGCCCGAAGACCAGCAGTTCGTCACGTGCCCACCGCCATGGCGCCGAAGAACGAGCCCAGATACGGCGACTCCAGCACCTGCCAGTTCTGGCCGTCATCGTCGCTGCGGTACAGCCCGCCGGCCTCGCCGGCCATGAACCAGTGCCCCGGCGCCGGGTTCAGGATGGCGTTGAAATGGAAGTCGTCCTCGGTGACCCAGCGCTGTCCCCAGGTGTTGCCGCCATCGGTGGTCTCGAGGAACAGGCCGTAGGCGCCGACCGCAAAACCGCTCTGCGTATCGGCGAACAGCACATCCATGAGCGGCGTTTCGTAGTCCGGATCGTCGTATTGCAGCTCCCAGCTCTCGCCGCCATCGGTGGTCCGCAGCACCACCGCATCGTGGCCGACCGCCCAGCCGGTATCTCGGATCGATGAAGCTGATCGCGGTCAGCGTAGCGCGAGTCGGCACGCTCACCTGCCGCCAGGTCACGCCGGAATCGTCGGACAGCAGGATATGGCCGCGCTCGCCGACCGCCACCAGCCGGTCGCCGGCCCGGGCGATATCGAGCAACAGCGAGGACGGCGCCAGCGGCGCCGTAACCGAACCGTCCTGCGCGATCGCCCCGGCCGACAGGCAGGCGGCGGCAATCAACCCGGCAAGCAGATACCGAACCGCCCTGCCAAGTCTCCGCGATCGCCATCACGCCCCCATGGCTCCGCCGGCAATCGCTCCCATATCCACGGGGGACAAGGGGATCAAGAACAGGCCCCACCGGACCCGCGCTAGCGCCGGCCGGCGCGGCGCAGGGCGTTGGGCGTGAAGTTACGCGGGCGCTGAGACTCGACCGTGAACTCGTACATCTGCTCCTGATTGTCGAACCCGTTGGCGGTGTACCGGCCGGCCTGCAGGTCGTAGATCGCGTCCAGCGTGGTCCAGTAGGTGGGCAGATCGTAGTAGTTGATGCCGTGGGCCTCGCCGACCCGCCACATCTGGCCGCGGCTGTCATAGTGATCGACGGCGACGATCTGCCAGCTGTCTTCGTCCAGATAGAAGGTGCGGCGGGCATAGATATGGCTGGTGCCTTCGCGCAGCCTTGCATCGACCACCCAGACCCGGTGCAACTCATAGCGCAAATGCTCCGGGTTCAGGTGTCCCGGGCCGTATGATGTCGTCGTACTCCAACGTGTCGCTGTGCAGCTTGTACGCGTTGTACGGCACGTACATCTCGCGGCGGCCCAGCAGCTCCCAGGTGTAGCGGTCGGGTGCGCCGTTGAAGATGTCGAGGTTATCGCTGGTCCGCAGGCCGTCCGCCGCGGTGCCGGGATTGTCGTAGGCGATGTTTGGCGCCCGGCGCACGCGGCGCTGACCGGGGTTGTAAGTCCAAGCCTGGCGCGGCTCGGCGATCTGGTTGATGGTTTCATGGACCAGCAGGATCTCGCCGGCCAGGCGCGCCGGCGCCTTCACCTCCTGGCGGAACAGCACCGAGATGTTGCCGGTATCGCCCATGGCGTACGGAAACAGGATGTTCTCATCGATCTTGACCATGGTGTACGACCCGCCGGCGGTCGGGTTTGCCTGGCCGTACCTGCGGTGTACCGTTTCGCCGCGATAGCGCAACAGGTGGTTCCAGATCGCCTCGAGCCCGTTCTCGGGAATCGGGAACGGGATGCCGACACTGGCGCCGGCGACGCCGTTGCCATCCTCGATCAACCGCGCGCTGGAGGCGTTGGCGATGGAGGCGTCATAAATCCGCTGCGGCGCAGACGCGCTGCGCCGGGTCGGATAGACGTTCATCGAGAAACTTGGATATTGCTGCAGCATGGCCACATGGCCGGCGGTCAGCCGGTCGGCGAATTCGGCGGCGTTTCCGGCGTTGATGGTGAACTGCACCCGGTCCGAGGCGAACGGGTCCAGGTGGTGGTCGCCGGGCGAGTATCCGGCCGGCGGCGCGACGACACCGCCGGTCCAGGCCGGGATCGTGCCCTCGGCATTGCCGGCCTTGATCGCGCCGAACGGCGTCAGCGACAGGCCGAGCTCGGTAGCGCTCTGCGCCGCCGCCGGCAGCACGGAGACCGCGATGGCGGCTCCGCCGATGGCGCCAGCCAATAGGGCGCCGGTGATCCTGTTCATAAATCTGTCCTCCCTGTCCAACGACACCTGCGCCGGTCTAGAACGAATATTTGACATTGAGCGTGACCACATCGCGGTCGCGGATCATGTTGAACTCATCATCGCCGATGGCGAAGAAGTTCGTGTACTGAATTCCAGCCGACCACTGCTCCAAATAGGTCGCGTTGAGGCCGAAGCTCACTGCGGCGCGATCCTCGATGAAATTGCCGAGCGGCAGCGGCGTGGTGCCGCCGACGTCATGCGAGAACCCGACAACCGGGAACAGATTGACAGGCCCGATGGCGTTCAGCATGTCGAACCGCGCACGGAGACGGTAGCCCCATGAGAAATCGTCGGCGAATCCATCTTCTTGAAATAGCCCGCCTGCCAATGCGGACGCTGCCGGAGAGCCGGGCAAAGGCGTGTTGGGGCCTTCAAACAGCAGTTCGCTCTTACTCGGCAAATCCGGCACGGACGTGAAACCGACCTCGCCAACGACGATCCATTGATCGACGCCGGCTGACTCGATTGGACCGAATGCATAGGTGCCGGTCATCTGTGCCTGAATGACGTCATATTCGCGAAATCCAGAAAGTTGCGTCTCGGGACCCGGAATTCCACCGATGTCCTGGACGACTTGCAGCTGGCTCGCAGGGCCGGCGGGAAGCACGGGCGACAAGGCCGCGAACAGCAGCTCGTTGTCATCAACCTGCAGAGGCTGGTCAATCCGGTAGGTGGCCTCGCCCTGCAAGGAGGCCTTGCCGATCGGCGTGTTGAAACTGACCCCAAGGAGCTGAATGTCTTCAGGGAATTCGGTGAAATACTGTGCCGTCGCCGCATAGTTTGCGCCGCTGACCGGTGGGACTTCGCCAGTCACGGCTGAGATGATCGGGGTTCGGCTGTGATAGTTGATGAAGTATGCACCGAACTCCGTTTGGTTCAGGTCTTCGGCGAAATACCTGAGAGCGACTCCGAATTGGCCTTCGTCATCCGGCTGATCTGTCTGTCCGCGTGGCACCACCGCGCCGGCCGGCAAGCCTGGAATAGAGCCGCCCGGAAGACCGATCAGGGACGGATCATCGGGAACCTGGCCAAAACCCAGGAACACATTGCTGCCTCCGGGAGTGGCGAAATCGTTGGTGCTGAAATAGGTCCCCGACGCATCAAGGTCGGTCTCTTCCCAATCGAGTTGGTAGAAGCCCTCAACGCTGAAATTGTTGGTCAGACTCACATCGACGTTCGCAAGCGCGACGGGGATCAGCGCATCCCGGATTTCGGAACCGGGAATGCGGATGGCATTCACGTCGATTGGGTTGATGACGTTGACGCCGTTCTGGATGAACGTGCTTTCGCCCCAACTCAGCACCTGGTTGCCGACCCGAAAATCGAGCGGTACATCACCAAGCTCAAAACCCCCATACACATACGCATCCAGCAGGCTGAAGTCCCGACCTACCCGATCGCGCGCTTCGTCCGACAGATCGGTGCGTTCGGTGTTGTCGCCGTCGGCGTTCTCGAAGTCGTAGAAGTAAGTCGCCCGGCCGAAGAACCCGAAGCCGTCATAATCGAGCAGAAGTTCGTGGGTGCCTCTCAGGGCATTCGAGACCAAGCCGGTATCGTAATTCAGATTGCCGTCATCCCCATTGACCGAGGGCCGATTGCCGCCATTGGCTATGCCGACCAGATCATTGTCTCGATCCTCCACCCGGAAGCTGAGCCCGTAGGTAAAGGTCGTGTCGAAGCTGCCGGTGACCTTGCCGAGATCGAATTCGAAGGCGGTCGCGGGGGTCGCGATCATCATCGGAGCCGCCAGGGCGATCAGGCTTGTGCCGGCCAGCCAGCCGGCCCGTTTGGTCCAACGCCCCTCATTCGTCGAATGACGCATGCGTGAAACTCCCATTTAGCCGGGTTCAGACCCGGATTCGTTGCGAATCGCCGAACGCCGCGGCCGCGGCTTCGGGTATCGGTCGATCTGATTTTGCTGAATGGTACTGATCAGGTGGGGTGACGCGTCCGGCGCCGTCCACAAGGACAGCCGATAAATCGGTCCGGAACGCCGCATCGGGCATGAACCGCCGTGGGGTCACGGCTTCATCTCCCTCCCGCCTATCTTCCTATGTACACATACTTGCCGAGGCCGAGACGTTTCACAAGCATTTGACGAAAACGCCGTTTCAGAACCCCGCCGGAAGACCTGCCGGATAAACGCCACGTTACCGGATTTTGCAGGAAAATTGCCGACTGACAATCAATTTTACTCGTGCTTTCCGAGCCATCCGAATCAGGCACAGATGCATCAAGTGGAAGGCCAAGTTTGACATTGGAGGCTGGGCCACGGGCCGCGACCGCAACTCGGCAGCCTCTGATTGTCTCGGGCGAAAGCGCCGCTGACCGAGCGACGCCGTCTACGAGGGCGGAGTTCGACTCGCCGAGCATTGCCTTGCGCAGTATCTGACGGGCCTGATAAGCCATAAGCATTTGAATAGGAAAGGCGGCCGAACAGGGCCAACCTGCTGACTCTTTACTGGATGGCCTTTCTTGGTGCTCCGGACGACCCGCGCCCTGATCAAGAGGCAGCCGAAGCGGGAAGCCTGCGACATTTGATCAGATTTGATGGCGGCTCACCTTTCTCTGATTCGTTTTTCTGAATTGGCCTACGCAAAACATCTGGCAGACCTGCTATTGGAGGCAACGGACATTTACCACCGACTTGCCGAAGATGGGCAATTCGCCATTGGCAACTACCTTCTTGCAACGGTGCCGACCGATTCGGACTCCAATGAACTCGCGGTGGAAATTACGACCGAAACCGCCGGATGCGCTGCAGCGCATTTCAGAACACCCACTGTCTTCATGCATATCAGGATGATTGGGTACGAGAACTCTATTCCGTATTTACTGTAGGACACTGATTCGACTGGTGGGTCATCGGAATCCAATGCCGGCGGTCAGCGGCGCTGATGCGGGGAGCCATCGCTGGCGGCGGATTGCGCCATTGCGGCCTGCGCCGTCTGGATCGGACCCGAATCGCGCAGACGCGGACATATCTTCGATGCGGCGAGCCGGGAACCGGTGGCGTTGATGCCGGATGAGGGCGGCCTTCGACTCGAAACCGCGGTCAATGAGAGGTTTCCGGTGGGCACCCCGCTCATCGATCTGGCTCGGCATGTCGTGGATGCCGGCGGGACTTGTGCACGCAAAGTGGGCAGCCTATGGCGGCGGACGGCGCCGATGTCGTCATCTGTTCATATGAGAGCGTCAGCTTTGGCACCTTCGCGTTTCTCGGCATGGGCCCGCCGAGCTTCTTCGAAAGCCGGAGCCGTTGGACACTGGACATCGCGCAGTCCGACGGCGTGATCGTCGGATACGACATCGCGGCGGTCACGCGACGGACCAGGCCTCAGCCGGGACGACTATCTTGAGCGCCTCGACCGCCAGGACGCGGCGGAAGAGACCCGATGACCATCCGGGCGGGTCCGCTTCCGGCGCAGCGGCGCAATCGGCGTCAGGCCGCCGGTACGATTGTCATTCTTTCGGTGGAAACAATCCGGCGGTGGCGGGCCGATCGTGGGCGCGGTATCACAGTGACAGCCATGTCCTCACCCCCGCGAGCCCCCGGCTTGACCCGAGCAAGCGACACCACGACCGACGCCTTCGCCTCCCCCCGCGCCGCCTTCCGGGCCGCCGCATGGGAGGCATTCGGGGCGCCGGCACTGGTGCTGGGCGCCAGCTTTGTCGGCTTTGGGTCGCTGGTCCGGGTGAGCGGGCTGACGGCCGGTATGGGGCTGTTCTCGACCGTCACCTCATGGGCCCTGCCGGGGCAGATCGCACTGGTCGAGCTCTATGCGGCCGGTGTGTCGCTGACGTCGCTGGCGGCGGCGGTGGCGCTGACCAATGTGCGGCTGATGCCGATGGTGGCGGCGCTGATGCCGCAGCTTTACCGGCCCGGCCTGCCGCGCTGGAAGCTCTACGCCGCGGCCCATCTGGTGGCGGTGACCGGCTGGGTGGCGGCCATGCGGCGCGCGCCCTCGCTGCCGCCGGACCAGCGGCTGTCCTATCTGATCGGCTTCTCCGGCACCCTGTGGGTGACCACCATGGGCTGCACCCTGGCCGGCTTCCTGCTGGCCGATGCGGTGCCGCCCTATGTCACCCTCGGGCTGGTGTTCCTCAACCCGATCTATTTCATGCTGGTGCTGAGCGCCGATCTGAAGAACCGCCGGCGCATGCTGGCGCTGGTGTTCGGCGTCGTCGGCGGGCCGCTGTTCCACCTGCTGACGCCGGAATGGGGGCTGCTGATCACCGGCGTGGTGGCCGGCACGCTCGCCTATGTCGCCGGGCGCGAACCGGCCGTGTCATGAGCGACCTGCCCTCCGACCTGCCGCCGCCCTATCTGGTGCTGCTGGTCGGCGCGGCGGTGACCTATGTCTGGCGCGCCCTGGGCGTCGCGCTGGCCGGTCGGGTCAAGCCCGACAGCGCGGCGCTGGAATGGATCGGCTGCGTCGCCTATGCGCTGCTGGCCGGGCTGATCGCACGGATGATCGTGCTGCCGATCGGGCCGCTGGCCGAGACCGCGCTTGCCGCCCGCCTGGCGGCGGCCGTGGTGGCGCTGGCGATCTTCTTCCTGCTCCGCCGCAGCGTCATCCTGGGAGTCGCCGCCGGCGCCGGCGCGCTGGTATTGCTGAGCTGGGGAGGCGTTGGCTAACGCATTATCCGCTCGCGCGGAATCGGCACCGGCCCGCTCCCCCGCCCGGCCACCCAACGCCAGTATCCTCATGGGTGGCCGGGCGGGGGAGCGGGCCGGTGCCGCATAAACGGAAATTGCACTAAAGCTTGATCTAGCGCGCCACGCTGTATGCGGCGCGCAGCAGGTCGATGACGTCGAATGCCCGTGCGGCATAATGATCGCGGACCGCATAGCGGCTGTCGCCAAGGCCGGTCAGTTCGCTGTCCAGGGAGTCGACCAGCAGGGCGAGCCGCCGCTGATGCAGGCCCAGCCTGCGCTGCAGCGGGTCGGTCACAACGCCGGAAAACGCCGTCAGGACCGAGGCGACCGCCAGCAAGCCGCCGGTCACGCCGACGACGATGCCGGCCGGGGCCGCCGCGGGCACCGCGCCGTACCACAGCCCGCCGATGCCGGCGCCGAGCGGGAAGCTGGCGATCGCGGTCTGGTGCACCAGCGCATGTGCGATCAGCGGCCCGAGCGAGATGGCGCCGGGCGTGAGCTGCTTGAAGGCCAGCGCCCCGACACCGGCGGCGATCATGGCATTGGCCACGTCGCCGGCGGCGACCCGGCTGCTGGTGTAGGTCGCCATGGCATCGGTCAGCCACTCGGCAAAGCGCGGATCCTCGGCCCGGCGGCCGACCGCCTCCAGGGTCTGGCGCATCGCCGCGGACATCCGCGGATCGGCGAAGATCTCCTCGGCCAGCGCATCGCGATGGAAACCGCGGCCGTCCTGCGCATAGGGCAGTTCCAACAGCTCGGTGAAGATCCGCCACTCGACCTCCCGCGCCACGTCGGAGGCGAAGAACAGGTTTGTGCGATCCAGGCGGTTGGCCAGCCTGCCGGCCCCGGCCGCGCGACTGCCCAGCGCACCGAGCTTGATCAGCACATGCGGCACCGCCAGCGCCAGGTTGACCGGCGCCCGGACAACATCCCAGCCGGCCGCCTTGCGGTGCAGCCGGGCCGATCCGGCAAAGCTGAAATTTCGGTCGACAAAGGCCGGAATCCGCTCGCGACGCGCCGCCACGTAGCGGCCGATCGCGTCATCCACAACAAGGCGGATCAGATCATGGTCGATGACGGCGAGCGCGCCGCCCTGCGACGCCCCTTTGCCGTCCAGCGTATCTTGGTCCATGGCCGTCAATACATAAGTCTTCCATGCAGCTTCGCCAACGAAGTTTATCCCCCCAACCAGCATTGGCGAAACGACCGGCTCGGCACTTGACAGACGACAGTTGAATAGTAAGTAATAGTCGGCATGAGCTAGAATACAGAAAGTAAATGCATAAATATAGATTGGCGCAATGATTCAGTTATCGATATGAACATGTATTCACATATGCGCGGGATTGCCGGGGCCGCCGCCTTTGTTGCGGCGCTGTGTATGATCGTCTTCACCGGAGCCGCTGGCGCGGAGAGCCGCCATGCGATCGTCACAACGACCGCAATGATCGGCGATTCCGTGCGCCACGTGGCCGGCGATCGCGGCGATGTGGTCAGCCTGATGGGCGAGGGCGTCGACCCGCATCTGTATCGCCCGAGCCGGTCCGACGTGGCGCGCCTGACCCGCGCCGACTTCATCTTCTTCAACGGTCTGAACCTCGAGCCGCAGATGGAGCCGGCGCTGGACCGGATCGCCGGGATCGGCCGGCCGGTGATCGCCGTGGCCGAGGCGGTCGACGTCTCGCAACGGCTGAGCCCGCCCGAATTCGGCGGCCATTTCGACCCGCATGTGTGGATGGATCCGAGCCTGTGGACCGCCGTCGCCGGCATGGCGCGAGACGCGCTGAGCGCCGCCGATCCAGCCGGCGCGTCGGACTATGCCGACAATGCCGCGGCCTATGCCGAACGGCTGCTGGCGCTGCATCGCTTTGCCGAGGAGACGCTGAGCACGGTGCCGCCGGAAATGCGGGTGCTGGTCACCGCCCATGACGCCTTCAACTATTTCGGCCACGCCTATGATTTCGAAGTGATCGGAATCCAGGGGATCAGCACCGAGAGCGAGGCCGGTCTGAGGCGCATCGAAGACCTGGTCGACGTGCTTGTCGACCGCCGGATACCGGCGGTGTTCGTCGAGAGCTCGGTGTCGGCCCGCAACGTCGAGGCGCTGGTCGACGGTGCCGCCGCGCGCGGTCACACGGTGCGGATCGGCGGCCAGCTCTATTCCGACGCCATGGGACCCGCCGGCACCTACGAAGGCACCTATATCGGCATGATCGACCACAACGTCACCACCATCGCCCGGGCCCTGGGGGGCTCTGCATCGCCATCCGGCATGAGCGGGCAGTTGGCGGCGGTGGAACAGTAGGAGGAAACCGGCCATGTCCCCTGCCCTCAGGCCCGTCGAACGAATCGCACCGGACGATTTCGCCGGCACCGCGGACCGGCCGCTGGCAGTGAGCGGGCTGACCGTCGCGTATCACCACAAGCCGGTGCTGTGGAACGTCGACTATGTGGCGCCGCCCTCCGGGCTGATCGCCATCGTCGGGCCGAACGGCGCCGGCAAATCGACCTTCATCCGCAGCGTGCTCGGGCTGGTCCCGCGCCTCGCCGGCGATGTTCGCGTCTTCGGCAAGAGCGTGGACAAGGCGCGTCGGCTGATCGGCTATGTGCCGCAACGCAGCAGCGTCGACTGGGATTTCCCGGCCTCCGCCCTCGATGTGGTGGCCATGGGGCTGTACGGCCGGATCGGTTGGCTGAAGCCGGTGCGGCACGCGCATCGCGAACAGGCGCGCGGCTATCTCGACCAGGTCGGCATGGCGGATTTCGCCGATCGCCAGATCGGGCAACTCTCCGGCGGCCAGCAACAACGGGTCTTCCTGGCTCGCGCCCTGGCCCAGGATGCCGCGCTGTATTTCATGGACGAGCCCTTCGCCGGCGTCGACGCGGCCACCGAGCGGGCCATCGTCGACGTGCTGGGGGCGCTGGACTCCCAGGGCAAGACGGTGATCTGCGTGCACCACGATCTGCAGACCGCGTCCGACTATTTCGACCATGTGCTGATCCTCAATGTGCGGGTGATCGCCCAGGGTCCGATGGCCAACGCCTTCACCGCGACCGCCCTGCAGACCGCCTATGGCGGCCGCCTGGCGCCGTCGGAGCTTGCCGGCGCCGCCAAGACCGCCTGAGCCGGGCACACCGCTCCCGTGACTCTTTCCGAAGCCCTGTCGGTCCTGACATTTCAGGCCGGGTACAACACCGCCATCGTTTTGCTCGGGGCGGCCCTGCTGGGCGCCGGGGCCGGGGTGATCGGCGTGTTCGTGCTGCTGCGCCGCCGCGCCCTGGTCAGCGACGCCATCAGCCACGCCACCCTGCCCGGCGTGGCGCTGGGGTTCCTGGCGGCGACCTTCCTCGGCTTCGACGGGCGCAGCCTGCCGATCCTGCTAATCGGGGCCGGGCTCAGCGGCGCCTTCGGCGTTGTCGCGGTGCAGTGGATCCGCAACCACACAAGACTGCCGGAAGACGCCGCGATCGGCACTGTGCTCAGCGTCTTCTTCGGCGCCGGGGTCGTGCTGTTGAGCTACATCCAGACCCTCAGCGTCGCCGGACAGGCCGGCCTGGACGGGTTCCTGATCGGCCAGGCGGCGGCCATGAGCCGCGGCGACGCCGAGTTGATCGGCATTGCCGCCGCCATCGTCACGGTGCTGAGCCTGCTGTTCTTCAAGGAATTCGGGCTGGTCTGCTTCGACCCGGATTTCGCCGCCGCGCGAGGCTGGCGGGTCGGCCGCATCGACCTGCTGATCATGGGGCTGTTGCTGGCGATCGTGACCATCGGCCTGAAGACCGTCGGCCTGATCCTGATCATCGCCCTGGTCATCATCCCGCCGGTGGCGGCCCGGTTCTGGACCGAGCGGCTGGGCGCGATGGTTGCCATCGCCGGCGCCTTCGGCGCGCTCAGCGGCCATCTTGGCGCGGCCGCCTCGGCGCTGCTCCCGAAGGCTGCCGGCCGGCGGCGTCATCGTGCTGACCGCCGGCGCCCTGTTCCTGGCAAGCCTGCTGCTGGCCCCCAAGCGCGGCCTGGTGGCCGGGGCGATACGGCATCTGCGGTTCAAGATCGCGGTTGCGGAACGGCAGGGTCTCGTACTGCTTGCCCAAGGTCAGCCGGTCGACGACCGGTTTGCCGGAGCCTGTCTGCGGTTCAAGGCGCTGATCGGCGGCGATGGCCGTCCGACCGCCAAGGGACGGGCGGCGGCCGACGCCGCGCTGCGCCAGGTGCGGCTGTGGGACCGCTACCGGATCGACTATCCGGCCGACGCCATTTCCGATCAGGAATGGTCGCTGGCGCCGATCGAGGACGTGCTGCCGGCCGATCTGGTGGCGGATCTGGAGCGGCAGGTGGCGGTGTCGTTATGATCCTTACCGTCCAGGACTTCCTCCAGATCGACCTGCCGGCGCTGCTGGTCGCCGTGCTGTCGGCGGTGTCCTGCGGCCTGCTCGGCAATTACCTCGTGCTGCGCCGCCAGGCGCTGGTCGGCGACGCGATCTCGCATCTGGTGCTGCCTGGAATCGTGGTCGGTTTTCTGGTCGTCGGCAGCTTGTCGACCCTGGCCATGATGTCCGGCGCGCTGGGCGCCGCCCTGCTGGGCGTCCTGCTGATCGACTTGATCCGGCGCTTCGGCCGGGTGGAGAGCGGCGCGGCCATGGGCGTGGTGTTCACCACGATGTTCGCCGCCGGCGTCGTGCTGTTGGAGCAGACCGGCAGCGCCGGCGTCCATCTCGACGTGGAGCACGCCCTCTACGGGGCGCTGGAAACGACGCTGTGGCTGACGCCGACCGGATGGGAGTCGCTCGTCGATCCGGCGGTGCTGGCAACGCTGCCTCGTGAGGTGGTGGCCCTGGCCATCGTCACCGTGGCGGTCGTGCTGGTCATCGTCCTGTTCTTCAAGGAGCTTGAGATCGTCACCTTCGATCCGGATCTGGCGACCAGCCTGGGCATCCCCGCCAAGGCCGTCGGCATCGGCCTGATCGCCCTCGTCGCGGTCGCGGCGGTGGCAGCCTTCGACGCGGTCGGCTCGATCCTGGTGATCGCCATGTTCATCTGTCCGGCATCGACGGCGCGGCTGCTGACCGACCGGCTGTCGCGGCAATTATGGATCAGCGCCCTGGTTGCGGCGCTCAGCGGGATCGCCGGCTATGTGCTGGCCGCTTTCGGCCCGTTCTGGATCGGCGGCGAGAATTCCCTGAATGCCGCCGGGATGATCGCGGTGGTCGCCGGCGGCCTGCAATTGACGGCGATGCTGTGCGCGCCGCGCTACGGCGTTCTGCCCAGAATGCTTCGGCGCAGCAGGATGCGCGAAACCGTCTGACCCGCCTTCACCGATTGTACATCTTGCGGCGACATGGTCTTGTGTCGCCGGAAAGAGCCTGACCCCTGATGTCCTATCTGCAATTTGTCCTCCGGAACCGTCGGTTCCTCGCGTTCGGCGTTCTGATGACCATGGCGTCGAGCTTTGGGCAGACCTATTTCGTGTCGCTGTTCGGCGCCGATATCCGAACCGAGTTCGGCCTCGGCCACGGCGGCTTCGGCTTCATCTATTCCGTCGCAACCGTGGTCAGCGCCTGCTGCCTGATCTGGGTCGGACGGCTGATCGACGAGATGCCCCTCAGACGCTACGCGGTGCTGGTGTGCATGGGGTTGATCGCGGCCACCTTTGCCCTGGCATTCGCGCAGACGATCGTCTTCCTGTTCCTGGCGCTGTTCGCCCTGCGACTGACCGGCCAGGGCCTGATGACCCACACCGCCATTACCGGCATGGTGCGCGGTTTTTCCGCCGCCCGGGGCAAGGCGATAAGCATCGCCAATCTCGGCATGCCGTTCGCCGAGGGGACCTTTCCGATCATGGCGGTGGCGATCACCGCGACGCTGGGTTGGCGGCACGCCTGGATCCTGTTCGGTATCGCGCTTTCCGTGCTGCTGGTACCGACCGTGCTGTGGCTCCTCAAGTCCCATGATCGACGCGGGACGACTGCGGACGATTCAGAGCATCAGTCGGAGACCTCCGAGCGCCGCTGGACTCGCAGCGATGTACTGCGCGACCCGCGTTTCTATCTGGTCCTGCCCGCCGTCCTGGCGCCGTCGTTCATCATCACCGGCATGTTCTTTCACCAAGTGCATCTGGCCGAGTCGAAGGGCTGGAGCCTGGCTCTTCTGGCGACCGCGTTCATCGGCTTCTCCGCGGCGCATTCCCTGACCGGGATCGTGACCGGCCCCGCCATCGATCGGATTGGCGCCACGCGCCTGATGCCGTATGTGCTGCTTCCGATGGGCTGCGGGTTGCTTCTCCTCACGGTGTCCGGCCATCCAGCGATCGCCTTCGGCTACATGATCGCGGCCGGCATAGGCGCCGGCCTCGCCTCGACCGTGGTGGCGGCGATGTGGGCGGAGGTGTACGGACTTGCCCATCTGGGCGCGATCCGGGCGCTGACCACGTCGCTGGGGGTGCTGTCGAGCGCCCTGTCGCCGGTGCTGTTCGGTTGGATGATCGACCGGGGCGTTTCGATGGACCGGCTGGCGCTGATGAACCTGGGTTATGTGCTGGTCGCCTCGGCGCTGGCGCCACTTGCCTTCCGCCGGGTCGTGGCGGCCCGGCCGGTCTGAGCGACGGCCAATGTCGGAGAGGGACATGGCAAGCGCAGCGGCCCTGACCGCGCTCGGCCTGATGAGCGGCACCTCCATGGACGGTATCGACGCCGCCATCGTGACCACCGATGGCGAGCGTGTCATCGAGACCGGCCCATGGGCGACCTACACCTATGAGCAGGCTCTCAGACGAGAGCTTTCATCCGCGGTAGCGGACGCGGAAACGCTGGACAAAGGCGCGCTCGACACGCTGCAGAGGAGATTGACCGACGCCAATGCAGCGGCTGTTACGGCCTTGCTGCGAGATCGCAACCTGTCGTCGTCGGACATCGACATCATCGGCTTTCATGGGCAGACCATCCTGCATCGGCCGGACCGTCGGTTGACCCGGCAACTGGGCGACGGGGACCGGTTGGCCAGGCTGACCGGGATCGACGTGGTCAATGATTTTCGCAGCGCTGATGTCGCCGCAGGCGGCCAGGGCGCACCCTTTGCGCCGCTTTACCATCTGGCCCTCGCCGAGCCTCTCGACCGGCCTGTTGCCGTGCTCAATGTCGGCGGCGTAGGCAATGTGACTTATATCGGTTCTACCGCTCCAGATGACCTGATGGCCTTCGACACCGGTCCCGGCAACGCCATGATCGATGATTGGGTGGCGCGGCATACCGGGCGGACGTACGACGAGGACGGTCGTCTGGCCGCCGCCGGCACCCCGGACACGGAACGCCTTGCCGGCCTGCTGGCACACCCGTATTTCGACATGGCCCCGCCGAAGTCCCTCGACCGTAACGACTTCCCGATGGAGTCCATAGAGGGGTTGTCGTTGGAGAACGGCGCCGCCACCTTGACCGCGTTCGCGGCGCGATCCATGGCGCGCGGGCTGGAGCATCTGCCCGCCGATCCAGGCCTCTGGCTGGTAACAGGCGGCGGCCGGCATAATCCAACGCTCATGGCGATGCTGGACGATGCCCTGGACGCGCCGGTGCGGCCGGTGGAAGATTTCGGATGGCAGGGCGACGCGCTGGAGGCACAGGCATTCGGCTTTCTGGCCGTGCGATCGCTCAGGGGCCTGCCGCTTAGCGTGCCGGCGACCACCGGCGTTCCGAAACCCATGCCCGGCGGCCGGTTCCACCCGGCGAATCGGGTGGCATGACGGGGCCGCGCTGATGAGTTCCAATCTCGATACGATCGCCGACAAGGCCTTCGCACCGGTCAGCGATGCGGTCGCGGGCGCGCGCATACCCGGTGCCGCACTGGGGCTCGTCACGCCGGACGGCGACCGCGCCGTCCGTTGGGCCGGCCGGGCGATGGTTACGCCAACCGATGTGACATTGGAGCGCGAGACCCTGTTCGATCTGGCCAGCCTGACCAAGGTCATGGTGACGACGACGGAGATTCTCCATCTTGTCGAGGATGGCCTGGTCGACCTGGACGATCCCCTGTCCCGGCACTTGCCTGAGATGTGCGCCGACGACCCGGACGCACCGGCCCGCAAGGCGACGATACGGTCCTTCCTGACCCATCACGCCAGCGTTCCGCCGCTGGAGAAGATCAATCTGTGGGGCGACGATCCGACGGTGCTGAAAGAGCGGGTCATTCGCACCGTCTGGCCGATCGGCAGCCCGGCCTATTCCGATATCGGCTTCATCCTGCTGGGTTTGTTGGTCGAGCGGTTGCGCGGCAAGATCCTCGCAGACCTGCCACCGGCCTGCGATCCGCCCCTCCGCGCTAACATTCAGACCGGATGCGGACAATTGCGCCGCCACCGAAGACTGTCCCTGGCGCGGGCGGGTCATACGCGGCGAGGTCCATGACGAAAATGCCTTCGCGCTGGGCGGAGCCGGCCATGCCGGACTGTTCGGCAATATCGATGGAGTACTGGACTTCGCCCGCAACCTGATGGCCGGCACCGTACTGAGCGGAGCGGCGCTTGACGAGATGCGTCGACCTCAGACAGCCACCCGAACCCTTGGCTGGCAGTTCCGGCACAGCGCCTCGGACATGGACGAGCCGAGTTGGGTCGGCGGCAGCCTGTGTTCGCCGGACACGATCGGCCACACCGGCTTCACCGGCACCGGGCTGTGGATCGACTTCGACCGTGGCCTGGCGTGGGCGCTCCTGACCAACCGGGTGCATTCCGTCCCGGCACATCGAGACCGGGATCATGGCGCTGCGCCGAACCGTCGGCAACATCGTCGCGTCCACCACCTGACGGTTCCAGGAAGGTCGACCACCACGGAGAGATGGCGGCCTCAGTTTCACAGACCGCCCCATCCGGAAGCGCCATAGATGGCCGGACGCAGCTGCGAGCCGGCCCGAATTCGAGGATCGCGGCCTGCGCTATAGAGGCGTGCAGGCCCCGAAAATCACGAACGCCACGCTTTCACCGACAGCCGAGAGCGCCATCTTTCCGGATGTGCGGCTGATGGCGGCACTCCAGCCAAGACCACCCTGATGACCCTGGAGAAGCAACTCTGCATCGTTCTGCTGCAAGCTGTGAATATCCGTAGTCCGCTCTTCCCCGCCGGCCCGGGTCGCCGAAACGACCTTTTCGACGAAGTCGATGTGGAAGAACTGCGGCACATTGAGGTCCTCGGCCGTCGATCTGACGCACTCCTCTCCTGGGCCGCAGGACAGAGTATCGATCGACGCGCAGAGCACCGGGCTGGTGCCATCGAATTCTTGAGCAGCCGCCGTCATGGGAGCCAGGCACAGCACAATCAGGGCCAGTAGTCGCGAGATATGCATTTTCGTTCGTCCTGTTTTCATGTGTTCTTCTAGCTCACGCTATAGCCGCGGCCCTGCATGCAGGCGGCCAGGGCGCGATTGTAGGAGTTGCGTCCCGCGGATTGCTGCTGTTGATACTGCTGTTGGTTCGCCTGAATCTGGCGCTCCTGGTCCCGACGCCGGAATCCGCCGATCAGCCCGCCACCGGCGGCACCAATAGCGGCGCCCTTTCCGGCATCACCGGCAATCGCACCGACCACAAGACCGGTCACCGCACCGCGCCCGGCTCCCTGCAGGACGCCACCTTGCGTCGCCTGCTGCTGCGGCTGGGCCTGTTGCGCCATGGGATCGTATCCGGATTGCTGGATCGCCCAACCATGGCACTCACCAAAGTCACGGTTTTGTTGATCCTGGCTCTGCTGTTGTGCGGGATAGAAGTAGAGTTCCTGGGCAATCGCGGTCCCCGCCACGGCGGTGAACGCCATGGTCACAATTGCCAGAATGAGTCGATGTCTCACTGTGCGCCTCCCATTGAGATTCTCGGTCTGCCCGATAGCGCGCAACTGTCGGACACCTGCTGAATGACTTTGCCGACCAGGCGGTCAAGCGACGTTTCACGTCGGCTGCCGCCAAGGGGCCAGTTCGGTAATTCCTCCATATTCGACTGATGGCCCGCACCGGTCAATTGGCACTTCTCGGAAATGCTCCGCCCAAATCGGGACGATCAATCCGAGCCGGCATCTGATCCTGGGCAAGTCCTCCACAAGTTCCTGCAGGCCAATGAGCGGGACGAATCCACGCTTGGCGGCGATACCACCGTTGCGGTGAATAACCATGTCTTAACCAAAGCCATGCGACACGGAGAGCTGCATCCCGTGGTGTCCTGTTGTGCGGAGTCGCCCCATGAGATTGAATTCCCGGCTTTGCGTCGGTGTCCTGCTTGCCAGCCTCATCTCCATGCCGGCCTTGGCCGATGAAGGCCTCTACCTGCGCCTCGGCGCCGGCGCCAATCATGCCGACGAGGACGTATTTACCGATGTGGATTTCGACCTCGGCTACGTCGGGACCGCAGCGATCGGCTATAACTGGTTCTTACCCGAACTGATAGCGGATCTGCGGGTGGAACTGGAAGGCTCGTATCGCTACAACGACACCGACACCCTCAGTGGTTTTTCGCTGGATGGCGACGCCACGGTCTATGGCGCCATGGTCAATGCCTATGCCGATATCCGGACAAACCTGCCGGTGGTCCCCTATCTGGGAGTCGGCATCGGCGCGGCGCGACTCGACTATGAGGATGACGGCGCCGGCCTCGTACCGCCGATCGACGACCACGACACCAAATTCGCCTATCAGGTGATGGGCGGCATCAATTACAATCTCGCGGAAGATCTCGCCCTAGGCCTCGAATACCGGTTCTTCGAAGCCGAACGCTACGACCTGGAAGACAGTGTCGGCAACGACATAAGGCCCGAGTACAACAGCCATAGTTTCATGCTCACCGTCACGCTGGGTTTCTGAACACCGCCGCGCCTCAGCTTGCTTGATCCAGGACGGAGAGAGCGTCCCGCAGATTTCCGTCATTCGCGGCCAGGCTTGACCTCGCCTCATCCGGGCTGAGTCCCTCGCACCACCAGTACCGCCGCCTTCACATGGCCGTCGCACCGGGCCAGCGCATCGCGGGCTGTCGCCTCATCGGTTCCGGTCAGCGCGACCAGCATCTCCTGACTGCGACGAACGAGTTTTGCGTTGCTCGCGACGACGTCGACCATATAGCCGTCATGGACGTGGCCGAGCTTGATCATCACCAGCGTGGAAAACAGGTTCAGCATCACCTTCTGGGCGGTGCCGGCCTTCATGCGCGTCGAACCGCCGATCGCCTCCGCACCGGTGTCCAGCAGGACCGGATGCTCGGCCGCATCCAGCAACGCCGTGCCGGCATTGTTGGCAACTCCGATCGTCAGCGCACCGCACTCCCGGGCACGCCGCACAGCCGCGACCGTGTAGGCCGTGGTGCCACTGGCGGCGAGCCCGATCACCACATCGTTCGCCCCGACCGATGCCGCGTCGACTTCGGCGATCGCCGTATCGATCTCGTCCTCCGCCCCTTCGACCGATTCGGTCAGAGCGCGGTATCCGCCTGCCATCAGATAGACCAGCCGGTCGGACGGCCAGCCGAATGTCGGCGTCAATTCGACGCCGTCCTGAACCGCGATCCGGCCGGATGTCCCTGCGCCGGCATAGACCAGCCGACCGCCGCGTTTCAGCCGCGCGATCGCCTGGGTTGCCGCCTCGTCCATGGCCGGCAACGCGGCGCGCACCGCATCCACCGCCGCCGCCTTGCCGTCAAGCATGGTCTCGAGAGTCTTGAGCCCCGGCCACGTGTCGATGCCGCGATAGGCCTCGCTGACGGTCTCCGTTCCCATCGAGATCGATCCTTCCCGGGGCTGTTCTGCCCCTGCTTCGGGTGCGGGCGGTTATATTGGTATCGTCTGAAGACCGTAATGGCGAGGGCGTTCGATGGGCAGTAATACGGCGATCGCAGCGGGCATCGACCGGATCGGCGAGCACTCCGGTTTGTTCGATGGCCGCCGTCTGGGCCTTGTTGTGAACGCATCCAGCCTCGACCGATCGCTCACGCCGACCTGGAGGCGACTTGCGGATCTGACGTCCGCTCAACTGGTCCGGCTGTTCGCTCCGGAGCATGGCATATCCGGATCCGTCGCCGCCGGTGAGGGCCTGAACGACGGCATCGACCCGTCCACCGGCCTGCCTGTGGTGGCGCTTTATGGCCCCCGCAAGAGGCCGGCCCCGGAGCATCTTCGCCGATCTCGACGCAATTGTCTTCGACCTCGCGGATGCGGGTTGCCGCGCCTTCACCTATCTCTCGACGCTGCTCGAATTGTGCTCAGCCAGCGCCGAGGCGGGCGTGCCGCTGATCGTTCTGGACCGGCCGAACCCGGCCGGCGGCAGCATCGAAGGCGGCGGCGTCGTCGCCGGTTCGGAGAATTTCGTCGCCTGCTACGACCTGCCCTTGCGGCATGGACTGACCTTGGGCGAGCCGCCCGTCTCTATTGCTCCGAGCAAGGCCTGCCGGCGCCCTCCGTCGTGCCCTGCGCCGGCTGGAACCGGGAACCGGCGGATCCCAGCGCCGTGTGGATCTCGCCATCACCGAACTTGCCGAGTCCCGAATCGGTGCTGGCCTATTGCGGCACGGTGCTGATCGAGGGAACCGCCCTCAGCGAGGGCCGCGGCACAACGCGTCCATTCACGACGATCGGCGCCCCCGGGCTCGATGCCGATACCCTGGTGTCGCGGTTGCGCGAGCGGCATCTGCCGGGGGTCCTGTTCCAGGCCGTCGAGTTCCGACCGGCGGAGTCAAAACATGCCGGCCGGACATGTGCCGGGATCACGCTGCACGTAACTGACCGGCAGACCTTCCTGGCCCTGCCGGTTGTTCTGGAGATCTTCGCCTTCCTGCGCGATCGACAGCCGGAGTTGCTCGCGACAACGGAATTCCTCGACTGCCTTGCGGGCGGCATTAGGATGCGGGAGTGGTGCAACTCACCGGGCGGCGATCCTGCCGAGTTGCTCTGCGCGTGGTCCGATGGGCACGAAGGCCTATCGCGAGCGAATCGCCCCGCATGTGCTGTATCCAGGGAGCCTATGAACGATCCTCTCTTCCTTGGCATCGATGGCGGCGCGACCAAGTGCCGGGCGCGAATCGTCGATGCCGAAGGCCGGACGCTTGGAGAGGGACATGCCGGCACCGCCAATCCGCGATACGGGTTGCAAGCGGCGTTCGACGAGATCCTCTCGGCGACCGGTGGGGCGATTGCCGGGGCCGGGTTGCCGGACTCCGCAATCGCTACGCTCCATGCCGGGCTGGGCCTTGCCGGCACCGGCCAACGGCAGGACCGGGAAGCGGTCATGGCGCATCCGCATCCCTTCGCTTCCGTGTCCCTGGAAACCGACGCCCATGTCGCCTGTTTGGGCGCCTATTCCGGAGGCGACGGGGCAATCCTGATCCTCGGGACCGGATCCTGCGGCTGGTCGATCGTCGGCGGGAAGCCGCATCGCGTGGGCGGCCTTGGATTTCCGATCGCCGATCACGGCAGCGGCGCATGGCTTGGCCTGTCGACGATCCGCCGGGCACTGCTGGCCCATGACGGGGTCGAGCCCGAGACGCCGCTGTCCAAAGCGGTGATGGCGCGGTTCGATGACGACACCGACGCGGCGGTTGCCTGGCAAGCGACGCACAGCCAAAGGACTACGCCGCCCTTGCCCCGCTGGTCTTCAGCCACGCGGCGGCCGGTGACCCGCTCGCCAATGACATTCTGCAAGCCACGGCAGAGGACGCGGCGCGGCTGGCCAAAGCCCTGTTGGCAACCGGCGCGAGGCGGCTTTCCCTCATGGGTGGGCTGGCGCCCCATATCCGGACTTGGCTGCCGGCGCCCTTACAGGAGACAATCGTCGAACCAGAGGGAGACGCCCTGGACGGCGCGATCCTTCTGGCACGGCAGAGCATGGACAAGGTGGACCAGACGTGACCAGGACCGAGACGGCTGAAGCGCCGATGATGCTGCGCGAAGCGGAACAAGCGCCCGAGGCAGTCGCGGAGCAGTTACGGCGGAACCTTTCCGAGGTGAGGTCTCTGGCTGCAACTTTGCGATCCGGCGGCCACCGTTTCGTGGTCACCAGCGCCCGCGGCAGCTCGGCCCATGCGGCCACCTTCGGCAAATACCTGATCGAGACCCGGCTGGGGCTGGTCACCGCCGCCGCCGCCCCATCGGTGGCAACGCTGTACGGCGCCGAGCTCGACATGGCGCAGGCAGTCTTCCTGGCAGTGTCGCAATCGGGACGCAGCCCGGATCTGGTACATCAGGCCGAGGCCGCGCGCCGGGCCGGAGCCTTTACGATCGCCATAGTCAATGTGCCGGGTTCTCCGCTGGAGCAGGCCTGCGAGGCGGTTCTGCCGCTGCATGCGGGCGAGGAGCAGAGCGTCGCCGCCACCAAGACATTCATCGCCTCGCTCACCGCCCAGGCCCAGCTGGTCGCGCATTGGAGCGAGGATGCCGGGCTGCTGTCGGCGCTCGACAGAGTACCCGAGCAATTGCAACGTGCCGCGGCACTGGATTGGAGTGCCGCGCTGGAGCCGCTGTCGGACGTGCATGACATGCTGGTGGTCGGACGCGGGTACGGCTTCGCGATCGCCAATGAGGCGGCGTTGAAGATGAAGGAAACCTGCGCCTTGCACGCGGAATCATTCAGCGCGGCAGAGCTGCAGCACGGGCCGGTAACGCTCGTGGATGCGGATTATCCAGTGCTGGTATTCAGCCAGCAGGACGAGACACGGAACGGAATGCTGGAACTGGTGGCTCAACTGCGTGGACGCGATGCCAATGTCCTCGTGGCTGAACCGGGCGAGCCGGCCGCCGGGCGACTGCCGGTGGCGCCGCCGGTGCATCCGGCGTGCGATCCGATAGCCATGGTGCAGAGCTTCTACGGACTTGCCGCCCGGCTGTCGGTTCGCCGTGGCATGAATCCGGACCAGCCGCGACATTTGCGCAAGGTGACGATGACGCGATGAAGACACCGACACCGGAGTTGGCCCTGACCGACGGCCGCATCTTCACCGGCGACGAGACGTTGGATGGCCATGCGGTCCTGATCGGCAATGGGATGATCGTCGATGTCGTTGCCGAGCCTTCGGTTCGAACCGGGCTGGCCCGGCGGAGCCTGGACGGCGGATTGCTGGCGCCGGGTTTCGTCGACCTTCAGGTGAACGGCGGCGGCGGCGTGCTTTTCAACAACACCCTGTCGGTCGACGGTATCCGGGCAATCGGCGAGGCCCATCGGCGCTTCGGCACGACCGGCTTCCTGCCAACCCTGATCACCGACAAGCGAGATACGATCCCGGCGGCGATGGCCGCCGCGCGGGACGCCATTGCGCAACGAGTGCCGGGCGTCCTCGGCGTGCATATCGAAGGACCGTTCATCAACGTCGCGCGCAAGGGCGTGCACAGCGCCGAGGCGATCCGCCAGATCGAGCCGGACGACATCGCAGAACTCACCTCCCTCGCAGTCGGCCGGACGCTCGTTACCCTGGCGCCGGAACTGGTGCCGGACTGGATGACCCTTGATCTCAAGAAGGCCGGAGTGAGGGTCGCCGCCGGGCATACCGCAGGCAGCTGCGATGACATCAGAATGGCATTGGAGCATGGGGTTTCCGGATTCACCCATCTGTTCAACGCCATGACCCCCATGGAGAGCCGGGCGCCCGGTGTCGTCGGCGCCGCCCTAGACGATCCGGACAGTTGGTGCGGCCTGATCGTCGATGGCATCCACGTGGCCCCGATGACGCTTCGGGTCGCGATCGCGGCAAAGCCGCGCGGCAAGATGTTTCTTGTCACCGATGCCATGGCGACGGTCGGCGCCGAGGAACGCTCCTTCGACCTCTACGGTCAGACGATCACCGAGATCGATGGCCGCCTGTCCGCCGCGGACAACACGCTGGCCGGCTCCAGCCTCGACATGGCGACGGCGGTCCGCAACACGGTCGGGATGCTGGATCAGCCGCTGGAGGAGGCGCTGCGCATGGCGTCCCTGTACCCGGCGGCCTTCATGGGCCTCGACGACCGGATCGGCCGTATCGCGCCGGGCTACAACGCCGATCTTGTGCTCTTGGACGATAAGTTAGAGGTACGGGACACCTGGATCGCCGGCAAAACCCCATAAATTTTTAGGTATTTTAAACCCTCCTCGGCAATCATTCGTTTGCCGGAGGACATTCGAACATGACCAGATCGATCTCATACCTGCTCGCCGCCATCGTGCGCTACTGGTGGCACCCGCCGCGCCGGCGCAGCCGCTGCTTGGCCAGGACACGTTTGCCTTCATTGCCATCGGCGACGTGCCCTATTACAGCGGCGGCGCCCGCGAGGCGAATTATCAGCGACTGGTCGATGCGGTGAACGCGGCACAGCCGGACTTCGTGATCCATGTCGGCGACATCAAGGCCGGCAGTTCGCCCTGCAGCGACGAGCGCTACGCCGTCGCACTGGACTGGATGAACAGTCTGGACGGTCCGGTGATTTACACGCCGGGCGACAATGAATGGACCGATTGCCATCGCGCCAATGCCGGCCGCTACGACCCGGTGGAGCGCCTGGCCCTGCTGCGCTCGATGTTCTTTCGCCGACAACCGCAGCCTCGGGCGGCAGACGATCGACCTGCTACGCCAGACATCGGTCGACGTCGATGCGCCGACCCCGGAGAACGCCTTCTGGTGGCACAATGACATCGCCTTCGCCACCGTCCATGTGGTCGGCAGCGACAACAACGCCGACGACGCCTCGGAATTCCCACAGCGCGACGCCGCCAATAGCGCATGGATCGCGCGGGCTTTCGCCGAGGCCGCGACGGCGCGCAGCACGGCGATCGTGCTGGCGCTGCACGCCGACATCTTCCAGCGGGGCGGCAGGCGGGATGCCTTCCGTGCCACGATCGCCGCGATCAGCGACGGCGCCCGGGCTTTTGACGGGCCGGTTCTGGTCATTCATGGCGACAGCCACCGCTTCGTTGTCGATCAGGCGCTGATGGACTTCTCTCCGGACCTGGACAATGTCACCCGGCTTCAGGTCTTCGGCGACTCCGAAGTGCATGCGGTACGCGTCTTCGTCGACCCCGCCGCCCCCGGCATCTTTGCATTCCAGCCGATGATCATCCGCAGCAATACACGGTCCATGCGCGGCGGCTGATCGACCGCCGGGAGCAAGCCGCCCGAGAGCATTGACAGCGACCCGCCGACCGCCTGCAATCGTCACAACGACAATTCGGGAGGGCAAGCCGTGGCGGAGACAGTGCGGGTGCTGGTGGTTGGGCTCGGCCATATGGGGCTGTCCCACGCCAAGGCGTATCACAGGCTGGACGGGTTCGAACTCGCAGGGCTGTGCTCCCGGAGCGTCAAGAGCCGGACGGACATCCCGGACGACTATGCAGATGTGCCTAGATTCGAGGATTACGGCGAGGCGCTGGCGGCCCTGAAGCCCGATGCGGTGTCGATCAACACCTGGTCCGACACCCATGCGGATTTCGCGGTCGCCGCCATGGAGGCCGGGGCCCATATCTTCGTGGAAAAGCCCCTGGCCGAGACCGTCGAGGATGCCGAGCGGGTCGTCGCCACGGCACAGCGGACCGGCCGCAAGGTGGTGGTCGGCTACATCCTGCGCCATCACCCTTCATGGACAAAGCTGGTGGAACTGGCCAAGACGCTGGGCAAGCCGCTTGCCATGCGCATGAACCTGAATCAGCAGAGCACCGGCGAGGCGTGGAACTGGCACAAGGATCTGATGAAGTCGCTGTCGCCGATCGTCGATTGCGGCGTGCACTATGTCGACATCATGTGCCTGATTACCGGGGCGAAGCCGGTCCGGGTGCACGGCATCGGCGCCCGCCTGTCCGACGAGATCGCGCCGGACATGTACAATTACGGCCAGCTCCAGGTTACCTTCGACGACGGCTCGGTTGGCTGGTATGAGGCCGCCTGGGGGCCGATGATCAGCGAAACCGCCTTCTTCGTGAAGGATATCATGGGCCCGAAAGGCTGCGTCAGCATCGTGATGCCGGAGGACGCCGGCGGCTCCGCCGACATGGAGACCCACACCAAGACCAGCACCATCCGTGTGCACCACGCCGCACTTGCCAAGGATGGGACCTTGGAGAAGCCCGACGAGGCGATTTCCATGGCCGACGAGCCCGGCCATGATGAATTGTGCGAACGCGAGCAGGCGTATTTCCTGAATGCGATCCTCGAGAATATCGACCTGTCCGATCACATGGCCGATGCAGTCAATTCCCTGCGCATCGTGCTCGCCGCCGACCGATCGATCCGGGAGAAACGGGTGGTGGAACTTTGAGCGGCCTGTGCCCGGACAGGATACCGAGACTGCCAACCTCACTTGAAGGGAGTGATACCTATGCCGACTGACAAACACGGACAATTCACTTGGAACGAGTTGATGACCTGGCATGCGGAGAAGGCCAAGGCGTTCTATGCCGACACGCTAGGCTGGACTTACGACGTCATGCCGATGGCCGAGGGCGGCGACTACATCATCTGCAAGGCCGGCGACGAGATGGCCGGCGGTATGATGGAGATGACGCCCGGCACCGGCTTCGACGGCATCCCCGACCACTGGTTCGCCTATATCGCCGTTGACGATGTCGACGCTCGCGTCGCCAAGGTCCAGGCCGCCGGCGGGGAGATCATGCGCCCGCCCTTCGACGTCTCCGGTGTCGGCCGCTTCGCCATCGTCAAGGACGCCGCCGGTGCGGCGATCGGCTGGATGACGCACTCGCAGCAAGAGTAGGCGATCTGGCCAGCCGCCGAAATCCGATGTCGGCCTGGCCAACGCCAACCGACCGGCGCGCGAACATACGCAGGTGAGGGCCTCGCAGTTGGGACCGTGCCGACGGCATGGGCGCAGGCAGCCTGCGCTTCGTCGCGGGTAGCCCACGGACCTGCTGAATCCCGGGGCGCGGGTGGTGGTGTCCAGATCTGACCGAGGAGCGTGACTGCCGTGACGAAATCTCCGAAGCATCTCGTTCGTACATCCTTGTTGGAAGACTCAGAGGCGGCGCATATCAAGCATCCTCTGAACCCGAAGTCCGAGGTGTTCATGCACCGACTCGGCGACCGCGCCGGCATGCGGCGGGCGCATCTCAGCCTCGCCAGGGTACCGCCCGGCAAGGAGAGCTTCATTCCCCACGCACACAGCATTGAGGAAGAATTCCTGTTCATTCTGGAAGGCCAGGGAACTGCCGAAATCGACGGTGACCGCTTCGCGGTCGGGCCGGGCGATTATCTCGGATTCCCGACCGACGGTGCGGTGCATCATCTGACAAACGACGGAGCGGACGATTTGATCTATCTGATGGGTGGTGAGCGGTCGAGGTTCGAGGTGGCCCACTTCCCGTCCGTCGGCAAGGTCGGTGTCGTCGGCGAAGGCGAGGTGCGGCTGTACGACGGATCGGCGGCCGATGTCCTCCCTTTCAGCGCCTGGGTGGCCGATCGGAATTGAGGGTCGCCGCGTGCCGGCCCGACTGAAGAGATGCCGGTACCGGTCCGGTGGCGGCCGTGAACCGTCCCGCCGGTCGGCCGAATCTCGCTAGGACTGCTCTGCGACCCAGCGGACGAGGTCATCGACCGTGCGCAAGTCTTCCAGCGTGCCCTCGTCGATATCCGGCGTGACAATGTCGAAATGGTCCTCGACGCCGATCTGGGTCTGGATCAGCGTCAAAGAATCGACGCCAAGCCCTTCCTCCAGAAGCGCATCGGAACGGATCGTTCCGGCGGGCCGCTCGAGAATCTGGGCCAGGATGTCGCAGACTCCCTCCTTGATCTCGTCGAAGCTCCAGGTTTCGTCCTTATACAGCAGCAGTGTCATCGTCCTGTTCCAATCAGTCTTGCACTACGGTGCGATCGTTTGTGTCAGACCATCCTGGAATGGGCGTCTCACCGGCCTGTCTCGGCATTACCGCGATGCGCCAACACGAAAATCGCCAGCCGAATCACGTCATTGGAGCGCTGAGACCCGTGCAGATACCGGCTGTGAATTGCCTTCCTGCAGCCGCGGTCCTCGCTGGCCCGAGGATCCCGGTGACGGATTTGTCGATCATGGACTTGCCTCGATCCCGCGTGGCGGATTTAGGATGGTGACGATCGCAGTCCGGCACGGAGGGTCTAATGTCACGGCGAGGATTGAAGTTTTGGGCATTGCAGGGTCCCGGCTGGCTGCTGGTGCTCTATCTCGGCTATGCGCAGGGTATTCCGGCATTCGACTACGATCTCGGCATCGCGATGGGAACCCAGGAACCGGCACAGAACGTCACCGAAGTCGGCACGGCCTTCTGGTGGGGTTTTGCCGTCGGCGACCTCGTCTTCTACATCCCGGTCCTGGCCGCCGGCCTGGCCGGACAGCTGATGGCGAGAGCCTGGAGTCGCGTGGCTCTTGCGGCCGCGCTCGGAATCACCGCTTACTGGCCGATCGTGGCGCTGGCGACCGTCGCCGCGGCGCGGGATGCGGCGGGCTGGAGCCTTCCCAGGGAATCGGAGTACTGGGTCGTGCTGCCGCTGATCGCGGGCTGGGGCCTATGGGGCCTCTGGCACCTGACGACGGAACCGGACCAATACGAGACGAGAGCGACCGGATAGAGGGCCGTTCTGGCAGGATCATTGTGAGGACAAACTGATGCGGATCGACAATTCTCAATTCAGCCTGCTGCTGATCCTGCTTTGCGTCGTCACCGGCTGCGCGGCGCCAAAGCGGTCGCCGGCCGTGCCCGAAGCCAGCTATCTGGATGCGGTCGTACCCGGCATGCCGGATGTGCGGTATTTCATCGACCAGGATACGAGCCTGTTCCTTCAGCATGGAATCGAAAGTGCCGGAAGAGAAAGAGACCAACTTGGAATTCAGAACAGCGAAGCAGGTTTGCCGCCGGCCAACTTCCTGGCGATTTCCGGCGGCGGAGACAATGGCGCATTCGGCGCGGGCCTGCTGATAGGCTGGTCGCAGACGGGCGAGCGCCCCGAGTTCAAAGTGGTGACCGGCATCAGCACGGGTGCGCTGATAGCGCCCTTTGCCTTCCTGGGTCCGGATTATGACGCGCCGCTGCGCGAGGTCTACACCCAGGTGTCACCCGAGGACATCGCCGAGCCAAGGCCCTTTCTGGACATCATCTTCAAGGACAGCGCCGCCGATAACGCGCCCTTGTGGAACCTGGTGCGCGACTACGCCGGTCAGGAGATGCTGCAGGCGATCGGCGAAGAGTATGACAAGGGTCGCCTGCTTCTGATCGCTACGACCAACCTCGATGCCCAACGGCCAATCGTGTGGAACATCGGTGAGATCGCCAATAGCGGAAACCCGCGGGCTCTCGAGCTGTTCCAGAGCATTCTCATTGCCTCAGCGGCGATCCCCGGAGCCTTCCCGCCGGTGATGATCGACGTAGAGGTCAACGGGGCGGCATATCAGGAGATGCATGTCGATGGCGGTACCATCTCGCAGGTCTTCATCTATCCGCCTTCGGTCAATCTAGGAGAGGCGGCCGATACCTATGGATTCGAGCGCGACAGGGTTCTTTATGTGATCCGGAACGCCCGGCTCGACGAGGAATGGGCCGATGTCGAACGGCGAACATTCGATATTGCCAGTCGGGCAATCGCCACCCTGATCCAGACCCAGGGTGTTGGCGACCTTTACCGGATCTATCTTTCCTCGATTCGCGACGAGATCGACTACAACCTTGCTTTCATCCCGTCGTCCTTCGACGCCGAGCGCGAAGAGCAATTCGATACCGCCTACATGAACCAGCTTTTCGATGTTGGCTACCAGATGGCGCTGGCGGGATATCCCTGGGAGAAGTATCCGCCCGGTTACAATCCCGACGACTGAATGCCGCCGGCTGGAGTCGCCAGCCGTCTTTATGGATCGATTCGGTACACCTGGACCGGGGCCGTCCTGCCCTTGACTGCGAACGATCCCGCGGGCTCGTGCCTCACATCCAGTGTCATGGCGGCGATCACCTCTTCGCTGGCAAGGATGACGGTCTCGGCGTCCGGGGCGATTTCCTTGCCCAGCCCTTCGACGCGATTGGCGGTGTTCACCGTGTCGCCGACGACGGTGTAGTTCATCCGCGCCGGCGCCCCGATATTGCCGACCACCGCGGGCCCACGGTGCAGGCCCATGCGCATGCGGACAGGCGGCAGACCCTCATCGCGCCGCCGAGCATTGTCCTCCCGAACCGATCTGGCCATGGCGCACACTGCGCGAACCGCCCGGTCGGCCTGGTCCGGCTGTTCGTCCGGCGCGCCCCAGAAGCCCATAAGCGCGTCGCCGATGAATTTGTCGATGGTGCCCTCCTCGGTTTCGACGCATTCCGCCAGAAGCGCGAAATGATGATTGAGCAATTCGGCCGTCTCGCCAGCCGTCATCTTCTCGGACGCGGAGGTGAAACTGACGAGATCGGTGAAGAGGATGGTCAGGTCGCGCTCTTCCGATGCGATCTGCCTGTCGCCGTGCCCGATAAGGCGACGCACAAGCGAGCGCGGAACGTAGGTCTCGAACCAGCGCAGGGCGCCGAGCATGGCGTTAAAGGATTGTGCCTGTGAGTCCAGCTCCGCAAACGGACTGCGCGGCAACTCCTCCACATTCGAGATATCAAGTTTGGCGATACTGGCGGCGCCCGCGCTGGCGGCCCGGATCGGTCGGGCGATCTGGCGGCCGAAATAGACCGCGAGCACGACGCCCACCAGCAATATGACAACGCCGGCAATGACCGAGTCGCGCAGCCACTGGAACGGCGCCTCGGCGGTCTTGGCGTCCACATGGTGGCCGACGATCCAGCGCCTAGCGCCATAGCCCAGGACCTCGATAAGGGCGAAAACATAGCGTCTGCCCGCGATCTCCGTCTGCCGCAGAACGAGATCTCCAAGCTCGGGCATACCGTGCATGGGGTATTCCTCGGATTGCCTGATACTCTGCAGCACCGTATCGCCGACCCGATCAATATCGACCGTGGGATTGTCTTTCGAGAGTTCCGGATGGCTGGACGTCAGGCTGGGGTGGGCGATCAGTTGGTCGTCATCGGTCATGATGAAGGCTGTGCCGCGACTGCGGTCGCTGATCCGGCTGACCACTTCGGACAGCTCGTTCAACGAGACTGCGGCCAGAACGACGCCCTGAAATTCGCCATCCCGCCAGACCGGCCGGACGTAGTTCATGAAGGACCGTCGCTGGATTTCACTGAACAGGATCTCATTCCAGAACCCAGCGCCGCGTTCGCGCGCCGCCTGGAGTGTGCGCTCGGCGAAACCGGTATCCATCGACGGGCTCGTATCCAGGCGCCAGTCCTGGCGATCTCCACCTCGATAGGCCCGTATGACCCTCGTTTTCGTGGCAATGTAGATGAGCGCCGTCACGTCGGGCGTTGCCGCCAGCGCACCCAGGAGGAAAACCGCGACCTGCTGGTCGTCGGCCGGATCGAACGGACCGGTCGAAATCAGATCGGCGGCCCAATCTGCTTGTGCCACGGCCGGATCCAGATGACTGCGCAACTCGTCGATCGCGTGCTGACTTGACTTGTCCAACAGCTCGGCAACCAGCCCCAGGGTATTGCGCTTGCTGGACAGGTAACTGACCGTCAGCACCGATCCGAGCAGCACGACGACAAGGCCGACGAATGTGGTCACGATCGTCAGCGAGATCGTGATCCGGCCCATGCGGAACCTCATCGCCCGCCCCGCATTACAAGCATCGTGCCGGTGTCATCGCCGCCGCGTTCGCCCATCGGAAAGCGTTATAGATCGCCAATTCTCCATATCACGGGCAGTCTTCATGCAGCCGGCGTCATCGCGTCCGCGCTTACTTGACCGCCCCTGACGTCAGCCCGCGGATCAGCTGTCGCGAGAAGATCAGGTAGAGCGCCACGATGGGCACGATCGCAAGTGTCAGCGAGGCAAGCACGGCATTCCAGTCGGTGACGTATTGGCCGATGAAAGTCTGCACGCCCAAGGTGATGGTCTTGGTCGATTCCGAACTGGTGAGGATCAGCGGGAACCACAAATCGTTCCAGATCGGGATCATGGTGAACACCGCCACCGTGGCGATCGCCGGCCGGGTCAGCGGCAGCACGATGCGGAAGAAGATCCAATACTCGGTGACCCCGTCGACCCGCGCCGCCTCCTTCAACTCCTTGGGAATCTGTCGCATGAATTCCGACAGGATGAAGATCGCCAGCGGCAGGCCCTGTGCCGTGTAGACCAGGATCAGCGCGGCCAGCGTGTCGATCAGATTGAGGTCGACCACCAGCCTGAGGATGCTGACCGTGCCCAGCCGGATCGGGATCATGATGCCGAGCGCCAGGTAGATCGACAGAAGCGTGTTGCCGCGGAAGCGATATTCCGACAGCGCCCAGGCCGCCATCGCCCCGGTCAGCAGCACCAGGAACAGCGAGACCAGGGTGACGATCAGGCTGTTTCCGAAAAACGTATCGAAGGCCGAGCGTTGCCAGACAGTGGTGAACCCGATGGTGGTGAAGCTGTCAGGCGTTGGGATCGCCAGCGGGTCGCTGAAGATCGCCCGGCGGCTCTTGAACGAGTTGCTCAGCACCAGGAAGATCGGAAACAGCGCGATGATGGTGTAACCGCCGAGCACGGCGTGCATCGTCACGGTGTTGGACAGCGACTGGGTGGTCTTTGCCATGTTGCCCGCGCTCCCGTTACAGCTCGTAGCGCTGCAAGCGCCGTTGGACGATGAAGAAATAGATCATCACGCCGACCAGGATGATCAGGAACATCAGGGTCGCCACCGTCGCCCCCATGGTCGGATTGCCGAGCTGTAGCTGGTAGCCAAAGAAGGTGCGGTAGAACAGCGTGCCCATGATGTCGGACGCGAAGTTCGGACCGGCAAGCGCGCCCTTGACCGCGTAGATCAGGTCAAAGGCGTTGAAATTGCCGACGAATGTCAGGATCGAGACGATTCCGATCGTCGGCCAGATCAGCGGCAGCTTGATGCGCCAGAAGACCTGGTAGTGGTTGGCGCCGTCGACCGTGGCGGCGTCAATCAGATCGTCGGGAATGTTCAGCAGCGCGGCATAGATCAGCATCATCGGGATGCCGACGAACTGCCAGACCGAGATCAGCGCCAGGGTAATCAGCGCCGAGCCCTCCAGGCCGAGCCAGGGCGCGAACCAACCGTCGAGACCGACCAGCGCCATCAGCCCCTCCGCCACGCCCCATAACGGGCTCAGGATCAGCTGCCAGACGAAGCCGATGATCACCACCGATAACATGGTCGGCGTGAAGATCAGCGTGCGGTAGGCATTGCGACCCGGCAGCACGCGTGAGCTCAGCAGCGCGGCCAGAAGCAGGCCGATCGGGTTCTGCACCAGCATGTGGATCACGAAGAAGACGAAGTTGTTCTTCAACCCGCCCCAGAACCGCTCCGACCAGAGCGGGTCGGTCAGCAAGGTGATGTAGTTGCCGATCCCGACGAACACCTCGCCGGCGCCCTCGCCCGGGCCGAACAGGCTGAGCCGCAGACTATCCGCCAGCGGGTACACCATAAAGACCGTGTAGACCAGGGTCGCCGGCGCCAGGAACACGATGATGTGGTAAGGGAACGGTTTGCGTCGGCGACGAGCCGGCTGAGACATGCCGTGCTCCGATTCTGGTCAGGGATCGGGCGAAGATTGGCGGGGCGGCGCCGGCCGACGCCGCCCCAATTGCCGCCCTATTGCTGCGGCGGGTACCAGTTGGCGAGGCCCGCCTGGACCTCGGCCGCCGCCTGCTCCGGCGTCAACGTGCCGTTGATCACCTGGGCGCTGACGTTCCACAGCTGGTTCTCCAGGTTCGGCTCGCCGCGCGAGAGGATCTGGTAGGAGTTGCGGATCGTCGACTCGCATACCCCGCGCCAGCTCAGGAACTCGTTCGCCAACGGATCGGACAGCGTCACCGAATGGCTGGACAGCGAGAAGAAGCCCGGCAGCGCATTGGAATATATGTCGGCGAATTCCTCGGTCGACATCCACTCAAGGAAGGTCCGCGCCGCCGCCTTCTGGCTGGAATTTGCGTTGATGGCCAAGGCGATATCGGTGTGGTCGCTGATGTAGCAGGTGTCCTGGCCGGCCGGCACCGGCGGCGAGAAGGCGCCCATCTCGAAGAACGCCTGGTTGTTGAACACCGAGATGTCCCAGGATCCCGCCGGGTATATCGCCGCCCGGCCGAGCGAGAACAAGTTCTGCGAATCCGGATAGGATTGTGCCTCGAACCCGCGTGGCAGATAGGGTTTCCAGGCCGCGAGCGCCTCGAACGTGTCGATATAAGCCTGGTCGGTCAGATGACCGCTGCCATCGATCAGGGCCAGGCGCCCGGCCTCGCCGTTCCAATAATTCGGGCCGATATTCTGGAACCCCATGGTCGCCGACTCCCACTGGTCGGCCGTGCCCATGGCGATCGGGTCGTAGCTGCCGTCTTCCTTGATCGCATCCACGACCGCGTTGAATTCAGCGACTGTCGTCGGCTCGGACAGGCCAAGCTCGTCGAAGGCTTCCTTATTGTAGATAAAGCCGTGGATCACCGAGGCCATCGGCAGGCAGAAGACGGTCGAGCCGTCGTCGGTCACCCAGGCGCTCTTGGCGACATCGGAGAAGTTCTCCAAGCCCGACATGCCGTTGAGCGATTCCAGATGGCCGTCCAGGAACAACGCCAGCGAGGCGTCGAAGGGCCGGCAGGTGATCAGGTCGCCGGCCGTTCCGGCTTCCAGCTTGGCGTTCAGGGCGGCGTTGTATTCCGCCGGCGCCGAGGGCGCGAAGACGACCTCGATATCCGGATGCTTGGCGTTGAACGCCGGAATGATCTGGTCCTGCCAGATCACCAGATCGTCGTTCCGCCAGCTCTCGATGATCAGCGGCTCGGCCGCCGCCTGGCCGGTCGGCACTGCCAGGACGATGGCCGCCAACGCCCATTTCAGGCCCGAACGACTTCGTCTCGATCCGGCGACACTTGCTGCCTCGCGCATGTTTGCTCCTCCCAATGCGTGTTTCTTCTTCGGTGCGCCCGGCTTCTGCGTTTCGACTGCGTTCGCGGGCCTTCCAGCCATCGTGCGGCGACGCGAGGAGGCGAGTCAAGCAACGGCGGCTGAGGGTCAGCGATCCAGACAGCGATCCAGGCTGTACCCGATTGGCTTGCGCGGAGACCCTGATAGAATCACGGACGACATCGCGAGCCGGTCTTGCCAGGCCCGTCCATCTACACCGATTGGGAGTCCCGAGATGCCAACAATGCAGCGATCCATGCCGGTCATCGAGGTCGCCGATGTGAAAAAGAGCGCCGCCTTCTATGACGAGCAACTTGGATTCAGCCCCGGCACATTCTGGGGCGATCCGCCGGCCTTCTGCATCGTCTGCCGCGACACGGTCACGATTGCGCTCGATCGCAGCCGAGCCGAGGATCGAACGCCCCAGAACCAGTACTGGGCCGCATATGTCTATGTCGACGATGTCGATGCCCTGGCCGAGGAGTTGCGCGCGAAGGGGGTGGAGATCATTCGCGGGCCGGAAGACCAACCTTATGGCTGTCGCGAGATCGACGTGCGGGACCCGGACGGCCACATCATCGGCTTCGGCCAGGACCTGCAGCCATCTAAGGCCGGTCCGGGGCTGTAGCAACGGCACCGAACCAACAGCCTGCGGGCCCGACCGCGCCCACAACGAATCCGGCCGACCTGCGCCTAGTCGCGGTCGGCCGGTTCTTAGTCGACACCTGGGGTGCCGTTATCGGGTCAGCGCTAACGGCCGCCTAATCGGGCGTCGAGGCTGAGTGGTCCGGAACCGTTGGCCATGATCAAAAGCAGGCCGCCGGTCATCGCCAGGTTCTTCATGAACATGATCTGCTGGATCTGCATCTGCGCCGGGTCGACGGCCCAATAAGCGTGGAAGATGAAAGTCGTCGGAATCGTGAACACGATCAGCGCCAAGGCGCCCCAGCGCGCCTTGAAACCAAGTATCACCGACAAGCTGCCGCCGACCTCGAGCACGATCGCGCCGATCAGGAACAAGGTGACCATCGGCATGCCGACGGACGCCATGTATCCAGCAGTTCCGTCCCAATTGAAGGTCTTGCTGATGCCGGACATCAAGAAGATGATCGCCAGCAATATCCGGCCCACGGCGGGGCCGAACTTCTCAACAGCTTGCATGAATGTCCCCTAGACAGTCCCTTGGACGGCCGAATGGCCGGCGCGCATTCTGTCGGGATGTCTGTAGACCTACAAACAAAACGCGAAGTGAAACGAGTGCGCTCGCGCGTTTGTGATCAGGTCCGGCATCACCGAGGACAGCCCCAATGCATTGGATCGTCTCACTATTCCGCCATCAAACCGGTTAACAGCGGCTCCAGCACCTGCAGGCCGAACAGACGCCGTCCGCGCTCGAAATTGGCGGTGACCACGGCCTCACGATGCTCTGCGTCAGTCAGATAGCGAACCGCTGATTCGGTCGCGGAGTCCAATCGGTCCGGTACCGGCGACACCAGCCCATCATCGTCGGTCCCGGCGGTCTCGCTGCCCAGCGAGCCGACCTCGAAGCCGTGCTGCAACAGGTCGGAGACAAAGACCGGGTACTCGAACAACACGATCGGCTTGCGGGCGAACAGCGCCTCGAGGAACTGGTTGCCCCAGCCCTCCAGAAGGCTGGGATAGCTGATCAGATCGCCATGGGCATAGCAGTCCCACAGCGAGTAGACCTTGCCGCCATCCCACCAGCCGCGCTCCGTCGCCACCCGGTCGCCAGCCAGGATCATGGTGACGCCAAGGCGCTCGGCCCGCGCCTTCAAGGCCTCCAGATAGGCCGGCGCGCATTCCACCATACCGGCCAGCAAAAGTACGATCCTGCCGCTCCATGGCCGTCCATCATGAAGACCGCCGGCCCGCAGGGTTTCCTGGTGCACCGGGCGCTGCATTGCGGCAACCAGGTCGACGGCCATCTCGATGCCCTTGCGGTCGACCACCCGGGTTGCCTGCAGCACGCAGATATCGTTCTCGGCGATACCAAGCGTTTCGCGGAGATCGTGATTGTAGTCGTCAAGTTCCCAAGCCGGCGCGTCGAAGTCGAACACGTTGGGAACGATGGTCGCGGCAAGGCCGGTGCGATCGAGCAACTCATCCCGTGCGAGGCTGTTGATCACGGCGTGGCGAACCGTGGGGATGCGCGGCGGGAACGCCAGATCCAGGACGTCTCGCACGAACGCGCAGGTCGGCCGGGCGTATATCTTGCGCTCCCAATGGAAGTCGTGATGGTGGGCAACGGCGCGCTTGCCGGTCGCCTCGACCGCCTCCATGAAACCGAGGCCGGCGGCCAGGTTCCAGCCCAGCGACCACAGATTGTTCGGCACCAGCACATCGAGAGAATGGCGCTCGATTGCCCGGCGAACCTGCCGACCGATCGACCCGGACACCGTATCGACCGCGTCGCGCAAGGCGAATTCGTCCGGATAGTCGGTCAACTCTCCGAATGCGTTGGCGGTCAGTCGCGTGTTGAATTCGTCGGCATAGTGCAACTCGGGGATGACGATCGTTTCGGCAACGCCGGCATTGCCAGCGATGTAGACAACTTCATGACCCAGCTTCTCGAGGACCTGGCGCCACTTTCCCATTTCCAGGGACACGCCGTCGGTCTCGCCGACCCGGAAATGACAAAGCGCGATCCTGCTCATGATTGGTCGGAATGGCCTTGATCGTGAGGATGGAGTCTGGGCACCGCCGCTCCGCACCGGCTGCATCGATTGATCACGATTCGATCAATCCATGCTAGCCCGCATTGCCTCCCCTGACCACGCTTCAGGGCGCCTCGCTGGCGGCGGCCCCGCTCAGCCAAAGCATCTCGTATGGAGCAAGCGTGACATCGATGCGGCCTCCGGCGGCCGCAAATCGACGGCCGGAAATCAGATCGACCAAGGTGGATTCGCCCGGCCCGGAGCCTTCGAACGCCTCAATCGTCACGGATTGCGCACTGTCGGAGAGATTGTGCAGGGCGACGACCGACTCCGGCGTCTCGCCGCCGCGCTGCACGGCAAGGACCGCGTCCGGCGCGTCCAGCACCCGTTGAGATGTCGATGGATGAAACGCTGGCTGCCGCCGCCACACCCGAAGCAGCGCCGCATAGCGGTCGAAGATGCGCCGCTCCCGGGACGCCTCGTCGGACAGCATCGACTCGATCTCGGAGACCGAGAACCTGCGACGATTGAGCGACCGCGCCCGCCCGGTCCTGGCGAACCCGTCCCGGTCGTTGCGGGTGCCGAACAGGTTGTGAAAATAGATCGCAGGGATGCCGGCCAGGGACAGCGCCACCGCCTGCGCCGTCAGATAGCGGTCCAGGCTCAGGGCCGCCGCCGGGTCGTCGCCAGGCGCCAACAGAGCATCGAAGAAGGTGATGTTCAGTTCATAGGGGCTCTCACCGCCTTCCGGCAGCGCGCGAGCGGACACCTCGGCGCCGCGCCCCCGTGCCTGCTCGACCAGCGCCGCCACCTCATCCGCCGGCATCAGATCGGCCACCGGGCGCAAGCCGATGCCGTCATGGGTGGCGGTGATGTTGAAGAAGGCCGTTTCGGCCGATGGTGTCGAAAGGCCCGATGCCCATTGCCCAAGCCGGCGAGCGTCGCCGCGGTAAACGGCATCCAGCAACAGCGGCGGCAGGGCGAACTGGTACACCATCTGCGCCTCGTCCCGCCCGTCGCCGAAATAGGCGATGTTCTCGGCATGCGGCACGTTTGTCTCAGTGACCAGCAGGACCTCCGGCGCCACACTATCCAGGACGGCGCGCAGCAATCGGATGCAGGCATGGGTCTGCGGCAGGTTGATGCAGGTCGTGCCCGGCTGCTTCCAGAGATAGGACACCGCATCCAGCCGGATCAGTCGGGCTCCACGTTCGACGTAGAACAACAGCAGATCGGCGATCTCGAACAACAGGTCCGGGTTGGCATAATCGAGATCGATCTGGTCGGCGCTGAAAGTGGTCCAGACCAAGCGCGGTCCGTCCGGCGTCTCATAGCGATGCAGCAGCGGGCTGGTACGCGGCCGGGTCACGCCGGAGAGGTCTGGCACCGAGTCCGGATTGAAGGCCGGGAAGAAATCGCGATAGGGCGCCCGGCCCTCGCGGAATGCGCGGAACCAATCGCTCTCGGCTGAGATGTGGTTGACCACCGCGTCATACATGAGGGCGAAGCGCCCGCCAAATCCAGCGATGTCGGGCCAATCGCCGACACCCGGGTCAACAGCGCGGTAGTCGATCACCGAAAAACCGTCATCGGAGGAATACGGGTAGAAGGGCAGCAGGTGGACGGCGCCGATGATCCCATCGAGCCGCTGGCCCAGCCAGTCTCGCTGGGCCGTGGCCGGCGATCGTCCCGCTTCAGTGATCTGATCGCCATAGGTGATCAGGACAGCCTCCTGGGGAATCGCGCGCTCGCCCTCGGCAAGCCGGGGATGCCGACGGGCGAAATCGGTCATGATGGCGTTCAGGCCCGCCTCCACTGCATCCGTGCTGGCGTCGCCATAAAGCATGGCGATGTGGTTCCGGATCGCCGGCCGTGGCCCGGCAGAGGGCGGGGCGTCCAGCCAGGACAGCCACATCGCCGCGGTCCAGGTGAAATCGCCGCCTCCGGACCCGGCACCGGTGACCGGCTCGAAGGCCTCGTTGAACCCGCTCTCGCCGATCGCCCTGGCGGTCCGGGCAGCCAGTTGCGCGGCGCGCCCGCGACGGCCGTAATCCGCCAGGCCCTCGGCGATCATGTAACTGAAGATCGCCCAGGCCGGCCCGCGCCAATAGCGGCGAGAATCGAACAGCGGATCGTCAACGGCGATTGTCGGCAGGCCAAACGGCGCGTCCGCCAGCCAGCGATCCATGCGGGCGATCATGGCATCGGCCTGCTCCGGCGTCGCGGCCCCGCCATACAGGCCGAGGAATCCGGCCGAAGTGGTTGCGGGAACCTGTTCGCCGGCCACAAGGTCGACGGCCACGAACATCTGCCGTTCAGGATCCCACAGGCGCTGGAAGCCCTGACTGCCGCGCTCAACCCAAGTCTCGATCTCCGCCAGCATCGAGGCCTCGCCGAAGTGGTCCGCCAGCCATGCCAGGTCGCGGTCGGCCCGCAGCAGGATCCCGTTCATCGACGGATCGGCGACGCGGAACGGTACCCCCCGGGAGAGCGCCTCCGGCTCATACCGGTTCTCTCGCATGATCTTGATCAGCGTCAGAAAGCGGTCATAGTCCTGCTTGGTCGGCCGATGGGACGCGTCGACATGGGTGGTGTCCTGGCGAGTATAGGGCGGCAGATCGGCGATCGGCCACATTGGCCATGGCCGTGTCCCAGGCCGGCGAGTTGTCCATCCCGGATTCCCAGGGATGATAGATCGCCACCAGCCCCTCCCCATTCGGGTCGCGGGCGGTGTGGAACCAGCGATGCCACGACAGCAGCTTGGGCAGCAGGATCCGAGCTCTGGCCTCCGCCAGATCCCGGTCCCTTGCCCGCTCGACAAGCCGACGGACCACGCTGGCCGCGACGGGCGGCTGGGTCAGGCCCGAACTAGCCGGGCTGCGACCGGTGTCGTAGACCTCCGCACCTGGGAAATAGCCATCGTCGCGCACATGGAAGACGATGTGCGGCACCATGCCGTCATCCCACTGGGCCGCGAACAGGGTTTCAATCTCCTGCCACGCCCGAGACTCGTCGAAGGTGGCCCAGCCGAGGGCCACCAGGCAGGAATCCCAGTTCCACTGATAGGGATACAGGCCGGCTGTCCGGCACCGTATAGCCGCCACGATCGTTGCGCCGCAGGATCTCCCGCGCCCGTTCGGTCAAGGTCGCCACGATGCCGCTCCGCTTTCGGCCGTTCGCCTATCCCTTGACCGCGCCGGCGGTCAGTCCGGTCACCAGATAGCGCTCGAACCACAGGAAGATCGCCATGATCGGCACCGTCACGATGACCGCCCCTGCCATCAGGAATTGCCGCGGCACTTCCGAGCTGTTGAGCGAGACGACGGCGCGCGACAGGGTGAAGATGCGCGGATCGTCCAGGAACATGAACGCGAACAGGAACTCGTTCCAGGCGATCATGAACACGTAGAGCGCGACCGAGGCCACCGCCGGCAGGCTGAGCGGCAGGGTGATCTTGATGATCACCTGAAAGCGCGAGCAGCCGTCGATGATGCCCGCTTCCTCGAGCTCCGCCGGCAGGCCGCGGAAATAGCCCTGCAGCATGTACAGCGCCACCGGCAGGGTGGTGGCCGGATAAACGATCAGCAGGCCAATCAGACTGTCGCGCAAGCCGAGTTGGCTGAAGACCGTATAGAGCGGGATCACCAGCACGATCGCCGGGAACATGTAGATGAGCAGGATCGACTGCGACAGCACGACCCGGCCCGGGAAGCGCAGCCTGGACACCGCATAGGCGCCCGGGATCGCTAGGGCCAGGGTGATGACCACGGTCAGGACAGAGACAAAGGTGCTGACGCCGATATAGAGGCCGAATTTGAACTCGGTGATCACCTGTACATAGCTGGCGAACAGGGCAACCAGACCCTGGGAGAAATCGATCGCGAGATTGAGCGGGTCGGCCAGCAGTTCGGACTGCTTCTTCAGGCTGCTGACGACCATGACGTAGAACGGGAACGCGACCGAGATCGTGAAGAACGAGATGCCGAAGCCGCGCAGCAGGCGAATGACGATAGTCTCGAATTCGATCCGGCGGAACGTCGTCGTATTGAGATCGTGGAACGCGGCCCGGATCATCAGCGCGACGCAGATGAACACAAGCAGGCTGCCGAAATAGCCCCAAAACACCGAATCGGCGAACGCCACTCCGAACGGCGCGCCACCGGCGAAGAACTGGAAGATCACCAGCCCGGCAGCGCCAGATACGGCCAGCGCCTGCCATTCCCGTGCCAGCCGCCCCCTGATCATCAGAAAGGCGACGGCCTGAACGGCCCCTGCAATCACGGCGCTGGTGAGCGGCAAGGTCGCGTTCTGGCCACCAGCGACGGTGGCGATCAAGCTCCAGACACCAACCCCGAGGATAGCGGCAAGCGCACCGACGACGACGGCGATGGCAAGGGCAATGGGAGCGGCGGGACTGTGCATCACGACGTCTCCTCTTGGGGCATGAAGACGAAATAGAAGACCATGAAGATGGCCAGGACGAAGAACGTCACCACCGATGCGGCCGAGCCGGCGCCGAGATTGGACAGCGCGAAACCCTGTTCATAGACGTTCACGGTCAGCGTCCGGGTGCCGGCGGCACCGCCGGTCATCAGGAAGATGTCGTCGAACTTGTTGAAGGTCCAAATGAACCGCAGCATGAACAGGATCGAGAAGATGCCGACCAGTTGAGGCAGGGTGATGAAGCGGAACTTCTGCATCGGCGTTGCGCCGTCCATCTCCGCCGCCTCATAGAGATCGCTGGGCAGGGCCTGCAGCCGCGCCAGGATGAACAGAAACGAGAGCGGGAAATAGCGCCACGCCTCAAAGATGATGACCGTGGCAAGGGCCAGTGGAAACTGGAAGGTCAGCCCGAGGAACTCGATGGGAATGGCGCGCGTGCCAAGGAAGTTGACCGGTCCGTCAATGACCCCGTAATGGGCGCCAAGCGCATTCAAGACGCCGCTGAACGGGTCCAGGAAGAACACCCAGGTGAAGGCCACCGCGATGACCGGCGACACGTAGGGAAACAGAAACAGGCCGCGCAGCAGGGTGCGCCCGCGGAAACTCTGATTGAGTAGCAGGGCGGCAAACAGGCCGAGGAACAGAGCACCCAGTGTGCCGAACACCGTGTAGTAGATCGTTACCTTCAGGACGTCCCAGAATTCCCGCTGCTGGATGACCCGGCGGAAATTGTCGAGGGTGAAATTGGTGGTCAGCAGCGGATTCTGGGAGTCGCCCGACAGAACGGGATCGCTGTCCCTCAGATCCGTGCCGGAGCTGAAGAAATCGGACGGCGCCGCGAACACGAACTCCAGCCTTTCCCGGTATCCGGCCTCCCATTCGCCGAAATCGCAAGTCAGCAGTTCACCGTCCAACCGGCAGCCATCGACGCCTTCACTGAGGCGGAATTCGGCGGGCAGCACGTCGGTCATGGTAACGCCGAAGATCGCGCTGCGGGTCGAACTGTTGCGCACCCGGTACTGGACCTCGACGGTTCCGTCGGCCTCGTTCAGCGAGACCCGCTCACGGGCCACCGGCTCGGGAGCCCTGAGATCGGCCAGTTCGACCGGCTTGAAACTGATCCAGAAATTGGCGACGACCGGAAAGATGACGATCAGGGCGACGATCAGAAGCGGCGGCAGTAGCATCATATATGCCAGCCGTACTTCCTGCGCCTTCAGCGTTTGTTTCATGCCCAAGCACCCCGCACGGGTAGGTCCTGTGGAACCGGGAGACGATCGGCGGGCATGCGGGATCGTGTCCGCATGCCCGCCGACATTCGGCTATTGGATTGCCAAAAGCTCCTCGCGCAGCACGGCAACCGTCTCCGGTGCGGAGCGCACGCCGTCGATGTATTCGCGCACCAGCCGGTTGAAGACCTGGCTGTTGATGATCTTCGAGGCCAGCGACAGCTGTCCCTCGCGAACACCCCAGCGGTCCGCGGTCTCGAGCCCGGCGACGATCTCCTCAATGACCGGGGCCGGATACAGATCGCTCAGCGGCGCCTTGCGATCGACGCCGACCGGCAGTTGGCTCCAAGCTTCGGTGAAGCGGTCCGGATCATCCATGGTTCCACGACGGACCGGGAACTTGCCTTCCGGCGCGATCGCCAGGGTGGCAGTGTAGCCCTGGTCCATGGAGAACTTCACGAACTCGATCGCCGGGTCGATATCGGCATCGGCCGTGATGCCGAGATACCGGACGTCACCCCAGGCGGCTCCTGACGGATTGCTGGGGCCGGACACCGTGGTGACGATGCCGGTGCGTTCGGCCAGTTCCCGCGACGTCGGGTCGGCGTTGATGGTCGGCGGAGCGGAATCCCGCAGACCGGCCAACTCGTCGAGGATGAACGGCGACCAGATGATCATCGCCGCCTGCCCGGCAAAATACAGCTCGCGCGACTGCTTCCAATACAGCTCACCCGGAGGGCTGGCTTCGACCAGGGCCTTGTAGAACTCGAGCACCTCGATGGTGGCCGCCTCGTCCAGATCGACCGATCCGTCGGCCCGCACCGGGCTGACGCCATTGGCCAGGAAGACATGCTCCAGAACCTGGCTCATGAAGTTTTCGTCGATCTTGGTGGCGGCAACGAACCCGTACATCTCCGGCGGGTTGTGCAGCGCCTCGATCGCCGCGACGATGTGGGCGTATGAATCCGGCGCGGCCAGGCCGTTCTGCTCGAACAGATCCTTGCGATACACGATCATCTGCGTCCAGCCGTCCAGCGGCACGGCCGCGACATCGCCCTCGTAGTTTGCCATCTCCAGTGGGCCGGGCGCGAAGGTTTCGGCGCCCAGTTCCTCGACCACCTCGTCGGCGGCTCCGGTATCGAGGATGCCGGCCTCGCTCCAGGGCAGCACGTATTGCAGCGTGTGGTAGATCACGTCCGGCAGGTCGTTGGCGGCAAAGGCCGCCGTCGCCCGGGTGCCGAGTTCGCTCTCGGAGACCGGAATTACCACAACGCTGATCCCAGTCTGGGACTCGAAATCGGCTGCCATCGCCTCTTGCTTGGCCAGCCGATCCGGCTGCTCCTCGGTGGTCCAGAACCGCAGCTCCTGGGCGCTGGCCGAGGTGGCCATGGCGACGGCCAGCGCCGTCAGTGTCGGTAACAATAACTTCTTCATCGAACATCCTCCCTTTGGTTCGATTGCCGGTCGGCGATACAACGCCGATACCGGCCCGGGTTAAAAACGCTCCTCTACCTTCGACTGCGACCACCGCACCGGCCGCAGGTCAACTCAGGCGGCCGACCGGGCTCTCAGCGGTCCGTCGGACTCGCGGGCGACCAGTTCCGGCCGCCATAGTTCCTGCAATTCCGCCGGCGGCGCGTCCGCCATCAGCGCCAGAAGCTTCTCGGCCAGAGCCTGCCCGGCCTTGCGGATCGGCTGCCGCAATGTGGTGAGCGGCGGTTCCGTGAAACCGCTCATCCGCAGATCATCGTAGCCGGTTATCGAGACATTGCCGGGCACGTCGAATCCACGCTGCTTCGCCGCCCGCAACGCGCCGACTGCCATGGTGTCGTTGGCGCAGACCAGCGCCGTCGGAGGTTCGGACAGCGACAGCATTTGTCCGGCGATGGCGTGGCCGCCCTGCTCGGTCATGTCGCCGGTCAGGACCAGCGCCGCGTCTTCGCCGAGGCCGCATTCGGTCAAGGCGCGGAGATAGCCGGCTTGACGAAGATGCGAGAGGTTCAGTTCCTCTGGACCATTGATCAGCGCCAGGCGGCGATGGCCGAGGCCGATCAGCCGCCGGCTGAGTTCGTAGAAGCCCCATTCATGGTCCATGTCCAGATAGGCATAGTCGCAATCGGTCTCGGTCCGGCCATGGGCGACGAACGGAAAACCGCGCTCGATCAGATAGTCGATCCGCTCGTCCCGGCGGCGGGTTCGGCCGACAATCATCGCGTCGACTCGGCGGCCTTCGACCATCCGGCGATAGGCAACGATCTCCTCGGGACCAGACGGTGCCGCGGTCACCATCAGATCAAGGTCGTCCTGATGCAAACGCTCACCCAGGCCGACAAGCAATTCGGAGAAGAACGGATCGGTGAAGTGCCCAAACTGAAACGGCAGCACGACTCCGACCGCTTCGGTGCGGCCCTTCTGCAGACTGCGAGCCAGCCGGTTCGGCACATAGCCATGCTCCCGGGCGGCCTCCACGACGCGCCGGCGCGTCGACTCTTTGACTTCCGGAAAGCCATTGAGCGCGCGAGACACGGTGGTCACCGACAGATTGAGTCGGCGGGCAAGCTCCCTGAGGTCCATTATTGCTCTTCAAAACGTTTTGAAAGACATTAACGAAATGAAATTCGCCTGTCCATTGCAAACCAGCGGCATGCGGCCGCAGGCACGAAAACGCCAGGATCGGCGACCTGCCGGATGCCCAAGTGTCGCCACGGCGAAGGCCGTTGGCGGCCGCCAGCATTTCGCCAACCGCCCGCAAGCATCCAAATGCGGTGGCACGGAGTGCAGGCAATTGGATCCGATCGCTGCATTTAGAGAGTTTCCAATAATCCGCGCAAATCGCGATTGGATTGAATAAATCCTCCAACCTGCTGCTTTGATCTCTCGACTTGGAATTGTAATAGTTCTCGCCTGGGTCTTCGCCAATTTCGAGTAACACCGCCTTAACCACTTTGCGTCAAGAATGCATCGCTCGCGGCAAGGAAATTCGAGCACCGCCGCGAGAAGATTTCCTGGCTTGGAGAGTGCCATGAAGGCGAAGATGATCTTGGGCGTCGCCGTGATCGGCGCCTTGGCTGTTGGCTCAGCTTTCTTCATGTTGGACAAGGCAGAGCCGAAACGCGTCCTGTTCATCGATTCCTATCATGCCGGCTATGAATGGAGCGATGGCATCACAGCAGCTGTGGAACAGGTTCTCGAGGATGAGAACGTCGTGCTGCGAATCCATCGCATGGACACCAAGAACAACACGTCGGAGGAATTCAAGCAGCGCGCCGGCCTTCTGGCAAAGGCAGTGATCGAGGAATTCCAACCCGACATCGTGATCGCGACCGATGACAACGCGCAGAAATACGTGATCGCGCCATTCTACCGGGACACCGACCTGCCGGTCGTGTTCGCCGGCGTGAACTGGGACGCCTCGGTATACGGCTATCCGACTGACAACATCACCGGCATGATCGAGGTGAGCGCCGTTCCGGAAATGCTCGGCCTGATCCGGCGCATTACACCGGGCCAGCGCGTCGGGTCGATCAATGGCGACACCGAGACCGTCCGCAAGGAAATCAAGAACTACACGGACGTCCTCGACCTGCAGTTCGACGCCGATCGCCGCGTTGGCACCTTCGATGAGTGGAAGGCGGCGTTCCTTGAGATGCAGGACCGGGTCGACATTCTGTACATGTACAACAATGCCGGCATCGAGGGCTGGAACGACGAAGAGGCGAACCGCTTCGTCATGGATAACGCCCGCATTCCCAGCGGGTCAGTGCAGCCTTGGATGGCGCCTTACGTGCTGGTGACCTTCACCAAGGATCCTTACGAGCAGGGCGAATACGCCGCCCGCACGGCACTGCGCATCCTGGCCGGCGAGTCGCCGGGGGACATACCGATGGTGACGAACCAGCGCGGCAGAGTCCTGCTGAACTCGGAACTGGCGCGGGCGCTTGGCCTGTCGATCCCGTCCGAGTTGCTGGCAACCGCAGATGTTCTGACCAACTGATCGGATTTCCGGCGACGCCGGTCACTCCGTATGAAAGGGCGGCTTCGGCCGCCCTTTCTGCTTTCTTGATCCCCGGGGCGGGCAGCGCCACCATGGCAGCCTGCTTCGGCCGGGTGCAGACGCCCGACAGGCGCAGTTGCCCATTCTCTATTCTGGTTGCAGGCCATGGCACCGTCCGACACCACCGCCCCCAGCGCCAACCGCCGCATCATCCGCGCGCCGCACGGGCCCGATCTCTCGGCCAAGAGTTGGCTGACCGAGGCGCCGTTGCGCATGCTGATGAACAACCTCGACCCGGATGTGGCGGAGAATCCGGACGAGCTTGTCGTTTATGGCGGAATTGGCAAGGCGGCTCGGGACTGGAAGTGTTTCGACACGCTGGTCGCGACCCTAAAGGAGTTGGGCGAGGACGAGACCCTGCTGGTACAGTCGGGCAAGCCGGTCGGGGTATTCCGCACCCATCCAGATGCGCCGCGGGTCTTGATCGCCAATTCCAACCTGGTGCCGCATTGGGCGACCTGGGACGACTTCCGTGAACTCGACGCCAAGGGGCTGATGATGTACGGCCAGATGACGGCCGGCTCATGGATCTATATCGGCAGCCAGGGCATCGTCCAGGGAACTTACGAGACCTTCGTCGAGGTTGGCCGCCGGCACTACGGCGGGGACCTGGCCGGCAAGTGGATCCTGACCGGCGGGCTGGGCGGAATGGGCGGCGCCCAGCCGCTGGCAGCCACAATGGCCGGCGCATCGATGCTGGCGGTCGAGTGCCAAGCGAGCCATATCGAGCGCCGGTTGGCGACCCGCTATCTCGACCGCCGATCTGACGATCTGGACGAGGCGCTGGCGCTGCTGCGCGAGGCGAGAGACACGGGCGAGCCGATCTCCATCGGCCTGCTCGGCAACGCGGCGGAAGTGTTCCCGGAGCTGGCGAAGCGGGCCAGGGACGATGCCGATGCCCGCCCCGACGCGGTGACCGACCAGACCAGCGCCCACGACCCGTTGAACGGGTATCTGCCCGCCGGCTGGACCTGGGACGAGGCCGAGCGCCGCCGCCAGACCGAACCAGATGTGGTGATCGCCGCGGCCAAAGACTCCATGGCGGTCCAGGTCCGCGCCATGCTCGACTTCCACGCCATGGGCGTACCGACCCTGGACTACGGCAACAACATCCGACAGATGGCCCAGGATATGGGCGTGGAGAACGCGTTCGACTTCCCCGGCTTCGTGCCGGCCTATATCCGGCCGCTGTTCTGCCGCGGCATCGGGCCGTTCCGCTGGGCCGCGCTGTCCGGGGATCCGGAAGACATCTACCGCACCGATGAGCGGGTCAAGCAGTTGATCCCTGACAATCCGCACCTGCACAATTGGCTCGACATGGCCCGTACCCGTATCCAGTTCCAGGGCCTTCCTGCACGGATCTGCTGGGTCGGCCTGGGCGAGCGTGCCCGGCTGGGTTTGGCCTTCAACGAGATGGTGGCCTCAGGCGAGGTCTCCGCCCCGATCGTGATCGGCCGCGACCATCTCGATTCCGGCTCGGTCGCCAGCCCGAACCGCGAGACGGAAGGCATGGCCGATGGCTCCGACGCTGTCTCGGACTGGCCGCTGCTGAACGCTTTGCTGAATTGCGCCAGCGGCGCCACCTGGGTGTCGATCCATCATGGCGGCGGTGTCGGCATCGGCTATTCACAGCATGCCGGCATGGTGGTCGTCGCCGACGGCACCGAGGCGGCCGCCCGCCGGCTGGAACGGGTGCTGACCAACGACCCCGGCACCGGTGTCATGCGCCACGCCGATGCCGGCTACGACATCGCCATCGAATGCGCCGCCGAGCAGGACCTGACCCTGCCGATGGTGGAGCGCTAGCCGTATGGCACGATCCCCCAAGGCATTCGCGATCAGTGCCACGGATGCAACGCTTGCCGATCTGCATATCGTCGCCTGCACCGAACGCCCCCTCGCTCTGGGCGCCGGTTGCCGAAAGGCGGTGGAGTCAGCGGCCAAGACGGTGGCGGACATCGTTGCGTCGGGCGAGACCGTTTATGGCGTCAATACGGGATTCGGCAAGTTGGCGCAGACGCGGATCGACGACGATCGGCTTGCGGATCTGCAGCGCAACATCGTGCTGTCCCACGCCGCCGGGACCGGGCCGTTGCTGGACGACCGGGCGGTGCGGCTGACCATGGTGCTGAAGGTTCTGAGCCTGGCGCGGGGACATTCCGGCGTGCGCTGGGAGATCATCGAGGCGCTGCTGCGACTGATCGAACACCGGGTCTATCCCTGCATCCCGTCCAAGGGCTCGGTCGGCGCGTCCGGCGACCTTGCCCCACTGGCCCATATGGCGGCCGTGCTGTTGGGCGTCGGCGAGGCGCGGGTCGAAGGTGAGGTCGTGCCGGCAGTGGAGCGCATTGTCCCGGGCGGGATTGGCGCCGATCACGCTGGCTCCGAAAGAAGGGCTGGCGCTTCTCAACGGCACCCAGGTGTCCACCGCGCTGGCGCTGCTGGGCTTGTTTGCAGCGGAGGACGTCTTTGCCGCGGCGCTGGTGGCCGGCGCCATGTCGGTCGACGCGGCGTTGGGGAGCGACGCGCCGTTCGACGAGCGGCTGCATGCGCTACGCGGCCAGGCCGGACAGTACCGGGTCGCCGGCGAGTTGCGGCGCCTGCTCGACGGTAGCGAGATCCGCCAATCGCATCTCGACTGCGACCGGGTGCAGGACCCGTACAGCCTGCGCTGCCAGCCGCAGGTCATGGGGGCCTGCCTCGATCTGCTGGCCGACACCTCCGGAACGCTTCTGATCGAGGCCGCGGCCGTCACCGACAATCCGCTGGTCTTCCCTGAGACCGGCGAGGTGCTGTCCGGCGGCAATTTCCACGCCGAGCCGGTCGCCATGGCGGCCGACATCCTGGCGCTGGCCATCGCCGAGATTGGCGCCCTGTCAGAGCGGCGAACGGCGCTGCTGATCGACAGCAACCTCTCCGGCCTGCCGCCCTTCCTGACATCGGATCCGGGTCTCAATTCCGGGTTCATGATGGCGCAGGTGACGGCCGCGGCGCTGGCCAGCGAGAACAAATCGCTGGCCCATCCGGCCAGCGTCGACAGTCTGCCGACCTCCGCCAACCAGGAGGACCACGTCAGCCATGGCGACCTTCGCGGCCCGGCGGCTGGGCGACATGGCCGATAATACCGCCGGCATCGTCGCCATCGAGCTGCTGGCGGCGGCCCAGGGGCTGGACTTCCGCAAGCCGCTGGCGACCAGCCCGGCACTCAAACCCGCCTACGAGGCGATCCGCGCCGTCGCACCGACCCTGGAAGGCGACCGCCTGATGGCGCCGGACATCGCCGCCGTGAAACAGCTCGTCGTCGATGGCGCCTTCGCGTCCTATGTCGGCGACATCCTGCCAACACGGATTTGACGGGAGACGGGAACTTGCAACCGTTTCATCTGACCCGGGGCGAGACGCCGCTGCTGGTGAGCGTGCCGCATGCCGGCACCCATGTCCCCGACGCCATCGCCGAGCGTCTCACGGAGGCGGCGAGGGACCTGCCCGACACTGACTGGCACGTTGACCGGCTCTATGACTTCGCCGGTGGGCTGGGCGCCGGCGTGCTGGCCGCGACCCATTCCCGCTATGTGATCGACCTCAATCGCGACCCGGACGGAACGCCGCTTTATCCCGGCGCCGACAATACCGAACTGTGCCCGACCACCATGTTCGACGCGCAGCCGGTCTACCGCGACGGCGCCGCGCCGGACGAGGCGGAGATCGCCGAGCGGCGGGCGGCCTATTGGCAACCCTATCATCAGGTGCTGGCGACCGAGCTCGATCGGCTGAAGCGCAAGCATGGCTACGCCCTGCTCTACGACGCCCATTCGATTCGCAGCGTGGTGCCCCGTTTCTTCGAGGACACGTTGCCGGATTTCAATATCGGCACCGGCGGCGGCAAATCCGCCGCGCCCGCCCTGACGATCCGGCTGGCCCTGATCTGCCAGGACAGCCAAGACTTCCAGACGGCGGTCAACGGCCGCTTCAAGGGCGGCTACATCACCCGCCATTACGGTGATCCGGCCGCCGGCGTGCACGCGGTGCAAATGGAACTGTCGCAGCGCACGTATATGGATGAGGACCCGCCCTACGCCTTCGACGAGACCAAGGCGGAACGGCTACGGCCTACACTGTCGGCTGTACTGGCGCGAATGATCGAGTGGCGCCCATAGGGCTGCGGCTCGCCGGGCCGAACCCGTGCCCATCGGCGCGGCTAATATGGCCTCACTCGGTCCTTTTGACCGAGGTATTCCAGGAGCGCGTACATCGGACTGACAGTTCCACGACTAAGTCCAAGATCGGTGCCAAATGTCACACGGTCAGGATGGCCGCGCGTACCTGCTTGAACGAGCATATGAAACGGATAGCGCAACGCCTTAAGCAAATCTGATGGCTCACTAACACCGCTACGGAATGTCGCTATCTCCGACACGTTTTCTCCGTCTGCATACTTCAAGTGCAAGACAGCCTCGATTGTCGTTACGAACAGAGCTGCTTCGCTTGATCTTTGAACATCCACATAAAGTCCCTGCCGCGGCGAATAAGGCACGGGTTCCGAGACAATACACGCATCAAAGACCCAATTTGCCGGACGTCTGTCTTGAGCCCTGCAGCCTTCACGTTCGCTGTATGTGAAGCGATGGCTTTGATGCCCAAGGGGGTGGGGACGCTCCTGATCTATGCGCTCGCGGTGAATCACGACCGCTTGCACCCCGGATTCCGAGAGGATCCGTACGCATTCCGGCAAGCATCGATCTGTGGTGCTCGGTACCTTTACAAGCCCCAGAGTACGCATACCTGTGTATTTGAACCTTGCAGGAAGATAAACGGACAACTCGGTGACCGTTTGCACTCGCTGATCCGAATACACGACATTTGGGCGATCCGGCGCATGAGAACGCAAGATGTCGTCAACGGAATACGTCAGGCCGATTGCTAGAACAAAGTAAAGGGAATATCCAATCACAAAAAATCTTGACCTGAATATAGAATCAGGTTTGGTTCGTCGGAGAATTATTGTGATAACCAAAAGATGAGCGACAGCACAGCCAGCCGGCACCAATACGTAGATTGAAAAAAGACCGTAGAGCAACCCTAAGCCACCAATGATAGCAAGAAGAAGCAGCATGATCGGCACAACAAAGCCAGACGCAATATATGCCGCAACCACTGTGATTACATAGGAAAGAACAATACCAAGAACCGTGGGCAATAGTATTTTTTCTGTATTTTCAAATATCGCATCTCTAAGATTATTAAAAGTTATCATGTCATGGCACCCGAACCACTAACAAGAATGAGCGTGACGATAGTATTCAAGCGGCGGCGGGTCGCTGAGACCTTGAAGACTGCCGGCATACGAACGTCGGGTAACTTTATGCTCGGATAGGCAGAAGATCCTATGCTGGAAATATGTAGAATTAATAAACGACTGATCATCCAGAAGCGGTCGGCGCCGGGACCCGTAGAGTGCCTCAAGGAGATCACGGCCTCTTGTGCGGTCGCGGGGATTGACACGACTCTCAGGATTTCTGTCATGCCTCCTGGCGCTGTGTCTCCCGGATATCACGGGCGATCGATGCTAGGCCATGATCGTGTATACCGGCCGTCTCGAGTTCTTCGACGAGGTGGTAGACGTAGTCGCAGCCCCGCCCCAGCATGCCTTGTGCGGTCGCCAGGGTGTGGACGATCTCGGCCCTCGGCAGGCGTCCCGCATACATCGAGTGGGCCTTGTTGATCACGAAGGTGATGGCGCGGCGTTCCGGCCCTGCCCCATCGACCACGACCCAACGCGGCGAATAGCTTCCCAGGATCATCTCGCGCTTCCACAGCACCCGGGTCTCCAGGTCCACGGCGTCAGCATCGATGCGGTAGGCGAAGCCGGTGCATGACCCGCCCGCTTCCAGCCCGAGCATCAACCCTGGCCGATCCGGAGTGCCGCGCCCCAGATGGGTGCGAAGGCAGAAACTCCGGTGATAGCCGAACAGCCGGGCCGGACACCGCTCGACATAGTGAAATGCGGGATTCCAGATCAATGACCCATAGGCGAACACCCAGAGATCGCGACCGGAATAGCCGTCGAGCAGTTCGGCGCGCGAACGCGCCAACTCGCTGTCGCTGAGGACATGGGCCGTCGGGTCGGCGACGCGAATCATCGCCGCGACCCGGCCGGACAGGATGGTGTCGCGCGTCAGCGGCAGATCGGCGTCTCGGTCCATTGTCTAGACCGCCTGTCCCGCATGGACGACGCCGGCGCAGGGGTTGAAGCCGATCCGGTAGGAGAGTTCCGCCGGCACCGCGATGTCCCAGAGCGCGAAATCCGCCGACAGGCCAGGCGCCAGCCGGCCGCATTCGTCCTCCAGCCCCAGGGCCGCGGCGGCGTTCCGAGTTACGCCGGCCAGCGCCTCTTCCGGTGTCAGGCGGAACAGGGTGCAGGCCATATTGAGCATCAGCAGCAGCGAGGTGACCGGCGCGCTGCCGGGATTGCAGTCGGTGGCGATCGCCATCTGCACACCCTGGCGGCGGAACAGATCGATCGGCGGCTTTTTCACCTCGCCCAGGAAATAGAAGGCGCCGGGTAGCAGAACCGCGACTGTCCCCGCCTCCGCCATGGCCTCAAACCGATCGCTCGGTGGTGTATTCCAGATGGTCGGCCGACAATGCATCGTATGCGGCCGCTAGCCCGCCGCCGCCCTGATCGGACAGTTGGTCGGCATGCAGCCTCACCGGCAGGCCGAGTTCCCGCGCGGCCCCGAACACCCGGCTGACCTGCTCCGGGCTGAAGGCGATCTTCTCGCCGAACGCATCGACCGCATCCGCCAGCCCCTCGGAGGCCAATTGCGGCATGACCTGGCGGCATACCAGATCAAGGTAGCCGTCCGCATCGCCCTTGAATTCCGGTGGCAAAGCGTGCGCACCAAGGAAACTACGGCTTACCCGTATGCCGGCTTCCTCGCCGAGCCTGGTGGCGACCTGGAGCATTCGAACCTCTGTGTCCAGATCGAGCCCATAGCCGGACTTGATCTCGATCGTCGTGACGCCCTCGCGGCGCAGCGGCTCCAATCGTCGGCTTGCGGATTGGAGCAGCGACTGGGCATCGGCGGCGCGGGTCGCTGTCACCGTCGACAGGATGCCGCCGCCGGCGCGGGCGATCTCCTCATAGCTCGCCCCCTTCAGACGCAGGGCGAATTCGTTCGCCCGGTCGCCGCCATAGACCAGATGGGTGTGACAGTCGATCAGTCCGGGCGTGATCCAGCGGCCGCCGCAATCAAATGTGGCGCGCGACAACTCTTCCGGCGGCGCGCCCATTTCCGAGCGGCGTCCGACCCAGGCGATTCGGCCATCCTTGACGCCGACCGCACCGTCCCGGATGGCGTGATAGCCATCGTCGCCCCCATACTCCGGCGCCATGGTCGCCAGGTGGGCGTTCAGCCATACCGCATCCCACATGGCGTTGTCCTTCCGTCTGCGTTACCGTCCAAATAACCGGTGTTCACCGGTTATCGTTCACCGACGCCGCAACTGGCAAGCCCCGCCATGACCGCCTATTTCGCCCCAACCGCCCTGCTGCCAGACGGATGGGCCGATGCCGTTCGCATCGAGGCCGACGCCAGCGGCACAATTACCGCGGTCACCTCCAAATCTGAGGCCAAGAACGCGTCGATCCTGACCGGCCCGGTCCTGCCCGGCATGCCGAATCTGCATTCCCACGCGTTTCAGCGTGCCATGGCCGGCTGGGCCGAGCGCGCCGGCAGCGGCGGCGATTTCTGGAGTTGGCGCGAGACCATGTACCGGTTCCTCGCTCGGCTGGGGCCAGACGAGGTCGAGGCGGTCGCCACGCAACTCTATATCGAGATGCTCAAGGCAGGGTATACGGCCGTCGGCGAGTTCCACTACGTGCACAATGACCCGAACGGCGACCCCTACGACGCGCCCACAGAGATGTCCGATCGCCTTGTTGCGGCCGCCGGGCGGGCCGGGATCGGGCTGACCCTGCTGCCGGTGCTGTATGCGCAGGGCGGGTTCGACCAACGTCCCACCGGCGAGGCGCAGAGACGATTTGCCAGCGATCCCGACGGGTTGGCGTCGATCGCCGCAACCTTGCGCAGCGCTCATGCCGACGATCCGCAGATTCGCATCGGTGTCGCGCCGCACAGCCTGCGCGCGGTATCGCCTGAGGCGCTTGCGGCGCTGGTGGCCGGTGTCCAGGTCGATGACGAGATGGCGCCGATTCACATCCATGTGGCCGAGCAGCAACGTGAGGTCGAGGACTGCCTTGCCTGGTCGGGGTCCCGGCCGGTCGAGTGGCTGCTTGCCGAGGCGCCGGTGGACGGTCGCTGGTGCCTGGTGCACGCGACCCATATGACGGAGGCAGAGACCCGTGCCCTGGCCGCAAGCGACGCCGTCGCTGGCCTGTGCCCGACCACAGAGGCCAATCTTGGCGATGGCCTGTTCCGCCTGCCGGATTACCTCGGATCCGGCGGCAAGATTGGCATCGGAACCGACAGCAATGTCTCGGTGAGCCCGGTCGAGGAACTGAGATGGCTGGAATACGGGCAGCGGCTTGGCCGCCAGCAGCGGCTTGTCGCCGCCTCGGAGGATGCCCCGTCCACCGGCGCGCGCCTGTTCACGCGCGCACTGGCCGGCGGGGCGCAGGCCCTGGGTCGGCCGACCGGCCGGATCGAGACCGGCCATCGCGCCGACCTGCTGGTTCTCGACCCCGAGCATCCCAACCTGATCGGGCGGTCAGGCGATGGCTTGATGGACAGCCTCGTATTCGCCGGAAATCGCAATCCGGTGAGGGATGTGGTGGTCGGCGGTCGCCGGGTTGTCCGCGACGGCCGCCACGCAGCCGAGGATGCCGCGCTCGTTGCCTTTGGCAGTGCCCTGAACACCCTGACCGACTAGCTGGTTAGTAGAGTTCGGGAACCTGCTTCTGGTGATCGATCGGCGGACGGACGTACCCCGTGTCCTTTTGCCTTGGTGGAAGTTGGATCTTGTCCGGTGTGATGTCCTTGTAGGGAATCATGGTCAACAGGTGGCTGATACAGTTCAGCCGGCCCCGGATCTTGACCGTGCAGTCGACGACCCACCAGGGTGCTTCCGCGATATCGGTGTGCACGAACATCTCGTCCTTGGCGCGCGAATAGTCGAACCAGCGCGTTCGCGATTCCAGGTCGATCGGACTCAGTTTCCAGCGTTTGATCTTATTGTGGATGCGCGCCTGAAAACGGCGCTCCTGCTCTTCGTCGCTGACCGAGAACCAGTATTTGAGGAGGATGATGCCGGACCGAATCAGCATGCGCTCGAATGTGGGGCAAGAGCGCAGAAACTCCCGGTATTCGTCGTCGGTGCAGAACCCCATCACATGTTCGACGCCGGCGCGGTTGTACCAGCTGCGATCGAATATCACCATTTCGCCGGCGGCCGGGAGTTCGGCAACGTAGCGCTGGAAATACCATTGGGACTTCTGGCGTTCGGTCGGCGTAGCCAAGGCCACCACCCGACACACCCGCGGGTTGAGGCTCTCGGTGATGCGCTTGATAGTGCCGCCCTTACCGGCCGCGTCGCGGCCCTCGCAGACCACGACGACCTTCAGACCTTGATCCTTGACCCACTCCTGAAGCTTGACGAGTTCGATTTGGAGTTTGGCGAGCGTCTTCTCATACTCCTTCTTGGTCAGTTTCTTGTCCGGCTTGGTCTCGTCAGCCGAGTGGCTCTTCGCATGGTCGTTCATCAGCCCATCCTCTCCCTCGTGCATGCCCTCGGTCCATGTGCGGGGCAAGACGCCGCGAGGCACAGTGGCCTCCATTGTCCAACGCACGCCGCGAGTGTCACAAAACTGTAATCTTCCAGCATACTTTGCCGTGCCAGCCGCGTTTTCCCCTTGATCCAGATCATGGATACGCCTCCCGGCTCGCCGCAGCATAGCCCCGCGCCGATGCCGCCCCAACCATGCGCTCGACCTAAGACTACGGTCGAGGCCCCGGCAGGTACAGGCGGAACGGCGACTGGAGGTTACCGCATGCCGTTCGACACGATTGAAAAAACCACCGCCAATGCCGGCCCGGCCCCAAACCTTGGGAGCTACGAGACGGTCCGCGCCGGGTTCTCCTGGGATGCCGTGCGCGCTGAGTTGACCGGGCTGCCGGGCGGCGGCCTCAACATCGCCTATGAGGCGCTCGACCGTCATCTGGCCGCCGGGCGCGGCGACCATCGCGCGCTGCGCTGGATCGGCAAGGACAACCGCATCTGCGATTTCACCTTTGCCGACCTTGCCGCGGCCTCGAACCGTTTCGCCAATCTCCTGAAGCAGCTCGGAATCGGACGGGGCGACCGGGTTTTCTGCCTCTCCAGCCGCCTGCCGGAGCTCTATATCGCGGCGCTTGGCACGCTGAAGAACGGCAGCGTGTTTTCACCTTTGTTCTCCGCCTTCGGGCCGGAACCGGTGCGCTCCCGCATGGAGATCGGCGACGCTCGTGCGCTGGTGACAACCGAGGCCTTGTACCGACGCAAGGTCGCGCCGTGGCGGGATGAGATGCCGGGGCTGAAGCACGTGTTGCTGATCGGCGACAGTTCGGGCCAGTTCCCGGGCACGACCAGCGTCGACGACTTGTTGTCTGAAATGAGCGACCGGTTCGAAATCGCCGAGACCGGCCCGGAGGATATGGCGCTGCTGCATTTTACCAGCGGCACCACCGGCAAGCCGAAAGGCGCGGTTCATGTGCATGGCGCCGTAGCGCACCATTACCTGACCGGAAAGTACGCCCTCGACCTGCATCCCGACGACGTATTCTGGTGTACCGCCGATCCCGGCTGGGTGACAGGGACGTCCTACGGCATCATCGCACCGCTTCTGCATGGCGTTACCATGATCGTCGACGAGGCGGAGTTCGACGCCGAGCGCTGGTACCGCATCCTGCAGGACCAGAAGGTAACGGTCTGGTACACCGCGCCGACGGCGATCCGCATGTTGATGAAGCTGGGCGGCGACATCGCGGCCAAATACGACCTGTCGGCACTGCGCTTCCTGGCCAGCGTCGGCGAACCGCTCAATCCCGAGGCGGTGGTCTGGTCGACGGAGGTGTTCGGGCGGCCGTTCCACGACAACTGGTGGCAGACCGAGACCGGCGGCATCATGATAGCCAACTACGCGGCCATGCCCGTCAAGCCGGGCTCCATGGGACGGCCGCTGCCCGGCATCGAAGCAGCCATCATGCACCGCCGCGATGACGGCGGTCTCGATCCGGTTGACGAGGCCGACGAGCAAGGTGAACTGGCCCTGAAGTCCGGCTGGCCATCGATGTTCCGGGGCTACCTGCATGAGGAAGCGCGCTACCGGAAATGCTTCGCCGATGATTGGTATCTGACCGGCGATCTGGCGATGCGGGACGCCGACGGATATTTCTGGTTCGTCGGGCGGGCCGACGACGTGATCAAGTCCGCCGGCCATCTGATCGGACCGTTCGAGGTCGAGAGTGCCCTGATGGAACATCCGGCGGTTGCCGAGGTCGGTGTGATCGGCATACCCGATCCGGTGATGGGTGAGGCGGTGAAAGCCTTTGTCGCGCTGAAACCCGGCCATGAACCAAGCGAGGCGCTCAACAAGGAGCTGCGCGGCCATGCCAGGAAGCGTCTTGGACCCGCAGTGGCGCCAAAGGAGATCGACTTCCGCACGAACCTGCCCAAGACCCGCAGCGGCAAGATTATGCGGCGCCTGCTGAAGGCGCGTGAACTGGGCCTGGCCGAGGGCGATATCTCGACCCTGGAAAGCGACGAAAAATGACCGACTCCGCCCACAAGCCCCGCCTCACCCGCGAGCACATGCTCGACTTGCTGTACCAGATGATGCGCATCCGGCGTTTCGAGGAGAAATGCGCCGAGCTTTATACGCAGCAGAAGATCCGCGGCTTCCTGCACCTCTATATCGGTGAGGAGGCGGTCTCGGTCGGCGTGATACGCGCCCTGAAGCCGGAGGATTCCGTCATCGCCACCTATCGCGAGCACGGCCAGGCCCTGTCCCGCGGGGTGCCGATGACGACCGTCATGGCGGAGATGTATGGCAAGCAGGAAGGCTGCAGCGGCGGGCGGGGCGGCTCGATGCACGTCTTCGACGCGGACACCCGGTTCTACGGCGGCAACGCCATCGTCGGCGGCGGCCTTCCATTGGCCGTCGGCGTCGCGCTGGCCGACAAGTTGGCCGGCCGCAATTCTGTGACCGCCTGCTTTTTCGGCGACGGTGCCGTGGCCGAAGGCGAGTTCCACGAGAGCCTGAACCTCGCAGCGCTTTGGCACCTGCCTGTTCTGTTCCTTTGCGAGAACAACCAGTACGCCATGGGCACGGCGATCCGATACACCGAGTCCGAGCAGGACATCCATGAGAAGGCGGCGAGTTACAACATGGCGTCCGAGTTGGTCGACGGCATGGATGTGGTGGCCGTCGAGGCGGCGGCGATGCGCGCCGTCGACGTCATTCGAGAGCAAGGCAGGCCCTATTTCATCGAGGCCAAGACCTACCGGTTCCGCGCCCATTCGATGTTCGACGCGCAGGCCTACCGCGACAAGGCGGAGATCGAGGAATGGAAGAAGCACGGCCCGGTACTGCGGTTCCGCGAATGGATGCAGTCGACCGGCGTGCTGCATGACGACGATTTGGCCGAGATGGAGACGCGGGTCGCCAAGGAGATCGACGAGGCGGTGGCTTTCGCCGAGGCCGGAACCTGGGAGCCGGTCGAGACGCTGACCCGCGACGTCTATACCGAGGGGGCACGGGCATGAGTGTCGAGACCCTGGCCGAACCGGCCGCCGATGCCGTCGAGAGCACCTATCGCGAGTGCTGCAAACAGGCGATCCGTGATGCCCTGACGCGCGACGAGCGGGTCTTCATGATGGGCGAGGATATCGGCCACTACGGCGGCTGCTACGCGGTCACCAAGGGCCTGCTGGAGGAATTCGGGCCCGAAAGGATGCGCGACACTCCGCTGTCGGAATCGGCCTTCGTCGGCGCCGGAGTCGGTGCGGCGCTGAACGGAATGCGGCCGATCGTCGAGATCATGACGGTCAATTTCAGCCTTCTGGCGCTCGACCAGATTCTCAACAACGCGGCGACGATCCGGCATATGTCGGGCGGCCAGTTCAGCGTGCCGTTGGTGATCCGCATGGCGACCGGCGCCGGCCGGCAACTAGCCGCCCAGCACAGCCACAGCCTGGAGGGCTGGTACACCCATATCCCCGGCATCAAGGTGCTCGCCCCGGCGACCCTGGAGGACGCCCGCGGCATGCTGTGGACCGCCCTGGAGGACCCGGACCCGGTGCTGATCTTCGAGCATGTCATGCTATACAACGAGAAGGGCCGGATCGCGGCCGACGCCGGCCCGGTGCCGATCGACAAGGCCGCCATCCGGCGCGACGGAAGCGATGTCAGCCTGATCACCTATGGCGGCACCCTTGGCAAGACCCTGGACGCGGCCGAGGTCCTGGCCAAAGAAGGCATCGCGGCCGAGGTGATCGATCTGCGCACCCTGCGCCCGCTCGACGACGACACCATTCTGGCCTCGGTCGGAAAGACCCGACGGGCCGTCATCATCGACGAGGGCTGGCGCAGCCTCAGCCTATCCGCCGAGATCAGTGCACGGATCATGGATCGCGCCTTCTGGTCGCTGGATGCGCCGGTGGAGCGCGTCTGCACCGCCGAGGTGCCGATACCCTATCCAGAGCACCTGGAACAAGCGGCCCTGCCCCAGACGCCCGCCATCGTGGCGGCGGCGAAAAAGTCCCTGGCGCGTTGATGGGCCCCGCTGATGAGTGAATTTCTGATGCCGTCGCTCGGCGCCGACATGGAGGCCGGGACCCTGGTCGAATGGCTCAAGCAGCCGGGCGACGAGGTTCATCGCGGTGACATCATCGCCGTCGTCGAGACCCAGAAGGGCGCCATCGAGATCGAAATCTTCGAGGACGGCGTATTCGACCGGGCGCTGGTCGAGCTCGGCACCGAAGTGCCAGTTGGCGCGCCCTTGGCGTATGTGCTTAGCGACGGCGAGGCCGCGCCGCCCGTCGCGGGTAAGCCGGAGCCGGTTCCCGAGGCGCCGGTTGCAGAGCCTGCCGCTGCCGAAGCACCACCGGCGCCCAAACCCGCAACGATTGCGCCGGCGACCGGCAAGCGCCCGCTCGCCTCACCCGCCGCCCGTCGACTGGCCGCGGAAAAGGGCGTCGCCCTGTCGACCCTGTCCGGAAGCGGCCCGGATGGGGCGATCGTGACGACTGACGTGCTGACAGCACCGCGCGGACCCAAGCCAGCTGCAGCAGCCAAGAAATCACGAAGAAAGGGTCTCGATTTCGCCGAGATGCGCAAGGCGATCGCCTCCGCCATGGCGCGATCCAAACGCGAGATCCCGCACTATTACCTGAGCACGACAATCGATATGGGGGCCGCGCTCGAATGGCTGGATGGCGCCAATGCCGCCCGTCCGCCGACCGAGCGCGTGCTGCCGCCGGTCCTGCTGATGAAGGCGACCGCCCTGGCGCTGAAGAAGATGCCCGAGTTTAACGGCTTCCACACCTCCGACGGCTTCATGCCGAGCGAGCACGTGCATCTGGGCACTGCGGTCGCGATCCGTGGCGGTGGGTTGATAGCGCCGGCCATCCACGATGCCGACCGGCTAAGCCTCGAAGAGTTGATGGCGGCCTTGCGGGATTTGGTGGCCCGGGTACGCAGCGGCGGATTGCGAAGCTCAGAAATGACCGATCCGACGGTGACCCTGACAAGTCTGGGCGACCGCGGCGTCGAGACCGTTTTCGGCGCGATCTACCCGCCCCAGGTCTCGATCATTGGCTTCGGTAAGACCGCCGACCGCCCCTGGGTCGTCGATGGCCGGGTCATCGCGCGGCCGCTGGTGACCGCAACGCTGGCGGCGGATCACCGGGTGAGCGACGGCCACAAGGGCGCGTTGCTGCTGAACGAGATCGGGACACTCTTGCAAGCACCGGAGGCGCTATGACGGCCGAGGATCTGAAGCTCATCGTGGTCGAGGAATTGATCAATGTCGCACCGGAGTTCGAGCCGGACGAGATCGATCCGGAGGCGGATCTGCGCGAGGAGATGGACATCGATTCGATGGACTTCCTGAACTTCGTGATCGCCTTGCACAAGAAGCTCGGTGTCGACATCCCCGAACCCGACTACCCGAAGCTGTTCACCGTCAATGGCGCAGTTGACTACCTTGCGGCGAAAACAGCCGGCTGAGCGGTCGGACGACGTTCGTCTCGGAGGCGCCGGGACACCGGAAGACCGCGCCCGTGACGGGGCCTCCCACGCGCAGCCGGCGGGCGCAGTTCTGGAGGCGCTGGCGGTCGCACCGGGCGACGGTCTGACCGACGCCGAGGCGGCCCGCAGGCGCGCCGGCTACGGCCCCAACCTGCTGCGGCGTACCCGGCGGCGGGGCGTCCTGCGCATCCTGTCCGACCAGTTTCGCAGCATCATCGTCTGGTTGCTGGCCGGGGCGGCGGTTCTGTCCTTCCTGTTCGGCGAATTGAACGAGACCCTGGCGATCATCGCCGTGATCGTGATCAATGCCGCGCTGGGCTTCGGAACCGAGTTGAAGGCCCTGCGTTCCATGGAGGCGTTGAGCCGCATGGCCCGGGTCGCGGCGAAGGTCCGCCGGGGCGGCCATGTCGTCGAGATCGCGGCGCAGGAACTGGTTCCCGGCGACATCGTGCTGCTGGATGGCGGAGATGTCGTCACCGCCGATCTCAGGATCATCGAGGCCGCCAAGCTTCAGGCCGACGAATCGATCCTGACCGGCGAATCCGTCCCGGTTTCAAAATCGGTCCTGCCAGTAGACGAAGCGGCGGCGCTGGCCGAGCGCAAGAGCATGCTGTTCAAGGGAACGGCACTGAGCCGGGGCACCGGCGAAGCCGTCGTTGTGGCGACCGGGATGGCGACCGAGCTCGGCCGCATATCCTCCCTGGTGGAAGAGGCCGAGTCGGAGACCTCTCCACTGGAGAAGCGCCTCGACCGGCTCAGTGGCCAATTGGCCTGGGCCACCATCCTGATCGCCGCCCTGATCACCGGTGCCGGGATCATGGCCGGCCGCGATCTCGTCCTGATGATTGAGATGGGCGTGGCCTTGGCGGTCGCCGCGGTGCCCGAAGGACTGCCGATTGTCGCCACAATGGCACTGGCGCGTGGCATGTGGCGCATGGCCAAGCGCAACGTGCTGATCGAGCGGTTGTCGGCGGTGGAGACCTTGGGCTCGACGACGGTCATCGTCACCGACAAGACCGGCACGCTGACCGAGAACCGGATGACGGTCACGTCCCTGCTGCTGCCCTCGGGACGGGTCGAGGTCGGCCGCCACGCCGGCGAGTTCCTGGTCGGCAGCAAGACCGTCGATCCGGCCGAGGCCGGCCGAATGCGTCAGGCCCTCGATATCCTGGTACTCTGCAACAATGCGAACCTGCCGCCGGAATCCGACGGCGCCGACACGACCGGCGCTGTGGGCGATCCGATGGAGGTCGCGCTGCTGGCCGCCGCCGCCAAGGCCGGCCTGCACCGGTCCGATCTCGTCCAGGATCAGCCGGAGCTGCGCGAGGACGCCTTCGATCCGGACCTGAAGCTGATGGCCACTTGGCACCCGGCCGCGGACGAGGCGGAGGGCTATCTGGTCGCCGTGAAGGGCGCCCCGGAGGCGGTGCTGGCCCATGCCGGCAGGATCGCCGGCCCGAAACGCGACACGAGACTGACCGACGCCACGCGCAAAACATGGCGCGAGCGCAACGAGGCGCTGGCCGGCGGCGGGCTACGGGTGCTGGGCCTGGCCGTCAAACGCTGCGACGGGTTGGACGGAGCGGCGTATGAGGACCTGACCTTCCTCGGCTTGGTCGGCCTGATTGATCCGCCGCGCGCCGACGTCCTGGCCGCGATGGCCGACTGCGCTCGCGCCGGCATCCGCGTGGTCATGGCGACCGGTGACCAGGCGCGCACAGCGCGCACCATCGCCGAGGCCGTCGGCTGGCCCAGCAATGCCGTCGCGATGGAAGGGCGCGAGCTGCAACCTCCGCCGAAGCTTGCGCCGACCGAGCGAGCACGGCTTTTGCAAACCGACATCTTCGCTCGGGTCAATCCGGAGCAGAAGCTCGACCTGATCAGCCTCTATCAGCAGACCGGCGCCGTCGTGGCGATGACCGGCGACGGCGTCAACGACGCGCCTGCATTGAAGAAGGCGGATATCGGGATCGCCATGGGTCAGCGCGGCTCGCAGGTGGCGCGCGAGGCGGCCGATATGGTCCTGCGCGACGACGCCTTCACCTCCATCGTCGCCGCGGTCGAACAGGGCCGGATCATCTTTTCCAACATCCGCAAGATGGTCCTCTACCTGCTGTCCTGCAATCTCAGCGAGATCTTTGTCGTGTGCCTGGCCGCCGCCGGCGGGCTGCCGCTGCCGCTGCTGCCATTGCAGATCCTGTATCTGAACCTGGTGACCGACATTTACCCGGCTTTCGCCCTGGGCGTCGGCGAAGGAGAGGCCGGCGTCATGCGCCAACCGCCACGCGATCCGCGAGAGGCGGTCCTGACACGGCGCCATTGGCTGTCGATCATCGGCTATGGCGCCCTGATCGCGGCCGCGACTTTGGGGGCATTCGGCCTTGGACTGGCCTGGCTCGGGGTCGGCGAGGCCGAGGCCGTCACGATGTCGTTCCTGACGCTCGCGCTGGCCCAGCTCTGGCACGTCTTCAACATGCGCGATCCGGGAACGCCGCTACTGCGCAATGTGGTCACCCGGAATCCCTATGTCTGGGCCGCGCTGTTTTTGTGCATTGTCCTGATCGCCCTGGCCTACGCCCTGCCGCCATTGTCGCAGGTCCTGAGACTGGCGCCGCTGGACGGCACCGCCTGGACGATTGTGGTCGCCATGAGCACCGGGCCGTGGATCGTGGGCCAGGCCCTCAAGTTCAGATCGACAGGCGCTTGAAGATGCGTTCCGAGATCGATTTGATGATGGTCGTGATCCCCCACCAGAACCACGGCACAAAGCGCCCCTCCGGAGGTGATCTATGGCTCAGCGTTATTTCAACCGTCTTATCGGCCCGACAGACCGCGGAGGTCGCCAAGAAGTGTTCCGGTCGCAACCCGAACCCGAGTGCGAACCCCGATCATGCTCCTGTGCCTGAGCAAGGCTAGGTGGCATCCGGGGAAGCTCCGTTGAGAGGTCGGGGTGCGGCCCGAAGACCCTCTGCGGCAGGTCTTTCACAAACTCGCTCATCGCACACAATGAGGCAGGGTTTGCCGCCGTTCGCGCATCTGTGCAAGTTCCACGCGCAATGACTCCCGGCGATCTCCACGACGTGCCCGCGACGAGGCCACGGACCCGACAGTGCGTTGTGCCAAGCGACGTGGCCGCCTGCGCCCCCATCTTTGCCAGCGTCACACTTGTCGGTCTGCTCTGCTCGGTCGCGGCCGCGCCCATTTGTAGATCTCCATCACCGCGATCAGTGCGAGCGAGAGCGCCACGACCCCAGCCCACATTGCCAACGAAACCGGCTGTGCTTGCAGTACGTCGCTCAAGCCGGGAGTCCACATCGCGCCGATGTGCAGAGCCTGCGCGCCAATCACCGCGATGATCAGGAAGGGGTTGGCCTTGAACGGACAGCGAACGACGGAGCGCCATTCCGAGCGACAATTGAAGACATGGGCATTCTCGAAGCAGACCATCAACAGGAGCAGTGCGTTACGGGCTTCGTCAACGGACCAGCCATGGGCGAGTGCCCAGTCGAAGAACAGGAATCCCGTCAAGCCGACAAAGCCGCCCGACACCAGCACTTGCTCGATCATACGCCGCTCGAAAATGCGCTCGGTAGGGGCGCGGGGCGGCTGGTCGAGAATGTGCGGCTCTCCCTTCTCGAAAGCGAGCGCCACGTCCTGTATGCCGTTGGTCACGAGGTTGAGCCACAGCAGTTGCGCCGCAAAGAGCGGGATGGGTAGCCCCGCCGCAAAGGCCAGGAAGAAGAGCACGATCTCCGCCACGCCCGTACTGACCAACAGGTAGACGACCTTGCGGACGTTGTCGTAGGCGATGCGTCCTTCCTCGACTCCGTTGACGATGGAGCTGAAATCGTCATCGGCAATGATCAGGTCCGCCGCCTCCCGAGCGACGTCGGTGCCGCCCATGCCCATTGCGACCCCGATATTGGCCGCCCGCAGTGCCGGCGCATCGTTGACGCCATCGCCGGTGACCGCCACGAAATGACCTCTTCGCCGGAGCGAGTCCACAATGGAGAGCTTCTGCATGGGCTCCACCCGCGCGAACACCCTGGCGTACTCGACGGCCCGGTCCAGCTCGGGGGGCTCCGCCGCGAGCGCCTCCAGATCGCGGCCGCGCACCACGTGCGTTTGATCAGCATCGAGCCCCAGCTCACGCGCGATCGCGAGCGCGGTGACCGGGTGATCACCGGTGACCATCCTGACCTGAACCCCCGCTTCGCCGCAGCGCGCCACCGCGTTGGCGACCTTGCTGCGCAGCGGATCGATCAAGCCGCAAAGACCGAGAAACTCGAGGCCGCTGATCGCCGCGCCGTCGTCATCGGCAACCCACGCGTCTAGGTCGCCGGCCGCCACGGCGATGACCCGGAACCCTTCCGCCGCCAGCCGCTCGACCTCGGCGAGCACCGCGTCCTGCTCCACGCCGCCGCCGCACATCGGCAGGACGCGCTCCGGGGCGCCCTTGACATGCACGCGCAACGCCTCGTCGGCGCGATTGACGCTCCCGGAGTACTGTCGCGCCGACTCGAATGGGATGATGTCGAACTCCGGAAAGCGCTCCAAAAGCGTGGCGCGGTCGTGACCAAGCTTGCCGGCCAATGCGAGCATCGCCACGTCGACTGTGTCGCCGAAGTGGGACACGGTGTCGCCTTCGAGCCGCAGGGTCGCCTCGTTTGCGAGGGCAACCGTGACGGCCATGCGCTTCAATCGCTCGAGGACCGCATCACCAGGCGGCGCCCCGTCCCGGGTGACCGCGCCTTTTGGTGAGTAGCCGCGGCCCTCGACCGACAGATCCCCGACCTCGGGCAACCATAGCCGGGTGACCGTGAGCTCGTTGCAGGTCAGTGTGCCGGTCTTGTCGCTGGCGATGACGGTACACGCGCCAAGCCCCTCGACCGCTGGCAGGCTGCGTACGATCACGTTGCGCCGCGCCATTCGTGCCGCACCCACCGATAGGGCCACGGTGATCGCCACCGGCAGGCCCTCGGGGATTGCCGACACCGCCAGCGCGATGGCCAAGAAGAAGATTTCGGCGGGTGGCATGCCGTGGAGGTAGAGAGCAACGCCGAGCACGACCACGGCACAGATCACCAGCGTGCCCACCATGTGGGTGAACCGTTCGAGCCGGATCACCAACGGCGGCGGAGCACCGCGTTCGAGCGCTTGAGCGATGCGACCGACCTCCGTGTCCTTGCCGGTGCGGGCCACCAGCCCCATCGCCCGTCCGTCGAGCACGGTGGTGCCGGCATGGAGCATGGTTGCCCGGTCGCCAAGGGGGGTATGCTCTTCGAGTGTCCCCGCAGCGCCCTTCTCGACGGGCATCGACTCGCCGGTCAACAGGGACTCGTCGACCTTGAGGTTCCGCGAGCCCAGCAGGCGCAGATCAACCGGAACCAGGCTGCCCGACTGCAACTGGATAACGTCGCCGGGAACCAGCATCTCGCTGTCGACTTCGAATGTGTGTCCGTCGCGCAGCAGCGAGACGCGCTGACGGATCAGTCCGCCCAGAGATTCCGCGCTCGACTCCGCCTTGGCTTCCTGCACGGTGCCAATCAACGCGTTGATCTGCAGGACCGCGAAGATGAACACCGCGTCGCTGGCTTCACCAATGCCGACGGAAATGGCTGCGGCCGCAAGAAGCAGGTAGATCAGCGGGCTCTTGAACTGGCGAAGGTAGATCACCACCAGGCCAGGGCGCTTCTGCTTCGGCAGCCGGTTGGGGCCGAACACCGCCCGACGCGCTGACGCCTCTCGTTCGGAAAGCCCGACTTCAGAGGCCGCAAGAAGCCTTAGCGCTGCTTGCGGTGTCTGGGCGTGCCAAGCGACATTCGCAATCTCTTCGGGACGCATAAAGGCCTGTTTCGCTGTGACCGACCCCAATCCGATAAGCTCGTGGCGGCACTTCTCAATTCGGCAAAGCTTCGCGCCTTCGTCCGACGGAAGTCGAGCCCCTGTGACGGCGTGCACCGTCTACGGGGGACAGGGACCCCGTCCCCATCGTCACGAAGTTCATACATTCTATGTTCCGAGCTGGAGGCATGAGTTGACATGAGACAACTTCACACGCGTTGTACGCCGGCAGGTGGAACCGCGTCGAGTCGCCAACGGCCCGTCGGCGAGTGACCGTATCGGACGTGTGAGCCCTCGCCCTGCTTGCTTTCCGTCGACCCAGCCAGCATGGCCTAAGTCGGCTCTTGGCTAGAACCTGCCTAACGGTCCGGCTACCCAGAGAGTCCGCTAACCGCTAAACACCGATCAGGCTAGGCAACCATGGTTGGAAGAGCACAGGCGTCGGCAGTTCGGGCGAGAGCGGATCATATGACGCGATCGACATGAGGTCGCGGATTAGCCGGCAGCAGACTGACGAGCGTGGCCTATCGTCTTGAGCCAGACCTTCTTCGGTGCAGTTCCTGCTCCTCTATCGGCTCATTCTGGGTCAAATTCAGATCGACAGGCGCTTGAAAATGCGTTCGGGGATCGACTTGATGATCGTCATGATGCCCCACCAGAACCACGGCACATAGCGCACTTCCGCGCCGGCATCGGCATGGCGCAAACAGGCCCTGGCGCAATCCTCGGGCGAGGCCACCAGGAACAGGCCCGGCTGTCCCCAGGTCATGGCGGTATCAACGAAGCCGGGCTTGATCGTCGTCACCGACACGCCGGAGCGCGACAGCCGGGCGCGCAGCCCCTGAACGAAGGCATGCAGGCCGGCCTTCGCCGAGCCGTAGATGTAGTTCTTGATCCGCCCACGATCGCCGGCGACCGAGCCGATCACGACGATGCGGCCGGCGCCCTGCTCCTCGAAGACCGGCGCCGCGGCGGACAGAATGGAGGCGGCGCCGAGATAGGTGGCCTCGATCGCTTCACGAGCCAATGCAAAGTCCTGCTCCATCTCCGCCTGTTCGGGCATCAGCGCGAAGGCGAGCAGCAGGTTCAGGGTGCCGCCGGCCTTCTTGCGACAGGCGGCCATGAAACCCGGATGGCTGTCGTAGTCGACGGCGTCGAACGCCAATGCCTCGGCGGAGACGCCCTGGCGGATCGCCACGTCGGCGGCGCTGCGCTGTAAGTCCTCGAGGTCACGCCCGGCCAAAAGGACATCATGCCCGGCTACCGCCGCCTCATGGGCGAAGGCGTTGGCGATTGCCGAAGAACCGCCGAGAACGAGCCAGGTCTGCCCGGTCATGAACGGCCGCCCTTGAGACCGAGCCGGCGCGCCATGTCGGACTGGAAGCGGCCCTTCGGGTCGACCTCCGCCAAGACCGTACGGAACTCCTCCAAGCGTGGATACATGGCGACGAACCCATCCGACGACAACAACGCATCCTTGGCCAGATAGATCCGGCCGCCATAGTCGAGAGTAATGCGCTCCAATCGTTCCATGAGCGCTTCGGTACCGCTCCGCCGCGGGAAATCGAGCGCCAGGGTGTAGCCGCGCATGGGGAAGGACAGCAGCCCACGCCCCTCACCGCCCAGTGTCTTCAGCACCGCAAGGAAGGAGGCCGAACGGGCGGCGCTGATCTCCTCCAGCGCCCGCCGGATGCCGTCACCGCCAGCAGCGTCCGGAATGACGCATTGAAACTGATAGAAGCCGCGTTTGCCGTAAACACGGTTCCAGTCCTGCACCGCGTCCAGCGGATAGAAGAACTGCCCGGCCGGAAGTTGTCGGTCCCGCCCCTGCCGCGGCACGCGTCGGTAATAGCCGCTGTTGAAGGCGCCGACCATCAGTCCGTTGAGCACAATTCCGGGGAAATCCATCGGCACCCGGCGGGATTTCTCCTTCGGCTGGCCATCCGGGTCGGCATCGGCGAAAGCCGCGGTCTCCAGTATGCCGCGCCCCAGCCGCTTGCCCCGGGCCAGGGCATCGATCCAACCGACCGAGAAGTCGGCGTCGCGCCGCGCCTCTTCGAAGGCGGCCAGGAATTCTTCCAGGCAGGCGATCCGGCGTTCCCGCACCGCAACGGTGCGTGACGGCACCCGCGTCATCCGGATGCACATGGACACGATGACACCGGTCAGCCCCATGCCGCCGATCGTCGCCGCGAACAGCTCCGGCCGCTCATCCGGCGAGACCCGAACCGTCTCGCCATCCGCCATCAGCAGTTCGATCCATTGCACATGGTCGCCGAAACCGCCGACCCGGTCGTGGTTCTTGCCGTGAACATCGGTCGCCACGGCGCCGCCAAGGGTGGCGAAGGCAGTGCCGGGTGTAACCGGGACGCAAAATCCGCGCGGCAGGAACACCGCCATCAAATCGGCGAAGGTCACGCCGGCTTCGCAGACCAGGAGACCGCTCGCCTCGTCGAAGGACAGAAGGCGGGATAGCCTTTGCGTCAGGATCGCCCGGCCGTCCTGGTTGAGGGCCGCATCGCCGTAGCTGCGCCCACCGCCGTGGACGACAATGCTGGTCCCGTTGGTGTCAGCCAACAGCGAGCCCAGGTCGCGCGGCCGTTCCGGACGGCCGACCTCCATCGCGGCGTGCGCCGTGCGGCCCCAGCCGGTCAGGGTCAGCGGGTTCCACATCATGCCGGTCGACCCGCTTGTTTCGCCGCCACCGCAGGACCGCGCGCAAGGCGCAAGGAGGCCGGCAGGGCGAGTGCACCCAACACGACCGCGAACCACAATGTGGCCGCGCGATTGACGGCAGTCGACGCAAGCGCGATGTCGGCCGGCACCTCGGCCAGGGTGAGCAGCGCGAACATGGTCGCTTCAGTGCTGCCCAGCCCACCCGGCAGCATCGAGACCGCCCCGACAAGAAGCGAGAAGGCGAACACGAAGACCGCGCCCTGCAGGCTGATCGGCGCCCCCAGGGCGTTGACCAGCCAATAGAGCCCATAGCACTCGGCCAGCCACCCGAAGATGCCGAGCGCCAGTGCCGCGACCACCAGAGATGGGCTGAACAGGCGCGCCGTCTGGCGCACCGAGTGGCGAGCCGCGGCGAACAGCCTCGGCCACCTGCCGATGGCGGCATAGGTCAGACCGATCACGCGCAGCAACGGCCCGGACCGGGCCAACAGCACAGCGATTGCAAGCACCAGTGCGGCCACCAGTGCGGTCTCGTGCGCGTATCCCGCATAGGCGCCGACACCGAACAGGCAGAGCGCCAGGACCGCGGCGACGTCGCCGACCCGGTCGCCGATCATCACTGCCGCGCTGTGCGCATATCGAAAGCCGTGCGCCCGCTCCAGCAGCCAGAGCCGCAGTGCCTCGCCGAGCTTCCCGGGGGTCGGCGCCATGGCGAAGCCTGCGACATAGAACAGCACCGAGCGGCCGAACGGCACGATGATCCCAAGGCGCAACCCGAACAGATGCCAACGCCAGGCCCTGAGCCCATAGTTTAGCAGCGACAGGGCCAGCAGCCCGGCAATCAGTGCGGGCGATAGCAGGCCCAGCCGGTCCATGACGTCCCCCGACCCCACGGCGATACTGGACAGCGCCATGGCGGCGACGAACAGGACCGCGACACCGATTCCGTAGAATTCGGCACGACGCAGTTGGGACCTGCCGACCGTGCTCATCCGTATATCAGCGCCGCAAAGACGGCGATCCAGCCAACGATCGTCACAATCATGAACCGGTCGGTCAGCACGATCGTGGTAGGCGACCCGGAGCGTTCTTCGACCAGCGCGATTTGCAGATAGCGCAGAATGCCGGCCAGCACGAACGGTACCGTCAGGTAGAGCCGCTCGCTTCCCAGCCGGGCCATGACCTCGTTGTCGGTGGTGTAGATCGCATAGGAGACGAGCAGGGCGCCAAGGACCATCGTCGCGGCCGTATCGAGGTACTGGGTCGTATACCCTCCGAGGCTCGGCCGGTGCCCGGTGCCGACATCCTTGACCAGATCGTCCCGCCGTTTGGCGATCGCAAGGAACAGGGCGAGGAACCCGGTGCAGATCATGATCCACTCGCTGGGCTGGACATGGATCAGTCGGGCGCCGGCGTCGACCCGCAACACGAACCCGGCAGAGACGGCCAGCAGATCCACGATCGCCCGGTGCTTCAGACCGAAGGAATAGGCCAGGTTGATCGAGAAATAGAGCGCCAGTACAAGCGTAAAGGCACCGGACAATGCATAGGCGCCGACGAAGCCGGCAGCCAACAGGGCCGATAGCAGGAGCAGCGCTTCCAACGTCGTCACCGTCCCTGCGACTAGCGGGCGCCGGCATTTTTCGGGATGGCGACGATCCGCCTCGCGGTCGCCGAGATCATTGACGATGTAAACGGCGCTGGAAACGGCGCAAAAGCACAGCATTCCGAGCAATACGCTGGTGACCGTCGGCTGCGAAACCGCCTGTGGCGTAAAGAATAGCGGGGCCAGGACAAAGCCGTTCTTGACCCATTGGGGCAGCCGCAGCAGTGAGACGATCGCGCGCAATTTGGCGATCGGCCCATGTCCTGCATGGCCGCCGTCGGCCAAATTGTCGGATGGCACACTCATCCACGCGGTCCCTGAAACAACGGCGCTCCGCCGGCCCGTCCAGTGACACGGAGTCTGTCACGCGACGTGTAAATCTCGCCTTAACGATGATCAGGCAGGCGCAGTAGGGATCTTCGCCCAAGGAGCAGGCAGTCCCGGCCGGGACTGCGCCGGGTCAAGAGTGCACATTAGTGGAGGCACCGTCAGGTCGCGTGGATCGCCGTGGAAATCGAGGGCGGAAGGGCGTCCGGCCGCTAAGAAGGTGATAGAGCCGCAGGGGACGGCGGAGGTAACACCGCCGTCCCATCGTCACCGGCAACACCTCAATTGGCGATCGACGATTTGATGGCGTCCACATCGTCGGTGGTCATCTCGCCGACCGTCACGACCTCGCCATCCTGGATGCGCCACAGCCGGAATGGACCGGCGATATCGCCCAAGGAGTCGAACCCGACCGGGCCGATCACGCCGACATAGCGGATCGGTGCGCCGCGGCCGAGCAGTTCGAAGGCCTTCATGAACTCGTCCGCCCCGGCATAGATCGGCACACCATTGGGATCAAGGACCGCACGGATGCTGTCGCGAATCGCCGCTGGCTCGGCGCTGCCGGCCTGAGCGATTGCGAGCGCTACAATCGCGGCCGCATCGTAGGCGCGGTCGGCCGCGGGCGACCGCCAGTCGAAATCTGAGAATTTGTTGTATTCGGCCGCGAAATACTCGGTCGACGGAGTCTGCACCGTTCCGGAGGAGGTGCCGAAGGCGTTGTTCAGGTAAGACGGCCCGACATCGGCAATGAAATCGGCGCTGTTCATGCCGTCATTGAGCAGGAAGGTCTGCGGCCCGCCCTGTGAGATCCAGGTCCGCGCAACCGTCGTTCCGTCGCTTGGATAGGCGACGAGATACAATGCCTGCGGGTTGCCGGACAGCGCCTCGGTGACCTCGGAGGCATAGGACGCCTGGTTCTGATTGTAAGGCGTCGCCGAGGTGATGGTGCCGCCGAGCGACTCGTACGCCCGAGTGAACTCGCGCACCATGTCGACGCCGAAATCGTTGTTCACGTGGATTATGGCGAGATTTTCCAGACCGCTATCCATGGCGTATTTCGCCGCTGCGACGCCTTGCAGCGCGTCCGAAGCGATGGTGCGAAACCAGAACCCGCCGGTCTTGCCGTCCTCGGCAAGCGCCGTGAAGCTCGGCGACGACGACGCCGGCGAGACCTGTACCACGCCGGCCGGAGCCGTGACGGAGGTCAGAATCGGCATCGACACCGACGAGATGATGCCGCCGATGATGACCGGTACGCCGTTGATATCGACCAATTGCCGGGCCGCGTCGGCGGCGACCGAACCCTGGGTCTGGGCGTCGCGGAATTCCGCCCGGATGGTGCAGCCCATGATACCGCCCGCCTTGTTGACGTCCCGGAACGCCAGTTCGATCGATTTGGAGGCTGCTTGGCCAAACTGGCCGGCCGCCCCGGTCAGAGACATCACGGAACCGATTGTGACCTTGCAGTCCAGCGCCTCGGCGACGCCCGATCCCAGGCACAGCGCGACGGCAAGGGCCGATGCGGCTCCGACAGGTCCATGTTGCATGCTGATGGTTCCCTCTTCCTTGGTATGCGCCGCCCTGGCGGATTGGCCGCCGGCCGGCTGTTCTTGTTCTCCCGTGGCAACGTTACCGACCTTCAGGTGGCTTCGCCATCCGTCGCGTTCCGTGGAACGGATCAGGGGTCGATCCAGGTCTCGTGCACATGCAGCCATTCGACGCCGTTGGGGCTGTCAGGGCGGTCGCGGAACAGGACGCTGGACCGCCGGGCGGTGCGTTTTCCGAGCCCTTGCTGGCGTTCGACATAGGTTACGAGGCACAGCGGAGCCTCGACCATCCGGACCGTCGCTTCGTCGATCCCGATCCGAAAGGGATCGCCATCGTCGGCCCGCGCGCCCCGAGCGGCCAGCAACCCGGCGAGCAGCGGTTCGCGATTCCGAACCGAGCCGTCGGGTTCGACAATATGAAATCCTTCGCCCAGCGCCCTCTCGCAGCGTGCAAAATCCAGCGGCGGCTGGGCGCTGCCCATCCAGGCTTCGAAGAAGCGGTGCAGGTCGACAACCTCTGTAACGCAGCGTGTGGCGAGGTCGGGGGCGTCATCGGCATTTCGGGTCATGGCGTTGCCGGGTCGTTGAGATTGTATTTCATGATCGCACCGTGCCGGCCGGCCCGGTCGCGTTCCAAAGCGTAGACCGAGCCACTCGGCCCAGTGCTTTGTTGCAGAACCGCGTCGATCGCGGCGCGATCCGTATCGTCGATCGCAAGGTCGAAGACGGCCAGGGTCTCCGGCAGCCGGTCGGCATATCGGGCGCCGACGATTGCACCGGCGACATGGGGCCGATCGAGCACAAAGCGGGTCGCGACCGCGGCAATGCTGGCACCGTGCCGAACGGCGATCCGCTTCAATGCCCGTAAGAACTCCTGATACAAGTCCCAACCGCCGAATTCGTCGATGATCAGCCGGTACTTGACGTGTGAGCGATTCTCCAGCGGCTCCGCCGGCTCCGGAACGCCCAGCCAGCGCTCGCTCAGCAGTCCGCCGGCAAGGGTGCCGTAACACAGCAGTGACATGCCAGAACGGGCGCACAGCGCCGCAAGCCCGCCCTCCGGGCGACGGTCGAGCAGCGAATACTGCACCTGCATCGAAACCAGATCGACACCAGCATCGATGATCTCCTCGGCATGGGCCGCGTCAAAATTGGTGCCGCCCAGACGGTCGATCTTACCGGCCTGTTGCAGGTCCTTGAGAAAACCTGCGACCTCCACGTAGCGCCGTACGTCGTAGTCCCACCAATGGAACTGCACCAGATCCAGCCGCTCGACGCCAAGTCGTATCAGCGAGCGGTCGACGATGCGCGCCACATAGGCGCGGTCCAGCGTCCCCAGGGCGTCCAGATCCGGAACGAATTTGGTATGTACCTTGATCTTCGAGCACATCTCGACGCCATGGCTTCGTCGATATAGGCCAAGAAATTCGCCGATCATCTCTTCGGCGCCCGTATAGATGTCGGCGCAATCGAAGGCGGTGATCCCGGAATCGACGAAGGCACCCATATCGGCGACCGCGCGCTCCCGATCGACCGCACCGTGACCGCCGGCAAGCTGCCAGCCGCCCTTCAGGATTCGCGAAATACGGTAGCCCGGTGCCAGTTCCGCAGTCTCGACGGACAAGGCGGATGTCATGCGCCGTCGGCCGGCTTGCCGAGCGGAACCAGCGTGGATTCCGAATGCCGGAAGACCCGGGTTCCAGTACGGGTAATCCGAAACAGCGCGCCGCAATGCGGGTCCGGACACGCGATATCGGTATCGGTGGTCATCCAGTCATTGGCGTCAGTCATCCGCTGCTTCGCCGGCAACAGCGGCAGCAGCGCCGCCAGCGGATAGATCGGAAAGGTCTGGTCCGGCGGAAACCAGAGGTTCTCTCCGGACAGTAGGAAATAGTCGCCTTCCTGGTGATCGCAGACCATCGGCCGTTCGGTGGCGATGACCTCGACCTTCAGGTCATAAAGGGTGAATTCGTCCTCTGCCATCACGCCTCCGACCGCTCCGGTGTGATCACGCAAGCGCCGTTACGGCGGATCGCCGAGCAGGCGTGCGCCGACAGGCCGGGGGGCGCTTCGCCGAAGCGGATGATTCTGGGCATGGTCGTTCCTGCATCTCGGTTATCTGGTCTAGGGTAGGCGATCTTGGCCGAGCGGAGGCGGTCGGGCAACGCCTGGAAGCGTCGCCGCGGGCCATCTGGAGCGCCAGCGGCGCGCTGATGACCGCCACCTTGCCGCCGGAATACCAAGCCTGCGGCGCTGCGCTTCAAATCGTGGCAATCAGCGTCGCGCATATCGCGGTGCTGCTGCTCAGGCCGCACGGATTGCTGGGTGAGGAAGCGGTGGTATCGCGGCCCGTAAAGGACTGATATTTAACGGTCTGGACACGGCGCCTCGCGGGAATTCCGATAACTCTCAGGCTATCGCCGAGCCGCATGCTTAAGAGTTGTCAGTGGCGGCGTGGCTCTTACGCAGCCCACGCGTGTTGAGCAACCACAGCACGACAAGAGAGGCCACCGTAATTGCTGACAGCAGCAGCTTGATGTCGAGTAGGGCTTCGAACTCAGCGCCGGTGTAGCGCCTATGGAGAAACGGACTGGTCCAGAAGATCATCTCTGCGTAGCCGACCAGAATGCCGGAGACCCCAAGCCATCCGTTAATCCTGCGCATCACGACGCCGCCGACGGCAACACTGACAACGCCCGCAGCCCAGAAGAACCAAAGTTCGACCACCTGGCGCCGCCAGTTTTCGCGCCGTTCGATTTCCTTTCGCAGTTCGTACTCGGATCTGTACGGTTCCGTCGTCTGCCGCTCATACCCATTGATCGCCGGATTGCTTCGATCCGCCTCATACGCTTCGACCCGTGCCTTGGCGGCGGCATATGGCGGGACCAGATCTTCGACGTTTTCGGCGGCGGCAATGTCCGACTCGGTCTCAGTTAGGAACTGGTCCATGACCGACCCGTCGGAAATGACCCATTTCACATAGACATGACGCATAGTCTGCGTCGTCGCCAAGACCATGGCGATGACGAACATGACTATCTGGAAGGCTTTCATCTCTAAGATATCTCGCTGCTTTTGTTAATAAACTTCAATTAGCTTGCAATTTCTCTACATAATTTCAACCTGATTTACACGACTGGCCGGCCTGCAGGCCAGCGACCGGCAAGCCTAACTGAAATCCGGTATTGGCACTGAGATGTCGCCAATTTCCCAAGCGGCATGTTCGTGAGAATTTCAAGTGGGGTCGAGCGAGGGCGGGCTTGACGAGGGCAGTGAGGGAGACGTTCACAAGGTGAATACCCGGGCGATCACCTACGCGCTGCCGCTCGCCGTCGCCGCGACTGTTGCCGCGGGCGGCATGTCCATCATGATTAGTCTGGCTGTTCTCGCAGTTCCGGGCGCTCCCGCTGCACTCTGGAACACTGCTGGTTTTGTTCCTTCTGCGTTCTTGGGGATCTTGTTTTTCCCCTACACGTTAATCGTCCTGCCGATAACCTTCTCGGTTTCGTTTTACAGGGTCGCGTTGTCCGACGATTCTTGGGGTGCGCTGAAAGAGCGGTGGCGATCCTTTACGACGCTCGTCGCAGTCGGATCGATTCTTTGCTCGTTAATCTGGGTATCCGGGGTGTACATCGCGTAACCAACACTCCGGCACGTGTCAGCGAACGCCCGCCCTGCGCCGCGGCATAATGTCAAACGCACAGTGCTTCGGACCGTGGCAATCGGCGTCGCGCATATCACGGTGCTGCTGCTCAGGCCGCGCGGATTGCTGGGCGAGGAAGCGGTGGTGTCGCGGCACGTAAAGGACTGAGATGGTGTCTAACGCTTACCCGCCGGGCTGGGCCGCATGATGCCCCATCGCCTGCGCGCCTTGCTCTCCGGAGCGCTGTCTGCGCCCTCCGCCGCTGACTGACCGTCGTCCGCCTTTTGGCGGTAATGGGTGGACCCCTTGGGCGGATAGTCCAGGGTGCCATCGAGCGCCTGAACCCGATCGGCATCGGGCCAGGGGAACGGCAACGCATCCTCACCGCGCCAGGCCTGGACTTCGTCCTCGATGGCCTGGGCGCGCTCCGAATCCAGGCCCGTGTCACGGGCCAGATAGGCAGTCTGGGAAGGAAATGCAAAACCCGTGCCCGACTCGGCCACGATGTCCATGATCCTGAAGTTCAGATCCTCGGCGATCGACAGGTACTCGTCATACGATTTGGTGATGACGTACACGTAGATCTCGACATTGAGCGAGAAGTCGCCGAAACCGATGAACCGTGCCCTCGCCGGGTCCGGCGAGACCCGCGGATGGGCGATAAACAGCTCGCGCAGCTTAGCCAAGACGTAGCGCAACTGATCCGGCGTGGTCTCGTAGCGAAGGCCCAGCGTGGTCCGCATCATCATCTGGTCGCGCTCAGAGAAATTGATGATCTCCAGCTGCGCGAAATCGGCGTTCGGTACTGTGATGATGGTTCGATCGAGTCCGCGGATCCGGGTCGAGCGCAGACCGATCTGCTCGATGGTTCCCATCTTTTCGCCGAACCGGCAGAACTCGCCGACCCTGACCGGCTTGTCCGCAAACAGGATGAAGCCGCCAATGACGTTCTCCAGGGTCGGTCGGACCGCGAGCGCAATCGCCAGACCGCCGACGCCGAGACTGGCGAGCAGCGGCGCTGCCGGCACGCCGTAGAATTCGGCCAGATGAATGGCCAGATACAGCAGCGCAATGGCCCCGAGCAGGCGCGTGACGATCCTCACCAGCTGGGCATCGATATTGCCGGGACCCAGGGCACGCATCCGGATGATCGCCTCGCCGATGGCGTTCAAGATCAGCAGGATCAGCCAGCCGACGGCGATCGCCAGGAACACGCCGAGCGCGACGGTCAGGACAAACAGCGGCCTGCCGGTAATGTTGATCCCTTCATCGATGAAGCGCGAGACCAAATAGATCGTTGCGATGGCGAAGATCATCGCCACCAGCCTGCCGACATGCCGCCGGATGCTGCCTTTGCCGAACCGCGAATCCGTGCGCACGCCCCACCGATAGACCAGCACAATCGCCACGGCGCTCAGCGCAAGCGTCGCCAACCCGGCCACCCATTGCCATACGGTTTGATCTCTGATTACCACATAGGCGAATTCCGGCAGGTTGGTCGTCAGTTCCAGCGGCAGCCACGGTCCCGGCAGGTAGATCAGATCCTCGTATATGCCGACCAGGGCCCCGGACCGGTTGGGAAGGTGCCTGGCGCGCTCGTAAAACGCCGGCAGCTGGCTAACTGTCAAGGCGTCAAACTGGAAATCGCCGGCATAGGGTCCTTCAGGTGTCCGCGATATGGTGATTTCGGTGTTGGGGATCGTCCAGCGTATGAGACCCGTTTCCGCGACCTCCTCGACGCCGGGAATTTCCTCGGGCGGCGGCAACTCCAAGCGATCCAGAAGCTCCAGCAGCAGGACCGCACGCTCTGTGCCCTGGTCATCCCGCGCGGCCGGCGCGATCTGGGTCAGATCAAGGCATCGCAGCGTCCGCGCCTTGGAGCGCTCAACGGCGATACCGGATCCGTCGGCGCGATACCGCCGGACCGCTTCGCGCCCGTGGGTGAGGAAACTCTGCAAGGTTTCCCTCGGGCTCGCCGTTCCGGGCGGCCTCAGCGGATAGGGATCTATCAGTTCGCCCAGGCTGAATGCCGGTCCATTCTCCTGGGCAAACGATGTCCGGCCGGATGCGCCGAATGCGATCGCCGCGACACACAACAAGGCAACCAATCTTGCCAACTCGAATTGTCCCCACATGCTCGATGCGACTCCACGACCCTTGCCCCGCGATGGAGGTGCGTTGGCGGCATTCGACCTCGGGGGAAACGGCAGTCCACGTTGGCGAGGCATCGACCCGTGGCACAGCGAACCGCTCGGCCCGTCCACGGGGTCTCTGCCTAGCCCGCCGAACCAGCCTTCGGCGGCCGCTGCCATTTCCCAACGAGATCACGGACGCCGCCCGAATGCATCGGCGCAGAATACGTGCACAATGATCCGCGCGCTCGCGATCTCGACATTGGCCTGCCGGCCATATAACGGATTTCGCCCGTCAGAGGAAGCTTAGGTCACCGCAACGCATTCGGCAGGCGGTCCAGCAATCGATCCACATCCTCGGACTCCTGGTACAGCCCGAAGCCGAAGCGCAGGCGGTCGCCGCGATGATCGGTGATGATGTTGGCATCCAGCAGCCGTTGGTGGATGGCCCCCGCATCTGCGATCTCGAAGGTCAGGAACTGGCCGCGATTGCGCTCTGCCAGCGGCACCAGCAGCGTCTCCGGATCGAGGGACGGCAGGCGGAGATCGGTCAGGCTGGCGATGAAGCGCTCCTGCAGGCGGTGGGCGTGGGCATGGATGTCGGTCACCGAGACCTTCTCGGACCGCAGCAGGTCGATCACCGCATCCAGGCGATAGAGGCCGACCGGATCGAAGGTGGCGCCGAGAAAGCGCGCGCCGTCCTTGGAATAAGCGACACCGCCCCGGGCCTCCTCGAGAGCGGAGAAGGAGGCCAGCCAGCCGGTATCCGGCGGACGGGCGGCAATGCCCGGCGGCAGATGAATGAAGCAGGCCCCCTCCCCGGCCATGGCGTATTTGTACCCGCCGGAGAGGTAGAAGGCGCGCTTCTCGACCCGCGACAGGCTGGTCGGCACGCCCAGGAATCCATGATAACCGTCAATTACCACGAAGGTCTCCGGATCGCCGACGGCGCCGATGATCGCCGGCAGGTCACGCAACACGTAGCCAGAATTGAAGAAGACCTGGCTAACGAAGATCAGGTCATATCGTCCCCTACCGATCGCCTCGCCGAATCGCAGGGTGAAGCTGCCGTAGGGTCGGACCGGTACGCGCTCGACCACCGCCCGCCCGTCTTCTTCAAGCCTGGCGATCTGTCGGGTGAAGCTGTGGAACTCGCCATTGGTGGTCAGCACGCGCATCGGCCGGTCCTGCGGCAGGCACGACAGCAGCCGTACGATGAAGCCATGGGTATTGGGACCGAAGGCGAGCGACGATGGCTCTCCCAGGTCCAGTATCCCGGCGACCTTCGCCTGCAGTCGCGGCATCAACTCGCCGAAGATCATGCCCCATTTGCGGTCCGCCAGCCGGGCTGCATCCATCCAGCATTGCTTCTGCGCCTCGAAACTGACGTCGGGCCAAAGATGATGGCTGTGGGCGGCGAAATGCAATCGGTCGGGATCGGCCTCCAGGGCGATACTGAAATGCTGTTTGAAATTCACTTGGGCGCACTTTCCACATATCGATAATCCATCGCCTGCCGCACCTCGTCGGGCAGCGGCGGCAGCGCCGAGCGCGGAATGAAGAAGGTCGACAGGGCGAACAGATCGCCGAAGACACGGTGGCGATCCGCGGTCAGACGTAGATAGTCGTGACCGGACGACCCACCGGTTCCTAGCTTCATACCGATCATGCGCTGCACCATCAGAGCATGGCGATACCGCCAGGTGGTTAATGTCTCATCGACATCCATCAGCAGACTCAATAGCCGGAACGGGATCTGCAACGCCGGTTCGTCCCGGTAGAGATTGATGAACAGCGCCGCCTGCAAGGCCTGCCAGGAAAACCGCCAGTCGCCCTTCTCGGCCCGTCTGCCATGCTTCTTCTCGTCGAAGATTTCAGCAAAGCGCTTCTTGGCCGCCGCCAGCGACGCCAGGTCGGCCTTGCGCTCCGCCTCGTCCAGCGCGGTGTTGTCGCGCACATAGGCGGCGTCGCGGTCGAGCATGTCCGTGACCGCGTTGCGATAGGTCTCCTGGAATTTGTAACCGCCGATCTCCACGAACGGGGTTCGGCCCAGCCAGCGATCGATCTGGTCGCTCAGGCTCGGCAGTTTCTCCTGCTCCTGCAATCGGCTCCGGTCGGCATCGTTGAGCCGTGCATCGAAGGGCAGCTTGTCGAAGTTCATGCGGTCTTCGCGGCGAAGCCCGAGGCGCATTTCGACGAGCCGGAACTGCAGGCTCTGGAAGCCCGATGAGGGAAACAACAGATCCCGGAAATCGAGAAAATCGAGCGGCGTCATGGTCTCCAGCACGTCGAGTTGGCCGACGACCAGCTTCAGGATCTCGCCGATCCGGCCAAGCCCGCTGACCGCCTGGCCGACCTGACGCTCCTCCACCAGATCGCCAGCGAAGACTTCCTGGACAGCGTCAAGCTCGAACAGCACCTGCTTGAACCACAGCTCATATGCCTGGTGCACGATGATGAACAGCATCTCGTCATGGGCCGGGCGGTTCAATTCGGCGCTCTTCCGATCCTGGCACGAGAGCAGCCGGTCGAGTTGCAGATAGTCGGCGTAATAGATGCCTGGTCCACGATTCGTCATGGCGTTATCCAAGAGGTTGCAGCAATTGTCGGGCGTCGACGCATTGGTCGATAGCAATCCGGGTGATCGCGGCAGTCTAGCGCAGGCCGCCCTTTCGGTCAGGCGATGCTTGACAGCGAGTCGACAAAGCGTTTGCTTTCCCCGGTGATGGGCAGGGTCTTCTTCGGATCACAGCGCCTCAGGGGCGCGCTTTGGCTCCTCGCCGCCCTGGCGACTCAGGGCTGCGGTGAGCCGGAAACTGTCGTGACGCCGGGCAGCGGCGGCCAACCCGCTGCGCTGGAGGCCGTCGCGCAAGGCACTGCGCCGACGGTCCGCCAGGGGCCGATGCGTGTGACCTGTTACAAGGACGAAGAAGTGGTGTTCGAACACGGCACCATCTATCGCGTATTCCGGCCCTATGGCGAGGATGCGGGCTGGAGCTACGAGACCGGCGACGGTCTGAAGTTCCGCGGTCGGATCGGCGAAAACGTCAACTGCGTCTGGCGATAGCGATCGCAGGCACCGTCTCACAAGGCCCGACTCAAGAAATAAATTTTCGGGTGAAATCCGACCCGTCCTGAAGACCGCCATCCATAGCGAATCCCAAGAAGAACGCGGTCGCAATTGATCGGTTCGCCTCGCTCGGACAGGCGTCGATTCCACCTTGGTTACCAGAAATTTACCAAATCGCGGTCGTATCGCTGATCATCACGCCTCCTGGAGCACCGATGACTGGGACACCGCAAGGCCGCCAATTCCGGCGGATCATCGTTGCCGCTGTTGGATTTGGTCTCATCGCCGCCGTCGTGACCACCGGCCGGCCGGCGATGGCGCAGACACTGGACGACGCCGTGCGTCTGGCAATCGAGACCAATCCCGAGGTCGCGCAGGCCAGCGCCAGCCGCCAAGTGGTCGATCATGAGCTTCGCCAGGCGCGCGGTTTGTACCTGCCGCAGGTCGATCTGGATGGCTTCATCGGCCCGCAATGGACCGACAGCCCGTCGACCCGGGCGCGCGGAGACGGCAACCACCAGCTCTATCCGAACCAGCTCTCCATCGTGCTGCAGCAACTGGTATTCGACGGATTCGGCACAGATAACGAGGTCGAACGCCAGGCCTCGCGGGTGGATGCGGCGGCATTTCGCGTATTGGAAACCGCCGAGTTGATCGGTCTGGACGTGGTCCAGGCCTATCTGGACGTTCTGCGCCAGCTCGAACTGGTGGAACTGGCCGGCGCCAATGTCGCCGTGCATGTGCAGACCCTGAACGATGTGCGTCAGCGCCAGCGCGCCGGTCGCAGCAGTATCGCGGACGTCCAGCAGGCGGCCGAGCGGCTGTTCGCCGCGCAGAACTCGCTTGTCGATTTCGAGCGCAATCGGGACAACGCCCGGCTCACCTTCGAGCGTCTTGTCGGCGCGCCGGCCGGCGCGCTGAGCCGCCCGTTATCCGTCGCCGCGGAACTGCCGATCAACGTCGAAACCGCGGTTACCGACGCCAAGCGGGACAACCCGGTTCTGCTGTCGGCGCGGGCCGATCTGGACACCGCCACGGCCGGCTTTCGAGCCGCCGCCTCGCCCTATTACCCGCGGATCACGGTAGAGAGTCGCGCCACATTCGGCGACGATTTGGCCGGCGTTGAGGGCCGTGACGAGTCCTATGACGTTTTGCTGGTCGCTCGATACAATCTGTTCCGCGGCGGCATCGACGCCGCCAATCGGCGCGAAGAACTCAGCCGCATTCGCGAATCCCGCAGCCGGCTGCTGGCGCTGGACCGCAGCGTCGAGGAACTGGTCCGGCAATCCTGGAACGAGCTGGAGAGCGCCGCAAGGCGACTGGAACTGCTGGAGCAGCAGGTCATCGCCAGCGAACAGGTGCGGCGGTCCTATCAGCAGCAATTCAACATCGGCCAACGCACCCTGTTGGATCTGCTGGATTCCGAAACCGCGCTGTTCAACTCGCGAGTCAGCCGCGCGACGGTGGATTATGCGCTGATCTTCGCCCGCTATCGGGTCATTGCCGCGATCGGCAGGCTGCTCCGCACGATCGGGATCAATCCACCGGCGGCCGCAAATTCCGATGCGCGCCGACAGGCCGGAGCCCCCGTCACCCGGTAGTGCGCCCCCGCGACAGTTTCATCTGTCGCTTGTACTTGTGCCTTCGAACCGCACGGTTGGCCGGTAGCTATGCGTTAACGATGAGTCAGTAAATTTCACGCCTGATTCAGGCATGGACCCAATGTCCCAACCGACACGCAAAGAGGAGCCGGAAGAGCGCCAATGGCAATTGCGCCCCGAAGAGGTCGCGGCCAGCCATCTGGATTCTCTACTGGCCTGCCTGGTCACTCTCACGAAGCATTTCGACCGGCCGATGTCACCCGATGCGCTGACGGCCGGGCTGCCGCTGATCGACGAGCAGTTGACGCCGGCGCTGTTCATTCGGGCCGCCGGCCGCGCCGGGCTGAGCGCCAAACTGGTGAAGCGGCCGATTTCCAAGGTTTCCCCTGTCGTGCTGCCTGCAGTGCTGCTTCTGAAGAACGAGCGGGCCTGTGTGGTCACGGAGTTCAAGGGCAAGAAGAATGTCAGCATCATCGTGCCGGAATCGGGTTCCGGAGCCAGCACGGTCCCGCTGAAGCAGTTGGAGGCGGAGTATTCGGGCTTCGCCTTGTTTGTCCGGCCAGAATACGAGTTCGACGGTCGGTCGCAGGTCGAGGACGACCTGCCGCGGCCGAAGGCCTGGTTCTGGGGTACCGTCGGCAAGCTGTGGCCGGCCTATATCGAGGTCGTGCTGTGCGCCGCCATCATCAACATGCTGGCCCTTGCGTCGCCGCTGTTCATCATGAACGTCTATGACCGCGTTCTGCCCAATCAGGCGGTGGAGACGCTGTGGGTGCTGGTCGCCGGCATGGGGATCGCGCTGCTGTTCGATTTCCTGCTGCGCAATCTGCGGGGCGCATTGATCGACACCGTCGGCCGGCGCGCCGACGTGCTGCTGGCCGCCAGGATCTTCGAGCAGGTGCTGAACCTGCAGATGAAAGCGCGGCCGTCCTCGACCGGCGCGTTCGCCAACCATCTGCGCGAGTTCGAAACGGTCCGGGACTTCTTCACTTCGGCGACCCTGGCGTCGCTGACCGATCTGTTGTTCGTCGGCATGTTCATCTTCATCATCTACCTGATCGCGGGGCCGCTGTTCTGGGTCCCGACGATCGCGGTGATGATCGCCGTCCTGTCAGGCCTGCTGGTGCAATGGCCGCTGGCCCGGGCAGTCCGCCAGACCCAGCGCGAGGCGGCGCAGAAGCACGCGATCCTGATCGAGACCGTCAGTTCGCTCGACACCATCAAGAGCCTTGGCGCCGAGGGTCGCATGCAGCGCTCCTGGGAGCGTTTTGTCGGGATGACGGCGCGCACCGGCCAGAAATCCCGCTTCTTTTCCACCATCGGCGTTAACATGACGACCCTGACAACACAGGCGGTCTCGGTGTGCACCGTGGTCGGCGGGTTCTATCTGGTGCGCGACGGCCAGACCACCATGGGCGCGATCATCGCCGCCGTGATCCTGGGCGGCCGGGCGGTGGCGCCGCTGGGCGGCGTCGCCAACACGCTGGCCCGCTATCACCAGTCGCGCACGGCGCTGAGCACCCTGAACCGGCTGATGGAGCTGCCGGTCGAACGCCCCGCCGACAAGCGCTACGTCAGCCGCCCGATCCAGCACGGCAGCGTCGAGTTCCGCGATGTCGCCTTCTGCTATCCCGGCAGCGATATCCCGGCACTTTCGAAGGCATCGTTCTGCATCAACCCGGGCGAGCGGGTCGGAATCATCGGTCGGATCGGCTCCGGCAAGACGACCATCGGTCGGCTGTTGATCAACCTCTACGAGCCGACCGACGGCGCCGTGCTGATCGACAGCGTCGACCTTCGGCAGTATCACCCGTCAGACATCCGCCGCGGCATCGGTTTCGTGATGCAGGATGTAGTTCTGTTCTACGGCACCGTGCGGGAGAACATCGCGCTCGGCCATCCGAAGGCGGACGATGCACTGATCCTGCGCGCCGCCAAGCTGGCCGGCGTCGACGATTTCATCGGCACGCATCCGCAGGGCTACAATATGGAGGTCGCGGAGCGCGGCCAGAACCTGTCCGGCGGGCAGCGTCAGGCAATCGCCCTGGCCCGGGCGCTGCTGATGGACCCTCAGATCCTGATGCTGGACGAACCGACCAGCGCGATGGACAACACCTCCGAGCAGGTGTTCATGCGGCGGCTGGGAGCGGTGCTCAATTCCGGGCGTACCCTGCTGCTGACGACCCACAGGATGACACTTCTGCGGATGGTCGACCGGCTGATCATCCTGGACCGTGGCCTGATCATTGCAGACGGGCCGCGCGACGAGATCCTGCGCCGGCTGAAGGAAGGCCAGATCGCATCCGCCGAGACCCCTGGGCGGATCGCGAGCCAACAGCCCGAATCCGACGCTTCGCTGAATCAGCCGCCGGCGGCGTTGCCCGGCGAGCAATCATCGGCACCGACAACCGACAACGAACCGCCGACCATTACGCAGGACGGGCCGCCCACGGGCTTTCAAGATGCATCGACGCCGGCGCTGACCGTTGATCCGCAGCCCGACGGCCAAGCCGGCGCGCCGAGGGCGGCCGATGAAATCCAGGAGGCCGCTGAATCCCCAGTGCAGAACGGGGCCGACACGGACACGCCGCTTTGGGACGAAACCCCGAAGACCGGGGCATAGGAAAGCGCCATGTTTTCGCAAGACCGGCAGGACTTCGACTACGCCTCGGAGGTCCAGAAAGCGCTGCACCAGGGCCCGCGATTGAGTAGCCATATTTTCCTGGTGACCATCGCCGTCATGTTCGCAGCCGGACTCTTCTGGGCCGATCGCGCGATGGTCGACGAAGTGACGAGGGGCGATGGCCGGGTCATTCCGTCGAGCCAGATGCAGGTCATCCAGACCCTGGACAGCGGCATTCTCAAGGAAATCCTGGTCCGTGAAGGCGAAATCGTGCAAGCCGGCCAGGTCCTGCTGCGCGTCGACGACACCAGTTTCTCGTCACGCGCCGGCGAATTGGAGGCCCAGCGCCGCAGCCTGCTGGCCCAGATCGCGCGCCTGGAGACCGAGGTCGCCGGCGGCACCGAGATCGGATTCCCAGAGGATCTGATCGATAATTATCCGCAGATCGCGGCCAACGAGTTGGCCTTGTTCCTGGCGCGGCAGGAGGGGCTGCGATCGCAACTCTCCATCCTCGAGCAGCAGGTGCAGCAGCGCGAGCAGGAACTGGAGGAGCTCCGGGTCAGCGAGTCCCAGGCCGCAAGCAGCCTGGACCTGGCACGGCAGGAACTGGCCATATACGAGCCACTGGCCCGCACCGGTGTCGTCGCCGAAGTCGAGGTGCTTCGGTTGCGCCGCGAAGTGAATGACCTCGACGGCCGGCTGCAGGCCACACTGAGCGCCCTGCCCCGCGTCGAGTCGGCGATCCGGGAGGCGCAGAACCGTGTCAACGAGGCGACGCTCGCCTTCCGATCCGAAGCCCAAGCGGACATGAACCAGCGACGATCCGAGCTCTCGGTGATCGACCAGACGCTCCGCGCCGCCCAGGACCGGGTGTCCCGGACCGATGTGCGGTCGCCGGTGCGCGGCATCGTAAACTCCCTGAGCTTGACGACGATCGGCGGCGTGGTGCAAGCCGGCAGCGAGTTGATGCAGATCGTGCCGCTGGACGACACGTTGCTGGTCGAGGCGCGAATTCGGCCGAGCGACGTCGCCTTCCTGAGTCCTGGCCTACCGGCCACGGTCAAGATCACAGCCTATGATTTCTCGATCTATGGTGGCCTCGATGGCACGTTGGAGCGCATCAGCGCCGACACGTTCGCCGACCCGGAAAGCGGCGAGACCTTCTACGAGATCGTGGTGCGCACCGATCGGAACTATCTCGGAACCCAGGCTGCGCCGCTGGCGATCATTCCCGGCATGGTCGTTTCGGTGGATATCCTGACCGGTGAGAAGAGCATTCTCGACTATCTGCTGAAGCCCCTGACCAAGGCCCGGGAACAGGCGCTTCGCGAGCGTTAGGGCAGGCCCGCAGGTGGCGCCGCATTGGTCACTCGCCCATATGCATACGCCGGATGCCCCAAAACATGATAATCGCGATCACGACCAGGGCCGGCACCAGAAATACACCGATCTCCTGCCAGGCATGAACATCGGACAGGCCGGTCCACCACGCCCACGCCTGTGCCGGCCAGCCGTTCGGCTCCTGCTCGCCCATTCGGCGCTCCTTCCAACGTCAGCCCCGCCATGCTGCGGCACGACTGTATCCCTGGGAGCGGTCCGTCGCTAGATCGGGATGATCTGAAGTCGACTCGACTTCAGATCATCCCGATCAATTCCGGAGTTCCAGAAGACGATCCGGTTCCTAGCTGGCGAAATGCGGCACAGAATTCGCCAGGCCGTCGAAGCGTTTGACCATGCGGTCGAGCCAGGGACGAATCGGGTCATCGTCCTCCAGCAATCGGATTTCGCTGACGCAGCGCGCCCATTGGAAGGCGCCGAAGACAATGTAGTCGCCATAGGCGGGGCCGGCGCCGCTGATCCACGGCTGCTCCCGCAGCATTCGACGCAATGGCGCAAGGACACGGGACAACTCAGCCAAATTCGACGGACGATCGGCCTGAAGCTGCTCCAGCGTACATCCGTATCGGATCTCCCTGGTGCGTCGGAAATAGCGCTGATCCTCCGGCTCCAGCCAGTGAAGGATGTCCAGGATGATGCAGGGCGCCAGTGCCGATTGAAGCTGGGTATCGGCCCAATCGTTGACAAAGCGCGCAAGGCCACGACTTGTCGGGCCCCCGAACAGCGGCGCGCGATCCCGGTAGGTATCTTCCAGATGGCAGGCGATTGCCCAGGAATCGACGATCGTCTTGGACCCGTCGGTCAGGATCGGCACACGCTCCTGGCCGGAGAAGGCGATCTTCTCCTTTTCGGTAAACCGGCAGGGCTCATAGACGACGTCGACGCCCTTGTGGGCCAACGCCAATCTGGTCCGCCAGCAATACGGGCTGAACCGCCGGCCATCGCGACCGGCAAGTTCGTAAAGGATCCGCGCCATGTTACCGATTTTGATTGTTTCGTTCTTGAAGCAATGGGAACCCTACGCGCCAAGCGGGAGATTCGCCAAGCAGATCGTCAATCCTGAGATGAGTCCCGGTAACAAAATTTCAGTGCGAACGGCACGAGGCGGCTCGGCGCCCATATTGCCGGGCCGAGTCACTACTCGTTCCGCTGGTTGCTCCGTACCCTCATGGGTGGAGGGCCGGCGGCTCGGGCCGGTCCACTGTCAACGGTTCATGCGTAGGTTTCAGCATCTACCGCACGACATGGGGATGCGTTCCGTAGGCTCGCTGTCCCGTATGTCAGCCAGGAATTCGGCGAACACCCCGGCAATCGCCTCATTGAAGGCAGTTACCGCAGCGTCCATCGAAGAGTCCGAGCAGGTGACTTCGGCCGAATAATCGTCGATGACGCGCAGCTGATCGGTGTCGCGGTCAATGAGCGCAAGGTCCAGCGACACCGTCACGCTCGGGCCCGACCGGCCGATCTGCCGTTCGAATCGCTGAATCGTCCCGATGATCTCGAAATCGGACCTCACACGCAGATCGGGGGTTACAACGGAATCGGCGATTTCGGCCGACCTCAGATATCGGACCATCTCCGCACCCAGCAACCGGGGGGGCGGTTCGATCCAGAGTTCATAGTCATGCTGAGCCAGACTGCGCACATCATCGTCGGCGCTGTAGATGACAGGGCGCTCACGGGTCAACCCGTCTGCATCCAGGCGCCCGACCATCAACGCGCCCTCCAAAATCGGCTGCCCCGCAGGCGGCGGTTGGTCGACGGCAACACGATAAAAGCGATCGACCGGCGGCGCCTCGTTGACGGCCTGGCACCCGACGATCATCAGTGCCGGCAGCACTCCCAGGATCATCGTTCTGATCATTGCGCCACCGCGGGTTGGGGAGCGCCGTTGCGCCAGGGCATATCGAACAGGGCTCCCGGGTCCTGTCGAATCTGGCGGCTGAATTCGTTCATGTTGCGGGTCGAGCCTTCCAGATCATGGCTGATGGCGTCGATGCTCTGTGACACCGAACGCAGGATGTAGGCGGCGTTCTCCAGAGACTCCGCGACCTCACCCTCATTCTCGAGGACCACCTGGTCCAGCCGTGTGATCAGCCGGTCCAACTGGCTTGCCGTTCCCGCCAGTCGCCCGCCGATGCCGGCAAAACTCGCCGACGCAGTCTCGGCATTGCGAACTGTCCTCCCGAGACTGTCCACGGTGTCGGGCGTCATCAGGCTCTGGAGAACCTCGACCGTGGTGCCGAGTTCACTGGTCATGATCTCGAGGGAGGCCAGGATCGCGGGCACCCGTCCTTCCGCATCGCTGGCGACTGCCGCCATGCCTCCGGTGATCTGTCCGAGATCGCGCCGGATCAGCGTGTCGATCTCCCCGACCACACCACCGACCTGGTCGATCAATGGGCGCAGGCTGTCCTTGTTGAGGTCGCCGAGTTCGCCGGCGAGCGAGGACATCGCCGCGAACACGTCGGTCGGCGGTGCACCGCGGATCGCCATACCGACCACCACAAGGTCGTCGCTCTGGCCTCCGGTAATGTCGATCGTCTTGTTCGCCAGCAGGTTCGAGCTGCCGATCCGCGCGACGCTGTCGCTTGGAATGCGCCAACCGCGCTCGACACTGATCTCAACCTTGAACCGCATGCCGGCGCCATCGGCCAGTGGAACGATGCGCCCGACCTCGCCGACCGGATAGCCCTCATAGCGGACGACCGTGCCGAAGCGGATGTCGGAGACATTGTCGAGCATCACATGATAGCTGTCGCTCGGTCCCGAACCGCCTGAAAGGATGGCGCCGGCGGCTATCGCGGCGGTCAGCATGGCCAGAACAAAGGCTCCGACGGCAGCGTAGTTCAGACTGAGTGTTCGCATTCTAGAACTTCGATCTTTGTTGTCCGATTTCGCGACCCGTCCGCATCACGCAGCACCGGTAAGGCGCTTCAGATACGCATCTGCATCGACCTGCGCCGCCGACGGCCTGCGATTCAGCAGGTTCTGGATTCGCTCATTGTCGCAGTTGCGAATCTCATCCGTGGTCCCGGTCATGAGGATTCGTCCGAGATCCAGGACGGTGATCCGATCGGCGATGCCGAAGGCGCTTTCCAACTCGTGGGTGACCACGACGACGCTCATATCCATGGCATCGCGGAGCTGCCGGATCAGATCGTCGAGGGCGGCGGAGACGGCTGGGTCCAGGCCGGCAGACGGCTCGTCGAAGAACAGCAGCTGGGGGTCGGTCACGATGGCCCGGGCAACTGCCGCCCGTTTCAGCATGCCGCCCGACAACTCCGATGGCATCAGATCGCCGAAGCCGGGCAGGTCGACGACCTCGAGCTTCATGCGCGCCATGATCTCCATGGTCTTGCGGTCGAGGCGGGTGTGCTCCTGCAGCGGCAGCATGATGTTCTCGGCCACCGACATGGAGCTGAACAGGGCACCGCCCTGAAAGGCGACGCCGATCCTGCGGCGCAGATCCTGCATCTCCAGCGCACCGAGGGCGGCGATGTCCTGGCCGAGCAGGCGGATGACGCCGCCGGTCGGTTTGTTGAGACCGACCAGGTGCCGCAGCAGCGTGCTCTTGCCCGATCCGCTGCCGCCCATGATCACCATGATCTCGCCGCGGCGGACCGTCAGATCGACATCGAACAGGATCTGCCGGGTCCCGTAGAACGCGTTCAGCCCATGGATTTCGATCACCGGACCGGCTTCCAGGCTCGGCGTCGCGCGTGTGCTCTCTGACTGTGCGGTCATGTCAATGCGTCGTCAGGAAAGCGAAGATCATGTCGGCGATGACGATCGCGGCGATTCCCTGAACCACGGCCTGGGTCGTCGATCGTCCGATACCCTCGGCGCCGCCGCGAATCATGGAGCCGTTGACCGCACCGATCAGCACGACGAGCAGGGCGAACAGGGCGCTCTTGGTCAGGCCATGGGTCAAATCACCGACCACCAACGCATCCATCACATCGGCCGCGAATGCGGCCATCGACGTATCGAGCTGCGCCGTCGTGTACGCGCCGGCGGAGAGGAGAGCGACCAGATTTGCCCACATGGTGAGGGCCGGGACCATGACCAGCATGGCCAGAAGGGCTGGAGCCAGCAGATAACGTACCGGGCTGACGCCAATGACCCTCAACGCGTCGATTTCCTGGTTCGCCTCCATGGTGCCCAGGCGCGCCGCCAGGGCCGAACCCGACCGACCGGCGACCAGGATTCCGATGATCAGCGGCGAGAACTCGCGCACCACCGACAGGGCGATGCCGAACGGCGCGAAGGATTCCGCGCCGAACAGGCCAAGCGTGTAGTGGCCTTGGATGGCCAGCATCAGGCCGATCGTAGCAGACAGGATGGTGGCGATCGGAAGCGCCATCAGCCCGGTCTCGACCATCTGCGAAACCGTTGCGCCGACCCGAACCGGCTGGCGCCGCCGCGGACCGGCGAAGATCCAGAAGGCGCTTTCGGCCAACAATACGGCGCCGAAACCGATCTGGTCGAAACCGCCGACGGTTCGCCGGCCCAGCGCCTCCAATACCCGCATCTCCTGGCTCCTGCGCCGTCAGCCGGTCGAAGCCTGCGCCGCGGCATCTGGGCCGAGGATCGTGAACACGGTGTCGAGCCGGGCCAGCTTCAGAACCCGCAGCGCCTGGGAACTGACCGCGGCAAGAACGAATCCGGTACCGTTCTCCTTCGCCAGCTGAAACGCCTCCACCAAGGTCGCGATGCCGGAGCTGTCGATGTAGTCAACAGCAGCGAGGCTGACCTTGATGTCGCACTTCTTCGAAATGCAGTCCAAAAGCGCGCTGCGCACGCTATCGGCATGCTCCAGGTCGATATGCCCCGTGAGGTCAACCAGCAGCGCTCCGTCCTGTTCCGTCACGTCACAGCTCATCCGATCATCCGATCTTCTTGGTCAATTGAAGAAGGTTGCCCTCGCCGCCGGGCGGCGGCAGGAATTCGGCGGCATCCATGATTTCGCGAATGAAATGGCTGCCCAAACCGCCGGGGATGATGTCGTCCAGGTCACGCGGACGGATCGAGTCCGGGTCGGTCGGCGATGCGAAATCGCGCAGGCGGATCACCATTGCGTTGGCGCGCCGTAGGATCTCCATTTCGATGGCTTCACCCTCGCGGCCGCCATAGGCATGCAGGATGATATTCTGTCCGGCCTCGGCGACAGCAAGCACGATATCGGCCGTGGTATCGTCGTCGAATCCGCACAGCCCGGCGGCCCCGGCCACCGCGCCGCGCACCAGCCGCATGCGGTCGACCTGCGCCGGCAACCGCAGATAGGCCAAGCATTCCATTCCTGTCTCCACCGGGCTCGGGCCCATGAGGTTCGAGACGCCGTCGCCGCAGGATGGAAAGCAGACCGCCCGGCTGGCCTTCGAATCATCGATCGCCAGGACGGTCAGGTCGTCGCGCGCCGTCCAGCCGTCTCCGTCCAGATCGGCCAGGACCTCTTCCAGTCGCTCCTCGAGTGGCCAGTCGGCCATCGATTCCAGCATCTGGATCAGGCCATCCTCGCCCAGAACGTCGTTCTCGCCGTGCTGAAACTCCGTCAATCCGTCAGTGAAGACGAAGAACTCGCCGCCGTCGAGTTGGACAACCTGCGTCTCGCACTCCAGTTCCGGCAGAACGCCGAGTGGCGGCGCATCGGCCGGGAATTCCTCGTAGCTGCGGTCGGTGCGGCGCAACAGCGGCGGCAAGTGGCCGGCATTGGCAAAGCGCACCTCCCCGGTGGCCGGCGCATAGACCCCCGCCACCATCGTCACGAACATGCCGCGGCTGCCAGTCTCCCGAAGCTCGCGGTTGATCAGCGCCAATAGCTGCGCCGGATCGTCGAGCGCCTTGGCCAGGCAATGGAACAGGCTGGCGGTCTTGGCCATCAGCAGCGCCGCGTTCATGCCCTTGCCGGAGACATCGCCCAGGGCGAATCTTATGCGTCCATCCGGCATTGGGAAGAAATCGAAGAAATCGCCAGACACTTTGCGGGCCGGGCGATTGAGCCCAATGACCGTGGGTCTGCCCTGATCCGGCGCTGGAAGCAGGTTGCGCTGGATCTCGGCCGCCAATTCGATATCCCGGCTCTGCGACTCATGCTCGGCGATCGACTCGGTCAGGCGCGCATTGGCGATCGCCAGCGCTGCCGCCGCTACGGCCGCATCCAGTGCGGCACGGTCATCTTGGGCGCGGGTCTCGGACGGGGCGGCGCCACCGAGAACCACGGCGCCGAGTGTAACGTCCCGGTGGGACAGTGGGAAAACCTCAGAATCCCCAATGATCAGGCCCTTGCCTTTCAGCCATTGGCGGACACCGCCGTCCAGCCAGTCGGTGACCGACTCGGCGTCAACGACGACAGCCAGCCCCGTCAGGTCGACCGGACCGACGCTTGTGTGGCAAACGACCTGCCCCAAGGACGGGTCCCAGAGCACCACCGCGCCGGTATCGCACCCGGTTACGGATCGTGCTTCCGCAAGCACGGCATCGGCAATCGCCCGCGGCTCGAGCGCATCGATGATGCGGCGGATCGACGCCGGCAGACGGCGCGATGGTCCGTCGGGCCGGCCCGGCGAAGTCTTGACCGATATGTCCCTTGCAGGGTCTGCCATTACCCGGGCTCATGGCGACCGAAGTGAGGCCGCTCAAGTTGGATATCGGAACGCAGACTCCGGCAGTCGCGAAAAATTGGCGGCCGCCGGGGCGCGGTGGGCCGCCGAATTGCAGCCCGATCCCGTAGCCTAGGCCGGACCTCTCAAACCTTAGTTAAAACCATCGCGCGCATCGAATGAAGGAAGACAACTTTCCCGAATTCCGAAAGCGAATACGGACCGCGAAGCAACCCACGGTTTCAGATTGCATCGCTGTCGGCGATTCGACCCTCCAGATTGGAGAGATCCTGGCGCTAGATCGACCGGATCAATCCGCCATCAACCCGGACCACATGGCCAGTCACATAGCCGGCCGGAACGCTGACCAGGTAGGCGGCGGTGCTGGCGAATTCCTCGACCGTGCCGTAGCGGCCCGCCGGTATGGCGGCTTCCGATTTGCGTCGAACCTCGGCCATCGGCACACCGTCCCGTTCCGCGACACGGCCGTCGATCTCGGCGACCCGCTCGGTGTCGATCCGTCCGGGCAGGATCACATTGGCGGTGATGCCATCGCCGGCAACCTCGCCGGCCAGGGTCTTGGAGAACGCCACCAGGCTCGACCGCAGCGTGTTGGAGATACCGAGTGTCGGAATAGGCTGGACGACACCGGAGGAGGCGATGGTGAGTACCCGCCCCCAGCTCTTGGCGCGCATCGGGCCGATCGCCGCCTCGGTCAGGGTAATCAGGCCCAGCACCATCGACTCGAAGTGCCGACGCCATTGATCCTTTGCCACGCCGAGCGCACCTGAAGGCGGTGGTCCGCCGCTGTTGTTGATCAGGATATCGACGCCGTCGGCGGCCAGAAATTCGGCCAGCGCCGTGACCGAGGCCTCGTCGCCGAGGTCCAGTTGCCGGGGGACGACCGCGACGCCGTGCTCACTTCGGATGGCCTTGGCTTCCTCTTCCAGGCGATCGATATTTCGCGCGGCGGTCACGATCTCGCAGCCTTCCGCCGCCAGTATCCGCGCGATCCCCCGGCCAATGCCCCTCGATGCGCCCATCACCAGCGCGCGCTTGCCCGTCAATCCCAGATCCATGTCCTGTCCTCTTCCCCATCCCAGACCGCCGGGATCGTACCGCGCCACGCCGGCGCACGGCCAGCCCACCGCTGCAATTGTCCAATCACTCGACGCGATCAATCAGGTGAATGAAGGAGCCCATGACGTTGCCGCGCCTTTGTCCAAGCCCGCCGAGAGCGACGCCGGTCGCGTCACGACCTTCGAACAGCGGTCCCTCGTCAGCCTCTTCTTCTACGACGGCATAGTGAAATTCATGGCCCCGGTACCGCTGCCCGGCCGATCCAAGCGGACCGGTCGACGTCGTCGCCACCTCCCGGTAGCCGAGCGACAATCGACGTCGGGCGAAGGTACACTCCACCGGAAGCAGGCCCGCCATCCGATGCCGGCTACCATCGGCATCCTCCAGTCCTCGACCGAGCACCATGTAGCCGCCGCACTCTCCATAGATCGTCGCGCCGCGTGTCGCGGCCTCGGTGAGGCCACCCAGAAAATGGCTGTTTTCCGCCAGGCGGCCGGCATGAAGCTCGGGATATCCGCCGGGTAGGAAGACGCCATCGGCGTCGGCATCGGGCGGTTGATCCGCCAGCGGTGAGAACGGGACGATCTCGGCCCCCGCCTGCCGCCAGCATTCGATCATCGACGGATAGGTGAAGGCGAATGCCGTGTCGCTGGCCAGGGCGATGCGCTGGCCCGGCGGCGGCACCATGATGCGAAGCCCGCCGCCTTCGGTCCGCGTCGGCCGCGCCAGATCACACAATCCGGCAATATCGACATGCGCCGCGACCAGATCGGCGGCCTTCTCGAGGAAGGCTTCGAGATCGTCATGCTCCGCCGCCTGGACCAGTCCCAGGTGGCGATCGGGCAGCGACAACCCGCCATCGCGCGGCAGGAAACCGAGGATCGGCAAGCCAAGGCTGCGGCAGGATTGCTCCAGAACCTGGCGATGGCGCGTGCCGCCGACCCGGTTGAAGATGACGCCGGCCACGGTCACATCCGCACGATGCCGCACAAATCCCGACAAGGTCGCCGCCGCCGAGGCGGCCTGGCCGCGGACATCCAGGACAAGCACCACCGGCCAGCCGGTCAGCGCGGCAAGGTCGGCGGTCGAGCCCGTGCCGTCGGGCGCGCCATCGAACAGTCCCATGACGCCCTCGCCGAGTAGAACGTCCACATCGGCACAAACCCGTCCTATCAGCGCCGTGGCGGTCTCCTGCCGCATGGCCCAACTATCGATGTTGATGCAGGGCCGGCCGCTCGCCGCGGCATGAAAGGCCGGGTCAATGAAATCGGGCCCGACCTTGATCGACGACACGGAACGGCCGGATTTTTTGAGGTGACGCAGGAGCGCCAGGGTCACCGTAGTCTTGCCGCTGCCGGAGGCCGGCGCAGCGATCAGCAGGCCCGGTGCCGTCATGACAACCGGTCAACCGGCCCGCGGCCGTTTGCGCAATCCCAGGGGATCCGTCTCCAGCGGCCTGCCCTCCAGGGCGCCCTGCCAGTCCAGGGCCGACCGCATCCGCACGACCTCGCCAATCACCACCATGGCCGGCGGCTCGATACCCCCCTGCCTGGCATCGTCATGACAGCTGGCCAATGTCGTTTCCAGCACGCGCTGTTCGGCCGTCGTGGCCTTGCTGATCAGGGCGACCGGCTCGTCGGGCTTGCGTCCCGCAGCGATCAGCTGGCGTGCGATCTCGCCCAGATGCTTCATTGCCATGTAGAACACCAGTACCGGCGACGCCTTGGCGATGGCTGGCCAGTCGAACTGGTCCGGCACCACGCCCGACATGTTGTGCCCGGTCAGGAAGGTGACGGCGGAATTGGTGTCGCGATGGGTCAGTGGAATGCCGGCATAGGCCAAAGCGCCGACGCCGGCGGAGATTCCCGGGCACTATGCGAAACGGAATACCCGCCTCGACCAGCGTCAGCGCCTCCTCGCCGCCTCGGCCGAACACGAATGGGTCGCCGCCCTTCAGGCGCAGCACCCGCTTGCCGGCACGGGCCAGGCGAATCAGACGCTGGCTGATATCCGTCTGGGTCGGCGATGGCCGGCCGCCGCGCTTGCCGGCATATTCCAGCGAAGCGGCGGGCTGCGCCAGGCCAGGGTCTCGGCGCTGACCAGCGCGTCATAGACCACCACATCGGCAGTCCTGAGACCGTGCAGAGCATGCAGAGTCAGCAGGCCGGGGTCGCCCGGCCCGGCCCCCGCCAGCCATACCCAGCCCGGCTCGAAGTCCGGCAGTTCGAAGGAAAGCCTGTCCATCGCGGTCCATTATCCGCCACCCCCCGTCGACCGCTAGCCAAAAAACGCCCCACGCCGATAATGTGGCGTCATGAGTCATCGTCCACAGGGTCCCTTGCGCCGAGGCTGGACCACCGGCGCCTGCGCCACGGCGGCGACCCGCGCGGCCTATACGGCCCTGCTGACCGGACAATTCCCCGACCCGGTGGCGATCACTTTGCCGAAAGGCCAGACGCCGAGCTTTCCACTGGCGCAATCCCGCCGGGACCGCGCAATGGCGGAGGCCGGCATCGTCAAGGATGCCGGCGACGATCCGGACGTCACCCATGGCGCGCTGATACTGGTACGGGTCAGGCGCGGCGCGGATGGCAGCGGTGTCACATTCCGCGCCGGGGACGGTGTCGGGACCGTGACTCGGCCGGGGCTGGAGCTTCCGGTTGGCGAGCCGGCGATCAATCCCGTGCCGCGCCGCATGATGACCGAGACTGTGTGCGAGGTCGCGGAAGCCCATGACGATACCGGCGATGTGGAAATCGAGGTCGCCATTCCGGGCGGCGAGGAAATGGCCCGCAACACCCTGAACGGCCGCCTGGGCATCGTCGGTGGGCTGTCGGTGCTGGGCACAACCGGCATCGTCACCCCCTATTCCTGTTCGTCCTGGATCCATTCGATCCATCGCGGCATCGATGTCGCCCGCGCCAGCGGGCTGGATCATGTGGCGGCGGCAACCGGATCGGTTTCCGAGGCGGCGGTCCAGGCGCACTACGGCCTCGCCGACGTGGCCCTGCTGGACATGGGCGACTTCGCCGGCGGCCTGCTGAAATATCTGCACCGCCATCCGATCCCCAGGCTGACGGTCGCCGGCGGTTTCGCCAAGCTCGCCAAACTGGCCCAGGGACATATGGACCTGCATTCCGGCCGCAGCCAACTCGATCTCGCCAGGCTCGGGGAATTGGCAATGCAGTCCGGCGCGTCGGAGGTGCTGGCGGAACGGATCTCCATCGCCAATACCGGCCGGCACGCGCTGGATCTGGCACGGCAATCCAGCGTTCCACTGGCCGACGCGGTCGCCGAAGCCGCGCGCCGCGTCGCGCAGGACAAGGTCGGCGATGGCTGCCGGGTCGAAGTGTTGGTCTTCGACCGCTCTGGCACGTCGATCGGTGCGAGCGAGGTGCGGTTTGGTCGCTAGGCGGGTACTCATTCTCGGCGGGACGGTCGAAGCCGCCCGGCTGGCGGAGCGGCTGGAGGCAGACTCCGAATTCGACACGATCACGTCGCTCGCGGGACGCACCCGCAGCCCGGCGCCGGTGCCGGGGACAACCCGCATCGGCGGCTTCGGCGGTGCCGAAGGCTTGGCGCGCTACCTCGCCTCCGACGCCATCGACCTGGTAATCGACGCCACACACCCATTCGCGTCGAGTATCTCCGCGAACGTTGTGGAGGCATGCCGTACCGCCAGGCTGCCCTGGCTGCGGCTGGAACGGCCGCCCTGGCACCGGCAGGCGGGCGACAGTTGGATCGAAGTTCCGGACGCGTCCGTTGCGGCGCGCACCCTGTCCGGCCAAGCCCGGCGGGTGTTCCTCTCGATCGGCCGGCAGGACCTCGCGCCCTTTGCCGACCTCGAGGATATCTGGTTTCTATTGCGCATGATCGACTCTCCACCGGAGCCGCCGCCGCTGGCGCAATATGACCTCGTTCTCGGACGAGGCCCGTTCGCCGTCGATGACGAAATTGAACTCCTGGCCAAACACGACATCGATACGATTGTGAGCAAGAATAGCGGCGGCAATGCCACTTATGGTAAAATTGCTGCGGCACGCCAGCTCGGCTTGCCTGTCGTCATTATGAGCCGGCCCGCGCCGCCGGCCGGCGACCTCGCTGACAGCGTCGATGCAGCCCTGGACTGGCTGGGTGGCGGTCCGACCCCGTCACGGATGCATAAGCGTCAGGGCTATTCGAAGTAGCTTGCTCTTCCCCCGACGCAAGTTGGCGTTCGCTCCATTAGGTAGCATAGGGATACAGGGCAATGAGCGGAATTAGGCAGCCGGTGCAGTCAGGACTCAAAGTCGCCATCCAAGACCCGCACCAAAGGCAGACAACGAAGACCGATTTCGGAACAATGATGAAGAACAAGGCGGGTGCCACAAACGGCTACAACACGCGGCAACTGACGGCCTACAACAAGCAGATGCTGAACGCGGTCAAGGAGGCCAAGCCGCTGCTTCAGTCGCCGTCCGACCAACGAACGGTGGCGGCGGTGGTGCCCGGCGCGCTCGGCGTGCTGCAGCCAAGCGGTCCCGATCTGGCCAAGCCGAAGCAAACGGACAGCCAGATGATGACCCTGGATTTGCAGAGCCAGATGCAGAACCAGCAGCGGGCCATGCAGACAATGTCGAATATCATGAAATCCCACCACGACACAGCCAAGGCCATCATCAATAACTTACGGTAGTGGCCGGATGCATGGGTTCAGCGCGGCCGCAACACGTGTGCATGGGCCGGGTGATAGAGCCGGCTGTCGTCGAAACCCTCCGGCGCCAAGACCCGGCCGACCAGGATCAGTGCGGTACGGGTGATCTTGGCAGCGCGGACCTTGGCGCGGATGTCTGCAAGGGTGCCCTCAATGATCCGCTGATCGGGCCAGCTCGCCCGATAGACGATCGCGACCGGGCAATCGATGCCGTAATGGGGCGCGAGCGTCTCGACCACATGGGACAGGTTGCGCACCGACAGGTGGATCGCCAGGGTCGCACCCGACGCACCCAGTAACGCCAGGTCCTCGCCCTTCGGCATCGCCGAAGCCTTCATCGCCGTGCGGGTCAGGATCACCGTCTGGGCGATGCCCGGCAACGTCAACTCGCGACCCAGGGCCGCAGCCGCAGCCGCATAGGCCGGCACGCCGGGCGTGATGTCGTAGGCGATGCCCAGCGCATCGAGCCGGCGGATCTGTTCGGCGATGGCGCCATAGAGCGACGGGTCGCCGGAATGGACCCGGGCGACATCTAGGCCCTCGGCATCGGCGGCCACGATTTCGGCGATGATCTCATCCAGGGTCATCGGCGCGGTGTCGAGCACCCGCGCGCCTTCGGGCGCATGGGCCACCACCTCGGGCGGCACCAGGGAGCCGGCATAGAGCACCACCGGGCAATTGGCGATCAGGTCGCGGCCGCGCAGGGTGAGGAGGTCCGGCGCTCCGGGACCGGCGCCGATGAAATGCACGGTCATTCCGCCGCGTCCTCTCGCTTGGCCGCATAACCGCGCGGGGTATACATCCATCGGCCGGAGGGTGCCGCGATCGCCCGACTGCTGGACGCGCCGATCAGCACGACTGTGAGCATGTCGATCCGGTCGGCGGTCAGTTCTGAGAGAGCGATGATCTCTACTGCCTCGTCACCGCGCCCGAGGTTGCGGGCGAGGACGACCGGCGTATCGGCCGGTCGGTGCCCAGCCAGGATGTCCCGAGCGACCCCCAGCTGTCGGGTCCGCCGCCGAGACACCGGATTGTAGAGCGCCACGACGAAATCGGCCTCGGCGGCCGCGCGCAACCGGCGCTCGATCACCGGCCACGGGGTCAGCAGGTCGGACAGGGAGATCGCACAGAAATCGTGGCCCAGGGGCGCGCCGGTCCGCGCCGCCGCCGCCTGCAGGGCCGAAATCCCCGGCACGACGGCGATCTCCGAGCGTCGCCAATCGGGACGGTCATCCCGGTCCAGAAGTTCGAAGACCAGCGCCGCCATTGCGTAGATCCCAGGGTCGCCGGAGGAAACGAGCGCCACCGACCGCCCTTCGGCGGCAAGGTCCAATGCCTCGCGACAGCGGGCTTCTTCCTCACCCAGCGCATAGTCGTGACGTGCTTTGCCCAGGCCCGACTGTCCCAGGAGGTCGAGATAGAGACCGTAGCCCACAAGGTCGGTCGCGGCCCGCACGGCCGCCTCCGCTTCGGGCGTCCGCCAATCCGCCGCGCCCGGCCCGATGCCGACAATCGCCAACCGTCCGCGCGGCCGCCCGATCGCCGCCGCATCCAATATGTCCGGCGCGCGCGCGATCGCACAGGTCGCCCGCCGGCTCTTGTATTTCGGAACAACCAGCACGCCATCAGACCCGGCAGCCGCCAGCGCAGCACCCTCGGCGACGCCATGACAGCCGACTTCGCGAAAGACCAGATCCGATGGGGTCTTGAGCCTGGGTGTTTCGGCCTCCAGCACGGTTGCATCAAAGAACCGCGCCGGCACGCCAAGTTCGGCGGCCAACGCATGGACAGCCGACTCATCGGATTTGAGATCGAGAGAGACGACGACACCGACAGCGCCAACAGCAAGCCCGTTCTCAGCCAGGGTCCGTTGTACCAGGTCGATCAGTTCCGCCGGCTCCGTACCGCGTTCGCATCCCACGCCGATGGCAAGGCGGGCCGGGTGATACACCAGTTCTTTTGGCGTCGGCTCGCATGCCCGCTCGGTCACGGTGATTGCGAGGCCGCCATGGTCGGATGATCGGCAGGTCGCTCCTGCTCAGCCAGGCCGCCTCCCCGCGCAGGCTCACCGACGCGCCCTCAAGCAAGGCTGCTGTGAACGCCTTCAAATGCGCGGTATCGGAAAGCCGCCAGCCTGGCGGCGGATCGTCGAGGGCGACGCCGAACCGCAGATCGCCCGCGGTGGTGATCGCGGGCGTGATACCCAGAGCGTCCGCGATCTGCCGGGCCAGCCGATTGCCGCCATGATGACCGCCAAGCAAGGGCAGTACTGCCGAACCGTCCTCCGCGACCGCCAGCACCGGCGGCTCGCGGCGCTTGTCGGACACCTTCGGCGCCAGAGCGCGGATCAGGGCGCCGGCGGCACAGATACCGATGATCGGGCGGCCGGATTCGAACAGCATCTGGGCATGCTCGGACAGACTGTCGAACCGAAATCTGGCGTCCGGTACGCGATGGGCCAAGCAATGGATCTCGCAACCGGGCAGCGCATCGGCGATCCGGCCGGCAAGGATCGCGCCCTTCCTTGTGAGGGCAATCAGAGCCGGCGCCGGTCCTATCGCCATGCCTGCCCCCGTCGGTGCACCAGTATCATCGAGAAGTACGGGACCTCATCCGGCGTCACCGCATCCAGCGGCAGCACGATCTGGCCGGCCATGGTCGCATGTTGCACATAGCGCGCATGGGCTGTCAGTCCGAGAGAGTCCAGAACGGTCCGCACCTTGCTGAAATGCCGGCCGACCTTGATCAGCGCCACGGCATCAGCCGTACTCAGCCGCGCCGCGATGTCATCGGCCGGAAGGGTCGCCGGCACAACGGTCAGAACGTCGTTCCGCGCCGCCAAGGGCGCCTCCAGGGCGGCCGCACACGCCGTCAGCGAAGACACGCCCGGCACGACCTCGACACCGAAATCCGCCGCCATGCGTTCGAACAGATACATGAAGGATCCATAGAAGAACGGGTCCCCCTCACACAGCACGGCGACGTTGCGGCCGTCGGCAAGATGGCCGCCGATCTCCTCCGCCGCCCGGTCATAGACCTCCTGGGCCGGAAACCGGCTCGCCACCATCGGCATCCGCATGGCGATCTCGGCCTGCCCGCCTGGCAGATGCGATGCGACGATTGTGCGGGCAAGGCTGTCGCCCTGTTCCGGCGCCGGATAGGCGATCACCGGCACCGCCCGAAGCAGCCGCAGGGCCTTCATCGTGATCAGCTCGGGATCGCCGGGGCCGACGCCGAGGCCGAAAAGGGTGCCGGACGAACTGACGGTCATCAGCGTTTCACCACTGCCCACTGGGTCACCGGCATCAGCGGTTTCCAGCCGCGAAAGGGCCCCACTGGCACAGCGCGGGATACCGCGATCCGGGTCAGCGATCCACCGTGACGCGCTTGCAGCTCCAGCAAGCGGCCTTCCCCCTCAAGCGTGACCGCATTGGCGACCAACCGGCCGCCCGGTCCCAGCGCCTCCCAGCACCGCTCGAACACCCGCTCGGTCGAGAGCCCGCCACCAATGAAGACCGCGTCGGGCGCCTCACAGCCGTCCAGCGCGTCGGGCGCGCTGCCCTCAACGATCCTCAGCAGTGGCGTACCCAGCGCCGCAGCGTTGTCGGCGATCAGGGCGATGCGCTCGGGATTGCGCTCGATTGCGATGGCGCGAGAGTGGCGCGCGGCGCGCATCCACTCGATCCCGATCGATCCACAGCCGGCTCCGACATCCCAAAGGCGCTGACCCGGGATCGGAACCAGGGCTGCCAGGGTCGCTGCCCGGACTTCTCGTTTCGTGAGTTGCCCGTCATGTCGAAACGCATCGTCCGGCAGTCCCGGCATGCGCGGCAGCACCATCGTTTCCGGCCCGGCGGCACAGTCGATCGCCAGGGTGTTGAAATCCGCACTGCGGCGGTCGCCCCAATCGGCAGCGATGTCCGTTACCGAATTCTCCCTGGCTCCGCCCAGATGCTCCAGCACGGTCAATCGGCTTTCGCCATAGCCGGCATTGCACAGCAACTCCGCGGCCCGCATCGGCGTTTCGCCATCTTCGGTCAGCGCCAGCAGCCGGGCACCGGGAAACAGATAGGCGACCAGTGTTTCCGGCGGGCGACCATGCAGGGTCAGGGTCTCGATATCCGGTAGCGACCAGCCGAGGCGGGCGCAGGCCAGGCTGAAGGCCGATGGCGACGGCAAGACCAGGATCTCATCGCGCGCGAACCAGCGATGCAGCCTGGTGCCGACGCCATAGCAGAGGGGGTCGCCGGTCGCCAGCACGCAGACCGCCTGGCCGCGCCGAGCCTCCAGAACCGGCCGGATGTCCGATAGCGGGCTCGGCCACGCGATGCGCTCGCGTCCGTCCTCGGGCAACATGGCGAGATGCCGGTCGCCACCGACCAGCAGCTCGGCCCGATCGACTACCGCCCGTGCCGGCGGCGACAATCCATCCAGCCCGTTATCGCCGACTCCGACGATGCTGAGCCAGGGGTTCACGCGGCCTCTCCTGCCAGCGCGTTGACCGCCGCCGCAGCCATGGCGCTGCCGCCGCGCCGGCCCCGCAGGGTGAGAAAGGGAATGCCAAGCGACAGGTCGATCAGCGCCTGTTTCGATTCCGCCGCACCGATGAAGCCGACCGGGAATGCCAGGACGACGGCCGGGCGTGGGCCGTCGCCCGAGATCACCTCCAGCAGTCGGAACAGCGCGGTCGGGGCGTTGCCGATGGCAACGACCGCGCCGTCGAGATGCGGCAGCCAGAAATCGACGGCGGCGGCAGAGCGGGTCGTGCCCAACTGCCGGGCGCGATCCGCCACGTCAGGCTCGGCAAGCGGGCAGAGAACCCGATTTGCCGCAGGCAGCGCGGCCTCGATAACTCCGTCCGCCACCATGCGCGCATCGGTGAGGATCGTCGCCCCGTCCGCCAGTGCCTTTCGCCCGGCTTTGGCCGGATCGCCGGCCCAGGCCAGATCACTTGCGATATCCGGCATGCCGCAGGCATGGATCAGCCGGACAGCGATCCCCTCCAGGGAGGCTGGCAGCGCCGACAGATCGGACTCGGTACGCACCGCCGCGAAGGACCGGCGATAGATCTCCGCCGGATCCCGGATGTAGTCCGGCAACACATCTGTCGGTCGGCCCCTCAATCCCCGGCCGCCCGTTTCTTCATGCTGACCGGACCATGAGGATGGTCGGCATGGGGGTAGGGAAAATGGGTATGGGTGTGCCCATGGTCGTGACCGTGCCCATGGTCATTGGAACCGTGACTATGATCGTGCGCATGCCCATGGGTGGCACCGTCGCCGGTGCCGATGCCCTCGACATGATGGTGATGGCTCTCCTGCGGCAGCCCGACCTCGGCCTCGAAACCCAGCACCTGGGCGCGGTACTTGCAGAGCTGGCAGTTCATCACGCCGGTCCCGGCCATGATCTCGTCGACCCGGTCGGTGAAGGCCTCGATCACCATCGGATGGTCGTTCAGATACGGCGCCTTGACGAACTGGATGCCGGGATGGCGGGCCGCGACCTGGTCCACATAGTCGTAGATGCGGCGCACCAGGATGCCGGTAAACAGGAAATACGGGAACACGACGATACGTCGGTATCCGAGCCGCGCGGCATGCTCCAGCCCAGGCTCGACCAGCGGGAAGGTCACGCCGGAATAGCAGGTCTCACCCCAGCCGAAGCCGAGACCCTCCCACAGCATGCGCATGACCTTGGCGATGTTGGAATTGGCGTCCGGATCCGACGTGCCGCGACCGACAACCATCAACAGGGTCTCATGGCGCGACACCTCGCCCTCCGCTCCGGCAAGCGCCTGCTCGACACGGTCGCCGGCGGCTTTCAGGAGCTTCGGGTCGACGCCCAGATCGCGGCCGTAGCGGATCTCCAGACCATCATGCTGGGACTGGTAGGTGTTGAGCACCGACGGGATGTCGTTCTTGGCGTGACCGGCGGCCATCAGCATACCGGGTATCGCCAGCACCTGGTCGACGCCGCGGCTGCGCAGGCCGTCCAGCCCGTCGCGGATGATCGGCGTGGCGAATTCCAGGAAGCCCCGGTCGAACTCGTAGTGCGGCATCCTCTCCGCCAACAGGTCGGCGACCGCCAGGAATTCGCGCACCGCGCCTTCGTCCCGGCTGCCGTGGCCGCACAACATCACGCCAATCTTGCCCATCTTCTTCCCCAAATGCTCCCGGCGAGCCCCTTTATCGCCGTTCCACCGCGAGGGCAAAAGCATTATTGGTGCCGGCACGATGACCGATACCCGCTCCGCGACATGACTCTGCCCTGGCTCCTGGAGTCGGGCCAGCCCGTGCCCAACGCAGCGATCCTACTGCTGGCGCTGGCCGCCGATGCGGCCATCGGCGACCCGAATCGGCTGTACCGCGTCATACCGCACCCGGTGGTCCTGATCGGGCGGCTGGCCGAGGCTGGCGACCGGTTGTTGAATCGGCCTGGCATACGGCGTATCGCCATCCTGATCCGCGGCGGCGGCCTGACCGTGCTGGTGGTGACGCTGGCGGCGGCGCTCGGTTGGGCCGCCGCCGGGATCACCCAAGCGATACCGGGAGGCTGGCTGATCGAGGCGGCGTTGGCCAGCACACTGATCGCTTTTCGCGGTCTTTACGATCATGTCCGATCGGTCGCCTCGGGTCTGGACACCGGCCTTGTCGAGGCCCGCGCATCCGTCGCGCATATCGTCGGTCGCGATCCGGACAGCCTGGACGAGGCCGGTATCGCCCGAGCAGCCATCGAGTCGGCAGCGGAGAATTTCTCGGACGGCGTGGTGGCGCCGGTCTTGTGGTTCGCCGCCTTCGGACTGCCGGGCCTGGCCGCCTACAAGGCGATCAATACGCTGGACAGCATTATCGGACACCGCACCGAACGCCATGCGGAATTTGGCAAGGTGGCGGCGCGGCTGGATGATGCGGCGAACTGGCTGCCGGCTCGGTTCGCCGGCGTACTGATCGCGACAGCCGCCTTCCTGGTCCCGAGTGCAAGCGCGGCGCGCGCCATTGCGGCGATGCGCCGCGACGCGCCCCGGCACCGGTCGCCCAACGCCGGTTGGCCGGAGGCGGCAATGGCCGGCGCGCTGGGATTCGCCCTGGCCGGCCCTCGCCGCTACGGCGAGGAGACCGTCGACGACCATTGGATGGGGACCGGGCGCAAGGACCTCATGGCGGCGGACATTCGCGCCGCACTTGGCATCTACCTTGTCGCCGGTGGTCTGTTGGCCGGCCTCTTGGCGTTGTTCCTGCTGGCGTAGTGCCGTCAGGCGCCAAACAGCGTCAGAGAATCTGCGCGTCCGTAGCGCTGGACGCGGTCTCCAGGCCCGGCACACCGGACAGTGCCTCCAGATCACCCAACCTGACATCGCCAAAGATGAAGCACTCGTCGTCGATCGATTGGATCTCTGACACCGTGAAACCGTATGGCGCCAGCGCCGCTTCGGTCACGCCTGACGACATGCGGCAGCACAGCACGACCGGCTCCCGGGCATCCGGATTGCGCGTCATGCGATCGTGCAGGTCCTGATCGATCTTCATGGCTTGTCCCTTGCGGATGGTCGGGCGGGCCGAAGCCCGCCCGCCATTGTTGTCATCGGCAACGAATGATCCAGCCCGTCGTCCTACAGGACGGACCGGAACGCATTGACCTGGCCAAAGCCGAAGAACCAGTCATGCCCCGGCCGCCCGAGATCGAGCGCCGTCCGGTTGATGCGACGCCGGATGACATCGCCATGCCACGTCGGATGCCGGCCCTTGACCAATGCGGCCGTGCCGGCGACATGCGGCGATGCCATCGACGTGCCGGATTTGCGGCCGTAGCTGCCGGGGATCGTCGACAGGATTTGCACGCCGGGTGCGCAGACCTCCACCTGCGGCCCGATGCTGGAGAAGCTGGCGAACCGGCGATTGTAATCGACCGCCGAGACCGCCATGAAGGACGGGCAGCGCGCCGGATTACCGACCGGACGCCGATGGTCGTTGCCGGCGGCGGCGACCGACAGGATGCCGCGACGGCGCAATATCCGACCGACCCGCTCATAGGCGGCGTTGTATTGCCGCGGGTCGTGCGAATTGAAACCGCTGCCCAGGCTCAGATTGCTGACATGCATGCGCCGCCGATAGCACCACAGCAGCCCGTTCAGGATCCAGCTCAGTCGTCCTGACCCGCGCCGGTCGAGCACTTTCACGGCATAGAGCCTGGCCCGCGGCGCCACCCCGACAATGCCGCGGCCGTTCATCAGAGCGGCGGCGGAGCCGGCCACATGGGTGCCGTGGCCATGATCGTCCCGCCAGCTGGCAACGCCCGGCACATAGCTCACTCCGCCATAGATCCGCAGATCCGGATGCGGTGCAATGCCGGTGTCGATGATTGCAAGCCGGACACCCGCGCCCAGCGTGTAGCGCCACGCCAGGTTGGCATAGATCATCCGGATGCTTGGCAGGATGACGTCGGCCGCGGCGATCTCGACTTCCAGGCCGCCACGGGACCGCAGGATGCTCTCAAGCTCTGCGTCGCTGACCTGGTCGATCTGACGGTCCTGCTCCCGCAGGCTGGTGTACAGGTTGCGGACCGCCGGGACGAGTTTGGTCGGCTCCAGCTCCTGGAGAGTCGACAGCCCGGCCGGCCCACCCTCGATCCATTCGATCAGGGCGTGCTCGGTTGCGATGTCCTCCTCGCTCAGGCTCGGAACGAGAGTCGACGCCAGCTCCATTTCTTCCGCGCTCGGAGCCTCGGCCGGCGCCGCCAGATCCGGATCCAACTCGTCACGAAGTGCCGCCATCTCCTCCGCGTTCAGTTCCAGAAGGGCCTCGTCGAAATCCTCGACATCCTCGTCGTGCACGTCTTCGACCACACCGCCGGCATAATCCGGACCGATGGCGTACTGCATCTCGTCATCGACGACCGCTTCCACATTGGGCTGATCCGCCAGCTTTCGAGCCTCGGCGTCGGAAAACTCGCCGACCAGGAATCCGGCATCCGGGCTCTTGGTCGCCACCGCGGCCGTAGGTACGAAATCGGATTGCATGACCGAGTAGGCCTCAAGGACATCGTCACGCGTGATCGATGCCGCGGCCATTACTTCTTCGGCAGCATCCGCCTGGCCAATCTTGTCTTCGGCCAGCAATACGATTTTCGGGTTCTTCTGAGCCATCACTGATTCTCCCGCACGTTGGGTGTTTCGATCACACCGCCGCGGGGATCTGCCGAATCAGCTGGTCATTCCGGATAGCGCTGCCATCTCAAATCCCGCGCGGCACTGCACCGAAACGGGCATGGCAGCTGCCTTTGCACCTAATGGTTACTCCGATGTCCCGTCCCCGCAGCGATAAGCTAGATAGAGAGCCTAGCACATCCGCCGAATTTCAGGTTGTGACATTTTGACGAAAATTAATTTAAAGATGAAGGAATATCTGCGATTTCTCTCTTAACTCGATTGTTTCGCGCGATAGCGACAACTTTTCAAGCGGCCGAATTGCCGCAGTTTTAACGGGAGATTAACCAATGCAGGCCTAGCAATGCATGAGGTGACATGGAAAGCGCGAGGCTCCGGAATGAGCGAAGTCGATAAGCTCAAGCGCATCGTCGAGATGGCCGTGAAGGCCGACCGCCCACGGCGTGCGGTGGTCGATCGCCTGCTGTTTCATATCGTCGAAGGCGATGCCGCCGGGTTTGTCGAGACCTTCGACCAGGAGCATCCGTCCTCCGGCGAAATGCTCCGTGTCATATCCCGCTACGGGCGGGCGCTGCGCGATCTGAAGACCAAATAGCCGTCAGGCCGTCGCGATCGCCAACAGCCGGTCGAGGGGCATGTGCGCCTCCAGATGATCGGCCAGCCTGTCCAATACCACGTCAATCTCCGACTCATAACAGCAACTCGCTGGGCGCCCGCCGGCGCAGTCGGTTCAGCATTGCGTGACGATATCCGTCCCCGGCGAACAGTCCATGCACGTAGCAGCCGCCGATCCGGCCATCGGCTGAGACCGCGCCCTCCGACCGGCCATCGATGGCCAACAACGGACGCCGCAGGTCGGGCCCGGTGGTGATACCGACATGCATTTCGTAGCCGTGGACCGGCTCGCCGCTGTCGACCTCCCGGCCCACCACCTCGACCAGCGTCTTGTCGCCGCGCAACTCGGTTTCCAGGTCCAGCAATCCGAGCCCCGGCGATTCTCCCGGAGGAGAACCTTCGATGCCATGTGGGTCCGACACGGCCCTACCGAGCATCTGATAGCCGCCGCAGATGCCCAGCACGGCGCCGCCGCGGCGTACATGGGCGGCGATGTCGATATCCCATCCCTGCTCTCGCAGAAATGCCAGATCGGACAGTGTGGCCTTGGTGCCGGGCAGCACGATCAGGTCGGCATCTCCGGGCAATGGCCGGCCGGCCGGCACCATCGACACCGACACGTCGGGCTCGGCCGATAGCGGGTCGAAATCGTCGAAATTGGCAATTCGGGACAGCACCGGAACGGCAATCCGGATCGCCGCCTCACCGCCCGGCCCTTGCCGGCCGACATTCATTGCGTCCTCGGGCGGCAACCGCGCAGCATCCGTGAAATAGGGAACGACGCCGAAGCTCTCCAGCCCGGTGCGCTCCCCGATCGCGGTGAGACCGCCATCGAACAGGCTTACATCGCCACGGAATTTGTTGATCACGTACCCCTTCAGCAATGCGCGTTCGGGCGGCGACAACAGGCTCCAAGTGCCGACGATGCTGGCAATCACGCCGCCGCGCTCGATGTCGCCGACCAGAAGCACCGGCAGGCCGGCAGCCTCGGCGAATCCCATATTGGCGATGTCGCCGGCCCTAAGATTGATCTCGGCCGGGCTGCCCGCGCCCTCGGCCAGCACCAGGTCGGCATCGCGCCCAAGCCGGTGGAAAGCTCTCCAGCGCCGCCGGCAGCAACTTGGATTTCAGGGATTGGTAATCGCGCGCCGTGGCATTGCCCCTGACCCGCCCCTGGACGACGAGCTGTGCTCCGATCTCGGTCTGCGGCTTCAGCAAGTACCGGGTTCATGTCGGCCGAGGGCGGCACCCGGCAGGCGCGGGCCTGCAATGCCTGGGCGCGGCCGATCTCGCCGCCATCGGCGGTCACGGCGGCATTGTTCGACATGTTCTGCGGTTTGAACGGTCGCACGGCAAGGCCACGTCGCGTGTAGGCGCGGCACAGACCGGCGACCAGCAGCGACTTGCCTACGTCCGAGCCGGTGCCCTGGACCATGAGTGCCGGCGTCTTCAGAACTCGATTCCCTTCTGCGCCTTCACGTTCTGCTCGCGGAAGGGGTGCTTGACCATGGTCATCTCGGTGACCAGGTCGGCGGCTTCGATCAGCGGCTGCTTGGCGTTGCGGCCGGTGACCACGACATGCAGGTCGGGCGGCCGGTCCGACAGGGTGGCGACCACCTCGTCCAACGGCAGATAGTCGTAGCGCAGCACGATGTTGAGCTCATCCAGCACCACCATATCGTAGTGCGGCGACGATCCCCGGCACGCCTCGATCATCTCGGTCGCCGCCTGCCATGCCGCCTTGGCGGCAGCAATATCCCGGGCGCGGTCCTGAGTTTCCCAAGTGAAGCCCTCGCCCATGGTGCGGATCGTCACCTGATCGGCGAAGCGTTCCAGCACCTGGCGCTCGCCGGTCTCCCATTTGCCTTTCACGAACTGCACGATGCCGACGCGCATGCCATTGCCGATCGCCCGCGCGGCCAGCCCGAAGGCGGCGGTCGATTTGCCCTTGCCCTTGCCGGTGTGGACGATCAGTAGACCCTTCTCCACGGTCTTGTCGGCCAGCATGCGGTCCCGCGCCGCCTTGCGTTTGGCCGCCTTTTCGTTGGCGCGCCGGTTGATGTCGTCTTCGGTTGGTTGCTCGGTCATCGAGATTTCTGCCCCTGTCTGCCCGATCCGACTCTAGACTCACCCGCGGTCGGCGGCAGCGGATTTCGAAGCGGGCGTGAATACCTGTTCAATGAAGCGATACTCGGCCATCGGCAGTGATGGACTCCCGGCCGGCGCCTGCTTCGCTCCAACTCGCGGTGGCTGCGGCATCCTCAGATGGTCGGCTCCAATGCAAGGTCCTTGAGCCTCCGATGGCTGCTGTTGGATCTGGGGCGCCACAGGCCGCGCTCCTGGGCTTCGATCAGGCGCTCGGCGATCTCCCGCGCCGCGGCGGGATTGTTGTCGAGCAGGAACTCCCGTACGGCGTCATCCTCCAGGTAGGCCTCATAGACGGCGTCGAAATGGTGATCGCGCACGGCCCCTGTCGTGGCGGCGAAGGCAAACATGTAGTCGACCGTCGCGGCCATCTCGAAGGCGCCCTTGTAGCCATGGCGCTGCACGCCCGCGATCCATTTCGGGTTGACCACGCGGGCGCGCACGACCCGGGCAATCTCTTCCTCCAATGTGCGGATGCGGGGGCTCTCTGGCCGCGAATGATCGTTGTGATAGACCGTCGGAGCGGTGCCGGACAGCTCGGATACCGCTGCCGCCAGGCCGCCCTCGAACTGGTAGTAATCGTCGGAGTCGAGCAGATCATGCTCGCGATTGTCCTGATTGTGCAGCACCGCCTCGATACCGGCCAGCCTTGTCTCGAACAGCGTATGCTCAGCCGCACCTTCAGATCCCGCGCCGTAGGCGTATCCACCCCACGCCACATACGCCCTGGTGAGATCGGAGGAGTCGCTCCAGCCGCGCTCGTCGATCAGCGCCTGAAGCCCGGCGCCATAGGCGCCCGGCTTCGAGCCGAAAACGCGGTATCCGGCCCGCCGGCGGGCGTCGGCCGCCGGCACTCCGGCCCGTTCCAGCGATGCCCTCTGGCGCGCCACATCTTCGGCCAGGGGGTTCATGTCAGGCGGCTCGTCCAGTGCGGCGACCGCCCGCGCCGCTGAATCGATCAGATCGATCTGTCCCGGAAAGGCATCGCGGAAGAAGCCGGAGACGCGCAACGTCACATCGATCCGTGGCCGTCCGAGCACGCTGGACGGCATCACCTCGAATCCGACCACCCGCCCGGTCGCCTGTTCCCAGCGCGGCTGTACGCCCATCAGGGCCAAGGCCTGGGCGATATCGTCGCCACCCGTGCGCATGTTGGCGGTACCCCAGGCGGACAGAGCCAGCCGCCGGGGCCACTCGCCATGATCCTGCCGGTAACGGTCGAGCAGCAGCGACGCCGATTTCCATCCGAGCGACCAGGCGGCCGGTGTCGGTACGGCTCTTGTATCCACCGAATAGAAATTGCGCCCCGTCGGCAGCACGTCCGGACGCCCCCGGGTCGGCGCACCGGACGGGCCGGGAGGTACGAAACGGCCATCCAGCCCGCACAGCAACCCCTCGATTTCGGCATCGCCGCACGCCTCGACCCGCGGTCTCAGCGCCTCATCGATCCACGCCAGCACCGATTGGGTCCGCACCCAGCCCGGCTCCGCAGACCGTTCGCCGGCCACCAGGGCCTGTGCCAAAAGCTCGAGGCGTTCGACCGTATCGCCGGCGGTGCGCCAGACACCGGACCCCGTCAGCGGATCCGGGCGTGGCCCATGCCAGGGCGCCCCGAGCACGCAATCAAGCGGGTCGAACTCCCCCAAGCCAAGGTCGGCCGCCAGGGCACGGATGAGGGACGCGCCTCCACCTTCGCCATTCCCGCGCGGCAATCGCGTCAATGCCACCAACAGATCGGTCAGGCGGCCGCCATCCGGTGCGCGCCCGAACACATGCAGCCCGTCGCGGATCTGCAACTCCTTCAACTCGCAGAGATGATTGTCGAGCTTGGCGAGCGCCGAGTCATCCGCCTCCTCCGCCTCGATGCCGCAATCGCGGTCGAGACCGATCCGCCGGCTCAGATCAAGAATCTCGCCGCGCAGCACCTTGACCCGGCGCGGATCCACGCCGGCTGCCTGATAGTACTCGTCGACCAGCCGCTCCAACTCGGCCAGCGGGCCATAGCTCTCCGCCCGGGTCAGCGGCGGCGTCAGATGGTCGACGATCACCGCCTGGGCGCGGCGTTTGGCCTGGGTGCCCTCGCCGGGGTCGTTCACGATGAACGGGTAGAGATGCGGCATCGGCCCCAGAGCCGCCTCGGGAAAGCAGGAGTCGGAGAGTGCCAACGCCTTGCCGGGCAGCCATTCCAGATTGCCGTGCTTGCCCATATGCACGATGGCGTGCACCCGCTCCGCTTCGCGCAGCCAGGCATAGAACGCCAGATAGCCGTGCGGCGGCACCAGCGCCGGGTCGTGATAGCTGGCCTTGGGATCGATATTGTAGCCGCGCGCCGGCTGCAGACCGACCACCACATTTCCGAACCTGACAGCCGGGATCGCGAACGCGCCGCAATCAAGCGACCGATGGCGGTAGAAGGGGTCCCGCTCCGGTGGGCCCCAGCGCGCCCGCACTGCCTCCTGCACCGCCATCGGCAGGGTGGCAAAGAACAGTTCGTAATCGGGGCGCGACAGCTCCTCGGTGACCGTTCGGCCCGCGATCCCGGCATTGGTCGGGCCGTTCTGCAGGGACTCTATCAGTGCGTTGCCGTCAGCAGGCACCTCCGCGACTCTGTAACCGGCTGCCCGGAGCGCCCGCAGCACGCCGACCGTCCCGGCCGGCGTGTCCAGACCCACGCCGTTTCCGATCCGCCCGTCGCGATTGGGATAGTTGGCCAGCACCAGCGCCACGCGCCGTTCCGCCACCGGCGTCGTCCGCAGCCTCTGCCCAGCCAGCGGCCAGGTCGGCGACAAACGCGATCCGGTCTGCAACCGGCTCATAGGTTACCACTGCGGATTGGGTCAGCGCATCGAAGCGCGCCTCGGTCTTGAACGACACGGCCCGGCTCAGGACCCGGCCGTCGACTTCCGGCAGCGCGACGTTCATGGCGATTTCGCGCGCCGACAATCCGCCGGTGCCGGCCGACCAGCCCTCCCGCGTGCCGCCGGAGAAGACCACCTGCAACACCGGACAATCGGCGCCGTCGAAGGGTCCGGCACAGCGCTCCGCGCCCGGGCTCGATACCGAAAACCCGGTGGCGTTCAGCACCACCGCCGGCGCAGCCTGCGCCAATAGGCCGGAGACGATATCCGCCGACACCGCCTCCTTCAGGCTGGCGGCGAACACCGGCAACGGGTTCAGCCCGCGCGCCGCCAGCGCTGCGATCAGCGCATCGATCGGCGCAAGATTGCCGGCCTGGAGCAGTGCCCGATAGAAGACCAATGCCGCCACAGGCGCCGCCGCCGTCCACACGGCTGTCAGGTCTTCCAGCGCCGGCCGCTCCAACCCTGGCCAATAGAGACCGGCCCGCGGCACCGGCACCGGCTCGGCCCATTGCGCCTCTGCTCCGATCAGATCGGCGGCGTAGGCCAGGAAGTGACGGGCATTGTCCGAACCGCCTTGCACGCAGAACTGCCACAGCCGATGCGCCGCGTCCGCCGGCGCTGTGGAAAGCCGCACCAGTTCCGGGTCCGGATTGTCGTCGCCGGGCAGCAGGGCGAGCGGAACGCCGTTCCGCCGGCAGGCTTCGGTGACCTGCTCGACTCCATAGCTCCAGTATCCCACGCCGCCCAGCAATCGTACGACAACCAACCTGGCATGGCTGATCACGGAGTCGACGTAGAGATCGACCGAGAGGTTATGCGACAGGTTCATCAGATTGGCGAGCCTGAGGACCGGGAAGGCGTCGCCTAGCCCGCCGCGAGCGGCGGCCAGATTGGCCAGCTCGGTATCGGCGGCCGACAAGACGACGATGTCGCCCGGCGTCTGACCCAGATCGACGGGCTCCGATCCGTCGGCAATTCCGCCCGGCTGTGCCGCCAGCAGGTGCAATGGACTAGTCCCCCAGAATGCCCCCGACCGCCGACCGGTCGAGCCCGGCAAGACCGATCACCACCAGCCGACTGCGCCTGGCCTCTTCCGGCCGCCAGTCGCGATCGAAATAGCTGTCCATCCGGTTGCCGACCCCCTGCAGAACCAGGCGCATGGATTTCCCGGCCACCGCCAGGAAGCCCTTGACGCGCAATATGTCCTGCGCCGAAACCGCCTGACGCAGCCGGTCCATCAGGATCGCGGGATCGGCGATTTCGCCGAACTCGAAGGCGTGGCTGACGAAATCGTCGTGGTCGTGATCGTCCTCGAGATCGTGATGCGACGGTCGCGCAGCGAGATCGTGCTCGGCCCCGGCCTCCAGCCCCAGGATCACGGCCGGATCGACGGTGCCGTGGCTCGATCGCACCAGCTTCACGCCGTCACGCAACGCCGCGTCGACGGTCGCGGCAACCGATCCCAGGCCGGAATCGTCCAACAGGTCTGACTTGTTGAGCACGACGATATCGGCGCAGGCGAGTTGGTCCTCGAACAGTTCCTCCAGCGGACTGTCATGGTCCAGCGCGTCGTCGGCCTGACGCTGCGCCTGAACCGCCTGCGGGTCCGAAGCGAACAAGCCAGCCGACACCGCCGGCCCGTCGACCACGGCGACGACGCCGTCGACCGTCACCCGGGTACGGATATCCGGCCAGTTGAAGGCGCGGATCAGCGGCTTGGGCAAGGCAAGGCCAGAGGTCTCGATGATGATGTGATCCGGCGGCTCGGACCGGCCAAGCAGCGCCTCGATCGTGGGCACGAAATCATCGGCCACGGTGCAGCACAGGCATCCATTTGACAGTTCGACGATGTCGTCCTCCTCGCAGGCCTCGATACCGCAGCCCCTCAGGATCTCGCCATCGACCCCGACATCGCCGAACTCGTTGACGATCAGCGCCAAACGTCGGCCATTCGCGCGCGACAACAGGTGTCGGATCAGGCTGGTCTTGCCGGCGCCGAGAAAGCCGGTAATGACCGTTGCGGGCACTTTGCCCAGGTCGGGGCCGAGGTCCGGCATCCTAATCTCCAGTGCTTTGCGGTTGTTTCAGATGAAGCGGCAGGCCCGCTGCGACGAACGTCACCGCCGGCACGACGGAGGCAACCGCCTGATGCAGGCGCCCGGCAAGATCGCGAAACCGTCGCGCCAGGGCATTGTCGGGCACAATGCCAAGCCCGACCTCGTTGGACACCAGCACCACCGGGCCGCGGAGGCTCGGTAGGGCGTCGGCGAGGGATGCGATATCATCCTCGACGTCGCTGTCGGCCGCCATCAGGTTGGACAGCCATAGCGTCAGGCAATCGACCAGCACCGCGTGGTCCGGACCGGCCAGCCTCTGCAGCGTTCCGGTAAGCGCAATCGGCTCCTCGACGGTCGCCCATCGCGGCCCGCGCCGGGCCTTGTGGCGACGGATGCGGTCCTGCATCTCCACATCACCAGACGTTGCGGTGGCCAGGTACAGGCAGGCGCCGGGCTGGCTCTCGACCAAGGTCTCGGCATAGGCGCTCTTGCCGGAGCGGGCGCCGCCCAGCACGAGCGTCGATCCCAAGAGCCCGGGTGACAACATCATGCGGCGGCGCAGGACTTGGACGGTTGCGACATGGTGCGGTCCCCAATCGATGGCCTTCCCATGCCCCGGCGGCCGGGAGCGACACATGTCGTCCCACGCCATCGATACACCCCGACCGATAGCGCCGCCAAAGGCTCGAACGACGGCAGGTCTCCTGGCTGGCGGCTCGATCGCGCCGATGGCCCCGCCTTCCCGGTTGCCCAGTGGCTTGGTGAGGCCTCGGCTGGCCGCTTACAGTTGCGGGGGCAGCCACGGAATTGAGTGCACCGCACCCGTACCGTGTTCCCTCTTCATCCCTTGCGGGAACCGTCGCGGTGGGGACAGTAGCGCGCGCCGGACCGGGCCGGCAATCACATTCAGCCCTAGCCGGCCGGCCTCCCCGCGCCGAACGCCCTGGCAGAAAAACAGCGCTCGATCGGGCTGGCTGCCGCCGATTGCCCCTGCCATGATCCAACAATGATATGTGAGCCCGATTTGCAGCAGCCCTATCACGGCGGCGACCTCCATTGGGCCGAACGGCGGTTCGGGCCGCCGGCGGAAGGCTGGATCGACCTGTCCACGGGTATCAACCCGTGGCCGTATCCGATGCCGGACATTTCGCCTGAGGCCTGGACGCGCCTACCAGACACCGCGGCCCTGAACGGTCTCCTGAATTGCGCGGCGGAACGCTACGGCGCCTCGGGGGCAGATTCGGTGGTGGCGGCGCCGGGCACCCAGGCGCTGATCCGCCTGCTGCCGCGGTTGTGGCCGGCACAGCCGGTCGCCGTGGTCGGACCGACCTATGGCGAGCACGGCGCGAGCTGGCGCGACGCGGGACATACCGTCATCGATAGCGCCGATCCGTCCGACGCGGCCGAGCGTGCCGATGTCATCGTGGTGACCAATCCCAACAACCCCGATGGACGGAGGTTCGATCCAGGGTTGCTGAACCGGATCGCCGACCGGCTGGCGGCGCGGGGCGGGTTTTTGATCGTCGACGAAGCCTTCGGCGATCTCACCCCGGAGCTCAGCCTGGCCGGAATGGCGGCACGGCCCGGCCGCCTCGTTCTCAGATCGTTCGGCAAGTTCTACGGCCTTGCCGGACTGCGGCTCGGCTTCGCGATCGCGGCTCCGTCGGTTGCGAACCGGTTGCGCGCCGCCCTTGGCGCCTGGCCGGTCAGCGGCGCAGCCATCGCGGTCGGTACGGCGGCTCTGTCCGACCCAGCCTGGGCCATCGACACCCGCGCCCGGCTCGCGAGCGCCCGGGTGGCGATGACGCATGTGCTAGAGCGGTCCGGGTGCGAGATTATCGGTGGTACGGATCTGTTCATCCTGGCCGCACATCCGCGGGCCGGAACCCTGTTCGAACGGCTGGGACACGCCGGCATCTTCGTGCGGCACTTCCCGGAAAGACCGGACCGCCTGCGATTTGGACTGCCGCTACATCAGGAGGCCGAAGCCCGCCTGACCGCGGCACTGCAAGGCGCCTGACCGCCCGACCCCGGTGCCGGATCGTCGCCGCCCCGCCAAGATTGTCGAGTCCGATCCAAGCTTCGCACCGCGGTGCGAAACTTGGATCAGATCTAAACCGATCCTGATCTAGAGAGGAAGCTGCCGACCACCGTCGCCGACCACTGTGAACGCCGCCCAGTAATAGGGGTGCGAATAGGTCCCGTCGCGCATCATGGCGAGCTGGCTCTGGCGCAACGCCTCGGACGTGGTCAGGCCCTCGCCGCCGAGCCCTTCGAACGCGTCGCTCATCAGATCGACGGTCGCGAAGCTGTCGACCGCCCAGTGCGAGACCAGCAGCGAGCGAGCGCCGGCGTAGAAGAACGCGCGCGACAGGCCGGTCAGGCTTTCGCCGCCACCTTCGCCGCCCTCACCACCGGTGTTGCAGGCCGACAGCACCACGAGTTCGGCATCCAGGTTGAGGTTGATGATCTCGCTGGCCTCCAGGAGACCGTCATCGGTCGGACCGCCATCTGGAGTCGGCGACACCAGCAGCGAGGGTTCCGACCAGCAATCGAGCTCGCCCGGCAACAGGCCATGCGTGGCGAAATACAGCACCCGGTATTCGTCCAAAGGCGCTTCGCGCAGCTTGTCCTCGCTGAACTCCGTACCGAGGATCAGGTTGCCGCTGCTGACCCCCAGCGAATTGGAGATCGAACGCAACTCGTCGCGCGTTTCCGGCAGGCGTCCCAGGCTCTTCAGCCGGTCGATATCGGTGCGGCAGTTCTCTGGCAGATCGCGCCGCACCAACAGCTCTGCCGGGTCGTCCAATGGCACGAAATCGCCGAATCCGACGAAGGTATTGGTGGCCGAAGACGGCTGTGCGGTGTCGCGCAAATCGACGAAGGCGCGGACCGAAGGCGCTAGCGTGAGCGCATGCCGCGCTCCCAACCACCGCACTCCGGAGTAGTTGTAGTTCACCACCCGCGGCGGCGGCTGCATCACCAGCACCTGCAGGGGCAGGCTGAGCAGCGGGCCGGTCGGGATGGTGACCAGGTGATCGAATTGGGCCAACTGGCCGGAGATCGGCCCGAACATCGCCGAATAGAGCCGGTATGACTCTTCCACGTCGAATTCCGGAAGGGTGAATTCCTCATCGAAGGGGACCCGCAGGCGCTCGACGATTTCGGCGGCTTCCGATCGCGACAGATCGATTGGATGGGCGCTGACCCCCTCGCTCGTCACGAAGAATACGAAGCTCGAGGGCTCGCCGAGCAGAATCTGGATGACCGCTTCGTCCGGCCGCAGCAATGTGACCAGATCGGTTGCCCGTGTCGGAGCGTCGATCAGCTGGTTGTATCCTGGCGATGCCGACTGTACCTGCTGCTCAAGGCTGCGGATGTTGGCATTGACTTCCGCAAGCTCCGACTCGAGTCGCTCCACTTCCTCTTCCGGCACATCCTCGTCCGCCTGACTGCGGCTGAACGCTTCATTGAGCCGATCACGGGCGATCTGGGCATCCTGCAATTCCCGAATAAGGCTGCCGATTGTCTCATCACTCGACGACAGTCGGGCGGCCGCGACCGAGATCGTCTGCGACGTGATCGTGCCACGTGCCAGCTGGCCCACCTCAAACATTTCCGCATAAAGCGATTCGCGAAGCTCCGGTTGGGTCTCCGCTTCTGCCATCGCCGCCTCGAAGAACGGCAGGATGTCCTCGAAACGCAGACCGCCGCCCTGGGCCTCAATGATCGGGAACGCGGCACGATAGGCTTCGAACGCCTCATCATTGCGGCCCTGGCGGGACAGCACCTTGCCGAGCGCCAGTTGCGCCAGCCCCTCGGATCGGGATTCGGTGAACAACTGCCGCTGTTCCTCGATCGCCTCACGCAACAGGATCTCGGCCTCGGAATAGTCTTCCGTCGCGACCGAGATCTCGGCCTCGACCACCTTGGTCTGCGGCTTCCACCAATCCGGCGCGTTGCGCGACGTATTCACGATCGACGACGCCTGATCGGCGGCGGCCTTGGACTCATCAATCATGCCCAAGCGCAGTGCCATGGCGGCCTCGATGTACAGGCTCTGGGCCGAGTCCGTTTCCAGAATGGTCGACAACCCGCGCTGCGAACGCATCTCGCCGGTGCCGGGGTCGATGACGCCGATCTGCACCAACCCGGCATCGGTGACGAAATCGCCGCCGCCGCCGCCGTATTCGAGGGCACGCGAGCGCCGCAACTCGGTCGCCTGCCGGGCGTAGTCCAATGCCTCCTGATAGCGCTTCTGATTGGCAGCGTGCAGCGCGCGATAGCTGATGAGACGAGGATAATCGGTCGGGTCCGATGCCCCCAGAAGCAAGTTGTCGGCCCGGTCGAACAGGGCCGAAGCCTCACTGAAACGCTCCTGATTGCTCAGTTCCAGGGCAAGATGCATCAGGGTATCGCCACGACCGGGGCTGTCGTCGGCCAGCAGGCGCGTATGGATCTCAAGAGCGTCGCGATACCGCTTTTCTGCCTCGGCGAAGTTCTTGACGCCGTTGTAGTACTGCGCAACCAGCAGCAGCCGACGATAGTCCTGGAGATCGCCGGTTCCGAACAGGCGCCCGGCCAGAAGCGTTTCGATTCTCTGCGCTGCCGCGGACCGGGTGCCGGCTGTTTCCGTCGGACCGAATTCGGATAGGCCTGACAGGCCACCGATCAGGTTTTCGAGCGCCGGTAACGCCGCCGGAATGCCATCAGCCAGAAAGACCGATCCGCTGGCTTCCGAGGCGATCGCCGTATATGGCCAACCGCCGGCCCGCAGAGTGCAATCTAGAATCAGGGCATCGGTCGCCTGGAGGATGCGCGTCGGCTCTCCGGTGCCGCAATCCATGGTCTGGTCCAGATCGTCCCGCCACCAGCTCTGGTCGGTGTATCCCGCCAGCAGGCTCGGCCCGCTGCCAATGGCCGAGACTTCGAAGACGCGCCCGCTGCGCTCCTCCCACCGGCCGCAATACACATCGTAGGCGCGCAGCAGATTGCTGCTGCGCCGGGTCGCATCGAAGTTCGGTAGCGCCCGGCAGTCCTCGCCGACGAGGTTCTGGACCAGGGGGACGGCGTCAAAGGCGGTATTGGCGGCTTCGGCCTCGACATCCCCGGCCGGCTGGCAGCCGGCCAGCAACGCCGCTACGGCGACGGTCAGAACAGGTGCAACGGATAGTCCACGCATCGTTTCGGTTCCTTCTCTCCGGACCGTAATCACCCGGCCGCCCGGCGCGGCCGCGGCCTTCGGCCCTGCAATGCCGTTTCGACCGGCCGACGTCACTGCCGGCCGATCCTTAGTGGGCCCACGGCCTACCAGAGTTCCTCGTTGCCGGTGTTCGACAACAGATCCTCGAGCTCCTCTTCCTCCTCCTCGAACGGCTCGCGCAACAGCCGCTCCTCTTCCAGCGACAAGTCTAGCCCTGAGATAGGCAGGATCAGCGGAACGTTGAAGCAGGTCAGCGTGTTGAGGACACAGCCATTGAACAGCCAGTCGGCATCCTTACCGTTCGGGGTATTGACCGCGGGGGGGCCCTGGGAGGCTGCGGTTTGCGTCGCATCGCCCGCGATCGATCCGAACAGAGTGACCGAACCGGCGCCGAGGACCGTCAAACGCTCCAGGTTGACCGGTTGGAACGTTGTCGCAGACGGATTGAGTTGTCCGCTCACGAAGCTGCCGCCGATATTGATGACGAACTCCTCGGCGAAGTATTGCACACCTGCGAGGGCCGAGCCGCCCAGCTCTACGCTGCCCGGGGTGGTGAATGTCATCACACCGAGCGGCACGGCTTCTGTGCCGAACGATACGGTGCTGTTCGGGTCGGCCAGGTCGCCGAAGTCGATGTCGCCGCCCGCCGTCATGGTGAGGTTGAAGCTGCCATTGAGGTCGCCGTTGAACTGCATGCCCTCGCCCGTGATCAACTCCAATGTATTGAACGTGTCCGTGGAGGCCGGGTCCAGACCGGCGATCACCATAGACCCGGCGTTGGTTGACCCGATGGTCACCGTGTCCGCCGTGATCCGTGAGAGTTCGTCGAGATTGAGATCGAGCCCTGCAATCGCGCCGCCAATCCCGATGGCGCGGTCTGCGGATGCGTTGGCGATCGTGACCGAGGCGCCGGCGGCCGATGCCGTCAGCGTCCCGCCCAGTCCGACGGTATCGGCGATCACCGTGACATCGCCCGCAGTCGCTTCCACGGACGAGTTGGTGCCCGTGGTGAAGATGCCGCCGTCACCGGAGCCACCGTCGACACCGGTATCGATCACCATCGTACTGCCAGACAGCACGTCTATGTTGTTCGCCACGTCTATCGCGCCGCCCTCCGACACCAGTGTCATTGTGCTGCCGCTCGTCAGGCCACTCACGGTGTCCACGGTCACGACGTCAAACCCGTCGGCGTCGTTGAAACTTAGGAATGAGGGCGTGTCGACGGCCAGCGTATCGACGTCGTTTTGGGTATCGAGCAGGACAAAGAAATTGGCATCGATGGCGAGGCCAGCGACCGCAATCGTGTCGCCATCATTCGTCGCCCAACGCAGGACTGCGGAATTGGTCTCCAGCGACAAGACCGGTACTGAAGCCGGGTCCAGCGTAATCGCATCGGTGACGTAGATCGGTCCCGCATCCGCAGACCCGATCCTCAGAATATCGGCGGAGACCGTGTCCAATTCGGTGTCCGACAGATGCAAGGCGGTGAGGCTTATGTCCGGGTCTTCGCCGAGGTCGATGATGCGGCCGGCCGTCGTGGTCTCCAGAGTGACGACGGTCCCGGCTATGCTGTTGTTGCCCCCGGCAGGGTCTGGGTCGCCGAGCGACATCTCGTCGGCCGTCAATGCGACCGTGTCGCCGGCCGTGACCATCCCGTCGGTCCCGAGCGACAACAAATTGCCCACGCCCCCGACAGTGGCGGTGGCAGAGCCGTTGGTCGCCTCAATGGCAGCGTTCACAGCCAGGTTGCCGCTCGCCGTCGCCAAAGTGACGTCGTCGTCCGCTGTGACCGCGGCGTTGGTCGTCAGCGTCGAACCGGCGCCGTTGGCCTGGATGTCAACATTCCCGGCACTGGAGTCGACCGTTCCACCGATGGTCAGGTTGCCATTGGCGGTCGCCAGCGTGACGTCTCCATTGCCGGTGATCGTGCCGGCTCCGGTGCTGGTCAGGGTCCGGCCGATGCCGTTGGCCGTGATGTCCACCGTTCCGGTCTGGGATTCCACCGCCTCGCCGATGGACACGACGCCATCGGTCGTCGACATGGTGACGTTGCCGTTCGCGATGATGGCCGCGGTGTTGCTCAACGTCGCGGCCGCGCCGTTCGCGGTCACATCGACCGCGCCGCCGTCGGAATCGACCAGGCCGCCGATCGTCACATTGCCCGCGGTCGCCGACAGCGTGATGTCGGTCTGTGCGGTGATCGCCGCGGTATTGCTCAAGGTCTGCCCGGCGCCATTGGCGGTGACCGACACTGCGCCAGCGGTCGAATCGACCGCACCGCCGATCGATACGTCGCCATTGGCGGTCGCCAGCGTCACGTCTCCGTCGCCGGTGATCGTGCCGGCTCCGGTGCTGGTCAGGGTCCGGCCGATGCCGTTGGCCGTGATGTCCACCGTTCCGGTCTGGGATTCCACCGCCTCGCCGATGGATACGACGCCATCGGTCGTCGACATGGTGACGTTGCCGTTCGCGATGATGGCCGCGGTGTTGCTCAACGTCGCGGCCGCGCCGTTCGCGGTCACGTCGACCGCGCCGCCGTCGGAATCGACCAGGCCGCCGATCGTCACGTTGCCCGCGGTCGCCGACAGCGTGATGTCGGTCTGTGCGGTGATCGCCGCGGTATTGCTCAGGGTTCGCCCGGCGCCATTGGCGGTGACCGACACTGCGCCGACTGTCGAATCGACCGCACCGCCGATCGAAAGGTCGCCGTCGGCGGTCGCCAGCGTGACGTCTCCGTTGCCGGTGATCGTGCCGGCTCCGGTGCTGGTCAGGGTCCGGCCGATGCCGTTGGCCGTGATGTCCACCGTTCCGGTCTGGGATTCCACCGCCTCGCCGATGGACACGACGCCATCGGTCGTCGACATGGTGACGTTGCCGTTCGCGATGATGGCCGCGGTGTTGCTCAACGTCGCGGCCGCGCCGTTCGCGGTCACGTCGACCGCGCCGCCGTCGGAATCGACCAGGCCGCCGATCGTCACGTTGCCCGCGGTCGCCGACAGCGTGATGTCGGTCTGTGCGGTGATCGCCGCGGTATTGCTCAAGGTACGGCCGGCGCCGTTGGAGGTGACCGACACCGCGCCGATTGTCGAATCGACCGCGCCGCCGATCGAAAGATCGCCGTCGGCGGTCGCCAGCGTGACGTCTCCGTTGCCGGTGATCGTGCCGGCCCCGGTGCTGGTCAGGGTCCGGCCGATGCCGTTGGCCGTGATGTCCACCGTTCCTGTCTGGGATTCCACCGCCTCGCCGATGGATACGACGCCATCGGTCGTCGACATGGTGACGTTGCTGTTCGCGATGATGGCCGCGGTGTTGCTCAACGTCGCGGCCGCGCCGTTCGCGGTCACGTCGACCGCGCCGCCGTCGGAATCGACCAGGCCGCCGATCGTCACATTGCCCGCGGTCGCCGACAGCGTGATGTCGGTCTGTGCGGTGATCGCCGCGGTATTGCTCAGGGTCCGGCCGGCGCCATTGGCGGTGACCGACACCGCGCCAGCGGTCGATTCGACCGCGCCGCCGATCGATAGGTCGCCATTGGCGGTCGTCAGCGTGACATCGCCGTCTCCGGTGATCGTGCCGGTATTGCTCAGAGTCTGGCCGACGCCGACCACAGCGATGTCGACCGTGCCGGACAGTGCATCGACAGTGCCGTTGACGGCCACACTACCGTTGGCCGTATCCAATGACACGTTGTCAGCGGCCTCGATGGACGCGGTACTGGTGATCCCGCCGAGTCCAAGGGCCGAGATGTCGACGTTCCCGCCAGCGGAATCGACATCGGCGTTGATGGCGATCCCGCCAGCATTCGCCGTCAGGTCGATATCACCGCTTGTCGCATTGGTCGTATCGACAACCGACGCCACCGTCAGCAAGCCACCCGAGGTGATCTGGACTCCATCAACCGCGGTAACGCCATCCACGGTGCCGATGTCATCGGTGGCACTGGAGACTGTTAGCGCGTCGGCGTTGTTCAGGGTCAGCGACCCGGCTCCAAGCGTTGCCGCGATATCGGCGAAATCATTGCCGGAATTGTTCAGCACCACATCGCCGCCGGCGCGAAGAATGAGGTCACGACTGACGGCTCCGCTCTCCAGATCGATTGCCGCGGCTCCGGTGATGCCGCCATTGCTGGCAAGTGTGAGGTCATCCGGGCTGAACGTGGCGGCAAGCGCGCCGTCCGTCAGCTGACCGCCGATGTCGATGCCATCGGTCACCGTCGTATCGCCGATTCGGACATCGGTGGCATTGATCGTGTTGAGGTCGGTAAGGTCGAGTTGAAGGGTTCCAACGCCCCCGGCCAGGCCAATCGTATCGTCGGCCGCTCCGCTGCTTGATGGGCTCGCGATGACGGTCGCCGCGAGCCCACCCACTCCGTCACCGCCGATCACCGATCCAAGGGCGAAGACCATGTCGTCTGCGACCAGGTCGATGGTTCCGGTCGACAGCAGCTGCGTGCCGGCGACGGTTGAGATTTGGCCGGCGCGGCCATCGACGCCGATGGTGCCGTTGCCACTGCTGACGTCGCCATCCACACCGAAATTCACACCATCGCCTGTCAGGAAAACGGAATTGTCCGTGGCCGTGATGCTCTGCGATACGACCAGCGCGCCGCCGGCCGTGTCGATGTCCACGGTCCCGGTGCCGTCGCCGACCGCTCCGGCGATCGTCAGACCTCCGGCGGAGTCGTTGAGCGTGAAGTCGCCGCCCCTGGTGACGGCATTGAGGGTACCGATCTCATTGTCGTGGTCCAGGGTGATCCCACCGCTGCTGGCAATGGCCAATTCACTGGCGGTGATCGTCGCGGGTGTCGGCAGATCAGATTGCCCGATCGCGCCGAGCGTGCCGTCACCGGCATCTCCGAGGACGACGAGCCCGTTGACCGCGCTGATATTGCCGAGCGTCGTTAGGCCGCCATCGACGATGCGCACGGCTCCGGTCGCAACATCGTTGCTCGTCGTGGTCAACAGGCCGGCCATGTCGATGACGCCGGTATCGGCATCGATCGTGATCGTTCCGGTGCCGGCATCGACCGTCGATGATGAGGACTGTGAAACACCCTCACCGGCAAGCGAGATGCCGCCATCGTTGCTGGTCACTCCGTTCGCCAGATCCAGCACTCCGGTATCCGCGATGACGGTAATCTGACCGCCCTGGGTGGTGATGCCCGCAACCGAACCGCCCGGAACTAGACCATCGGTGACGGTCCCGATTTGAAGGCCATCAGTCTGGGTGTAGCGGAAGGCTTCGTTGGTCCCACCGATATCGGCGGCCAATACATTGATATCGTTGACATCGTCGACCAGAGATGCCGAATCGGCGGCGATCGCCAGTCCCTCAGCCGTAATCGTCGATGCCGGATCCTGCGTCACTGCCCCGGTCAGGGCCAGCAAGGTCACATTGGCAGCACCTGCGTCTATGGCGCCTGTGGCGTCGATGTCGCCGCCGGTGCTCTCTGCAACGATAGTACCGCCGCTGGTGGTCAGGCCGCCCAGCGTCAAGTCATCCGCCGACGTCACCAGGATTGCGCTGTCGAGAACGCCGCCACCGGTGCCATCCGTCGTCGCCGTCAGCACGCCAGCCACTTCGGCGCCGGGAACTCCAGTAGCTGTGCCCATCGCCACGCTGACCAATCCGCCAGCGCCATCGGTCACGGTGTCACCAGACAGTATAATCGAGCCGGTGGTCGCCGTGTCATTCAGATCGGCGTCGGTCACGGTGGCGTTGCCGGTTGCCAGGGCATTCGTTGCGGCCAGTTCAATGACGCCATCGGCCGATAGCGTGATGCTACCCGACGTCGCCGTGTCGGCCACTGCCACCGCATCATTGCCTCCGACCTCGGCTGCGCCGGTCGTCACGGTGCCGGACCCGTCGCCGATGATCGCTCCGCTTATGCTGGTCACCAAGATCGAGCCGGTCAGCGCGGCGTCGCCGACGTCGGTCGCCGTCACCGTGTCGCTTCCCGTCACGATCGCCTGGTTTATGTTGATCGTGCCGTCCGAGCTGAGGGTGATGTCGCCGCTATCCGAGGTCGCGTTGGCAGTGCTGATGCCGTCGACGCCGTCGACACTCGCGACGGTAAATCCGCCAATCTCGTCCGTGTAGATGAAGTCGTTCCCGTCTCCGGTCACCTCCGCGGCAAGATTGGTGACGTTATGGTTGCCGCTGTCCAACTCCACGCCCGCCGACGTGATCCGAAGGTCTTCGACTATGAGACCAGCATTATTGCTGTCGACCACATCGGCGCCGCTGATCAAGGCCACGACGGTGACGTTCGTTCCCGGCGTGACGTCGTCGGAGAAATTGATCCTCCCAGCGTCAGAATTGCCGATGCGCAATATACTGGCATCGTCGATCTGGTTGATCTCGGCGTCAGTCAGCGATAGCCGACTGGAGACCTCACCAGCCAAATTGATCTGCCGGCCGAGCGTGCTTTGGGCCAACGTCACAGCACCGGTGGCCGTAATCGCCCCGGCCAAATCCATCGCATCGGCGGTCAGGGTCACGGCATCAGCATTGAGCGTACCCGCCGCCGTGTTCGCCAGTTCCGGCGGGTTGGTGGCGTCGGGATCCGCGCCGGGGTCGATCGCGATGTCGATAGTCGACACGGCCACGCCGAGCCCGGGCTGCGTGTCGATCGGGCTGGCGATTGTCAGGTCGCTGCCGGTCCTCAGGATGACGTCGCCGTCGGCGGTCGTAATGCCGCCATTCAGGGTGAGCGTGCCGCCCGATGCGGAGACGGCGGCAAGCGCCACCGATTGGCCGACACCGCCCAGAGTAACGGTGCCATCAGCGACCGCACCGGTCGCGTCGATGCTGAGCGAGAATGCGCTGGCCGCTGCGCTGTCTATGTCGGCATACGTGACCGAACCTGCGGCCACTGCACCGGTCTGATCAGTGTCGAGTATCGTGTCGGCCGTCAGCGTTACGTCCTGGCTGAATAACAGCGCTCCGCCATCGGTGTTCAGTGTTCCACCGAGCCCTATGGCCTCAGAAGCGGTGAGATCGGTGACTTGGACGGTCCCGCTCAGATCGAGATCGAGAGGCTTGGCGATCGTGACCGACTCGGCGTAGGTGCCGGCGTTGACGGTGACGGTGGCGCCGAGCGCAGCGGCGACGTCAATTCCGTCCTGTATGCTGGCGCCGGGGCTCACGCTTACCGCTGTGGCGGTGCCGGTAATCGCCCCATCGACGAAAATGTCGCTGGCGAGGTCCACCGTCCCGGCCTGAATGTCCAGATTTGCAGCGTCGACACCTGTGCCGATGGTGCCGTTGATGGTCACACTCGCCTCGACTGAGACGGTGCCATTCTGGATATTCAATCCCGCGTCGTCTTCGGCGATCACCGTAAGGTCATTGCCGGACGTCCACACCACATTGGCACCGGTCACAAAGGTGATTTCTCCGTCACCCGTGCCCGTACCCCCAACGGTTGTCTGGAGATCGACATCGTTCGCCGCGAGTAGGCCGGATAGAGTCGCGTCCTCGATCTCACCAACGCCAGCGACACCGCTGACAACATCCAGGGTTGTTGGATCAAGCAGCAGTGTACCGACGCTTCCTGCCGGTGCTCGCGTGTCTACGGCACCTGCGAACGATAGGGTCTCAGCACCCGAGACCTCCACAAAACCGCCGTCGCCGCCACTGGCACCACCACGCGCTGTGACCGTGCCTTCGAACCGGGTATCGCCGTCCGCCCAAACGATCACAGTGCCGCCATCGCCGCTGTTCAATGCATCCGCGTGGATCGTCGCGTCCGCGTCGACGACGCTCTGCGTTGCGTTCTGTTCCGGGCCGTTGCCCTGGAAATTGCCGCCGACCAGCACGGTGCCGCCGCCGGCATCGCCGGAGGCGTCGACCAAGGCGCCAAGATCCAGCGCGATACTCTCTCCGAGCAGCTTGACCGTGCCGCCGGTCTCGCCGCTATCGGTGCCCGACGCATCGATGGTGCCGGCCATGCGGACCACGCCGCTATCGCCGCCGGAGAGCACGACTTGGCCGTTGGCGGTGGTCAAGCTCCGGGCCTGGATAACGCCGGACATATTGATGACGTTATCGACCACGCCGTCGACTGTGCTGGCGGTCAGCAGCACCATGCCGCCCGGCGCGTCGATCTGGCCGGAATTGGTGACGAGTTCGGTCATGCCGTCGGGCGCGGCCGCGACCTGCGACCCGACCTCGAAGCTCAGCAGGCCGTCGCCCGTGAAATCGAGGGCGAAAGTTGGGGTACCGCCCAGGACTACCTGCGCCATGCGTCCCACGATGATGCCGTCATTCTCGACGCCGGGCGCCACCAGCGCCGCAAGCCCGCGCTCTCCGACCGAGATACCGCCGTAGTTGACAACCGTGGCGTCCGGATTGGCTGACGGAATGTTGAAACTGAACCGGTCGTTGCCGTCGAGAAAATCGCTATTCAGGATATCGGCGGTCGACCCCAGAAAACCGTTTACATCGATGACCGCTCCGGCGCCGGCGAAGACGCCGTTGGGATTGACCAGCCAGACATTGCCATTCGCGGTCAGCGTTCCGAGGAGAATCGATTCCGCGGTGCCGGTCACGCGGTTGAGCGCGATCGACCCGGCCCCGGGCTGCACGAACTGGGTCGTCTCGCCAACGTCGATCGAGAAATCGTCCCAATGCAGGATGGCGCGATCTGTGGTCTGATTGATGGTAACGTTGCCGGTCCCGTCCCCAGCGATCGTTGCACTGCCACCAACCACCGAGCCGCCGGTCGGATTGCCGACCGCCGGAACCGCGCTGAGCAGAGCCGCGCCGATCAACGGAGCACCCCAGAACAAGGCCCGGTTGCTGAGCACCGTGCTGCCGCGATAGTGGTTGCGCAGTCGTGACAGCTTCCTGCCGTCTTCGACTGGCTGCGAGGTCGCGGTGCGTTGTCCGCCCGTTCTGGTAATACCCATCGTTGATCCCTCCTGAGGCGAAGTCACGTTCCTGTTTCTTCGCTCTTCAAACCCAAAATCTTGATCCACTGCATTCAATTACGCGCACGTCACACGGCTGTCGCAGCCGCGGTCTAGAAGGTGCTGGTTAGTCGAAAGAAATACCTCTCCGAGTCACGGTCGCTGCCGGTGCGATTTTCCAGTTCCCGAGTCAGCGGTTTGGCAACTTCGAAATCGGCCGCTAGCCATTCGGTCACATTTGTCCTGACTCCGATGCCGGCCGAGGCGAGCGACTCGCTACTTTCGGCGCCGGTATCGTAGTTCCAGACGACGCCGATATCGTAGAAGGCGTAGAGCTGGTAGCTTTGCAGGAACGAGAGGCCGGGCGCCTGATTGAACTGCAACTCTGCCGATCCGCCGAACCCGCTATCCCCGGTAATCTCGGCGGGGTCGTAGCCGCGACCGAAAGTCAGTCCACCGATCTCGTATTCCTCGGTCGACAGTAGTTCGTCGTCAAACCCGTATTGCCCGCCGACCCGGCCGAAGATATTGAAATTGGAGGTAATGCGTTGCAGCCGCGCGACCTCGGCATTCAGCGTCGTGAAGGTGCCGTCGCCTTCGATTCGAGACAGGTTGGAGTCGCCTGAATCGCTGGCATCGAGGATCGGCAGGCCCTGGCGAATGCCGATCTCGGCGAAATTCGCGCCATTGTAACTGTCGCGATAGTCGAAGTTCGCGGTCACGAACAGCACGCGCAACTTGTCATCGGAGATCGTCGTCGCACCGCTCAGGATCTCGCTTTTTTGATCGACGTAATCGAACCCGCCGGTAACGTTGAAGTTGAAGCGCCGCGACCGGATAACGGGGTATTCGCCCGACAGCGAGAGGTACGTCGTATCCTGTTCGACCTCCAGCGGATCGAGAGTTCCGCCCGGTTCGGATTCGCCATACGAGGCGAGACCGCGAATCCTGAAGCCGTCGTCGCCGATCTGCTGCTCATAGGTGATCTGGCCGACACGCTGCTCCTTGTCGTCGAGCGCCGAGAACAGCACCAACTCGGTTTGCTCGCCGAACGGCGTGAAGGAATTGGCCGACAGCCCGAGCGCCGCGCCCTCCTCACCGGTGAATTCCGAGCCGCGATTGTCCACCAGTGCGAAGCCGTCAAACCGCTTGCGCTGGGCGTTGACAACCAGCTCAGCGGCACCGACATCCGAGCCGGACGGCCGCAGCACGCCAGTCCCGGTGATCCCCGGCAGGTCGTTCAACAACAACAGGTAGCGTTCGATATCGGCGATGTTGACCGGGCGGGTTTCCGGGATGTTGCTCAGGTAACGCTCGATCAGCCCCCTGCTGTTACCGACTTCGCCCTCCAGCACGATGTTGGTGACATAACCCTCGATGACCTGGATTCGGTAAACGCCGTCGCTGACCGACTGCGCCGGCACGATTGCCCGGCTCAGGATATAGCCGTCGTCGCGATACAGCGTTTCGATGGACGATGCGATGCCGTAAAGCGTCGCCAAGCTGATCTCGGATTGCAGAAACTCCGCATAAATCGGCTGCAAATCTGCCTCGCTGTAAACCGTCGCGCCCTCCACGACGATGCCCGCGAGGAAGAACCGCGCCGCCTCGGCGCCGGCCGGCAAATCCGGGTCGATCCGGCTCGGCTCCGTGACCTCTGCGTCGGGCACCGGGGGCCTGAGCGGGGGGACCCTGTCCGGCGAAATGCCCGGCTGCGCGCTTGCCGCCGGCGGCAGTTGCGCCTGCGCGACATCAAGAAATACAATCGACGACAGGGCAGATATGGCAATCAAAGCCACAAATCTCAAGCAAACACCTGACATATGCGCAACCCGCCTCTGCATTGATCGAGACAAATGGCCCAAGAGACTCAGAAGACGCAAGTCTCCACTGCAGAGAAGCACCGATCTATCTTTGATGGTAGATAGCCTTCGGGCGGATCGGACGATTTGTCCGGCCCTAATACTGCAAAAGTACATTCGCCCCCTGCCCTTAACGATTTGTCAACAAATCTTCACAGGTGTCGAAAAACTGTACAGAAAATTTTTCGAAAATACAAAACCTGTTGGATCTGCGATTTGCTGGCGCCTCAGCATCGGCCCATTTCTCCTTAGAATTTTGGCCGAAAGCAACAAGGCCGGCACCATATCGGGGCACCGGCCTCTTGCGACACGCAACGAATCGGGTGGATAGCCGCGTCAGCTACCTGTCGAACCTATATTGGTGATTTCTACCCGGCGGTTCTGTGGACTGAACGGATTGTTCGAATCCAGCGGTTCCCCCTCGCCCACTCCGACGGTGTCCAGGCGCCCGCGGTCGATGCCGAACTTCGCCGAGAGATAATTCTCCACCGCTCTCGCCCTCTGTTCGGAGAGTTGAAGATTGAAGACCTCGGGTCCGGTGGCATCGGTGTGGCCAGCGATTTTGAAGTCAAACGGTGACAAAGCCTCGGAGCTGAGCGCCATGCCGAGCTGGTCGAGGACCACCATCGCATCAGGGGTAAGCTCGGCCGATCCCAGCTCAAACTCGACCTTGAAATCCATCGACGGAGGCTCGACAGGCGTCATCTGAACCTGGATGCCGCGTCCACCGCCCTTGATCCGAACCCCAGCCGCCGGAGCCTCCTGGGCGGAAAGTGCATCGATGATCTGGTCGGCCTGCGGGACAGTTGCGTCCTGCGCCAACGATGGAAAGGCAAACACGATCGCGCTGCTGATTGCACCGGCCCGAAGGGCGATACCGATGATTTTTGAATTCATGACGAACCCCTGCGAATGTCGGGAGTTAACTTAAATTTAACTCTAAATTACGCGGCCACCCGTGCGGACGCCAGAGGAAACTATCCCCACGCCCCCCTCGGGGCTGTGACAATCATCACGAGTTCGCGAGATTCAGATTTTTTTTTCGATGGCCGGCCCTGCATGGCGGACCAGGTCTGCGGCGCCAATGACAGGGCCGGCGGCAATCAGCGGCGCTTGCCGCAACCGATGGCAGGGCATGGTGAGTACCGCCGGCGCAAAACCCGCAGCCTAGTCCCCTGCGCGAATTTCGGCGTTATTGCGGACTAAGCACAATGGCCGTTTGTGGTCGTCGCGGCCGCCTGGAACCCGGCTGGATGATGATCAGGAACCGTCCCAACAGGGTATCGTCACCGCACCTGCCGCTGCCCGCCCGGCCGGGCGGCCGAACCGGGGATCCGAGCAGAGGCTCGGTGGCGAGTTGACAGTTGTCGTAGCGCCGTCGGACCCGATCATGATCAAGGCATCCCCAGCCAATGCCGCATCCGGAATGGAGGCAGAGCTGAATTTGGGGTCTTTCAACACGCAAGCGGATGGCATCAAACCGATGACCACCAGGGCCACCACCGCGGCCATTCCAGGAATTCTTCGAAACACAGCAACTCCTCCGGTCTACTTCCGACCGTCCGCAATATGGTTTGGGCGGGGCGAATGATGTCCTGGCGCGATTAAGAAACCATTGAACGCGGTCGGTGATTCTTGGAACGAGCACCATGGTCGAACGATCGCCGCGGGACCGGAACAGACCCTATTCGACGGACCTCACCACGAATTTCTTGTGCAGCGTCCGGTTTCGGCGCCGACACCTCGCTCCCGGGTTCGAATATCATTGGCGTCATGACCGGCGGCGACGTCAAAAAAAGTCGCCAACACGGCGATCGGAGGCTATTGATAGGGTCCTGATGCAGCCGCGCATCGGTGCCGGGCGACCGAACTTGATATGCTGGATTCCGACTCCGTAGAAGTTTCATTTCAGGTCGTCAGCGTCGAGCGGGTCGATACCGGGCGCCTCTTCGCCCTTGCGACCGTGGTGATCACTGTCAACGACGTCGAGATGGCGATCCAAGGAGTGCGCGTGATGCGACAGCCAACCGGCATGCTGGCGGTGGAAGCGCCGAGATTCAGGCGACCTGGCGGCGAATGGGTCCCGGCCGTGATGCTGCCACCCGAACTGAAACAGGCCATCGCCGACGAGGTCCTCGATCAGGTCGAGAAGGCCGGCTGACAGCCTCGAATTCGACCCCGGGAACCCGCCGCTCGGCCATGCAGGCTGGTTGATCCTGAGCCGACCCTAAAAAGCCTCCACCCATGGCCGCAGTTCGACCTCCCACGTCCACGCGCTGCGGTGCTGCCGATGAACATGACAATAGGTCTCGGCAATTGCGTCCGGCCGCAACCTCACATCCGGGCTGGACTCGTCATCGACCCCGCCCGGCGGCAGAATTCCGCCATCGATCACGAAATGCGCCACGTGGATGTTCTTTGGGGCCAACTCGCGCGCCATGCTCTGAGCCAGTCCGCGCAGTCCGAACTTGCCCATCGCGAACGCCGCCGAGTTGGCATAACCCTTCACGCTGGCCGAGGCGCCGGTGAACAGGATCGTGCCGCTGCCGCGGGCCAGCATGCTTCGCGCCGCAGCCTGCCCGACTAGGAAACCGCCAAAACAGGTGATCCGAAGCGCCCGCTCCGCATCGGCCGGATCAAGATCGGCAATTGGCCCGCGGGTCCGAAAACTCGGATTGTAGACCACCAGATCCGGCGCACCGAGATCGGCCGCCAGGGCCGAGAACAGCCGATCGACCTCGGTCTTCTCACTGCAATCCGCCGCATAGGTCTGCGCACCGGTTTCAGCGGCCAGATTGCCGAGCTTTTCAACCGACCGCGCCGCAAGGGCGATCTGCATCCCGTCCCGTGCGAACCGCCGGGCAAGGGCCGCGCTCAAGCCCGCCCCCGCACCGACGATGAGAGCTGTTTCCGTCATGATCGAGGTCCTCTTTGAAGTCCAGCGAGCGGCGGATCCCGTCCTCAGCCGCCGATACCATAAGCCCTCGCCCAGCCCAGCCCCTCGAGGGTCGGGCCCGCAGGCCGATACTCGCAACCGATCCAGCCATCGTACCCAAGCTCGTCGAGCAGGGCGAACAGGAAGGGATAGTTGACCTCACCGATCGAGGGCTCTTGGCGGTCGGGCACGCCGGCCACCTGGATGTGGCCAACCAGATCCAACTGCTCCCGAATGGTGGAGGCCAGGTCTCCCTCGACGATCTGGCAGTGAAACAGATCGAGCTGGATGCGCAAATTACCTGCCGACACCGCCTCCAGGGTCTCCCGGGCCTGGGCCTGCCGGGTCAGATGGTAGCCGGGCATTGTGCGTGGATTGATCGGCTCGATCATGACCGTCACGCCGTGGCGCCGGGCCTCGGCCGTCGCCGCCTTGAGATTGCGAACGAATACCGCCTGCGCCGCAGCCGGCTCGACGTCGGCCGAAGGGATCCCGGCCATGGCGTGGACTCTTGGACAGTCCAGCGCGGCGGCGTAGGTCATCGCCCCCGCGACGGCCGCCTCGAAATCCGCCTCTCGTCCCGGAAGTGCCGCCAAGCCGCGCTCACCGGCGTTCCAATCGCCCGGCGGCAGGTTGAAGAGCACCTGCTCGAGGCCGGCTTCGCGCAGCCACCCGGCGAGCGCCTGCGGCGGGTGGTCATAGGGGAACAGATATTCCACGCCGGCAAATCCCGCGGCCGCCGCAGCCGCGAACCGATCCCGGAACGGCAGTTCGGCGAACATCATGCTCAGATTGGCAGCAAACCTGGGCATCTCAGGCCAAGATGCCGGACATGCCCACACCCGACATCACGGAGCAACGTTCTCGGTCAGGTCAAATTCGTCCAGCGCGAACGACCGAACCATGGCGCCGGTCGCCTCCTTGAACGCCAGATAGTGCGGCATGGTCTTGTGCGCCGCGAACGCGGCCTGGTCATCGTAGATCTCATACAGCACGATTTCGTCCCCGCCGGCCCGAGGCCCGAGGACGTCGAAACGCCGGCAACCCGGCTCGTCACGGACCGAGGCGCGGGCATTCTCAAGGACCAGGGCCTCGAAGTCCGGGCGCGTGCCCGGCTCCAGGACAAATCGCACGAGCACGACAAATCCGTCCACAACACCCGCCCCCCGACAAGGATCATTCCTCTAACGGCCCACCGGTATCAATCGTCGTTGCGACCTGAGGACCAGATTCAGTCTTAGCCCATTGGGGCCAGGCCTTCCAGCCTTGCGGGCCCGGTGCCGAGCGATACGGTGTTGTGAAATCTAGTCGCCGACGGTGATGACGTGGCGGATTTCGTCGCCCTGGAAGCCGATCGCCATCGGACGGATCGTCTCCGGCAGCAAGGCCACGTCATAGAGCTCCGAGACGAGGCCCTCGATCACCAGGGAATGGGCGATTTCGCCCGATTGCAGGTCGACGACATGGACGGCGCATTCGGCATCGGTCTTCTTGCGGGCCAACGTCTCGTCCAGCGGCAGCCCTTCGAATGAACTGCTTTGGCGCGGCTTGGAGGTGCCCATGACGGCGAAATCTCCGGCGAAGTCCAGGCCTCTCAGAAATCCGGGGCAGAAACATACCGGCTCGAAGCCGCCCTCCTTGAGGTTGGCCTGCCCGAACCGGCCAGTGCCCGAATCGTGTAGCCAGAGCCGATCGTCATGCCAGCGCGGCGAATGGGGCATCGAGAGTCCCCGGATGACGGTCTCATCGTCTTCGATGCTGACGACACAGCCTCCATCGACGCGATGGTCCCTCCAGCCTTCCTTGCTGTCCGTCTCGGCGACCGCAGTCATGAAGGCCGGCAAGCCGTCGCGCATGGCGAGGCCATTGAGGTGGCAGCGATCCTCCGGGGCCAACGCCGACACGAAGGGCGGCTTCCAGATCGGCACGAAACTGTGCAAGTCGCTGGTCGTCGCCAAACATCCGAACAGCGTGTTGACGAACAGCACCTTACCGGTCTTGTCCACGGCAATGTCATGCGCATCCAGGCCACCGGTCACATATCCGACCTGTGGCAGATAGATGCGATCGTATCCGTTGCTTTCCTGTCCCGGCTGCAATGCGTCTTCAAAGCGCCAGATCTGGTAGAGCGTGGCGATATGGAAGCCGGACCCGTTGACGGCCATGCCCATGCAGCGGTCGAGGGTGCGTTCGAAGATCGACAGCCGGCCGTCCGGCTGGGTACCGACCATGAAAAGCTTGCCCACGTGATAAGTCGTGAAGGCCAGGCTCAGCCGGCGCTCTTGCAGCCATTCTGCCAGTCCGGATGTCGGTTCCAGCTTGAGCACCGGTGCCGCCGGTTCGGCGGGATCACCCTTGCTCTTAGCCTTTTTCTTCGTCGCGGCGGATTTGCTGGAACTGGTCATGATGGGGCAAGGATCCAACGGTGATTGGCAGAGCGATCGGCACCTCGGGGCGGCGATCCACCGTCAATTCAAGCACCGGTTCGGTAAAGCCTCGGTAAAGCTGCTCCACGAGGGCCGATTTCCGCGCCTGACCGGCGCACAAACGGAAACCGGCCGCCCGTCGGGTGTCTCGCGACACTCGGCGGACGGCCGGTCCGACTTCGGGTTATCGGGACCGGTGAACTCGCCCTAGACGATCACCCCGGCATTGTCGATGTCGGCGTCGACCATGAGCGTGGCTTGACCCGAGGTGTAGACATCGAACGTCACGGTGCCTTCGACCACCTGGCCGACTTCCTGCGTCCACAACTCCGTGGTGTTGATTGCGTCGCCCGCATCGCCCAACACCCTCAACACGTTGCTCGAGTCCGAGGCATCCAGCACGTCCATCACGCTAAGAGTCAGCGTGTTGTCGCCGGTACCGGCGATGTCGACCGTCTCGATTCCGGAGATCGGCAGACCGCCCAGATCGATGGCAAGGCTGGCGCCGTCGATCTGCAGGGTGTCCTCGCCGGTCCCGCCGTCGATGCGCTGCGGCGCCAGGTCGGAGATCGCCAGGGTGTCGTTCCCCTCGCCGCCGTACAGCACATCCATGCCGCCAGCGCCGGTCAGGAAGTCGTCGCCCTGACCGCCGATCATCACATTGGCCCCGATATCGCCGGTCAACGTATCGGCCGCAGCGGTGCCCTGATGGGTCACGTTGCCCTGGAAGTCCTGGCCATAGAGCACGTAGCTCGCGCCGGAGTCGTTGTTTCCAAGGGAATCGACCTTCGGCGAGCCGATGATCAGATCATCGTAGCCGTCGCCGTTGATATCGCCGGCAGAGCTCACCGAGTTGCCCAGGTTGTCATTGTCTTCCTGGGGCCCGTTGACGATGAAGCCGTTACGGCCATCCAACTGGCTGAGGTCCAGAGTGTCGCCGAAGCCGGCGGCCGTGCCGAAGACGACGAAGGTCTCGCCACCTTCGATGATGTCGTACCCATAATATGAGTCGAAGAAGTTCGACTTCGGCGCGCCGACCAGGATGTCGTCGAACCCATCACCGTTGATATCGCCGGCCGATGCGACCGAGTATCCGGCCTGGCCGCCGTCGGAGGCTCCGACGATCCGGAAACCGTTGGTGCCGTCGAGGCTGTCGAGATCCATGCTGGCGCCGAGGCCACCATCCTGGCCGAACACCACATAGGCACCGCCCAGATCGTAATCGCTCTTCGGAGCGCCGATCAGCAGATCGTCGATACCGTCGCCGTTGACGTCACCCGCCGAGCTGACCGCACGACCAGCCTGTGCGCCGGCCTCGGTGCCGTTGATCACGAAACCGTTGGTGCCGTCAAGCGTCGAAACATTGACGTCCGCCGGCTGCACGCCCTCGCCGCCATAGACCACGTAGATCTCGCCGGCATCGTTGGCGCCGTTCGGATCGGCAAGGAAGCCGCCGACCACAACGTCGTCATAGCCGTCATTGTTCAGATCGCCAGCCGAAACGGCCAAGCCCGAATTGTCGCTGGCGTCGGCGCCGGAAATGGCGAACCCGTTCGTTCCATCGAGGGACGACACGTCCAGCGTGGCGCCAAAGCCGCCAGCCTGCCCGAATACGACGTAGCTCTCGCCGGCGTTGGCGACGCCACCCGGATCGCCACCCTGGGATCCGATGATGATGTCGTCGATGCCATCGCCGTTGAAATCGCCCGCCGAGCTGACGGTGATGTCGGAGAACTCGGCATCGATGCCGGTGATCTTGAAGCCTTCGACGCCGGTCCCGAGTTCCAGGCTGCCCAGGTCGAACGTCGCGCCGAACCCGGCATCGCTGCCGAAGACGACGTAGCTCGACCCGTCGTTGTTATAACCGCGGGCACCGATGACGACATCGTCGAAGCCGTCGCCATTGACGTCGCCGGCCGAGGCGACCGAGAGCCCGGAGAACTCGCCCGAGGTCGCGCCTTCGAGAGCGAAACCGTTGGTTCCGTCCAGCGTCGAGAGGTTCAGGCTGGAGCCAAAGCCGCTGCCGTTACCGAACACCACATAGCTGGTGCCGGCATTGGCGACGCCGTTCGGATCAGACTGGTGGGCACCGATGATGAAGTCATCGAAGCCATCGCCATTGACGTCGCCCGCCCCGCTGACCGAGTGACCAGAAAGGTCCTGCAGAGCGACACCGTTGATGGTGAAGCCGTTGGGGCCATTCAGGTCGGAGATCGCGATATCGTTGTCGGCGGCCACGAAAGTGATGCTGGCAGTGCTCGTCGCACCACTTGCATCTTCGATCGTGTAGCTGATCGTATCGGTCAGCACCTGGCCCATCACCAAGTCGGCCGACGCTTCGGACGGCAGGTACTCCAAGCTGAAGTCGTCGTACATGAAGACTTCGGCGCCGCTGGCCAGCGTGAAGAACATCTCACCGAACTCGTTGAACACGATCGGCTGGCCATCTATCGACGTCAGCGTCAGCGTATCGCCGGCATCCGGATCGATATCGTTGCCCAGCATCGACGGGAAGTCGATCATCGAGGGGTCGATGTTGTCGACCACGAAGAGATCGTCGACCGCCGTCGGCCCATCATTCGCGCCAGTCAGTGACACGGTGACGGTGGCCGTTGACGAACCGCCATTGCCGTCATCCGCCGTGTAGGTGAAGCTGTCGGTTCCGGGCTGGCCGTCTGCCAGGCCGTCGAACGCACCGTTCGGATCGTAGTCGTAGCTGCCATCCGCGTTCAGGGTCAGCAGCGCGCCTGACGTCAGCGTAATCTGCACGCCGACATTGGCGGCCGAACCCTCAACGGCGCCGACCGCCAGCGGGTCGCCATCCGGATCGCTGTCGTTGGACAGCACGCCGCTGACCGCGTTCACGGAGAGGAGGTCGTCCTCGCCGGTCGAAGCCGTGTCGTCGACGGCCGCCGGGCTTGAGTTCACGCCGAAGATGTTCACCGTCACCGTCGCGGTGTCGGTGGCACCCTGGCTGTCGGTCACCGTATAGGTGAAGGTGTCGGTATCGAACTGGCCGCCCAGCGGATCGAACGCCCCGTTCGGGTCGTAGCTGTAGCTGCCGTCGGCATTCAGCGTCAGCAGTGCGCCGGAGGCCAGCGTGACCTGGGTGCCGATATTGGCCGACAGACCCTCGACCGCCGAGATGCTGAAGCTATCGCCAAGGTCAATGTCGCTGTCATTGGCAAGCACGCCGTTGGCCGGAACTGTCAGCACAGCGTTCTCATCGACGGTGCCGGTGTCATCGCCCGCCACCGGCGCGTCATTGGCGCCGTTGATGGTGATGGTCACCGTTGCGGTGTCGGTCCCGCCATTGCCGTCATCCACCGTGTAAGTGAAGGACTCGGTGGCTGTCGATCCGACCGCCAGGCTTTCGAACGCGCCGTTGGTGTCGTAGCTGTAGCTGCCATCGAGGTTCACCATCAGCAGCGCACCGGACAACAGGGTGATCTGCGACCCCACATTGGCGGCAGAACCATTGACCTCGGTGACCGTCAGTGGGTCGCTATCCGGGTCGCTGTCGTTCGACAGCACACCGTCGGCCGCCACCACAAGAGTGCCGTCCTCGCCAACTGCCCCGGCGTCGTCGCCGGCGGTCGGGCCGTCATTGGCGCCGTTGATGGTCACCGTCACGGTCGCCGTGTCGGTGCCGCCATTGCCGTCGTCCGCCGTGTAGGTGAACGTATCGGTGGTGCTCTCGCCGACCGCCAGGCCGTTGAAGGCGCCGTTGGTGTCGTAGCTGTAGCTGCCATCGGCGTTCATGGTGACGATCGCGCCGGAGGCCAGCGTCACAGCCGCCCCGACATTCGCCGCCGCGCCCTCGACCGCGCTGACATTCAGCACATCGGTCGCATCCGGGTCGCTGTCGTTCGACAGCACGCCGTCGGCCGCCACCACAAGGGTGCCGTCCTCGGCCACCGAACCAGCGTCGTCACCGGCGGTCGGGCCGTCATTGGCGCCGTTGATGGTCACCGTCACGGTCGCCGTGTCGGTACCGCCATTGCCGTCGTCCGCCGTGTAGGTGAACGTATCGGTGGTGCTCTCGCCGACCGCCAGGCCGTTGAAGGCGCCGTTGGTGTCGTAGCTGTAGCTGCCATCGGCGTTCATGGTGACGATCGCGCCGGAGGCCAGCGTCACAGCCGCCCCGACATTCGCCGCCGCGCCCTCGACCGCGCTGACATTCAGCACATCGGTCGCATCCGGGTCGCTGTCGTTCGACAGCACACCGTCGGCCGCCACCACAAGGGTGCCGTCCTCGGCCACCGAACCGGCGTCGTCGCCGGCGGTCGGGCCGTCATTGGCGCCGTTGATGGTCACCGTCACGGTCGCCGTGTCGGTGCCGCCATTGCCGTCGTCCGCCGTGTAGGTGAACGTATCGGTGGTGCTCTCGCCGACCGCCAGGCCGTTGAAGGCGCCGTTGGTGTCGTAGCTGTAGCTGCCATCGGCGTTCATGGTGACGATCGCGCCGGAGGCCAGCGTCACCGCCGCCCCGACATTCGCCGCCGCACCCTCGACCGCGCTGACACTCAGCACATCGGTCGCATCCGGGTCGCTGTCGTTCGACAGCACACCGTCGGCCGCCACCACAAGGGTGCCGTCCTCGCCGACCGAACCGGCGTCGTCGCCGGCCGTCGGGCCGTCATTGGCGCCGTTGATGGTCACCGTCACGGTCGCCGTGTCGGTGCCGCCATTGCCGTCGTCCGCCGTGTAGGTGAACGTATCGGTGGTGCTCTCGCCGACCGCCAGGCCGTTGAAGGCGCCGTTGGTGTCGTAGCTGTAGCTGCCATCGGCGTTCATGGTGACGATCGCGCCGGAGGCCAGCGTCACAGCCGCCCCGACATTCGCCGCCGCGCCCTCGACCGCGCTGACATTCAGCACATCGGTCGCATCCGGGTCGCTGTCGTTCGACAGCACGCCGTCGGCCGCCACCACAAGGGTGCCGTCCTCGTAGCTGTAGCCACCGAACCGGCGTCGTCGCCGGCCGTCGGGCCGTCATTGGCGCCGTTGATGGTCACCGTCACGGTCGCCGTGTCGGTGCCGCCATTGCCGTCGTCCGCCGTGTAGGTAAACGTATCGGTGGTGCTCTCGCCGACCGCCAGGCCGTTGAAGGCGCCGTTGGTGTCGTAGCTGTAGCTGCCATCGGCGTTCATGGTGACGATCGCGCCGGAGGCCAGCGTCACAGCCGCCCCGACATTCGCCGCCGCGCCCTCGACCGCGCTGACATTCAGCACATCGGTCGCATCCGGGTCGCTGTCGTTCGACAGCACACCGTCGGCCGCCACCACAAGGGTGCCGTCCTCGGCCACCGAACCGGCGTCGTCGCCGGCGGTCGGGCCGTCATTGGCGCCGTTGATGGTCACCGTCACGGTCGCCGTGTCGGTGCCGCCATTGCCGTCGTCCGCCGTGTAGGTGAACGTATCGGTGGTGCTCTCGCCGGCCGCCAGGCCGTTGAAGGCGCCGTTGGTGTCGTAGCTGTAGCTGCCATCGGCGTTCATGGTGACGATCGCGCCGGAGGCCAGCGTCACCGCCGCCCCGACATTCGCCGCCGCACCCTCGACCGCGCTGACACTCAGCACATCGGTCGCATCCGGGTCGCTGTCGTCGACAGCGACAGCACACCGTCGGCCGCCACCACAAGGGTGCCGTCCTCGCCGACCGAACCGGCGTCGTCGCCGGCCGTCGGGCCGTCATTGGCGCCGTTGATGGTCACCGTCACGGTCGCCGTGTCGGTGCCGCCATTGCCGTCGTCCGCCGTGTAGGTGAACGTATCGGTGGTGCTCTCGCCGACCGCCAGGCCGTTGAAGGCGCCGTTGGTGTCGTAGCTGTAGCTGCCATCGGCGTTCATGGTGACGATCGCGCCGGAGGCCAGCGTCACAGCCGCCCCGACATTCGCCGCCGCGCCCTCGACCGCGCTGACATTCAGCACATCGGTCGCATCCGGGTCGCTGTCGTTCGACAGCACGCCGTCGGCCGCCACCACAAGGGTGCCGTCCTCGGCCACCGAACCGGCGTCGTCGCCGGCCGTCGGGCCGTCATTGGCGCCGTTGATGGTCACCGTCACGGTCGCCGTGTCGGTGCCGCCATTGCCGTCGTCCGCCGTGTAGGTGAACGTATCGGTGGTGCTCTCGCCGACCGCCAGGCCGTTGAAGGCGCCGTTGGTGTCGTAGCTGTAGCTGCCATCGGCGTTCATGGTGACGATCGCGCCGGAGGCCAGCGTCGGCCACCGAACCGGCGTCGTCGCCGGCCGTCGGGCCGTCATTGGCATGGTCACCGTCACGGTCGCCGTGCGGTGCCGCCATTGCCGTCGTCCGCCGCGACATTCGCCGCCGCGCCCTCGACCGCGCTGACATTCAGCACATCGGTCGCATCCGGGTCGCTGTCGTTCGACAGCACGCCGTCGGCCGCCACCACAAGGGTGCCGTCCTCGGCCACCGAACCGGCGTCGTCGCCGGCCGTCGGGCCGTCATTGGCGCCGTTGATGGTCACCGTCACGGTCGCCGTGTCGGTGCCGCCATTGCCGTCGTCCGCCGTGTAGGTGAACGTATCGGTGGTGCTCTCGCCGACCGCCAGGCCGTTGAAGGCGCCGTTGGTGTCGTAGCTGTAGCTGCCATCGGCGTTCATGGTGACGATCGCGCCGGAGGCCAGCGTCACCGCCGCCCCGACATTCGCCGCCGCACCCTCGACCGCGCTGACACTCAGCACATCGGTCGCATCCGGGTCGCTGTCGTTCGACAGCACACCGTCGGCCGCCACCACAAGGGTGCCGTCCTCGCCGACCGAACCGGCGTCGTCGCCGGCCGTCGGGCCGTCATTGGCGCCGTTGATGGTGATGGTCAGCGTCGCGGTGTCGGTGGCGCCGAAGCTGTCGGTCGCCGTATAGGTGAACGTATCGGTGGTCGTCTCGCCAGCGCCCAGGCTGTTGAACGCACCGTTCGGATCATAGGTGTAGGTACCGTCAGCGCTCATGTTCAGCAGCGCACCGGAGGGCAACGGATCTGGGCGCCGACATCGGCCGTCGAGCCGTTGACGGCTGTCACGTTCAACGTGTCGCCCACATCCGGGTCGATGTCGTTGTCCAAGACCCCGTTCACCGCGACCATGACGCCTTCGTCCACCGTCAGGGTGTCGTCAACGGCGGTCGGTGCGGTGTTGTCCGTCGAACCGGTGATCGAAACCGTGACGGTCGCCGTGTCGGTGCCGCCATTGCCGTCATCAACTGTGTAGGTGAACGTATCGGTGCCGGTCTCGCCGGTATTCAGCGATTCGAACGCGCCATTCGGATCGTAGCTGTAGCTGCCATCGGCGTTCATGGTAACCACGGCACCCGAGGCCAGCGTCACCGCCGCGCCCACATTCGCAGCCGCACCCTCGACCGCGCTGACATTCAGCGCATCGGTCGCATCCGGGTCGCTGTCATTGGTCAGCACGCCGTCAGCCGCGACCACCAGGGTGCCGTCCTCGCCGACCGTACCGGTGTCGTCACCGGCCGTCGGGCCGTCATTGGCGCCGTTGATGGTCACCGTCACGGTCGCCGTGTCGGTGCCGCCATTGCCGTCGTCCGCCGTGTAGGTGAACGTATCGGTGGTGCTCTCGCCGACCGCCAGGCCGTTGAAGGCGCCGTTGGTGTCGTAGCTGTAGCTGCCGTCGGCGTTCATGGTGACGATCGCGCCGGAGGCCAGCGTCACCGCCACCCCGACATTCGCCGCCGCACCCTCGACCGCGCCGACGTTCAATACGTCACCCGCATTCGGATCCGTGTCGTTGGACAGCACGCCATTAGCGGCAACGGACAGCACATTGTCCTCGCCCACACTCGCCGAGTCATCGCCGGCGGTCGGCGCCAGATTTGGCGGCGCGCCCACACCGGTGATGGTGATGGTCACCGTCGCCGTGTCTGTGGCGCCGTGCTCGTCGGTCACCGTGTAGGTGAAGCTATCGGTCGCGGTTTCGCCGTCGTTCAGATAGTCGAACCCGGCCATCGGCAGATAGGTGTAGCCGCCATCGGCGCTCATCACGAGAATGGCACCGGAGGCCATCGGTACAGGGACCGCGCCAACGGCAGGGATGGTCATCCCGGCGACTTCGGTCACGGAAATCGAGGAACCGTTGTCGATATCGGCGTCGTTGGCCAGCAGGCCATCGGCCGCGGCAACCACGATGGCGCCACCCTCGACCACGGTACCGGTATCATCCGTCGCGTTCGGATCGTCGTTCGCGCCCTGGATCGTCAAAGTGACGGTGGCGGTGTCCGTGCCGCCATTGCCGTCGCTCACCGTGTAGGTGAAGCTGTCGGTCGCGCTTTCGCCAACCGCCAGGCCCTCGAACGACCCATTGGTGTTGTAGTTGTAGGTGCCATCGGCGTTCATGGTCACCACCGCGCCGGACGCAAGGGTGACCTGGACCAGCCCGGTGGCCCCATCGACCGCCGTGCCCTCGACCGCGCTGACGCTCAGCACGTCGCTGGTATCCGGATCGATATCGTTGGTCAGGACACCATTGGAGGTGACCGTCAGGACATCGTCCTCGCCCACCGAACCGGTGTCATCGCCGGCGGTCGGCCCGTCATTGGCGCCGTTGATCGTGACGTTCACGGTCGCCGTGTCGGTGGCGCCGTTGCTATCGGTAACGGTGTAGGTGAAGCTGTCGGTCGCTGTCTCGCCGACCGCCAGGCCCTCGAACTGTCCATTCGGATCGTAGCTGTAGCTGCCATCGGCGTTCATGGTCAGCAGCGCGCCCGAGGGGAGTGTGACCTGCGTGCCAAGATTGGCGGAATCGCCCTCGACTGCGCTGACGCTGACCGTATCGCCGGAATCCGGGTCGCCGTCATTCGCCAGCACGCCATTCGCGGCAACGGTGGTTGCACCGTCTTCATCCGCCGAGACGACATCGTCGCCCGCGATCGGCGCGTCATTGGCGCCGTCGATGGACACCGTGACGGTCGCCGTATCGGTGCCGCCATTGCCGTCATCCACCGTGTAGGTGAACGTGTCAGTGGTGCTGTCGCCAATCGCCAGCCCGTCGAACGCACCGTTCGGATCGTAGCTGTAGCTGCCGTCCGCGTTCATGGTGAGCAGCGCGCCGGAGGCAAGGGTGACCGGGGCGCCCACATTGGCGGGATCGCCCTCGACTGCGCCAACGCTCAACACGTCGCTCGCATCCGGATCGCTGTCGTTCGACAGAACGCCGTTTGCGGCGACCGTCAGAACATCGTCCTCGCCCACCGAACCGGCATCGTCATCGGCCGCGGTCGGGGCGTCATTGGCGCCGTTGATGGTGATCGTAGCCGTAGCCGTGTCGGTGCCGCCATTGCCGTCGCTCACCGTATAGGTGAAGGTTTCGGTGGCGGTCTCGCCGACGGCGAGATCGTTGAACTGACCATTCGGGTCGTATTGGCAGCTGCCGTCTGCGCCCATCGTCAACAGGGCGCCGGAGGCCAGCGTGATCTGGGTGCCGACATTGGCCGCCGAGCCTTCGACCTCGCTGACCGAAAGCACGTCATTGGTGTCCGGGTCACTGTCGTTCGACAGCACACCATCGGCGGCAACTACATAGACATCGTCTTCGCCGACCGAACCGGCATCATCCGCGGCCACCGGCGCATCGTTGGCGCCCATGATCGTGACCGTCACAGTCGCCGTGTCGGTGGCACCCATGTCATCGGTCGCGGTGTAGGTGAAGCTGTCGGTCGTCGATTCGCCAACGCCGAGGCTTTCGAAGGCCCCGTTCGGGTCGTAGGTGTAGTTGCCGTTGGCAAGCATCGTCAGCAATGCGCCGGAAGGCAGTTGGATCTGGGAGTCGACACCGCCGCTGTTCCCATTGACATGGGTCACGGTCAACGAGTCGCCGGGATCCGGATCGATATCGTTGTCCAGAACGCCGTTGACAAAGACGGACTGTCCCTCGTCGACGGTCAGTGAATCGTCAATGGCATCGGGTACGGAGTTTGAATTACCAGTGCTCTCGAACTCGATGTGCTCGACGTTGCGCAGGGTGTCCACGTTCCCAGAGCCATCAAGATATTCGACAGTGTATCGGCCATTCCCAAGATTATTGACCATGTAGTCGTCGGACGACCCAGAATAGAACACTGTGTCGTCGCCGCGGCCGCCATCGATGCGATCGTCGCCGGCACCGGCAACTATGTAGTCGTCGCCGCGGCCGCCGTCGATGCGATCGTCTCCATCGCCGCCATAGATCTCATCGTCGCCACGACCGCCGTCGATCCGGTCATCGCCATCGCCGCCATAGATCTCGTCTTCGCCACGACCGCCGTCGATCCGGTCATCGCCGGACCCACCGTCGATGAAGTCGTCGTCGCGGCCACCGTCGATCCGATCGTTTCCGGCATCGCCGTAGATTTCGTCCTCGCCACGGCCGCCGTTGATGCGATCGTCGCCATCGCCGCCATGGATTTCGTCGTTGCCGCGGCCGCCGTCGATGCGATCGTCGCCGTCGCCGCCATAGATTTCATCATTGCCACGGCCGCCGTCGATCCGGTCATCGCCGGACCCGCCAGCGATCAGATCGTCGCCCGAACCGCCATCAATGCGGTCATCGCCGGAGCCGGCCAAAATGATGTCGTCGCCACTGCCGCCACGAACACGATCATCGCCACTGCCGGAGATTATGAGGTCTTCGCCGCTGCCGCCGTCGACACGATCGTTGCCGCTGCCGGAGAATATAAGGTCGTCTCCGCTGCCGCCGTCCACACGATCTCTGCCGCTGCCGGAGAATATAAGGTCGTCGCCGCTGCCGCCGTCCACACGATCGTTGCCGCTGCCCGCGATGACGAAATCGTTGCCGCTACCGGCACGGATGCGGTCATTTCCGCCGCCGCCGAAAATCAGATCGTTGCCACCTCTGCCGTCGATCCGATCGTCGCCATTGGTGCCAAACAGAAAATCGTTGCGGTTCGTGCCTCGAATTCTGGCCATTTCGCTTGTCCCCTTTTATCGGCGAATTCCCCCTTAATTTGAGAGAAAACGCCGATCCCATGTCATCGCGCGAGACCGGCGGGACTCCTTCCCACCGGCCACTGCAGCTCCAATTTCTGCCCCGCAACATGGGAGACGGCCTGGCGCCATCTCCTGACTGGACTTGCAGCTTCCCGACGATCGGACCGGCTGTACCCCAATAAATACCGAGGCCCTAAGGTCACTTTCCCGGCAAATCCGACGCCCGCTGCCAACCCCACTTGTCTGCGGCAGGCGAACTTCGGTGTCCCGGGATACAGACCATCCCCAATCGCAGCCTGAAGTATTCTCGGCACTCAAAATAATTGCAAAGGATTTATTGCATCTGCCGTTAACGTTTCATTATATCATTGACCAAATACACTATATAGGTGACTTTTTGGTCAGCTATATACTAAATATAGTACATCAAAGACCGAAAATTTCAAATTAACCAATGCCAGAAAGATGTATTTCGTTTTTTTATCTATCTTTTTCAATAGGTTAGATGTTTTTGAATTGAGCCGATTTCGTTGAATAATTCCAATATTGACTAAGCAATTATTGCCAAATGCTGTGTATTTCTGATTAACAAACGATTAACATTATTTAAAGTGACGTTTACCATAGGTATTCCGGGGGTTTACCCATGGATGCGACGGCCATCGGCCGCGACGTCACGCGCCATGCGACAATGCTATGGAGGATTGACAACCGGATGGCCTAGGCTGCATGCGATGCCGAAGCTGATACGAAGAACGCCGGTGCCGGAATGAGACGGATCAAGGTCAATTTGCGGAATTCACAAGGCCACGGGACGCCCTACCCGTGAGCGGGCTGTGCAAATGGATCTTCGGACAGCCGAGCGGCGACTCCGATGAGGCCGGCGAAATCCGGGCCGCCCAGATGGCGAGTTTCGCACGGCAAACGCCGATCAACGCACTTGTGACGGTCGCGACGTCGAGTCTAACGGCCGCCGTGCTCTGGCCTGAAGCGGCAATCCCTTGGGTGCTGTGTTGGGTCGGGGCCCATTTCCTGATTTCCGCGACCGTCCTGTCTCGTTGGTGGAGCCGTCGCGGCATGCCCGTGAAGACCTGGGTCAGCGAGCGCGGCCCTCGCCGGGCCAAGGCGTTCGCCTGGGCGGCGGGCGCGGCCTGGGGCGCAGGCGCCGGTTTCCTGCCGTTCGTGCCGCCGGCGCAGCAGTTGGCGCTGATTATCGTCACCGCCGCCATGGGCGGGGGCGCCTCGACGACCTTGGCCGCGATCCCGGGTGCGGCAGCCGGTTTCGTCATTCTGAGCATCATGCCCTATGGCGGGTACTTCGTCTCACAGGGTGACCCGGTCTATTTCGGACTCGCGACGATGGCGCTCGTCATGACGTTGGCGATGCTCCTTTCGACCCGGATTGCATACGGAACGCTGTTGGAGGAGATCAAGACCAAACAGGCCAACGCATCGCTTCTGACCCAGTTCCAGGCCGAACGGCGCCGATGGCTGGAGATCTCCGACACGGCCGACGCATTCGCGTTGTTCGACGAAGACGACCGGCTGCTGCTTTGGAACGAGAACCTTCGCCGGATGCTGTCGTTGCCCGACTCTCTCGTGCGGCGCGGAGCACAGCGCCGCGAATTGCTGCGCCAGGTCGCCCATCCGGTGGGCGTCGACAGCGAGGCGACCACAGAGGCTTGGGTCGGCGCCCAAATGACTATTCCGGATGCCGGCGGCGCGCCGAACATCCAAGAGCTGTCCAACGGCCGATGGATCCGCACCCAATTGCGCCGCACCGATGAGGGCCACACGGTTGCGATCTATACAGATGTCACTGCGATCAAACAGGCGGAGGAGCGCGCCACCCAGCTCGCGGCAATCGTCGACTCCACCGCCGATGCGGTGATCGGCCTCGATAGGGACGGGCTGGTGACGTCTTGGAACGACGCCGCGACCCGCATATTCGGCTATGATGGCGATGAGATCATCGGCAAATCGATCGCCCTCCTGCCACCGACCGAACGCCTGGACGAAGTCACCGAGATTCTCGAGAAGGTCAAGCAGGGCGAGCGCATTTCAAGCCTCGACACCATCCGGCGCACCAAGACGGGGCGTCTGGTCGACGTGTCCTTAACCGCCTCCCCCGTTCTCGACGACCATGGCGAGATCATAGGCGTGTCGGCCATCTACCGCGACATCTCCGACCAGAAGCGCACCGAGGAGCAGCTTCGCCAGGCCCAGAAGATGGAGACGATCGGTCAGCTCACAGGCGGCGTCGCGCATGATTTCAACACCGTGCTGGGCGTCGTCGTCGGCAATCTCGAATTGCTGCAGGACGACGATGCCCTGGGTGAAGACGCGACCGATCTGATCAAATCGGCGATGCATGCGGCGAGCCGCGGCGTCGACCTGACCAGCCGACTCCTGGCGTTCTCGCGAAAGCAGAACTTGCGGCCGCGGGTCACCGACCTCAACGAGCGGGTCAGCGATGCACTCACGCTGCTGAACCGCACGCTGGACACGACGATCCAGATCAACACCCTGCTGTCCGGCCGGCTGTGGCGCGCGCAGATCGATCCGATTCAGCTGGAGACGGCAATCATCAATCTTGCGCTCAACGCGCGGACGGCGATGCCCGATGGAGGCACGCTGACGATCAGCACCGCCAACGTCACGGTCAAGGAGACCGACGAAGATCGCCCGGACGAGGTGGCGCCCGGCCAATACGTCACGCTGACGGTGTCGGATACCGGGACCGGCATGTCCAAGGATGTCCTGGAGCACGCGGTCGAGCCGTTCTTCACCACCCGCGACATCGGCCAGGGCAGCGGCCTCGGCCTCAGCATGGTGCATGGCTTCGTCAAGCAGTCCGGCGGCCACATCCGTATCGCCAGCACCGTCAATAGCGGCACCACGGTGACAATCTGGTTCCCGCGTACCACTCAGCCTCTGAGCAAGACCCCGGCGCCCAAGCAGTTGCCGACACCGCTGGGCGCGGGTGAGACGGTGCTGGTGGTTGAGGACGATGCATCACTGCGCCGGGTGGCCGCGACCATGCTGCAGAGCCTGGGCTATACCGTGATCGCCGCCTCCGACGGCAACTCGGCGCTCGGCATGCTCGACCAGGAGCCGGCGATCGACCTTCTGTTTACGGATCTGGCGCTGCCGCGCGGCATGAACGGCGCCGTTCTGGCTCGCAAGGCAACGGAGCGCAGGCCCGATCTCAGGGTCCTGTATACATCGGGTTTTGCGGAATATGCCGGCCGGCGCTACGACATGCTCGACGACGATGTGGCGCTGATCGCAAAGCCCTATCGCAAGGCGGCACTCGCCCGACACATCCGGCAGATTCTGGACGAGGATCCGGCCGACCGGGACGCGCAGCAATCCTGACGCGCACTCGTCATCCGGCCGCGGTGCGACTCAACCCGCCGGCCGATCGTCATGCGCCGGGATCGTAGCCATTGCGCTCAAGCCACTCCCATCCTGGCCCGGGCCAGCGAACCTCGTCCAGCGCGACCCGGCCGGCCGGGCTGAAGCGAATGCCCTCCCGGTTCAGCAGGGCACGCTGGCGCGATGCGCCGTCGCCAGGCCGCGCGCTGATCTCGCCGCGGCTGTTGATCACCCGCTGCCAGGGTACGCCGCCGCCATCCGGTGTGGCGGCCATGGCATAGCCGACCACCCTTGCGGTACAGCCGACGATCCCGGCGATTTGTCCATAAGTGGCAATGCGACCCGGCGGTATCTCGCGAACCAGATCATAGATGCGATCGAACAGCCGGGACCGGTCCGTTTGCGTCAAAACCTAATCCTGCGACATGCGCTGCTGTTGCTCGCCCAACCCGTCGATGCCCAGCCGCACCACGTTGCCCTCCCGCAAATAGATCGGCGCCGGCCTTTGACCCATCCCGACGCCCGGCGGAGTACCGGTGGAGATGATGTCGCCCGGCTGCAGACTCATGAACTGGCTCACATAACTCACGATCCTGGCGACTCCGAAAACCATGGTCTTGGTCGAGCCATCCTGGTAGCGGTGGCCGTCAACCTCCAGCCATAGATGCAAATCCTGTGGGTCCGCGACCTCGTCGGGAGTGACCAGCCAAGGCCCGATCGGGCCGAAGCCATCGGCGCTCTTGCCCTTGACCCATTGCCCGGCGCGGTGGATCTGATGCTCGCGCTCCGAGAAGTCGTTGACGACGCAATAGCCCGCGACATGGTCCAGGGCGCTGCCTTCCGCCACGTATTTGGCCGGCGTTCCGATCACAACGCCCAATTCGACTTCCCAATCCGTCTGGCTCGAACCAGGTGGGATGGCGACATCGTCATAGGCCCCGCAGATCGCGCTGGTCGCCTTCATGAAGAGGACCGGTTCCGGTGGCACTTCGAGCCCGGACTCCGCCGCGTGATCAGCGTAATTGAGGCCGATGCAGATGAATTTGCCGACCGCGCCGACACATGGGCCGAGCCGGGGCTCGCCTTCGACCAGGGGCAGCGAGTCGGGGTCGAGCCCGCGCAGCCGATCAATCGAGGTCGGCAGCAAGGCGTCGCCGGCGAGATCGGCGATCACGCCGGACAGGTCGCGAAGCCGACCGTCGCCGTCCAGCATACCGGGCTTCTCCTGGCCTCGGTCTCCATAACGCAACAGTCTCATCGCATAGATCCTCCCTGCGGTCGTGCGCCACTGCGCACACCTTGTTTGTACCTCATTGACCTAGCCGAACCCGGCTGCGCATCAACCCCGTCAGTCAGGATCCGGCGCCATCCGCGTTCGGGAAAAAGAGCTGCTGGCCATTCACCCGGAACGCAGCGATCTCCGATTGACCGATATCCGAAAGTAGCCAGTCGATAAAGGCCTGTCCCAAATCCGCCTTGACGTGTGGGTGACGTTCCGGGTTCACCAACAGGACGCCATAGGGGTTCGCCAGGCGGGCATCGCCCTCGACCAGAACCTGAAGATCGCCCTTGTTGGCGAAGCTGATCCATGTGCCGCGATCGGTCAGCACATAGGCAGAGAGTCCGCTCGCCGTGTTCAGCGCCGCCCCCATGCCGGACCCGGTCTCACGATACCAAGCATCGCCGGCGGGTGCGGGGCGGACGTCCGCGTCCTGCCACAGATCCAATTCCTTCTTATGGGTGCCGCTATCGTCGCCGCGCGACACGAACACAGCTTCCGCAGCCGCCACCTGCATGAGCGCCTGCGCCGCGTCCGGCAATCCGCGTAGCTCCGCCGGATCTTCCGCCGGGCCGACGATGATGAAATCGTTGTACATCACGTCGAATCTCTCGACTCCGCCGCCCTCGGCCACAAAAGCCACTTCGGAGGGGCGATGGTGGACCAACAGCACATCGGCATCGCCGCGCCGCGCCAAGCCAATCGCCTGGCCGGTGCCGACCGCGATGACCCGCACGTCAATTCCCGTCGCCGCAGTGAATTTCGGCAGCAGATGCTCGAACAGGCCGGAATTCTCGGTCGATGTGGTGGACGCCACCGTGATGTAACGATCTTCCGCGACCACTTGTCCGACGGACATCGCCGTCGCCGACATCGCCGCTACCAGAACCGCGCATACGCGGATCCAACCTGCCCACCGCATGCCTGTTCCCGCCCTTGTTGTCCTCACAGCGGAAGCCGCCCCTCAATGAAGTCGCGAACGACCGAATTGGACGGCGATTGAAAGAAGATATCGGCCGACGCCTGCTGCAGCAGCCGACCCTGATGCAGAAACAGGATCTCGTCCGCTACCCGTTGCGCCTGTCCCAGATCATGGGTGGTCATGATGACCTTGGTGCCGGCCCGGTGAACGGCATCGATGAGCGACTCGACGGCGGCCGTCGCCGCCGGGTCGAGGTTCGACGTCGGCTCGTCCAGAAACAGCACCTGCGGCCTTACCGCCCAGGCCCGGGCGATCGCCAGCCGCTGCTGCTCACCTCCGGACAAGACGCGCGCCGGCTGGCTGGCCAGAGCCGTCAACCCGCCGAGTTCCAGAGCTTCGGCCAGGCTTTTCGCACGCCGATGCCTCGGGACGCCCTTCACCGACAGCACATAAGCGATATTGGCTGCCACGGAGCGGCGAAGCAGAACCGGCCGCTGGAAAACCATCGCCTGCCAGTTGCGCGCCTCTTGCGGCCGCAGGCCGGCCCAGGCAATGCGCCCCGACGTCGGCGACAACAGCCCATGACACAGCCGCAACAGCAAGCTCTTGCCCGCGCCGTTCGGACCCAGCACGACAGTCCGGCTGCCGGCGGCCAGGGAAAACGACCCGCAATCGATCAGGGCACGGCCGTCGACCGTGAACCGCAGCGCCTCCGCCGTCATAGGCAGGATTGGCGGCGAACCTGAAAACGCCTCGCCGGATTCGGGGCTGACAGCTGCGCCGTCGGCCTCCCCACCGCTGGGACCCCCATCCTCCCTGGTCTGGCTATCCAACCCGATTCCCTTTTCTTGGCCGGAGCGCTCGGCGGCCAGCCGCGCAACGCCGGACGCCGACGATCATGCGCAAACCGGGCAGCACGGGCAAGACGAACGCGGACCGGTGACAAGCGAGGGCCAATCGGCAACAGTTGCCAAGACCACAACGCAGGCGTCCGATGACGACGAGCGAACCCCATCTGCCACCGGCCTATCGCCTGGTGCCCCTCGCCGAGGACGCCGATCCTTTTGGTTCAGCGCTGGCGTCGGCCGACAGTGCCGAAGACGGCACGCTATTCTGGACCACCCGCCCGGACCGTCTGGACTGCGCGATCCTGCTGCATCCGGAATTGCCGGCGGCCAAGGCCGGGCTGCTCGCCTTTGTGGCCTTGGTCGGGCTCGGCGATGCAATTGGCGCCCTGGCGCCGCCGGTTGTCGGCGTTGAATTCGGCTGGCCGGACCGACTGTTGATCAACGGCGCGTTGGCTGGCGGGATCCGTCTCTCGACCGCCGATAGTGGTGACACGGCGTCGATTCCGGCCTGGCAGGTTCTCGGCATTGCCGTGGCCATTCTCGGCGACTCCCGAGATCCGTCGCCGGGCCTAAGGCCGGATACGACGACCTTGCACGATGAGGGCGCGGTGGAGATCGACCCGGTGTCGCTGGCGGAGAGCTTCTCACGACATTTCCTGGCCTGGGTCCACCGCTGGCAGGAGGACGGCTTCGCACCGGTCTGCGACACCTGGCTCAGTCGCGCCGCCGGATACCAGCAGCCGGTCGACTGGCGCCTGAACGACACTACGGTGTCCGGCCGCTTCATGGGCCTCGACGAGGAAGGCGGCCTGCTGCTCGCCTCCGCCAGCGGGTCATCCAGCTACGGTACCGTCCCGCTCGCACCCGCCCTGGCCGTGCCGACCTGGACCCTATAGGAAAGGCGGAGGCCGGCCCGACGATGCGATTTCCCAAAACCATGCAACTCGACCTGTCGGATTGGCAGGTCTTCGAGCAGACGGCGGAGCCGGGCGAATGGGCCGTATCCGGCGCCTTCGCATTCACCGAAGCCGACCCCGAAACGCTGAACGGCAAACAGGCGCAGGCATTCAGCAACGGCTTCCTCGGCATCGAGAGCTTCGGTCGTTCGACCTTCGTCATGGTCGGCGAGATCGACGCCGCCGGCTATGACGGCGTGGTGGATAGGCTGGCCGCCCATTTCGTCGCCCGCCACGGTGCTCCTGACCTGGACGCCGCCCGTCCGGCCGCACGCGAGGAGGCGGCCTTTGCCGCCAGCCTGTGCGATCATCCGGTCGGCACTTTGATTACCGTCGAGCGGTCTTTCGGCCCGGACGGGATCGTCGAGCGTTTCCGCACGATCGACCGCCGGGCGGATGGCGAGCATGCAAAGATCTGGGAGATCGTCGCCGATGACGAATCCTGACTTCTGGTTGACTTCCGGATTCCACCTGCTGAAGCGCAATGGTGATGGCCGAATGCAGGTCACTGACGAATTCCTGCGCGCCTATTTCCGCCGGCCGGAAATGGCGCCGGTCGAAGACTCCTGCGATGCCGAGCGCGGCTTGCACGCCGCCCTGCTTGATGCCCCGCGCCGGCTGGTCACGCCGGCGGAGCTGGCTGCCCTTGCCGACCCGGACGCCGCCGACAACTACCGTGTGGTGCTCGCGCTCCGTGAGCAGCTGGTGGCAGCCGGCACGGTGGAAGCCTGCTACCGCGGCCTGTTCGGGCACGGCACCATCGCGATGCCGCCGCTGTTCATCGATCAGATGGCGCATGTGATCCTGCGCAACATCCTGGATGGCGCGACCGATCCGATCCGGTTGCGCGCCGCCGAACTGCTGTTCCGCGCCCAGAAGGTCAGCATTCAGGACGAGTCCGTGCTGCTGGCCGATGACGAGATCGTCGAAATGCGCGCCACTCTGGGGGACACCTCGCCGATCAACCTGCTGGCGGACGGCAGGCCGCAGCGCTCGATCGAATTGGATGTCATCAACTCAGAGAACGCAGCGCTCTATTGGGAGCGCAGCGACCGTTTCGACATGGTGCTGGATATCGGCTTCGCCCGCGCCGGGCTCGATGCGCTGTGCCGCGTGTTGGAAGCCTGGGTCGGCCATCTGCTGGGCGTTGCGGTCGCCGTCCAGCCGGTCGAATCGATCCAGGACGAGAAATGGATCTGGCATGTCGGACTGGACGCCGAAGCGACGGCGATCCTCAACGATCTCTACAATGGTGAGACGCTGGAGGCGGAACGGCAATCCCGCATCCTGGCGCTGTTCCGTCTGCGCTTCGCGGAGTCCGGCCAGATGCTGGCGAAGGTAGCGGGTAAACCGGTATACCTTGCCGCGGCGATGACGCCGGATGGCGGGCTGCGCCTGAAACCCCAGAACCTGCTGGTCGGCCTGCCGCTGGCCGAGGCGACATAACCAACGACAAGACGGACCAAGGAGACGGATCGATGGATGAAGACGCGTTCAACATGAGCATTCGCAAGTTCCTGAAGAAGGTCGGCGTGACCTCGCAGCGCGAGATCGAGCAAGCGGTCCGCGACGCAGTTGAGTCGGGCAAGCTGTCCGGCACGGAGAGCCTGAAGGCCAAGGTCGCGCTGACGATCGACGGCGTCGGCCTCGACGTCGCCATCGACGGGGACATCGACCTCACTTGAGCGGCCGCAGCACGGCCCCATCGGCACTCGATCGACCGGCCGCCCGCATCGTTGCGCTCGGAATTGCCGTTCTATGCGCGCTGGCGCTCGTCTACATCCACCGCGACGATCTATTTCCGCCGGACGCCTTGGAAAGTGCCTCGTCCGACCCGGTTGCCCTCTGCTTCGCCGAACGGTCCGTGGAAATCGACCGGATGGTCGCCGACGGCACTGTCGACAACGCCCGCGCCGCCCTGTTTAAATCCCGCGCCGAGGCCCTGTGCCAGTCTACGATGGGCGGCGGCAATAGCGGGCCGCCGCTGCCGCGGCAATAGGTCTTCGATGTGCGTCAGGCCCCACCCGCGGTGGCCGTATGCAGATGCACGGTCTGGGTCGGATAGGCGAATTCGACCCCCAGTGCCTCGAAACGGCGCAGGATCTGCAGGTTGATGGCCTGCTGGATGTCCATGAAGGCGTTGTAGTCGGGGATCAGCACCCAATAGACGATCTCGAATATCAACGCGGAGTCGCCGAATGATTTGAAATGCGCCCGGTCGAAACGGACCTGGTCCTGTGATTCGACGATCTCGCGCATCAGGTCGGGCAGCTGTTCCACCTTGTCAGCCGGGGTCTCATAGGTCACGCCGATCGAGAAGACCGCGCGCCGCTCGTTCATGCGCTTGTAGTTGTGGACCCGCGATCCGAGCAAATCGGCGTTGGCGACCACCAACTGCTCGCCGGTCAGGCTGCGGATGCGCGTTGTCTTGATGCCAATGCGCTCGACCGTGCCCATCTTGTCGCCGACAATGATGAAATCGCCGGCCTCGAACGGCTTGTCGAGGATGATGGCCAGCGAGGCGAACAGGTCGCCCAGGATGTTCTGGGCCGCCAGCGCCACAGCGATGCCGCCGATGCCGAGCCCGGCCACCAGCGCGGTGACATCGATTCCCAGATTGCTGAACATCAGCAGAACGGCCACCGACCACACCGCCACCCGGCCGACGAAGCGGATCAGCGACACAGCGTTGCGGGCGCTCGCCGCCGCGGCGTCGGTCTGGCGCACCCTCCATTCGGTGATCACCGAAACCAGCCGGTCCAGCCACAGTGCCGCTTGCCCAAACGCGACGACGACGAACAACCAGCCGAGCCCGGTCTCGATCGGCCCCGGCAGGGTCAGCAGCGTTGTGCCGGCATAGACCCCGACCACCAGCAGGAACAGGAATCCCGTCCGCTGGGTGATCTGCAGCACCGCCGATTGCCAGCTATCCGGCCCCTCGGCCTTGGCACCTCTGGACAGCCGGCGCACGGCGAACCCCTTGGCGGCCGGCAGGATCAGCCACACGGCCACCATAAGCACCGCCGCTGCCAGCCAGGCGGCGATCGGATTACCGAAATAGACCCCCTGAAGGGCCTCCGGGATCATCTCTTCCATCTTGGGATCCGTATCAAAGCCGCCCGCCCGGTTCCTTATCCGCTTCCGGCCCGTCAGCTGCCCGTTCCGCCTTCAGCTTTGCCCGTGCCTCCTCGATCTCCGCCTCGCGTTCGCGCAGATCGTCGTCGGTTGTGCGGGGCCGCGGCCGGGGTGCGCCGGCGAAGGGTGCGTCCGGGTCGTTGAACTGGTCGACCACGCGGCAGTCGTCGCACATCTTGATGCGGTCGATGGTGCGCTGGTCCTGGAACATGGAGTGCTTGGAGGCAAGCTGGGCGTGGATGCGCTCGATGGAGGAGCGGGCGCCGAAGGGCTTGCCGCAGCGGATGCACTCGAACGGCTCCTCCTCCTTTACGACGACGGTCTGCTTGGCCTCAGGCGCGAAGCTGAGACGCGGCGCCAGCGAGATCACCGATTCCGGGCAGGTGACGCGGCACAGGCCGCATTGCACGCAGGCATCCTCGACGAAGCCGAGTTGCGGCCGCTCCGGATTGTCGCTGAGCGCGCCCGTCGGGCAGGCGCCGACGCAGGCGAGGCACAGGGTGCATCCTTCGGTATCGATGTCGAGCGTGCCGAATGGCGCACCAGGGGGCAACGGTAGGTGATCGACCGGTCGCGGCGCCTGGCCGTGCAAATGGTCGAGCGCAAGGCGGGTCACGGTGCGCTTCTCGCCGAGCGGCAGGAAGCGGCTGGAGGCCGCAGCCGAACGCTCCTCCAGCCCATAAAGCTGCGCTTCCAGCGCTTCCGGATCGGCCTCGACCAGTACCACGACCCGACCGCCCCCATAACCGAGCCCATCCAGCACCGCCTCGGCAAGACCGACCTGACCCGCCAGCCCGGCAAGCTCGTCGCGCTTCTCCGGCCCGACCAGCACCAGCACCTGCGTCGCGCCATAGGCGAACGCGGCGGCCAGGAAATCGAAGCCGATCTGGGTTGTCTCGTTGACCGCGAAGGGCAGCACCCGGGCCGGAAGACCGCGACCGAAGCGGGCGGCGCCGGCAATCAGATCCTCGCCCTGGCGCGGATCGTGGACCAGCAACACCGGCGCGGTGCCGCCCGCGTCATGATAGGCCGCGAGCAAGGTGCGCAGACGTTCGAGAACAGTCGCGGCGGGCGGCATGTCGTAGCGCGCGGCCCCGGTCGGGCAAACGCTGGAGCAGGCGCCGCAGCCGCCGCAGAGAAATGGGTCGATCGCCACCACGTCGCCATCGGACCGGATCGCCGAGGCCGGACAGACATCCAGGCATCGCGTGCAGCCGCTGAGCGTGCTTCGGGAATGGGCGCACAGCGCGGCGTCGAAAGCGACATAGCGCGGTTTCTCGAACTCGCCGACCATGTCGGACAAATCGAACAGCGCGCGCTGCACCGCCGCCGGATTGCCCGGGTCGGACCTGAAATAGCCATCGCGCTTTTCAGGTGCGGGCACCAGCGGCGGATCGCCGGTCAGGTCCAGGATCAGATCGCACTGGGAGACCGCCCCGTCCCGCGCCGCTTCAAAGTCCAGGAACCCGCGTGACGAGACCACCGCCGGTGCATAGTCGTCGACGATCACCTCGAAGGACCCGAGGTGGCCGCCGACCGCGCTGACCCGGCCCCGGAATACCGGCACGTCCATCACCCGGGGCGGCGCGATCTCGCCGGGGTCCTTGAGCACGACGGTCACGTCGAGTCGGGAAGAAAGCTGGCGGGCCGCCTCGATCGCGGCGTCATCCCGGCCGTAGACCAGGCACAGCCCTTCGGACGTCATGGTCACCGACGGCGTGGCCGGAATGTCCAAGGCGGCCTCCGCCAGCAGGGCGGCGATCTTCGGCGTCGCATTGGACGCTTCGGCAGACCAGCCGGCTCGCTCGCGGATATTGGTGAAGCTGACCGGCGTCTCCACGCCCATCTCTTCCACCGTCTCGCTGAACAGCGGTGCCTCCTGGGTGCAGCCCACCAGCACCGGCCCGCCGCCCGCCATTGCCGATCTGAAACTGTCGAGCTGCGCCCGGCAGAGTTGGGTATGAATGTCAGGCGGCGCCCCCATTGGCAGCGCATTTCCCAACGCGTCCGCATCGAGCGGCATCGTGCCCTCGCAACTGCAGATCAGACAGGTCTTGTCGTTGACCCTTTGGTCCGTCATCTCGGCGATCCTCCCGGCGGGTCGTGCCCGCAATTCCCGGGATTAAAACACAGCCGGCCCGGCCGCCCATAGAGCCCTTGGCTCCGGCGTCATCGCGGGTTTGGGACGGCGGCCGTATCCATGCGATAATGGCCGGGTTCGTGAAGAGGAGACGGGCTTGGAACGGTTGGTCACGATGCCAGTCGGCGTCGTCGTCGAGCGGCTGGAGATCGAGAATCCGTGGCAGAAATGGCGCTGGCGGCCAGTCGCCGTCATGACTGGCGCCGCGCCTGCGGCCATCGGCAGTGAAATCGCCAGCGGTTCTGGATTCGTGCGTTTCTTCGGCGGCACGCTGCCACTGGAATTGCACCGCAAGGAGACCGAGGCCTATCGGCGCAATCTCAGCAACGAGTTGCCATCGATCTACGTGGCGCTGCGTTCCGACAGCGGCTGCGCGGGCGAAATGAGCTACCGGCCGGTCGCGGTCACCGCATCTCCTTACCTTGCCGAGGACCTGCTGGACGGTGACGATATCGTCGAGGCACTGGCCATGCCCGAGGGGCTGATCGCCTGGGTGCAGGCCTTTATCGACCGCCATCATGTCGACGAACCCTTCGTGAAGCGCAGACGCAAGGGCGGCAGCGCCACCGGTGCCGGCAGGGCGCCGAACGGCCGACCGCCGGGCCCGCGTGGCGCGATGGGGCGCGGCAGCCGTGGCTGACGAACAGGACTTCATCCGCCGCTGGTCGCGGCGCAAGCGGGCCGCACGCCACGATACACCGGCCGGAGACCGGCAGCCCGATGAGGAGCCGCCGGTCGAGACCGAGGAAGCGGAGGACACAGAGAGTGACGAGACGGCATCCTCCGATTCGCCGGCAACTGGCGATTCGGCCAAGACCGCGGAAACTGCTATCGATCTACCTGATATCGACACACTGTCTGCCGACTCGGACTTCACCCCGTTCATGAAGGCGGGGGTACCCAAGGAGATCCGGAATAGAGCGCTGCGCAAGCTGTGGCGAGTCAATCCGGCATTCGGGCATCTCGACGGGCTGAACGATTACGACGGCGATTTCACTGACGCTGCAACAGTCGTGAAAGGCCTGAAAACGCTTTACAAAGTCGGCCGCGGCTTCATCCGGGAACCCACCGGCGAACCCGAAGAAGAGCCTCTGCCTGACATGGCCGACGATGGTCCCGTCGCAGAGGAGGCCACCGACGTCGCGACGGATCGACCGCCCGAGGACCCGGAGCCAGCCGCAGACTCCGCGCCGGCAACCAATGGAAATAAAGTTACCTGATGCTGCAGCGCAGTATCACGAAATGTTGCAGAGCCTTCCACCCAAGTTCATAGTGCCTCTAAGCAATCAAAGGGCGCGCCAGCACGGCGAAATGGCCCGTTCAGGTGAGGATCCATATGGGCGCCATGCCAGTCTCGGCGGCTTACCCAGAAAACAACGTTCCCGAAGAGGACCATCTGCGCGCCCAGCTCTACCGGCTGCTGGCGTTTGTCCTGGCGCGCACGCCGGAGACGGACGGATTGGGAATTCTCGGCGGGCTGGACGGCGACAGCACCGATCTGGGACAGGCGCTTGGCACTTTGGCGCGGGTGGCTCGCGCTACGACACCGCATCAGTCGGACCGGGAATACCACGAACTGTTCATCGGCGTCGGTCGCGGCGAGCTGGTGCCTTTTGCGTCCTACTATCTGACCGGGTTCCTCAACGAACGGCCGCTTGCCGTACTGCGCCAGGACTTGGCGCGGCTAGGCGCGGTGCGGAGCGAATCGGTCAAGGAGCCGGAGGACCACATTGCCGCGCTGTGCGAGGTGATGGCGGGGCTGATCGAGGGAACATTCGCCGAGCCCGGCGATCTGATCGCCCAGCGACAGTTCTTCAATGCCCATATCGCGGGGTGGGCGCCGCGATTCTTCGAGGATCTGGAGGCCGCGAAGGCATCGCGCCTCTACACGCCGGTCGGCACCATAGGCCGGCTGTTTATGGACATCGAGGCCACCGCCTTCGGCATGGTTGATGCCTGATTTGCCGGTCTTGATACATCGGGTGAAAGGGTAGCGAAATGAGTGAAGACAAGTCCACGGGACGGGATAGCCGACGCGGCTTTCTAAAGATGGCCGGAGTCGGAACCCTGGCGGCCGGCGCCGCAGTTGTGGCCGCAGAGCCTGCGCAAGCCGACACAGCCGACGAGGCCGGCTCCGAAGGCTATCGCGAGACCAAGCACGTGAAGACCTACTACGACCTGGCGCGGTTCTGATCCGCCAACGGCAGGGACGACGGACGGGACTGGCACCGCCCCATCGGGCGCGCTTCGAATCGGAGAGTTGAGATGCTCAGGAAAAAAGCTAACGGACATGCCAACGGCTCGCGGATGACCCGGGCCCTGACTGGATTGACCGGCGGAGCAATCGACCGCCGGACCTTCCTGAGACGATCTGGCCTGACAGTTGGCGGATTGGCTGGCGCATCGGCGCTGACCGGCGGCATGATCCAGAAGGCCGAGGCGCAGTCCGCGGGCGGCGACGTCGAGACGGTGCGCTCGGTGTGCACCCATTGCTCGGTCGGCTGTACCGTCGAGGCCGAGGTTCAGAACGGTGTCTGGGTCGGTCAGGAGCCGGGTTTCGACAGCCCGTTCAACCTGGGCGCCCATTGTGCCAAGGGCGCCAGCGTGCGCGAGCACGCCCATGGCGAACGGCGGCTGAAATATCCGATGAAGCTGGTCAATGGCGAGTGGACACGGATGAGCTGGGAGGACGCGGTCAACGAGATCGGCGACACCATGCTCAATATCCGCGCCGAATCCGGACCGGACTCGGTCTATTGGCTGGGATCGGCCAAGCATTCCAACGAGCAGGCCTACCTATTCCGCAAATTCTATGCGTTCTGGGGCAGCAACAACGGCGACCACCAGGCCCGTATCTGCCACTCGACCACCGTCGCCGGCGTAGCCAATACCTGGGGCTACGGCGCGATGACCAACAGCTACAACGACATCCACAACAGCCGGGCGATCTTCCTGATCGGTGGCAATCCGGCCGAGGCCCATCCGGTCTCGATGCAGCATCTGCTGCGCGCCAAGGAGCAGAACAACGCGCCGCTGATCGTCTGCGATCCGCGCTTCACCCGCACCGCGGCCCATGCCAGCGAATATGTGCGACTGCGCTCGGGCACCGACGTTGCGCTGATCTGGGGCATCCTGTGGCACATCTTCGAGAATGGCTGGGAGGATCGCGAGTTCATCCGCCAGCGCGTCTGGGGAATGGATCAGATCCGTGCCGAGGTCGCCAACTGGACTCCGGAGGAAACCGAACGGGTCACCGGCGTTCCGGGCTCGCAGCTGCGCCGGGTCGCGCGGACCCTGGCGAACAACCGCCCCGGCACCGTGATCTGGTGCATGGGCGGCACCCAGCACACCAACGGCAACAACAACACCCGTGCCTACTGCGCGCTACAGCTGGCGCTGGGCAACATGGGTGTCGCCGGCGGTGGAACCAACATCTTCCGCGGCCATGACAACGTCCAGGGCGCGACCGATCTCGGCGTGCTGAGCCACACCCTGCCGGGCTATTACGGCCTGTCGGAAGGCGCCTGGAAGCACTGGTCGAGGGTCTGGGACGTCGAGCACGACTATCTGGTCGAACGCTTCGAATCCAAGGAGTTGATGGAGCGGGCCGGCATTCCGGTGTCGCGCTGGATCGACGGCGTGCTGGAAGACGTCGACAACATGGACCAGAACACCAACGTGCGCGCGATGGTGTTCTGGGGCCACGCGCCGAACTCGCAGACCCGCCTGCCGGAAATGCAGCAGGCGATGGACAAGCTGGACATCCAGGTCATCATCGACCCGTATCCGACCGCTTCGGCGGTGATGCCGACCCGAAAGGACGGCGTCTACCTGCTGCCGGCGTCAACGCAGTTCGAGACCTATGGGTCGGTGACGGCGTCGAACCGGTCGCTGCAATGGCGTGACAAGGTGTTCGACCCGCTGTTCGAGTCCCGGCCGGACCACGAGATCATGTATCTGCTGGCCGAGAAGCTCGGATTCGCCGACGAGATGTTCAAGAACATCACCGTCAACGACAGCGAGCCGCTGGTCGAAGACATCACCCGCGAGCTCAATGCCGGGCTGTGGACCATCGGCTATACCGGCCAGTCGCCGGAGCGGCTGCGCATGCACATGGCGAACCAGCACACTTTCGACAAGACG
>CBDBVB010000030.1:0-373509 GCA_965212545.1 Inquilinaceae bacterium
AGCCCGCCCGACCGCGCCAATGCGATCAGACCCGCCATGGCCTTTCCGGAATAGACCGGGTCGAGAAACATCCCCTCCGATCGGGCGGTCATGGCGATCGCCTCCGTAACCTGCGGATTGAGCAGGCCGTAGCCGGGCGCAAGTGCGCCGTCGAACAGCCGGATATCATCCGGCCCCGGCTGGATAGGCATCGCGAGCAGATCGCCGATGTCACGTACTCGTTGCGACACGCGGTCGGCCTGGCGCCCGGCATCGCGCCGCACGCATATGCCGACCACCGGCAGGTCACGGCCGAGAGCGCGCAGGCCGAACAGCAGGCCCGCATGGGTGAAGGCGCTGCCGGACGGAACCACGATCTCATCCACTGCAAGGGCCCGGCAGTCGATCTGGTCGACCAGTTCCAGCGCCGCCCGCACATAGCCCAGTGCGCCGAGCGGCGGCGAACTCGGGCCGAGCGGAATGACGTAGGGTCGCCGACCCTGCCCGGCAAGCTGCCCGGCGATCGTGGACAGGCTGGCATCGGCGCCGGCTTCGTCCTCGCCATCGGGATAGCGATGAATGGTCGCGCCCAGCAACCGGTCCAAGAGGACATTGCCGGAGTTTCCATGGAGTTCGTCGACGTCCGGCACGCGGTCTTCAAGCTGGACGTGGCAGTCGAGGCCGAAACGCCGGGCCATGGCCGCGGCGGTGCGCACATAGTTCGACTGCACCGCTCCGGTGATCAGGATGGTATCGGCGCCCCGGTCCAGGGCTTCGCCGAAATAGAATTCCAGCTGCCGCACCTTGTTGCCGCCGAAGGCATGTCCGGTGCAGTCGTCGCGCTTGACGAACAGATCGAGTCCGAGCTGGCGACCGAGATTGTCCAGAGGTTCCAACGGTGTCGGCACATGGGCGACGGATACCTGCGGGAACCGGTCGAGCGCCCGCGTCAGGCTGTCTGTGTCGCCACCCGTCATGAATTGCCAATCCGCATCGCAAGACCTTCCTGTCCGGCGATCAGGATCACTCCCTTGTCCACCGGTTGGCAAGGGATGTCACATCGTCCCGGCGCCGCCTTCCTGCCGATGCCGCCCGGTCATCCGCCGATTCCGCTCACTGTGGAAACTGGGAGTGCCGGATCCCTCTGGTTGCAATTCGCGGCGTCTCGGCCTTGGCGGTTTCTATCTACCATTGGCAGCCAGTTGAAGCAGGAAGGCGGTCGGGTTGAGCAGATTGCCGGGTTTGGATTTGCCGATCATCCACTGGTAGGTCCTGGTCGTTCCTGACGTGTAAGTCTCGAAATGGCACATGGAGTCCGTGTTCATCTTTCCGACCCGGGCGATCGAATCGCCTGCATTCACCGTGGAACCCACCTTCAGGCCGAATTCCTCCCAGGAATCGTTCTCGACCTCGCCGTAGTTCACCACGCAGGAATCATGCTCGACCATGATCTTGCCGGCGCCGTGATGCCAGTTCCGGGTGGCGCTGACCACGGTCCCGTCGTCGCAGGCCACGATGAGATCCTTGTGTTCGCCCCAGAGATCCACGCCGACGTGATACCGGACGCCGTTCCTGGTCGCCAGAAACCGTCGCCCGGATCGGCCGTGGCTCGTGCCGGTGTCGTCCTTGAACGCGATTTCCCGGCCCTTGTCATGGAGCGTTCGAATTGGCCAGTAGAAATAGGGGGCCCACGGTTTGGCGAACGGAACGCTCTTCACCAGCTTTGGTCGCGCCTGCACCTTCCAGGTGCCGGGAGGGGGATAGTCGCCCACGGCGTCCTCCTTGGTATGTCGAATCCGAGGGCCGATGGCGGATCTGCGGAGAATCCCGGTGGAACCCCGGCGTCAGGCGCGGCAGCCCATCGGACCATTGGACACCGACCCGATCACACTGCCCTCACAGCCAATCCGGAGTGGTTGCGAATTCGCCCGGTTCAGGACGGGTGGAAAGACTGCTAGATTCGCGTTCGCAAGGTTGCAGTTGAGCGCCTTTCTGCGAACAATGCCCCTTCGCACGATGCCAGGACGTTGCGATGCCAGGATCCCAGACCCGCGAAATTAAGTCACAGCCCTCACGGGCAGAGTTCGCTCTCGGCGCGTCTCGATAGCTGGGTCGACGGGCTGTTCCGGCCGATCGATTCCGCATCGCTGGTGTTCCTGCGTGTGGCGTTCGGCGTCATCATGCTGATCGAGTGCTGGCGCTTCTGGGACCATGGCTGGATCGAGCGCTACTTCATCCGGCCCGAATTCCTGTTCAAATACTACGGCTTCGAATGGGTCCATCCGTGGCCCGGCGACGGCATGTACTGGCATTTCGTCGGGCTGGCGGTGCTGTCGGCGATGATCACCGTCGGGCTGTTCTACCGCCTGGCCATGACGCTGTTCTTCTTCGCCTTCAGCTATATCTTCCTGCTCGACCAGGCGCGCTATCTGAACCATTTCTACCTGGTTATCCTGGTCGCCTTCCTGATGATCCTGGTGCCGGCCAGCCAGACCTATTCGGTCGATTCCTGGCTCAGCGCGAAATTCGGCAAGGCGCGCGAGCGCACCGTGCCGATGTGGTCGACCTGGATTTTCCGAGCCCAGTTCGAAGTGCTCTATCTCTATGCCGGCATCGTGAAGATCAACGCCGACTGGCTGCGCCTGGAGCCGCTCGGCATGTGGCTGGCCCGGCGCGACCACACGCCGCTGATCGGCCATCTGTACACCCAGGACTGGGTCGTCGCGATCGCCGCCTATGGATCGATCGGGCTGCATGTTCTGGGTGCGCCGTTGCTGCTGTTCCGCCGCACGCGGATCTATGTTGCTGTGGTCTATGCCGCCTTCCACCTGTCGAACCATTTCATGTTCCAGATCGGCATCTTCCCGTGGCTGACGATGGCGGGGACGATGATGTTCTTCGATCCGGACTGGCCGCGACAGGTCTGGCGGAAGATGTGGCGCGGCGTTGGACGGGTCGCCACTGCGGCGGAGAAGACGGCCGATGTCTAGCCCGGCGCGATATGCCCCGTCCAAGGCGGCGAAGATCGCCCTGGCCGGCTTCATCCTGGTCTGGTTCAGCTTCCAGATCCTGTTTCCGGTGCGCCATCTGCTCTATCCGGGCAGCCCGAGCTGGAACGAGGAAGGGCATCGTTTCTCATGGCAGATGAAGCTGCGCGACAAGCGCGGGCGGGCGGTCTTCATGGTCCGCGATCCGGCGACCGACATGCGATGGGAGATCACGCCCGACGATCTGCTGTACCGGCATCAGCGGGGCAAGGTGGCCGGACGTCCCGACATGATCCTGCAATATGCCCAATACATCGCCCGGCTCTTCGCCGAAGAGGAGGGCATCGAGGGGGTCGAAATCAGGGTTCGGTCCTGCGTCTCCCTGAACGGTCGCCCGGCCGCATTGCTGATCGATCCGGAGCGCGACTTGATGACGATCGAGCGCAACCTGGCCCATGCCGATTGGATATTGCCGCTGGAGCAGCCCTTCGAACGCCCGCCCTCCAGGACCCGCCGTCGTGACATCACCTGCTGACCAGCGGGCGCCGGATCGCCCGATCATCCTGTTCGACGGGGTGTGCAACCTGTGCACCGCGAGCGTGCGGTTCGTCATCGCGCGGGACCGGCGCCGGCGCTTTCGCTTCGCCTCGCTGCAGTCGCCGGTGGCCGACCAGATCCTCGGACCGGATTTCCGCAGCGGCGACCGGCTCGGCTCGGTCGTCCTGGTGATCGGCGACCGGACCTACCGCAAATCCTCCGCGGCCCTGCGCACCGCCCGGATGCTGGATGGTTTGTGGCCGCTGCTGGCCGTCTTCCTGATCATCCCGCGGCCGATCCGCGACTGGATCTACGACTGGATCGGCAGCCGCCGTTACCGTTTCTTCGGCAAGCGCGATGTCTGCTGGATCCCCGATCCCCAGCTCACCGAACGGTTCCTGGATTAGAGCCTGTCATGATGAACCCGTCTTGAGCGGTGGCCGCTGATACTTCCCTTTTGGAGGGTATCTCGGACGACCTGGCAGCGTTGGCGCATGTCGCTGATTTAGGCAGAAGGCGACATCAGACAATCACCGCCTTGATCGCCCATGCTCTCGTCTTAAGGGGGATCGACCCATCCTCGCGGCGAGGAAGACTGTTGCTCAACTTCTCCTTCAAACGCTTCCGGGCCTCGGGATCGAGGCTAACGCAGTAGCCCGGCGCCGGCCCTGCGCCCAGGGTGAACGGGTGCCAATAGTCGTCAAAGTCCCGGAACACTGTCGGCACCTCGATTGCAGTGCAGTCCACTGGACTGAGGCCGGCTGCATTCGCCAATTCCGACAAACCGTCCAGCGTGCAGAAGGGAAATCGCCTGTCCTCAGTAAGGTCATTTGCATTGGGATCGAGGTCCGTTGCGGCATTCCAAAAGGCTCGCAGAAACTCTACGCCCCCGCCCGGATAGTCCCAGACGTAGAAGGCAACCGTTCCGCCAGGTCGCGCGACGCGTTTCATCTCACCAAGCGCTCTTTCTTTGCCGGGCACAAAATTCAATGCCAGGGCCGACGCAACGACATCCCGGCTGGCAGCCTCCAAGTGCAGATCTTGGGCGTCGCCCACCTGAAAATCGGCGCGCTGATCGGGAACGTCTTGCCGCGCCTTGGCGAGAAATCCATCCGACGGGTCGATCGCGATCAGGCTCTTGGGGTTGCACTGGTCCACGATGGCGGCGGACAGCGCCCCGGTCCCGCAGCCGACATCCAGCCAATCGAGGCCGTCCGGCACGCCGAGCCAGTCGAGAAAGTGCAAGCCGATTGGCCGGCTCCATCGCCCCATATAGGCCTCGTAGTTCTCGCCAGCCTGCCAGGCGTCATGCCGAGATGCCTCTACCATCTGTGACTCCTCCAATTGTCAGGCAACATGCGGGCTTGCCTGCGGTGAGCACAGCATACGCCAAGAAACCAACGAAGGAGCCGGATACGGCCCGGCGGCAAGTCACCAATAAGAACGCGCCGCGCATCCAGCCAGAACTCATATCAGCGCAGCAACAATTGCCTAATTCATCGTCGTAGTATTGGTCAACTTCGGCGAAGCAGCAAACCATGCCAAGCGGACGTAGCGCGCCTCGCCGGGCCAAGACAGCGCCGCCGTCTGGTCTATAATCGCCCGTGCGCAGAGAGCAGCCAGCGATGAACGAGATCAAGCCGCGCTTCGAGTTCCGCGCCTGGGCGCGCAATTTCGGCATGGTCGAGACCCGGATGCGCCGCTTGTCGAAATGCCAGGGCATCCGCGAAAGCGACGAGATCTACATCGTCTCGGCCGGCAACGACGAGAACAACACCAAGATCCGCGACGCGAAGATGGACATCAAGGTGCTGGTCGGGGAGAGGGACGGCTTGGAGCAATGGCGCCCGCGCATGAAGGGCGCGTTTCCGATGGCTGCCGAGGCCCTGGTGGCGGACGTATTCCCCGCCTTCGGGGTCGCCATGCCCGTCCTCGATTGCGCCGAATACACCCTGGACCGGTTTCTCGATGGGATCATCCGTCCGCATCGCGACCTGAACGCGGTGACCGTGTTCAAGCGGCGCTTCGCTTTCACCGTCAATGACTGCATCTCAGAGCATGCCGAGATCTGGATCAACGGCGCCGGGCTGCAGACGGTGGCGGTCGAGTCGACGGACATACCGGCTATCCTGGAGGCCAAGCGTATGCTCGGCCTCGACGACTATGAGAACGTCAACTATCTTCGCGCCATCAAGCGGGTCATCGGCATGGAGCCGGTGCCATATTAGGAGACGGGGCGGCGTGGCCAAGGAAATCGAACGCAAGTTCCTGGTGAGGGGAGAGGACTGGCGCGCGATGGCCCGGGGCACGCGCTATCGCCAGGGCTACCTGTCGACGGTCAAGGAGCGCACCGTTCGCGTGCGCACCATCGACGACAAGGGCTTCCTGACCATCAAGGGCGTATCGGTCGGCGCCACACGGAGCGAGTACGAATACGAGATTCCGGCGGCCGACGCCGATGAGATGCTCGACGATCTGTGCGAGAAGCCGATCATCGAAAAGGACCGCTACAAGATCCCCGCCGGGGATGTCACCTGGGAGGTGGACGAGTTCTTCGGTGTCAATGACGGCTTGATCGTCGCCGAGGTTGAGTTGTTGTCCGAAGACCAGTCCTTCCCCAAGCCGGATTGGATCGGCGATGAGGTGACCGGCGATCCGAGGTATTTCAACGCCAACCTGATCGCCCGGCCCTTCTCCACCTGGTAGGCGGCCGGACCGGCCGTGGCCGCTATTGCCCGCCTTCCTGATCGTCCCGCGCCCGATCCGCGACCGGGTCCATGACTGGATCGGCAGCCGCCGCTACCGCCTGTTCCGCAAGCGCGATGCCTGCCAGAGCCCCGATCCCCAGTTCACCCAGCGGTTCTTGGATCAGGGCCTGTGCTGAAAAAAAGGCCGCCGCTGATATGTCCACTCTGGAGTGTAATGCGGACGACCTGGCAGCGTTGACGCATGTCGCTGACTAGCCAGATCCGGACGTTCGCCAGGGTCAATTTCCTGCCATCCGAAAGGCCGGTATCGACCCAAGGCAATCGTTCGTCACCGTCCACGCGAATGTCGGCTTCAGAATCAGACACCGGTCGTCCGACTGCTGCCATCGTTGTGGGCTTTTCCGGCCAGGCGCAGCAATGGAGTCTAGCGCAACCCGAATGCGACTGCTGCTGCGAAGAACGCGAGGCTTACGCTCCAGAAGGTCCACATGAGAAGTCGATGGCGCATTGGATATCCTGCTCAATCGTAGCTGAACTTCTCGGAGACGATTCGGCGCATTGGTACGCCAAGCGCCTCGAGTGTACCTTCGATGCTGTCGATCATCGGCGCCGGTCCGCAGACGACATAGAGCCAGTCGGCGGCGCCTTCGATGTCGATCAACTGCGCCAGGACCGGCTCGTCGAGGCGACCTGCAGGCCCATCCCACGAGGAAGGAGGTTCCGACAGCACCATATGCAGGTCGAGCCGTAAATCCCGCGCCATTTCGTCGAGTTCGGAGCGATACAGAATCTGCTCGGCCAAACGGTTGCCATAGACGAGCTTCACCGGCCGCGGGTCGCGGTCGGCGCGCAGTTGGCGCAGAATGCTCATGATCGGCGCGATGCCGGCGCCGCCGGCGATCAGGATCAGGCCAGAGGCGGCCCATCTGGATAGGGTCACGTTTCCGTGCGGCCCATCGACGTAGGCGCGGGTGCCCGGCGACAGCGTGCCGATGGTGTCGGTGAAGTCGCCGGCCTCCTTGATTGTGAAGCCGAGTCTCGGGCGGTCCGCCGGGCACGAGCTGATCGAGAATGGATGCTCGGTGATCGCGAAGGGCGTGCGGCCCAACGTCAGCCAGACGAATTGTCCGGCCTCGAAGCTCATAGCTTGGCCGCGAATTGGCTCTATCACGAGAGTCCAAGTCTTGAGGGCCGCTTTCTCCACCGAGACGACCCGATAGGGATGGCGCAGTTGTCGAAGTGGCGTCACCACATAGACTACGAGCAGTGTCAGCAGCGCGATGCCGACCATCACAAGCCAGAACGCTTCTAGTGTCGGCTGCCCGCTGTAACGCCCGGCCTCAATGGCATGGTGCGCGCCTGCAATGGCGATGGCGGCAGCGCCCAGACCGTGCGAGAGGCGCCAGGTTTCGTAACGGTATGGTAGCTTGTTGCGGCCTATCCCCATCGCGATCAGCATGGCCAGCAAGATCCAGGCAATGACTCCGGTGGCGATCGAGGCCGCGTCGAGACCGAGTGTGAGTTGGCCGCTTTCGTCCCAAGGCAAGGCACGATTGAGCGGTGTCGCGTAAAGGAAAGGATGGATCAATATGAAGGCGGCGAGCGACCGAGCGATCAACTGGTGGAACCGCATGGTCAAATCGATCCCGATCCGGCTCGACATGGTCCGGAACCGGCCCGAGAGCACGAATTCCATCAACAGCATGGCGAAGGCGATCATGGCAAGCGCCGAGGAAAGCTCGTCTCGGAATCCGCGTGGCTGCATGCCCTCGGCGTAGGCTAAACCGACGGGCGCCAGGGCGACGGCGATATACCCGACGAGGAGCGGCACGGGATGAAGGCGGAATGGGATCGGCCTGTTTCCTTCATCGCGCACCCGTCAAACTCCCCAATTTCTTGTCACAAACCGAGTTCGCGTGCCCGTCGTAAGCGCGCGGGCGCTACGTGGCGATTTTCCCATAGTCAGAACCATTTCGCATCAACGCCATGCGGTTTTTCAGTCAAGACCGGAATATCATTCCTTCACCCCGTTTCTGGCTCCGCCATCGGGCTGCGGCGAGGTCTTCTCATTTGATACGCCAGCCCACTCGATACGGGGAATTCGGGTCTTAGCTCGGTCGGAAAACCGCTCCTCGGCGCGGCGAACGCTGGAGGTTCGGAATGACAGCCAGAGTCACTCTTGACCGCCCACGCCGAGATCCTCAAACGGCCGCTTTCTGATCAGAATCTCGCCGCCCGGACAAATAATCCGAGCGGCCGTTTCTGGCCGAATACGGTCAATCTCCATCCGTTAAGTCGTATGGCAGCTCCGGGTCAAACAGCGAAGTTGGCCCTCGACCGGTTCAATTCCGCACCTTGGGTATGTCCGGACATTCGCGTGATGCTTTAAGACCGGCCTTTTGCGAGTCGACGTCCTGGACTGGACAGCGCTCGACGTCGCCGATCGCGCTTCCGCATCGCGATTCACCTCGGCTGACATGAGTGCTTAACCGGCGTGGCCGATCCCGCTAGCCCTTATCGTGGCGCATGCGCGCGATCTCGACCTCGCCCAGGGGCGCCTTGCGTTTGACCCGCAGGCTCTCCGACCATTCCCGGGCGAAATCCCGCTGCAGCCACAGATTGACCAGAGCCGTGACCGTCATCGCGATGATCGCGCCGAGGCTGGCCAGAGCCATGTCCTTGTGGGCGTCCCAGATATCGCCCTGCGTGCCGAGATAGGCCGCTCCGAGTTCGCCGCCGAAGAACTCCGCCGCGCCCCATTCGACCAGCTCGTAGATCATCGAGGTGGACATGGTGATGTCGAGCGGAAGGAAATAGCCCCAGAACCCCCGCACATTCGCAATCCGCAGGAACACCTCGCGCAGCGGATAGGCGAGAAGTAGCCCATACAGGAAATGCACCATGCGGTCGAAATGGTTGCGCTGCCAGCCCAACGCCTCATTCAGCGACTGCCCGAACAGGGCCTCGCTCCAGATGTCGTATGGCACCAGCGAGTAGGTGAAGTGCGCTCCGAACGCATGTACGCAGAGAAACACGAAGATCATCGTGTAGGAGATGCGCGACAGCGGAAAGTGCCGATAGCTGGCCACCAGCATGAGCAGGAACAGCCCGACGAGCGCATTCTCCAGCGTCCAGGCCTCGCGATCCAGCGGCTCGATGGCGAGCACGATCCACAGCGCGGCATAGAGCGCGGCGAGGATTAGGACATATCGTAGATGTGCGGTGCCCATGCTTCCTCACCTTGGCCATGACGGGCGTACGATCGATGTCACTCTGGGGGAAGCGAGGCGACGTTACCATACGACAGACCGCAGTGCAGATCTCTGGCAACGATTGACGCCGATGGGAATTGCCCGATCGGTCCGGGTCAAGGTGTTGCGATCCGTGGGGGTTGCCCGTTTTTCTGAAGTTCTCAATACAGATCTCAGCCGGATAGGCGGAGCCCGTTTCATGCACGCTGCCATCGATCCTGGATCGGACAGCGCTTAGGTCGCGCATCGCTCTTTTGCCGCCGGCAATCCCGGCGGCTGTCAGCGATAGCGGTCGAACCAGGGCGGGTCTTTGCCGATCCTCTCCAGGAGAAAATCGATGAAGGCTCTGACCTTCGCGGTCAGCACGTTTGATCTTGGATAGACGAGCCACAAGGCCACGTGGTCGTTGATCTCATAGTTCGACAGGACCCGAACGAGAGAGCCGTCGGCAATCTCGCGGTGAACGCTCCAGATCGAATTCATCGAAATCCCAGCTCCGGCAATCGTCGCAATCTTCTGACTCAACCCGTCGTCGACCACCACGCGGCATTCCGCCCCGCGGGGGTCGAATTGTCCTGAGCTTCCTTCTCTCCCGATCAGTTGTTTCGACGACTGGTCCCTGAAACCGACCAACTGGTGCGTGGCGAGTTCATCCGGGTGCCGCGGCATGCCGTGCTGTTCAAGATAGTCGGGTGACGCACACAGGATCCGCTTATCGTCGGCAAGTTTGCGGGCCTTGAGGCTGCTGTCGGCGAGCGCAGAGTTGCGTAGGGCAAGATCGAAGCTGCCCTCGATCAAATCGAACTGCGCATCGCTGAAACGCAGGTCGAGATCGATTCCTGGATGCAGCTTCAAGAACTCGGGCAAGAGCGGGGCGATGTAGACCTGCGCAAAGGTGCTCGGCGCGGTAAAACGCAAAGTGCCAGTCGCCGTCGCGCTCCCCAGCCCCAATGCCGCGCGCGCTGCACTTTCCTGGGCGAGCATTTCCCTGGCGTACGGCAGAAACTCGGCCCCCTCCAGTGACAACACCACCTTTCGGGTCGAGCGGTGCAGCAGGTCTGCGCCGAGTGTTTTCTCCAGCTTCGCCAGCCTGGCGCTGGCCACGGCCGGGGCCATGCCAAGCTCTCGTCCGGCTGCACTGATGTTGAGCTTCTCCGCCGCGAGGACGAAGAGGCGCACGCTGTCGGTGTCCATGTCATTATGCCTAAAAACCGAATTAAGAACTCCGCTCTAGGGCATTTATATCGAAATGGAAAGTAATAGTTTGCCGTCATATCATCAAGGAGACGCCAGATGGATTACGACAAGTTCACCACCCTCAACGTCACGATCGAGGATGCGATCGGCTGGGTCACGTTCGATTATCCGCCGGTCAACATCCAGGGCCTGCCGATGCTGGCCGACCTCGATATGCTGGCCCAGAAGCTGGAGGCTGGTCGCGAGGTCAAAGTCGTCGTATTCCAATCCGCCAACCCCGAGATCTTCGTGGCACATGCCGACACGAATTTTCTCAAAGACATGTCCGGGACCGCGGTCTCGCGCGACGAGGTCAAACTCCTTGACCTTCAGAGGGTACTGGAGCGCATCAGCAAGCTGCCGCAGGCGACGATCGCCAAGATCGAAGGCTTTGCGCGCGGCGGCGGCCACGAATTTGCGCTGGCCTGCGACATGCGCTTTGCGGCCCGTGGCAAGGCCAGGTTCATGCAGATGGAAGTCGGCATGGGCATCCTGCCTTGCGGCGGGGGTGCCTCCCGCATGGCCCGCCAGACGGGCCTGGGTCGCGCGCTGGAGATTATCCTGGGCGCTCGGGACTTCGATGCCGACCAGGCCGAAGCGTATGGCACCATCAACAAGGCACTCGACCCGCAAGAGATCGGCCCATACGTCGAGGCGCTTGCCAATCGCATCGCGCTTTGGACGCCTGAATCGATCAATGCCTGCAAACAGGCCGTCTATGCGTCGATCGACAAGCCAATCGAAGAGGCTCTGAAGGAAGAAGCCTATTGGCTCTATCAGGCGACCAGCCAGACGCCGGCTCTCAAACGCTTCAAATGGGCCGATGACAACGGCGCGCAGTTCGACATGGACAATCAGCGCAAGTGGGAAGAACTCGTGGTCGGCGTGCAAGAAATCAACTAACGAGAACCGAACGCGTCGAAGGGCACTTCGTGCGGTTCTCGCTTACGCATGGCCGCCCCCTCGTACGAAACGGCTGGTCACGGATTGCCAGGCCCGCGGTCGATCAGGATCACGCGACCTCGCCTGAGAGGTTTCATCGATCGGGGCGGACAAGGCGCCCCTTCTTTTCCGGCGGAGCCAGAAATGCTCAAGAAAGTCGACAAACCAGGATTCCGACCCCTCAACCGGGCATACAATGCGGTGTTCCGTCCGAACAGGTTGAGTGTAGGGCTGGTAGTGCCGCTGGAAACCTATGCGACTGGTCCGGTGCCCACCATGGCCCGCCACATCGAACGCGTTCAAATGGCCGAAGAACTCGGCTTCTCCGCAGTCTGGTTGCGGGACGTGCCGTTCAATGTGCCTTCATTTGGCGATGCCGGCCAGCTCTTCGACCCCTTCGTCTACCTGGGTCTGCTGGCCGGTCAGACAGAACGGATCGCCCTTGGCGTCGCCAGCATCATTCTGCCATTGCGTCATCCAGCGCATGTTGCAAAGGCTGCCGCCAGCGCCGATGCACTCTCGGTCGGGCGGCTTATCCTTGGCGTCGCGTCGGGCGACAGGCCCGAGGAATACCCGGCCATGGGCGTGCCCTTCGCGGAGCGTGGCGCCCGGTTTCGTGAGAGCTTCAACTACATCAGGCACATGGGCCGCGACGCGCCGGCGTTCGACAACCACTATGGCAGTCCCGGCGGTGGCATCGACATGCTGCCCAAGCCGGCGGCCGGCAGGCTTCCTCTGCTCATCACGGGAGGTAGCCAGCAGGACCAGGAGTGGATTGCGCGCAACGGCGATGGCTGGATGCTCTATCCCCGAGACGGCAGAACCCAATCCCAGGTCATTCGCGATTGGCGCACGCGGATTGCGACAGAAGGTGGTCCCGATCGGCCGGTGATGGAACCGCTCTACGTTGATCTCACCGACGATCCCGAGGCGCGGCCGCAGCCGATCCATCTTGGGCTCCGCCTGGACGCTCGCCATCTTCGCGCCTACCTGCAATCGCGCCAGGACATCGGCGTGAACCACGTGGCGCTGAATCTGCGCTTCAACCAGGCGGATATCGAGACGACGCTGAAACGCCTGGCCGACGACATCCTTCCAGACTTCCCCGGGTGAGGAAGACGATAGAATCCAATACCATTCTGATTGCCGCTTCGACCGACGGCATCGCTTTGGTAACAGCGAAGATGCTGGTCCAAGCGGGTCACCACGTGCTGCTGCACGGGCGCAATCCGAGAAATGATGTTTTGAGGCCGGCCTTTTGCGAGTCGACGTCCTAGACTGGACAGCGCTCGACGTCGCCCATCGCGCCTATGCCGCTCGGCATTTCCGTCGGCTGTCAGCGATAGCGGTCGAACCAGTCGGTCGACTCGAACCATTTGGCGTGGATGCGATCGTAGCGGCCGTCGGTCCTGAGCTTGCCCAGGAAGGCGTTGAGCCATGCCAGACAATCGATGACGCATCCTTGTTGTGGTGGGTGCCTTGGCTCATGGCATGGGTATGTCTGCGACTCTCTTCGGCACATCATAGCCCCGCTGGACGGCCGGGCGCTGGGCGATGCGCACATACCAGTCGCGCACGTTCGGATAGTCGTTGAGGTCGATCTCTTGCCACTCGAAACGTGAAGCCCAGGGCCAGCAGGCGATGTCGGCGATGGAATAATCGCTGGCGATGTAGTCCCTGCCGTCCAGGCGCGTGTCCAGCACCGCATACAGGCGTCTGGTTTCAGCCAGCATGCGCTCTTCGGTGTAGGGAGCCTTGCCGCGATTGAAGTGGACGTGGTGATGCGTCTGACCGAGGATCGGACCAAATCCGCCCATTTGCCACATGAGCCATTCAATCGTCCGCAGGCGCTCATCGGGATCGGCCGAGATGAACCGGCCATGTGTCTCGGCAAGGTAGAGCATGATCGCCCCCGACTCGATGATCGCCCGTCCGGTCTCCTGCACAACGATGGAAGGGATCTTGTTGTTAGGGTTGATGGCGAGATACTCGGCTGTCTTTTGCTCGCCCTGGCCGATGTTGATCGGTCTGACCTCGTAAGGAACCTCGAGTTCCTCCAACAGAATCGAGACCTTGCGACCATTCGGCGTTGTCCAGGTGTAGAGATCGTACATGCATGCGCTCCGCTGCGAATGTGGTTGAGTGTGTCTGCGGTTCACCGATCAAGTATCGGCGGCCAAGTCAAGAGAAGGGTCGTCGTGCGCCCACGGGCTAAACGGCGCCGGCACCAACAGCTTGTTTTCCTGAGAAATCTGCAGCGGGCGGACCATCTTCACGTATGCTTTCCAACGCGGATCGTTCACAAGGCGCGCGCGCCGGACCTGCCGTTCGTTTGGATCGCGATAGGCCCACATGTGGACGATCTGGTGCAGCGGTCCGACCTCGGTGGAGAAGTACCCGACCAGGCGTCCGAGTATCGGCCGCTGGATCGCCAGGCCTTCGGCTTCGTAGAGCTCCAGGTATTCCGGAACCGCACCGATTTGCAGGTTGTAGATGCGTTCTTCGACGATCATATGTGCGACATCCTTGCCATGCCCTGCTGGCGGGCCGTTTCCAGAGATTGTGCCGGGGTCAGACCCAGCGGATCGACCACAAGCCCGGTGAGACGAGACTTATCCGCGTCAAGCGCCCTCCATGCCGGACTGCGAAGGCTCGAGCATGGGATTCGCCTGTATCTTCTACACGGACTCACTCAGATCGCCCTGATCATGCCGCCATCGACACGGGTCATTTGACCGGTCACATAGGCAGCGCGCTCCGAAACCAGGAAGGTCGCCACTTCGGCAAATTCCTGCGGCGTGCCGTAGCGTCCGGCGGGGATCGCCAGCTTTGCCTCGCTGCGCACCTGATCCACGGTCTTGTCCTCGCGGTTTGCCCGCGCGGAATCAAGCTCGCCTACCCGTTCGGTGTCGATCTTGCCCGGCAGGATGAGATTGACGGTGACACCGTCGCCAGCCACCTCGTTGGCCAGCGATTTCGAGAAGCCGGCGACTGCGGATCGAACGGTGTTGGAAACCGCCAGATTGGGTATCGGTTGCTGTACGCCGGACGATCCGATGGTCAGGATGCGTCCCCAATTGCGCCGGCGCATCGCGACCAGCGCGGCCTCCGTCACCTGAATGATGCCGAGCAGGAGCGTATCGATCGAGCGCCGCCAGACCTCCTGGGACACGCCGGTCGCTTGTGAGGGTGGCGGCCCGCCGGCGTTGTTTATCAGGATGTCGGGCTGGATATCGGAAGAGATCCGCTCGGCGAAGGCCTCGACCGCCGCCGCATCGCTCATGTCGCATGGTACGGCCGTCGCGTCGACGCCGTATTGCTCCTTCAGTTCAGACACCAGCAGTTCCAGCTTGTCGGCGCTGCGCGCCGAGACCGTGATGTCCGTTCCCTCCGCCGCCAGGCAGTGGGCGATCGCCCGCCCGAGACCGCGGCTGGCCCCGAGCACCAGCGCGCGCTTCCCTGTGATTCCAAGTTCCATCGTTGACCTCTCCTATTCACCCGACCGGGCTTGAGTCCGAAATTGCAGATACCTCCGCACCCCCAGCGCCAGGCCGGCCGACACCATTACGATCGCCAATGCCGGGCGCATCCACCCGTTCATCATGAAGACCGGCACCGAAAGGGCGATCAAGAGCAGCGGGATGAAGTAGCGAGTCCACATCTTGACGCCCATGTTCTTCTGGTAAGCCGGGAATGCGATCGAAAAGCACGAGAGCAGTACGAAGAACAGGGCCCAGGGACGTTCCAGGAATATCCAGAAATCGTGCCCCCTCGCCACGATCTGGCTGAGGCGTTGCTCGGCGATCTGGCCGAGCACCGCGCCCAGGACCATCGGCACGATGGGGAAATTGAGCGCCCGCATGACAAAGCCGATGACGCCGAAGATGAACAGCGTCCACATGTCGAACGCAATGTTGTTCAGCGCGAAGACGCCGAGTGCGCAGTAGAACAGGACGACCGCCGTCAGCATGTACATGCTGACCTTGGTGATGAGCACAAATCCCCTCAGCGTGATCGACTGCAGCGCCAGCATCATGAAATTCGCGATGAAGAAGGCGATAAAGATCGAATAGGAGATCACCGGCTGGTCGGAGATGAACGATGGGCTCGGAATGACGTCGTGGATTAGCAGCGCGCCCAGCATCACCGCCGTGATGATATCGCCAGGGATGCCCAGCGCCATCATCACGACCAGCGCGCCTCCGGCAGTGGCGTTGTTGGCGGCTTCGGGCGCGACGATGCCGTCGATGGCACCTTTCCCGAACGCCTCCGGCTCCTTCGACGCCTTCTTCGCCTGGTCGTAGGCGACCACGTTGGAGATTGTGCTGCCCGCGGCCGGCAGCACGCCAATGAAGACGCCGAGGAACGTTGAGCGCAGGAGATTGACCCATCGCGCCAACACCAGGCGGGCGGAGTGCAGGTAGTCAATGTGGACGATGTGAGTATCGTGCCCGCCGAGCCGCTTGCGCGAGGTGTCGCGGTCACGAACATCGCCCAGCAGGCGGCTGAATGCGAAGAGCCCGATCAGCACCGGCAGGAACGCAAATCCCGAGGCCAGGCTGCTGTTGCCGAAGGTGAAGCGCTCGAAACCGAACACGACATCGCTGCCCACCGTCGCAGCCAATAGTCCCAGAAGCGCGGCAATCAGCCCCTTCAGGATTTCCCCACCGGTCAGGCTTGCAGTGATGGTGAGGGCGAACAGCACCAGGGCAAAATAATCCACCGACTGGAACTCCAGCCCGATCCGCGCGAGTTGCGGAGCGACCAGTAAGAGTACCAGCGAAGCGATGACACCACCAAAGAAGGACGACCAGACGCCGATGCCGAGTGCCAGTCCGGGCTTGCCGGCGCGGGCAAGCGGGTGTCCATCAAAGGTTGTTGCGATGGAGGATGGCGTGCCGGGGATGCCGGTCAAGATTCCCGACATGAGGCCGCCGGAAAGACCTCCGACATAGACGGCGATCATGGTGGCCAAGCCTTCAACCGCGCTCATGGTGAACGTGAACGGCAGGACCAGGACCACCGCCATCGCGATCGTGAAACCCGGGATTGCACCGGCCAACAGGCCGGCCACCGTGCCAACGACCATCAGTGCGATGATCTTGACCGTGAAGAGTTCGGGCGCCGCGAGGAGGATATTGTCGAAGAGTTCCATCGACGACTTTCTCCTACAGCAGCCGCAGGATCACGCCTTCCGGAAGGAAGACCCCGAGCGCCTGCGTGAAGATGGCCCACATGCCCACGACAAAGAAAAGCGATATGGCGACATGCGACACGAGTCGCCGTGGTTCCCAACCGCCAAGCACCGACAGCGTCAAGAAGACGTAAGCGAGGCCGCCGAGCAGCATGCCGAGCAACGGCATGGTGAGAATGAAGAGAAAGAACAGGACGAAACAGATAATCGGATTGGAATTGTCACGGAACCAGTCGATCAGGCCGACATCGGATGCGGCGGCGTCGCTACGCTGGGATTTGAACAACAGAGCCAGCGACAGGAGCGCCAACGGTGCCAGGATCATCCGCGGCCACAATGCGCTGGAGAGCTGCCCGAACATCGGCGGATTCAGGTCCAGTGTCGCGTGGAAAAACACGCCGCAGATGACCAACAGGACAAGAGCGGTGTAGGCGTCTCGATTGAGCGACACGTACGGTCTCCGGATCGACCTTGGAATTCCCGGTCCGCCAATGACGGGCGAGGTCTACACCGCCCGGCAATCGGCGGATCATGAGCCAATCGGGCAAGCCGAACCGGAGCGCGATGGCCCCGATCCGGATTGCGTTTCCCAGAACCTGCTACTGAAAGCGACCGACTCCAAGAGACTTGGCGGCGTCGAGGAAACCCGTTTCGGTGTCCCCCCACCAGGTCGCATACTCGTCAGGGCCCAGGTAGACGATGGCAGTGCCGCGCGCCCTCTGTTCGGCCACGAACGTCTCATTCTGCGTCGCGGCCTCGAACACTCCGGCCCAGTATTCGATCACGTCTGGCGGCGTGCCCTTCGGCGCCATCACGCCGCGCGTCAGCGAGTAGGTCATGTCGATGCCCAGTTCCTTCAACGTCGGGACGTCGGGCACGAGTTCGCTGCGCTCATCCGCTGCGATGGCGAGCGCCAGCAGCTTGCCGTCTTCGCGCTGCGTTCTGGCTGCGGCCATATTGATCAATCCGAGATCAATCTCGCCGTTCAGCAGCCCGGTGATGCGACCGGCGGTGCCGCCCTGGAACGGAACGTACTGATAGTCCGTATCGGTGAGGGAGCCGAGCATGATCCAGAAGAAGTGGCTGGTCGCGCCGAGCGAGACGCCTGTGGGGATCTGGCCCGGTTTGGCACGGGCGTCGGAGAGCAGATCATCAAGCGTCTCGTAGTTCGTGTGACCGCCGGCGCCCACGATCTCCGGCGTGTCCGTCAGCATGGCGATCGGTTCGAAACCGTCCCAACTGAACTCCGTCACGCCATTGATGTAGTTGACGACCAGGTGCTGGTGGATCGCGAACAATGTGCAGCCGTCCGGCGCGGCCTCATGGGCGGCGTTGGCGCCCAGACCACCACCCTGGCCGGGCATGGTGACCACCTGGATCGGAACTTCCACGCCGGCTTCGCGAATCTGCTGCTCAAAAATACCGAAAATGACCGAAGTACCGCCTCCCGGGCCCCAAGGCACGATGAGCCGAGCAGTCTGACAGGGCGGCGCGGCGGGCGCCGCGACGGCCTGCGTCGAAACAATTGCAAGCGCCGACAGTGCGGCAGCGATGACTGACCTATTCACGGAAAATCCTCCCCTTTGGCCAGCGGCCACGGTGGTAGATCCCGCGTTGCGCTGACAACGAATTCCGGCAGTATTCCGCCAGAAACGTCTCATTTGAGCGATTTTTTAGTTCATGGTCAAATAATATCGATATTAGATTCCCGAGTGAACTGCCTTGGCTGTGAGGGCGGCGGCAGGTTCGGGCGTGAGTGCAGCCGCTTATGGTCGATGTTCCAGATCGGATAGCGCACAAGGTCGCCCATCGCGCCTATGCCGCTCGGCGGTTAAGGCGGTCAATCAGCGATAGCGGTCGAACCAGTCGGTCGACTCGAACCACTTGGCGTGGATGCGATCGTAGCGGCCGTCGGTCCTGAGCTTGCCCAGGAAGGCGTTGAGCCATGCCAGGAAATCGGGATCGTCCTTGCGGACCGCGAAGGCGATGGCCTCATCGGTGAACGGCTCGTCGAGAAACACCACGTCGTCCTCGCCGTGCAGGGCGACGAAGGTGGCGTTGAACGGACGGTCGTAGACGAAGGCGTCGACCTCTCCGCCGGCCACCGCCTCGGCGGCATCCAGCTCTGTATCGTAAGGGCGATAGTCGGCCTGGGGCATGAACCGCCGGACGGCGTCCTCGCCGGTCGTCCCCGGCTTGGAGGCGACGCTGAATGCGGCGTCGTTCAGGTCCGCGTATGAGTTGATGTCGTCCGCGCGCGCCTTGTTCAGCAGCACGGTCTGTCCGACCTGCATATAGGGGTCGGAGAAATCCACCCGCTCGAGCCGCGCCTCGGTGACCGACATGCCGCTGATGATGATGTCGCAGCGGCCCAGGGTCAGCGATGGGATGATGCTGGTCCAGCGGGTGTTCACCGGTGCGAAATCGACGCCCAGTTCGCGCGCCATCTCGCGAGCGAGGTCGATGTCGAAGCCGCCGAACTGGGTGATCTGCCCACCGCGCCGCTCATCGGCCGGGCGCAGGCTGCGCTCGCGCAGGCCGCTTCGCGTGGCGATCATCTCGAACGGCAGGTATCCGGCCTCGAAGCAGACCCTCAGGCGCCCCCGGTCCAGCACGCCGGCCAGGGTCGAGTCGGGGCTGAGCGCCCGGTCCTGCGCTGAAGCCGGCAGGGCGGACATGACCGCCAGAAGCAGCAGCGCAAGGCGGATCGTCGCTGGGCTCGACATCGACCCGATCCTATTCCGCCGGTGCCGTCTCGGCGGCGGCCGGCTCCGCTTCCTTGTCCGCCGGCGCGATGGTCCAGCCGGCCCAGCCGTACACCACCGTCACGATCGGCGACAGCCAGCAGAAGAAGTTGAAGGGCAGGTACATGATCGTCGGCACCCCCAGGACGCCGGCCTGGTATACGCCGCCGGAATTCCACGGCACCAGGTTGGCGGTCACCGTGGCGCTGTCCTCGACCGCCCGCGAGAGGTTCTTGGCGTGCAGGCCGCGATCGCGATAGGCCTGGGCGTACATCCGGCCGCCCATGACGATCGCCATGTACTGGTCGCACAGCACCAGATTGGCGCCAAGGCAGGTCAGGACGGTCGAGGTGATCAGCGAGCCGGTCGATTTGGCCATGCGCAGGATGCGGTCGACGATGGCCTTGAGCTGGTCGGTCTCCTCCATAATGCCGCCGAACATCATCGCGCAGATCACGATAGAGATGGCGTAGAGCATGGAGGTGAAGCCGCCCTTGCTGATCAGGGAATCGACGGCCTCGACGCCGGTGTTGCTGGCATAGCCGCTATAGGCGGCGTTGAGCAGGGCAGGGTAGTCCGCACCTTCGACGATGACCCCCAGGACGACCGCCGACAGCACGCCGGCCACCAGCCCCGGTATCGCCGGATATTTGCGATAGGCGCAGACGATCACCAGGATCGCCGGAATGAGATGCCACGGACCGACCGCGAAGTCCCGGTCCAGGGTGGCGATGATCTCCTGGACCGCGGCCAGGTTTTCCTCGCCGCCGCCGAAGAAGAAGCCGAGCACGATTTCGATCACCAGGGTCAGGCCGAAGGCGACACCCGAGGTGTAGGTCATGTGCCGGATGTGGGTGTAGATGTCGGTCCCGGCCATGGCCGGCGCCAGATTGGTGGTGTCCGAGAGCGGCGACATCTTGTCGCCGAAATACGCGCCCGACAGCACCGCGCCCGCCACCAGCGGCAGTGGGAACCCGAGCCCGGCGCCGATTCCCATCAGCGCGACGCCGATGGTGCCGGTAGTGCCCCAGGAGGTGCCCGTCGCCAGCGATGTGATCGCGCTGATCAGCAGCGCCGCCGGCAGGAAGATCTCCGGCGACAGGATCTTCAGCCCGTAATACAGCAGGGTCGGCACAACGCCGCTGAGGATCCAGACCCCGATCAGAATGCCGATAATCAGCAGAATGATGATCGCCTGAAGCGCATTGGCGATGCCCTTCAGCATGCCCCCCTGGATGACGTCCCAGGAATAACCGGCGCGGTAGGCGATGACGGCCGCGACAAAGACCCCCAGCAGCATGGGAATGTGCGGATCGGTCCCGTATACGACGATCGACAGCATGATCCCGAGGACCAGGGAGAGGAGGGACAGGATCGCCTCCCAGAAATAAGGCTCTCGTTGGTCCTTGCTGGCAAACATCGGCAGCCCCCGTTGTTCCTAGGCCGCCCGGACGGGGTCAATGTTGTCGTTCCTGTCCGGGAATTCGCCGGATCGCCGTCCGCGAATGCCGAAGATGCTAGCACAAGCGGTTTCGGGAGCGACTGGAACAATCTGCGGCTGCAATCCGCACGGTATCTCGGCGCCCGGCGATCGCTGCTGACAGATCGGTGTCAGCAGCACTCTGATATTCGATGGGGATCGACGGCGGCGCAAGGCGGGCTCAGCGAATGGATCAAGTGGCGGACTATCTTCCCGGAATTCTATTGGCCTATTCGGCTTTCTTTCTGTCGATCATGAGCCCCGGGCCGAACATCCTGGCCGTGATCGGCACTGCGATGGGCGTTGGCCGGCGGTCGGGCACGGCACTGGCGCTTGGCGTCGGCACCGGATCGGTCTGCTGGGCGACGATGACGGTGGCCGGCCTGTCGGCGCTGCTTGCCACCTATGCCGCCGCGCTGACCGCGATCAAGATCGTCGGCGGGCTCTACCTGCTGTGGCTTGGGTACAAATCGTTCTGCTCGGCGGCGGCGGCCGGCGGTCTCGAGGCGACGACGGTGAGCGACCGGAGCGACGCCGGCTACGTCCTGCGGGGCTTCACGGTTCAGATGACCAACCCGAAGGCCGCATTGGCCTGGATCGCCATCGTATCGCTTGGCCTGCAGGCCGATGCGCCGCTATGGGTCGGCGTGGCGCTGGTGGTCGGTACCGGAACATTGTCGATCCTGATCCACTGCCTCTATGCGCTGGCCTTTTCCACGCCGGTCATGGTCCGGCTCTACGGCAGGGCCCGTCGATGGATTCAGGGTCTGCTCGGGGCCTTCTTCTGCGTCGCCGGGCTCAAGCTGCTGACGAGTCGGTCCTAGGATCCGCGCTCCCGCCGCTTCGTTCCGCCTCTTCGCGCATCCAGGCCCGGAACAGCGTGTAGCCGATGGCCAACACGACAGCGCCGACGAACAGGCCGATGATGCCATGGGCCAGGAAGCCGCCGATCGCGCCCAGGAAAATGACGACCATCGGGACCTTGCTGCCCCGGCCCATGAGCAGGGGTTTCAGGACGTTGTCCATCAGCGTGACGAACACGCACCAGATCAGGAAGAGAACCGCGGTCACGGTGTCGGCGGTGGAAAAGACATAGGCCACTGCCGGGATCATGATCAGCGTGACACCGATCTGGATCACCGCAAGCAGAAGGGCGATCAGGGCCAGAAGTCCTGCGGCGGGAATGCCCACCGCCAGGAAGCCGAGACCGGCCAGAATTGCCTGGATGAGCGCGACCGCGAGAATGCCGAGCGTCACGCCTTTCACGGTCGCGTGGGCGAGATCGACGAACTTCCGGCCTTGCTTGCCCATCAAGCGGTTGGCAATAGCCACCGCCGCTCCGCTGCTGCTCTCCGACTTGGCCAGCAGCACGCCGGCGATGATGATCGCCAGGACGAACTGTAATATGCCAAGGCCTACGCCGCCCGCGGTCGTTATCAGCCAGCCGGCGGCGGCCAATATCTGGGGTTTGATCTCTTCGAGGGCCTCATCAAGGTTCTGAGAGGCGAGAGTCCAGAACTCCGTCACGGTTTCGCCGATGATCGGCCATGCCGTGACGCTTTCCGGCGGCGGCGGGATATGCAGCAGGCCCAGGCGGATCTGTCTGTCGAATTCCTGCGCTCCTTCGACGAGCGTGCCGGCGAGCATCACCGCCGGACCGATGAGGAGGACGACCATGATCAGAGACGACAAGGCTGCCGCTAGCTTATGACGATCGCCGAGCCAGCCGGCGAGCCGGCGGTAAGCCGGATAGGTCGCGACGGCGATGATGATGCCCCAGATTATCGGGACGATGAATGGCTGGAGGATCGTCACACTCCACGCGATGAGGAGGATCAGAAGTCCGATCCGGATGCTGATCTCGAGCGCGCTCCTGAGGGAGGCTCTGTCCTTCGGTGCTTCAGAGTCCAAGCTCATCCGTCGGCCCTTTCCTTACCGGTTCCCTAAGGCGGCGATGATTCGGTTTCGTCAGGGCACAAGACCCCGATCCACCAGGGCGCGCAAGGTCGCTGGCGCGTTGGTGCAGATGGCATCGGGGGAAAGCGCGATCAGTGCCCGCAACTCGTCCACCCGCTCTTCATGCCACAGCGTCACGCAGAAGCCGCCCCTGCGAAGCCCGGCCACACCCTCGGCGTCGAGCAGCCGGTGCGGATGCGGATCGCGATGCTCCCAGCACGGATGGACACCGCTGCAACGATGGCGTTTGGCCAGATAGGCCATCTCCTCCGCGCCCATCACGCTGCCGATCATCAGCGAGGTCCGCAGTTCAGGTAGATGCTCGCGCAGCCGTAGCAGGTTCGGACCGTTGAAGGAGCCGGCCATCAGGCGGTCCGTCCGGCGCCCCGCCAAATGCCGGCCGAGCCCATCGACGGACCGGCTGTCCTTCAATTCGAGAAGCAGGCCGATATCGCGATCTTCTGCCCAGTCGATCATCGCCGCGACCGGAACGGTTCCCGGTGCGCGCCGCAGCAGGTCTCTCTCAGAGATCTCCGACACACGGATGCCGTCGATGGAAAGATCGTGTCGCACCACAAGAACGCCATCAGCGGTGGTCTGGACGTCGCATTCGATCATATCGGCTCGCTCCGCGACGGCGGCCTCGAACGCCGCCCAGGAGTTGTCCGGGTGGCGGTCGCTGCTGCCACGATGGGCGATTACGGCGGGCGTGGATGGCATATGTGGGCCGGTTTGGACGCAGGCTCAGGAGGACGGAATCACGATGCCGAGTTCCTTACGCCGCGCCTTGGTGAGCTTGCCCGCCACAATGTCATAGGCCGTGCGGATATAGTCCTGCAGATCCCGATCGCTCATGGCGTCGGCCTCTTCGACCTGCACCCATTTTGCCCGCGCGAGGTAGGGGGCCGGGACGATGCCGGGCTGTTCGGTCAGGATGTCATAGGTGAGATCGCTGCATTTGAAGCTGAACTTTGTGTGGTCGCCGGCACCCCAAACCGAGCAGATCGCAAATATCTTGCCGCCGATCTTCCACACCGAAGCATTGCCCCATTGCTCGACATGCGTAGTGCCCTTCAGGGCGCCGCAGAACGTATCGAACTCCGAACGGGTCATGGAAAGTCATCTCCATCGGTGGATGGCGCGGCCTGGACAATGCGGAATGTCGCATACCGACTGGAACGACCCGGCGATCCTCGCGCGGCCGGCCCGAGCATCCACGTTACCCGCGTGATGAGCAAGCGGCCGGTGCCGATCGGACTGCCGAGGCCGCCTGGAATACGCGAGCGGCTACCGCGCCGACGCGTGCCTTCGATGTGACCGGCGGCCGCTACACCCCCGCGGGCGTTTTCTTCCAGTCGCCCGTCGTATTCCACCAGCGATGTGGATTGTCGCTGTCGTCGAGGCCCTTGGATCGGCTGACCAGGATGGGCTGAACCTTCATCACCGGTTCCTGATAGCTGTGAACCTGGAAGACGGTCTCAATCACTCGCTCCAATAGGGCCTGGTCGTCGGGCAGTTCGAAGCTCAATTCAACGACGCCCGGACGCTTGCGCACGTCAGCCTCGGCGCCTGCTGCCGCGCCCTCCAATGGTCGGTAGCGTTCGATGCCGGAGGCGGACTGAAAGGCATTGCTGTCGTATCTGTCGCCTTGGGACAGGGGGTCGATCCTGCATACATGCTCCATGATGCGGTCCGCGTCTTCTTCCGGCGCAAATACGCTCAACTGAAGAAGTCGCTCCATGCGAACCGACGTCGTCTCAAATCCCTGTTCCTTCATCTTCGAGCCATGCTGTTGCGTTCGAGAACCACCGCATCGACCATACGTGCCCTCTGCTGACACCGGGCTGTCAGCAGGGAAGTCTGCGGGATGGAGGATGCCAGACCCGCAAAACCCCGATGACGTCGGTCTCGCTCTGTCGGCAGTGCCCGAGGCTGCGCCGTCGACTTGGGCAGCGGTGCTCCTTCGACATTTGATCTGGCTCATGGAATTGGCGCCGGGATGTGGTCAATTCCACGCGCAATGTTGCGCGTCCCGACCGTCGGGGGTCGCCATGGTGCGGCTTTTGCGGCGATAATGCCGACACAGCGATGATGCGGGGAGACCAGCCGTGACCACCAGACCGACCCTGTTCGGGCAGATTCAGATGGGCGTCTCGAACGCTCCCCAGGCCGCCAAGCCACAGCGTGGCACCCCGTTCCATATGCTGGTCATGGGCGATTTCAGTGGCCGCGACAGCCGCGGCGACGGGCCCGAATCCGGCCGCGCCGCCGCCCGGCCGATCGCTATCGACCGGGACAATGTGGACGAGGTCTTCACCAGGCTGGGCGTGGAGATTTCCTTGCCGGTCGGCGAAGGCTGGCGCGAACCGGTCCGGTTCGGCGAGCTGGAAGAGCTTCACCCGGACCACATCGTCGATCAGCTCGGTGTGTTTTCGGAGCTGCGCGCCCTGCGGCGTCGGCTGCTCAACCCGTCGACCTTCGACGCGGCGGCGGCGGAGGTGTCGTCCTGGAGCGGCGTGGCGGCCCGGCCGGAACCGGCCCCTGCCGAGGCACCGCCACCGGCCGACGAACCGCCGGAGGGTGGGGTACCCCTGCCGGACAACCTGCTGGGCGCGGTGCTGGCGGAGTCGACCGAGGCGAACGCCGACCTCAGAAGCCGCACCGGCTCCGACCTCGCCGACCAGTTGATCCGCGACATCGTCGCGCCGCATTTGCTGCCGGCTCCCGACCCGCGCCAGGGCGATCTGGTCGCCGCCGTCGACAACGCCACGGCTACGCTGTTGCGCACGATTCTGCACGACCCGGACTTCCAGAGCGTCGAGTCCGGTTGGCTGGCGCTCGACTTCATGGTCCGACGGCTGGAGACCGACTCCTCGCTCAAGATCTATCTGCTGGATCTGTCCAGGGCCGACCTGCAAGCCGATCTGGACCGCGAGGCGCTGCAATCATCATCGCTCTACAAGCTGCTGGTCGAGCAGGCGCTGGAGACCCCGGGCGGCCAGCCCTGGTCGCTGCTGGTCGGCAACTACACCTTCGACGGAACTGTCGACGACGCCGACCTGCTGGGACGGCTGGGCCGGATTGCGGCGCGGGCCGGGGCGCCGTTCCTGGCGGCCGGGGATTCTGCACTGGCCGGCTGCCCGTCCTTCGCCGCGGCACCGGACCCGGACAATTGGACCCTGAAGCTGGAGCTCGACGCGGCGGAAGCCTGGGCCGCGCTGCGCGACCTGCCGGAGGCAGCCCATATTGGCCTCCTGATGCCAAGCGTGTTGCAGCGCCTGCCCTATGGCATGCGCGGCAGTCCGATCGAGGCCTTCGATTTCGAGGAGATCCCGGACGGCGTCGATGGCGAGACGAGGCTGCGATCCTACCTCTGGGGCAACCCGGCCTTCGCGGCGGCAACCCTGATCGGCCAGGGTTTCACGGCCGAGGGCTGGTCGCTGCGACCGGGCGCGCCGAACCAGCTCGACGGCATGCCGCTGCACGTGGTGGTCGAGGATGGCGAGCAGCACCTGTTGCCCTGCGCCGAACTCTGGCTCAGCGAGCGCGGCGCGGAGCAGATTCTGAATCGCGGTCTGACCCCGGTCTGGTCGGTGAAGAACGAGGATCGCATCCGCGTCGGGCCGTTCCGGTCCCTGGGCGGCGACAGCCTCAAGGGGCGCTGGGCAAGTTGAAAGTTTACATGAACAAAACGGCGTAATCGCATGAAACAATTGAAATTGGTGTTGGTGATACTTGGGGCGATGGTCATCGCTTCAGAGGCCGCGCTGGCCCAGGATCCACTGGGCAACGCCGTCCAGGGCGAGGACCTTGCCCGCGCGGTCTGCGTCGACTGCCATGCGATCGATCCCGGCTTCCGCGGCACTGATATCACCGGCGCGCCGTCCTTCCAGGACGTGGCCGACATGCCCTCGGCGACACCGCTCAGCCTGCGGGTCTTCTTGCGCAGCCCGCATCTGACCATGCCCAATTTCGCGCTGACCGACGACCAGATCGACGATCTGATCGCCTATATCCATAGTCTGAGATAGCGCCGCGGAACCGGGCAGGGCGGACGGCTCTCTTTCGCTGAGGAGTATCACTCTCCGGGGGAACTCCATTCGCCGGCACCACTGGCGGGTCGGGCGCGGCGAATGGAGCCCATGGAACCGGCGCCTTACACGGGCGACCGGCTCCAGATCTCGAAACAGCTCTCCACGGCTGTCTGGTTGCCGCTGACCTCTCGCGCCAGGATCTCGAACTTGAACACCTCGCCCAGCGCGGTGAAGTCGGTCGGGATCTCTAGCGATGTCTGGGTCGGCGGCAGGTCGACGCTGTAGATCAGCAGGGTCGGCTCCAGCCGTTCGACGACAAGCTGGTATTTGACGATCTCGACCGGCTCTCCGGTCCGGCCGATTTTCGGATGGGACATGGTGATCGGGTCCCAGGCAATGACGATCGGTTCGCTGACCAGCGGCGCCCGTTCATCGCAATCGACCAGATCGGGATCGATGGAGACGGACGATACGGTGATCCCGTCGGCCGGGGCAGCCAGCAGGTGCGTGAACAGCGCCTCGCTCTCCAACTCGCCGCCATCGGTCGCACGGCCCGAGACTTCGTAGATGCCTTCCGGGAACCTTGCGAAGAACTCCTCCGGGGTCAACTCGTCGAAGGTCGGTTCGGCGCTCTCGAAGAACAGTTGGGTCAGACCCTGCCGCCGCAGTTGGCTTCGACCGCGGATCTTGAGGATGACGCGCTCATTGGGGTCTTCGATCTCGAGCAGCCGCCAGGCATCGCCGTCGATCGAGGCATGAAAGCCCAGATCGCCATCCGTGTCGTTGAGTTCCGCCAGCACGACGGCCTCGGCGAACGGGATCTGGTCGCCATCGTCCCGATCCCTGTCACTTGCGATCTCCTCCCAGTCATGGAACAGAAAGTCGTCCCACTCATCGTCCCAACCGTCGCCGGACCGCCAATCTTGGGCATATGCGCCGGATGCAAGAACCATCGCCGCCAGCGCAGCGGACGCTGGCGCGATGCGGCTCCACGAAACCGTCCGCGAACCGCGCGGCCTGTGATCGTGTCGCAACATGGTCTGTCTCCTTCCGGATGAATGTGATCAGAGATTTCATCGGCCGACGGCAAACCAGGTCCGGCGCAGCCAGGGCGTCCGGCGAGTTGCAGGGTGCCCGGTCATTGATCGGCGACCAGAAATGCCCGCGAATGGTGGGCGTTTCTTGGATGGAGAGGAGCGTGGCCACCGGGCGCGGGGCGGTAAATCCGACAGGTGACGGAGTGCGATCCGACAACCGTCGGACGCACCCGTATTCGGCGCGGCCGACTCATCCGGCATCTGTCGGAGGCGGTTGTTTCGGGGATCGAGAGGAGAGGGTAAAGATTAAGAAATTTCAGGGAGTTATCATGGATGGCTCGTCGTCACATGAAGTGATGGCATCGATGATGCGGCCACGGACGGCCAGTGAATCTCAACCGGAACCCGCTTCGAATGGTCTATCGACACCGTGGAAAGCGACCGGACGAGGCGCCTCGGGCGGACCATCCGTCAAGCCAGGACGGCCGTCGCTTCGATCTCCACCCGCGCCTGCGGCTCGGCCAGCGCCACCACCTGGACCAGCGCGATCGCCGGGAAATGCCGGCCCATAACCTCCCGATAGGCGACCCCCAGGTTCTCCAGGGCGGCGTTGTATTCGGCCATGTCGACCACATACCAGGTCAGGCGCACGATGTGCTCCGGGCCGCCGCCGGCCTCGGCCAGTACCGCCAGGATGTTCTTCAGTGCTTGCCGGGTCTGCGCGACGAAGCCGCCCTCGGCGAATTGGCCGGTCTCGTCCCAGCCGATCTGGCCGCCAATGAAAACCAGTCGGCCTTCGGCGGCGATGCCGTTCGAATAGCCCTTGGGTGCGGGCCAGCCCGGCGGTTGCAGGATCTGATGCGGGGAAGGGGGCATTCTCGGTGGCCTCGTCTTGCGGGATGGAACGATCGATGGGGTGTCAGCGACATTCGGATTTATAGGTCTCCACAGCCTGGCGAAGATCGTCGGGAATCGGGATCGGTCGGTGCGTGTCCAATGACGTGGCGACCAGTACCAGGGTGGCGCGCAGCCGTTCCTCGCGAGCCAGCGCGGCGGCGATGTTGACGGTGATGGAGCTGTTGCCGATCCGCTCGACCGTCAGCGTCCAGGTCAGGGTCTCGCCCATCAGGCTGGGGCGCACGAAATCGCATTCGGCGCGCACCGTGGGCAGCCCCTGGCGCTGGGCCATCAGCCGCCCGGCATAGTCCAGGCCCAGGCGCTGGTAGAACCAGTCCTCGACGAGTGCGTTCATCAGGTCGAAATAGCGCGGGAAGTAGACGATGCCGCCCGGGTCGCAATCGGAGAACCGGACCAGGCGGTCGACGGTGAAGGGGCCGCTAGCCGTCATGTCTCACCTCATGCAATGGCCCCATGTCGAGCCCCATTGTCGGTTGGCATGGCAGAACGCTCGCAGTCACGTCAGACACCAAGATACCGCTCCTTCAGCCCGGGATCGGCGTCGAACGCCGTCGCGCTGCCGTGCCACGCGACCCGGCCCTTCTCGATGACATAGTGGCGGTCGGCCAGCCGGGCGAGCGCGTCGACATTCTTGTCGATCACCAGGATCGCCTGGCCGTCGGCCTTCAGCCCGGCGAGGCAGGACCAGATCTCCTGACGGATCAGCGGCGCCAGCCCCTCGGTCGCCTCGTCCAGGATCAGCAGGCGCGGATTGGTCATCAGCGCCCGGCCGATCGCCAGCATCTGCTGTTCGCCGCCGGACAGCTGCCCGCCCATATTGCCGCGCCGCTCCGCGAGCCGGGGAAACAGCGCATAGACCCGCTCCAGGGTCCAGGGGTCGGTATGTCCGGCGCGGTTGGCGGCCGTTGCCAGCAGGTTTTCGACCACCGACAGGTTGGAGAAGACCTGCCGGCCCTCGGGCACCAGCCCCAGCCCGGCGCGGGCGACGGCGTGCGGCGGTCGGCCGTGAAGCGGCTTGTCGTCCAGCAGGATCCGCCCTTCGCGCGGCGGCGTCAGGCCGAGGATCGATCGGATGGTGGTGGTCTTGCCCATGCCGTTGCGGCCCATCAGCGTCACCAGCTCGCCGGCCCCGACCTCCAGCCCCATGCCGAACAGGATCTGGCTCTCGCCATAGAATGTCTCCAGGCCCTCGACGCGCAGCATCAGGACACGCCCTCCGGCAGGTCGCCGGTGCCCAGATAGGCCTCCTGCACCGCCTGATCGGCGCGGATGGTCGCAGGCGGGCCGCTGGCAATGGCGCGGCCGTAGACCAGCACCGTGATCCGGTCGGCCAGGGCGAAGACCGCGTCCATGTCATGCTCGACCAGCAGGATCGACAGGCTGCCTTTCAAGCCGCCCAGCAGCGCCACCATGCTGGCGGAGTCTTCCGGCCCCATGCCGGCCATGGGCTCGTCGAGCAACAGCACCGTCGGGTCCGTTGCCAGCGCCATGGCGACCTCCAACTGCCGCTGCTCGCCATGGGACAGGCTGGCGGCCGGCACGTTGGCGCGCTCGGCCAACCCGACCCGGTCCAAGGCATGCAACGCCGGTCCGCGCAACGCCGGGTCGCGGCGGGCATCGCGCCAGAAGCGGAAGCTGTGTCCGGCATTGGCCTGGACCGCGAGCGCCACATTGTCGGCCGCGGTGAAGCCGGAGAAGATGCTGGTCACCTGGAAGCTGCGCACCAGCCCGAGACGCGCCCGGGCATGGGTGGCCAGGCGCGAGACGTCCCAGCCGGCGAACAGGATCCGCCCGGCATCCGGTACGATCTCGCCGGCCAGCTGGCCGATCAGTGTGGTCTTGCCGGCGCCATTCGGCCCGATCACCGCATGCAGTTCGCCCTGTCGCACATCCAGCGTCAGGGAATCGGTTGCGGTGAGGCCGCCGAACCGCTTCGACAGGCTCTCGGCCTGGAGCATGGCAGTCTCAGCCATCCGCCGGCCGCCCCTGGATCAGCCCGTAGATGCCGCGCCTGGCGAACAGCACCACCAGCAGCAGGATCGGACCCAGGACGATCTGCCAATGCTCGGTGACATCGGCCAGCACCTCTTCCATCAACAGCAGTGCCGCGGCGCCGAACACCGGACCGAACAGGGTGCCCATGCCGCCAAGCACCACCATCACGATGACCTCGCCGGACCGGTCCCAGGTCATGAAGGCGGGGCCGGCGTAGGTGGTGGCGTTGGCCAGCAGCACCCCGGCCAGCCCGCCGCCGGCGCCGGCGATGGTGAAGGCCGCCAGCTTGTAGCGGTAGGTCGCGAAACCCAACGCCTGCATGCGCCGCTCGTTTTCCTTCACGCCGCGGATCACCATGCCGAAACGGGCATTCAGCAGCCGGTGGCAGAGGCCGAGGAAGGCCAGCAGGATCGCCAGAACCAGGTAATAGAAGGTGGTGTTGTCGTCGATGTCGATCAGGCCGGCGAACTCCGACCGGCTCCACAGCGCGATGCCGTCATCGCCGCCGTAACGGCGCAGGGAGACCAGCAGGAAATAGAACATCTGCGCGAAGGCCAGGGTGATCATGATGAAGCCGATGCCGCTGGTTCGCAAGCAGACGGCCCCGATCAACAACGCCGCAAGGGCGGAGGCGAGAACCGCCAGCGGCCAGACCAGGAAGGCGTTCACGCTTCCGGCCATGCCGAACAGGGTGCTGCCCTCGAACTGGTGGAAGAACAGCACGCCCACCACATAGGCGCCGATGCCCACGAAGGCAGCGTGGCCGAAACTGACCATGCCGCCGAAGCCCAGGATCAGATCCAGACTGGCGGCGGCCAGCCCGAAGATCAGGATGCGTGTGGCGAGGCTGATGTAGAACGTTTCTCCGGCCGCCTTCGCCACAGGCGGCAGCACCAGCAACACGGCCAGGGTCGCGAGCAGAATGACCCGCTCCCGGTTCGCGGCGGTCCAGGCGAGGGCGGTCATGCCGGCGCCGGGAACAGGCCGCGCGGGCGGAAGAACAGCACAGCCGCCATGACGATGTAGATCGACATGGAGGAGAGCGAGGCCCCGACACCGTCAGCAGTGGATGGGTCGAGGAACAGCTTGAAGGCGCCAGGCAGCAGCACCCGGCCGAAGGTATCCACCAGCCCGACCAGCAATGCGCCGATGAAAGCGCCGCGGATCGAGCCGATGCCGCCGATCACGATCACCACGAAGGTCAGGATCAGGATCTGCTCGCCCATGCCGACCTGCACCGCCAGGATCGGCCCGGCCATCGCCCCGGCCAGCGCCGCCAGAGCGGCACCGAGCGCGAATACCAGGCTGTAGAGCAGGGCGACGTTGACGCCGAGCGCGCCGACCATCTCGCGGTTCGAGGCGCCGGCGCGGATCAGCATGCCGATCCGGGTGCGGCCGATCAGCGCCCACAAGAAGACCGCCACCGCGATGCCGACGCCGATGATCGCCAGTCGGAACGCCGGGTAAGGGACGCCGGGCAGGATCTCCACCGTGCCGGACAGGAATGCTGGCGGGTCGAGGAACACCGGCACCGGCCCCCAGAGGATGCGCACCAACTCGTTGAAGAACAGGATCAGCCCGAAGGTCGCCAGCACCTGGTCCAGATGGTCACGCCGGTACAGCGTCCTGAGCGCGATCACCTCGACCGCCAGACCGACCAGCGCCGCCAGCGGCAGCGCCACCAGCAGCGCCAGCACGAAGCTGTCGAACAGCCCGGCGAAGGTCGCCGTCAGATAGGCGCCGACCATGTAGAACGAGCCATGCGCCAGGTTGATCATGTCCATGATGCCGAACACCAGCGTCAGCCCGGCCGCCATCAGGAACAGCATGACGCCAAGCTGTACCCCGTTCAGCACCTGCTCGAGGAGGAGCAGGGCGGTCATGGGCCGATCGGCCCATGACCGCCCTGGTCGACGCCTCTCGCTATCTTCGTCACGCCAACGCCCTACATCGCGCAATCGTCCGCATAGGCGTCGGAGTGGTCGGTGAAGACGGTGCATGGTGTCTCCGCCTCGGCGTAGGCGGTCCGAATGGTTCGTGAGGGACCTCACTAGTCCGATCGCATTGGCGATCAGGGTGTTGGTCAGCCGGCCCTCGCCATCCTTGGTCACCTGCCGCAGATAGAAATTCTGGATCGGGAAGTGGTTCCGGTTGAACTGGAAGGCGCCGCGCACGGAGTCGAAATTGGCCGATTGCAGGGCGACGCGGAACGCCTCGTCATCCTCGATATCGCCATCGACCGCGGTTACCGCCGCGTCGATCAGCAGCGCCGCGTCATACCCCTGCGACGCATAAAGCGACGGGATGCGGCCATAGGCGGCCTGGAAATCGGTGACGAAGCGCTGATTGGCCGGATTGTTCAGGTCCGGGCTCCACTGCGCCGTGTTCATGACGCCCAATGCCGCATCGCCGACCGCCGCCAGGATGTCCTGGCTGAACGAGAATGCCGGGCCGAACAGCGGCACGTTGCCCTTCAGCCCGGCCTGGTCGTACTGCTTGACGAAATTGATGCCCATGCCGCCCGGCAGGAAGAAGAACACCGCGTCCGGGTTGGCGGCGCGCAGCTGCGCCAGTTCCGCCGCGTAGTCGAGTTGCCCGAGCTCGGTGTACACCTCGCCGGCGATGGTGCCGGTGTAGAAGCGCTTGAAGCCGGTCAGGGCGTCGCGGCCGGCCGGGTAGTTCGGCGCCAGGATGTAGACGTTCTGGAAGCCCTGGTCGTGCACGTACTGGCCCATGGCCTCGTGATTGTTGTCGTTCTGCCAGGCGACGTTGAAGAAGTACGGATTGCACTGGGCGCCGGCCAGCACCGAGGGGCCGGCATTGGGGCTGAGGTAGATCACCTCGTTGCGGGCCATGGTCGGCATCAGCGCCAGCGCCAGGTTGGACCAGACCGTCCCGGTGATGATGTCGACATCCTCGCGCTCGATCATCCGGTCGGCGAGTTGCTTGGCGACATCGGGCTTGCGCTGGTCGTCGCCTTCGGTGACGACCGTGTCCAACCCGCCGAACTTGCCGCCGACATGCTCCAGCCCCAGCATGAAGCCGTCGCGGATATCGATCCCCAGCCCGGAGCCGCCGCCGGACAGGGTGGTGATCATGCCGACCCGGATTTCATCCGCCGCCTGCGCCGCACCGGCCATCAATGCGATAGCCGAAACCACTGCCAATACCTTTGTTTTCATTGTGTTAAGCCTCCCAGCTCTTGTTGTATATCAATCTTTGTCCGCGTGCCGTGTCATTCTTCATCCCGTCGTCGCAGCTGCGTCCAACTCCTGCTGGCGCAAACGGAAGCGCTGCACCTTGCCGGTTTCGGTGCGCGGCAGCACCTCGACGAATTCGATCGCACGGGGATATTTGTAGGGTGCGATGCGCTGCTTCACGAAATCCTGCAACTCCCTGGCCAGCGTGTCATCGGCCGCCGCCGGATCGCGCGCCACAACGAATGCCTTCACGATCGTGCCGCGCTCCGGGTCCGGGGAGCCGACGACAGCGCATTCCGCAACCGCGTCATGGGCCATCAGCGCCGCCTCGACCTCGGGCCCGGCGATGTTGTAGCCGGACGAGATGATCATGTCGTCGGTGCGCGCCTGGTACCAGAAATAGCCGTCCTCATCGACCAGATAGGCGTCGCCGGTCAGGTTCCAGCCGTTCAGCACATAGTTCGCCTGGCGCTCGTCGGCGAGGTAGCGGCAGCCGGTCGGGCCGCGCACCGCCAGCCGCCCGACCTGTCCCGCCGGCGCCGGCTTGCCGTCCTCGTCCAGCACGCAGGCCTCGTAGCCCGGAACCGGTCGGCCGGTGGCGCCGGGCCGGATGTCCTCGACCGCGGCGGAGATGAAGATGTGCAGCATCTCGGTGGCGCCGATGCCGTCGATGATCGGTATGCCGGTCTTGTCGCGGAACGCCTCCCAGGTCGGTTTCGGCAGGCTCTCGCCGGCCGAGACGCAGCATCGAAGACTTGAGATATCGTATTGATCGACCAGATCGATCATCGCCCGATAGGCGGTCGGGGCGGTGAAGCAGATGGTCGCCCCGTGATCCTGGATGCCCTGCAGCAGGACATCCGGCGGCGCCTTCTCCAGCAGCAGGGTCGCCGCCCCGATATGCACCGGGAAGGTCACCAGGCCGCCGAGCCCGAAGGTGAAGGCGATGGGCGGACTGCCGCAGAAGATGTCGTCCGGTCGCGGCTTGAGGATATGCGGCGGGAAGCTATCGCACATCGCCATGATGTCGCGATGGGCGTGCATGGTGCCCTTGGGCTGCCCGGTGGTGCCGGAGGTGAAGGCGATCAGGCAGATATCGTCGGCCGCCGTTTCCACGGCCTCGAAGGTCGCCGGCTTGTCGGCGATCAGGCTTTCCAGGCCATCGGGGGCGTCGCTGCCGAACAGCACGATGCGGTCGAGCACCGGCGCGGTGGCGCCTGCCGCGGCCAGTTCCTCGGCCAGTCGCACGTCGCACAGGGCAAGGCCAACCTGCGCTTTCTCCAGGATGTAGGATAGCTCCACCGCGCGCAGCAGCGGCATGGTCGGCACCGCGATGCCGCCGGCCTTGGTGACCGCGAACCAGCAGGCGACCATCATCGGGTTGTTGGCGCCGCGCAGCAGCACCCGGTTGCCCGGAACCAGGGCAGACTCCTCGACAAGCACGCGGGCGATGCGATTGACCCGTTCGTCCAGGTCGCGATAGGTCCAGGTCCCGCCGGGCGTGATCAGGCAGGCGCGATCCCCCCAGCCGTTTTCCATAGCCTTATCAAGCAGTTCCGCCGCGCAATTCATGCGTTCCGGATATTGCAGCTCCGGCAGTGTGAATTTCAGCTCCGGCCATTGCTCGGCGGGTGGCAGGTTGTCCCGGGCGAAGGTGTCGATATGGGCGGTGTACTCGGCCATGCTCACCCCCTGTCGATGCGCGATGGTGCCGGATTGCCATCAGGTGCGCACCGGCGCCGCCGGCAGAACCCTCACCCATTGGCGGCCTCCATGGTCTGCCGGGCGATGATGATCTTCTGAACCTCGGTCGCGCCTTCGTAGATGCGCAGCGCGCGGATCTCCCGGTACAGCTCCTCGACCTTGACGCCGGAGACGACACCGAGTGCGCCGAAGATCTGCATCGCCCCGTCGATCACCGACTGTGCCGCCTCGGTGGCATACATCTTGGCCATGGAGGCCTCGCGGCTGATCCGCTCCGCGCCGGCATCCTTGGCCCAGGCGGCCCGGTACACCAGCAGGGCCGCGGCGTCGACGGCGGTCGCCATGTCGGCGATGCGGGCCTGGGTCATCTGCAGATCGGCAAGCGGCCGGCCGAACAGCTGCCGATCCGCGGCGCGGCCGACCGCCTCGTCCAGGGCGCGGCGGGCGAAGCCCAGGGCGGCGGCGCCGACCGTCGGGCGGAAGACGTCCAGCGTCGCCATGGCGATCTTGAAGCCCTCGCCGGGCGCGCCGATCAGGCTCTCCGCCGGGACCCGGCAATCGGCAAACTCCAGAGTGCCCAGCGGGTGCGGCGCGATCAGGTCGAAGCGCTCGGTGACCGAGAAGCCCGGTGCGTCGGCATCGACGATGAAGGCGCTCAGCCCCTTGGCACCCGGCGCCTCGCCGGTGCGGGCGAAGACGACGTAATGGTCGGCGATGCCGGCATTGGAGATCCACGTCTTGGCGCCATTCAGCACCCAGCCATCGCCGTCCCGCCGCGCCTCGGTGGCCAGCGCCGCGACATCGGACCCGGCCTCGGCCTCCGACAGGGCGAAGGCCGCGATGGCCTTGCCGTCGCGGACCGGCGGCAGGTAGCGGTCCTGCTGCGCCTCGGTTCCGAACAGGCTGATCGGACCGGTGCCGAGCCCCTGCATGGCGAAGGCGAAATCCGCCAGCCCCTGATGCCGCGCCAGGGTCTCCCGGTTCAGGCACAGGTTGCGGACTTCCAGCCGCTCGCTCGCCCCGCCATGGGACGCCGGCACGCAGTGTTTCAGCCAGCCCGCCTTCGCCGAGCCGCGCCACGAGATCGCGGCATGTCGCGTCGACATCGTCGGCACCCTCGCTGTCGCCTTGCAGCGTCTCGCCGGCCCAGCCATCGATGTCGGCGGCGAGCGCGCGGTGCCGGTCGTCGAAGAAGGGCCAGTCGAGGAAGCTGCGGTCGGCCATCAATCGCCCCACTAATCGCCTTGAAACTTCGGTTTCTGTTTCGCCGCGAAGGCCTTGTATGCGCGGGTGAAATCCCGGGTCGTCATGCAGATCGCCTGGGCCTTGGCCTCGGCCTCGATGGCGGCGTCCAGCCCCATGTCCCACTCCTGGTGCAACATGCGCTTGGTCATCGCGTGGGCGAAGCTGGGACCGTCGGCGAGGCGTTTCGCCATGGCCTGCGCCTCGGCCAGGACCTGGTCAGGTGGGCAGAGCCGGTTGAAGAAGCCCCAGCGTTCGGCCTCGGCACCATCCATGCCACGGCCGGTATACAGCAGTTCGGCGGCCCGGCCCTGGCCGATGATGCGCGGCAGCATGGCGCAGGCGCCCATGTCGCAGCCGGCAAGCCCGACCCGCACGAACAGGAATGCGGTCTTGGCATCCGCCGTGCCGTAACGCAGATCCGACGCCATCGCCAGGATCGCGCCGGCGCCGGCGCAGACGCCGTCGATGGCGGCGATGATCGGCTGAGGACAGGCCCGCATCGCCTTCACCAGATCGCCGGTCATGCGGGTGAACTCGAGCAGTCTCCGGCGGCGTCATTCCGGTCAGCGGGCCGATGATCTCGTGCACGTCGCCGCCGGAGCAGAAATTGCCGCCGGCGCCGGTCAGCACGACCGCGTTGATCGCGGCGTCGCCGTTCAGCGCCCGGAACAGGTCGCGCAGCTCGGCATAGGACTCGAAGGTGAGGGGGTTCTTCTTCTCCGGCCGGTCCAGCGTGACGGTCGCCACCTTGCCGTCCACCGACCATCCGAAATGCCGCGCCTGGTATGCCGCCATGCTCATGCCGCCGGTCGCTCCCCTCGTGCCGTGCGGACCGACTGCTTGGCCCGACCCAGCGACTCCATCAGGGTGGCGACCTCGGCCCGATCGAGGTCGGAGAACAGTCCGGCGATCCAGCCTTCATGGGCCTGCGCCATGCGACGAAAGGCGTCGCGGCCGCAGCGGGTCAGCGTCACGGTCTGGGTCCGGCGGTCGCCGCGGCTGCGGGCCCGGCGCACCAGCCCGACCGATTCCAGCCGGTCGGCGATGCCGGTGACATTGCCGTTGGTGACCATCATGCGCCGGCTCAGCTCGCCCATCGACAGCCCGTCCGGCGCCTTGTCGAGCTGCGCCAGCAGGTCGAACTGCGGCAGCGTGACCCGGAAATGCCGGCGCAAATTGGCGCGGATCTCGGCCTCGATCAGATTGGCGCAGGTCAGCAGCCTGAGCCACAGCCTGAGCTCCGGCTTGCGTCCCGAGGCGGTGACTTCGTGGTCGACCGGGGCCGGATCGATGCCGGCGATCGAGGACCGTCATCCATCACATGATCTCGCCGCCGGCCACCACGATGGCCTGGCCGGTGATGCCGTCGGAGGCGCGCGTCGCACAGCCACGCCACGGCGTTGGCGACCTCGTCGGGCCGGGTCAGGCGGCCCTGGGGGTTGAACTTGGTCAGCTCGGCCAGCGCCTCGATTCCTCGCTGCGGCCGGTCTTGGCGCGGATATTCTCCAGCGCCTGGCTCACCATGTCGGTCTCGGTGTAGCCGGGGCAGACGGCGTTGACGGTCACGCCGGACTTCGCGGTCTCCATGGCCAGCGACCGGGTCAGGCCGATCACCCCGTGCTTGGCGGCGCAATAGGCGGCGGTATAGGCATAGCCGCGCAGGCCGGCGACGCTGGCGACATTGACGATCCGGCCCCAGCCGCGATCCGCCATGCCCGGCAGGGCGGCACGGGTGCAGTGATAGACGCCGGTCAGGTTGACCGAGAGGATGCGGTTCCAGTGCTCCGCATCCAGCTTGCGGAACGGCGCGCTGGCGGCGATTCCGGCATTGTTGACCAGGATGTCGATCGGCCCGAGCGCCTTCTCGGCATCGGCGACGCGGCCCGCTCGACCGCGGTCGCATCGGTGACGTCGGCGATGGCGACATGGGTAGTCGGTGGGCAGCGATGCGGCGACGGCGTCCAGCGCGGCGGCATCGCGGCCGTTCAGTGTGATCTTCGCGCCCCTGGGAGGCCAGCACCGCCACGATGGCGGCCCCAATGCCGCGCCCGGCCCCGGTGACCAGGGCGTGTCGGCCTGCCAGGCCCGACTCCGGCGATCTGAGAATTTGCGCCTGCCGCCGATGGCTTCGGAAGCCGTCACTCGTCACCCCAATCCGCCTGAGGCGGAATCGCCGTGAGAATTATTTGAAGCCTAAAACGATCTTCGAAGGACGGGCAAGGGATAGTTGCCATTGGACGACCCCGGGCGAACCGATTTGCCGCCATCGCAAGGGCGTGATTGCAATTTGAGAGTGACCTGTGGGCGGACCGTGTCAAAATAGCACCGATGGCGGGCCGGGCATCGCCGGCAAAACGGCGGGTAGGGTCCGCCTGGACGACGATTTAACGGTTCCTTGACGGAAAACGGAAAGAATCGTTTGTTTGCACCGGCTTAACGAGGACGCTGAATGGCGCAGGTCATCAAACGCAGTTTCCGGCGGGATTATCCGCCGCGATTATCCCTGTCTGTCGGTGCAGGTCGGCGACGATATCGTGCATACCCGCGACTGGTCGCTGGGCGGCTTCGCCATCTATGACATGCATCGCCTGTCGGTGCCGTGCACCGTCGACGACGTGCTGTGCGGCACGCTCGGCCCGTCGACCGAGGTGCCGGCCCACGAGTTCACCGCGACCGTGGTGCGCATGGAACCGGGCAGCAACATGCTGGCCTGCAAGTTCATCGACATGTCGTCGGAGTGCTTCAATTTCCTGGAGAAGCTGCTGCGATGGAGGAGTCCCAAGCTTCCGAGAAATCCGCCGGCGGCAAGAGCTGAGGCGCCTGGCTATCCTGCTTGGACCAAGGTTGAGTCCGGCTCTCGGCGTTGCCATTCTCACCCTTCAGGCACCGGCACGACCGGAAGGAAGCTGTAGCTACAAGCAGCCATGGGGCCGGTGCTCAAACGTTATCTGGGATCGAATGACCGGCTCGGCACGCGCCCCGGCGACGCTGCGAAGCGCGCCCACCACCCCGATCAGTACGGGCTGTCCACGTCGCCCAGTTCGACATAGACGCTTTTCAGCTGGGTGTAGTGCTCCAGGGCGGCGAGGCCGTTCTCGCGGCCGATGCCGGACTGCTTGTAGCCGCCGAACGGGATCTCCACCGGCGTGATGTTGTAGTTGTTGATCCAGCAGGTTCCGGCCTCAAGCCGCGCCACCACGCGGTGGCCGCGGGCGAGGTCGCGGGTGAAGACCCCGGCGGCCAGGCCGTAGGGCGTGTCGTTGGCGCGGGCGATCACCTCGTCCTCGTCGTCGAAGCTCATCACCGACATGACCGGGCCGAAGATCTCCTCGCGTGCGATGGTCATGTCGTCGCGGCATTCGTCGAACACCGCCGGGGTGACGAAGTAGCCGTTCTTCAGGGCCGGGTCGTCGGGCACCGTGCCGCCGCAGAGCAGCTTGGCACCCTCGGCCTTGCCGGCCTCGACATAGCCCAGCACCTTGTCGCGGTGGTCGGCGCTGATCAGGGCGCCGATATCGGTCTTCGGGTCCAGCGGATCGCCGATGGTCATCTTCGTCCACCCGCGCCAGCAGCCGCTCCAGGAACGCGTCCTTGATCGTGCTCTCCACGAACACCCGCGTGCCGTTCGAACAGACTTCGCCCTGGGTATAGAAATTGGCCAGCAGGGTCGCCGAGACGGCGTTGTCCAGATCGGCATCGGCGAACAGGATCAGCGGCGACTTGCCGCCCAGCTCCATGGTCACGTGTTTGAGCGATTCCGCCGCGCCCGCCATCACCTTGCGGCCGGTGGGCACCGAGCCGGTCAGCGACACCTTGGCGACTGCCGCATGGGTGCCGAGCGCGTGGCCGGTCGGCCCGGAGCCGTGCACCACGTTGAAGGCGCCGGCCGGAAGCCCCGCCTCGGTATAGATCTCCGCCAGCGCCATCGCTGTCAGCGGCGTCAGCTCCGAGGGCTTGAACACCATGGTGTTGCCGCAGGCCAGCGCCGGGCCGGATTTCCAGCAGGCGATCTGCAGCGGGTAGTTCCAGGCGCCGATGCCGGCGCAGACTCCCAAGGGCTCGCGCCGCGTATAGGCGAAGGCGTTCGGCAGGTCGACATGGCTTCCGTGCAGGCTGGCCGCCAGCCCGGCAAAGAACTCGATGGCGTCGGCGCCGGAATCCACATCCACCGCCATCGCCTCGGCGATCGGCTTGCCGGTGTCCAGCACCTCCAGCCGCGCCAACTCCTCGCGCCGCTCCCGCAACAGCGCCGCGGCACGGTTCAGGACCCGGCCGCGCTCCGCCCCGGACATTGCCGACCAGACCGCAAAGCCTTCGGTCGCGGCAGCGACTGCCCGGTCGACATCGATCTCGCTGGCGACCTGGACTTCGCACAGGTTCTTGCCGGTCGCCGGATTGATGGTGGGAAAGCTCTGCCCGGAATGGGCATCGACCGCCGCGCCGCCGATGTAGAGCTTGCGAGTTTCGAGTGTCTCCATGGGGGAGTCGTACATGGCCACCACGGGGCCTGTCGAGGCCCGTCGCGACTTGGCGATTGACCGATCCTGAAGCTCTGCTCCGACCGGGTCGGCGTGCGCTCCGAACGGCTCGCGTGCAGGCCGGGCTCGCCCGGCCGGCGTCCATTTTGAGATTTGCACCTGACATGCATAATCGTCGTGGTTTCAAATCGGGTGGCCCCAGTGAGCACGATGATGCCGGTGTCGCGCTCAGCGACACCCACGGACCGGCAATTCCGCAAGGGCGACAGGGCGCTGGCCGCGTTGCTGCGCCGTGAGATCGAAGGCGAGGCGCTGTTCGATCCCTTCAGCCGCGGCCGGTACGCGACCGACGCGTCGATCTACCAGATCGAACCCATCGGCGTGGTCGTGCCGGCCGGCGAACAGGACGTCGTGCGGACATTGCAGATCGCAGCCGAGCATCGCATTCCGGTGACCGCGCGCGGAGCGGGGACGTCGCAATGCGGCCAGACCGTCAACGACGCTCTGGTCATCGACACCAGCAGGCATCTTGACGGACTCGTCGAGATCGATCCGGAGGCAATGACGGCGACCGTTCAGCCCGGGACCGTGCTTGACCACCTCAACCAGGCCCTGAAGCCCCACGGACTCTGGTTTCCCGTCGACGTTTCCACCGGCAGTCGGGCCACGATCGGCGGAATGGCGGGCAACAACTCCTGCGGCGCGCGCTCGATCAAATACGGCACCATGCGCGACAACGTGCTGGCGATCGACGCGCTGATGGCGGATGGCGAGGCGATGCGGTTCGAGGCCACCGGTACGGGCCTGGAGTCCAGCAACCTGCCATCGCGGCAGCGCGATCTCGTCGCAGAAATGCTCGACCTTGGCCGTCGCGAGGCGGCGGAGATCGAGGCCCGTTTCCCCAAGGTGCTGCGCCGGGTCGGCGGCTACAACCTCGACGCCCTGGTGGCCGATGGGGACATGCCCAATCTTGCCCATCTGCTGGTGGGGTCCGAAGGGACGCTGGCGTTCTTCCGGCGGATTACCCTGAAACTGTCGCCGCTGCCGCGCAACAAGGTGCTCGGCGTGTGCCAGTTCCCCACCTTCCACCAGGCGATGGACGCGACCCGGCACCTGGTTGCGTTACGGCCGACTGCGGTCGAGCTGATCGACCGGACAATGATCGATCTGGCGCGGGAGATCCCGATGTTCCGGCCGACGGTCGAGCGGTTCGTCAAAGGCAACCCCGGCGCGCTGCTGATGGTGGAATTCGCCGAGGACGACCAGGACGAGAACCTGCGCCGCCTCAGGCAGCTCGACGAGGCGATGGGCGATCTCGGATTCCCTGGGGCGGTCGTCGAGGGGGTCGACCCGGAATTTCAGGCGGCCATCTCCGAGGTGCGGAAATCCGGCCTGAACATCATCATGTCGATGAAGGCCGAGGGCAAACCGGTCTCGTTCGTCGAGGATTGCGCAGTCGAACTGGGCGACCTCGCCGAATACACCGCCCGCCTGACGGAGATCTTCGAGAAGCATGGCACGCAGGGCACCTGGTATGCCCATGCCTCGGTCGGCTGCCTGCACGTCCGCCCGGTTCTGAATCTCAAGCTGGACGAAGACGTGCGCAAGATGCGGGCGATCGCCGAGGAGGCCTTCGAGATGGTCCGCGGCTACCGGGGCTCGCATTCCGGAGAGCACGGCGACGGCATCGTGCGAAGCGAGTTCCATGAGGCGATGTTCGGCAGCCGGATGGTCGGGGCGTTCGAGGCGGTCAAGGACGCCTTCGATCCGGACGGCCGGCTCAATCCCGGCCGCATCGTCAGGCCGCCGAGGATGGATGACCGCCGGCTGTTCCGCTACCCGCCGGACTATCGCGTCGCGCCGATGGAAACGGCGCTCGACTGGTCGGATTGGGGCGGGTTCGGCGGTGCGGTGGAGATGTGCAACAACAATGGCGCCTGCCGCAAGTTCGATGCCAATGTGATGTGCCCGTCCTTCCGCGTGACGCGGGACGAACGGCACGTGGTCCGGGGCCGCGCCAATACCCTGCGCCTGGCCATCTCCGGACAGCTTGGGCCGGACGCGCTGACCTCGCCGGAGATGGCGGAGTCGATGGCGCTGTGCGTCGGCTGCAAGGGCTGCCGGCGCGAGTGCCCGACCGGCGTTGACATGGCGCGGATGAAGATCGAGGTGCTGCATCAGCGGGTCCGCAAGGGTGGGCTGGGCCTGCGCGACCGGGTCATCGGCTATCTGCCGCGCTATGCGCCGCTGTTGGCGAAGGCCGGGTCGTTGGCCAACCTTCGCGACAGGGTTCCCGGAATGCCATGGCTCTCCGAGAAGCTCCTCGGCCTCGCCGCGCGCCAGCCCCTGCCGCGCTGGTCGCAATCGCCCTTCGCGCCCGAGCAGGAGGCGTTCGGCCCTCCGGACGGGCCCGAACTGGTGCTGCTCGCCGACACCTTCAACCGCTATTTCGAGCCCGAGAACCTGGTCGCCGCGCTGACCGTTCTGACCGCCGCCGGCTATCGCGTTCACGTGCCGAAGCCGGCCGATGGCGGCTCGCGCCCGCTATGCTGCGGCCGGACCTTCCTGTCGGTCGGACTGGTCGACGAGGCGCGCCACGAAGCCCGGCGCAGCCTGGAGGCGCTACGTCCTTTCGTCGAGCGCGGCGCCGCCGTGGTCGGCCTGGAGCCGTCCTGCCTGCTCACCTGGCGCGACGAGTTCAAGGCCATGCTGCCCGGTGCGGAGACCGACCGTGCGGCGGCCCGGGCGATGCTGTTGGAGGAGTTCCTGGCGGCGGAGGCGGCTGCCGGAAACCTGTCGCTGCCGCTGAAGCCGTTGGTGCACAAGCGGGCGTTGCTGCACGGCCATTGTCATCAGAAAGCGTTTGGCGCGGTGGCGGCGGTGGAGACCGTGCTAAGGCTCATTCCCGGGCTGGAAGTGGAGACGGTCGCATCCACCTGCTGCGGCATGGCCGGCGCCTTCGGCTACGCCGCAGAGACCCATGAGATCGCGCGCGACATGGCGGAATTGTCGCTGCTGCCGGCGATCCGCGCCGCCGACGCCGACACCCTGATCGTTGCCGATGGAACGTCGTGCCGGCATCGCATCGACTCCGCTACGGCGCGGCAGGCCCGGCACGTAGCGCTGGTCCTGCGGGACGCGCTGGCAGCAATCGGCTGGTGACGGATAGGGGCTTTGCACATGGGCGCCTGTAGCGCCTTGCCATGCACACTGCTCTCCGGCTCATCGGAAATCTCAATGGCGGGCGCCGCGCAGGGGCGCGATCCCGAATTCCTTGGCCTTCGCGTCGAGATCGGCAAGCGTGTCCTCCGGTAGCGCCAACACCGATTCCCGATTGCGCCGGTCCTCACGCGCCTCCAATTCGCCGGGATAGAAAATCTCTTCCGTTTCAACAGTGTGGGGCGTTGTTTTTCAGGTCTTCTATCAGTTGTTCCATGTCGGCATCGAAGGCGTCGCGCGGTCGAAATGCCGCGATGTTCAGCGCGAATGCAAAATGGCCGGCGCCGCTGCTTCCATCCGGACTGTATGGCCCGACCACATTGGACCCGAACGCGCTGCCGCCCAGTATGCCCGACAGAACGTCCATCATAGTCGCGATCGCATATCCCTTATGGCCGGCCATCGGCAGGATGCAGCCGGCGATCCCCGCCGCCGCATCGGTGGTCGGGTGGCCGTCACCGTCGATCGCCCAGCCTTCCGGTATTGGCTCGCCGCGTTGCCTGGCGAGATAGAGCTTGCCGCGGGCGACCGCCGTGTTCGCGATGTCCAGCATCATCGGCGGATGGCGTCCGGCAGGAGCGGCGATCGACCAGGGGTTGGCGCCGACACGTTTCTCGCGACCGCCCCAGGGCGGCATGGCCGGGCTGGAGTTGGTCGAAAGGAATCCGATGCAGCCAGCAAGGGCGGCCATGCGGGTGAAATACATCGCCGTGCCGAAATGTCCGGAATTGCGCACCGCCACGGCGCCGATTCCATGAACCCCGGCGCGGTCGATCGCCTCCCGCATGGCGCGCGCCGCGACGGCCTGGCCGACCCCGTCATGGCCGTCCAGAACGGCGATCGCTCCGCCATCGACGACGATCTCCGGCGCGGTGGCCGCCGTCATGGCGCCAGACCGGATACGATCCCCGTACCAGAAGATCCGCATCACGCCATGGGATTGATGCCCCCAGAGATCGGCCTGCACCAGAGAGTCCGCCAGCAGCCGGGCGTCCGCTTCGGGCAGTCCGAGGGCCAGGTAGCTGGACGTCGCAAATTCGGCGAGGCGCTGCGCTGAAAACCGCTTCTTGGTCATCGATCCTCCTGACTTTCGGGTTGCCTGGTGACTTAGTGCTTGAACTCGGATCTCGGATATCGCGTGCGAGGGAGATCGGTTGACCTCGTGAGCCTCCGGGCCTTATCACCGGGCGCTGCGCCATTGCCGGCGCCGGCAGAATACGGGGAGGGGCGGTTGGCCGACAGGGTCTTCGATTACGTCATTGTCGGTGCCGGGTCGGCAGGGTGCGTGCTGGCGAACCGGCTGTCGGCGGACCCCGATATCCGGGTGCTGCTGCTGGAGGCCGGGCCGAAGGACCGCACCTGGAAGATCCATATGCCGGCGGCGCTGACCTACAATCTCTGCGACGACCGCTACAACTGGTTCTATCACACCGAGCCGCAGGAGCACATGGACGGCCGGCGCATGTATTGGCCGCGCGGTCGGGTGCTGGGTGGCTCGTCGGCGCTGAACGCCATGGTCTATGTGCGCGGCCATGCGCTGGACTACGACCGCTGGGCCGGGGACCCGGCACTGTCGCACTGGTCCTATGCGAACGTGCTGCCCTATTTCCGCAAGGCGGAGACCCGGGCCAAGGGCGCGGACGACTACCGTGGCGGCGACGGGCCGCTGCATGTCTCCACCGGCACCTCCGACAACCCGCTGTTCGACGCCTTCATCGAGGCCGGCATCCAGGCCGGCTATCCCGCCACCGAGGACATGAACGGCTTTCAGCAGGAAGGCTTCGGCCGGATGGACATGACCATCCATGAGGGCCTGCGCTGGAGTGCGGCGCGCGCCTTCCTGCGCCCGGCGATGAAGCGCCCCAACCTGACGGTGGAGACCGGCGCGATGACCACCCGGGTGCTGTTCGACGGCAGCCGCGCCACCGGCGTCGAATACCGCCAGGGGTGGCAAGGCCTGGACCGCGATGGCCGACCGCGAGGTGATCCTGTGCGGGGGCGCGATCAACTCGCCGCAACTCCTGATGCTGTCCGGCGTGGGCCCGGCCGATCATCTTCAGGGCCACGGAATCCCGGTCGTGGCCGACCTGCCGGGGGTCGGGCAGAACCTGCAGGACCATCTGGAGCTCTACGTCCAGCAGGCCTGCGCGCAGCCGATCACCCTGTACACCGTGCAGCACGGCCTGCCGATGATCCTGAGCGGGCTGCGCTGGTTCCTGTTCCAGTCGGGGCTGTGCGCATCGGCGCATCTGGAGGCGGGCGGCTTCATCCGCCGCAACGACGCCGTGCCGCATCCCGACCTGCAGTACCATTTCCTGCCGTCGCAGGTGATCGACCATGGCCGCATCAGGCCGGAGCTGCATGCCTACCAGGCCCATGTCGGGCCGATGCGGCCGACCAGCATCGGCCATCTGGCGCTGCGCTCGGCCGACCCGGGCCAGCATCCGCTGATCGAGCCGAACTACCTGGCGACGGAGGGCGACCGGGAGGAGATGCGGGACAGCGTGAAGCTGACCCGGGAGATCTTCGCCCAGAATGCCCTCGATCCCTATCGCGGCGAAGAGGTTTCGCCGGGGCCGGATGTGCGCAGCGACGCCGAGATCGACGCCTTCGTCCGGGCCAAGGCCGACAGCGCCTACCACCCGTCCTGCACCTGCAAGATGGGTTCGGACCCGATGTCGGTGGTCGATGGCGAGACGCGGGTGCACGGGTTGGAGGCGCTGCGCGTCGTCGACGCTTCGATCATGCCCAGCATCGTCAGCGGCAACCTCAACGCCCCGACCATCATGATGGCCGAGAAGGCCGCCGACATGATCCTCGGCAAGTCACCGCTGGAGCGCTCCAACGCTCCGGTCTACCAGCCGTCGCCCGGGGTCGGGCCATAGCAATTCCGGTCTGGCGACCCGAGCAATGGTGTGGGCTGGCTCGGAAATTACGCGCTCGTTAATCACTCTGGGGGACGCTCGGGACAGTCAGGCACAGATTTGCGATTGGTTCCGATGAGCACGCCCCCCGATGCTGGAGAAGCGAACCGGCTCTCCGTTCTTGAAAGCTACGACCTGTTGGACACCCCCGCCGACGCGGCGTTCGACCGGATAACGCGCCTCGCCAGCCAGATCATCGGGACGCCGATCGCGCTGGTCTCGCTGATCGATGCCGAGCGGCAATGGTTCAAGTCCCGACAGGGACTGGATGCCGAGGAGACGTCCCGGGAAGTGGCATTCTGCCACCATGCGATCCGGGGCGACGAGGTGATGGTTGTTCCGGATGCCAGCCGTGACGATCGATTCTCCGAGAATCCGCTGGTCACAGATGACCCCAATATCCGGTTCTACGCCGGCGCGCCGCTGGTGGCGCCCTGCGGCTCCAAGCTTGGCACGCTTTGCGTCATCGACAGGGCGCCCCGCCAACTCGACGAGACTCAAAAACAGGTGCTTCAGGATCTGGCCGCGATCGTCATGGACGAGATCGAATTGCGGCGCCTGGCATCGACCGACCCGCTGACCGGCGCCTTCAACCGGCGCCATATCCTGGAACTGGCGGAGCGGGAGCATCGGCGGGCGCGGCGCTACAAGTTCCCGGTCACCCTGGCGATGCTGGATATCGACAACTTCAAGAGCGTCAACGACAGCTTCGGGCACGCGATCGGCGATGCGGCGCTGCGGGCGCTGACCGAGTGTTGCTTCGACTCCGTGCGCGAGCAGGACGTGCTGGGACGGCTCGGCGGAGAGGAGTTCCTGATGGTGCTGCCGCACACCGATGCCGAAGGCGCCATGATCCTGATGGAACGCATCCGCAGCAACGTCGCCGACATCGAGATCCCGACCGGCGGCGAGGCCCTGCGATTCACCGTGAGCATCGGCGTGGCGGAGATCGCCCCGGCGACGGAGGATATCGAGGCCGCCATCCAGCGCGCGGACAACGCGCTCTATGGGTCAAAGCGTGCCGGCCGCAACCGCGTGACGTTCGACAAGGCGGCCTGACCAGAGCCCTATGGATCGCCGACCAGTCGTGAGTCCGCGATTGGGTCAGGCCATCCAGTCGCCGGGTCATTTGAACAGCCGAAGTCACCCGATCTGATCTCACCTGGCAATGGTAGCCGGAGTTTGGCCGCATGCCGTGCCGGCCTTGCTGTGCTTTGGCCGAGGGGTCTTATCCACTGTCCTGCGCCTTTAGCCTTTTTTCGTTCGGCGCATTGCCGATAGGATGAGCGATCGGAATTTGCCGTGGCTCGAAGGTCACGGTCGAAAGCGGCGTGACAAGCCGCTGTGTCTCAAGGGAGGAATGAGGATGTTCGTTTCACGATGCGTGCGATGGGGCGGCCTGACGGCGGCCGTGGCCCTGGCGATGGCAACCCAAGCCCAGGCGGCCGATCCCGACAGCTGCCGCGAGGTGCGGTTCTCCGATGTCGGCTGGACCGACATCACCGCCACCACTGCGGCGACATCGGTGGTCCTGGAAGCGCTGGGCTACCAGCCAGAGACCACCATCCTGTCGGTCCCCGTCACCTATGCCAGCCTGAAGAACCAGGATATCGACGTCTTCCTGGGCAACTGGATGCCGACCATGGAAGGCGATGTCCGGCCCTATCTGGACGACGGCTCGGTGGAGTCGGTCGGGGTCAATCTGGAGGGCGCCAAATACACCCTGGCGGTGCCGAAATACGTCGCCGATGGCGGCCTGACCGACTTTGCCGACATCGCCAAGTTCGCCGATGAGCTGGACGGCGAGATCTATGGTATCGAGCCAGGAAATGACGGCAATCGACTGATTCAACAGATGATTTCCGACAACGCATTCGACCTGAAGGACTTCGAGATCGTCGAGTCTTCCGAACAGGGCATGCTGGCGCAGGTGTCGCGGGCCGGGCGGCGTGACGACTGGATCGTCTTCCTGGGCTGGGAGCCACATCCGATGAACGCCAATTTCGAACTGGTCTATCTGACCGGCGGCGATGATTGGTTCGGCCCCAATCTCGGCGGTGCCACTGTCTACACGAATGTCCGGTCCGGCTACCTGGGCGAATGCCCGAATGTCGGCGCGCTGTTGAGCAATCTCGTTTTCTCGCTGGAGATGGAGAACGAGATTATGGGCGTGATCCTGAACGACGGCGAGGAGCCGAACGATGCCGCATCGAACTGGCTGAAGGCCAATCCCGGCGTACTCGACGGTTGGCTGGACGGGGTCACGACTTTCGATGGCGGCGACGGCGTGTCGGCGGTCAAGGCGTCGCTGGGGCTCTAGCATACCGGGGCTTGGGCGGACCGCCGGTGTCGCAGCCGGCGGGTCCGCCCGACCTTCGCGCGGGGGTGGGCGATGGACTGGCTGACCGAAAACAAGATTCCGCTTGGTCAGTGGATGAAGGGTTTCGTCGACCTGCTTAATGACCATGCGGCCTGGGTCTTCAACCTGATATCGGATGTTCTTGGATTTCTGATCGAAGGGCTGACCGACCTGATGCTGTGGGTGCCGGCCCTCGGTTTGGTGATGGTCTTCGCGGCGCTGGGGTACTGGCTGCATCGGTCGTGGAAACTGGCGGGCGGGATCCTGCTGTCGCTGCTTCTGGTGATCAATCTGGGTTATTGGGAAGAGACGGTCGAGACCCTGGCGCTGGTGGTCTTCGCGACCGTGATCTGCCTGGTCACCGGGGTGCCGGTCGGCATCGCGGCGGCCCACCGGCCCTGGCTCTACACCGCGCTCCGGCCGGTGCTGGACCTGATGCAGACGATCCCGACCTTCGTCTATCTGATCCCGACCCTGATCCTGTTCGGCCTCGGAGTCGTGCCGGGCCTGATCTCGACGGTGATCTTTGCGATTCCGGCGCCGATCCGCCTGACCCATCTCGGCGTGTCCTCGGTGCCCAAACAACTGATCGAGGCCGGCGAGTCGTTCGGCGCCACCAAGAGCCAGCTTTTGTGGAAGGTCGAATTGCCGCATGCCATGCCGACCATCATGGCCGGGCTGACTCAATGCATCATGCTGTCCCTTTCGATGGTGGTGATCGCGGCCCTGGTTGGCGCCGACGGGCTGGGGACGCCGGTGGTCCGCGCCCTCAACACGGTCAACATCGCCCGCGGCTTCGAGGCCGGGCTGGCGATCGTCATCGTGGCGATCCTGCTGGACCGGATCTGCAAGCAGCCCGAGACCGGCGGCAAGGGGAACTGAGCGATGCCGGCGGTCGAGTTTCGCAAGGTTGACGTCATTTTCGGCGACAAGCCGGAGGCGGCGCTGACGCTGCTGGATAACGGCAAGAGCCGTGACGACATCCTGGCCGAGACCGGCAATGTGGTCGGGGTCACCGATGCCTCGATCGCCGTGGAGGAAGGCGAGATCTGCGTGCTGATGGGGCTGTCGGGTTCGGGCAAGTCGACCCTGCTGCGCTGCGTCAACGGGTTGAACACGGTCACCCGCGGCGCGGTTCTGGTCGACGACGCCGCCGGCGTGGTCGATGTGGCGGCTTGCGACCCGGAGACCCTGTGTCGGCTGCGCATGAACCGGGTCGCCATGGTGTTCCAGCAATTCGCCCTGCTGCCCTGGCGCACGGTCCGCGAGAATGTCGGCTTCGGGCTGGAAATCCGCGGGCTGCCTCGGGCCGAGCGCGACGCGGTCGTCGACGAGAAACTGGAACTGGTCGGCCTCGCCCAATGGGCCGACAAATACGCTCATGAATTGTCCGGCGGCATGCAGCAGCGGGTCGGGCTGGCCCGCGCCTTCGCCACCGACGCCGACATCCTGCTGATGGACGAACCGTTCTCGGCGCTGGATCCATTGATCCGCTCGCATCTGCAGGACGAGTTGCTGGATCTGCAGCGGAGCCTGAAGAAGACCATCATTTTCGTCAGTCACGATCTGGACGAGGCGCTGAAGATCGGCAGCCACATCGCGATCATGGAGAGCGGCCGCATCGTGCAGTACGGCCGCCCCGAGGAGATCGTGCTGGCCCCGGCCAGCCAGTACGTCGCCGATTTCGTGGCCAACATGAACCCGCTGAACGTTCTGACCGGCACGACGCTGATGACGCCGGTGGACAAGATCGCGCGGGACGGCGACATGCTGCGGCTGGACTGGTCGGGCTGGACGCTGGTGGCCCTGGATGCCGACGGCAAGCCGCGATCGGCGACGGTGAATGGCACGGAAGGCAAACTGGTGGACCATTCCGACGGTGGCGACCCGACAAGTCTGTCGGATGCCGATGTCGCCATCGCAGCGCCCGGCGTCTCCATGCGCACGGCGTTGGAACTGCGCCATTGGACCGGCAGCCCGGTCGTCCTGGTCGACGAGAGCGGACGCATGGTGGGCGTGGTGGGCGATGTTGAGCTCTACGGCGGCCTGCTGCGTCAGGCCGATATCGCCGCCATGCCGGCCGGCGAATGACCGGACCTGATATGTGATCCAGGACCCCTGGTTCTATGCCGCTGCCGTGCCGGCTGTGCTGATCGCGGGCATTTCCAAGGGGGGCTTCGGCGGCGGTGTCGGGCTGATCGCGGTGCCGCTTATGGCGCTGGTGATCTCGCCGATCCAGGCTGCGGGCATCATGCTTCCGATCCTGTGCCTGATGGATCTGTTCGGCGTTTGGGCCTACCGCTACCGCTGGGACGCCCGCAATTTGCGCATTCTGCTGCCTGCGGCATTGCTGGGCATCGCGGTCGGGACCGCCACTTTCCGATACCTCGATGGCGACATGATCCGGCTGATGCTCGGGGTCATGGCGGTCGCCTTCGTTGCCCAGCATCTGCGGCAGCCCGGCAATGCCGGGCAGGGCGAGGGGCGCCCGCCGAACGTCGTCCGAGGCGGGTTCTGGGGCACTGTTGCCGGCTTCACCACATTCGTCGCCCATGCCGGAGGGCCGCCGGTCTCGATCTATCTGCTGCCGCAGCGCCTCGACAGGACAGTCTTCGTCGCCACGACGACGGTATTCTACATAACGGTCAACTACGTGAAGCTGGTGCCCTATGGCTGGCTGGGCCAGCTCAGCACCGGCAATCTGGCCACGGCCGCGGTGCTGGCTCCGCTGGTGCCACTGGGCATGTGGCTCGGTCTGATGCTGCACCGGCGGGTATCGGACCGGGTGTTCTATCGGGTGTGCTACGGGCTGCTGGCGGCCACCGGGGCGAAGCTGTTGTATGACGGAATACGGGGGACGCTCGGGTGAGGGCGGGGATATCAGTTCGACCGCCTCCATGTACTGCGAAGTTGTCGCGGTTCTATATTGTGAGGGTGGTATTGTCGGCTGAACAACAGCCGCTCGCCCCGGAGGGAATTGTTAGGTGCGGACGGCGCGCATAGTCCTGTTTGGCACACTGGCTTTGCTGGGGCTCGGCATCGCCGGTCTCGCTTCCTTTGTTTGGTTCGGCGGCGCCGACGCGCATCGCTGGGTCGCGCACAAGGTCCTGGAAGCCGCTCTCGACCACGATGTTCAGATCGACGGCGATCTCACGGTCGTGCTCGGCGCCGAACCGCTGCTCCAGCTGACCGACCTGCGGATCGACAGCCCTCCATGGGCAGAGTCGCCGACACTGTTGGAGGTCGATCGTGCCGAGATACGGATCGCGCTTCGCCCGCTGCTGCAACGGGTGGTCGTGTTTCCGCACTTCGCGCTCGATGGCGTCAGAGCCAGTTTCGAGACCGCAGCCGATGGCCGCGGGAGTTGGGAGACCGATGGCCGGCCAGGCGCGACGCAGGACCGTGGTGAAGGTGTTCGCCTGCCGATTTTCGAAGACGTCTCGGTCAGCGATGCGACGGTGCTTCTCCATGACCTGCAGGACGGCAGGCGCAACGAGGTTCACATCGCGAGCCTCACCAATCGGATCGATGCCGATACCGGCGGCACGCGGCTCGACGTAGCAAGGCGGGATCAACGGCCGGGACTTCGAGATCGGCGGGACGGCCGGAAGTCTTCGACATGGCGCTGGCCGCGATCGAACCCTATCCCGTGAATATCGCTCTCCAGCTGCCGGCAATTGACGTCCAGATTGCCGGCACCATCGATGACCTGACCGGCGCGCAGATCCTCGATCTGCGGTTGTTGGCGCGCAGCGCGTCGTTGCGGGACGCGCTCGAGGCTTGGAACCTGACCGTTCCGTTCGATCTGGAAGTTGCGGCGGAAGCCAGTGTGGTCGGAGAATTCGCCGAGCTCTCCCTTGCCGATGTCAGCGCCAGGATCGTCGGCATTGGCGGGGATCGTCTCACTCTGGACGGCGGCTCCATTGACGTGTGGGAGGGTACCGGACTCGAAGGTCGGCTGGTGGCAAAGCTCGATCCAATGGGCGGGATCATGCGTTTCCTTCCGGAGCGCTGGCGCATCGCGGAGGGGGCCGACGTGGCGGCCTCCCTGTCCGGCAGCATCGCGGCTCCGGCGCTAGAAGATCTGTCAGCCGAGATCCGGGGCCCCGGCGACAGCAGCGTGAGCCTCTCAGGGTATGTCCGCGCCTCCACGGGACAGCAGGTGCAGCTCGAGGCCCTGGACATCACGGCGGCGCTTGCGGTTCCGGACCCTTCGACATTGGCGGATCAACTGGGCGTCAATCCATTGGGGCTTGGCCCGTGGCGGGGCGAGGGCAGGCTGGTGCTCGCCGATCGGCAGTTCGCAGTTATCCGAGATGAGGTTCGACGCCACCGAATCTCGGGACGCTCAGTTTTGAACCGGGCGGTGCGATCGGGGTCTCGAGTGTCGACGACGTGCTTCGTTTCGCGCCCGACATCTCCTTCAATCTCAATCTGCCAGAGAGCGGTCCCGCGATGCGGCTCATCGATGTGGACCTGCCCGAGTTCGGCCCGGTCCAGGCGACCGGCCGCCTTTTCATGGATGAATCGGGATACCGGCTTGGCGACCTCGACATTGATCTTGGCTCCGCTGAGACTCTGGCGGCCAACCTGCGCGGGGGTGTCGGACCACTGGTCACCGAGGATGCCGGGAGCGACGGAACTGGATCTGGCGGTGACGCTAGGGTGGTCCTTCGAGCCAGATCCTGGGCGCGTTCATTGGACAGGATCTGCCCGAACTGGGCCGGGCGGACGGGCAATTCGGACTTGCCGGTACGTTCGCCGACTATGCGCATGCATGATGCGTCGTTGCAGACGAGGAGTGACGCCGGCCTCGTCCTATCGGCATCGGGAGATGTGGCTCACATTCGGACATCGGGGCCGTTCGCAGTTGAAGGCCTTGCGCTGGATCTTGAAGTCCAGGCGCCGGCAGTGTCCGACCTGACCGGTTTCTTCGGTTACGAGGCGCCCGATCTTGGGCCGGTATCCGGCCAGGCTGCTCTCACCGACCACGACGGATTGATGGCGCTGAGCGCGATCCGGATCCGTGCCGGACCGGCGGGGGCGCCGAGAGTCGAGGTCAGTGGCACGATCGGCGACGTCACGACATTCCAGATGGTGGATCTGGAGGCCAAGGATCGGGATCCCGACCAGCGATCTGCTCGCCCTGGCCGGCATCGATGGCAAGTCGGCTCTCGGCAGGCTTGATGGCCGCATCCGGCTGGCGAACGCCGACGGGTCGCTGAACATCGAGCACTTCGAAGCGCAGGTGACGGAAACCGAGCTGCTGTCACTGGCGATCGAAGGATCGATCGACGACCTGGAAAACATCGATCTGGTCGAGGTTGAGGGCGAACCTGGAAATCCCGAACGTTGCCAGCCTGGCCGAGGTCTTCGATGCCGATCTGTCCGGCCTCCGTAACCTTCACTTTGACGGCAAGCTGTCCGGGGATGGCCAGCGGTTCAATGCCGACGGTCGGGCGGCACTCGGCGAGACGCGCATCGACAGCGTGGTCTCCGCCGATTTCACAGGCCCGCGACCGAGTTTCACCGGGACACTTCATTCGCCATTGCTGCGATTGGCCGATTTGGGAGTTGCGCCACAGCATTTCGACGAAGAGCCCGGTGAAGCCGAGACCGCGGACTCAGACCCGTGGCTGTTCGACAGCGATCCGATTCCCATAGAGAGCCTGGGAAGCCTGGACCTCGATATCGGCATACGAATAGACGAACTCGAGGGGATCTCGCTGGATGTTGATCAAGTGGACGCGCACGTTCTGCTCCAGGACGGATTGCTGAACATCGAATCGCTGCGGTTCCGGTTCTGTGCGCGGTCGGGCCGTGGCAAATGCCGAAGTCGACGCGTACGAGACGCCGCCGACATGGTGGCTTCACATGGTGACCGACGACGCGGATCTGGGCGATATCTGGCGGCAGATCGACACCGAAGTGCCCTTGAACGGTGAACTCGATCTCGAATTGGACCTGCAGGCGACTGGCAGTTCGCCACGCGAGCTCGCCAATACGCTCAGTGGGAAATTCAACGTTGCCCTGCAACGCGGGCAGCTCCAGACGAGTCTTTTCTACCTCACGGTTTCGAGTCCCGTTTCGTGGCTCGGTTCCGGGTCCACACGGCGCGGCTATGCCGAAATCAATTGCCTGCTGGGTCGGTTTCACATCCGGGACGGAATTGCGGACGCCGATGCACTGTTGCTCGACACGCCCAATGCCATCGCGACGGGCCAGGGCGACATCGATTTCGCACAGGAGACATTTGATCTCCAGATCAGCCCCACCGCGAGACGCAGGCGGGTCGCTGACATGACGACGCCATTCGCCATCAGGGGAGGCCTGACCAGCCCCTCAATCGAGTTCAGTTCGGGTGGCGCCGCCGTGCGCGTGATCGGAGAGATCGCGCTCAGTCCGGTCAATCTGCTGGGGTCGCTGCTTCCGTTTGTGGGCGACAATGGCAGTGATCAGGATAACCCTTGTCTAAATCTCCCTGACATTCCTGTGGATCCCTGACCTGCGCCTTGGATCACGCTGCGACGTCGATCCCAAGCATTTCATTTCCGCCGGTTGGGTGATTACGGGCATTGTGTCGATGCCCTGAGGCGTTGCGCCAGGTCTCTCGGCGTCCTACAGCACCTTGCCTTCGAAGGGGTGCCGGCCGTCTCGGTCTTCGATTTCCACCACCCAAAGATCGGGGTCGCGCTCGACCGCCCGGGCGATATAGGCGTCGGCGTCCTGCTCGCTGGAGAGCTTGGCCGTCGAGCCCCGGCAGCCAGCCGAGCCTGCCCTCCAGGTCGCGGGTCTGGGTCAGCACCCGGCAGCCATGTTCCAGTTGGTTGATCTTCAGCAGCACCATGCCGCCGGTCAGCTCGCCCTTGCGGGCCACCGTAACGGGGATGCCGTCCGCGAAGCAGCGGCGGACATGGGCCTTGACCCACAGCTCGGTCGGCAGGCGGTCGTCGTTCATCTGGACGGCACCATCTGTCTGATTCGGACCACTAGCGCGGCCAGTCTACGATACGGTCTTCCAGCGCGTCGTCGTCGACTTCGGTCTCCGACAGCACTCGGCCGCGCACCGACATGCCGGCCAGATGCACGGTTTCCGGATCGCCGGAGACCAGCGGGTGCCACCAGGGCAGGTCCTTGCCCTCGGCGACCAGCCGGTAGGCGCAGGTCGAGGGCATCCAGCCCAGCATCGATATGGTCCCGGCGGTCAGGACCACGCAATCCGGCACCTCGGCCTTGCGGTCGGCATAGCGGGTACAACGGCAGCTGTCATGGTCGAGCAGGCGACAGGCGACGTCGGTGTAGTCGGTGTCGCCGCCGACCCCGTTCTGCAGCTTGACCAGGCAGCATTTGGCGCATCCGTCGCACAGCGATTCCCATTCCTCGCGGCTCATCTCGGTGAGGCTCTTGCGCAGCCAGAATGGTCGGTCCTGCTCCTTGGTCATCGGCGACCTCCAAGGGGTCTCCGTGTCGCCGGAACCGGTCTCGTCAGGGGCTTCAAATCCTTGGTATTTCAACGATTGTTAAGGGGAAATTTATCATTCCGGTCTAGGGGTTAGTAGAGAGCGGCGGCACCCAAATGGAATGTCGTCCACGCCTTCGCGTTTTCAAAATCGCGATCGAGTAAAGCCGGACAATGTCCATAATCGCCGTTATAGACGACCGCGGAACGAACCGCAAAGTACTGGCCCGGCTCGCCTCGTCGCTGGAAGAGAATGCAATCGTCAAGGCGTTCGCCGATCCCCGCGACGCGCTGACCTGGTCGAAGACCAATATCCCCGATCTGGTCGTCACCGACTTCAAGATGCCCGAGATGGACGGCGCGGATTTCATCCGCAAGTTCCGCGAGATCCCGAACTGCGCGGAAATCCCGGTCATGGTGGTGACCGCCTATGAAGATCGCAGCTTTCGCTATGCGGCGCTGGACGCCGGCGCCACGGACTTCCTGCTGACGCCGGTCGACCATCACGAATTCCGCGCCCGGTCGCGCAACCTGCTGACCCTGCGCCAGCACCAGAAGCTGATCAACGAGCGCACCATTACCCTGGAGCGCCGCATCGAGCGGGAGACCGATCAGCACGAGCGGGCATTGCGGGAAAGCCACAAGCGGCTGCTGCGGGTGATCGACGCGGTGCCGGCGATGATCAGCGCCACCACCTCGACCGGCCGATACGCATTCATCAATTCCTACCAGGCCAATCTGTTCGGCGTCGGGCCGGACGAGGCCTCGGGCAAGACTGCCGTCGAACTGCTCGACAACGACTATTCGCGCAACGCCCTGACCCTGGATCTGGAGATCTTCGCAGCCGGGGACGCGCCGCCCAGCTTCGAGGAGATGTTCATCACGTCGAAGGGCGTGCAGCGCATCTTCCTGACCACCAAATCGCCGGTGCGCAATGATCTGGGCCGTATCACCCATGTGGTGACCGTCTCGCTGGATATCACCGACCGCAAGGAGGCCGAGGCCGCGCTGATCGAGGCCAAGGAGGCGGCGGAACTGGCGAACCGGACCAAGTCCGAGTTCCTGGCCAATATGAGCCACGAACTGCGTACGCCGCTCAACGCTATCGTCGGTTTCGCCCAGGTCATCAAGGCCGAGGTGTTCGGCCCCGTCGGTACCGACAAATACCTGGAATACTGCCGCGATATCGAGACCAGTGGCGCGCTGCTGTGCCAGATCATCGAGGACATCCTGGATGTCTCGAAGATCGAGGCCGGCACGATCCCGCTGAATGAGGATTCCGTCAACATCGCCGGTCTGATCGATGATGTCCGCCGGCTGGCGGCGGAGCGGGCCAAGCTTGCCAACGTCAAGGTTCGCACCAAGGTCGCCGATCCAGAGGTCTGCATCTGGGCCGATCCGTCGAAGTTGAAGCAGATCCTGCTGAACCTGCTGACCAACGCCATCAAGTTCACGTCGGCCGGCGGCCAGGTCACGATTTCGGCGAAGGCCACGCCGAATGGTTTCGCACTGACCGTCGAAGACACCGGCATCGGCATGGACGAAGAAGAAATCAAGGTGGCCGTCACCCGGTTCGGGCGGGTCGAAGGGCCGATCGCAGCCAGCCAGCCGGGCACCGGCCTTGGGCTGACATTGGCGATCGATCTGACGCAGCTGCATGGCGGCGCAGTGTCGATCGACAGCAAGAAGGGCGAGGGCACCAAGGTGACGGTGTCGCTGCCCTCCGAGCGGGTCGTGGCGATGATGCGGAAAAGAAGAAAAATCAGCGGCTGAGGCCGGCTGATTTGGACCAAGCAGGGGATGGGCTTTGTCAGGAAGATATTAGGGGTCGTCGATACAACGGGCGCCATGGATGGCGGCTGGCGCGACAAGGGCACCGCCGCCGGCGACGTCGCAAAGGCTGGCCGCAAATCCAGGATCGTCACCGCCACCATGGCAGTCTTCGCGGTGGCGACGATCGCAATAAACACCAAGATCTTTCTGATCTCCGGCTTGTGGGTCGCGCATCCGGTACCGATCACGGCGCTGATACTGTTGATGACGGCGTTGCCGATCATTGCGGCCTTCATTTTCCTTCCGCGGTTCGCGCAGCATTGTCAGACACTGGTAGAGCGGCCGGATTCCGAGCACGAACAGATTGTCGTGCGCGTGATCCTCGTGGCGGTCGCCGACTGGTTCATCGGATACATCGCGGTTTCGTCCGCATTTGATAACGGACTGATGCGCTCGCTGGTCGCGATGGCAATCGGTCACTGCGTCTCATGGTCCCAGATCATCCACATACTTGTCGTCCCCGGTCAGTCCACGGTGCGGCGCATACTCGGGATCTTGGGCGACCAGTTGATTCTGAGCTATGTGCTGCTGACCGGTGGCGAGAAGGCGGCAGGTCTCTACCTGATCTATCTCTGGGTGACCTTTGGCAATGGCTTCCGTTACGGCGTGATGTTTCTCATCATCGCCGCCGCGGTGAGCGCGCTTGGCTTCGGCGTCGTGATCGCCAATAACGACTACTGGGCCGCCCATCCATATGCGTCCGTCGGACTGCTGATCACTCTGCTTGTGCTGCCGGGGTACGTCATACCGCTCATCGGGCGGCTCAACGGGGCTCGGGCGCAGGCCGAGGAGGCCAACCGCGCCAAGGGTCGTTTCTTGGCGACGATGAGCCATGAACTGCGCACTCCGCTGACAGCGATCATCGGGATGAGCGGTCTGCTGAAATCGACTTCGATTGACGACGAGCAGCGCATCATGGTGGCCGCCGTCGACACTTCGGCGCAATCCCTGCTGGGGCTCATCAACGAAATCCTCGACTATTCACGGATCGAGGCCGGAAAGCTGTCGCTTCACATGGAGTCCTTTGATCTGCACGATGTGGTGGCCAAAACCTGGATCATGCTCCATGGGCAGGCCGAGCAGAAAGGGCTGCGTCTGCGCGTCACCATGGATCCGGCCGTCGCGCCCCGCCTGCGCGGCGATGCCAAGCGCCTCGGTCAGATCCTGATCAATCTGATCGGCAACGCCATCAAATTCACCGAGCGTGGCGAGGTCGAGGTCACCATCCGGGTGCAAGGCGCCTATAGCGGCGAGATGTTGCTCCGCTTCGAGGTCACCGATTCCGGCATTGGAATCTCACCGGAGAATCAGGCGACGGTTTTCGAGGGGTTTACCCAGGCAGACGATTCGATCGGCAGGCGCTATGGCGGTACCGGACTTGGATTGGCGATCACCAAGCAGTTGGTCGAGATGATGGGTGGTCGGATCGGAGTCAGGAGCGCGCCGGGCGAGGGCAGTACCTTCTGGTTGACGGTCCCGCTAGAAATCGTCGAGGAAAACCGCGGTCACATCGACACGCGCGGCGCGCCGGTGATTCTCGTTAGCTCCGATCAAGGCGTCACCGACCGGTTGTTCCTGAAGTTGGCAGTGTGGCAAGTCGAGCCGGTGATTGTCGAGCATATGGAGACCCTGCGCGGCATGCTCAGGGATAATGGTGCAATGAGCGGTAAGATCGTTGTCGTCAACGAACGGGCCTCTGATCCGCTCGTGGCTTCATTCCTGGACTTCCTTCGAAACCGCCCCCCGGAATCGCAGCCTGCGGTCATCGAGGTGCTCGCGAACGAGCCCGAGCAGGGCCAGATGCTTGCTCGAGAGTGGCCGGTCAGTATTGCGATAGTCACGGCTGACGAGGAGTCCGGTCTGTTTAATGCCCTGCGAGCGTCCTTGGCGATCAAGGCGCCCTGGCTTGCGCGCCCGGAACCGCATGGCCAGGCGAAAGGCCTCGATGGTTCGATCGGCGCTGCTGGTGAAACCAGGCAGCACTGCATTTTGCTTGCCGAGGACAACAGCACCAACCGCATGGTGATCACCAGGATCCTGGAGAATGCCGGCCACAGGGTAGTGGCGGCGGTCGATGGCGATGAAGCGCTGGAACGATTGGCCGGCGAGGACTTCGATATCGCACTGATGGATGTAAACATGCCGGGCACCAGCGGTCTCGACGTGGTCCGGATACACAGAATGTCCGAAGTCGGCGGAACCCATTTGCCGATCATCGCGCTGACGGCCGACGCCACCGAGCAGGCCCGCGCAGCATGTATGGAGGCTGGGATGGACGACCATCTGACCAAACCGGTCGAGCCCGATATGCTGTTTTCCATCATTGCCAAAATGGCCGCAACCGAATCGGCTGCGACGGCGTCCGCCGTCACCACAGAATCACCTCCGGATGTGATCGTGACGCCGATCTCTCAGCACCCTAGATACCAGACGGTGGTGGAGCCGGTCGTTGACCGCGTCGCGCTGGAGGCGCTTCGCACCCTCGATACCGATGGATCGTTCTTCGCCGAGGTGCTCACGGAGTTCCTGACTGATTCCGAGGCGATCCTCGGCGCCTTGGCAACGGCGTGCGACAACGGAGACATAGTCGCTTTCCAGGATACGGCTCACTCCCTGCGCAGTAGCGCCAACCATGTCGGTGCATCGCGAATGGTCAAGATGCTGCTGGATCTGCGCGAAGCGCGCGAAGAGGACCTTGGCGAACGTGGGAAACTCGTGATCCAGAGTCTGAACGCCGAGTTCGAGAAAGTGAAAGTCGAACTCGAACGCGAACTCGGCAAACAGCAGAGATCCCGGTCAGGGCAATAGCGGTGCCTCGCTAACGAGGCGTGCACCGGTCTCCAGGCCAGACCCCTGCTGGCTAGCTGCTCCGCAAATTCCGCGCGCGGCGCCGATCCTGCGCGGAGACAAGTCGTTCCATCTTGCGCAGATCGTTGTCGGATAGCGAAAGGGCGGTGTCCACCCAGCTGTCGGCGACGTCCCGCATTTCCCTGAGCGTCAATGGGTGAAACTGTTGGCGGGAATTGATGATGGCCCGGTGTGCGCCATGCCGCCCGGCGTTCTTGGCGATATAGTCCTGGAACGTCTGTTGCGCCTTGCCATCCTCCGCCAGGATGTCGACGACACCCATCTCGTAGAGCTCCTCGCCGGTATAGATGCGGCCGCTCATAATCATGCGCTGCGCCGTAGCCGGCGTCGTGCGGCGAGCAAGAAAACTGAAGGCACCCATTCCGGGGAACAGGCTAAACAGGATCTCGGGCAATCCGAATCGAGCACTCTTCTCTGCGACAATCACATTGCTCGAGAGTGCGGCCTCGAAGCCGCCACCCAACGCATCACCCTGAACCAGGGCTACCGTGATGATCGGTAGGTTCAAGCTAATCCAGTTGGCAAAACCCTCTTCGGTGACCTTGTGTGCGTATTCGGTGAGCCCGGCTCGATCATTATCGCGAATTAGTTCTGCGAATAGCTTCAGATCGCCGCCTAGATTCCAAACACCGGGTGTTCGCGAACCCCAGACCACATATTTCAACGGCAATGTTGAAGAGTCATAGCAGTTGGCGGCGCTTGTTAGGGCATTTTGCAGTCGTCCCACATCGCGCAATAGGGCCCGAGTGAAGCTAGGTCTCGCCTGAAAACAGAACCAGAACCAACAAACGCCCCGTTCATGATCGAGCTCGATCTCCGCCTCTTCGAACTTCTCCATGGTCATGCGGGACTCCAACTCGACCCGCCAGTCAATTTTCTGGTCCTTGATCCCAGTATTCTGATCCGGCGCAATGCCGATATTGGTGTCTCTCTGGCCCGAGGTGTTGCCGGCCTCTCTTGCACGTGCCAACACCGTCACCGCCTCCACATTCCGATCCATTGATTAGCGCTCCACTATCTGTAGTCCAATTGTTGAATGGACCTGCGCCCCATGCACATCTTGTGATTGAATTTCCATGCTATCTTCTGTCCGACGATTCTGCTGCTCCCGATCGACTCCTTACTGCAAAAGTTGTGGTAACGGATTGTTAAACTTAATCCTACCGGACAGTCCTTAGTAGGCGAAGCCTTTTTGAAGGGCCGACTCGATGGTTGGTTTCTTCCTTCGATTGTCTTGTCTTGCGTGCACAGTCTGGCCGTACTTCGCAAGGTGTGATCTGGCGATCTTATAGGAAATTTTCTGAAGAGTTCAGCAAAAAAAATATGCGTGAAATGTAATCCTGATCTCAATCTTGAATTATACTAAGCAACGGTTGTATGAAAATTGCTCGTTTTATCAGTTCTCGGTTGTGTATCTTGAATTCATAGAATTCGATGTAAATTGCATAGGTTGTAACTTTGCATCTTTCATCATGACACTTGTGACTCTGAATGGCAGTAGATCCGGTGGCGAAGCCTGGATCCAACGGCCCCGGGCGCCGGTGTTGCGCCGATCGCAATCCTTGTGATCAAACGATTACCGGCTGACATTGCTAGAGTACCTTAGCCGAGAGCCACGGTTTCGAGGTGCCCGATCTACCGTCGGGTGAAAAACCACCATTTTACGTCGGCAGCGCTCGCCCATGTGCGGGCCGGCTTATCTGGCCGCTATGCGGCTGCGCGTTTCTGGACCACAATCAAAGGCGGCAGTCCCGGGATCGGGACGGTTGCGACACTCCGGTGGGTTGTTCCGCCGGCTCTCGCGATAGCGAAGAGAGGTTGCCCGTGAGCGAACGGGACGACATCGACATTTCGGCAATGAAACAGCGTCTGGAGCAGCGGCGCGAGGAGCTGTTGCACTTGACGGAAGCTGGTGCCGGAGCTCGACGGCCGGTCGAGCTCGATCAAACTCGCGTCGGCCGGCTGTCTCGGATGGATGCCCTGCAGAGCCAGGCCATGTCGATCGAGACCGAGCGTCGCCGGCAGCTCGAACTGCGCCGCATCGACACAGCGCTGGTGCGGATCGTGGAGGACGAATTCGGCTACTGCGTGAATTGCGGTGAGCCGATCGCCGTCAAGCGCCTGACCCTCGATCCGACGACGCCAAACTGCATTGACTGCGCCAGCGAGGAATAAGCCTGAGCGGAGAGCCCCGCCGATGATCGGCGGGGCCATTCACCGGGGCCGCGCTACTGGACGTCGGCCGCGACCTTGAGGCTGATGATCCGGTCCGGGTTGGCCGGCGGCTCGCCACGGACGATCTGGTCGACCGCATCCATGCCTTCGACCACCTGTCCCCATACCGTGTACTGGCCGTTCAGGAACGGCGTGGGTACGAATGTGATGAAGAACTGGCTGTCGGCACTGTTCGGATCGTTGGTGCGCGCCATGCCCAGGGTGCCGCGAACGTAGGGTTCATCACTGAACTCGGCCAGCAGCTTCCGGCCCGAGCCGCCGGAGCCGGTGCCGGTCGGGTCGCCGGTCTGGGCCATGAACCCGTCGATCACCCGGTGAAAGACGAGGCCGTCATAATACCCTTCGCGGGCCAGCTCCTTGATGCGGGCCACATGTTCCGGCGCCAGGTCGGGGCGCGTCTGGATGACGACACGGCCGTATTCCAGCTCCATGTAAAGAGTGTTTTCGAGGTCCTGCGCATCGGCAGGAGAGGCGGAAACAGCCATGATGAGGACGAGGCTCCCGAGAAGGCTACGAAGTCGGTTCATTGACCGCGGTTCCCTTAAGCGATGGATAATTCTAGGCGGCAGGACCATCGGACGCACGATCCGTGGCAGTTGTAGGGGGACATCGCGTCGCTGTCACGCAAGATCGTTGGGCGGGCGTCGGCGCCCCTCAGCGATTGTAACCCGGGTCCGCAGTACCGCAGCGGATCGGTCCGATGGACTTCCAAAGACCAAGGGTTTACCGAGGCTTAACCGCAAATGCGGATACTGCGCCGGATTCTGGATCCCATTGATGCCGGACATGGGCGGGCCTTGACCAACTGGTACAAATCACTCGGCCGCCGAGACATCGCCGGCATCGTGATGGCGGTGGCGATGGCCTTCATGGCGCGTCTGGCGCTTGGTTACCGCTCATTTCCCGATATCGACGATTTCGTCTACATCCCATTGGCGCGCGCCCAGTTCGACCCGTCGCTCTATCCGACCGACTTGATGGTGCAGGAGTTCGTTTTCCATACGCCGGTGCTGGCGATCCTGGTCTGGCTGCTCGACTCGACCATCGGCGTGGCTGTCGGCCTGCTGATCGCGACCCTGGCTCTGTCGGTCGCTACGGTCCTGGGCCTGCACAGGCTGATGCGGGGCATTGGCGCGGATGGCCTGCTGTTGCCACTGGTGGTGCTGATTACCGCCTGTGGCGCCCTCAACGGCCTGGGCCGTGGCCAGTATGGCGGCATATTCGGCGATGCCTTTCACATGCAGTGGATGGCGCTCTGCCTGTTGCTCTGGACCTATGAGCGGTTTGTTGCCCGGCAGGCGGTTGCGGCCGGGGTCCTGCTGGGATTGACCGCCATGATGCACCCGATTGTCGGAGCGCATGGCGCGGCAGTGCTGTTCATCGCGAGCTTTCCCTCGCCGGATGGACGTTGGCGCCGGCTTGCCGTGACGGCCGCGGTCAGCATGCTGGTCAGCAGCCCGGCGATGGTCCCGCTGATCCTGGGACTGGTCGGCGATCGCGCGGCGGTGGATTTCGATGTCGTCGGGCTCGGCTATCTGTTCCGGACGCCGCATGAATTCGTGCTGCAGCCACTGTCCGTGGCGCTGTTCGTTGTCGTGGTGGGGCTGGGCTGGTCCGGCATGATCCTGCTGGCCGGTTCGCGGCGCGAGCCGGGTCTGCGGTGCTTTGGCGGGCTTCTGCTTGGCCAGACGGTGCTCGCCGGCCTGGCCATCGCTGCCCACACCACCTGGAGCGACGGAAGCTGGATCGAGCAGGTGAGCCTGGTCTACCGGATCGTCCTGACCCGCACGACACCGCTGTTAATGGCCTTGAGTGCGGTCGCCTTCGCCGTCGCAGTGGAACGGCATCTCGGTCAGGACCGGCCGGAAATTCGGTCTCGCGCTGCCCGCTGCACCTTTTGGGGGCTTGCCGGCATCGCGCTCTTGTTGGTGATGTTGCAGATCGCCTGGCACCCGGTCCTGGTGGTGACTGTGGTGCTGTTGGTCGCAACCGTGCTGTGCTGGCGGAAGCCGCGGCTGCGGGCCGGCAGTATCGCCATCTGGGCGATCGCCGGACTTGTCAGCATGGGCCTTCACCTGTCGGACCTTCAGGTCGAAGCGCCACTTGAGGCGGAGGAAGACCAGCTCTACGCCTGGGCGCGTCAGGATACTCCTCGGGATGCGCTGTTTGTCGTGCCCCCCGGTTTCCAGGCCTTCCGGCTCCACGCCGATCGGGGCGCGTATGTCGATTTCAAGACCTTTCCCGCCACCACGGCGCCCCTGATCCGAGAGTGGCGCCGCCGTCTCGAGGAGGTTGCCGCCCCGGACCGGCTGGCACTCGAGGCGCGCGGCTGGCCCGGCGTCGTGGAGTGGGACCGGACCTATGCGAACAGGAATACGCCGCAGCGCATCGCCGATCTGCTGAGCCGAACAGGTTCCGACTATTTCATCTGGGACCGCAAGGGTTTGGAGGCACCGCCGTTCACGCAGATCGACCGGGACCATGACCCGCGACTGATCGTGGCATTCACCAACACGCGATTCACGGTCTACCGATTGGCGGGGGGTGGCGATGGCCGTTCCGGCTGAAGCCCAGCCATCGCGACGGGCCGACGCCTTCAGATTCCTGGCGGCGGCGGGCATCGTCGCGGTATCCCTGACGGGGCTCGCGGTGCTGCTGTCGCTGCAGGTCATGCGGCCGTACAGCACCGTTGTCGATTTCGTCGACGAACCGGCCGCATGGCCGGCGGCCGATCCCGGCCAATGGTCCCGCGACACCGGCAGGGCCGTGCCGGTCATTCGCCTTGGTTTCGTCGGCGACATCATGCAGCATCAGGCGCAGGCCGGTGGCGATTTCCACGCCAGCTACGCTCGTGTCAGGCCGTTGATCGAGAGCTTCGATCTCGCGGTCGGCAATCTGGAATTTCCGGTCGATCCGGCGCGGCCTGTCGGCCCGCCGGTCCGGTCGGTGCGCTTCAACGGATCCCCGGAACACCTGGATGCCCTGGCGGCGTCCGGTTTCGATGTGCTCAGCACCTCCAACAACCACGCCTTCGACCAGGGGCTCGACGGGGTTGCGGCGACGCTGGAGGCTCTGGCCGAGCGCGGCTTGACCGCTGTGGGGACGGGCGAGACCGGCACCGCCGACGCCTTGAAGCTGGTCGAGGTCGCCGACCTGCGGATCGGCTTTGCCGCCTATACCATCTCGCCCAACACCTATGACGACGCCGATGGCGAGGTCGAGTACTGGGCGCGCGATTGGCCGGTCCACGAACTGAACTTCAACGACTGGGTGGACGAATACCGGGCCGAAGGTGTCGCGCTGTTCGACGCCCATGTCCGGCGGTCCGAAGCCGAGGCGGTGGATTTGCTGATCGCCCTGGTGCATTGGGGCGAGGAATGGCATTTCCAGCCGAACCCCGGTCAGCGTCGGGCGGCCCGCGACTTGATCGACGCCGGTTTCGACCTGGTTGTCGGGGGACACAGCCATGTGCTGAACCCGCCGGAACTCTATCGCGACCGCTTGATCGCCTATTCCATGGGCAACTTCATATCGGACTTCGCCCAGATGGAGACGCGAACCGGGGCGGTGCTGGGAGTTACGATCGGCATGGATCCGTCCGGCGAGGCGGAAGTCACCGACTTTTCCTATACTCCGGTTCTGACGGTGCGCGATGGCCACATCGTGACCCCGCTCGGGACCGACCTGACCGGTGAGCAGGCGGACGCCTGGACACTGGCGCGGCGCATCGTCGGCCCGGCCGTGGCGCCATTCCGGGACTCCACCAAGCACATCGCGGTATGGCGTGGACCATCGACCGAATTGGAAGTCGATCCAGGGGAAGCCGGCGACTGAACTGACGACACGGGCCTGATCGCCCGCTCCAGCACTGCCGACCGATCGCCGCTGTCTGCGGTTCAGCGCCTCGTATCGGCGATCTCGGACAACGACCGCCGGGCCGCCAGAGCGCCGCCGGAGGACAGTGCCAAGCCGGCCAGGAACAGCAAGGCGTCACCGATCAGGGTCGTTGCCCGGAATGCCAAGGCGATCAGGGCCGCATCGGCAACCCCCAACCCGTCGGACAGGCCGGCGATCAAGGCCGCCTCACGAACGCCGATGCCGGCCGCCGCGCCCGGCGCCAGGAACCCCAAAATCCAGGCTCCAGCGCCAAGCGCGATGATTGCCGGAAGCAGGTCTGGACCCACGCCACCGAGTCCTGCTCCCTGCAGCCAGAGGATCGCTCCGGCGGCGCCGAAGAACAGCAGGTAATGGGTATAGGGAAGGACGATCCCGGCCAGCAGTGCCGACGGTTTCATCGCAGGCAGTGCCTGTCGCGTGAGCCGGGCGACCGGCGGAAGCAGAACGGCCATTCCGAATGGGGCGGCAATCGCCAGTGCCGTCACCGCGATCGACGAACTCGCCGAAGCTGTGCCGAATGTCCCCCAGATCAGCGCCCCGATCGAAGCGATGACCGCAGCGGCGGCAATCAACGTCACCGCTTCGAACCAGGCAGCGCAGACCAGGCTCGCATGGCTCAACCCCAGCGCCCGACCCGACAAATGGCGGCCGACAATGTGAAAGACGTTGCCTGGCAGGTATTTGGCGATCTGGGTCCTGGCGAATATCGCGATCCCCGATCGCATCGGTGTCGGCGACCCGCCGCACCAGCGCAGCAGCCGGACCCAGGCAGAGGCGAGCAGAAGCCCCGCCGTCGCGTAGAGGAGGCCGCCGATCGCCACGGTGGCGAACAGGACGCCGCCATGCTCGGATATCGCAGCAGCGATGCCGCTGTCCACGATCCGCGAGCCGACGAAGACGCATGCGGCAATGACAATGCCATAGCTGACTATGCGGCCGAGTCTAGCGAAGGTTTGACGCGTCATCATCCTTCGGCCGTGCGCGGCAGAGTGCCATGGTCCAGGGCAGGGGAGACCGCACCGCTACCACATCGACATGGCGGCCGAGCAAATCCAGGAAACCCCGTTGCGACCAGTGTTGCAGATGGCCCGGCGTGTTGCCCAGATCGGCGAGGTAGCGTCCCCGTGCCATGTTGAGCAGCCGCCACACCGGTTCGCGTGGAACGCTGACGAGCAGATGCGGGCTGGCGAGCCTGGCCAAGACCGTCAGGGCTGCCTCGGGATCCTCCAGGTGCTCAAGGACCTCGCAGCATACGACCAGCTCGGACCGGTCCTTCTCGGCGTCGAGATCGTATACGCTGGCGATCTCGAACTGGGCGCCATGCGCGCGGTTGTCGGGGTTGGATCTGGCCTGCTCGATAACCGAAGGCGATATGTCGATGCCGCGGACCTTGCGACCGTCACGCGCCAGAATGGCGCTCAGATGTCCCTCGCCGCAGCCTACTTCCAGCACGTCGCGGGCCTCGGTCTGTCGACTCAACTGCCGGAACGAGTCCAGGAAGCCATTGACCAGCCATCGCGCGATCGGATTGCGAGTCTGGTATTTCGGATAATGATTGCCGACCGGTATCGTCGGTTCGGCATGGGCATCCTCGAGGCTCATGACTGCGACCCGCTCTTGCGCCCGGTGCCGGACTTCGTGGCCAGGCGTTCCGACAGCATGCGCTGGTCCAGTACGACCTGAGGTTCCTGCGCCGGCGGCCGCGTACGATTGGCCTCCTGGAGTTGCATCACCTTCCAGTCGATCTGTTCCAGCAGCTTGCGGTTGGTCGAGATCAGATCGGCGATCACGCCGGCAAGAAAGACGAATGTGCCGGTTCCCATCAATGCGGCGGCGAGGATGACCGACTGGATGTGGCCCGCGCCCTGTCCGATAAATCGCAGATACAGATAGCGAACGCCCAACGCCAGGCCGGCTGCGAAGATCGCGGCCGCCAGGGGAAAGAACAGGCGCAGCGGCCGGTATGTCACGAAGATGCGGCATATGGTGGCGACGGACCGGGCAATGTATCGCGGGATGCTCTTGATAAGCCGCGACGGTCGCAGATCGCCGTTGGTGCGGATCGGCACCGACTCGATGCGCATGCCTTTCTGGCCAGCCTGGATGATCGTCTCGATCGTGTAGGTGTAGTCGCCGAACACGTGCAGGCGCATGGCGGCTTCGCGGCTCATCGCCCGGAACCCGCTCGGGGCGTCGCGTACCTCGGTATTGCTGGCGATCCGGACGACGGCGCTGCCAAGCCGCTGCAGCACCTTCTTGGTCGGCGAGAAATGGGAGGTCTCGGTAATCGGTCGGGCACCTACCACGATGTCGGCTTCGCCGTTCAGGACCGGGTCAATCAGGGCAGGAATGTCCGCCGCGCAATACTGATTGTCCGCGTCCGTGTTGACGATGATGTCGGCGCCGGCGGCGACGCAGGCCTGCAGCCCTGCAACGAACCCACGTGCCAGGCCCTGGTGGCCGTTCAGGCTCACGATATGATCGACGCCGTTCGCCGCCGCGACGTCGTCGGTGCCGTCGGTGCTGCCATCGTCGATGATCAGCCATTCGACCTGATCGACACCGGGGATTTCGCGCGGCAGGTCGCCCAGCGTGACGCCGAGGGTTTCAGCCTCGTTGTAACAGGGGATCTGGATGATCAGCTTGGTCACGGCTGCCCGGGTCATTACCGTTTGGAAAGTCGGCAGTTTTCAGTCGGTTCGCTAAGAAACCTTTAAGTCTATTGGCCGACGCTGGCGTCTGCGTCGCGGGGCTCCCCGCAGCACGAATGGTCGGCAAAGCCATGACATCGGTGATTGAATCGCGCGGGTCCGTCGGGCCGAATACCACCGATGCGGGCTTCGGGTGGGAGCCAGCCAAGGCGTTCGTCGTCTTTCTCATCATCCAGATCGCCTTGGTCGCCGGTGGTGTGACGCCATTCTTCGAGGGCATGTTGGCCGACCCGGATGCCTATATGCGGCTGAACCGGGTGCAGCATCTGTGGGACAGCGGCAGTTGGTTCGATCCGGTCTACCCTCGCATCAGTCCGCCCGATGGCCTGCTCCAGCATTGGACGCGGCCGATGGATACGCTGCTTCTGATCGGCGCCGCAATTGCCACGCCGTTCCTGGGGTTTGAGGAGGGGCTGCATTGGTGGGGTGTGATCATTGGGCCGGTGATGCTGTTCCCGGCGTTGCTGGCCATCGTCTGGGCCGCCATCCCGCTCGTTCGGCGCGACTGGCTTTGGCTGGTGGGTGTGTTGTTCGTGACCCAGCCGGCCCTGCTGATGACGTTCCTGGTCGGTCGACCCGACCACAATTGCCTCCTGATCCTGCTTTTCGTGACCTATGCCGGCCTGACGATCCGGATCGTAGTCGAACCGCACCGCAACGCTATGGCCGTGTTTGCCGGCATCGTTGCCGCGCTGGCGCTTTGGGTCAGCATGGAGACACTGTTGTTCGTGGTGGTCGGAATAGCCGTTCCCGGGCTGTTCTGGGTCGCCGGAATCTCTCGCATCTCGCGCGCGATGCTGATTCACTCGGCGTCCCTATTGGCCGCCCTGGCCGTTGCGCTGCTGGTGGAGCGCGGGTTCGGGCGCCTGGGGCAGATTGAGTTCGATCAGACCTCGGTCGCGCATCTCGTGCTGTTCGGCCTGAACGTAGCATTTTGGGCCGCCATCGAGGCGTCGCAGCGTTTGGTCCGGATCTCGGGACACCCGGCTGGACGGATCGCGATCGCCACCTTTGCCGCGGCGATCGTGCTGGCGACGATCTGGTCGGTCGTGCCGGGCTTCTTTCAGAGTCCGTTGTCCCAGGTGGATGAGCTGTATCGGTCGGTTCGATTGGTCAACATCGCCGAAATCCAGCCCATTGTCAGATGGTCGGACCTGACCGGCCCGTCGGCTGCAATGACCATCGGCCACGTCTTTCTCTGGCTGGGTGCCGCGGCATTGGCAATCCCGAGCCTCATTTGGATGCTGATGCGCAGTTCTGGGGAGATGCGCAGAGGGTGGCTGGTGATCGCCCTGATGTGCGTGGTCTTCATCCCACTCTCGCTCGCCCAGGTGCGTTGGGTGGCCTATGCGGAGTCGATGCTCGTCATTCCATACGCAGCTGCCGTCGGCGCCAGCCTGGCCTGGGTGACCCGCCTGCCACTGGCCGAGCCGCTGCTGGCATTTCCGCGGGCGGTGGCAGTCGCTTTTGCATGCACCTGGAATTTCATTCCCGCCACGATCGTCGGGGCCCTCGCGGACGATCCGCCTGCGGCCACAACTGCGGCGCCAGGCGAGGAGTCCGGTGAGGTCGCTGGCGCGGCATCCGTGGACTCGGAAAACCTGTGTCCGCTGACATCGTTGTCGAGCGTCCTGGCGGATCCTTCAGGGTTCGGTGACCGGCAACGGCGGGTGATGGCCTTTGTCGACTTCGGCCCGGAGCTGCTGTATCGGACTCCGCACGCGGTCTTTTCGATACCCAATCACCGCTTCCAGGCCGGCTTCACCGCCACCTACGACGCGATGACGGCGTCCACGGACGAGATCGCGGAGTCGATCCTGCGGGACAACGGCGTCGACCTTCTCGTGCTGTGCCCGGAATGGCCCCTGGAGGCGGACTTCTATGGCAGCGATGGCGGGGCGGGGATGTTCTACGGCCGCTTGCTGACGGGCGATGTACCGTCGTACCTCGAGCTGGTCATGCTGCCTGACGAGTTGACGGGTCGGTTCGCGGTCTTCGTGCTGCGGTGATCCGCGGCGCTCGGAGATCGAGCGAATTGCCGCACCGAATCCGATAGTTCGTCAAGCCGGGCGATAGTGGCGGCAAGTACCGGCGCCGGCCGCTGTACCGATCATCGGCGTTGTCCGACAGGGTGGAAATCCCCTCATGTGGTGTTTGACTTCGGCGGCGGCGGAACTCGCGCCCGATCGACAAGTCATTCGGTATCGCTGCAGGCGAATACCCGTACCAATCATTTCTCTGTCATAGTACTGACGTTAGTGGATCGCAGAGAAACTCTCAGAGGTTATAATAGTAAAGCTATTTTTCAGAGCAGACTAACGATCCGTTAACCAAAAGAGTGGTAATACTAGAGAATATACCAACAACAGACATTGGTTCGATTAACGAATCATTCACGTTTGGTGGACACACTGGGCTCGTAGGTTATGAACCGCTAGCCAGGAGTACATTGCAATGCTTACAAAGCTTCACAGTTTCCTGGACGACGAGTCCGGCGCGACGGCCATTGAATACGGCCTGATTGCTGCTCTCGTGTCCGTTGCCGCTATTGCGGCCCTGACTCTGATGGGCAACGCGTTGAAGAACATCTTCAACGTCGTGAAGGACGCCCTGGAGAGCGCCTCGGCAAGTGCCAAGGGCGGCTCCTAAGGTCAGAAGACATTCCGGCCCGAGCCTGCTTCAGGCTTGGGCCGGAGACCTTGCGGAGAAGGGCGGCGCGGCGCAGGTCGCCCGCCCTTCTTTGTTTCTGTTTCGTTCAACCCGATCGAAGGTTCATCGGCAATGATAACGGTGTCAACAGGTCACTTTGTGATCCTTTGCTTTGCCGGATTGCTGTGCTGGGCCCTGGTCAGCGATGCGCTGACCATGAAGATTCCAAACCGTATATCGATCGGGATCGTCGCGCTCTATCCGGCCTGGGTCATCGCGACCTGGCCGCGTGTGGAGCCGCTCTGGGTGCCGCTTGCGCTCGCAGCGGCCGTATTGGCAGCCGGGTTTGTCGCCTTCGACCGGGGATATGTCGGAGGCGGTGACGCCAAGATGCTGGCCGCCATGTCGCTGTGGTCCGGCACCGGATTGTTCATACCGATGATCTTCGTCACGGCCTTGGCCGGCGGCGTGATTGCGGTCGCGGTCATTCTGGCCGAATTGATGCGCCGGCGCGCCGTCATCGCCCGGGGCGGCGATGTGGCCGGTCCGTTTCTCAGCTCCATCGTGAAATCGAAGATGCCCTACGGGATGGCTATCGCAATAGGTGGTGGCGTGGTCGCCGCCGGTCTGTGGACCGGCTACTAGGCAGGACAGGAGGTCTAACATGGCTGTGCGGGTCATTGTGCTACTGGGTCTGGCGCTGGTTATCGGCGTCGGTACTATCATTTTCGCGAAAAAGTGGATCGACACCGCAAAGACACCGCCGCAGACGACGACGATCGTCGAGGAGGTCGTGCCGGACAGTTTCGTCCTGGTCGCCCAGGGCAATCTGCAGCCAGGCACGCGGCTCGGCCCCGAGATGGTTCGCTGGCAGGGCTGGCCGACCGAGGACGTCCCGCCATCCTATGTCGTGCAGGGCCAGCGCAGCGAGGACGAGTTCTTCGGCGCCGTCGTCCGCTATCCGATGGCGGCCGGTGAACCGATCACCCAATTCAAGGTCGCCAGGCCCGGCCAGCAAGGCTATCTGGCCGCCGTCTTGGAACCCGGCATGCGGGCGGTCACGGTCCCGACCAGCGAAATCCGCGCCTCCGCCGGCTTTATCCTGCCAGGCGACCGGGTTGACGTGGTCCTGACCCACGACACCGGCGTCGGCACGGTGAGCGAAACAGTTTTCTTCGACATGCGGGTCCTGGCGATCGATCAGGCCCTTGGCAACCCGGAAGGCGGTGCGCGGGTCGGCCGCAATGCCACGCTGGAGGTCACCCCCCGCGAGGTCGAGGCCTTCACGCTTATGCAGCAGATGGGGACCCTCTCACTCAGCCTCCGCAGCCTGGAGCCGGAAGACTTGCAGGACGATCAAGGCCCGAACGGCGGTCAAACCGAATTGCTCGCCGATGCCGCGGCGAACGAAAAACCGGAGGTCGTGGACAAGATACCAGCCGTCTATCCGGGCGGAGTGCCCGATGAGGCCGGCGAACAGTCGCCCGTGGCGAGCGTGGATAGCGCCGTTGGTGAAGCGTTAGGGGAAATGACGGAGACTACGGAAGACGAACACTCGATCCGACGCCAGGGACAGACCTTCACGAGCAGCCGGGATGTTTCCGTGCTGATCGGCGGCGGCGGCGGCGCAGGATCTGTCGTCGTCATCCGCGGCAACTGATCCCGCTGACGTTCAAGAGATGAGAACCGAGATGCTCAAGTCTTCCACGCGGCTGTTGCGCTGCATGTCGTTCGCGGTCGTAGCGGCGCTTATCGCGCTCCCCGCCCTGGCCCAGCAAGGGATCCTTGCCGGAAACATCACTGGAGTCGAACTCGGGATTGGCAAGGGCCAATTGGTCCGACTGGAAAGCCCCGCCAACACCGTCTATCTGGCCGATCCGTCGATCGCCGACGTTCAGGTCATGTCGCCGCAGTTGATCTATCTGTTCGGGCGGCAGCCCGGCGAGACCAACCTCTATGCGGTCGGCCCCGGCAATATCGTGGTCGCCGATATGGACATCGTCGTCGGTATCGGCGTCGCGGCGATCAACCGCAACCTGCAGACTGAAACGCCGGATTCCTCGCTGGAGGTGAGATCGGCCGGTCGAACCGTGGTGATCCAGGGCGAAGCGGAATCCGCCGAGGACATCGCCGACGCCGAACAACTGGCGCTTGGATTGCTGCCGCCGGACGGCACCGGGCGGGTGGTCAATCAGGCGTCGGTCACCGGCGCGCAGCAGGTCAATCTGCATGTGCGGTTCGCCGAGGTCGAGCGCTCGTCGGTGCAGAATATCGGGATCAACTGGGACGCGGTCGCCTCAACCGGCAATTTCGTCTTCGACTTCGCCACCGGCACCACCGGAAACGGCACTAATCTCATTAACGGGCGATACGGGTCGAGCAACTTCTCGGTCGACATGCTGATCGATGCCCTGGCGGCCGAGAACCTGGTGCGGATTCTGGCCGAGCCGAACCTGACGGCCCTGTCGGGCGAAACCGCAAGCTTCCTGGCCGGCGGCCAGTTTCCACTCGCGACCGTGGATAACAACGGCGCGGTCAGGATTCAGTACCAGACGTTCGGCGTCTCACTCGCGTTCACCCCCACGGTGCTCGACGAGGGTCGGATCAGCCTGCATGTGCGCCCCGAAGTCAGCGAGTTGTCCAATACCGGCTCGGTGCTGCTCGCCGGCACCTCGATCCCGGCCCTGAACATCCGCCGGGCCGAGACGACGGTCGAACTGGGCAGCGGTCAGAGCTTCATGATCGCCGGAATGTACCGGTCCTCGGAACGACAATCCGAAGATCTGACCCCGTTCCTGTCGGAACTGCCGATCCTCGGGCCGCTGTTCAAGCGTCGCAACTTCGATAACGAGGAAACCGAGCTGGTCATCGTCGTGACGCCCTATCTGGTCCAGCCGGTCAGCGCCGAGCGGATCGCGCTGCCGACCGACCGTCTCGTCGCTCCGGTCGATCAGGTTCCGGATGCCCAATTGGCGGGGCCGGGCTCCAACGCTGTTCTGGCCGGTTCACCCATCGCCGGAGCCGTTGGCTCCGCCGGCTTCATCCTGAAGTGAGAGGTAGCAAGATGTTTCGCCCGATTCCGTCCGACCGCCGCTGCGGCAAGGGCAGGCTTCTATTGCGCGCCTCGATTGCCGTACTGGCGATGAGCCTTCTGGGCGCCTGCACCTACCCGCAGTTTCCGTTCAAGACCCATGCCCGATCAGGGCCGACCATGGATCCGTATCGGGTCGATACTGTGCGGATCAATCATGACATCGTTTTTCTGCCGGGTAGCGCGACGCTGGATCCGATCGCCCACGCCAATCTTCGCTCGTTCGTGTCCCAGGCGAGCGTCCGGACAGACGATGCGGTCACCGTCGTGGCTTCGGGCCCGTTTGCCCTGGCGCGCGAGAATTCGGTCGCCAACGCATTGGCCGGTATGGGGATCCGCTCTCTGACGATGGCGGAAGGCAATGTCGGATTCGACCAGGTCACCGTGTCGCTGACCCGGACCCATTACCTGGCAACCGCCTGCATGCGCGGTGGCACCGACCATTTCAATCCGGGCGTGCTTATGCCGCCGATCGGATGTTCGGTGGCAACCAACATGGCCAACATGGTCGAGGATCGAAACGACCTGCTGGCCGGGCGGCCGGCGGGGCCGACCGATGGCGTTACCGCTGTCCGGGCCGTGAATCGGTATCGGACCGGGACCACCGTCGATCTCAGAGTGGAGGCCTTGAGGTAACATGAGCGCCGTCTCTGAACTCTCCGAAGGCATCGGCGCGGCCGGCAGCAAGGCGCCGCCGGTCATGGCATTTGCCACCGATGCAGAAACGCTCGAGACCATCAGCCGTGTCGTGCCGGGTGGCCGCATGGGCGTCGAAGTGAACGAGGGGGGCATCGAAAACGCGCTGTCGATGCTTCGCGGCAGTCCGGCCCCTGCCTTGTTGATTGTCGACATCACGGGATCGTCGTCGCCGGTAGCAGAACTCGCCGCGCTGGGCGAAATGTGTGGACGGGCGACCACGATCCTGGCGATCGGGCCCGACAACGACGTCAGCCTGTTCCGTGCGCTGGTCGGCGCCGGCGTGACCGACTACATGGTGAAGCCAATCTCCGGCCAGGAACTGCGCCGGACCATGCTGACCGCCAATCAGCGCGATGGCATGACCGACCAGGCAGCTAACGGGCTGCTGTCGATCGTCGTCGGCGCTCATGGCGGGGTCGGCGGCAGCGCGGTCGCGGTCGGGTTGGCGTGGCAGATTGCGAACCGGCACAAGAAGCAGGTCGGGCTGGTCGATCTGGACCTGCAGTTCGGAACCGCATCCCTCAGCCTGGATCTCGACCCGGGATCGGGGCTGCGAAGCGCGCTGGAGCAGCCGGACCGGATCGATTCACTGTTCGTCGCCAGCGCCATGGTGAGTTGCGGCGACAATCTTTACGTCCTCAGCGGCGAGGAAGCTCTGGACCAGGAGGTCCAGGTCCAGGCGGCATCGGTCGACCGGCTGATCTCCGAGTTGAAGCGCATCTTCGACGTGGTCATCATCGACATGCCGCGGCATCTGGTCGCCACCTGCTCGTCGGTCATGCAGACGGCCGATTCGGTGGCACTGGTGACCGACCTGTCCTTGGCCGGCCTGCGCGACTCGCTGCGCATCCGCACCAGCCTCGAGACGCTGGCGCCCGAGGCCAAGCTCTGCATCGTCGCCAACCGCGTCGGTCTGGCGAAGGCCGGTGAACTGGCGCCATCGGAGTTCGAGAAGAGCCTGGGCGCGAAGATCGATTTTGTTTTTCCGGAAGACCCCAAGACGGCGAAAGCGGCCATCAATGGCAAGCCGCTGGCGGCCGGGGTCAACCGCGGGCGGACCGCCGAGTCGATGAATGGGCTGGCCAGAGTGGCGGGCGGCATTTCCGACGCGAAGAAATCGGGACGGTCCTGGTTCAAATTTGGGAAGTAGGTAGGGGCAAACCATGGACTCTAGTGGATCGGACAAGATGTCACTGAAGCCGGTACCGGTCGAGGGGGCGGTACCGGAAGCGGCCGGGGGACGGGATGTCGTCGGCGGCGACAACAATCGGCTGGCACGATTCTACGAAATGCTGCAGCCGATGGTGAAGAAGCGGCTACAGCCGGAGGCGGTCAAACGATTGCCCCGTCAGGAAGTCGCCCATCAGGTCAGCGACATCGTCATGGAGGTTCTGGATCTGGAGCCGGATGCGCCGGATCTCCTGGAACAGCGCTCTCTGGTCGCGACCCTGGTCAACGATCTTGTCACCACGTCGAATGGCGGCGCTCTGGCGGAGGCCAGCGCGGCTCCGGCGCAGGCCCAGGAACGCCCGGCTCGCCAGCAGACCCCCGGCCAACTCTCGGTCACCGATGCCAAGCTGAAGGTCAAACCGATCCTGCTCGAGCGGATCGACGTCGCCTCGGCCTCGAACCTGGAAGTGGAAACCCTGGTCGGTGAGCTGGACGGCGTCGTCGCGGAAATCCGCGACGAGTTGCAGATCCACCTCAACCGCAAGGAACATGCCGAGCTGGTCCGCTCGTTGGTCGACGACATGATCGGCTTCGGTCCGTTGGAGCCGCTGTTGGCCGACGAGGGCGTCACCGACATCATGGTCAACGGCCCCAAGCAGGTTTACGTCGAAAAGGGCGGCAAGCTGACCCTGACCGACGTGGTGTTCCAGGACGATGCCCATGTCATGAACGTCGCCACCCGGATCGTGACCCGGATCGGACGACGCATCGATGAAACCAACCCGATTTGCGACGCGCGCCTTCCGGACGGCTCACGTGTCAACGCGATCGGCCCGCCGCTGGCGATCGACGGCCCATCGCTCTCGATTCGTAAGTTTGCCAAGCAGAAGATCACCCTCGACCGGATGGTCGAAACCAAGAACGTTTCGGCGGAAATGGCGGTGGTGATGAAGATCGCGGCACGGTGCGCGCTCAACATCCTGATCTCCGGCGGTACCGGTTCCGGTAAGACGACGCTGCTCAACGCCATGTCGCAGATGATCGATCACGGCGACCGCATCGTCACCATCGAGGACGCCGCCGAACTGCAACTGCAGCAGCCGCATGTGGTCCGGCTGGAGACCCGGCCGGCGAACCTGGAGGGCAAGGGCGAGATCTCGATCCGTGACCTGGTCAAGAACTCGCTGCGTATGCGTCCGGATCGGATCATCGTCGGTGAGGTGCGCGGCCAGGAGGCAGTCGATCTGCTGCAGGCGATGAACACCGGCCACGACGGCTCGATGGGCACGGTCCACGCCAACAAGCCGCGTGACGCCCTGGTCCGTCTGGAGAACATGGTCGGCATGGCCGGCATCAATCTGCCAGCGAAAGCGGTCCGCACCCAGATCGCCAGTGCCGTCGACATGATCGTCCAGGTCAGCCGGATGCGCGACGGCGTGCGCCGGGTGACCAGCGTCACCGAGGTCATCGGCATGGAAGGCGACGTCGTCGTCACCCAGGAGCTCTTCAACTTCGAGTTCACCGGCGAGGACGAAGACGGCAACCTGACGGGCGTCTTCAAGCCCGCAGGGGTGCGGCCCCACTTCACGCCGCGGGCCGAGTATCACGGTCTCGATCAGGCGTTGCTGGAGGTCGTCTAGTGCCCGACCGGAGGTGCCAGCAATGCTAGTCTATCTGGTTGGCGCCGGGGCGATGCTGTTCGTCCTGCTGCTCGGCGGCGCGATCATGACCGTGACCGGCGACGGTCAGCTTGCGAAGAGCAAGCGCATGGACAGCGTCGCCAAGCGGGCCAAGGCGGACGAGAAGAAAAAGCCCGAAAGCGGCGTCAAGATCGTCGATGACGGGCGCAACGCTAAGGGTTTCGACAAGTTCGTCCGCAAGGCGCTGCCGAATCCCGATCTGTTGCGCGGACGGATCAAACAGGCCGGACTGAAAGTCTCCCTCAACCAGTACTTTCTGTTCTGCCTGGCGGCGGGACTGGCGGTCACATTCTTCGTCACCAAACTCATCGGCTTGTGGCTGCTGCCCAGCATCATGTTCGGTTTCGCTGGTGGCCTCGGAATCCCGCATTTCGTACTTGGTAGGTTGGTCGCCAATCGTCGTGCGAAGTTTCTCGCCAAGTTCCCTGAGTCCATGGACCTGATGGTGCGCGGGCTGAAATCCGGTCTTCCGGTCTCGGAGACCATCAAGACGGTGGGATCTGAAATCGAGGACCCGATCGGCGAGGAATTCCGACACGTCGTGTCCGACCTCTCGCTCGGCCGCCAGATGGAAGAGGCGCTTTGGCGATGCGCCGATCGCCTCGGTGTGCCGGAATTCCGGTTCTTCGTCGTCTGCATCTCGGTGCAGCGCGAAACTGGCGGTAATCTGGGTGAGACGCTTGAGAACCTGTCCGACATTCTGCGCAAGCGCCGGGCCGCCAAGCTGAAAGTGCGGGCGCTGTCGGCGGAGGCGCGGTTCAGCGCCCTTTTGATCGGCTCCCTGCCGTTCATCATGCTGGGCATCCTGTACATGGTGAACCCTGGATACATCTCGACCTTGTGGACCGACCCCCGCGGCGTGGTCATGCTGGCGGTCGGCGGCACCTGGATGGCCATCGGCTTCACCGCCATGGCCAAGATGATCCGTTTCGAGGTCTGACAGGCATGGACAATCTTCCTTTCGGCCTGACCCCGGAATCGCTGATCCTGCTCAGCTCGTTCGTGGCTGCGGTGCTCACGGTGCTGGCCGTCTGGAACGCGTTCATGCACCGCGATCCGATGGCGGCGAAGGCACGCGAACTGGCGGAACGCCGGCTGGCGCTGAAGGAAGCCGCAACGTCCGGGCACAACAAGAAGTCCAACGACAAAGCCGTCGGCGTCATGCGCGACGTGGTCACGCGCCTGAACCTGCTGCGCAGCAAGCACGCCGATCAGATCTCCAAGAAACTGGCCCAGGCGGGATGGCGATCGCATGACGCCATGGTCGCCTATTTGTTTGCCAAGGCGACGTTGCCGTTGGCCGCGGCGGCGGTGGTCGGAGTCTTCCTGCTGTTCGGCAAGCTGGGCGGCAACTTCGGCGCCAAGCACATCATGTTCAGCGCCGGTATTGTCCTGTTCTGCGCCTACCTGCCGGACATTTTCGTGAAGAATGCCGGCTCCAAGCGCAAGGAGCTTCTGACAAAGGCGCTGCCCGACGGTCTCGACCTCATGGTGATCTGCGCCGAGGCGGGGCTCAGCCTCGACGCCAGCATGCAGCGCCTTTCCCAGGAATTCGGCAAATCGTCGCCGGAATTCGCCGACGAAATGGCCCTGACCACGGTCGAACTCGGTTTCATGCCGGAACGCACCCAGGCGCTCCAGAACCTGAATGCCCGTACGAACCTTCCCGGCATCCGCGCCCTGGTCAATACGCTTGGTCAGACCGAGAAATACGGTACGCCCCTGGCCCAGTCGCTGCGCGTGCTGTCGGCCGAGATGAGAAACGAGCGGCTGATGAAGGCGGAGGAGAAGGCACACAAGCTGCCGGCGATGCTGACGGTGCCGATGATCATCTTCATCTTGCCGCCTCTGTTCGTCATTCTGCTGGGGCCGGCCATGCTCAGCGTCGCCGACAACATCATCAAGGCCTTCTGATGTGACATCTCCGAACGCGATGCGGTCGACGCGTCGCGTCCCGGACACCGGCGGCTCCCGGCCGCGTCAGAGGGTCAGCCTTCCCACGATCCCGGCTTGTTACCTCTTCAGACGGCACCGGCCGGCTGACGATGCCCTGTGAGCGGATCATGCGCTCCATCGAATTGGCATGGGTGCATGGGCTGTTGGATCACTCGGTTGCGCCGGGCCCAAGGGCGGAACTGGAGGCTGATCGCATTGCACCCTGGAGCGGCGCGAAGCGTGTATCAGCCTCTAACATGTTCAGATGGAATAGTATTCACGAACGAGATCGATTCGATCTATTCCGATCTTGATCTAGGGTCATGATTTCGAGGTCCGGCACATGTCATGTGTCGGACTTCGGACGCTGAATGACACTCGTTTCAATCAGATAGTGCCCCTTTGATCCCGTAGTTCGCCAATGCGAAACTCAGGATCGGGACATTAGGGGTCGAGCCGGGCGCCGCTGCTATCGCCGATTGCCGCGGCGCGGCGTCGGCTGTCCTCGATGCGTTGAAGCATCGCGTAGTACGCCAGGCTGCGTTCGACAGAGATCTCGTCCAGATCGATCCGGGCAACGGCGCGGGCGTCGTCGGTCCGGTTGGCCAGCCCGTAGATCAATGCCAGGTTCTGGCGATGGCGGATCGTGGCGGAGGGGGAATTGGCGGTGCGGCGCATAAGCTGCACCGCTTCGTCATGACGATCGCTCAGGGACAGCGATATCGCCAGGTTGGTCGCCACGTCGAGGTCGGTCGGCGACTGCTCGAGGGCCTTCTGATAGGCGTCCTGGGCGTCTTCGTGACGGCCGGCCATGTCGAGCGCGACGCCCAGGCTGCTGTAGCTCGGGGCGTCGCCGCTGACGGCCACCGCGGCCTCCAGATTGGGGAGCGCCAGGTCGGGCTCGTTGAGCGCCAGATAGGCGTTGCCCAGTCCGCGCAATCCGACAGCGCTTGCCGGGTCGATTTCCAGCAGCGACCGGAACGCCCCGGCGGCCTCGTCATGCGAACCGATGATGGCGAATACCCGTCCGAGCTTCTCAAGGGGGAGCTTCCGACGCGGATCCGCCGCATGGGCGCGACGGTAGAGCGAGATCGCAGACGGAAGATCGCCGCGGGACATGGTGTAGTCGCCCATGCGGACCAGCGTCTCGATAGAATTATCGGCGTCCACCAGTTGCCCGCTGGTGGTTTGCTGGCTCGCATGCGGTACGCCGCCACTTGGCGGATTTGCGCAGCCGGTGAGGGCGGCACAGCCAAGAGCGATCGCAATCGATGCCGTGTTTCTGAGTCGTGACTTCATCAAAGATCGTTCCGCGACGGTAACCAAAACTATGCAGGCAAAGCCTTACCGAACTGTAAACCATACCGTTCTGCCGGAAGGCCTGACGCCGGCACCCTATGATCGATTGATTGCCATCTCGCAAAAATCTCGAAAAATCGTGCCCGTGGAGAATTCCCTTGTGAAATCATGCACCTCCGCGACCGGTCCGGATGACACTCGGTCGTCGCTTGGAGGCCGGGCCCACACGTCGATAGAAGGTCCGGCGAATGTCCGCCAAAACCCGTCGCGCATTTTTTGTTCATGCGTCGTTGGATTCTTAAAAGAAAAAATCGGAGTCCACGTGACGGATTGGTAAACCTGCGCACCGATTCGCACGACCGAATGGCATCTCGTCGGTCCGCGGCCGCCGGGGTGCTGGTTGGTCAACAGCCCAGGGCCGGCGCAGGCAAATGGTCGCCCCCGCCCGCCAGGCAGGGGCGACGATCGGTCAGATCAGCGTTACGCTTTCCGCCATCGGGCCTTTTAGGCCCATACGCGTTCCGACGCGGACGCGCTGGTTGGATTCCAGCATATTGAGGCCGGCGCGCTCCAACGTGCGGGCCGAGATGAAGACATCGCGTCCGCCATCGTCCGGCTTGATGAAGCCGAATCCCTTTTCGACGTTGAAGAACTTGACGGTGCCTTCGAATTCCTCGGTAAAGCCGCCGCCGGCGATGTGTGGTCCGCCGCCGCCACCGCCAGTGGACGGTGATGCCGTCGACTCGTCGACATCGTGGATCTCCGCTACTTGGGGACCCTTGTGGCCATCTGCGATGTCACAGGTGATCGTCGTGCCCTCGTCCAACTCGCTGCGACCGAGTTGCTCGAGAACCGAGACGTGCAGGAATGCGTCCGGCGAGCCATCGCTCGGCTGGACGAAACCGAAACCCTTGGCGCGGTTGAACCATTTCACGACTGCGCTGATGTCGCGGCGGGACGGTTCCGGTTGCTGGAAGTTTCTCCGGTTCATCATTGACAAAACAAACTCCAAGAGAGCGCCTTATCTGCCCCCGTAACGGGTCGGGAAGGTGCCTGGTAAGCGATTCACGCAGGACCGACCTGACCCGCCACCATGGCGTGTCGTCGGCCAAGCGTTTGATGTGCGATTATCGATCGACCTTGGGTGTGCTGTTCCTTCGTAGGTACATGCCCTTCGCGGGTCGCAGGACAAGTCGCCTTCGTTAGTATGCGTCGCCGCTTACCACCATGGCAAGAGCGTGTGGCGATCCATTTCGCATCACCGCATGACATTAGGCTATCTATCAGCGCCTTGGCGGTTTGGCCACAACTATTCGGCGTTTGTGAGCGATCCCGACGGGCGCCTCCGCCGCTCCACGAATGCTGCCGCGAACCGCCGCCGCAACCCGGATGCGGTTGAAAAACATGCACTTCGGAGCGTACGGTTCCAAACCTGCAAAAGGCCGCCGGGCCGACCGGCTGCGATACCGAACAACAGGGACGAAGGGGAGGGGCCATGCGCGGTCTAATGATGGACACGCCGCTGTTGATCTCGTCGATTCTGGACCACGCCGCGACGGTGTTCGCCGACCAGACGGTGGTCACCCGGACCGTCGAGGGGCCGTTTCACAGCTATACCTATGCCGACCTCCACCGTCGCTCGCGGCAGCTCTCCAACGCACTGGCCGCGCTCGGCATCCGGCAAGGCGACCGGATCGCCACGATCGCCTGGAACACCCACCGCCATATGGAGATCTACTTCGCGGTCTCGGGCATGGGGGCAGTCTGCCATACCCTTAACCCACGACTGCACCCCGCGCAGTGCGGCTATATCGTAAATCACGCCGAAGACCGGGTGCTGTTTGTCGATCTCACATTCCTGCCGCTGGTGGAGGCGGTGATCGACAAGCTGCCTACCATCGAAGCGGTCGTCGTCATGACCGACCATCAACACATGCCGGAGACCAAGCTCGCCAACGCGCTGTGCTATGAGGACCTGGTCAACGGCCATTCCGACGATTTCGACTGGCCGGTGTTCGACGAGAACACGGCGTCGTCGCTCTGTTACACCTCCGGCACGACCGGCAATCCCAAGGGCGTGCTGTACAGCCACCGCTCGACGGTGCTGCATTCCTACGCCATCTCGCTGCCGGACGTGATGTGCCTGGCCGAGACCGAGGCCGTCCTGCCGGTGGTCCCGATGTTCCACGTCAATGCCTGGGGCACGCCCTATGCCGCGCCGCTTACCGGCAGCAAGCTAGTGATGCCCGGTCCCGGCCTGGACGGCGCCAGCCTGACAGAATTGATGAACCGCGAGGGGGTCACCATGACAGCTGGCGTGCCCACGGTCTGGCTTGGTCTCCTCAACCACTGGAAGGAGGCCGACACGAGTGTGCCGACGCTGCGCAAGCTGGTGGTCGGCGGCTCGGCGGCGCCGCGGTCGATGATCGAGGCCTTCGAGACCGGCTACGACGTCGAGGTGCGCCATGCCTGGGGAATGACGGAGATGAGCCCGCTCGGCACCCTGAACGTCCTGAAGTCGTCCATGAAGGACCTGCCGGAAGAAGATCGCTACGCCGTGCAGTGCAAACAGGGCCGGCCGATCTTCGGCGTTGAGATGAAGATTGTCGACGAGCAGAACAAGCAGATGCCCCATGACGGCGAGGCCTTCGGCCAGCTCAAGGTTCGCGGCCCATGGGTGTGCAGCGGCTATTACAAGATGGACGACTCCGATGCCCACGATCCGGATGGCTGGTTCGGCACCGGCGATGTCGCGACGATGGATGCCGACAGCTATATGAGCATCACCGACCGCACCAAGGACCTGATCAAATCCGGCGGCGAATGGATCAGCTCGATCGAACTGGAGAACCTGGCGATGAGCCACCCGCAGGTTGCCCAGGCGGCGGTGGTCGGCATGGCCGACGAGAAATGGGGCGAACGGCCGTTGCTGATCGTCGTCGCAGCCGGCGAGGCCCCGGATCGGGCGGCGATGCTGGAGTATTTCGTCGGCAAGGTCGCCAAATGGATGATCCCCGACGACATGGTGGTGGTCGATGCGCTGCCGCTGGGCGCCACCGGCAAGGTGCTGAAAAGCAAGCTCAGGCACGATTTCGCCGATTACCGGCCGCATTCGGACTGAGTCCGGCCGGCGTGGCAGGGTGGGATGATCGATCTCTACACCTGGTCGACGCCGAATGGCCGCAAGGTCTCGATCATGCTGGAGGAGGTGGGGCTGCCCTATCGGCCCCATCCCGTCGATATCGCCAGCGACCGGCGCTTCGATGCCGATTTCCTGAAGATCAGTCCGAACAACAAGATTCCGGCGATCGCCGACCGGGAGACCGGGATCACGCTGATGGAGTCCGGCGCGATCCTTCTTTACCTGGCCAGGAAGTCAGGCCGGCTGATGCCGTCGGAGGAGGCGGCTCATTGGACCGCGGTGCAGTGGCTGATGTGGCAGATGAGCGGCGCCGGGCCGATGCTCGGTGCGGCCCAGCACTTCCGGCATTTCAATCCCGGAAGAGCGCCTTACGCCGAGGAGGTCTATGCGGTCGAGTCCGACCGGCTGCACAATGTCCTCGATCGACGCCTGGCAGGGGCGGAATACGTCGCCGGCGAATACTCCATTGCCGATATCGCGCTATGGCCCTGGATCGCCCGGTACGATTGGCAGGGCATCGATCTGACGGCATTTCCCAACGTCAGACGCTGGTATGAGGCCATCGCCATGCGGCCGGCGGTCCGGCGCGGCTATCATGTGCCCAGGAAGGTAGAGGACATACCCGCGCCGTAGCGGCCGGCCTCTCCAATATGCTGGGTGACGACTTGGACCGTTAGATTGCCGGTCGCCGGCTCTCGGCGGTTGGAGCTTACTATTCGGAACAATATCACCGGTGGCCGAGCGGAACTGTGGCCAGGGTCATCAAGCACAGATCGTCTAGGTCCTGGCGCCTCTCATGATCCTGCTTCACGGCCGCCGGCACGTCGGGCGTGAGCTGGCATGCAAATGCAGCGCAAACTGCGTCGAGCGAAAAAAAGTCGATATTCTTTCAATAACAGGTCGTTAACGGCCGCCGCGTGCCGCGTACAGACGCGGCTATCCTGCATTTATCGTGATCTGGCCACTGATTTGGTTAATGGCGCTTAGCCAGAATAGTTAATTCTAACTACACAAATGCCTGTCAAATTGGCCTCAGTTGAAACCAGTACACCGATTTCTCGGGGGGACATTAGAAATGTCGAATGCAGTTCCTGCGGCCGTAATGGAATTACATGGTGACACCGGCATGGCGACCGTCGGATTTGCCGGCGCCAAGCATGAAGTCTCGGTCGAGCTTCTGGACACCGTCGACGTGGGCGACTACGTGCTTGTCGATGTCGGTTTCGCGGTCGCCAAGATCAGCTCTGCCAAGGCCGACACCACGCTGGCGGATATCGCCGCTGGTGGCCGTAGCGAACCGGCCGGCAAGACTCTCGCGGCATGAATTACGGGCAACAGTTCCGCAGGCAGGATCTGGCCGAAACGCTGGCCGATCGTCTGGCCGGCGAGGTCGATTCCGACCGCAACTACCGTTTCATGGAGGTCTGTGGCGCGCATACCCGCGCCATCCTTCAGTTCGGCATTCAGAGCATGATGCCGGACAATGTGCAGTTTCTGCGCGGTCCGGGTTGCCCGATCTGCGTCTTGCCGCCGCAGCGGATCGCCGATGTGGTGGAACTGAGCCATCGCGACGGCGTGATCGTCTGCGCCTATCGCGATGTTGTGCGGACCGTCGAACCCAAACGGCGTGGCCTATTCCGCTCCAAGCCGAAGAGCGGCGATATCCGGCTGGTCGGCTCGATCCAGGAAGCGCTGCAGATCGCGCGCGATAATCCGAGCAACGAAGTCGTCTTCTTCGCCACCGGGTTCGAGACCGCGACCGCCCCGACCGCCGTGGCGCTGCGCAAGGCGAAGTCCGAGGGGCTGAAGAATTTCAGCGTATACTGCAATCACCTGCTGACACCGGCGGCGATCCATTATCTTCTGGAATCGGCCGGCATCGGCGGGCTCGATATTCGCACTGTCGACGGCTTCCTGGGGCCGGCTCACGCCAGCGCCGTCATCGGCAGCCAGCCCTACGCCTTCTTCGCCGAGGAATTCCAGAAGCCCGTCGTGGTCGCCGGGTTCGAGCCGCTCGACGTCATGCAGGCGGCCCTGATGCTGGTCCAGCAGGTCAACGAGGGTCGCTACACGGTGGAGAACCAGTACAGCCGGGCCGTGACGGAGTCCGGCAACAGCAAGGCGATGGCGGTGGTCAGCGATGCTTTCGAGCTGCGCCGGACATTCACATGGCGGGGTCTTGGCGAAGTGCCATACAGCGCCTTCAAGCTGAAGTCGGATTTCGCCGAGTTCGATGCGGAGCTGCGGTACAGCATCGGGTCGATCGGCAAAGACGCGGCCTTGAAGGACGCTGAAGCCGCCGAGCTGCAATGTGTCCAGGGCAACGGCCCCGGAGCCTGTCTCGCGTTCCTGGATCGCGACACCTGTGCCTATGACCGCTCGCCGCCTCAGGGCGCCGACAATGTTGTGCCCTGGACCGTCGTGCCCACGTAAACCCCGACACCGAAGCCGACCGAGAGACGATCCGCCAGCCAATCATGACGTCGGCCCGTCCGGTGCCCGCTGCCGACCGGTCAGTGGAAAGGACCCCACCCCATGCGCATTCTCTTCATCGCCAGCGGCTTCAACAGCCTGAGCCAACGCCTGTTCGTCGAACTCACCCAGCTCGGCCACGAGATCAGCGTCGAGTTGGACATCGATGACGCGACGTCCGAGCAAGCCGTCGACCTGTTTGCTCCCGACCTGATCCTGGCGCCGTTCCTCAAACGCGCCATCCCTGAGAGCATCTTCAGCAAGCATCTTTGCCTTATCGTGCATCCCGGCATTCCCGGGGATCGCGGTCCGTCGGCACTCGACTGGGCGATCCTGAACCAGGAGCCGAGCTGGGGCGTCACCGTGCTGCAGGCCGAGGCCAAAATGGATGCGGGCCCGATCTGGGCGGCGGCCGGATTTCCGATGCGCAAGGCGAGCAAGTCGAGCCTCTATCGCAACGAGGTGACCGATGCGGCCGTCAAGGCGGTGCTTCAGGCCCTGAAGCGGGTCAAGAAGGGCGAAGGTCCGCCGGCGCCGGAGAAGGTCTGGACCGAGGCCCGCGGCATTGAGCGCCCGCCCTGCAAGCAGGTCGACCGCGAGATCAATTGGCGCCAGGACGATAGCGAGACCGTCCTGCGCAAGATGCTGAGCGCGGACGGCGCCCCGGGCATCAAGAACACACTGCGCAACCGCACGGTGTTCCTGCACGACCCGCGCCCGGCGACGGGGCTTACCGGCGAGCCAGGATCGATCGTTGCCAAGAGCGGGCCGGCGATCTGTCGCGCCACCACCGATGGGGCGGTGTGGATCGGCTATCTGCGGGACAAGGCGCATTCCGACTCGTTCAAGCTGCCGGCCACGGATCTGCTGGCGGACAATCTGGACGGCGTGCTGGACATTCCGGTGGATAGCGAGTGCGGCTATCACGAGATCACCTACGAGGAGAAGGACGGCGTCGGTTATCTCGGCTTCGACTTCTACAACGGCGCCATGAGCACGGCGCAGTGCGAGAGGCTGCTGGCCGCCTATCACGAGGCGTGCAAACGCGACACCAAGGTCATCGTGCTGACCGGCGGCTATGAATACTGGTCGAACGGCATCCATCTCAACCTGATCGAGGCGGCGGACAGCGCGGCCGACGAGTCCTGGCGCAATATCAATGCCATCGACGATCTGGCCGAGGCCATCATCCGCACCGAGAGCCACATCACCGTGGCGGCGCTGCAGGGCAATGCCGGCGCCGGCGGGGTCTTTCTGGCGCGCGCCGCCGATCAGGTCTGGCTGCGCTCCGGTGTCATCCTCAGCCCGCATTACAAGGACATGGGCAACCTGCACGGATCGGAATTCTGGACCTATCACCTGCCGCGCTGTGCCGGAGAGAAGAACGCCCAGCGGATCATCGATGCACGGCTGCCCATGGGGGCAGACGAGGCGATCGAGCTTGGCCTGGGCGAAGCGAAGCTGGCCGAAGGCCGGGAGGCGTTCCTCGCCGAAATGCAGGAGCGTGCCGAGACGCTGGCCACCGAGCCGTCTCTGGACGCGATGCTGAAGGCGAAGAGCAAGCGGCGGACATCCGACGAGTTGGAGAAGCCCCTGGCTCAGTATCGCGAGGAGGAGCTGGAAGAGATGCGCACGAATTTCTACGGCGCCAACCCCAGCTATCACATCGCGCGCTACAACTTCGTCCACAAGGTCGGCAAGTCGCGCACCGCGATCACCATCGCCCGCCACCGCGACCGCGGACGGCGGAAGGAAAAAAAGGCGTCGTAGGGCTCGCCGGTCTCCTTCGCACTGTCCCGCATGAGTGTAGCGGCGCTAGTGCCGCAACGTCGCCACCTGCTGTATCAGGCATAGGTCCATCGACCTCAATACATCTGGCCGCTGGAAAGCATCCGCCCCTGGGCGCGATGGTCATTCCTCGAGGCGGGCAAATCGAGAAAACCCATTTGATCTCATAGATGCCCGCCAATCAGGAGCTTGAAATTCAGGCCCACGAATCTGCGGCAGCGCCGATCACCATCGCGACCGGCAAGCCCACCAGGATCGCGGCGACCGCACAAATGAAGGCAATGTGCTTCTCGTTGATGTACGCGAAACAGATGACAAGAGCGCCAAGGGCATAGGCCAATGTGAATGCCAGATACGCCCAACCCAATGCGGACGCCGCATGGCCTGATAGGACCTCGATCGTGATGATCGCGAAGATCAGCAGCAGATAGACGCCTCCCAGTATCGCTAACCTGATGCCGGCACGTCTGACTCCTGAAGATCTTGACCCGGCGTCCCTGACTTTGTCGGTCATCGCTACTCCAAGAGGTCGATCGTCTTCATTCCATCGTGATCGGGCGGTCAACGCCGCCCCGCACCGCCCGGCGCAGTGCGGCCCGGGCCAGCAGCCGGGTCGAGTCGAGGGTTGGCAGTGGGGAATTACCGTCGTCGATGATCAGCGGGATTTCCGTGCACCCGAGGATGACGGCGTCGCAGCCTGCGCTCTTCATCCGGTCGATGACCTGCTGGAAATAGGCGACGGCCTCGGGCCTGAAGACGCTGCAAACCAGCTCTTCCATGATGATGTGGTTGACGTCCGCGCGCTCGGTGGCGTTCGGCCGCTCGAATGTCAGCCCGTGCGCGGTGAGCCTTTCCGGATAGACCTCACTCTCGACGAGCCAGCGCGTCCCAGTCAGGCCGAGACGCTGGAACCCTCTGGCGGCCGCTTCTTCCGCCACCACCTCGGCAATGTGCAGCCAGGGCAGGGGCGAGCGCGGTTCGACATAGGGGAGAGCCTGGTGGATGGTGTTGTCCGGGCAGATCAGGAAATCCGCGCCGATTTTCGCGAGCTTTCTGGCCGAGGCCAGCATTACTTCGCCCACGCCCTGCCAATCGTCGCGGACGATGCAGTCCATATACTCGGCCAGCGAGGGCGTATGCATCGAGACTTCCGGATGCGCGTGCGTTCCCAGGTATTCCGCGCCCTCGACGCAGATGGTCCGGTAACACAGCGCCGCGCCTTCCGCGGAGCAGGCGACGATTCCGATATGTTCGGTCATGGCGGTTCCTAGCATACTCAATGCCTGGAAGCCCGGAGCTTGATCGACTCCGGGCTGGCGCACGCAAACGCCGCCTGAATAGTATTGTTATGAGTTTCGATTCGGGAGGTTTCCCGAGCGCGCCCGTCCGGAGGACATCGCATGAATGAATTGCCGACCACGATGCGCGGCGTGTGGCTCACCGGCCATGGGGGCTTCGACATGCTTGAGCTGCGCGGCGACATCCCGGTTCCGTCGCCGGGTCCGCGCGACGTGCTGGTCCGGGTGTCGGCGGCCGGCGTCAACAACACCGACATCAACACCAGGACGGCCTGGTATTCGAAGTCCGACGGTGCCGACGAGGACGCCAGCTGGGCCGGTGCGCCCATCCATTTCCCGCGTATCCAAGGCGCCGATGTCTGTGGGCGGATCGTGGCGGTCGGGGATGAGATCGACGCGAGCCGGATCGGAGAGCGGATCCTGATCGAGCCGTGCATCCGCGAGGCGAACGGAGGGGTGCTCGAGGCTCCCTGGTATTTCGGCTCGGAATGCGACGGCGGATTTGCCGAATACACGATCGTCGCGTCACGGCACGCCCGCGGGATCGACAGCACGCTGACCGACACTGAGCTTGCGTCCTTCCCCTGCTCATATTCCACGGCCGAGAACCTGTTGACCCGGTCGGCGGTCGGACCGGGCGATCGGGTTCTCGTCACCGGTGCTTCGGGCGGTGTGGGGTCCGCGGCGATACAATTGGCGACGGCCCGTGGCGCGCGGGTCATCGCCGTGACCAGCCCCGCGAAGTCGCAGGCCCTGCTGGACCTCGGCGCCGAGCGGACGCTCGCGCGGGAAGACAGCGTCGTCGAGACGCTTGGCCGCGACGGCGTCGACGTGGTGGTAGATCTGGTCGCCGGGCCGCAATGGCCGGAGTTGCTGGAAGCGCTGCGGCCGGGAGGGCGCTACGCCGTGGCCGGCGCGATCGGCGGGCCGATCGTCGAGTTGGACGTCCGGACCCTCTATCTGAAAGACCTGAGCCTGTTCGGCTGCACGGTCCTGGAGCCCGAGGTGTTCTCCAATCTGATCGATCACATCGAACAGGGGCGCATATCACCGGTCGTCGCCGAGACCTTCCCGCTGGAGCGCATCGCCGACGCGCAGGCCGCCTTCCTGACCAAGAAACATATCGGAAAAATCGTTCTGACCCTGAACGACGCGGATTGAGCCGTCCCGAACTCGCGATAGGGAGTTCGTGACAAGCAGTGCCGTCGACGCGTTTTACAGGCGCCGCGCCTCGTACTCTTCGCAGGCGTAGCCCATGGCGGTCAGGCCTTCCTCCAGATAGTCGCCGAGCAGCGGAATGCCGGTCAGATATTCCGCAGTGCGGTCGTTGCGGGCATCGCGGGCTTCCGCGACGGCCTCGAGCCACTGCTTTCCGGTGAAGCTGCCGCGGCCGATCCAGGTGAGCGCCACCAGCTCGATCTGCTCGTCGCTGTTCAATTCGCGGATCGCGGAGGTCAACTCGTCGAATGTCGGATCGGCGGCGAAATCCTCCAGCACGTCCAGCTCGTCGTCATCGGCCGGGTTGTGACCGGGGTCGGGCGCGACGGGCTCGACCTTCACATCGAATTCCTTGGCCTTCGCGATGATATAGCAGACCTTTTCGGCGCTGAGGCTGTCCACGGCTCTGTCTCCTGTTTGAGGCCGGAACATGGTGCCCGGTGGCGGGCCGCATGCCATTGAGGCAGGTCAATACGCTATGGCATGAGGCGTTGATCCAGGTCATGGGAGCGAGAAAAGAAAGCGCCCAATTTGCGTCGCAACGAGGCGGACGCATCGATGGCGTCCGCACGGACCACTTCGCCCGTGGAGGACGCAATGGCAGACCCCCGATACATCCGTTGGTTTGAAGACCTTGGCATGGACGACGTGCCGATCGTCGGCGGCAAGAATGCCTCCCTGGGCGAGATGTATTGCGAGCTGGCGCCGCTCGGCGTGAAGCTTCCCAACGGATTCGCGGTGACCGCCGAGGCGTTCCGGACCGCCCTGACCGAGGCGGATGCCTGGGGCGAGTTGCATGCTCTGCTGGACGATCTCGACAAGACCGACGTGCGAGCGCTGGCCGCCGCCGGTCGTAGGGCGCGGGAGATCGTCTATGCGGCCGGGCTGACCGATGAGATGCGGGCGCAGATCTTGGAGGCCTATCGCAAACTGGTCGCCGAATACGGCGACGATTTGAGCGTGGCCGTGCGCAGTTCCGCCACAGCGGAGGACCTGCCGACCGCCAGCTTCGCCGGCCAGCACGACACCTATCTCAACGTCCATGGCGAGGAGATGCTGATCGATGCGGTCAAGCGCTGCAACGCCTCGCTGTTCACCGATCGGGCGATCTCGTACCGCATCGACCAGGGTTTCGACCATTTCAAGGTCGCGCTGTCGGCCTGCGTGATGAAGATGGTGCGTTCCGACCTGGCCTCCAGCGGAGTCATGTTCTCGATCGATACCGAGACCGGGTTCCGCGACGCGGTGTTTATCACCGGCGCTTACGGGCTGGGCGAGAACGTGGTCCAAGGCGCGGTCGACCCGGACGAGTTCTATGTGCACAAGCCGACTTTCGTGCAGGGCCATCGGACGGTGCTGCGCCGGGCCCTGGGCGACAAGCAGATCAAGATGGTCTATGCCCCCGGCCGCACCCGCGAGCCGGTGGTGAACAAGCCGACGCCGAAGGCGGACCGGCGACGCTTCTGCGCCACCGATGACGAGGTGCTGACGCTGGCCGACTACGCGATCAAGATCGAGGATCACTATACGGCGCATGCCGGCGAGTCGCGTCCGATGGACATCGAATGGGCCAAGGACGGTCTCGACGGCGAGCTCTATATCGTGCAGGCGCGGCCGGAGACGGTGGCGTCTCAGCGCTCCGGCACGATGCTGGAGGAATTCATCCTGCAGGGCACCAGCGAGGTGCTAGTGTCCGGCCGGGCGGTCGGGACCAGGATCGGCACCGGCCGTATCCGGGTGGTGGTCGATACCGCGCATCTGCACGAATTCCAGCCTGGCGAGATCCTGGTCGCCGACACCACCTCGCCGGACTGGGAGCCGGTCATGAAAACCGCCGCGGCGGTGGTCACCAATCGCGGCGGAAGGACCTGTCATGCCGCCATCGTCGCGCGCGAGCTGGGCATTCCGGCCGTCGTAGGCGCCGAGCATGCCACCGAGAGCCTGAGCACCGGCGAGGAGGCCACGGTCTGCTGTGCCGAGGGCGATATCGGCCGCATCTACAAGGGCATCGTGCCCTTCGAACTGAAGACCACCGATCTGACCGGCATCAGCCGGCCTGCGACCCACATCATGCTCAACCTCGGCAATCCCGAGATCGCCTTCAAGACCAGCTTCCTACCCAATGACGGGGTTGGGCTGGCGCGCATGGAGTTCATCATCAACGAGTACATCAAGGCCCATCCCATGGCCCTGCTGTATCCCGACAGGGTGTCGGACAACGCCGAGCGGGCGCAGGTGCTGGCGATGGTCGAGAGTTTCGACAAGCCGTCGGATTTCTTCGTCCAGCGGCTGTCGGAAGGGGTCGGGACGATTGCCGCCGCGTTCTATCCAAAGCCTGTCGTGGTTCGGCTGTCGGACTTCAAGAGCAATGAATACGCCGCCCTGATCGGCGGGCACTCATTCGAGCCGGTCGAGGCCAACCCGATGATCGGGTTCCGCGGCGCCTCGCGATATGTGCACGAGGCCTATCGCGAGGGTTTCGCCCTGGAATGCGCCGCCATGAAACGGGTGCGCGACGAGATGGGGCTGACCAATCTGAAGCTGATGGTGCCATTCTGCCGCCGGCTCGACGAGGCCGACCGGGTGCTGGAAGTGATGGCCGAGCACGGCCTGGCGCGCGGCGAGAACGGCCTGGAAATCTACGTGATGTGCGAGATTCCCAACAACGTCATCCTGATCGACGAATTTGCCAAACGCTTTGATGGGTTCTCGATCGGGTCGAACGATCTGACCCAGCTGACCCTGGGCGTCGACCGAGATTCCGAGATGGTCGCTTTCGATTTCGATGAGCGCGATCCGGGCATGTTCGAGATGCTGCGTCTGGCGGTCGACGGCGCGAAACGAAACGAAAGGCATTCCGGCATTTGCGGCCAAGCGCCGTCGGACTATCCGGAAGTGGCGCAGTTCCTGGTCCGGCACGGCATCGACTCGATCAGCCTGACCCCCGACAGCGTGCTGAAGACGATGGCGGCAGTGCGGGAGATCGAGGAGGAGCAGGGCAGGGAGTCCCGGGCCCACGCCGCCGAGTGACGGCCGGGCTGTAACCCGTAACGCACGAATTCCGACGGCCTCCGCGCGATGGCGGGCGGCCGTTGGAAGCCGAAGGTTCAGAATGTCGACGCCGTCCGGGTGGCATCGGGCAGCGGCGTGTCGCCGAGGACGTGTCGGAACCTTACGGAACGGTCGCGGCCAATCGCTGTTTTGGCGGCGCGTGTTGCATGCCCGGGCCTCGATACCGGCAAGGGTCTTCTCCTCCAAGAGAGAGGCGCTCCCGAAGCCCTGCATCGGGAGCGCCCCATATTCGCTGCCTTGTCCTGCCTATCGCAGGACAATTTCAGACGGCTTCACGACGTCTGATCGACAAGCTCTCCATCTAGAAACCCAGACTCTCGTCGCACTGATTCCGCTTCTCCCCATAGACGTCGTTGGTCGGAGGCAGGCCGCCGGGATTCGGCGCGTGCCTATTTCCGCGACATGTCAGGTTCCGATAAATTTCGTTCATGCTGACAATCGACTGAACGTCGTTCCCGGCCAACCTGACATTCCCATAGACATGGTTGGAGAAGATATTCACGAATCCTCCATCGGCCCATCTTGACCGAACGTTGCCGCCGACGAGAGTGCCGGAGACCTGGCAGCCGCTGGGCGCAACCGCGCCTTCGCATCGGATGTTGCCGCCGACGAAGCTCGACAGCACGGCCAACGACGCGTCCGGGCTGCTCGAGATGTTGCCGTAGACAGCGCCGCCGTGGACGAAGAGTGTCGAGCCGGGTTCGGCACGGACGCCTCCGAACACGAGCGCGTTGGACAACACGCAGTTCCCGCCGGGAACGGCAACGACCCTGTTGAAGATGCCCGTCATGGTCTCATTGCAGGACACCCGGCCGAAGTTGAACTCGGCGGCAACTTCGTCGATCGCGAAGATCCTGGTGGTTCCACTGACCTCATAGGCCACGGCCAATAGCGGTTGGCCGATCGGGCTGTCCGCCGCGGAAATGAAGGCCAGGCCTTCCGGGGCGAGGTCGCCGGCAGTCCCGGCCGCGGCATCGCCGCTGAAGTCACGGGTGTTGATGTACTGCACGAAGGTCGGATGATACGGGTTCGACACGTCGTACACCACGATTCCGCCGATCCGCTCCAAGCCGATGAAGGCATAGGTGCGGGCGCCAACCTCTCCGACCGCCAGGCCCTCGGGCTCGGGGCCCTTGCTGGAACTGCGGTCATCGAAGGTAGCGTTCTCGTCGTTCGTCGAGTTCATCTCACCAGGCAAGTTGGCAATGGTGATCTGCTCAAGTGCGTCGCCGCTGTCGTAGACCAGGTCGACCGAACCGTCGGTGCCCCAGATCGAGAACGACCGGGCGCCGAAGGCGAACAACTCGTCGAAATCCCCGTCATTGTCGTGGTCGCCGATCGTGGTGGTGACCGTCAGATTGCCGAGATTGGCGGGCATCTGCAGATGGGCCGCATTCGGGAATGCGGTCGGATCCAGTCTGAGGCTGCTCACCTCTGCTTCCTCGATGAATCCCGGCTTGCCTTCATATTCCCGGGCATCGCCCTCATTGGCGGTGATCAGGAAGGTCTGGCCATTGACCTCATAGGACACCATGGAGTCCGGCTGATACATGCCGCTGACCGGCCATGGAGTCGGGTTGATGGTTCCGTCCACATCGCTGGCGTCGAGCGTATTCCCGTGGTCGCTGTGGTCCTTGAAACCCAGCCCGCGGAGAGCCGTAACGGTGCCGCTCGCGATATCGATCGTGGCGATGGCGTTGTTTTCCTGGATCGCGACCCAGGCGGTCGACGAATCGTCCGAAACCGCGATGTATTCGGGCTCCAGATCCTGGGCGACCGTCGCCGAACGACCGAACACCCGGATGCCGGGATCCATTGAAGCGCGATTGAAGGCCCTGAAGTCGACGTTGGTGACTTTGGCGCTGGCGACGCCACGCCGCAGGTCGATGATGCTCACCGAGCCCTCCGGGTCGACGGTGTAGTCGTCATTGGGCTCGCCTTCATTGGCCACCAGCACCCAGTCGCCATTCGGCGAAAAGGTGACCATATCCGGCAGCGCGGAGTCCGTTCCCGTCTCGAAATCGCCCACGACGAGGCGATTCAAGACGGTGCCATTGGTGTCGAAGAAGATCACAGCACCAGGAGCCTGCTTGTCGAAGTTCTCGACCGCGGCGGCCACGATTCCGTTCTTCACAGCCACGCTGTTGGCTTGCTTGTCATCGTCCGTGACTTGCACGCTGATCGGGGTCAGTGCGACCAGATTGTTTGGATCGCTGATGTCCAGCACATCGATGGTGGCTTTGGCCCCGTTTACGACAAACAGCCGTTCGGTATCCGGATCGTAGGCAACGATCTCCGCCGCGCCTTCATCGAAGATCCCGGTGGTGTATGTGCCAAGCGGAGTCAGTTCGATGCTGTTGCGGCCATGCCAGCCGTGCCCGCCGTTGCCTCCTGCATGCGCCAGCATCGGAACCGCGCAAAACACGAGCGACACGGCGAAGGGACCAACCTTCGCATTTATGAACCTGTTGAGTTTCATGGTTTCCCCTCCCACGAAATTGATGGTTGCCCGCCCTCCTGGCGGACAAGCCGGAATGCACGGATCGGAAGGCAGGGCAGGTAGCCAGACCGCCGATCCTGCATTCAACCCGCGGCGATAGTTCCTGATCGGACCCGGACCAGGACGAGGCCGGTGACCTCATCGCCGTGGAGACCCACATTCAGCCGGCGCTCAAGTGCGCCGCCCTGAGCCCGTCAATCGACTCGCATGCTCTCGGTATGCAGCGGACAACCCCCTGTCCGGCCAATTGGATCGACAAATAACCCGCCATCGCCTGCAGGCGCGGCCGGTATTTGGCTGTGTTGCTGGAGACCCGCCGGAGCATCAGACGGTTGCCTGCCGGGTCGACCGAATAGCTGGCAACGGGGCGGCCACGCTGGTGACGGTGCGCGCGAATCCGGGAGAGAGGGCCGCGAAGTGCCATCAAGCACCACGCCGGACCTCGCCGGCTGCTTTCCCTCATCGGCCGAAAGTTAGGAAAGCAGTACGGCTCTGCTGACCAAACCGCCTGAACTGCAAGGGGAATCTTGTACATGAACCGACCCACCAATCAGTTGCCTGGGTGTCAGATCGTTCATCAATAATTCACACAAGTTAAAAGAGTGTTACAACTAAAAGGGGAGGTATCTTGGCAATAATTAAAACTATTTGTTTGCACTCGCCGTTTTGTCAAACTTTCCAATCCGTTAACATGCCCGGCCGGTATCGGCGGAACCCCGACAATTTCCGCCGGATTTCATCAGCCCGTAGAATCGTGAAAGTTGCAGTTTGGCACGGACACTCTAGCGCCGAGGCCCGCGCCGGGCCTTGACCGGCTTTAACCATTTCGCGGACTCACGACGCAGATGCAACACCGGTCGATGGCGGTGCTACGATCGGAAACAGCCTTGATCAGTTCGCGCAGTCAAAGCGCATGCCGATCGATCATCCGCAAGCGCTTAAGGCGCGGGCCATGAACGCGGTGAGAATTCCGGGCTAGCTGTCGCAGCCGGCGGCGGCATTTCGGCGGAGGCCGGAGGAGATCACGCACAGCCTGCCGGCGTCTGCCACAAAGGCCGGATGGATGTCACCGCGTTCGTCGCGAAGCACGAAGAGATCGCGGTAGCGATACATCCTGCCAGTCCGGCTGCAGATCTTCAGTCCGGAACCGTCGCTGCCACATGCCTCCCAGTGGCGGAACGTGCCGTCGGACGAGACTTCGAAGCCAAAGGCTTGATTGCCCAACCTCTCTGCCCGTGGCCAGTCGGTCACCGGCGTCAGGCGGTGCTCATAGGCAAGATAGGAGTCCATCACCCAGCCAACGACCTCCGGCGAGCATCCGGTGTTGTCGGCGCAGTCGACCACCGACACCTGGACCCAACGGTCGCGCCGGCCGTTCAGAACCACCGGAATTCGCTGCTCGCCGATCCGCTCGACGGTGGAGGCGCGCGGCAGGCGGGCGATAATGCCGCCGGACAGGGATGGCGCGGCCCGCAGGTTCAGACTGACTGTCGTCGTCAGGGCCAGGCGTTGCCGCCGCTCGGCCGCGAGGCGCGCGATGGCGACGACGGGATCATGACCGGCATGAGCGGCATGCCCCGAGGCGGCGCAGGGGCAGGCACCGTCGATCATTACGGGGTCCTGCACGCATAATTCCCCGGCGGCATTGATGATGAGGTTCACATCCTGCCGGTCAAGCCAGTCGCCATTGGGCGATTTGCCGCGCACCAGGGTGCCGTGGCGATGAAGCGTCCCGGACAGCACACAGACGCTGCCGAGCCGCAACTCCCCGGCGTAGTCGCAGTTCGGAGTGACGCTCGGCACGGCGTCGCAGGCGCCAGCCGTACATGGCAGTCGCCAGCGTGTGAAGGCTCCGTTTGCCGAAACGTCGTAGGTGAAGACCGACCGGCCGTCATATCCGGACAGCGTCCCCGACCGGCCGTCATCCAGCAGTTCGAAGCGATCATCGAGCGCAAGGTGCGAATTCGCGACCCATCCTGTCTCATGCTGCGTGCAGGGCGCGTCAATGCAGCGGAATGTTGCGACATGGCTCCAATGGTCGTCCACGCCGTCGATGGTGAGTTTTGGTCCGTCGTTGTCAAGAATGGCGACCGGCCAAGCTCTCGGCAGCGTGCCGATGACCGCCGATCCCATCGAGGGTTCGGCACGAACATCAAGCGTGCTGGCCGATATCAGCGCTCGCGGGCTGGCCCAGATTCGTTCCGGCGCGACATCGTCGGCGATGGCCGAAATCGAAACCGCCAATGCAGTCAGTGCGGCGGCGGCCGCTGCTCTCGTGGCGAATTTCAACCTGCCGCTCCCTTTCCCCGCACGGATGTTGAGTTCACAGTTTGTCAACAGTTTATTAAGAATTTATTAATCATTTTGTTAAGATTAATCGTGACGCCGGTTTTGCACCAGGCAATGCGGCACGGACGTCTCGTCGCGCCGGGCCCTCTGACAACGCCGGTCGGACCGAGTTATTCCCGGTATTTCTTTCCGGGGCGGGTCCGTGGACAACCCGGATCTGGTGGAAGGCAACCGCATTGGCCGGCTGTTCGCCATTCCCATCAACGGCGACTGGAACGCAACGCAGTATGCGGCCCAGGAAGCCTTGATCGGCGAATTCCTGTTGCCGAGTTCACCGCAATCCCGGGACAGTTCGGTCTGGTCTGTCCGGGCGATTTCTAAACGCGATGCGCATGGCCTTGGGGGCATTTTCGCCTCCGGGGCTTTTGCTGTGTCCGACGTCCGAGCCTTGCCGGGCAGGGTGGCCATTGCCAATCCGGGCATGACGATACAAACACGCGCGACATCCGCCTGAATTCAGATCCGTGGACCGAGCCTGCCCGACCCGTGTCATCAGCACGGGTGCCGGTTGTGGACGATCCCGCTTGGTGGTGCCAAGATTGCGGCAATTCGAACGGCCGGGCCGTCGCATTGCGCCGGCATCGGCCGCTTGCCGGTAGGGGAGGCGTGACTTGGCGGGACCGTACCTGATCGGTGTCGATGGCGGCACCGAGGGCCTGAGGGCCGGCATCTTCGATCTGGGCGGTACGCCGCTCGGCTTCGCGGCAACGCCGTACAAGACGGAATTTCCACAGCCGGGCTGGGCCGAGCAGGACCCGCGCGACTGGTGGCGGGCGCTGGGCCGCTCGGTGCGCCAAGTGGTGGCGGAGGCCGGAGTCGCGCCCACCGACATCGCCGCGATCGCGCTCGACACGACCTGCTGCAGCGTGGTGGCGCTGGACGGGCAGGGCGATCCGATCCGGCCGGCCCTGATCTGGATGGATATGCGCTCGGGCTCGGTAACCGGGCGGGTCGCCGGCTGCGGCGACCCGGCGCTCAAGGTGAACAGCGCCGGGGCAGGCCCGGTCTCGGCGGAATGGATGGTGCCAAAGGCGCTGTGGCTGAAGGAGAACGAGCCCGAGACCTTCGATGCAGCCGCGCATATCTGCGAATTCCAGGATTACCTGAACTTCCACCTGACCGGCCGCATGGTCGCCAGCATCAACAACGCCTCCGTACGCTGGCACTACGGGTCGCGGGACGGCGGCTACCAGCCGGGTCTGCTCGGCCGGCTCGGCCTCGACGCGCTGTTGGAGAAATGGCCGCGCGAGGTTCTGCCACTCGGCGATGTGATCGGCGGGCTGACGGCCCAGGCGGCGGACCATCTCGGGCTGCCGGCGGGCCTGCCGGTGGCGCAAGGCGGCGCCGATGCCTTTATCGGCATGATCGGGCTCGGTGTGGTGCGGCCGGGGCGGCTCGCCTTCATCACCGGCTCGTCGCATCTTCACCTGGGCCTGAGCGACACCGAGTTCCATGGCAAGGGGGTGTGGGGCACCTATGCCGATGCCGTGATCCCCGGGCTGCATGTGGTCGAAGGCGGGCAGACATCGACCGGGTCGGTGATCAACTGGTTCAAGACCATGCTTGGCGACGAGATCACCTATGACGACCTGAACGCCGAAGCCGCCAAGCTGCCGCCTGGGTCCGAGGGCCTGATCGTGCTGGACCATTTCCAGGGCAACCGCACGCCCCATACCGATCCCAACTCGCGCGGCGTGATCTCCGGCCTGACCCTGAAGCACGGGCCGGCGCACATCTTCCGGGCGATTATCGAAGGGATCTCATTCGGCACCGAGTTGATCCTGGAAACCATGCGCTCCACCGGCTTCGAGCCGCGCGACGTGGTCGTCGCCGGTGGCGCCACCCGCTCCGACCTGTGGCTTCAGACCCATGCCGACGTGTCGGGCCTGCCGCTCAGCCTGACCAAGGTGGCCGACGCGCCGGCTCTGGGCTCGGCAATCCTGGCGGCGGTCGGGGCCGGGCTGTACGACGACATCCCGACCGCGTCCGACAAGATGGTCCAGGTGACCCGCCAGATCGACCCGGACCCGGCCCGACACGAGGCCTACCGGCCATTCTATCAAGCCTACAAGGACACCTATCCGGCCCTGGCGGATGTGCTGCACCGGCAGGCCGGCGCCTGATGCGGCGGAACTGTTGACGCGACGCTGAACAACCCGCTCAGATAGGGGCGTCCCGCGCTCGAACTGCAGGGACTCAGACCACGACTGGCGTCTTAGAAGCCAGATACCGCTGGCCCAGGGGAGGACCGCACCATGCTGAAGAATCTCGATCCGCTGCTCACGCCCGAACTGCTCTACACCCTGCGCGCCATGGGCCATGGTGACGATCTGGTGCTGGCGGATTGCAATTTCCCGGCGGATTCCGTGGCTCACCACACGGTCAGCCAGGAGCATATCCGCCTGGACGGCGTCGACGGCCCACGCGCGGCGCGCGCCATTCTATCGGTCTATCCGCTGGACGGCTTCGTCGATACGCCGGTGCATCGCATGGAGATGGTCGGCGATCCGGACACCGTCCCGGAGGTCCAGCAGGAGGTCCAGGCGCTGATCAACGAGGCGGCCGGCCGTGACTGGCCCATGGGCAGCATCGAGCGCATGGAATTCTACGAGCACGCCAAGCGGGCCTATGCAGTCGTGTCCACCGGCGAGCGCCGGGGTTACGGCTGCTTCATACTGAAGAAGGGCATAATCCTGCCGGACGGCTCGGCCGGCTGACGGGGCGGGGTAACACCTCGGTTCGACATTGGAAGACACACCAACGGGGGTGCATATGGCAGGGCAGGGGGTAACGGTTCTGGGCGTATTTGTCGCCGATCTGGCGTTCTGGACCGGGCGGCTGCCGACCATGGGCGAGACCGTGTTGGGGCGGGAATTCAAGCTCGGCCCCGGCGGCAAGGGCTCCAACCAGGCGATCGCGGCGCGTAGGGCAGGGGCCGAGGTCACTTTCATCTCCAAGCTGGGCGCCGATGCGTTCGGCGAGCTTGCCCGCCGCACCTATCGAGACGAAGGCATCTCCGAGCGGTTCGTGTTCGAAAGCGCGGAGACGGGCACCGGTGCGGCCGCGATCCTGGTCAACGAGCAGAGCGGCGACAACGCCATCGTGGTCGCCATGGGGGCGGTCGCCGACCTGACGGTCGCAGAACTGGAGTCGGCGGAACCGGCGATCGCCGGCGCCGCGGTCTTCGCCACCAACCTGGAACTGCCGGTGGCGCTGGCGGAACGGGGGCTGGAGTTGGCGCGCAAGCACGGTGTGGGCACGATCCTGAATCCGGCTCCGGCATTCGCCCTGCCGGATCACATCTTTCCGATGGTCGACTATTTCACCCCCAACGAGACGGAAGCGGCCGCGCTGGCCGGAGTGCCGGTGGAGAGTGCCGAACAGGCCGAGGCGGCCGCCGACATCTTCCTGGCCCGTGGCGTCGGTACGGCGATTATCACCCTGGGCGAGCAGGGGGTGCTGTTCAAGGATGCCTCCGGCGCCGAGAAGATCCCGGCGGTTGCTGCCGGCGCGGTGGTGGATACCACCGGCGCCGGCGACGCCTTCAATGGCGGTTTTTCCGTCGGCCTGTCCGAGGGGCTTGAGCCGCGCGACGCGGCCCGGTTCGGCTGCGCCGTCGCCGGGCTCTCGGTGACCCGGGTCGGGACTGCGCCGTCGATGCCGTCGCGCTCCGAGGTCGATGCCCTCACCGCGCGTTAGTGTGTTATCCGCTCATGCGGGCCGGTGCCGTAAGGACGGAAAATGCGTCAGGCGCCACCCCGTCGCCGCTCTGATCGTGCAGCGCGGCCGAGGGTCGTTCGAAAACGCCGTAGCATCGAATCCGGAAAGCTGACGCGTGCCATCCAGGGCGCTCCACTCTCGCGCTCAAGGTCGAGCCGGCCCCCGTTGAGCCGGACTAGCCAATGCCAGATCGCCGGACCCGAATCGGCGCCCCTCGGCGGCAAGGCCATAGCGCAGCGGCCATGGCGGTCCAATAGCCGGTTCGAACCATGTCGCCGGGATGGGCCGGCCCGCTTGATCGCGTAGACCAGTTCGCGGCGTCCGGCGACAAAGCCGCAGGACACCGTGATCCGATCGCCGCGCCGCGCCCCCGCCATCGCATCCTGGACAAGCAGGGCCAGCACCTTCGCCACGGCGTCAGGGTCGGCCAACAGGCGCACAGGATTGCCGGATGCCCGGCCGGCAAGACGGATCCCGGCGTGCTTTGCTTCAGGGCGAAGCATCGCAAGGCAGGATTCCACCGCGGAAGCGGGGTCAATCGGTTCGACCGCCTGTGGCCGTGTGCCAGCATGATCCGACAATACGTCGAGCACGCCGGCAATGGTGTCGCGGAGATCGGCGCCGCTTTCCAGGATGTACCGCGCATAGTCTCGATGCCGCTGGTTCTCGACGCTGCTCTGGACGTCACGGTCCAGCAATTCGGCGAAACCGATTATGGCATTGAGCGGCGTCCGCAATTCATGGCTCAGCAACGACAGCGGGTCGGTTTCGCTGGGATTGACCTTGGTGTCCGCAGACTGTCTTTCGGTCATGGCCGGTCACCACCACCGATGCGAATGCCACGCCCCGGCTTTGACCCGGACCCCCAGTCAGGTCGGCAAAGCCGACCGGATGACGGGACTGGTTGAGCCGTACCTTCTGATGTTTGCCCTGCCCATGTGTTGACCTGCCGGCCGCGGGCAAAGCCGCTGGCAGCAGATCGGAAATTCGTACATGACATTAATTCTGCCTGCCCCTCGATTACGGAAGACAAGCAAAACCCCAGTGAGTTCTTATGCCCGGAAGCGTCGAGGATTCCGGATTGGATTGCAGCGGTGCTACCGCCTTTGAACCAACCAATACAAGTCTAATTGTGACAATTCTATGGAAATTTACGTCAATTGCCTCTGGGCAGCTGAAAAGTCACAGATCACAATCGCGAGATAAACTTTCGTATGTCTTGTATTTACTTGTATTTCCGCCGTGCGAATTCAATTCCTGGGGGCGGTAGTCTGGACTTTCACATCGTTTGCCGCGAGCAACTCGCGATCTCGTATGCCCATGCCAAACCTGCAACCCGCCCTGGCGCGCTGCAAGGGAGGAACGGCCTCACACCGCAACCACTTCAGCCTGCCAGCTTATCGTCCTTGGCCGCGTCCACAATGCCGCTGGTCTGGCGCAGGATGCGGCTTTCCGGCAGACGGACATGGACCTTGGTGCCGGCGTCCGCCGTGCGGTCCACATCGAGGTCGCCGCCATGCAGGCGGACCAACCATTTGCACAGCGGCAGACCGAGCCGGGAATTGGTCCGGTCGCCATCCTTGACCTGTGCCAGACGGCCGAACGGACTGTCGACCGCCCCCGATCCGGGCAGGCCGCCGGCATTCACGATCGTGTAGGTCAGACCGCCGGAGGAAGCGGATTCGTCGACGGTGACCGATACCTGCTCGTCGTCGCCGCTGCTCCTGATGGCATCCGCCACCAGGAATGAGAGGATGCGGGTCATCACCTGCGGATCGGCCATCAACTGCGTGCCATCGTTGATGCCGTCGATGTCCGGCGCGATCCGTCCGGCATCATCGTCCAACTCGACCCCCGTCAGCAGGGCTTCGACCGGCGCCTGCGGATCGATAACCGCGTCGCTCAGCTGGAGTGCTGAGTTGTCGCCGATCACCAGGTCGAACATGTCCGACAGGAACTCCAGCAGTCGCTCGCCGCTTTCGTGAATGTGTTGGGCGTATTGCCGGTAGTGCGGATCGCCCAATGCCCCGAACGTCTCGCGGTCCAGCATCTCGGCGAAGCCGATGATCGCGTTGAGCGGAGTGCGGAACTCGTGATTGAGCAGAGTAAGCAGTTCCTGGGTCGAAGTATCGGTGGGCTGCTGCGGTTCGTCGGTCTTCGCCGTCGCCTCGGCCGCCACCGGGGCGCTGACTTCGTTCGCCTCGGCGTCCGCCGCCGGTGCCCCGGAGGTTGCGATCGCGGTAAAGACCGCGAACAGCGAGATCGCCTCTCCCTGGGCATCGCGCAGCGACGACAGCCGAAGACGGCCGTAGATGATCGTCCCGTCCTTGGCGACCAGGCGCCTGGGAATCTGTGCGTTGCCCGTGGTGTCCAACAGCAGGTCGGCGATCACCGAGGCTTCGAGATCGGCCTCGTCGGGATGACCGCAATCGGCCCAAGGCATGTTGGCAAGTTCATATCGGGAATACTGAACCAGCGACGTGAAATCGCTGTTCACGCTCTGGATCATGCCGTTGAGGTCAATGATCGCCGAAGCGGTGATGTCCTGGTCGACGGGCAGTTGGCACGACTTTTCGTCTTCCTGAGGTTCAGGAAGACGCCCGGGGAGTTGCACGACCGTACTCGTCATAAGTGATACTCGATCCGTCAGTTTCTCAAATCGCCCTTCGTCCTTGTTGAGTGGTGTTCCCCATCGTCTCGAGCATCCGACGTGACCCATGCCGCCGAATTAATTTTTCTTTTATACTCGCTGTTTCGGAGAGTCATTGCAATCAAAAAAAGAAATATCTCGAAAAATTTATCAATAATTCTTAGTAAATATACCGTTTCTCAAAATCGTATCGATTTGTAAACCAAGATTTGTGGTTAATTTATTCTTAATATTTACTCTTTGTTTACTATAGATTAATGCCTAGAATGCTGTATTTTCTGGATATTTCGTCATTATCCGACTAACTATCAATCGTCTGTTAAGACAGCGGAGATCGCCGCGTCCAAATTGGCCATCGACTCGCAAAGGGTGGCCGCGCCGACCTGCAGCAGCTTGGCACCATGTCCTGGTTGTATATGGCTGCCACCGAGAAATCCGATCACGGCCATGCCGGCCGCCGTCGCCGCGGTTACGCCTGCAATGCTGTCCTCGACGGCAACACAGCGAACCGGGTCGGCGTCCAGTGCTTGCGCGGCGGACAGGTAGACATCGGGATAGGGCTTCGGACGCGCGACCATATCGGCACAGAACAGGCGATCGTCGAAGAACACGCGGAGATCTGTGCGGTCGAGCATCTTTCGCACCCGCTCCAGCGGGCTGTTCGACACCACCGCCATCGGCAGGTGCAGGGAGTCCACTGCGTCGGCGGCGCCGGCGACCGGCTGGACGCTCAGAAGAACCTCCCGGTGGATGGCGGCGGCGGCCTGTTCGACAAAGCCGTCCGGAAAGCGGATATCGTACGCAACTTCGGCTTGGCGCACCGCGTCATAGTCGGTAACGCCGAAGATGCCGGCCGCGAACACCGACTGGTCCAGTTCCGGTATGTGGGCGCCGATCTCCGCCGCCAGGACCCGGCAGGCGATGATCTCGCTGTCCACCAGCACGCCGTCGCAGTCGAACAGAATAAGGTCCATGGTGGGGGCTCCGGAGTGCAGGGATTTGGGAAGAAAGCCGACGCCGAGGCGGCGGTCAAGAATTGCCCACTGTGGGTCTTTGCCATACAGTGCCGCCAAATCGATGAAAAGACCGCCCTCGTCTGGCGGCGCGCGGGGAGGGGCCGGGGGGCGTTGCGGGATCCGATCAAGTACGTGTTCATTTGGCCGGCTTTTCTGGTCGTGCTGATCGTCGCGTTGTTCCCGCTGTTCTATTCGCTGATCGTCAGCTTCCAGCACATGCGCCTGGTGCCGCCGGTGCCGACCCGCTTCATCGGCTTCGACAATTACGCCAAACTGCTGGGCCAGGAACGGTTCTGGTCTGTCATCGGCACCACCACCCTGATCGTAGTCTGCTCGGTGACGGTTCAATACGTGGTCGGCTTCGCGGTGGCCCTGGCGCTGCACGGCAAGGTCGTTGCCGAAAGACTGTTCCGTATCACATTCCTGTTGCCGATGCTGATGGCGCCGATCGCTGTCGCCATGGTGGCGCGCATGCTGTTCCACTCCACGGTCGGTCCGATCAACGACTTCTTCTCATTGGTCGGGCTGCCCAACCTGCCGTTCCTGACCGAAGCCAGCTGGGCGCTGGGCGCAATCATCTCGGTCGAGGTCTGGCAGTGGACACCCTTCGTGATCCTGATGATGTTGGCCGGGCTTCAGACCCTGCCTGGCGAAGTATACGAGGCCGCCGATCTCGAGAATGCGACGCCATGGCAGCAGTTCTGGGGTATCACATTTCCGATGCTGTTGCCGATTTCGGTTGCGGTGATCTTCATCCGCATCATCGAGAGCTTCAAGATCCTAGACATCGTTTTCGTCCTGACCGGCGGTGGGCCCGGCATCTCAACCGAGACCCTGACCCTGTTCGCCTATCAGGAGGGCTTCAAAAAGTTCAATCTCGGCTATACGTCGGCGCTCAGCTTCCTGTTCCTGTTAGTCATCATCATCTTTGGCGTTGTCTATCTGGCGGTGTTGCGGCCGACCCTGGAGAAACGGTCATGAATCGTCATCAGGGTAGCCGTGCGGTCACATTCGCGCTGTGCGCGATCTGGTTCGTCGTCACCATCTTCCCGTTCTATTGGACCTTCATCACCTCCTTCAAACCGCCGACCGCGGTAAATGGTGGGGCGACCTATCTGCCCTTCATCGATTTCGAGCCGACGGTGAAGGCCTATGCGGACGCCTGGTCCGGCTCGCGCGGCGACTTCTTCACGCCCTTTCTCAATTCCACCCTGATCGGCATTAGCGCCACGGTGCTGGCGGTGCTGCTCGGATCCATGGCGGCCTATGCGTTGGTCCGTTTTGAGTTCCGGGTTCGGTTGCTGGCCGGGGTCGCCTTCGCGGCAATCGGCATCGGCGGATTCCTGCTGTTCCAGAATTTCGGATTGTCTCGGGCCCAGGCCATGGGGCTTTCGTTCCTGCTGGCACTGCCTTCGTCGGTGCTTCTAAACCGACTGCGCCTGCCGGGCCCGGTGTTAGGCAACAACGACGTGGTATTCTGGTTCGTCTCACAGCGCATGTTCCCGCCAATCGTCACCGCCTTCGCCCTCTATCTGCTGTATTCCGAGCTCGGCAAGGAGGGCTTGCGGGCGCTCGACACCTATTGGGGCATGACCCTCTGCTACACCTCCTTCTCGCTGCCGATCGTGGTCTGGCTGATGCGCGACTTCTTCCAGGCGCTGCCGGTGGAAATTGAGGAGGCGGCGCTGGTCGACGATGTGCCGCGGATGCGCATCTTCTTCGAGATCGTGCTGCCGATGGCGCGGCCCGGGCTGATCGCCACCTCGCTGATCACGCTCGGCTTCGTGTGGAACGAGTTCCTGTTCGCCCTGCTGCTTACGACGTCCGACTGGCAGACTCTACCGATCATCCTGTCCGGGCAGAATTCCTATCGCGGTGACGAATGGTGGGCAATCTCCGTGGCGGCGATGGTGTCGATCACGCCGATGTTGGTATTGGCGCTCTTCCTGGCCAGGCTGATGCGATCCGGCCTGTCGCTTGGGGCAATCAAATGATCGCGTTGTAACTCGAAGATTCTTTGGGAGGATACCTATGAAGAAGTTGTTCTTGGCAACCGCGGCGGCGGCGGCGATCGGTCTGGCGACCGGTTCGGCGTCGGCACAGTGCAGTCCGGACTATAGCGGAGTGACGCTGACCGCTGGGTCGCAGACCGGGCCATTTATCGCCAGCGCGGTCCAGGCCGCAGGCGAGAGCTGGGCCGCGAAGACCTGTGGCACGGTCAACGTCGTCGAGTTCCCGTTCGGCGAGCTTTATCCGAAATATCTGACCGCCATGGTCGCCGGCGAGGCGTCCTTCGACGTCATCACCTTCGCCCCGGCCTGGACGCCGGATTTCGCGCCCTTCCTGGCCGAGATGCCGGAATACATCCGCCGCACCGATGTCTGGCAGGATATCCATCCGGTCTATCGCGACCGGCTGATGATCTGGAACGGCAAGCATCTGTCGCAGACCATCGACGGCGATCTGCATGCTCTGTCCTACCGCACCGATCTGTTCAACGATCCGGATGAGCAGGAAGCGTTCGAGGACCGGTACGGCTACGCGCTCGACGTACCGCAGACCTGGGACCAGTATTACGACGTCGCCGAATTCTTCACCCGGCCGGATGACGGTCTATGGGGAACGGCGGAAGCCTTCCGCCGCGGCGGCCAGCAATTCTGGTTCTTCTTCACCCATGCCGCCTCCTATACCAACCATCCGGACAATCCGGGCTCGATGTTCTTCGATCCGGAGACCATGGATGCGGCGGTCAACACCGAAGGCTGGGTGAAGGCGCTCGAGGACTACATCAAGAGCGTCGGTTTCTCGCCGCCGGGGGCGCTGAACTTCAGCTCCGGCGATATTCGCACCGCCTTCGCCGGCGGCCAGGTGGCGATGAACTTTGATTGGGGCGACACCGGCGTGATCGCGGCCGACCCGGAGCAGAGCCAGGTAAGCGGCAATGTGGGCTCGTCCATCGTTCCCGGCTCGACCACGATTTGGAACCACAATACCAACCAGTGGGATGAGTTCCCGGAAGTGGTCAAGTCGCCCTTCATGGCGTTCGGCGGATGGCAGGCGGCGGTGCCGCAGTCGAGCCGCAGTATCGAGGCGGCCTGGGACTTCATCGAGCATCTGTCGAACCCGGAGAACAGCGGCGTTGCGGCGATTACGGGCGGATCCGGAGTGAATCCATACCGGTTCAGCCACTTCACCAATATCGACCGGTGGCTGGGCATTTTCTCCGAGAGCGAGGCGCAAATGTATCTGGCAGCGCAGCAGGGCAGCCTGGATGCGCCGAACGTGGCCATCGACATGCGTCTGCCAGGCTATTTCTCCTATACCGAAGTGTTGGAGATCGAGCTGTCCAAGGCGCTCTCCGGCGACGTCTCGCCGAAGGAGGCACTGGACGCCATCGCCGAGGAGTGGGACGACCTGACCGACGAGTTCGGCCGCGACGCCCAACTCGCGGCGTATCGCTCGTCCATGGGCCTGCCGCCGCTTTAGGCGTCGGCTCCAAAGTGGCGGCCCCCGCGCCCAGGGACGGGCGCGGGGGCCGATTATTGCGACACGCATAGGAACAGCAAGGCGGACCCCGCATGGCGCGCGTCACCCTGACCGATGTGGTCAAGAAGTTCGACGATCTCACCGTCATCCCCGAACTCAACCTGGAGGTTCAGGACAAGGAGTTCGTGGTGCTGGTCGGACCGTCGGGCTGCGGTAAGACCACGACGCTGCGCATGATCGCCGGGCTGGAGGCCGCCACAGGCGGGGTCATCGCCATCGGCGACCGCGACGTCACCCATCTGCGCCCGGGCCTGCGCAACTGCTCGATGGTGTTCCAGAACTACGCGCTCTATCCGCATATGACTGTGCGCGACAATATCGGCTACGGCATGAAGGTGCGCGGCGTCGACAGATCGGAAATCGACCGCCAGATCAGCAATGCGGCGCGCATCCTCGGCCTCGACGAATACCTCGACCGGCGGCCCAAGCAGCTTTCCGGCGGCCAGCGCCAGCGCGTCGCCATCGGCCGCGCCATCGTGCGCGACCCGGATGTTTTCCTGTTCGACGAGCCCCTGTCCAATCTCGACGCCAAGCTGCGCATCGAGATGCGCACCGAGATCAAGAACCTGCATCGCCGGCTACAGAACACCGTTGTCTACGTGACCCACGATCAGGTCGAGGCGATGACCATGGCCGACCGAGTGGTTGTGATGAACCGGGGCGTCATCGAGCAGATGGCCGACCCGATCACGCTTTACGAGCAGCCTGCCAACGCCTTCGTCGCCGCCTTCATCGGTGCCCCCAGCATGAACTTCCTTCCGGCCCGGGTCGATTCGGCCGGCGAAGGTCTGGCGGTCGTGCTGGGCGACGGCACCAGCCTGCCGATTCCGGCCGAACGCCTCGATCGCTATGGACCGGCCAAGAGCCGTCCGGTCACCCTCGGCCTGAGGCCCGAGCACATGGAAGGCGGCGCCACCGGTCCGGCGGTCTTCACTCTCGCGGTCGGTGCGATCGAACCGCTTGGCCCTCACACTCTGCTGATCGGCAAGCTTGCCGGCGACCGCATGACCGCCCAGGTCGACGCCCATTTCCCTTGCAAGCCCGATCAGGACAAGAAGATCACCGTGGACATGAGCAAGATGCACCTGTTCGACCCGGAGAGCGGGAAGGCGCTCTAGGCGGGTTACTCGACCCCGGCAGCCGTCTTCAGTTCGACAGCAACTGGCGGGCTGTTGCGCAGCGTCTGATAGACCACGCAGTAGCGCTCGGTGAGCTTGGTCAGGGTGGCGATCTGCTCCGGGTCGGCGTCGCTGTCCAGATCGAAGCCGAGACGGATGGCGCGGAAACCGACCGGTGCTTCCCGGTCGACTCCCAGCGTTCCGCGGAAATCCAAATCGCCCTCGGCGCGGACCGTGCCGCCGCGCAAGGTCACCCCGATCGCCGTCGCCACCGCCCGCAGCGTCACGCCGGCGCAAGCCACCAGCGCTTCCAACAGCATGTCCCCGGAGCACGCCGACAGCCCGTCGCCGCCGGTCGCCGGATGCAGCCCGGCTTCGACCAGGGCGCGGCCGGTATCGACCGAACAGGTGATGCCGGCGCCGTCCAGCGTGCCTTCGGCCTCCAGCGTGATCAGCGCCGCGTCCGGCTGCTCGCGATAGCGTTCCTTCAGCGGCGTCTGCAGGTCGCGCAATTGTCCGGCGTCCATAGATCGTCTCCCTGACCCTGTTGTGCAGTCGGCGAGCATAATAGGTCTCGCCTGATAGCGCGGTCACGCCTGCGCGACCTGTGCCGCTACTCCTTCGGTCGCGCCAAGGCGTTGGCGCGCGGCTTGACGCCCGGCTAGAGTGGGCGGCACCGCCAGTCGGTCCGTGACCGGCAACAGAGAACGAGTGTGAAGCGGCCGTGAAAACATGGCCGCGAGGGAATGGGGAGGAAACGCGGCGATGAAACCAGACACCACTCGGCCGCTCGGCCGCACCGGGCTGCCGGTCTGCCAAATGGGATTCGGCGCCGCGCCGCTCGGCAATCTGTATGCGGAATTCAGCGACGAGGAGGCGCGGGCCACCGTCTCGGCCGCCTACGATGCCGGCATCCGGCTGTTCGACACGGCGCCGCTCTACGGCTATGGCCTGAGCGAGCATCGTGTCGGCGAGGCGCTGCGCTGGCAGCCCCGCGACAGCTATATCCTCTCCACCAAGGTCGGCAGGCTGCTGCGCCCGGAGGATCCGGCCAAGATCGATGGCGGGCTGTTCATGCGCACCCTGCCGTTCGACCCGTATTACGACTACTCCTATGACGGCGTGATGCGCTCGGTCGAGGACAGCCTGCAGCGCCTGGCCCTGCAGCGCATCGATGTGCTGCTGATCCACGACGTCGACCATTGGACCCATGGCGACGCGGCCACCGTCGACCGCTATTTCACCGAGGTCATGGAGGGCGGCTACCGCGCCATGCTGAAGCTGCGCGAGGAGGGCACGGTCGCGGCCATCGGCGCCGGCGTCAACGAATGGGAGATGTGCCAGCGTTTCACCGAGGCCGGCGATTTCGACACCTTCCTGCTGGCCGGGCGCTACACCCTGCTGGAGCAGGAGTCGCTCAACACCTTCCTGCCGCTCTGCGTCGAGCGCGATATCGGCATCATCATCGGCGGCCCGCTCAACACCGGCATCCTGGCCACTGGCGCGGTCGAGGGCGCTTATTACAACTACGCCCCGGCACCGCCGGAGATCATGGCGCAGGTGGCCAAGATCGAGGCGGTGTGCCAACGCCACAGCGTGCCCCTGGCCACCGCCGCGCTGCAATTCCCCCTCGGCCATCCGGCCGTCTCCACGGTCATCCCCGGCGCCCGCACGCCCTCGGAGATCACCCGCAACGTCGAGACCTTCGCGGTCGACGTGCCGGCCGATCTGTGGGCGGAGTTGAAGGCCGAAGGGCTGCTACGGGAGGACGCGCCGACGCCGTGAGGCGGGGCTAGCGAGATCGCGACCAACGGGTCACATAGCCGTCATCGCCGAGTTCCAAGATGAGATCATGACGCCGCTTCAGGTAGTCGAGCACGTCGGTTCGGAAATCCTCCGCCGTGACCGGGATTAGATCGTCCTTGCCGGCAGAAGAGCTCGTTCCCGGCAAGACTGCCATCGATGACGATGTCGTTCTGGGACCCGATTGCGCCGATGGAATCCGAGCACAGCAGTGACTCAGACCCGTTTGATTCACCGCCTGTCGGCGCCACTTACCAGCAGCTATAACCGCCGTCGGCGAGGACGATGCTGCCGGTCATCAGGCTGGCCGCGTCGGAGGCCAGGAACAGCACCACCGAGGCGACCTCGTCGACCTGTCCGACCCGGCGCATCGGAGTGTTCTCCATCCACACCGGATACATCTGGTCGTCCTCCATGCCGAACTTGGTCAGCGGCGTCTCGATATAGGTCGGTGCCACCGCGTTGACGCGGACCCCGCGCGCGCCCCACTCCGCGGCGAGCGACTTGGTGAGCTGGTGCACGCCAGCCTTCGAGGCGTTGTAGAACGACTGCGGCTGCGGCTTGTTGACGATGAAGCCCGACATCGAGCCGATATTGACGATCGCGCCACGGCGGCGCGCCAGCATGTGCCGGCCGAAGGCGCGGCAACACCAGAACAGGCCGTTCAAATTGACGTCGATGACGTTCAGCCAATGCTCGTCCACCACCTCTTCGGCCGGAACGCCGCTGCGCGCGATGCCGGCGTTGCAGACCAGGATGTCGACGGCGCCGTGCCGCTCGACCAGCGCGTCGGCGGCGGCGGTCGCCTGGTCGGGCTTGGTGACGTCCAGCGCGACGGTGTCCGCCTCGTGGCCGGCCTCGGCGAGCGTCGCCTGACCGGCGGCGGCGGCCTCGGCGTCGATCTCGGCGATCACGACCTTGGCGCCGGCCTCCGCCAGGGCGGACGCGCAGGCGAGGCCGATTCCCTGGCCGCCGCCGGTCACCACGGCGACGCGGCCGGACAGGTCGTACTTCTCTAGATACATCGTTGCCTCCGTTGGTCTTATGCCAAGGACCGCTGAAAATGACCCATTTGATGGCGCGCGGTCGGGCGCGTCATGTCGGCGAGCGCGTTGTGCACATCCTCCAGAACGATCTCACCCAATGAAAACTCCTCCGACCCCAGGATGCCGGACCAGTCCGTTGACCCTGTCGGCGGCCTGCAAATGCGCCTTTGTGAATTCGATCGCGTGGCGGCACAAATCCTCGCCATCGTCCCAGAGATCGCGCCAAATTCCGAGCATGCTGCTGAGTTGCGGGTTCACGACCTTCGAACTGAAGGACTCGAACACGATCGGACCGGTATAGTTCACTTGGCGCAACCCCCTGAAAATACTGTCGAAATCTATGGATCCGCTGCCCATGTAACCGCGATGGGACTCACCGATATGGAAATACCCGAGGTAGTCGCCGGTTTCGAATATTGCGCGGGCGGAATCTGCCTCTTCGATGTTCATATGATATGTGTCGAGGTGGACTTTGACATTGCTGGTACCGACCATCTTGCACAAGGCCACACCCTGCGCGGCGGTGTTGATGACATTGGTTTCGTAGCGGTTGACAACCTCCAGCCCCACCTCGATACCGCTCGCATCCGCCGCTTCGCAAACCCGGCGCAGGATTGTGGCGCATTGCGCGATGCCGGCCTCGGTGGCGGGCTCCATATATTTCTTCATCGCCGAGTGAAGCACACCGCAGACATGGGTCGCCCCAAGATCCCGGGCGATGGACACCACGGTTTTCAGATGGTCTTCGCCGCGGGCGGCAATTGCCGGGTCGTCGCTGGTGATGTCGTTTGTCGGATCAAGGCCAAGTGAAATCGTGGCGCCAAGCCCGTGCTCCTCTAACAGGCCGGCAGTCCCGTCAACGTCGATCGCCCCAGTGTCGAGCGCCGGAATCTCGATGAGATCGTAGCCAAGCCGCGCGCTGCCCTCGATGGCGGTCCTGGCCTCCTCCTCGGTCCAGCCGCCAACCCAGCTCAGCGCATGCACGCCCAGTTTGTTCATTGCCCTTTTCCCTTCTGTGACGTGTCAGGTTTCAGTGGAATATGATCCCGCCTCGGACAGTACGACCCGAAGGTGCGGAACACCAGTGGAGGAAGGAACCACCCAGAGATCTGTCCGTTGATCTGGTAGCTGACGGACGGGGCGGCCCCGCGACCGGGCGGTTCTCCGCCGTCTCGCCGTCCAGGATGCGGCCGTCGGCGTCGATCGCCAGCAGCTTCAGGTTGGTCTTGCCGAGATCCAGGACGGCGACGATGTTGGGCATGGCAGTTGGGGTCTCAGGCGGGCGAGGGCACTCATGCTAGGCCAATCTGTGATGCGGCAGAAAAGGTCTCACGTTCCGTTCGGCCGCCGCCGCATTTGGCGCGTTGACGGCTCAATCTCGAGATTCGGGATATTCCGCGGCCCGGACTGCCGTGCCGTGTTGATCCGGGCGCGCGCCGCCGATACAGTCGCGGCCATGTCAAAGCTCAAGCACCGCAAGCTCCGCAAGGAAATTATCGCCACCTGCCGTGAAATGAATGCGCTGGGGATCAACCAGGGCAGCTCGGGCAACATCAGCGCCCGCATCGACGGCGGATTCCTGATCACCCCATCCGGTATTCCTTACGACCTGATGCAGCCCGAACAGATTGTCGAGATGGATCTGGCGGGTGGGTATTTCGGCGATTTCCTGCCGTCGAGCGAATGGCGGATGCATTACGACATCTACCGCGCCCGGCCCGAGGCGAGTGCAGTGGTCCACAACCATTCGACCTTCTGCGCCGCCCTGTCGTGCCGGCATGTGACGATACCGGCCTTCCACTACATGATCGGCGTTGGTGGCGGCACCACGATCCGCTGCGCCAAATACGCCACCTTCGGAACCCAGGAGCTGTCGGACCACATGCTGACGGCGCTGCAGGACCGCAAGGCGTGTTTGCTGGCCAATCACGGCATGATCTGTTTCGGCCCGAACCTGCGTAAGGCGTTGTGGCTGGCGGTCGAGGTCGAGACCCTGGCCAAGCAGTACTGGTACGCCAAGCGCGACGGCAAGCCCTTCGTCCTGGGGGATGACGAGATGCAGGGCGTGCTGGCTCGCTTCCAGAGCTATGGGCAAGCAGCGCGGCGATCTGAAGCCTGGCGAGGCGCTGGCGGTCGAGCCGCCGCCGCGCCGCGACCAGCCGGTCGGCGGCAAGACCAAGAAGGCGGAGAAAGCCAAGCAAGCCAAACAGGCTGCGAAGGCCAAGCAAGCCAAGCAGGCGGAGAAGGCCAAGCCCGACGAGCAGAAAGCGGCGGCGGAATAGCCGCTTCGATAGGGGAGGGTGGCGGACAATGATCGTCAGTTGCGGCGAGGCGCTGATCGACTTCGTGCCGCTGGAAGGCCCCGGCGGCGAGGCCGGCTACCGGCCGCTGCCCGGCGGCTCGCCCTTCAACGTCGCCATCGCTGCCGCCCGTCTGGGACAGAGTGCGGGGTTCCTGAGCCGCATTTCCCGGGATCTGTTCGGCGACCAGCTTGTCGCGACCCTGGAGGCGAACGACGTCGACACCTCCCTGGTGGCCCGGGGCGACGAGGCCAGCACGCTCGCCTTCGTCAGCCTGGCGCCGGGGGAAGAGCCGCGCTACGCCTTCTTCAACACCGGCGCCGCCGACCGCAGCCTGGTCCCGGCCGATCTGCCGGACCCGCTGCCGGCCGGCATCGACTGCCTGCATTTCGGATCGTTCTCGCTGGCCGTCGAGCCTGCGGCGACCACCCTGGCGGCGCTGATGCGGCGCGAGAGCGGCGACCGGGTGATCTCCCTCGACCCCAATGTCCGCCCGACCTTGATCGGACCGCATGACGCCTATGTGGAGAGGATCGAGGCGCTGGTCCGGCAAGCTGCCATCGTCAAGGTGAGCGCCGCCGATCTGGACTGGCTCTATCCCGGCGAGCCGGCCGAGACAGTGGCAGCCCGCTGGCGCGACAGTGGCCCAGCCGTCATCGCCGTCACCGCCGGCGAACGCGGCGCCTTCGGTCTGACCGCCAACGGACGGGCGGAAGCCACGGGCAAACCGGTCGAAGTGTTCGACACGGTCGGGGCCGGCGACAGCTTCCAGGCCGGGCTGCTGGTCCGTCTGGCGGAGCTTGGACGCTTGTCCAAGGACGGGCTGGCGGATCTGAGCGAAGCGGACCTCGCCGATGCGCTGGCCTTCGCCGGCCGCGCCGCCGCCATCACCTGCACCCGTCCTGGCGCCGACCCGCCACGACGAAGCGAGCTTTAGGGCATTTCTCGTTGTACGGCACCGGCCCGTTCCCCCGACCGGCCACCCATGAGGATACTGGCATTGGGTGGCCGGGCGGGGGAGCGGGCCGGTGCCGATTTCGCGTCAGCGGACAATGCTCCAGCTTCTATCGCTCCGCCGTCAAATCCGTCAGGGCGATCCTGCCATTGTTGACGATCCAGGTTCCGGCGCTGGTCTGGACATAGATCGGCAAATCATAGGACAGGCTCATATACACATGGGTCTCGAGCGGCCAGGCGGTCGTCACATGAGTGATGGAGACGCCGGATTGCTCGGTGCCGGCCGGGACCGCGCTGATCGGCACGATCTCGCAGGACAGCGACAGCGGTGTGGCGCCCAGCGAGATCAGGCCGTTGGCCGAGACCCGCACCAGCCCATGTCCCGCCAGGACCCGTTCCCCGGGATTCATCGTGGCCGCAAGCTGATAGACCAGCCAGCCCTGTTCGCCGATCAGGGTGGCCGGCAGGACAACCGTGTTGTAGTTGGTGTCGCAAACGCCCGGCATCTCGGAGACTCCGGTGTTGCGGGCTTCGTACATGACGGCGCGTTCGCCGACCAGCGGGGTGTCGGGCGGCGTCGGGGCGAGCGTCGGTGTGCCGGTCAGCCCGCCGGGAAACGCCACCTCATGGCCGACCATCCTGCGGCCGCCTCGCTCGGCAACATAGGTCACCAGGAACGAGCCCGCGCCCTCCTGGGTCACCCAGCCGCGGATCTCCGGTTCATTGACCAGGTAGCCCGCGTCGATCAGCAGCTTCGTGGCAAGCGCGGTCGCGACGTCCTTCTCGAAGATCGCCCGGCCCAGCCGCTCCGATCGCAGCACGGCCTCGCGATAGAGGTTCGCCCGGTCCGAAGTCCTGGCCGCTGTGCCCGGCGAGGTGCCGGGCACGCCGCCGGCATCCGGATTGGGCGCGCAGGCGCCAAGTGCGACGAGGAGCGCCGGAACGATAAACCTCATGGACATGGAAACCCTCTGCGCCACGATGCGATTCACGGATGGACCGTGCTCATCATCTCCGGAATTGTGGCGGCATCGCGGATTGCGGCAGCGACGGCGATGATCGGGCCGGGTTATGGCTCCGGATCGTTGTCCGTATCAGTCTCCGGATCCGGGGGCGGCGGCTTGGAGCTGTTGCGATAGTTCGGGCCCAGGAAGAATTCCCAGATCGCATACCCGTTCACCGCGCCGGCGATGATCAGCCAGACGGATTGCTGGCCGATCAGTTCGATCACCAGCCAGAAGACACAGATCGCCATGGTGATGACCCGGCGATGCAACGGGACGAACCACGGGTTCGGTTCGGAGGAGAATATCCTGGAGATCATCGCGCGCCGGCCGGAAATAGCATTGGTCGATGATAGGCCAAGTGGCCCGGTCATGCGAGCGCTGGCGCTTACCGCTTGACCGGGCGGGTCGGCTCGGGCAGGTCGGGGGCATGGATGCGCGCTCAGTGACCTATGCGATCGAGACGCCGCCCGCGGCCGGACAGGTGCTGGAGGTGGCGCCCGGCGTGCTGTGGATCCGCATGCCGCTGCCCTTCGCCCTGGATCATGTAAATCTGTGGGCCCTGGACGATGGCGATGGCTGGTGCCTGATCGACACCGGCTTCAACACCGAGACGATCAGGGCGTTGTGGGACCGGCTGTTCGAGGGGCCGCTGGCCGGCCGGCCGGTCACCCGGATCATCGCCACCCATATGCATCCGGACCATATCGGGCTGGCCGGCTGGCTGACCGATCGATGGTCGCCGGAGCTGCTGGTGACGCAGGCGGAATGGCTGTCGGCGCGCATGCTGTGGCTCGACGACAGCGCCGGGCTGCTCGAGGTCTATGAGAGTTTTTATCGCCGGGCCGGTCTCGACGACGACAGTGTGGAATCGTTGAAGCAGCGGCGCAGCGCCTATCGCCATTCGGTGACGCCGATCCCGCCCGTGTTCCGGCCGATCCATGACGGCGAGACGATCGGAATCGGCGGGCGCGGTTGGCGGGTGCTGACAGGGCAGGGGCATTCGCCGGACCATGCCTGCCTGCACGCGCCGGACCTCAACCTGCTGATCTCCGGCGACCAGGTGCTGCCGCGGATCAGCCCCAATGTCAGCGTCTGGCCGTCGGCGCCCGAGGCCGATCCGCTGGGCGAATATCTGCGCAGTTTTGTCATGTTCTCCGGCCTACCGGATGACATTCTGGTGCTGCCGTCGCACGGCCTGCCGTTCCGGGGGCTGGCCTGGCGCGTCGCGGACCTGGCGGCGCATCACGAGGAGCGTCTCGCGGTCACGCTGCGGGCCTGCCGGGCGCCGGCGGATGTGAAATCGGTGTCGGCGATCCTGTTCGACCGCCCGCTGGACAAGCATCAGATGATGTTCGCCATCGGCGAGACCGTCGCGCATCTCAACCGGCTGGTCGAGCAGGGCCGGATCGTGCGATCAATGGACCATGATGTTTGGCGGTTTGAGACGCTCTAGGAATCGGACGTCCTGATCATCTGATTGCCATTGGCCTATCTTCGCGGTGAAGGGGGTTTGTCGGCATACCGGTTCGGCGGCGAACCGGTCGTCATCTCCGTTGCGAGAGGATGTGACGAATGTCGGGTTTCCATATGGAGCAATACGCGCCACTCGATATGGATGGCATCGACCTGCAGATCGGAGACTGGGTGCGGGTCGTTGCGGTTCCCATTTCGATCAGAGATATGCCCGATGAAACGAAAGAGGCATTTTCGAATGCCGTGGGCAACACCTTTCGAATCATGGCGTTCGACGAAACCGGCTGTCTCCATCTGGAGATGTGGCCGAAGGTGAGCATGGACACCATATGGCTGGAGCCATTCCTCGCGAAGAGAAGCCGTCGATACAAACGGTTGAGCAAATCGGTCCAGAGCAAGTTGGCCCTCTACTCGGCGCCACCCCCACCGCGATTTGAGCTCAAATTCGATATCAGACTGAAAGAGGGCATCGATATCGAGGAATTCGGCGAGACTCTCATCGCCCACGGGTCGGGCGGCGGCTTCGCCAGCTGGCCGGAGGATCGGCGCATAAAGGGGTCCGTGTATGCCAACATGTCAGAGCCCAATGCCATCGAAATCCTGAGAAATGTCCGCCGGATTATCGCAGAGTCCGAACACATCAGCCGCTATGAGCTTGGCGAAATTGCCGAATTCAAAGGTCCGAACGATCCGTGACATCTCAGTCGCGGATCGTGCGTGGGGACTCCCAGCGGGCGGTCTCCCGACAACCGACATTGGCATTTCGTGACGACGTAGAGCGCCGGCTCCTCGGCCGGCGGCTTCAGCGTCCGGTAAGTAGCTCTGGACCAACCCTGAGACCGGATCAACAGCGCGCAAGGGTCGTCTTCGCCAGGTGACCCGGAACTGCCAGCTATTCAGAAACTCCGGAGCGCTCAAACGGCGCGCGCCTCCGCGACAACCTCTTCCCAGCGCATGGAAGCGCCGGCGCGAGTAGCAGCCTCGAATTTGGCATCGCCGAGCACTTCGCGAGTCGCCGCGCAGCGCCGCTCATATTGCGTTTGGTCTCCCGGTTCGAACTTGACGCCAAGCTTGTTCAGTCGTTCTCGAATGGCGCCGAAGATCCTGGCCGCGCTCTGTGCATCCTCCCTGAGCAACGCCACGGCGCCTTTGGACATAATGGCGTAGACCAGATTCAACGGATAGTCGTACGCCTCACCCAAGGCCATCGATTCCGATGCGAATTTCGAGGCGCTGCGCCAATCGCCAGCGAGAACGCGAAGCTCAGCCCTGTTGTGTAAGGATATCAGCCGATAGAGGGTGTCGTCGGTCTGTTGGAACAGCGCGAACGCTTCGGCATGGTGCTTCTCGGACGCGACGAGTTCGCCCGAGTCGCGCTCCGTTTCGGCGATCCCCGTCAGCACGACGGCCTCACCATGGATATCGCCGAGCTCGCGAAAAAGTGCCCGCGCCTCATTGTACAGCGCCATGCCCTCGGCCGTGCGCCCGGCATATGCCGTCGCCCCGGCGGCGATGTGGCCGACCCAGGCCATTCCCGATTTGTCGCCCAGGGCCTGATAGATGCGAAGGCTTTCGACGGCCGGCTCCAGAGCGCCCGCATAGCCATCTGAATTTGCTCGAATCCAGCATGCGACATCGAGCGCGACAGCCCTGGGGCGGGTATCCCCAAGCTTATTCGTCTGCTCCAGCGCCAGTCGGGTCCAACCCAGCGCCTCGGCGCCAAGACCGCGCGACATCCAAAACCATTTGAGGTCTTCGAGAAAGCGGGCCGTCGCCTCGCCATCCGACTGTTTCAGCGCCCAGGCGAGCGCCGCCCGGATATTGCCAGCCTCCTGGAACAACCGTTCCACATACGGCCGCTGTCCCTCACCAAGCAAATGAGGAGCCGCTGCCGCGGCCACGGCTTCATAGTATGCTGCATGGCCTGCCAGCACCGCATCGTGGTCGGGGCCGGCGGCCAGACCTTCGAGCGCGTATTCGCGGATCGTGTCAAGCATCCGCAGACGCGGCCGCCCAAGCGCAGTTCCGCGCTGCAGCAGGCTCTTCGCGACCAGTGACTCCAGCCCCTCCAGAACATCCAGATCGACCGCGTCGAGGCCGCGCAGAGCAGCCTCGGCCGCTTCGATGTCGAACCCGCCGGAGAACACGGAGACGCACCGCAGCAGGCGGCGTTCCGCCTCAGACAACAGAGCGTCGCTCCACGCGATGGTCCGGCGTAGCGCACGGTGCCGCGGGTCAAGATCGCGCCGCTCATCCTTGAGGAATTCGAGGCCTCCGACGAGGCGTTTTTCCAGCTCGTCGGGATCGAGCAAGGCGCCATGGGCAGCGGCCAACTCAATGGCCAACGGGAGGCCGTCCAGCCGTCGGCAGATCCGCGCAATCGGATCGGCATTGGTCAGGGTGACCGCGAAGTCCGGTCGTTTGTCGCGAACTCGCTCGACGAATAGTGTCACCGCATCCGTCGACCTGATCGCCTCGACCGCGTCGCCGGCCTCCGGCGTGCCCAAAGGCGGAACCTCGGAAACAATCTCCGACCGTATGCTGAGAACCTCGCGGCTGGTCACCAGGATGGACAGGTTCGGGCACCCGCCCAGTAGGTCAGGGATTAGCCGTGCCGCGTCGATCACATGTTCGAAAGTGTCGAGGACCAGCAAGACCCGGGCGTCGGCGATCTCGTTGCAGATAGCATCCGCCGGCGACATTCCGGGCATCTCGTGGGAGCCCAGCGACTGAACCACGGCCGAGGCCACGAGATCGGCACTGACCACTTCGCCGAGTTGCACCCAGTGGACTCCGCCCGGAAAATCGTGCTGCACGCTCTGGGCAACTGCCATGGCGACGCTGGTCTTGCCCGTTCCACCCGGACCGGTCAGCGTTACAAATCGACAACGGTCCTGGATGAGCAGTTTGCAGACGTGGTTCGTCTCCTCAGCGCGTCCGACCAGTTCGATTGGATTGGACGGCAGGTTGCTCCGGCCGGAGCCGAGCGAACGAAGCGGCGGGAAGGTGTCTTGGAGACCCGCGATGGTGATGTCGAAAATCTGCTCGGGGTATCGAAGGTCCTTCAAACGATGCGATCCAAGGTCCCGAAACTCGGCCCCCTCGGGCAGCATCTCCTCCGGGACGCGAGATCGTACCTCCCTGGAGAGGACGATCTGACCGCCATGAGCGGAGGCGCCGATCCGCGCAGCCCGGTGGATTTCCAGACCAACGAAATCGTCGCCGAGGGATTGCACTGTACCCGCGTGCAGCCCAATGCGGACCCGCACCTGACATCCGCCCGGCCAGAATTCGTCGTGCAGCGCATGCTGCACGTCGATAGCGGCTCGCAGCCCAGCGGCAGGATCGGAGAACACCGCGAATACCGCGTCTCCCGCTGTATTCACCAATTGACCGTGATGTCCGGCGATGGCCGCTGACAGGATGTCGTAGTGTCGTTTCAGGATCTTCGGGTATAGCGGGCCGATCGACTGGAGGAGACCAGTCGATCCTTCGATGTCGGTGAACATCATGCAAAGATCGTGATCCTGCCGATTGGAAACGCCAACTGCCGCAGTCATCTTGGAAACCTCGGGCTCGGAGGCGCCCCTCGGCGCGCCGCGTCACGCTAGGAGCCGTGTGTCAGTGTACCGGAACTCGGGCGAATGACTTTGACACAGCTCAACTTCATAGGCGGCCCATTGGCGATCCGGTCAATGTCCGCTCCTGGCCGGTCAGCGACGTTCGCCGTCTCGGCCAACGAGTGCCGCTGACCGTCCGAACCGGTTCTCCCCGCGGGTCGTTGACCGGGCACGGTGCCGTTCATACCCTGGCGGGAGAGGCATGAGGGGAGTCGAGCGGGATGGCGGAGTCGAGCCTTGCCAGGATGGCCGGAGCGGTCTTCGCCGCGGCGCTGCTTGGCGGCTGCGGGACGTTCGTCGACCGCATGCTGAACCAGGTCTACGAGGACCCGCCCTACCAGGTCGGCCCTGAGGCGCTGGCGCTGCATGAACGGCAGGTCGTCGTCGACCTGCACGGCGATATCCTGTTGTGGAACCGGGATCTGCTGGAGCGGGCCTCCTACGGGCATGTCGACCTGCCGCGCCTGCAGGAGGGCAATGTGGCCTTGCAGGTGTACGGTGTGGTCACCCAGGTGCCCTTGTTCGTGGGGCTGGACAACAACAGCGATCGGCCGGATCTGATCACCGCCCTGGCGTGGTCCGACGACTGGCCGCCGGAAACGAGCGAAAGCCGGCTGGAGCGGGCACTCTATCAGGCCGACAAGCTGCAGGACCGGGTGCGGCAGTCCGCCGGTGCGCTCAGGCTGATCACGGCCAGGCGTGAATTGGATGCGCTGATCGCCGATCGGGGCCGTGGCGATTCTGTGATCGGCGCCATCCTGTCGCTGGAAGGCACCCATGCGCTGGAGGGCGATCCGGAGAACATCGATCGCCTGTAGGAGGCGGGATTCCGCATCATCGGCCTGGCCCATTTCTTCGACAACGAGATGAGCGGTTCGGCGCATGGCCAGGAGAAATACGGGCTGACGCCGGCCGGCCGGATCCTGCTGCGCCGCATGCAGCAGCGCGGGATGATCGTCGATCTGGCACATGCCTCGCCGCAGGCCATCGAGGATGTGCTGGCACTGGGGCAGGGGCCGGTGATCGTGTCCCATGGTGGCGTGCGGGCGACCTGCGACACGGTGCGCAACCTCTCCGACGAGCAGGTGCGGGCGATCACTGCGACCGGCGGGGTGATCGGGGTGGGCATCTTTCGCTATGCCACCTGCGGCAAGTCGCTCGACGACACGGTCGCCGCCATGCGTCATATCGCCGACCTGGTTGGCGTGCAGCACGTCGCGCTGGGCTCCGACTTCGACGGCGCCACCGCCACGGTGTTCGACGGCACTGGCTGGCCGCTTCTGACCGAGGCCCTGATGGAGGCCGGATTCAGCGATGAGGATATCGCCGCCATCCTCGGAGGCAACGCGCTGCGGGTCCTGCGACAGGGCCTGCCGTAACGCCTTCGCCACGCAGCGACCGTAAGAACGTCGCCGGTCTGATCGCCTGCCACTGAGAGCGACAGCGGGTCGCCGCGTCGATTGGATTTTCAGGTCTTTGGTGATGGGGGTCACAGCCGTCGCGGTATTCTGTACTCTAGGACTACCGCATCAGTGGGTCGCTGGTGGCTGGTCCCGGGCGATCTGTTCCGAAGGTTGGAGGAGAAATCCAGGGTTTCGGCGATTGATCCGGACCGAACGGGTGGAGGCAGGACATGGCACGGTTGGCAGAAAGCGTTGCGACAGTCATCACCAGGAGGGGCGCCGGTTCGACGTTCCGGGACAGCATGGCCGGCCTTGCCTTCGCGGTTCTGATCGCGGTTCTCTGGTCGGCGCCGAGCGTCGCCCAGGATAGCAATCGTCGGGTCGCCCTGGTCATCGGCAACAGCAACTATGCCAGCGCGCCGGAATTGCCGAACCCGGCAAACGACGCGCTCGCGATGTCCGACTCGCTGCGCCAACTGGGCTTCACCGTAGAGACGGGGATCGACCTCGACGCCGCCGGCATGGTCTCGAACCTGCGGTCATTCGGCTCCATGGCTGAGAATGCCGATGTGGCGCTGGTGTTCTACGCCGGCCATGGCATTCAGGTCGACGGGGAGAATTTCCTGTTGCCGGTCGACACGACATTGGAGCGGGAACGGGACCTCAATTACGAGGCGTTGGCGCTCAATCTAATCCTGAGCGAGGTATCGCAGGCGCGGAAGCTCGCCGTGGTCATCCTCGACGCCTGCCGCGACAACCCGTTCGCCGGACAGTTGAAGACCGCCATGGGGCCGACCCGGTCGACCGTGGTCGGCCGCGGCCTTACCCGTGTCGACGCACCGGCCGATACCCTGGTCGCCTTCGCCACCCGCGACGGCGCCGTGGCCGAGGACGGGTTCGGCTTCAACAGCCCCTTCACCACTGCCCTGGTAAGCCACCTCGACGAACCAGGTGTGGAGATCGGCCATTATTTCCGCAAGGTGCGGGATTCTGTGGTGGAGTCGACGAATGGCCGCCAGGAGCCCTTCGTCTATGGCTCGCTGAGTGCCGAACAGTTCTACCTGAACCCCCGCTCGAGCGTTCCGCAACCAGCTTTCGTGCAGACGACTGCGCCGGCACCGCCGGCACCGCCGGCGCCGCAGACCGACGCCGAAGCCGACGTGCTGTTCTGGCGCTCCATCCAAGATCGCGACGACCCGACCGAATACCGCGCCTATCTCAACCGCTTCCCGAGCGGCATGTTTGCCGACATCGCGCGCTACCGGCTGGGTTCGGACGCAGCAACTGAGGGGACGCCCGCCGTCGAAGAGCCGGCCGAGGTCACCGCTGCCGCTCCCCCGCGACGGATTTGGAACAGGAGAGTCCGAGACTACGACCTCGCCAACGACCGTGGCGACCGCGACAACGATGACGACGACGGCGGTGACGACGGCGACGACTGACCAAGATCGCCGCAGATCCGAGGAAACTGGTGACGAAGGCCGTGTCCCTGGCGCGGCCTTCGTGCTTCATGCCGCTGAAATCGGCTCCTGCCGGGCCCGGTGGTCCGATCGGTTCTGCTATGACTCTGGCTGTGTGACGCCGTTTTCCATCCTGCATCGGGCATTGGTGTCGATGTCGGCTCACAATCCTTAGCCGGCCCACTCTCCGGCAGCCTGCCGAATGCCGGATCTGACCCTGAGAGGACATGCTGGGGTCGCAAGGCCATCCGCCGTCAGCTCTTCAACCTCGAAAAGACGCCCTCGAAGACGTGAATGGCCTTGACCAGATTCACGTGGTCGAGCTTCTCCGGATCGACAAACGCCTGATCGCCTTGTGTCCGGTGATCAATGATCTTGCCGCGGTCACAGGGGCTTGACAAATTGAACAATGTTCAATATTTTGATTGAACCTAGTTCAATTAAGGAACTGAATCATGAGATTGAAAAGAATGGTCGCGTCGGTGGGCGCGAGTTTCGAGCAACTCGTCAACAAGATCGAAAACCACGAGGCGGTTGCCGAGTCGGTGATTCGGGACGTCCGTGCCTCAGCCGCAAAATTGAAAGTCCAGATGGGCGGGGTGAACGGACAGGCGGAACGCCTGCGGGAACGACGGAACGCACTCGCCGAGGATGCCGGGCGCTGGCGCGAGCGCGCCAAGCGCCTCGCGATTGAGGACGAGGAGCGAGCGCTGGAATGCCTGCGCCGAATGAAACGCGCCGAGGCCGAGCAAGCGCAGGTGGTCGATCAGCTTGCCCAGTACGAAGCCCTCTTCGAGAAGCTGAAGGACCGGCTCGCTGCCGTCGAGGCACGGCTGTCGGACCTGCAGCTGAAGCGCACGGCCTTGTCGAGCCGAAGCTCGCGCGCCCAGGTCATGGGCGCAGCCGATCAAGAGTCGATGTCTGACGTCAATGCCGTCTTCGACCGCTGGGAGATGGCCGTGATCGAGGGTGAGTACCTGGACCAGGTCGTCGGCGGCGAGAGCGATAGTCTCGAGCGCGAACTCGATGCGGCAGAGGAACGGGAACAGCTCAAAGCCGCCTTGGAAGACCTCAAGAAGGAGGACCTGTCATGACGATCATGGAGCACAATACTGAGGCACAGACCGTGCACCCAGAGGTCGACTCGAATGCGCGGTTCGCCACCTTCCTGCGTTGGTTCGGCGCCGGGGCCGTGGGAATTTCGGGGCTGCTCTATCTGCTGCAAGGAATCGAGAATATCGATGGCGCGCTCAGAAACTGGGTCTATTTCGGTCTGATGGTGATCCTGGTCGGCGGCGGGCTGGTAAGCCGCCTGACCCTGAAGGACGCCAAGGGTGCCCGGCTATTCTTCGCACTGGCGGCGGCGGTCGTTCCGGTGCAATTCGCACAGCTTGGGGGCATGATCCACGAGCTCGTCGCCGTCGAAAGCGTGGGCCACTGGTCCAACTTCTCGGCCGTGACGGCCTCGACCACCGCCCTGGTGGGTGCAGCAACGGCCCTGCTGTTGGTCCCGGTGGCCTACTCCGGATTCTCAGTCCTCGCACGCGGCGAGGCGCGGCGTCTGACCTTGGCGTTCTCCGCGCTGAACGGCCTCTTGCTAATCCCGGCGCGCGATTCGCTTGTCGGGATGGCTGTGTTGGTCGTCTTCGTCGCGGTGGCCTTGATCCTGGAGCAACGTTATTTCGCCGCCAAGGACTCGCCGCCAGTGTTTCGGACGGCCGAAGGCGGCGCTGTTCGAGCCATCTTTCTTTTGCCGCTCGCAATCGCCGCGACACGATTCGGACTGCACGTGGAAGCGCTTTGGGGCTATTGCGCTCTGGGGGCTTTGTTTGGAACGACCCTGGTCTTCGGCGGAACCTGGATCCGAAATCGATGGCTCATGGAGATCGTGTCCCTTACAGGGACCTCGGCAGTCGCGCTTTCCTGGTGGGTGTTCGCCCAGGATGTCATCTGGGCGGCCGATCGAACGATTGCCCACCCCTACCTGGCAACCTTCGCGCCGATCGCGCTCTTCCTGATCATCGGCGCGGATAGATCACCCATGTACGCCCGGTACTATCGTGGTACGGCGACTGCGCTGTTGATCGCGCTCTCGTTCCAAATCCTGATAGCCGACCACGCCGTCATCACTGGCGTCTCTATGGTCTTGGCCGGCGTGGCACTGGCGACATGGAGCCTGTTCCGAAAACATCGCGAGCCGCTGATCGGCGGCGCCATCATCGCTGCGGCCGGATTCGGTGCTTCAATCGCCGCCGCTGTGGAGCATATGACGGTGAACTCATGGATCCTGTTCGCCGGTCTCGGTGTGGCGCTGGTGCTCGTATCGTCAGTGGTCGAGCGCTATGGCAAGCGGGCCTTGCATTCCACGCTCGACGCGTGGGCCGACCTTCGCGAATGGGAATAGGCGGGAAAGGGAGAGGGAGGATATCTCGTTGGCGCGCCGAAGCGATCACGCCAAGGACGAACGCAAAGTCTCATCATCGGCGAGGCGAAGAAATTGGTGGAGGCATTCGGCGCGACCAACATCACGGCACGAGATACTGCGGCTCGAATTGGGTATACGCCGGGAAGGCTCCAATCCCAATTCGACAAACTGGGAGCCGTTTTCCTGCAGGTGAATGTGCGCATCGTGATGCGCCTGGAGACTCAGATTCAAGGCGCAATCGACAGCGGCGACAGCCGCCGCATCGACAACGACGGCGGCGACTGAGCGATATCGCCGCGTATCCGAGGAGTTCGGTGGCGAAGGCCGTGTCCCTGGCACGGCCTTCGTGCTTCTTGCCGCTGGATTCGGGTTCTGCGGGAACCGGTGGTCCGATCGGTTTTGCTATGACTCAGGCTGTGTGACGCCGTTGCCCATACTGCATCGGACATTGGAGTCGATGTCGGCTCACGACCCCTAGTCCGCCCAATCTCCGGCAGCCTGCCGAATACCGGATCTGACCCGTTGCTGACGGCTAGCCAATCGTCCGCTGCGCCATGTCAATGCGGAGTCCGGAGAGGGTGAGGCATGCTGGGTCGATGACCACCTACGATAAGACTTGGCTGCTGTCCGTGCTGGTGGCCCTAGTCCTGTGGCCCGTCGCAGCCCAGGGCCAGTCCGCGGCGCTTATGGACGCCCATAACCGGGCCGACGAGTTGTATGCCCAAGGCCGCTACCAAGAGGCCTTACCGTTCGCCGAGGACGCGCTGAGACTGGGCGAGCAAAAGTTTGGCCTCGATCACCCGACCACCGCCACCCTGCTCAGAAACCTGGCGGAACTCTATCGAGCCCATGGCCGTTACGCGGAAGCCGAGCCGCTCCACCTTCGCTCTCTGGCGATCTTTGAACAGGCCTTGGGACCCGAGCATCCGGATTTTGCCGAGAACCTCAACAAACTGGCGGAACTCTATCGATTCCAAGGTCGCTACGCGGAGGCCGAGCCGCTCTACCAGCGCTCTCTGGCGATCGCTGAAACGGTCCTAGGACCAGAGCACCCGGCTGTCGCCACGATCCTCAACAACCTGGCACTACTTTACGAAGCTCAAGGCCGCTACGCAGTGGCCGGGCCGCTCCACCAGCGCTCTCTTGTGATTTTTGAGAAGACTCTGGGCCCCCAACATCCACATGTTGCCACGAGCCTCAACAACCTGGCGGATCTCTACCGAGCCCAAGGCCGCTACGCGAAGGCCGAGCCGCTCTACCAGCGCTCTCTAGCGATCTTTGAAGGGGCGTTTGGGGCCGAGCATCCACATGTAGCCAAGAGCCTCAACAACCTGGCGGAGCTCTACCAGATCCAAGGCCGCTACGCGGAGGCCGAGCCGCTCTACCAGCGCTCTCTGGCGATCAGGGAGCGAGCACTGGGTCCCGAGCACCCGGAGGTTGCCGAGAGCCTCTACAACCTGGCAGTATTCTACGAGGCTCAAGGCCGCTATACGGAGGCAGAGCCGCTCTACCAGCGCTCTCTGGCGATCTTTGAAGGGGCGATCGGGGCCGAGCATCCACATGTGGCTTTGATCTTGGAGAACTATGCTGCACTACTCCGACAGACCACGCGCGCCGATGAGGCAGAGAGGATGGAGGCACGCGCCGAAGCGATCCGTGCGATGTCCCAATAAACAATTTCGTCTAGTTCTTGGCCAAGGTCTAGCGACTTCCGGAATCACCTAGCCTACGACGTTCGCCGTCTTGGCAAACGCGTCCGGATGGCCTCCCGCAGCGGTAAGGTAGGGTGTCGATGAACAGGCGGCGTTGTTGCACACGGCTCTCGGCCTGCGCCCGGAAGACATACCGCCCCGTCACGACCCGTCACGAGACTGCCATCTCGGTGTAACCGCCTTGGTGTCCGAGCATCTTTGTGGTGAAACATGCTCATACGCGCCGCGAGGAGGCCTACCCATGCGCACCGAGAAACTCGAATTCCCCGGCGCCACCGGCGCGACTCTGGCGGCCCGGCTGGACAGTCCCGACACGCCGCCGCGCGCTTATGCGCTGTTCGCGCATTGCTTCACCTGCACCAAGGACATCTTCGCCGCCAGCCGCATCGCCCAGGCCCTGGCGGAGAGCGGCATCGCCGTGCTGCGCTTCGATTTCACCGGGCTCGGCTCCAGCGAGGGCGAGTTCGCCAACACCAACTTCACGTCGAATGTCGGCGACCTGCTGGCCGCGGTCGCCTATCTGCGCGAAACTCGCGAGGCGCCGAAGCTGCTGATCGGCCACAGCCTGGGCGGTGCTGCGGTGCTGGCCGCCGCCGGCGACGTGCCCGAGGCGCAGGCCGTCGCCACCATCGGCGCGCCCCATGATCCGGGCCATGTGGCGCATCTGTTCCAGGACAGCGTGGAAGAAATCGCCGCCAAGGGGGAGGCCGAGGTGCTGCTGGTCGGCCGGCCCTTCCGCATCCAGAAGCAGTTCATCGACGATATCCAGAATCAGCGCCAGGACGACCGCATCGCCGGCCTGCGCAAGGCGCTGCTGGTGTTCCACTCGCCGGTCGACGATACCGTCGGCATCGACAATGCCGGGCTGATCTTCGGTGCCGCCAAGCACCCGAAGAGCTTCGTGTCGCTGGACAAGGCCGACCACCTTCTGTCGAAGCGCGCCGATGCGGAATATGTCGCGACGGTGCTGTCGGCCTGGTCGTCCCGCTATGTCGAGAGCGACGCGCCGGCGCTGCCGCAGGCCAAGCCGGTGGAGGGCGCGGTGGTGGTGCAGGAGACCGGCTGGGGACCGTTCCAGCAGGCGATCGCCGCCGGCCCGCACCGGTTGATCGCCGACGAGCCGGAGAGCTATGGCGGCAAGAACACCGGCCCGACGCCCTACGATCTGCTGCTCGCCGGGCTCGGCGCCTGCACCGTGATGACGGTCCGGATGTACGCCAATCGCAAGAAATGGCCTCTGAAAAGGGCCCAGGCCGTGCTGCGCCATGAGAAGATCCACGCCGAAGACTGCGCCGATTGCGAGACCAAGGAGGGGCGGCTCGACCACATCACCCGGGAACTGCATTTCCAGGGCGATCTGGACGCCGAGCAGCGCGCCAAGCTCCTCGAGATCTCCGAGAAATGCCCGGTGCATCGCACCTTGCACTCCGAGATCAAGATCGACACCGTCGAAGCCGGAGGGTGATCGCGACCTGGCATTTGCGCCGGGCCGCCTCGGAGGACGCAGCGGCGATCGCGGCGCTGACCGAGGACGCCTATGCGAAGTTCATTCCGGTGATCGGCCGGCGCCCGGTACCGATGGACTGGGACTACGCCGGGCTGGCCGATGAATGGCAGGTTTGGGTGGTCGAGGTCGGCGGCGCCTTGGCCGGCGCTCTGTTGCTGGTGCCCGAGGCCGATGCGCTGCTGATCGAAAGCGTCGCCGTGGCCCCGGAGATGCAGGGCAGGGGGCTTGGCCGGCGGTTGATCGATCACGCCCTTGCCGAGGCCGGCCGCCAGGGATTTCCCACCCTCCGCCTCTATACCAACGCAAAGATGACGGAGAACATCGCCCTGTATCGCCACTTCGGATTCCACGAGACGGGGCGGCAGGCGATGGACGATGGAATGCTGGTGCATATGAGCATCGATGTGCCGACACAGCTGAAGCCGGGCATATGAGAACGGCATGATCACGCGGCGGCGCATGTTGGAACTGGGCCTGCTGGCGCCGGTGGTGATGATCGCGTCGCGGGCCGGCGCATCGCAGCCGATCACGGCGGCGGTCTACGATCTGTCCCGATATCGGCTCTCGCTGCATTGGAAGGACGAAGCCGGCGTTCCCTACCGGACTCTGCAGGCCGTGACCGACACGATCTCGCGGCGCGGCGGCCGCGTGGCGGCAGTCACCAATGCCGGGATCTACGAGACAGACCACACGCCGCTGGGGCTGCACATCGAGGAGGGCAGGGTGTTCCGGTCGCTGAACCGGGACGTCGGCGAGGGCAACTTCTTCCTGAAACCCAACGGTGTATTCTCGATCGCCGGTGATGTCGCCAGGATCTCCGAAACCTCTGCATTCCAGTTGAGTGATGACATTTCGCTAGCCACGCAGAGCGGTCCCCTGCTGGCCCTGGACGGCGCCATCCATCCGGCCTTCCGCCGTCAATCCACCAGTCGGCGCACTCGCAACGCCGTCGGCGTCCGCGAAGACGGGGCCGTGGTCCTGGCGCTCTCGCGCAGGCCCGTCACCTTATGGGACATGGCCACCTTCATGCGGGACGCCATGGGATGCCCGTCGGCGCTCTATCTCGACGGCGTGATTTCGCAGCTCTGGCTGGATGGCGACCCGCCGCCGGAGACCCGGTACCCCTATGTGGGCATTCTGGCGGTCACCGAACTCCCGCCGGTCTAGCTAGGGCCGGCCGAGCAATCCCCGGATGAAGGATTTGACCGGCTCCGGCTCCGGACGGTCGGTCTGCGGCTCTTCGCGGTTTGACATCAGGCTGCGCGGAGAGCCCGGGGCTTCCGCCGCAACAGCCGCGTTCGGCGACGGCGCCGTGGCCGCCGCCGGCGGGCGGGCCATCGCAACGGATTCCGCCGCTGGCGTGCTCTCGGCGTTGATGTTGCTGGCGCTGATCATGCCGGTGATCATCGCCGGCGCCACGATGCCGAGCTGGAAGAGCTTCTTCGGATCGCGCTCGGATTTGTGCAGGCTGGCCCAAAGGCCGCCGACGATGAACAGCCCGACGACGCGGACCACATAGCCGATCACCGTCATGGCGCTGCCGCCCTGTCCCAAGTCGCTCAGGTAGCGGCCGATGATGTCGGCCTCGAGGATCAGGAAGGTGGCCAGGATCGGCGCCAGACCGCCGATGCCGCCCCATAGGAATCGTCGCGTTGTGGTCATGGTCGAATACTCCCCGCTACACGGCCCGTCCGGCTATCGCCGAATCGCAGTTTGAGGACACCATAATCCGCGTGACCGAACCGTGATTCAATTGTTCGAGCCGGAGTTGCAGCCGCCGGACCCGGTCAGCGGCAGTCGCGCAGCTGGTCCGGGCGGCCTTCGGAGATGGTCTGGAGATTGCGGGTGATCTTGGCGATATCCCAGTCCCACCAGCGGATCTCCAGCAGTTCCGCCACGGTCTCGTCGTCGAAGCGGCGCCGGACCTCGCGCGCCGGATTGCCGGCAGCGATCGCATAGGGCCGGACATCCCGCGACACGACCGCATGGGCGCCGATTATCGCACCGTCGCCGATGGTGACGCCGGGCAGGATGGTGGCGCGAAGCCCGATCCACACATCGTTGCCGATCACCATGTCGCCCCGCGTGCCGGCCTCCAACTCGCCGTCATAGCCCTTGCGCCAGCCTTTCTCGAACACAGCGAAGGGATAGGTCGACACGCCGCGCATCGGGTGGTTGGCGCCGCTCATCAGGAAGGTCGCGCCGGTGGCGATGGCGCAGAATTTTCCGATGCGCAGTCGGTCTCCGGCATGCTCGTAGTGATAGAGCACGTTCTTCATGAAGGCTTCGGGGCCGGTGGGATCGTCGTAATAGGTGTAGTCGCCGATCTCGATGCGCGGATCGTCGACCAGCGGCTTGAGGAAGGCGACCCGGTCGAAGCCGGGGATCGGCAGCCGAGTGCCGGGATCCGGGCCGGTCTCTTCGGTCATCGTGGATCTCCCAGGGTCGACGGCTGGCGGTCACACCCGCCAGTTCAGAAGCCGCCGTTCGACGAGGCCAAGCAGGTAGCTGACGCCGACACCGAGCAGGGACAAGATGACGACGCCGGCGAACAGGGCTTCCAGATCATAAAGCGATCCGGCCTGCAGGATGTAGGCGCCGATGCCGTATTCGGCGCCCAGCATTTCCGCCGCGACCAGCAGGATGATGGCGATCGCCAGGCTGATCCGCAGCCCCGACAGGATGCCCGGCATCGCCCCAGGCAGCACGATCTTGCGCACGATCGACATCCAGGTGAGGCCGAAGCTCTGTCCCATGCGGATCAGCGTGCGGTCTACATTGTCCACCGCCCCATAGGTGGCGACCACCGTGGGCGTAAAGCTGCCGAAGGCGATCAGGGCGTATTTCGACCCTTCGTCGATGCCGAACCAGATCACGAACAGCGGCAGCAGAGCGATCTTCGGAATCGGGAACAGCGCCGCCACCAGCGGCACCAAACCGGCCCTGACATAGGAAAACAGGCCGATCATGATTCCGACGCCGATGCCCGCGCTGGCGCCAAGGATGGCGCCGACCACCAGCCGGGTCACCGACGGCACCATATGCTTCCACAACAGGCCGGTGCGGTAGAGGTCGCCGAACACGGCGAGCACGTCCGACGGGACCGGCAGGGTCAGGGATGAGATGACCCCGGTGCGCGTTCCAATCTCGGCGATCGCGATCAGCACCACGAACACCAGGGCGCCGATCAGCCGGACCGGCCTCGGCGCGAACCCGCCGCCACGGAATGCGACGGTGCGGGTGTCGGCCTTCCTGTCGTCAGGCATCGAGAAGTTCCGCATCCGCCGCGCGGGCTTCCTCGCGCATCACGGTCCACAGGTGTTTCTGGTGCGCCTCAAGCTCGGCATCGCCGAAGACGCGCTCCGTCAGGGGTCGGTCGATGGCCACCACCTCGCGGATCGTGCCCGGGCGGCGCGACAGCACGACGATGGCGTGGCCCAGTCGCACCGCCTCGGCCAGATTGTGGGTGACATAGACCGCCGTGAAGGGCGTGCGGTCCCACAGCGCGATCAAATCGTCCATCAGCAGTTCGCGGGTCTGGCTGTCCAGCGCGGAGAGCGGCTCGTCCATCAGCATCACCGCCGGGTTGACGGCCAGGGCCCGGGCGATGGCGACCCGCTGCTTCATGCCGCCGGAGAGCTGTTTGGGAAGCGCGGTTCGGAAGTCGGACAACTTGGTCCGTGCCAGGACGTCGTCGATGATGGTCCCGGCCCGGCCAGCGGGGAGGGCGTGATCTTCCAGCACCAGGCTGACATTGCGTTCGACGCTGCGCCACGGCAGCAGGGCGAAATCCTGGAAGATGTAGGTGAGGGGGTTGAGGCTGTCCGCCGGTGGATCGCCGACCTGCACGATCCGGCCACCATCCGGTTGCTCAAGCCCGCCGATAAGCCGCAGCAGGGTGGACTTGCCGCACCCTGACGGTCCGACGACACAGACGATCTTGCCGGTCGGGATGTCGAGGTCGATGCCGCGCAGCACTTCGACCTCGCCATAGCGGTGCGTGACGTTTTCCAGCCGCAGGTTCATCGCGAGCGGGAGGCTGTCATTGTCATCCTAGGTCCCGTTTGCGACGGCCGGCGCCCTCACCCGTCTCGCTTTTGCTCGCCACCCTCTCCCAGGGGGAGAGGGAACCAACGACCGTCGCTTCAAACCCTCTCCCTCCGGGAGAGGGTGGACTGCCGCAGGCAGGCCGGGTGAGGGCCTCGGGAACCGGCCGTCAGGACTCGTCTCCAGGGTCAGATCGTCTCGACGTAGCTGGTGTCGACGAAGGTCTCCAACGTGATGTCCGAATCCACCAGCCCTTCCGACTGGAACCAGTCCAACTGGTCCTGGACCGAGGCGACATTCAGCGCCGCGCCGGCGTTGATCCGCATGGCGCCGTTGATGATGCTGGGCGCAGCGCGTTCGCGAGGCCGGTCGGTGTAGACATATTTGTGGATCAGATCGACCATCGCGTCGCGGCCGCTGTCGCCCTCGGTCTTGTCGACCAGGGCGGCATTGAAATCCGCCGCACCTTGCGAGAACGCGGCGATGAAGGCCTCGGTGTCGGCGCGCTTCTCGCTGGCGTTCTCGGCCGAGGTGAACGCGGTGGTGACCTGGTAGTTCGGGATGTAGTCGGCAACGTCGCCAATGATGTGAACCGCGCCCGAGCCGTCGAGCGGCTTGGCGATATGGGGCACGATGGACCAGGCGTCGACCTGGCCGGATTTGAGCGCCCCGATGATCGCGCCGACGCCCTGCAGCGGCTTGAAAGACACCGTGACGCCCTCGGCCGCGGCGATCTTGGACCCCATGTAATGGAATGACGACCCGGCCTGGGTGATCGCAAAGCTCCTGCCGTCGAGTGCCGACGGGCTGGTCAGCCCGGCCTGGAAGGCGGCATCGGAGGCGAGGATCTTCTGGCCGTCGATCCCGGCCTCCTCGGAAAGCGCGCCGCCGATGACCTTGATCGCCCCGCGCTGGGCCAGCGAGATCAGCCCGCCGGAAATCGCTGTCACCGCATAGTCCACGTCGCCCGAGGCGATCGCTACCGCCATCGGCTGGGCCGCCTGGAAGAACCGGAACTCCACATCCAGCCCGGCTTCGGCGAAGTAGCCCCGTTCCAGCGCCACGAAGCTGGCGGCATGGCTGGTAAAGCGCAAAGCGCCGACCGTGATCTTGGTATTCGCCCTGGCCTGAATCGGCAGGGCAGCCGCTGCCGCCGTCCCGCCGATCACGCCCAGCGCCTGGCGGCGATTGAGATGTTTCATGATGGTCCTCCCAAATAGGCTTCTTAGTCGTCGCTGTTCCGCGACCGTCTCCATCCCGATAGCCCGTCTCCCCGAGAAAAGCAAACCGGAGCCGGGGCTCCGGCCAATCGCCACCGCTTGCAAACCGTTGGCGAAATCGGTTATTTAATTAGGACTCCTAATGGAAAGTGGATCGGCCATGGGTCGGACGGCCTTCGATACGATCAGCGAACCGCTGGACCGACGGGTCGGGGTCGCGCTCGGCAGGATCGGGACCGCATTGCGCAGCCATGCCTGGAAGGGCGCCGAGGCGCAGCGCCTGACGCCGACCCAGGGCGATATCCTGGCCCTGCTGCGGGCGCGGGGCGGGCCGCAACGATTGTCGGAGGTCGCTGATGGGCTCGGCATTACCCGGCCCACGGCTTGCGATGCCGTGGCAACCCTGGTGCGCAAGGGATTGCTGATAAAGGAAAAAGACACGATTGACCGGCGTGCGATTGCCCTGCGGCTGACGGTCGACGGCGTCTGGGAGGCCGACCGGATCGCCCACTGGCCGGACTTCCTCACCGAGGCCGTCGGCACCCTGTCACAGGCCGAGCAGGAGACCGTCTACCGGGCGCTCATCAAGATGATCGGGGCTCTGCAGGGATCCGGCGATATCGCCGGATCGCGCATGTGCCTTACCTGCCGGCACTTCCGACCGAACGCCCATGAAGGATCCGAGGTGCTGCACCATTGCACCCATTTCGCATCGCCGCTCGGCGACCGGCACCTCCGCCTGGATTGCTCCGAATATGAGCCAGCGGAGGATTAGACCCAACCGCCGTCGATGATGTAGCCCTGCCCGGTGATGGCCGAAGCGTCGTCGCTGGCCAGGAACAGCGCCAGCCTGGCGACCTCTTCGGGCCGCAGATGGCGCTTCAGGCTCTGCCGGTCCATCACCGTCGCCTCGTACTCAGGCGTCAGCCACAGGCGTTTCTGCCGCTCGGTCAGGATGGCCCCGGGCAGGATGCAGTTGACCCGCACATTGTCCGGCCCCCAGGACCGGGCCATGGATTTGGACATCGCGATGATGGCGGCCTTGGCCGCGGCATAGGCGGAAAGCTCCGGAATGCCCAGCATCCAGGCGATCGAGCTCATATTGACGATCGATCCGCCGCCGGCCTTTGCCATGCCCGGCGCCACCGTCTGGGCGGCGAAAAACTGATGATCCAGATTGACCGCCAGGGCGCCGCGCCAAGCCTCCGGCGTGAACTCGGCGAGGTCGCGCCGCTGATCGTTGCCGGCATTGTTGATCAGCACCCGGATCGCACCGATTTCCGCGGTGAAATCGTCGATGACGGATTGCAGAGCGGCGATGTCGGTGAGGTCGCAATGCCGGTACCAGGGCGCCGCGCCGCCCGCCGCGACGATCTGCCCGCGCAGCGATTCTGCCGCGTCGTCGGACAGATCGACGAATCCGACCCGTGCATCCTGCAGGGCGAAGTGCTCCACCAGGGACGCGCCAATGCCGCTCGCCCCGCCGGTGATGAATACTGTGCGACCTTGGAGGCTCGGAAAGTTGGCGAAGGAGGACATCTCGGTTCGAGGCTGGTTGCTATCGGCGGGATTTTGGCTTGCGGAGATGGTACGTCAGAGCGAGAGCGATGCAGTGGCGCAGGATGTCTTCGGGGATATCGTCATCCGGCCCAAGGACGATTGCGCGATCGCCTTCATAGGTCAGGGCGTCGGGATACAATTCGCGGAACATCTCGACCAGGCTGGTCTGGCAGTGGACGTACATGGCGTATCGCCCCGGCGCCGAAGCCACTTGGTCGATCCGGATCGTGGTTCCGCTTTTCGTCCGGGCCGTCAGGTAGCTCGGCTGGCCCCATTTCAGCGTCTCCTGCAACTGGCCGACCCCCTCGGTGGACTCCGCTGTCTCGAAGATCAGCCGTCGCAGCCGCAGCAACCGCTCGCCCAGGTCGGACGGGTAGCCGGCGAAAACCGATTCAACGTCGGCGTTCTGAAATGCGGGAGCGGCTGTCTTGGTCGCCATCGTACGGATCCACCAATATGTCGCGCGACCGGCTTCAGCCGCGGATCGGCGGAACCATACCCGAAGGCGCTCGATCGCGCGCGCATGGTGTATCAGACTGGTCTGACACCGACCGCATGATAGATGGAGCATGCGCCTTGGGACAGGACACTCGATCCGGCAGATCACGCATCGCGCTCTGGGGCCGGAAATCATCCTGCAATGTGCAGAAGGCCATGTGGGCGCTGGACGAGGCAGGCGTCGCTTATGAGCGCATCGAAGCCGGCGGCGATCATGGCGGACTGGATGACCCGGCGTATCTAGCCCTGAATCCCCATGGCAAGGTTCCGACCCTGGTCGATGGCGACACGGTGGTCTGGGAGAGCGACGCCATTGTCCGTTACATTGCCGCGCGGTACGGCGCCGGCACTCTGTGGCCCGAGACACCAGAAGACCGGACCGTCGCCGATCAGTGGATGTCGTGGACCGCAGCCAGCCTCTATCCGCACTGGATTGCGCTGTTCTGGAGGCTGGTGCGAACCCCGCCGGCCAAGCGCGACAAGGACACGATCGCCCGGCATCTCGACGCCGCCGCGAGAGGATTCGTAATCCTCGACCAACATCTGAAAGACAGCCACTACATCGCTGGAAACACTTTGACGATGGCGGACATCCCTCCGGGCATGATGCTCTATCGGTGGTTCGAAATGGGCATCGCCCGGCCGGATATGCCGCATGTGGACTCCTGGTATGGCCGGCTCCGCGAACGGCCGGCCTATCACGCCGCGGTCTGTGTCCCGTTCGACGATTTGATCGGCAAAGAGAAGTTTTGACACCACCGTTGCGCTACAGCATGCGCCGCAGCCGTTCACCGATCAGGCAGTCGGTGGCCGGTTCCCCCTGGACGGTCACGAATAGGTCGCGCGGTCTCGATGCGTCCCGCGTCGCTGCGATCTCCAGGACGAGTTTGCGGCGGATCGACTGGCCGAGCTGCCCGTGCTCATAGACCGGCAGGACGAAAGCGCCGGGGCCGCCGATCACGCAATCCCGAAAATACAGGTCGACCGCGGCATAGCTGCGCGACGGGCGCAGCATCAGCGGCAGGCCGTTGATGGTGACGCCGCTTGCGACCCCGGCATCACGCGCCGCCACAACCGGGCCGCCGCGATTGTTCGGCCCATCGCCGGACAGGTCGATCACCTGTCGGGTGGCATCGAAGCCGCCGGGGAACAGCGACACGCCATAGGAAATCGCCGCAGAGATCGAGGTGCCGGTCCCGCGGGCGAACAGGAACGGCCGGTCCGCCAGCTCCCGCGCGAAATCGCGCGCCGCGTCCGGACTGTCGATCAGCCGCCAGGGCACGATGGTGCGCTGTTCCTCCGGGCCGGCCCATTCGACATAGGTCAGCGCGATGCGCCGCAGCGACCCTGCGGCGATCGCCGTCCAGACATCGCGATGGGTCAGCGCATCGATATAGCCGGCGCGCTGCAGCGCGTTCTCGTCCCGGTCCATCGAGTTGGAGACATCGACCGCAAGCACGAGGGCCAGATCGACCGGAACTTGCGCCTGGGCCGCCATGCGACCGGAGGCCGACAGCACCAGAACGGCGCTCGCCAGCGCCAAACCGACTATGTGCCGTGCTGCCCTTGCCATATCGATCTGTCTCCGGTCTCACTCTAATCCGCCCCATGGCTGCGGGCCAGCCGCAGGACCGTCTTGTCCTGCGCGGCCGGTCTGCCAGAATGACATCCGGGGCCGGCCAACCGGCGAAGGGGAGGGCAATGCGCAAGTCGGCGATCGCGGGAGTCGCGGCGGTGGTGATGGCATCGACCGGAGCGGCAATCGCCCAGGATGGCGCAGTCCAACAGCGCTACACTCTGCTGACCGCGCGGGGCGCCTCCGGCCTGCAGGCCGACTTCCAGCATTGGCGGCTCGACACCTTCACCGGTGAACTCAGCCGTTGCCTGGCCAATCTCGGCAATGCGACCTTCGAGTGCTTCGACTTTCCCGGCGAATATCCGCAGATACCGGACGGCGCCACGCCGCGGTTCGTGCTGCGCCAGAACCTGTCGGTTCAGAACACTGTGGCAACCAGCATCGTCCGCTTCGATACGGTGACCGGCGCGTTGCTGCTGTGCGAGACCAACGGCACCTGTTCGGCCTATGTGGAAGGGTATTAGCCGCGTGGATGTGAAGTCCGATATCTCCGGGCACTATGCCAGCGGCGATCTTCTGCAGCGCCTGCGTGCGGCGCTGGCGGAGGATGGCGCCGATCCCGGCAAGCCCTCGATCGCGGCGCTGGCCCCCTACGACCAGTTTCACGGGCGCGGGCTGGAGGCGACCGAGGAGATCGCCGGTCAGCTCGCCATATCGGCCGACCACCACATTCTCGATGTCGGAAGCGGCATCGGCGGGCCGGCGCGCTATATGGCCGACCGCTTCGGCTGCCGGGTGACCGGGATCGACCTGACAGCCGAGTTCTGCCAAGTGGCGCGCGAGCTGACCCGGTTGCTCGGACTGCAGGAGAGGGTCTCCATCCATGAAGGCGACGCCCTCGCGATGCCGTTCGAGGGCGAGCGCTTCGACGGCGCCTATTCCATGAACGTGTCCATGAACATCGCCGACAAGGACGGTTTCTACCGGTCCATCCACCGGGTGCTGAAGCCGGGCGGCTGGTTGGTGCTGTCGGAGATCGCCCAGGGCCCGGGCGGCGACATGACGTTCCCCGTGCCTTGGGCGGGCGAGTCCGGGTCGAGCTTTCTGGCGACACCGGCACAGACCAGCGAACGCCTGGAGACCGCCGGCTTCGTGGTCGAGGCGCTGAGCGACGTGACGGACCGGTCACTGGCCTTCGGCGCCCGCTCCCGCGCCGCGGTCGAGCGCGGTGAGAAGCCGCCGCATCGTGCGTCGGCGCTGATCCATGGTGAGGCCGAGATGCGCGTGATGGCGGCCAACGTGTCGCGCGGCGTCGCCGAGCAGAGCATCCTGCCGATCGAAATCCACTGCCGAAAGCCGGGATGACCGGGTCGGCTTCGATATGGATCGCTTCAATCCGCGAGCGGCCCTTCAACGGAAGGCGAGACCACCTTGGAACATGATGACACGCCCTTGCAGGACTGGATCGGCACGTCCGAAACCGTACCGGATCGCATCGGTCTGGAGAGATGCCGTGCCCTGGAGGCGACGTTCGACCGCGCCGAGCCGGCGCTGCGGGACGGCGATCCGCTGCCGCCGCTCTGGCACTGGCTGTATTTCTGGACCATCGCGCCACGTGCGGACCTGGGTCGGGACGGGCATCCGGAACTCGGCGGTTTCCTGCCACCGCTCGGGACCGCGCGCCGCATGTGGGCCGGCAGCCGGATCGCGTTCCCCGGGACATTGCGGATCGGCGAGCAGGCTGAACGCCGGTCCACCATCGTCGACGTCACGGCCAAGCAAGGCCGCAGCGGACATCTGGTATTCGTATCCGTGCGCCATGAAATCGCCGGCCAGGATGGAGTTGCCATCGTTGACCAGCATGACATCGTCTATCGTGACGGCCTTGACGGGAAGGGTGTCACGGCGGCCGGGCAGCCGGCGCCGGACGACGCCGCAATTCGTGAGGAGTTCGTCACGGACCCGACGCTGCTGTTTCGCTATTCCGCGCTGACCTTCAACGGCCACCGAATCCACTACGACCGGGACTACGTGACCGGTGTGGAAGGGTATCCCGGCCTCGTTGTGCACGGCCCGCTGCTGGCGACCCTGCTGGTTGATCTGGCCGGAAGAGCCCGGCCCGATTCCCGTCTGTCCCGGTTCGACTTTCGCGCCGTGCGGCCGGTATTCGACGGCGAGCCCTTTGTCCTCTGCGGCTCGCCGATCGGCGATGCCGCGATGGATCTGTGGATTGCCGATCGCGAAGGCCAACTGGCCATGCGTGCCGAGGCTGAGTGGCGGAGCATGTGAGGCGGCAACACCCGTACCGGCCCCGACAGTTCATCTCGCCCGACGTTCCGAGGTGTTCTTCCGTCACCGACGGTCATGCGGGCGACGGCGTTCACGGTCTTCAGCATGATCCGGGCTCCGAACTCGGGATCGCCGAAATGCCAGACCGCGAACAGCTGCCATGGGCATTGAACGCCGAAGTCCGGGCCTTACCAGGAGTTCAACCCGACCCGCTTGCCATCGATGAAGACCTCAGCCTTGTTGTCACCCAGCCTCCGCCAAGTCTCGCATTCCCTCAGATATTCGTTGAAGCTCCATTCCCGGCAAAACCGGTCGCCTTCGACTGCCCAGGTCCCCACAAACTGCATGGCACGGCCGTTCGTGAAAACCACTTCACCGTCTCCCGTTCCGTCCGCCGCCAGTCTCACTTCGCCGGAATAACCCTCCTCAGGTCCGCCAAGTCTCAGCGTCCGGCCTTGCGAAAGCAGCGCTTGCAGCTCTGCCCCGGTCATGTGATCCGCACCCGCCGTGGCGGCGGATTGGCCTTGCTGCGCGCAAGCGCCGGCTGCCAACAGGCATGCAGTCGCTATCGCCAGAGACGTCTTCGCATTCACCATTGTGTCGCTCCTCCGTCCGCACGTCGCTAAACGCGAGGTCGAAGCCGCGTATCACTTCGGCCCCGAGGTCACACCATCGCCATTCGGTGCCCACGAGTACGCTAGCACTTCGGTTGGCACATGCCTACCGGAGCGCGCAATCCCGGCAACTCATTCGGCGTCCGGCTGTATCGCGATTGTGCTGAAGCGGCAATCCCGTTTGCCGCGCACTCAGGGCACGTCACCCCGCGCGCCGGTCCGGCTGCTCCTCGGTCACCGGCGCCATGCGGGCGACACCGATCATGGTCTCCAGGGCGATCCGGGCGCCGATCTCCGGCGGCAGAACCTCGCGGGTCTCGTTGATCAGGAAGGCGCAAGCGATCACCAGGGCGGTCGCCGATTTCGGGCCGTTCAGCCCGTGCGACTGGCAGATCTCGGCGGCTGCGGCGCGCAGGCGCGGGCAGGCGTTCGGCGACCATTCCTGCGGGAAGTGCTCCTCGGGCACGGTGAGCGGCGGGTAGGGGTCGCCGCCCTCGATCGCTTCCTTGATGCGGGCGGTGATGTCCTCCAGCTCGGGGATCGCCGCCTCCGCGGCGCCGGCCTTGACCGCGCCCTGTCGGATCACGCCGCACAGGCCGGTGGTTCCCAGAGGGTCGGTGCCGAACAGAAGCGCGCTCACCTTCTCGCTGGTCACGTATCCCGAGGCCGGCGGATTGCGCTCCACGGCCCTGAGCGCGAAATCGCCGGCGAGCGCTGCCGTGGCGCCGATCGCGGTCTCGGCATGCACACCGCGCTCCGATTTGTAGGATCTGACCAGCAGCCGGGTCAGCTCGATCCCGGCGCGCATGGTGGTATCGGTATCCATCCTCCGGCCCGCAAGTGGTTTCGCCGCATTGCCGTCGCGGCGCTGGCGCGGCACCCCACTGTCCCGGCATCGCCCGCGAAGTCAACCGGTTTCCGGGTCCATGGCGCCAATGCGGCCCGGATCCCGGCCAATTGATCCCAGGCGGTTTCTCAGGAAAATGATGCGACCGGCGGTCTCCCGATCTCCGTCCGCTTGGCCGGAGAAGTCGGTTGGGCGCTATTGGTCGCCGGTTGCTGATACGCGATGCGGTTCCGGATCGTCTGAGGATCGAAAAGGCAGGTCGGCCAACTGATGCAGTGACATTCTCTGCAAGTCAGGGTGCGAGAGTGGATCGCTCCACCATGTCCGGCTGTCCCGGGCCTCATCGGTTTGATGCCCGCCGACCCAGGGTCGAATCTGTCGAATGAGTATCTTGATTGAATTTAGCATACCTGAATGATATACGCGGATTCTCCTTCTTTTATATCGATTTTCTCTGACCCATGATATAGCCTGGCTATATGAGGAATCTGAATCGCACCAGCCTTGGGGGATTGCGGGCGATCGAGGCGGCGGGTCGCCTTGGCAGCCTGCGGGCCGCCGCCGACGAAATCGGCGTGACCGTCGGTGCGGTCAGCCAGCAGATCCAGAAGACGGAGCATCAGCTTGGCCGCACCATGTTCGAGCGCCGTCCGAAGGGCCTTGAGCTGACTCCGCATGGGGAGGAGGTGGTCCGTCATTTGACCAACGGGATGTCGGAGCTTTCCGCCGCGGTCGCGCTGGCCGGGCGCGGTCAGGAAGATACGCTGACGGTGTCCGTCGCCCCGGTGTTTGCCGGCAAATGGCTCGTCTGGCGACTGAACGACTTCCATGAGAGCCACCCGGACATCCGGATCCGCGTCGACGCCACGGTGTCGCTGGTCGATCCGGATACATCGGACGTGGATGTCTGCATTCGCGTCGGGAAAGGCCCCTGGCCCGGCGTCGATGCCGGGAAACTGATCGAACATCGTGTCTTTCCCGTCTGCAGCCCGGTGCTTGCGGAGCGTTTGAACGCCCCACGGGATCTCAGCCATGTGCCCATTATCCGCGATGCGGGAGAGATGTTTGGCTGGAGTACCTGGCTTGGGCCAAACGGACTTGACGAGGGCGTGCTTGGTGACGGGCCGACGTTCTCGGACGGCTCGCTCTGCCTTGATGCGGCCGTAGCCGGGCAGGGGGTCTTTCTGGCGTGGGAGACCCTGGCGGTCGACGCCCTGAAGATGGGACGGCTGGTGGCGCCATTCCCGGATCGGTATCCGACGGGCCTTTCCTATTGGTTTGTGGTCGGACGGCGGACATCGAAATCGCGGGCCGTTCGAGACTTTGAGAACTGGCTTCGCGACCAGTTGCAGGCCGGGTTGACTGGCGATCGATCCGCGGGCATGGGCGTGCAGCCAGCGGGCGGATAAAAGGGGCGACGGAAAAGTGCCAGGTTCTGAATTCAAGATCAGGCCCGCGGTCGCGAGCGATGCCGATGCCATCGCGCGGGTGTTTTCGCCGTCCATCCGGCTCCTCGACTTCCTGCCGGAACTTCATACCGTCGCAGAGGATCGCAGGTTCATCGGCAATGTCATCCTGAATGAATGCGCCGTCACCGTGGTCGAGCAAAGCGGCTCCATAATCTCTTTCCTGGCCAGGCAGGATGAGGAGATCCGGCTTCTGCACACCCATCCGGACTCCATCGGGCGCGGCGCCGGCGGCCAGCTGATCGATGCCGCCAAGCAGTCCGGTGTCGCGGCGCTCGAGCTGTGGTGCTTTCAGGCGAACACCGGCGCCAGGCGGTTCTACGAAGCGCACGGCTTCCGTCCCGTCAGGTTCACCGATGGTGCGAACAACGAGGAGAAGATGCCGGATGTACGCTACCGATGGGACCGAATGACCGGCGGATGACCGCCGCCCGGTCGCACCGCCGCGTATCGCCGGATCGTGGGCCGCACGGCATTGTCCTGGAATGATCGGGACAATGTATCGATTGGCCGCATTTTGTACCCCGGATATGATGACAAATGAGCGCGACTGTTGCGCCAGATCGATACAATATCAGGAGGCGGGAATGACAATGTGGTTGCCCTCCTTGACCGAGCGGCCGGGGCCGAAATATCTGCGCATCGCCGACGCGCTGTCCGAGGATATCTATGCCGGCCGGCTGGCCGCCGGCGACCGGCTGCCGACCCATCGCGACCTCGCCTGGAATCTCGGCGTCACGGTCGGCACGATCAGCCGCGCCTATGCCGAGGCGGAGCGCCGCGGTCTGCTGGTGGGAGAGGTCGGGCGCGGCAGTTACGTGAAGGCCGGCGCCCGATCCACGGCCACCCTGGCGATGCCGGATCCCGGCGGCCCGGCAACCATCGAGCTCGGCATCAACAAGCCGGCGGCGGCGCTGTCGTCGCCGGAATTCGCTGCCGCCATGACCGATCTGGCGCAGTCCGGTGATCTCGACATGCTGATGAACTATCAGCCCCATACCGGCCGCTGGGACCACCGGGCCGCCGGTGCGGAATGGATCGCCCGGCGCGGATTCATGGTCGATGCCGGTCAGGTGATGCTGATCAGCGGCGCCGAACATGGCATCGCGGCCGCCCTGATGGGGCTGACCGACCCCGGCGACGTGGTGCTGGTCGAGGAGCTGACCTGGTCCGGCACACGGGCGCTGGGCAGTCTGCAGCGGCTGTCGCTGAAGCCGGTCGCCATGGACGAGCACGGGTTGATTCCCGATGCGCTGGAGGCCGCCTGCCGCGCCAGCGGCGCACGCATGCTCTACACCATGCCGACCATCCACAATCCGACCACGGTGCTGATGCCGGCGGACCGGCGGGCCGAGATTGCAATGGTCGCCCGAGATCACGGCCTGACCATAGTCGAGGACGATGTCTACGGCATGCTGGCGGCCGATGCGCCGCCGCCGCTGTCGGCCTACGCCCCGGAGCGCAGCGTCTACATCACTTCAGCGTCCAAGAGCCTGGCCCCGTGCCTCAGGATCGGCTACGCGGCAGTGCCGGTGGACCGGACCGGCCGTTTCACCGCGACGTCGCGGGCGCTCAATTGGATGGCGCCTCCGGTCGAGGCCGAGATCCTGTCGCGTTGGATCCGCTCGGGCGTGGCCGACGAATTGGCCGAGCGTATTCGCGCCGATGCGGTGGCCCGCCTGAAGCTGGCGACGCGCATCCTGGAGGGCTTCACCTTCCAGGCGACGCCCGGGGCCTTCCATATCTGGCTGGATCTGCCGGAGCCGTGGCGGGCCCAGGACGTCGTCGACGCGGCGCGGGGGCGGGGTGTGTCGATGACCTCGACCGAGCTGTTCGTGCCCGGCCGGGCGGAGACGCCGCATGCGCTCAGGGTCAGCATCTGTGCCACCCGCACCCATGCCGAACTGAAGAGCGGCCTGTCGGCGGTGGCCGAACTCCTGCGCCAGGCGCCGGAACCCTGTCTCGCTGTCGCTTAGGGAATTCCGACCATGTTCACGCCGAAGCCTTTTGAGGAGGCCGATCTCGGCCGGCTGCGCTCGGTGGTCGAGGCGAACAGCTTCGGCCTGCTGCTGAGCAACGGGCCGGACGTGCCATGTGCAAGCCACCTGCCGTTCCTGATCGACCTGGATAGGGAGTCCGGCGAAGGCCGGCTGCATTGCCATGTGGCGCGGGCCAACCCGCATTGGCAGGCGATCGAGAAAGATCCCGCGGTGCTGGCGGTGTTCGCCGGTCCCCATGGCTACATCTCGCCGCGCTGGTATACGACGCCGGTCGGCGTGCCGACCTGGAACTACGTCGCCGTGCATGTCCATGGACGGGCGACGACCGAGCACGATCCGGCGGCGCTGCGGGAGCATCTGGAGCGCCTGATCGCCGTTCACGAATCCGGCCGGCCGGAGCCCTGGTCGCTTGCCGAGCCGCCGGCCGGTTTTGTCGACAAGATGCTGACCGGCATCGTCGGGATCGATATCGCCATCGAGCGCATCGAGGGCAAGCGCAAGATGAGTCAGAACCGGACACCGGCCGATCAGGCCGGGGTGATCGCCGCGCTGCGTTCCGACGGCACCGGAAGCGGCCTGGAGCTGGCCGCCGAGATGGCACCTGACGACTTCTCATGGTATCGTACCGATGCCTGACAAGCATCTGAATATACTATCGATTCAATCGACAGTGGCCTACGGACATGTGGGCAACAGCGCGGCGGTGTTCCCGCTGCAGCGTCTGGGCATCGGGGTCTGGCCGGTGATTACGGTGCATTTCAGCAACCACACCGGCTATGGCGAATGGCGGGGTCCGGTGTTGCCGGCCGACGACGTCGCCGAGGTCATCCGTGGGATCGGAGAGCGCGGTGCGCTGCCCGGTTGCGACGCGATTTTGAGCGGCTATATGGGCGATGTCACCCTGGGCGAGGTGATCGTGGATGCGGTTTCACAGATCAAAACGGCCAACCCCGAGGCGCTGTATTGCTGCGACCCGGTGATGGGCGATGTCGGCCGCGGCTTCTTCGTGCGGCCGGGCATTCCGGAGTTCATGCGGGACCGGGCGGTTCCGGCCGCCGATATCATCACGCCGAACCAGTTCGAACTGGAATTTCTGACCGGCCAATCCGTCGACACGCTGGACCACGCCTTGGTGGCGGCCGATGCGGCCAGGGCCATGGGGCCGGAGATCGTTCTCCTCACCAGCCTGCAGCGCGACGGCGCGCCAGCCGACACGATCGAGCTGCTGGCGGTCTCGGGCGAGGGCGCATGGCTGGTCGGAACGCCGCTGCTTCCGATCTCGGTCAACGGCGCCGGCGATATGACGGCGGCCCTGTTCCTGGCGCATTACCTGAAGTCCGGCGATCCGGCGACGGCGCTCGGCCGGGTGGCCGCCTCGGTGTTCGCGGTGATGGAGGCGACGGTCGCCGCCGGTGCTCGCGAGATCCAGATCGTCGCCGCCCAGGACGCCATCGCCGACCCGCCGGACCGGTTTCCGGTTGAGCAGGTGCGCTAGACGTGATCCATGGGCGGATATTGGCCGTAAGACCATGCCGAAGGGCGGCTGCTCTTGCGCGCTGTTTGCAATGCCCGGCCTGGTTGGGCTGAGGATGTCAAAGGTCCAGTGAATTCATGAAATCAGGGCGGACTTCTGACCCCCCGGCGCAGCTGGGAGCGGACGCATCCGGCACGTCCGGCGGACTGTCGATGGTTGCCTATGGGCTACTGCTCATGGCGCCGCTGATGATGGCCAGCAATGTGGTGATCGGCCGGGCGGCTGCGGAAGTGATGCCGCCGGTCGGACTGGCCTTCTGGCGCTGGTCCTTGGCCCTGGCGTTGATGCTGCCGCTGGCCGGGGCCGGGCTCTGGCGGCACCGCCGGGCGCTGATCCGGCAATGGGCGGTGATCCTGGTGCTGGGCGCGCTCGGCATGGGGGTCTGCGGCGCCTTCGTCTATATCGGTTTGAAGACCACGACGGCGACCAATGCAGGACTGATCTATGCCGCCTCGCCGGCGTTGATCCTGTTGATCGGGGCAATGTTCCGCGGCGAGGCGGTTCGATTCAGACAGTTGGCGGGGATCGTGCTGGCGATCGCCGGCGTCGCGGCAATCCTGGCGCGCGGCGATCTGGCGGCGCTGATGGCGTTGCGTTTCACCGTTGGCGATCTCTGGGTGCTGGGCGCGACGATCGCCTGGGCGATCTATTCAGTGCTGTTGAAGCGGCGGGCATTGGCCTTGCCCACCTTCGTGCTGTTCGCCGCAATCTCGGCCGCCGGCGTGTTGTGCCTGTTGCCGTTCTATATCGCGGAGACAATGGCCGGCCAGGCCGTGGTGTGGACTCGTGAGGCGCTGATGAGCGTCGCCGGGGTGGCGGTGTTCGCCTCTGTGCTGGCCTTTTCAAGCTACCAGAAGGGCGTAACCCTGATTGGCCCGGCCCGCGCCGGCCCCTTCATGTATCTCATGCCCGCCTATGCAGCCGTTCTGGCCATGCTGTTCCTCGGCGAGCGTCTGGCGCTGTTCCACTTCGTCGGCTTCGCCCTGATCCTGACCGGAGTGATGCTCGCAAGCGCCCGAATCCGGCCCGCGGTTGGCGGTGGTGACTGACGGCGCGACCCTGACGTCGCCGTACCTTGACTAAGTCAAATACCGGGGTTGGCTCGTCCATCTGAGGGTGAGGAGCGGCCCGCTGCCATCAACTCTCGGGGACTCAGCCATTATTTGACTTTGTCAACTAAACCGAACGCCGCTACACTGATCGGGTTCAGATGCCTTCATTGCCAAGGGATTGCCCCGGTGCTGGAAGAAATCGATACGGTTCGGCGGTTTTCGCGGTTCTACACCCATCGCCTCGGCATCCTCCGGCGGCGGCTCTATGAAAGCCCGTTCTCGCTGGCAGAGAGCCGGGTGCTTTACGAGCTCGGTACGCGGGAGGCGCCGACGGCCAAGGAGCTGAGGGCGGCGCTGGGCCTGGATGCCGGCTATTTGAGCCGCATGCTGACGCGGTTCGAGCAGGACGGCCTGCTGGCGCGCAAGCGCTCGGAGGCTGATGCCAGAAGCAACATTCTGGAACTGACATCGGCCGGGCAGGTTGCGTTCGAACACATCGAAGACCGGTCGCGCCAGGAGGTCGGCGATCTGTTGCGGGAGTTGTCGGACAGCGACCTGACTCGGCTCGGCGTGGCGTTGCGCGCGGTCGAAGCCATCCTGGCGAACGGGCGCGGCCGAGAACCCGAAATCTCGCTGCGCCCTCATCGGACCGGCGACATCGGCTGGGTGATCGAGCGGCACGCGGCGCTCTATGCCGAGGAATATGGCTGGGACAACTCGTTTGAGGCGCTGGTGGCGGAGATCGCCGCGAAGTTCCTGCGCGACCGGGATCCGGGCTGCGAGCACGCCTGGATCGCAGAATGCGATGGCGCGCGGGTCGGCTGCGTGTTCCTGGTACGGGAGTCGGAAGAACTGGCGCGGCTGCGCTTGCTGCTGGTCGAACCGAAGGTGCGCGGTCTCGGGATCGGACGCCGGCTTGTTCGGCAATGCATCGACACCGCGCGGGAAGACGGCTATCGCGGCATTACGCTTTGGACCAACGGCAACCTTGTCGCCGCGCGGAAGCTCTACCAGGGATTCGGGTTTGCGCTGACCGCCGAGGCGCCGCATCGCAGTTTCGGCAAGGATCTGATCGGCCAGGACTGGCTGCTGGAGTTCTAGGCGCCGGGCTGGATGGCCCACAATCCGCCTCCTCCCGTGCTAAGAACGGGGCATGATCGATCTGGCCGTCGCGATCCTGGTCTTTGCGGTGCTACTCGCGCTTGTGGCGCTGCTGCAGCCCTTGGCGCAGCGGTTGGGGCTGCCACATTCGGTCCTGCTGGCCGGGCTGGGGATCGGGCTCGGCGCGGTGTCGCTGCTGGTGCGGGCCAATGACGGCTTCTCCGTGCTGGCCGGGATCGACGTCCTGTCCTTGGGTTCGGATGCCATCGTGTACCTTTTCCTGCCGGTGCTGCTGTTCCAGACCGGCTTGACGATCGATGTCCGACGCATGATCGACGACATCGCGCCGATCCTGTTGCTGGCAGTGGTGGCCGTGCTGGTCAGCACCGCCGCTGTCGGACTGGCCCTGGCGGCGGTCTCCGACGTCGGATTTGTGGTGTGCCTGTTGCTGGGGGCGATTGTCGCCACCACCGATCCTGTGGCGGTGGTCGGCATCTTCCGCGAACTGGGCGCGCCGCGGCGGCTGCAGATCCTGGTTGAAGGAGAGAGCCTGTTCAACGATGCCGCGGCGATCGCGGCGTTCTCGGTGCTGTTCGCCATGGTGGCCGGCGGCGGCCCGGTCGACTGGCAGTCCGGCGCCGTGGGATTCGTCCTGGTCTTTGCCGGCGGCATCGCAGGCGGCGTCGCCGGCGCCTGGCTGACGATCCTCTGTCTCAAGCCGCTGCGCGAACTGCCCCTGGCGGAGGTCACGGTCACCGTGGCCGGCGCCTACCTCACTTTCATTGTCGCGGAGATCTATCTCGGCCAGTCCGGTGTTGTGGCGGTGGTGGTAGCGGCTCTGATCGTCGGATCGGCCGGGCGCACCCGCATTTCTCCGCGGAGCTGGCGCGGCCTCACCGACATCTGGAACCAGCTCGGCTTTTGGGCCTCGACACTGATCTTCGTACTGGCTTCGATGCTGGTGCCACGCTTCCTGGCCGATGTCAGGCCGGAGAACGGCCTGTTGCTGGTGGTTCTTGTAGCAGCCGCCTTTGCGGCACGGGCGGCGGTGCTGTTCGGCGTGCTTCCGGGGCTGAGCGCATGCGGCCTGGCCGAGCGGGTCGGCGGCGCCTACAAGACCGTCATCCTGTGGGGCGGGCTGCGCGGTGCGGTCACGCTGGCGCTGGCCCTGGCGATCACCGAGAGCGCGGTCGTCTCGCCGGAGATCAAGCGCTTCGTCGGTGTACTGGCGACCGGGTTCGTGCTTTTCACCCTGCTGGTCAACGCCACCACGCTCAGGCCGGTGCTGCGGCTCCTGAAGCTCGACCGGCTGACGGCGGTCGAGCAGGCGGTGCGCAATCGAGCGGTGGAGATGGCGCTGGGCACGGTCGCCGAGAAGGTCGCCGTGGCCGCGCCGCGCCACCACATCGCGCCGGAGGTCGCCGACGACATCGCCGGCGCCTACCGGCGCCGCCTTGCCGATGCCGCCGGCGAAGAGATGGCCGGACCGCTGCCGGAGGCGGACCAACTGCGCATCGGGCTGGTGGCGCTGGCCGGCCGCGAGGAGGAGCTCTATCTCGGCCATTTCGCCGATCAGACCGTGTCGCGGCGCATGGTGACGGTCTTGGTCGCCAAGGCCGGGCGCCTGCGGGACGCTGCGAAATCGGGTGGTGCCGAAGCGTATCTCAACGCGGGGCTGGACAGCTTGCGGTTCCGGCTGACCTTCCGGCTGGCAAGCGCCATGCACAACCGCTTTGGCATCGAGCGGTTCCTGGCCGGCAAGCTGACCGACCGCTTCGAAACCCTCTTGATCACCCGCATCGTGCTGGAGGAGTTGATCGGTTTCACCCGCACCAAGCTGTCTGGCCTGCTGGGCAAGGCGATCGCCGAGCGGCTGCGCGAATTGCTGCAGCACCGGCTGGACGGCAGCCAGCGGGCCCAGGCGGAGCTGTACCGGCAATATCCCGACTATGCGCGGTCCCTTGAGGAGCGGTTCCTGCAGCAGGCCGCGCTGCGTATGGAGGAGGCGGAATACCGCATGCTGCTTTCGGAATCGGTGATCGGCCCTGAGATCTACCAGGATCTGCAACGCAGCCTCCGCGACGGCTGGAAGACCGTCGCCGGCCGGCCAGAGCTCGATCTCGGCCTGGAGACCGCCGCCCTGGTCAGCCGCTTTCCCATGTTCGATGTGCTGCCCGAGGCCAAGCTGCGTCAGGTCGTGGGGTTGTTGCGCTCGCGCCTGGTCTATCCGGGGGAGCGCATCATCACCACCGGCGAACGCGGCGATGCGATGTACTTCATCTCCTCCGGCGCGGTGGAGGTCGATCGTGACGGCAACCGCTTCACGCTGGGTGCCGGCGATTTCTTCGGCGAGCTGGCGATGCTGGCCAACCGCCGCCGCACCGCCAATGTGACGGCCGTCGGATTCTGCCGCTTGCTGGTACTGTCCAGCCGCGACTTCCGCCGCTTCGTACGCAGCGATTCCGATCTGCGCGCCCGCATCCGCGAGATCGCCGAAGAACGCCTGACGGCGGTCGGCCAGGCGGTCTCGGCGGACCGGGCGAGGGATCTGACCCAGGCGGCGGATTAGGGTTGGGCGATGCTGATCCGCGAGGTGCGCGTCTCCGGCTACCGATCGCTCAGGCAACTGCGCCTGCCGGTCACCGGCCTCGATGTGATTGTCGGCCCGAATGGCTGCGGCAAGAGCAATCTGTACCGCGCCATGGTGCTGTTGGCCGCGGCAGCGCGGGGCACGCTGGCGCGAACCCTGGCGGAGGAGGGCGGCATCCCGTCGGTGCTGTGGGCCGGTCCGCGTCGCAAGGGGGCCGTGCGCATGAAGATCGGCGTCGCCTTCGACGATTGGGAGTACGACCTTGCCTGTGGCCTGCCGCGCCCAACCGACGCCGCCTTCGAACTGGACCCGCTGGTCAAGGAGGAAAGGGTTCGCTTCGAGAAGAACCGGCGCCCGGTCATCATGCTGCAGCGGGAGAATGCCAGCGTCTGGCTGCGCGACCGGGATGGCCGGCGGGAGGCTTATCCGGTGGAGCTGCTGGCCACGGAATCGTCGCTGTCGCAGATCATGGACCCGCACCGCTATCCGGAGCTGGTCGATCTTCGCGACCGGCTTTCGGCTTGGCGCTTCTATCACAATTTCCGCACCGACACCGACTCGCCGCTGCGCCAGCCGCAGGTCGGTGTCCTAACGCCGGTCCTGGGTTCCGACGGGGCCGACCTGGCGGCCGCCTTGAAGACCATTCTCGAATTTGGCGAGGCCGGTGACCTGACCGACGCCCTGCGCGCCGCCTTCCCGGACACCGGCCTGGAGATCGCCGGCCATGGCGGGCGGCTGGAGGTTGCGCTGGCCATGCCCGGCATCCAGCGGCCCTTCGAGGCGCGCGAACTGTCCGACGGCACGTTGCGCTATCTGTGCCTGCTGGCCGCCCTGCAAAGCCCGCTGCCGCCGGCCTTCCTGGTGCTGAACGAGCCGGAGACCAGCATCCACCCCGATCTCATCGCACCTCTGGCACATCTGATCGCCAGGGCCTCAGAGCGCTCGCAGATCTGGGTCATCACCCATTCCGACGTTCTCGCCGGCCATGTCGAGGCGGAAACCGGCCGTCCCCCGATCCGGCTGGAGAAGGTGGACGGCGAGACCCGCATCGTCGGCCAGCGGCTGGACGGAAGTCTACGGGACGACGATTAGCCGGCATCAGCCATCGCGGTTGTCGTCCAGCCAGTCCTTCAGCCGGCGCAGCAGGCGATGAAGTTTGAGGATGTCGGCTTCCGGCCAGTCGGTGAAGGCCTTGCGGGCCAGCGGGGCCAGCGCCGCGTTGGCCGTGGCGAATGCGGCGGCCCCGGTCTTGGTCATGAACAGGTGCCTGCTGCGGCCGTCGCCGGCGTCGGGCCGGCTTTCCAGATAGCCACGCCTGACCATCTTCTGCACGGTCTTGGTGATACCCGGCTGCGGTGCCTGGAAGGCCGAGGCAATGCCGGACACCGTGCGCGGCCGCGCCGGATCCTTGCTGAAATGGCTCAGCATGACGAATTGCGGGAAGGGCAGGCTGCCATCGGCCAGGACCTGATTGGCGCGGGTGACAGCGAGTTGGTTGGCGATGCCGATGAAGTTCAGCACCTCCAGCAGGGTGGCGTCGTCGACCTTGTCCTGCATCACGTCAGGATCAGGTCGTCCAACCGCCGGCGCGGCGAGGGGCCTGGCGGCACCGCATAACCCAGCCGGATCAGCATCTGGACGGTCTCGCCGGTTTGCACACCGATGGTCTGGTGGAACTGCGATTGCAGGTCGGCCATTTCCGGGTATTCCTGCAGCACCTGGCTCATCGGATGCATCGCCACGCCGAGCGCCGTCGCCTGCAGATTGAGCCGCACATACGCGCGTCCGGTGGCGATCTGGGTTGCACGGCTGTTGTCGGCCGAAATCATCCAGGCGAAGCCCATGGCCGTCGCGCTCTGCTCGCCGATCATCGCCGCGCCGGTCTCGAAAGCGGAGGTGTCGGGGTCGAGCATCGCCTCGCGCGATACCATGCCGAACTTGCGGCCCCACCAGATCATCGGGCCCTGCAAATCGATGCCGTCCGGATCGGCGGCGATCTCGTCGGCGCCGATCCGCATCAGATCGATGCTCTCCTTATGGGTGCGCGGCGTCGTCATCTCGATCCGCGAAGCCTCGCCGGCAATGCCGCGCAGGCGCCCGATCAGGCCGCGATCGGTGGTGACGGTCAACGGAATGGCCGGATCGTCATAGGCGTCGGACAGCGCCCGGGCATGCGCGGCGGACAGCCATCGGTCGGTGTCATAGGGCTCCTTGTCGGAGCGCCGGTCGAAGATATGCGCGAACAGTGGGTCAGCCGGTAGCGACGGGTCTCGGACAAGGCGGATTCGCGCAACCGGCATGTCGCCGATCTCGCCTACGGGAAACGCGCCGTCGGGGAACAGCAGCACATCGGCCCGGTACCCCTCGGCGGCCGCCGCCATGACCAGCAGTTCCAGGAAGGTGCCATGGCCGATCATGATCTGCCGGCCATAGGGGTCGGTGTGGGGCAGCAGGCGGGTGCGGTCGCAATACAGTGTGATCTCGTCGGCGACGCTGAGATCGACCAGCCAGGGCTGCCGGTTGTGCGGGTTCGGCGCCAAAATGGCATGCGACAGGGCGCGGATCCGGACATCCGTCTCGGTCGGATCGGGTCCTCGCCAGGCGGCGACCGCGGAGGCCGGCATTCCGTCCACCGACACGGCCGCGTAGCCGGCTGCGGCAATCGTCCCGCAGACGACACCGCCGATACCGATGACGCGAATGAACTTGCGACGCGAAATACCCATCGACCCCTCCGTTGCATTCCAAGGAATATAAAGAACATTCCAGGGAATGCAACAGGCGATCTGAGTGATCGATGCCGGGCGCCGGTCAAGTCCCTTTCAACAACCGTCCTCCCCGAGTCTCGGCCGGCTGTCCGTCCCGATACGCAAGGCCGCCATTGACGAACACCATGTCGATGCCGGCCGCCGGCAGGGTCGGATCGTCATAGGTGGCACGGTCGGCGATGCTGCCGGGATCGAATATGACGAGATCGGCGAAGTTGCCCTCGGCTAGCACGCCGCGACCGGACAGGCTGAAAGTCTCGGCCGGCAGGCCGGTCATGCGGCGCACCGCCTCCTGCAGCGGAAACAGGCCCTCGTCACGGCTGTAATGGCCGATGACGCGGGGGAACGTGCCCCACAGCCTGGGGTGCGGATGCGCATCGTGCGGCAGGCCGTCGGAGCCGATCATGGTATGCGGATAGGACAGGATGCGGCGGACATCGGCCTCGTCCATCTGGAAGAAGACCGCGCCGGCTGGATCCAGCCGCCGGACTGCGTCCTCTTTCGAACAGCCCCAATCGGCGGCGATGTCGGCCAGGTCGCGCCCGGCCATCTCCGGATGCGGCTTCGACCAGCTGACCCGGATGCGGATCCGAGGATCCAGGAAGCGCGGGATCAGCACGGTGGACCCGGCAGTATAAGGATAGGCGTCCAGGCCGACTGGCTGGCCGGCGCGGGCCTTGTCGATCGCCGCCAGGGTCTCGGTGCTGCGTCCCCAATTGTCCGGTCCGGCGCATTTGTGGTGCGAGATCACCACCGGGACCTTGGCCCGCCGCCCGGTCTCGAAGGTTTCTTCCAGCGAGTCGAGCACGCGGTCATGCTCGTTGCGCATATGGGTGGCATAGATGCCTCCGACCTCGGCCAGGCACCCGGCCAGCGCCGCCACCTCGTCGATATCGGCGGCCTCGTTGGGCGGATAGAACAGGCCGGTGGAAAATCCGGCGGCACCGGCCGCCAGCCCTTCGCGGAGCAGCGCGCTCATCTCGGCGATCTCGGTCCCGGTGGCGCGACGGCTCACATCGTCCATCACCCCGACGCGCAGCGAGGCATGGCCGATCAGCGCCGCCACATTGACCGCCGGCCGCGCCCTTTCGAGCGCCGCCGCGTAATCGGCGAAGCGCGGATAGCGGAATTCCGCCCGCCCGCCCAGCAGGTTCATCGGCGGCGGCGGGTCTCCTTCCAGCACGATCGGCGACAGGCTGATGCCGCAATTCCCGACGACAACGCTGGTCACGCCCTGGCTGATCTTCGGCAGCATGTCCGGCGTATCGACCGCCGCCCGGTCGTCATGGGTGTGCACATCGATGAAGCCGGGCGACACCGCGCGGCCGCCAAGGTCGATCTCACGATCGGCAGGGCCGTCGACGCCTGCGCCGAGCGCCGCGATGCGGTCTCCCCGCACCGCCAGATCGCCTTGCCGCGGCGGCGCGCCGGTACCGTCGACGATCAGAGCGTCGCGCAGGATCAGGTCGTAGGGCAGGGGGGCAGCAGTCATGACGGTCTCTTTCCTCGGTCGTCATCTCGGCGAATGCGGAAACGACGGGGATTCAGGGTCGTGCCTTACCTCTCCGCCCTGAACGGATGGCGATCGATCCAGTGGCGGGCGATGTCGATGCGGCGGCAGACCCAGACCTTGTCCTTCTCCGCCACGTAGTCGAGGAAGCGGGCCAGCGCCGCGGCGCGCCCCGGCCGTCCGACCAGCCGGCAGTGCAGCCCGACGGACATCATCTTCGGGCTGTCCTCGCCCTCTTCGTACAGCGTGTCGAAACTGTCCTTCAGATAGGCGAAGAACTGGTCGCCGGAATTGAAGCCCTGGGCGGTGGCGAAGCGCATGTCGTTGGCATCCAGGGTGTAGGGAATGACCAGATGCGGCCGGCCATGGTCGGTGTTCCAGTAGGGCAGATCGTCGGCATAGGAATCGCTGTCGTAGAGGAAGCCGCCTTCCTCGACCACCAGACGGCGGGTATTCGGTCCGCAGCGCCCGGTATACCAGCCGACGGGCCGCTCGCCGGTGGCCTTGCGGATGGCATCGATGGCCAGCCGCATATGCTCCCGCTCGGTGGCCTCGTCGGTGTCCTGATAGTCGATCCAGCGCCAGCCATGGCTGGCGATCTCGTGCCCCGCCGTGATCATGGCCCGCGCCAGCTCCGGGTACCGTTCGATCGCCATGCCGACGCCATAGCAGGTCAGCCGCATGCTGCGCTCGGCGAACAGGCGCAGAACCCGCCACACCCCGGCGCGGCTGCCGTATTCGTAGATCGACTCCATGTTGATGTGGCGCCGGCCCGCCAACGGCTGGGCGCCCACGATCTCCGACAGGAACGCCTCGGACGCCGGGTCGCCGTGCAGGATGCAGTTCTCACCGCCTTCCTCGTAGTTCAGCACGAACTGGACGGCGATCCGCGCCCCGCCGGGCCAGTCGGCATGCGGCGGATTGGGCCCGTAGCCGACCAGGTCGCGAGGGTAACTGCTGTCCATGTGGCGCTCTCCGTCTTGCCCGGCGGCTGCGGGCGGGATAAGTCAGGGCGTTCGCCCGATTTCAATCCGGAGCACTGTGCCATGGCATCTCCCCCGTCGGAACAGGCATTGGCCGCCGCCGCCCGAGTCGATGAGCGGCGGCTATGGACGCGGCACATGGATATGGCGCGGCATGGCGCGCGGGATGATGGCGGGGTCAACCGCCAGGCGTTTTCCGCAGAGGACGCGGCCGGCCGGGTCGAACTGGCGTCCTGGGCGGAGGCGCTCGGCTTCACGCTGTATGTCGACCCGATCACCAACCTCTATGTCCGTAGGGCTGGCACCGACCCCGACGCGACCCCGGTACTGGCTGGCAGCCATCTCGACAGCCAGCCCATGGGCGGCAAGTTCGACGGCGCCTTCGGCGTGCTCGCCGCCTTCGAGGCGCTGCAGGCGATCGACGAGGCCGGCATCGAGACCCGCCGGCCGATCGAGGCGGTGGCCTGGGTGAATGAGGAGGGTTCGCGCTTCCAGCCCGGCATGAGCGGATCCTTCGTCTTCACCGGGATCATGCCGATGGAGGAAGCCGTTGCGGCGCAGGACATCGAGGGCATCGCCGTCGCCGATACCCTGGCGGCGATGCGGGCGGCGACGCCATCGGCCACCGAGCGGCCGCTCGGCATCGAGGTTGCCGCCTATGTCGAGGCCCATATCGAGCAGGGACCGCGGCTGGAGGCGGCCGGTCTGCCGATCGGCGTCGTCACCGGCATTCAGGGGCCAGGTGGTTCGCCATCGAGGTCACAGGACACGCCGATCATGCCGGCACGACGCCGCGCGCCCAGCGCCGGGACGCGCTGCTGGCCGCTACCCGCATGGTGGCGGCGCTGGAGGACCTGACCGCTGATCCGGATGATGTGGTGCGCTTCACCGTCGGTCGCTTCGACGTGGTGCCCGGCTCCCCGAACACGGTGCCCGATCGGGTGTTCTTCACCATCGACCTGCGGCACCCCGATGCCGAAGTGCTGACCCGACTGGGCGACGCCATCGACGCCACCTGCCATGAGCAGGCCGGCCCCTGCGGCGTCAGCGTCACGGAGACCCAGCACAGCGCCCCGGTCGCCTTCCCGGACCATATGCGCGATACGATACGCGATGCCGCGGAAGCACTCGACCTCGCCTATATGGACCTGCCGTCCGGCGCCGGCCACGATGCCAAGGCGCTGGCGGATATCTGCCCGACCGGCATGATCTTCGTGCCCTGCGAGAAGGGCATCAGCCACAACCCGGCGGAGAACGCCACGCCCGCCGACCTTGCCGCCGGCGCCCGGGTGCTGGCCGCAGCGCTGGTCGATCTTGCCAATGGTTGAGTGATGGCGCGCTCCTTGGCAGTCGATAGCGTTGTCACACTGACTGAGATCACGCGCGACAGTATTGCGACCGTCCTCGCGTTGGCTGTCGCACCGGATCAGCGCCGCCTCGTGGCGACCAACGCCGAGTCCATCGCCGAGGCCCATTTTAGAAAGGGGGCGTGGTTCCGGGCGATCGAGGCCGATGGTGAGCCGGTCGGCTTCGTCATGCTGTTCGATCCGTCCTTACCGGGCGCAACGATGGAAGCGGATGACCGGCCGGACGACCTGATGCTGTGGCGGTTCATGATCGACCATCGCCACCAGCGCCGCGGTATCGGCCGCGCGGCGCTCGATTTGATCGTCGCACATGCCCGCACCCGGCCCGGCATCGTCAGGCTCGTATCGAGCTATGTGCCGGGCGACGGCGGACCGCGTGACTTCTATCTCACCTATGGATTCGTCGAGACCGGGGAGATCGACGATGACGAGGTCGTGATCGCCTATGCGTTTTGACGCGACCGGCCGGGAGGCTCGAGCAACGCCGTGAGCGTATCACGGCAGGGAGAGGTCCGGATGAAATCGGCCACCGGTATTTCCCCGTTCTCTTCGGCAAGCTCCAGCCGGTCCAACTCTGCCGGCAGCAGGCGGCGCAGTTCCAGCAGATGGTTGAACTGGGCGTCGCAGGCCGGAATGGGCGCCGGGTAGCGCAAGATTTCCTCCGCCACTGCGTTTGACAGCAGCTCCATCCCCAGCCGCAGCCGGTCCCAGTCCGATCGCACAGCCATGGCGGCGAGTCTGCCGCAATCGACCGCTCCGGGAAAGTCCCGTCGGCGGCGTCAGACTTCCCAGCGCCTCCGGACGTATAGGAGAAGCTCGCGCTCGGACTCCGGCAACTCGCCATCCGCCATGGCGATGCCCTTCAGATAGTCGTACACCGCGCGCCGCTTCTCGGCGTCGAACTCGATCGACAGGTCGTCGACGGTCCGGCGGAAATCGGGCAGGTCGTCCGGCTCGCTGCAACACTCGCGGAACTCGATCCGATCGAAACCCGGCATCAGGCGGGCACCGATTTCCTCGGCGACGGCGATCTCCTCCAGGCTGACGCTGCCGTCGACGCTGATCAGCGCGGCGCTCAGCTCGTAGATCGTGTTGTCGCTGGCCGGTAGGGGCTTCTGTGCAACGCGGTCCTCCGAGGGCATCTCGCAGGCGCGCCGCAGCGAGTCTCCTGGCGGATCGGCGGCGCCCATCATCACCATCAGCCGGTGCTCCTGTATCGTCAGGTCCCGCTCGAGCATCTGCGGGTTGTCGATCAGTGCATCGCCGCTGCCGCCCGGACCGACCAACGTTTCCACGGTCAGGGTCTCGGGGTCGAAGCCGATATTGCGATACCGCGCGTCGATTGTGGGATGGGAGTCGGTGGGATGGGGGATCTCGGCGGTCATGATCTCGTTCATGATCGCCCCGACCGCCTTGTGGGACACGTCGTATTTGGCCGCATCCTCGAAGGTCTTGGAGATGTTCGCGTTGACCTTGCCCTGGTTCAGGCGCTGAACGTTCTCCTCGCGCACGTGATCCCAGACCGGCCCGTAGACCGCTACCTTGCCCAGGGCGGACGCCAGCGCCTGCGGGCTGGAAACGCTGACTCCGACCCGGTCGGCCTCGAACTCGCGGTCGCGGCTGATCATGCGCTCGTTGCGCGCGAACAGCTCGATCATCAGCGACAGCATGGACAGCGCCGGCAACCGGGCGATGGCGGCCACGTTCATCCCGCCGCTGTCCAGCGTGTCTATGGCCCGGGCCAGGCCGGAATAGACCGGCGCGAATTTCAGCGTGTAGGCGGTGTCCGAACCCTTGAAGTGCCCAAGCTCATGACCGATCACGGCCCGCAGCTCATCCAGGTTGAACAGGCGCATCAGGGGCAGGGACAGAAACAGGGTCTCGCCCTTGACCGGCCGGTCCTCGTTGATGATCTCGACATCGGCGGCGGTGGCGAAGAAGGTCGGATCCAGGCCGACGATGATGTTGTCTGGCGGATGGGCGCCGACCTTGCGCGCGATCTGGGCCACGAACTCCCACAGCTTCGGCGCACGGGTCTTGTCGACCACCTTTGCGAAGATCTGGGTCGAGGGCCGGCGGCCGAGCCGGAGGGTGGCGCCGATCAGCTTGAACCCGCCGAACAGGGCGCCGAGTGCGATCATGCCCACCAGCCAGATATGCAGCCGGCCGATGGCGTGGATCTCCGCCGCCGCCACGGTATAGGTCAGGATGGCGCCCTGGACGAACACCAGGGCGGTCACCAGCAGCAGCGACAGCGGGATCAGCAGCGGGAAGATCGCCGCGTTGAGCTCGCGGCTGCGGCCGGCCACCATGGCGGTGACGAAATACAGCGCCATCAGGTCGAAGGCGGCGACGCCGGACCAGAAACTGGCGTCTCGAAGCATGACAAGGCGCCGCACGGTGCCGCAGCCATTGTCGGCGAACAGGCTCTCCGTGGAGCAATGGGTGATCATTTCCGGCGGCACCGGGCGGCCGTTCAACAATTCGCCCAGGATCCATTCTGCGGTGAAGAAGCCGGCCACCGGGATCGCCAAGCCCACGATGAACGCGACTAGAAGCTTCCGCACCATGGCCAGCACCCACGTATCGCCCTAATTGGAAGAGTGATGCGGGTATACCAACCTTTAGATGAAAGATTGGTTGACTGGTCGATGGCATTCGGTCGAATGGTCAGAAGATGAATCCAGACGCCCTTGTCATCGCTTTTCTGGCGCAATCCGAATTTGAGACAGGCGCGCCCACGCCGATCGCATCGGCGCCCTGGATCGACTCTTTCGAGGATACGGTCGGGCTCCGATTTCCCGGCGCATTCGGCCGATTGGTAAGGAGCTACGCATTCCCTGAGTTCGAAGCCGGAAGCTTGTGGTTTTATCCGAATTCGGGCTACTCCGACGGGGACCTTGTCCGGAGAATCGTAGCTGACCCGGTGCTTGCCAAAGTGACGCGTGCTAACGGCCTGTTGCATTTTGCCCGGCCTGCCGACGGGTCCTACGATCCCATCTGCTTCGACATGACTCAGAAGTCAGGGCCGCCGATTGTGAGGTTGGATCACGAGGCCGCTCTGCTGAATGAGAAGATTGTCGTTGTCGACAAGATTGCTGCTTCGTTTGAAGCTTTCATGCGGAGATATGTCGATACCTGATGTCGGGTCCAGACCCGGAACGCTCTCGACGGCTTTGGAGCCTCACTCCAGTCTGTTGCAGTACACCAACAGGGCTGCTGGCCGCCCTTGATCCCTACAGCGCCGCCATGTAGCGATCCCAGAGCGCATTGCGAAAGACCAGGTCGGGGTCGATGGCGCGCTTGCGGGCGACGAAATCGGCAAGCCGGGGATATCCGCCGGCCAACTGCTCCGGCGTAGCGTGCAGCCTGTAGGGCAGGTAGTAGGTGCCGCCGAGCGCCAGCGCTGAGTTGATCAGCGCCCGGGTCATCCGCGTCATGTCCGCTTCAGCGCGCACCGTCATTTCCTGCGAGAACAGCATGACGGCGGCGATGCGCGGCTCCGGCGCATAGGCCAGCACACTGTCTCCGTCGGCCGCAACGTAACGTAGCGTGACGTTTAGGAGCGATTGGTAGGAGGACGGGATGATGGTCCTGCAGGCCGATACGAAATCTGCGAACCGGGACGGCGGCACGAAGTACTCGTGCAGGATGTCCGTTCGCGCCGGATCGCCATCGGCCAGGACGGCGACCGGTTCGTTGAGCAGGCTGTTTCGGGTCGTCGGGCCGCCGGTCAGGGTCGGCGCGACGCCCGATTCGACGATCCAACGCAAATCCTTTATCCGCTCGGAGCCCTGCTGTCCGCGAAAGATGTTGCGGGTCGCCCATCCCAGCAGTCGCGAGCGGTCTGCCGCCGGCAGGTCGGTCTGGTCGACTGCCTCGCGATAGGTGACCAGGATTGCCTCGTCCAAGAAGCCGTCGATCGCCACATTCATCCGCCCATAGGCCATCCGCACATCGGTGTCGGATGCGGCGGACTCGGCGAGCCGCAGTCCGAACTCCTCCGCCCGCATCACCGCGAAATCGGGCTCCAGGCGGGCATTGGGGACCGCCTCCAACTCGAGCTCGGTAATGATGCCCGTGAGGCCGTACCCGCCCATGGTGGTCTGGAATAGTGCGCTTTCCTGGCTGCGCGAGCACGTCACCAGTTCCCCGTCGGCCAGCATGAGGTTCAGCGATCGCACGGTGCTGCCGAAGGGGCCGAAGGGCACGGGCCAGCCATGGGCGTTGACACAGAAGGTACCGGCAACCCCGAAATCGTTGTTGGACTGCATCACCGCCGGTGACAGGCCAACTGCGTCCAACGACGGTACCACTGCACTCCAGCGCGTTCCGGCCGCGACCCGGTACCGCCGGGCCGCGGTGTCGACCTCGATCCGGTCCTGTTCCAGAGTTATCGCAAGGCCGTCCTGGGCGAGGCTTTGCCGACCCATTGAATGCCGTGCGGTGCTGGCGCTGACGGAACGGTTACGGGCCACCGCTTGCCGCAGCTCGCCACGCAGCGTCGCGACAAGCCCGGCATCGGGATCCCGGCCAAGCGTCACATGCCGGGCAACTCGGGTCGGATTCAGTTCGCTGGCATCGTTGAGAATGACGTTGTTGCCGGATGGCATTTGGGCGGACAGCGGAAACGGCGGCCGCTCCGGAATACCGGTCTTGTGAAGACGATTGGCCGCGAGCGCGCCGAGCACCGCGCCGCCGCCCAGCAGGAGTCCGCGCCGCGCCAGGGCGTGCAACCAGGGCCTTCCCGGTTGAACCTTTTTCAACACGGCACCGTCGGCTGCACGATCACCCGGACTGCTCTTCGGCCAGCTTCATGTCCGCAGCCATGGAACGAAGTTGCGCCGGTCGTTCGCCAAGGCGGGCGACATAGGCGGTGAATTCCGGCCGTTCCGGAATGGCGTTCGACCACATGCCCCAACGCAGGCCCGAGCCGATGACCACATCGGCGGCGGTGAACTGGTCGCCAAGTATGTAGGGCCCCGGCGCCACGGCTTGGGCAACAACGTCGAGCACCCGCTCGGCGGTGCCCCAGCCGAGCTGCTCCGGCTTGGCGTCAGTGCGGCCATGCTTGGAGTCGATGACCGCGGGCTCCAGGCAGCTCGGGCCGAAGAACAGCCATTTGAGGTACGGGCCGCGGCGCGGGTCGCCGATCGGGACGTTGAGCCCGGCCGCGGGGAATTCGTCTGCCAGATAGCAGCAGATCGCCGCCGCCTCGGTGATTGCCACGCCCTTGTGCACCAGTGCCGGCACCTTGCCCATGGGGTTGATCGCCAGATAGGCCGGCTCCTGGTTCTCCCCCTTCCTGTAGTCGAGCAGGTGCAACTCGTAGGGCTGGCCGATCTCCTCCAGCATCCAGCGGGCGATCATCGAGCGCGACGGGGCGAAATGGTAGAGGATCAGATCCGGGCTATCGGGCATTGGCGGGGTCTTCGCTGGCTGGCGGCTGCGAGCAAGGATCGGCCGTAACGCGCCCGCGGACAACCTCTCTTCCAGATCGCCAAAAAGTCAGTCGATCAGCTAAGTAAAAATTGCCGCAAGCCCGCCGGCATGATACTTAGTCATATGCCTAACCAACAACCCGCCCTGGACCGTGTCTTTCATGCGCTGGCCGACCCGAGCCGCCGGATGATGGTCGAACGGCTGATCTCCGGCCCGGCCTCGGTCACCGAGCTCGCCAAGCCGCTGCCAATGGCGCTTCCGACCGTGGTCCAGCATCTGAGGGTGCTGGAGCAGAGCGGGCTGATCCGCTCCGAGAAGCGCGGGCGGGTCCGCACCTGCCACATCGAGCCGGCACCGCTGTCGACGGCGGAACGCTGGATCGCCGAGCAGCGGGCCTTGTGGGACGGCCGCCTGGATCGACTGGGCGATTATCTCCAGGAGCTGAAGGAGAAGGAGGCGGAGGGCGATGGCCAAGAGTGACGCGCAATCCGGGCCCGGCCGGCTGGACCTCGAGCTGACCCGCCTGATCGACGCCCCGCGGTCCCTGGTCTGGGAGGCCTGGACCAGGGCTGAGCACCTGACGCAGTGGTTCTGCCCGGCCGGCTGGACGGTCATCGCGTGCGATTGCGATTTCCGCAAGCGCGGCCGGTTCGACATCTGCATGCGGTCCCCGGATGGCCAGGATCACTGGCAGCGCTGCCGTTACACGGAGATCGTCCGCCCGGAGCGCATCGTCTTCACCAACGCTGTCGCAATCGGTGACGGCGAGCCGCTCTACGAGGGCGAGGCGCTGATCACCTTCACCGCCGAGGACGGGAGGACCCGCCTCGACGTGCGCCACGCCTTCATCCTCCGCGACCCCTCTGCCGCCTGGATGGTCGAGGCCGCGCGGCCGGGATGGGAGGACGGGCTCGACAAGCTGGATACTCTGGTCGCCACGCTGAAGGAGGACGCGGGATGAGCGCTGTTGCGGAACTCTACGAATGGCCACCGACACGGTCGCAGCGCGCCAAATGGGTGCTGGAGGAGCTGGAAATCCCCTATGCCAGCCGGCCGGTCAACATGCTGGAGCGGGAGCAGGACTCCGACGCATACCGGGCCATACATCCCCTGGGCGTGGTCCCGGCACTCAGGACCGACAGATACCTGATGCTGGAATCGGTGGCGATCGTGCTGCAACTGATCGACGAGCATCCCGAGCGCGGCCTGGCGCCGGCGGTCGGCACTCCGGAACGGGCCGCCTATTACCAGTGGTGCGTCTTCGCCTGCGCCGAGCTCGACCCCGCGATCATGACCTATTTCGACAACGCCTTGCGCCCGCTGGAACACATGCGCCCGGCCGGTCGGCAGCATGATGCCACGCTCGCCGGCTATGGCCGCGACGCCTTCGCCCTCCGCGCCGGCATGCTGTCGAACATGTTCGGCGATCGCGACTACCTGCTGGGATCGGAGTTCTCAGGAGCCGATATCCTGGTCGGCCATAGCTGTTTCATGGCCAGCGTTACTGGCCTGATCGACGGATATCCGGTGCTGGAAGCGTATCTCGGCAGGCTGGAACAGCGACCGGCCTATCAGCGAGCCTACCGCGAATTCCTGCAAGGCTGACCCTACCCACCAAAGGACTCGGCATCATGACCGTCACCGACTCCGTCAGCGTCACCGTGACCCGCCGCTTCGATTCGCCCGCCGAGCGGGTGTTCGATGCCTGGCTCGATGTCGACGCGGCCCGCCGATGGCTGTTCACCATGCCGGACGCAGAGCCGGTTCGGGCCGAGATCGATCCGCGGGTTGGCGGTGCCTTCACCTTCGTCGACCGACGTGGGGAAGAAGAGGTGACGCATCTGGGCACCTATTTGAAGATCGACCGACCCCGCCGCTTGCGGTTGCGGTTCTGGCTTGCCGACCGGCCGGACGCGGTGGATGTCGTTGATGTCGGGATCGAGCCGGAGGGCGATGGCTGCTCGCTCACCGTGACCCACACTCTCCATCCCGACTGGGCCGCCTACCAGACGTTCACGCGCGACGCATGGGGATCGATGCTCGATCTCCTGACGGCGCAGCTGCTGTCGCCGACGGACGCAATTGGATGAAACCTCTCGGAGGCGAGACTGCGATGATCAAGGGGTCCTGCCATTGCGGCGCGGTTCGGTTCGAACTGGCGGATACGCCGGAATGGCTCACGGAGTGCAATTGCTCCATATGCCGTCGGCTGGGCGCGCTCTGGGCGCATGCCGATGCCGCGAGGGTCACCCTCACGCGCGATGGGGATGCGATCATCAGCTATGTCTGGGGCGATAGGGACCTGGCTTTTCACACCTGCCGGACTTGCGGCTGCACCACCCACTGGGAGAGCCTGAAGCCGGAGGTATCCACCCGGATGGCGGTGAACTGCCTGCTCGCGGACCCCGACGAGATCGCATCCCTCAGGATCCGCCATTTCGATGGTGCGGAGAGCTGGCGGTTTCTGGACTAGGAGCCTGTCTCGGCGACACCCGACGCTGCGATCTCGAGACCGTTTAGACGGCGGTAACCACCCCCAACCAAACCCGGTGCCATCGATGCACGCCTGTATAGGGCCCGCAGGGTATCGATGGCCGAAGTCTGCCGCGGTGCGTCACCGGTGACGAAACGCCATTCGATGCTGCTGCGCGTGCTGGAGACCCGGGCGGTCGGCCAAGACACGCTCAGCCGCGACGGCTCCTCCGCCGTATCGCCGGCTTTGTCCCGCTTGTGGCACATGTCGCGTAGCGAGCATTCGCCGCAAAGCGGCTGTTGTCGTGCATGTTGCCGCAGCGCCAGGCAGGCGCATCTGAGTTCGCGGCATGGATTTGTCAGGTACGGGCTGACCTGCATCGGATCGACAGAATACGACATGCGGCATTAACCATAAGATTAGTCTGGGTATGAAATGGGAAGCGGAGCGCCCCGATCAAGCAACATTCGGGCTCTCGGCATGGCCGAATTGTCGAATTGATTTATGTCAAGCGCCGAGGCCGGAATCGATGCTTGCCGGCAGGGCAGTCAGTCGAAATCGACAAACCGACCGATGTATTCGTCGTATTTGCCCTTCATCGGTAAATGCAGATCGTAGGCAAGGCGTCGGCGATCGGCCTTCACAGCCTCGCCGGTCACCGGATTGACCGCATCTTTCTGATAGTCCTCCCAATAGACGCCGATGCCACGCTTCTGCCAGTCGGGCAGGTCGTTGAAATTGATGCCCTTGGCGAACAGAAAATCGTTCTTATCGCGCACCGACATGCGGTCAAGTGCATCGCTGGCGGCGCGGGCAGATTCACCAATCTTGCGCCTGAGCCAATAACAATGAGCGTTGAGGGCATTTCGATGCGCGTCCTCGCTGCGCCAGCGAAAATAATCGACCGTCGACTGGCTGTCCGGCAGTTGCGAGATGCGACAGTCGAAGCAGGCCGTATCGCCAAGTAGCAGGCTGAACTTGGCGCTTGCCTCACCAGCCAGCACGGAGAGCAGCTTCCGCACCCGGCGCCCGAACGTCATATCCTCTGGGGGCAGGAGCAGGGAGATCTCGTCGCTCTGGGTATAGCCATAGGTCGGCTGGAAACCGCATTGCATGAGATGCTTGGTGGTCTCGATCATAAAGTCCCGAAACCGCTCGTCGAACGGCGTCTCGAACGGGTGGGTCTCCTTCGTCAGCTTGGTAAATCCGCGGCCGTCCAATCGGATGACGAGTGGCATGCCGGGCACAATGCTGGGATCGTCGGCGCTTTCCAGCAGGCGCATCCGCCGGTCGAGCTCGTTGAATTTCATTCCGCCCAATCTTCCACGATGAAGCGGGAACCAGGACCGATGCGGACATAATACAGCCGGTCGAATCCTTCCTCCCAAGTCGGGATTTGTAGCCGCTTGTGCGTGCCAAGAAGGCCCGGCAATGGAATAGGGGTCTTGTCCTGGCGTTTCAGGTTGCGGTCCTTGGATCCTGCCAGATCCACAGCGAAATAATAGCCGATTACGGTGAATTCAGCCCGTCGCGCCGGCCTGATGTAGCGTTCGCGGTCGGATTTTGTCGGGTTTGTGTTGTCGACCACGAATTTCTGTTTCGCGTTGATGCACGCGTCGATCAGCACGGCCTCGCGATGGCGTGTTCTGAGCATGTCGAGGCTGATGCGCACATGGGTGTCGAAGAAGCGGTCCTTGTAGAATGTCGTCTTGCCGGCACCTTGAATGCCGGTAAAGAGTACAGCCTCCATGTCGTCTGCGCCCGGTTTGCGCCGTCAGCTCCCGCGATAAGTGCTGTAGCTCCACGGGCTGACCAGCAGGGGCACGTGGTAGTGGGTGCTGGGGTCGGCGATCGCAAAACGGATCGTGACCTCGTCCAGAAAGGCCGGATCGGGCAGCTGCAGGCCGCGCTCGCGGAAATAGGCGCCGACCTCGAACAGCAGCTCGTACCGGCCGGCCTCGAACGCGTCGCCTTCCAGCAGAGGTCCGTCGCAACGACCGTCATTGTCGGTGATAACCGTCTTCAGCGGGTGTTCCTTGATCCCACCCTCCAGCCGGATCAGATGGATCTTCATTCCGGCTGCGGGAATTCCGTGGGCGGTGTCGAGAACATGGGTGGTCAGGTATCCCATGGCGGCTCCCTCGTTTGGCTTGGATGGGGCGGGCGGCGGCTCTCCCGGCAGCCCGTCGTCGATGACCAGATCGGCCAGGCGCATGCGTGCGATGCGTGCGATCTGCTCCAGCGCCGTCTGGCGCTCGGTATCCTCGTCATGGCCGATGCGCTGCTCGAAGGCGGTCAGGATGGCGGTCTTGTCGAGCCCCTTCACGGCGATGATGAAGGGGAAGCCGAACTTGTCCCGGTAGGTCCGGTTCAGCCGGTCGAAGCGCTCGTATTCCGCGTCGGTCAGGGCATTCAGACCGGCCGAGGCCTGCTCGCCGGTCGAGGCGTTGGTGAGGTCGCGGGCCCGCGCCGCCTTGCCGGCCAGATCCGGATGAGACCGGATCAGCGTGTCCTGCGCCTCGGGTCCGGCTGCCCTGACCGCCGCCACCATGACGTCGTGCAGCACGCCGACGCTGGAGAACGGCCGGCCGACCGCAACCCGGCGGGGCACCCAGGGCGAATGCTCGAACACCTCGCCCAGGTGATCGACGAATTGCGCCGCCGGCAGCGCGTTGAGGTCCGACAGGGTGCGGGGTTGCTTCGCTGTCACGCCGATCCGCTTTCCACTCTCCGTGTGCCGCGCATGACACCAGGAAGGGGGGATGCATGCAAGATCGTAGCGGTATGCAAGGGCGCGGCGCATTGCGGCGGTCGCGCGGTTGGCCGATACTCGGGATTCAGCGGCAGCTTGGGAGGCATCGGTCGCCGGCGATGACGGACAGTATTCGATTCGTTCTGGATGGCGAGGTGGTGACGGTCGCCGGCGCCGATCCGATGACCACCGTCCTGCAGTGGCTGAGGGCGAACCGCCGCCCTGGCACGAAGGAGGGCTGTGCGGAAGGCGATTGCGGCGCCTGCACGGTGGCATTGGGAGAATTGGTCGGCGACAGGGTGCGCTATCGCGCGGTCAATGCCTGCATCCAGTTCCTGCCGACCCTGGACGGCAAGCAACTCGTAACCGTTGAGGACCTGAAGCGCCCGGACGGCGCGCTGCACCCGGTGCAGCAGGCGCTGGTTGATTGCCACGGTTCGCAATGCGGCTTCTGCACCCCGGGCTTCGTCATGTCGCTGTTCGCGCTGTTCCGCGAACACGACGCCCCGGACCGCGCCGGGATTTGCGATGCGTTGGCTGGCAATCTGTGCCGCTGTACCGGCTATCAGCCGATCCTGGAAGCGGCGGAGCGGATGTATGATGACGGCCGGGAAGACCAGTTTTCGGCCGCCGAGTCGGAGACCGTCTCACTGCTGAAGTCGATCCGGCGCGACGGCATGCTGGCAGCCGAGGGTTCCGGCACGCGCTACTTCGCGCCGCGGGACAAGGCCCAACTGGCAAGTCTGCTTGCCGAGCATCCCGATGCCTGGCTGCTGGCCGGCGGCACAGATGTCGGGCTCTGGGTGACCAAGCAGCATCGGCGTCCGGAGACCATGATCGCCCTGGGTGAGGTCGCCGACCTGGACGGAGTGTCTGAAGCCGACGGTGTGCAGGAGATCGGCGCCTGCGCCGCCTACACCGATATCCTGCCGCTGATCGAGCCGCATTATCCGGGATTCGGCGCGCTGATCCGCCGCTTGGGCTCGGTGCAGATCCGCAATGCCGGTACCATGGGTGGCAATGTCGCCAATGGCTCGCCGATCGGCGACAGCATGCCGGCGCTGATCGCATTCGGCGCGGAGGTCGTATTGGAGAGCGCTCAGGGCTCGCGCAGGCTGCCTCTCGAGGACTTCTATCTCGACTACCGCAAGACCGCGCTTCGACCTGGCGAGTTCGTCGGCGCACTCCGCCTGCCGCTGCCGCGCGCCGGCGATCACTACGCCACCTACAAGGTGTCGAAGCGCTTCGATCAGGATATCTCCGCCGTCGCCGCCGGGTTTGCCCTGACTCTAGACGGCGATTCGGTGGCCGGTTTCCGCGCCGCCTATGGCGGAGTGGCGGCGATCCCGAAGCGCGCGACACATCTGGAATCGGCGCTGATCGGCCAGCCCTGGACGCTGGAAGCGGTCACCGCCGCATTGCCGGCGCTGGCTGTCGACTTCCAGCCGATGACCGACATGCGCGCCAGCAGCGATTATCGTGCCCTGGTGGCCCGCAACCTGATGCTGCGGTTCTACCTGGAGGCCACCGGGCAGGCCGACCTCTTGACGGAGGCGGCGCATGGCTGACGATACCCGCCCGGTTCAGCGGCCGACCGGTATTACCGGCGGCGTCGCCACCGCGCTGCCCCATGACAGCGCCCGCAAGCATGTCTCCGGCGAGGCCGTCTACATAGACGACATCCCGGAGCTTCCCGGCACCCTGATGGCTCATGTGCTGATGTCGGACCGGGCCCATGCGCGGATCGATGGCATCGATACAGGCAAGGCCGCGGCGGCGCCCGGCGTCCATGCGGTGCTGACCGCCGCCGACGTGCCGGGCGAGGTCGATATCGGCCCGGTCTTTCCGGGGCGACCCGGTGCTGGCGGACGGTCTCGTCGAATATGCCGGCCAGGCGGTCGCCGCCGTGGCTGCCGAGACCGTGGCCCAGGCCCGCGCCGCCGCTGAGTTGATCGAAGTGGGCTACCAGGACCTTCCCGCCGTTCTGACCACCCGGCAGGCCTGGGATCAGCATCATTTCGTCTCGCCGCCGCTGACCTTCCGCATCGGCGACAGCGCCGCGGAACTGGCCAATGCGCCGCGCCGGCTTTCCGGAGAGCTGGAGATCGGCGGCCAGGACCATTTCTATCTCGAAGGCCAGGTCGCCTATGCCGTGCCGCAGGAAGACGGCGACATGGCCGTCTATTCCTCGACCCAGCATCCGTCCGAGGTGCAGCACCTGATCGCCAAGGTGCTGGGTCGGCCGGATAACGCGGTAACGGTGGAGGTGCGGCGCATGGGCGGCGGCTTCGGCGGCAAGGAGACCCAGCCCGCTCTGGTCGCCTGCATCGCCTCGCTGCTGGCCGACAGGACCGGCCGTCCGGTCAAGCTGCGCCTGGACCGCGACGACGACATGATCATGACCGGCAAGCGGCACGATTTCCTGGTCCGCTATGAGGTCGGGTTCGACGATGACGGCCGGATTTTGGCCCTGGAGATGGAACTGGCCGGCCGCTGCGGCATGTCGCCGGATCTGTCCAACGCAATCGTCGACCGGGCGATGTTCCACGCCGACAACGCCTACTATCTTCCGGCCGCCACCATCACCGGACATCGCTGCAAGACGAACACGGTCAGCAACACCGCCTTTCGCGGCTTTGGCGGACCGCAGGGCATGGTCTCGATCGAGTACGTGATCGACGAGATCGCCCGTGCCGTGGGCCGCGACCCGCTGGAGGTGCGCAAGGCCAACCTCTATGGCAAGCGCAGCCGCAACACTACGCCCTACCATCAGAAGGTCACCGACAACATCCTGCCCGAGTTGATTCCGGCGCTGGAGCGCTCCAGCGGCTATGCCGAGCGGCGGCGGCAGGCCGACGCCTTCAATGCGGAACAGGAGCGGTTCAGGAAGGGCCTGGCACTGACGCCGGTCAAGTTCGGCATCTCGTTCACCGCCACCCACCTGAACCAGGCCGGCGCCCTGGTGCATGTCTATCAGGATGGCAGCGTCCAGCTGAACCACGGCGGCACCGAGATGGGGCAGGGGCTCTACACCAAGGTCGCGCAGATCGTCGCCGGAGAATTCCAGATCGATCTCGACCGGGTGCGGATCACCGCAACGACCACGGACAAGGTGCCGAACACCTCGCCGACCGCCGCGTCATCCGGCACCGATCTCAATGGCCAGGCCGCCAAGGCCGCCGCCCGCGCGATCAGGGAACGCATGGCGAAGTCGTTCGCAGATCACTTCAGAATGAACCATCACGACGTTGTTTTTGAAGGAAATATGGTGCACGGCGGCGGTCATGAAATGAGCTTCCGGCAGCTCGCCAAACATGCCTATATGAACCGCGTCTCGCTGTCCTCGACCGGCTTCTACAAGACCCCGAAGATCGCCTGGGACCGCGAGGCCGGGCGCGGCCGGCCGTTCTACTATTTCGCCTATGGCGCGGCGGTTAGCGAAGTGATGGTGGATACCCTCACGGGCGAGCACCGGCTGACGCAGGTCGATATCCTCCACGATTGCGGGGACAGTATAAATCCGGCGATCGATCTGGGGCAGATCGAGGGCGGCTTCGTCCAGGGTTACGGCTGGCTGACCTCCGAGGAGCTGTGGTGGGATGACAAGGGCCACCTGCGCACCCACGCCCCCTCCACCTACAAGATCCCCACGGCCGGCGATGTCCCGACCGCGTTCCGCGTCACGCTGATGCATGGCAATCCCAACAAGGAAGACGTGATCCACCGCTCCAAGGCGGTCGGCGAACCGCCTCTGATGCTTGGCATTTCCGCTTTCCTGGCCCTGAAAGACGCCGTCGCGGCGACCGGCGGCCAGGGCGCGATGCCGCATCTCGACGCCCCCGCCACCCCGGAACGGGTGCTGATGGCGATCGAGGCTTTGCGCGGGGTTCCCCTGTCCCGACACGATTCCTGATGCGTTTCATCATCTACGGCGCGGGGGGCGTCGGCTGTGTCATCGGGGCGGAACTCCACAAGGCCGGATCGGACGTTGTCCTGATCGCACGCGGTGAGCATCTCGCGGCCATTCGCGCGCGCGGCCTGCGGTACGAGACCCCGGATGAAGACGTCACGCTGCCGATCGCCGCGGTCGGAAACCCTGGCGAGATCGTGCCGCGGGACGGTGATGTGGTCATGCTGTCGATGAAGACGCAGCATTCCGAGGCCGCGCTGGCGGATCTGCTGGCGGCGCGCGGGCCCGAAATTCCGGTCGTCTGCTGCCAGAACGGCGTTGCCAACGAGCGGTTCGCATCGCGGATATTCCAGCGGGTCTACGCCATGTGCGTCTATCTGCCGGCGCAGTTCGTCGAACCCGGGCGTGTTCAGTGCCATGGACAGCCGATGCGCGGCATTCTCGATCTGGGCGTCTATCCCGACGGAGTCGACGAAATTGCCGCCCGGATCTGCCGTCGGCTCGAACAGGCGGACATCAGCGCCAGGCCGGTCCCCAGGGTGATGCGGCTCAAATACGGGAAGCTGCTGATGAATCTGGGCAATGCCCTCGGCGCCATTTCGCCGCGGGGTGCTGCCGCCGGCGAAGTCCTTGCGGAATTGAGGGCGGAGGGCCGCGCCTGCCTTGAAGCCGCCGGCATCGACTGGCTCAGCGACGAGGAGATGCGGGCAAGACGCAAGGGCCTGCTCGAGCACGGCCAAATCCGCGGCGCGGCGCGCGTCGGCGGGTCGTCGATACAGAGCCTGATCCGGGGAACGGGTGACATCGAGACCGACTACCTCAACGGAGAGATCGTCGAACTCGGACGTCGCCACGACGTGCCGACCCCGGCCAATGCGGTCGTCCAACGCCTGGCGAACGACCTTGCACGCCACAAGGGCCAACCCGGCGCCATCCCCATTGCGCGGGTGAGAGAGCTTATTGCGGATGCGAAGGGGCCGTAGGAAGACAAGGCGGACCCGTCGTCCCTAGGCCGGCTTCCGGCGAGACGCGCCGACGGGCGCCATGTAAGCGTTCCCACCGATGTCCACGTGCAGAAGTCCGGGCGCTGCTATGCAAAGTTGAAGTTTCACGCAATCGCCGTTGTGCAGCGCAAAATTCCTTGCTGCACTGCACAATAGAGACTATTATATTAGCACTCTGGTTGGGCGCCCCGATTGCTTGAGAGATGAGCGGGCGCACTTGGCCAAGAACGGAGATTTGCCATGAAAATCAATGATAAAGTCGCCGTTATCACCGGTGCGTCCGGTGGAATCGGTCGCGCGGTCTGCGAAGAGCTTGTCGCGCGCGGGGCGGCCCACGTGGCCCTGGTCGATCTCGACGACAGCGTAACCGAGGTTGCGGACCGCCTGAATCGCGAAGCAGGCCGCGATGTTGCCAAGGCCTATCAGGGCAACACGACCGATTCGGATTTTCGCCGCAGTGTATTTGACGAAGTTTGCACGGCTCACGGTCAGGTCAACATCTGCGTGCCGGCGGCGGGCATCGTCCGCGACGCCCTGGCGGTCAAGATCGACAAGACCACCGGGCGGGCGAACATGTACCCTGAGGAGACCTTCCGACTGGTCACCGAGGTGAACTACATCGCCCCGATCTACTGGGCGATGGAGATGATCGGCCGCATGAGCGAGAGCCGGTTCAAGCGCGGGGTCGGCAAATGGGGCCCGTCGGAGGAGATGGAAGGGGCGATCGTGTTCATCGGCTCCGTCGCCTCGCAGGGCAACAAGGGCCAGATCTCCTACGCCTCGGCGAAGGCGGCGCTGGAGGGCGCGGCATCGACGCTGATGAAGGAAGCCATCTTCCACGGCGTGCGCTGCTCGATCATCCATCCGGGCTTTACCGACACCCCGATCCTTCGCGCGATGGGCGAGGAATACGTGACCAAGCACGTGCTTCCAGATACCCAGCTGGGCCGTCTGATCAAGCCCGAGGAAATCGCCGACGCGATCTGCTTCATGATCACCAACCAGGCGGTCAGCGGCGAGATCTGGGCGGACGCCGGCTGGCATCCGGCCGCCGCCTGACGGCAGTGGCACCCTGACGGCGCGACCTACCCGGCGCGCCGTCGCTGACGGAGAATGCGCGGATCTGCTATCGTGGCCTGGAAGCCATGGAGAGCAGCGTGACCGAACGAGCCGAGACGACGCTGGTGACGGACGCGATTCACAATCCGTCCGAACCCCGGCATTTCATGCGGATCAAGCCGGTCACCCGGCATGTCGTAATCTGGCTTGGCGATGAGATGCTGGCCGAATCGTCCGAGGCCGTGCGGGTCCTGGAGGTCGGCAAGGACATCTACGACCCCGTCTGCTACCTGCCGCGATCCGACGTGACGCCGAGGTTGCGTCGCAACGACCACACCACCCATTGCCCGCTCAAGGGCGACGCCGTCTATTTCGATCTGGTTGACGCGGCCGGCGAGATTCGCGTGCCCGAGATCGCCTGGTCCTATCCCGAACCGATCGGGCCTACGGCCGAACTCACCGGCCGCGTGGCCTTCTACCCGAAGCACGTGACGATCGAAGACAGGCCGCTCCAGGTCGATTGAAGGGACCCTCAAGCATGCTTGTCACCACCACGGCCACTCTGCAGGACCGCCGCATCGTTGACTACAAGGGTGTCGTCAGCGGTGAGGCGATCCTCGGCGCCAATATCTTCAAGGATCTGTTCGCCGGCATCCGTGACATTGTTGGCGGCCGCTCCGCCGCCTATGAGGAGGAGTTGCGCAAGGCCAAGGAAATGGCGATGCAGGAGATGGTTCAGCAGGCCCGCGACATGGGCGCCAATGCCGTCATCGGTATCGATCTCGATTACGAGACCGTTGGCCAGGGCGGCAGTATGCTGATGGTCGCCGCCGCCGGCACCGCTGTTGTGGTGGAATAGCCGGTCTTCCCAGTCGATGGCGAGGACCATCGGTCAATCTCAAAGTCCTGCCGTAGTCTCCTGGATCACGCCCCAGGCGCGCTGGATATGATCACGCGTCACGCTCGTCTGGCCGATGGAGAAGCGGATGGCGTAGCGGCCCTTGACGCGGTTCTGGGTCAGGTACAGCCGGCCGCTGTCGTTGAGGCGTTCCAGCAGGCGCTGGTTGAGGGTGTCGAGCGCGGTCTCGTCGTCCTGGCCGACCGGGTGATAGCGGAAATTGATGAGGCCGAGGGAGAGCGGCGCCATCAGTTCGAAGTCCGGTGCGGCGGCGACCTGCTCTGACAGCTCGGCGGTCCAGGCGATATGACGAGCAATCATTTCTTTCAGTTTTTCAACGCCGTATGAGCGAATTACGAACCAAAGCTTTAATGCTCGGAAGCGGCGCCCGAGCGGTACGCCCCAATCCCGATAATCGATCACCTGGCCGGTTTCGCGGGATTGCAGATAGAGCGGCGTGACCGAGAGCGTGCGGATCAGCGCCTCCGGGTCGCGGACGAAATGGGCCGAGCAGTCGAAATTCGTGAACAGCCATTTGTGCGGGTTGAAGACGAAGCTGTCGGCAAGGTCCACCCCCTCGATCATGCTGCGATGCTCGGGCAGGATCAGCGCGCTGCCGGCCCAGGCGGCGTCGACATGCAGGAAGATGCCGTGGCGGCGGCAGAGCTCGGCGATCGGGCGCAGCGGATCGATGCCGCCGACGCCGGTGCTGCCCAGCGTGGCGACGACACAGGCCGGGGTGATGCCGGCCGCGATATCGGCCTCGATCGCCTGCTCCAGAGCGTCCACCCGCATGGCGAAATCGTCTCCGGCGGCGATCTTGCGCAAGGATTCGCGGCCATAGCCGGCGATCATCGCGTCCTTCTCGATCGAGGAATGCGCCTCTTCCGACACGTAGGCGGCGAGCCGAATGCCCTCAGCGCCCATCGCACCGAGCCCGACCTCGTTGACCCGCCAGCCGGTCGCCCGCTCCCGCGCTGTCAGCAGGGCGCAAAGCGAGGCGCCGGACGCGGTGTCCTGGATCACCCCGTGGAAACCATCGGGAAGGCCGATCATCTGGCCGAGCCATTGCATCATCCGGGTTTCCAGCTCGGTGCCGGCCGGCGAGGTCTGCCACAGCATGCAATTGGCGCCCAGCGTGGCGGTCAGCATCTCGGCCAGCACCGAAGGCGGTGAGGCATTGGCCGGGAAGAAGGCGAAGAAGCTGGGGTGCTGCCAATGGGTCACGCCGGGCAGGATATCGGCCTGGAAATCGGCGAAGATCCGATCCATCGGTTCCGGCCCGGCCGGCGGGCCCGCCGGCAGCCGCTCGGCGATCTCGCCCGGCTTGACCTGGGCGCGCACCGGATAGGCCTCGACCGTTTGCAGGTAGTCGGCCATCCAGTCGACGATGTCATGTGCCTGCCGGCGAAACTGGTCGATATCCACGTGCAAATCCCTCCCCATCGTCGTCGCCCCGAATGTCGGGGGCCAGACGATAGGGCAGACGGCAGGGGAGGTCATCCGCCTAGCGCGTCGTGGACTGCAAGGAACCGCAGGATGCGGGCCGTCAATGGCCATTGCCGGACGCCGGTATTTCCGCTTGAGTCATCAGGATTGCGGAAGGGAATACAATGCTGCATCGCCCTGTATTGATGGTCTTGGCGCTGACCGCCTGCACCCTGCCGCTCAACGATGACCCGCCGGCTCCGGATGGGCTCGCCGACCGGTTCGAACTGGTCGCCTTCTATGACGAGGCCAGCGGCGGGGAAATTCCATTGCGGCGGTGGGAAGAGCCGGTCAGCATCCAGATCGGGCAGGCCAACGCGGCCCCCTATCGGGAGGCGGCGCAGGACGTGATCGCGACCCTGGATCGGCTGACCCCGATGCCGGTCGCCGAACGCCGCGGCGATATGTCAGCCAACATCCTGGTGCTGATCGGCACCCGGGAAGAGATGGAGGCGTTGTGGCATCAATTCCCCGACTACGGAATTGGCCGCGACCCCCGGATCCACTTCGATTGCATGGTAACGGCCTATCCCGGGCCCGGATTGGCGCCGTTTGAGATTGGCGCCGCCATAGTGATGATCGATTCCGATCTTCCGGAGCCCGCACATATCCGGCGCTGCCTGGCCCAGGAGTTGACCCAGGCGCTTGGCCTTATGAACGATATTGACGACCCGGACGGCACGGTCTTTTCCAGCCGCTCTCGACGCGAGACCCTGAGCCCGGGGGACGAGCAGTTGGTCCGCATTCTTTACGACCCGCGGCTGCGGTCCGGCATGACCCGGGCCGAGGCGATGCCCATCGTGCGCCGGATCGCAGCGGAAATGGAGGCTGAGCTTCTGATCAACTGAATCGTCTCGTTCGATGCGATGGCGGCACCTTCGGGTCGCCAGGTCGGCGGCGGGTTGCGGGCCTGTGCGAGGCCTGTGGACGCCGGGCGGCCGGATCGTCTATTCAACACATCCGCCGAGTGAACGGCGATCCCTGTCGACAGTCCAGCCGAGTGGTTTGCGATGTTCCATTTTCCCGTGCCGCAACGACCCACGATCCGTCCGAAAATGCCGACCTTTGTTTTCGGCGAGGGCGTCTATAGCGCCGAGGAGATCGAACGGATCAACCAGGTCGCCGATGCCCAACCGCCTGAGCGGGTGGTCGTCGGCAAGGATCTGACCTACAAGCCCGAGGGCAATCGTAGCCATGTCCGCCGGGTCGAACCGACACGCGAGAACCAGTGGATCTACCAGAAGCTGGTCGATGCGATCTCGATCCTGAATGCCAGCACCTACCAGTTCGACATCACCGGCACGGATCAGTCGCTGTATCACGTCACCTATGAAGGGTCGGAGCAAGGGCATTACGCCTGGCACACCGATCTCGGCCACGAGAAGCAGGCCACGCGCAAGCTGTCGATCACGTTTCAGATGACCGACGGATCCGAATACGAAGGCGGCGACCTGGAATTCAACGGTACCGGCCAGATCGAGACCGCGCCGAAGAAGAGGGGCCAGTTGATCCTGTTTCCCTCCTACGTCCTGCACCGCGTCGCGCCGGTGACCAAGGGCGTGCGCCGCGCCATGGTCGCCTGGATCGTCGGGCCACCTTTCAAGTGAGGCCGCCTTGCCGGTCGCGGGCGGATCGGTCAGAGTGACCGGCATGGGTTGCGGATCGAGACATAGTCGCCTGGCTGTTGGATGACTGGTTTGGGCGGAGAGAACTGGATCGATGCCCTGGCATCCGCCAGGGACGCGGCCGAGCCCTGCGTGCTGGTCACCGTCGCCGAGGCACAGGGCTCCACGCCGCGGGCCGCCGGCACCAAGATGGTGGTCTTTCCGGATCGCTTCGTCGGCACCATCGGCGGCGGCACCCTGGAATTCAAGGCGCTGGAAATCGCCCGGCGGATGCTGGATGACGGCCGCGCCATGTCGGAGCTCAGGGAGTTCCCGCTCGGCCCGGCGATCGGTCAGTGCTGCGGCGGGCATGCCTCGCTGCTGTTCGAACCGATGCTGCCGGAATCCCGGACCCTGCTGCTGTTCGGCGCCGGCCATGTCGGCAAGGCGCTGGTCACCGTCCTGGCCGATCTGCCGTTCCGGGTGCGCTGGATCGACGAGCGGCAGGGCGAGTTCCCCGCCGTGCTGCCAGCCAATGTCCAGGCCGAGGTGAACGACCGGCCGGCGGCGGAGGTGGCGACGGCGCCCGCCGAGGCGTATTTCCTGGTCACCACCCACAGCCACGCGCTTGATTTCCGGGTCACCGAGGCGGTGCTGCGGCGTGGCGATTTCGCCTATGCCGGTCTGATCGGCTCACGGACAAAGCGCGCCCGGTTCGAGAAGGGCTTCAAGAAACTGGGTGTGGACTCAAGCCGGCTGGTATGTCCGATCGGCATCGACGGCATCTCCGGCAAGCACCCCAAGACGATTGCCGTCGCCGTGGCGGCGCAGTTGCTGCAGGTTGCCGACCGGCTGGCGGCCAATCCCGCCCGGTCCCCCGAACAGCCGGCTTCGTCGCCCGTCCGACCAGCAACATCGTAATTCCCGTCACGGCGGATTGATCCAGCGCATTGGCCCAAATGCGCTGAAAGTTCACAGTTCCTGTACATCCGAACGGAATACGGGGGCTGCCATGCGGAAGCTTCTATTGTCACTTGTCCTGACGACATGCCTGGCGGCGAGCGCGAGTGCCGAGGACCAGTTCACCCTGGCTGAATACCGTACCCTTCGCGCCGACGACCGGCCAACGCTGGAATTCGTCCTGATCGCCATGTACGAGACGGTGTTCTATGCCCAGGAATCGGTGGGCGGCGACGTGATCTGCGCCACGCCGATGGTTGTGCCCGGCGACGAGCTCGTCTCGTTGGTCGACCGCGAGTTGAAGCAGCCGACCAATGCGGATTATCGGCCGTATTCCGACCAGGATCAGGTCGCTTTCGCGCTTTTAAACGCGCTCAAATCGGCGGATCACTGCAAATAGGCCGACGCGACGCAGACCGTGACCATGGCGGGCGATGCGGGCTAGACTGCCGGCGGAGTCCAGGCCACGCCGACAGGGTCAATCCATGACATTTCTCGACAATCCGCTGCCCAGCCATGACGGTCTGCGGGCCGCCATCGATTCCGCCTATCGCACCGACGAGTCGGAAGTCGTCGAAGCACTGATTCCGCTGGCGGTCGTGCCGGGCGACGTCCAGAAGCGTATCAAGGAGCGCGCCGCGTCGCTGGTGACGCAGGTCCGCGAAACCCGGCACAGCTTCGGTGGGCTTGAGGCGTTTCTGCAGGAATACGGGCTGACGTCGAAGGAAGGCGTGGCGCTGATGTGCCTGGCCGAGGCGCTGCTTCGGATTCCCGACGCCGAGACCGCCGACCGGCTGATCGCCGACAAGATCGGCAGTGCGGATTGGGACGCCCATCTGGGCCATGGCGAGGGCATGTTCGTCAATGCCTCGACCTGGGCGCTGATGTTGACCGGCAGGGTAATCCGTCCGGACCCGGACGAGCAGCGCCAGCCGCGCACCGTGCTCTCCCGCCTGGTCAAGCGTCTCGGCGAGCCGGTGATCCGGCAGGCCATGGTGCAGGCCATGCGCATCATGGGCCGGCAGTTCGTCATGGGCCGCACCATCAAGGAGGCGTTGGACCGGGCCACCGGGCCCGAGGGCAAGGGCTATCGCTACAGCTATGACATGCTGGGCGAGGCGGCGCGGACCCATGCCGGCGCCGATCATTACATGGACAGCTATCAGTCGGCGATCGGCGCCATCGGCAAACGCGCCAAGGGCCGCGGACCGATCGAAGGGCCCGAAATCTCGGTCAAGCTGTCGGCGCTCTGGCCGCGCTACGAGCCGGGCCGCCGCGTCGAAGCGGTCGCGGCCCTGACCGAGCGTCTGCGCGACCTTGCCATCGCAGCCAAGGAAAACGGCATCGGCCTCACGATGGACGCCGAGGAGGCGGACCGGCTCGACCTGTCGCTCGATGTCTTCGAGGCGGTCTATGGCGATCCGGTGCTGTCCGGCTGGGACGGTCTTGGCCTGGCTGTGCAGACCTATCAGAAGCGGGCGTTGCCGCAGCTCGACTGGCTGGTCGATCTTGCGCGTCGACATCGCCGCCGCATCTCGGTGCGGCTGGTCAAGGGCGCCTATTGGGACACCGAGATCAAGTTGGGGCAGGTCGATGGGCTGTCCGGCTATCCGGTATTCACCCGAAAGGCCTCGACCGACATCTCTTACCTTGCCTGCGCCAAACGCATGCTCGATGCCCGCGAGAGCCTGTACGGCCAGTTCGCCACCCACAACGCCCAGACCGTGGCCTATGTGCTGGAGGCGGCCGGCAACCGGGACGGCTTCGAGTTCCAGCGCCTGCATGGCATGGGCGAGCCGCTCTACGACCAGGTGGTGGCGCCGGACATGCCGTGCCGGGTCTATGCCCCGGTCGGCGGGCACGAGGACCTGCTGGCTTATCTGGTGCGACGGCTGTTGGAGAACGGCGCCAACACCTCCTTCGTCAACCGGCTGCAGGATGAGGAGGTGCCGGTCGCCGAGATCGTCGCCGACCCGGTCGCCAAGGTTGCCGGACTGACCGCCAAGCCGCACCCGCAGATCCCGTTGCCGGTCGATCTCTACCGCCCGGAGCGGGCGAATTCTGACGGGCTCGACCTCAGCGACCCACCGACATTGGCGCCGGTGCTGGCGGCGATGGATGCGGCGACCGACGGCGCCTGGCGCTCGGCGCCGCTGATCGGTGCGGAACAGGGGGCTGGCGATGACCGGCCGGTGACCGATCCCGCCGATCGGCGACGAGTCGTCGGCAGCGTCGTAGAGGCGACGGCGGAACAGGCGGGCCATGCGGCGCGCATCGCCGGCGGCGCCTGGCGCGGCTGGGACGCTCTGGGCGGAAAGGCGCGTGGCGAGATCCTGTCGCGGACCGCCGATCTGATGGAGGCGCACGGGCCGGAACTGATGGCGATGGCGGTGCGCGAGGCCGGCAAAACCCTGCCCGATGCCATCGCCGAACTGCGCGAGGCGGTCGATTTCTGCCGCTATTACGGCGCCAGGGCGGCGGTCGAATTCGAAGTCCCGGTCATGCTGCCGGGGCCGACCGGCGAGGACAACTCGATCGCGCTCAGGGGCCGCGGCGTCTTCCTGTGCATCAGCCCCTGGAACTTCCCGCTGGCGATCTTCACCGGCCAGGTCTCGGCGGCTTTGGCGGCCGGCAACGCGGTGATCGCCAAGCCGGCCGAGCAGACGCCGCTGATCGCTCATCGGGCCGTACAGCTGTTCCGCGAGGCCGGCGTGCCGCCGGAAGTCCTGCACCTGCTGCCCGGCGATGGGCCGACCGTCGGCGGCGCGCTGCTGACCGATCCGCATATCGCCGGCGTCGCCTTCACCGGCTCGACGGAGACGGCGAAGCTGATCAACCGTACCCTGGCGGACCGGCCCGGTCCGATTCTGCCGTTGATCGCTGAGACCGGCGGACAGAACGCGATGATCGTCGACAGCACGGCCCTGCCAGAGCAGGTGGTGGTCGACGTGATCGAGAGCGCCTTCCGCAGCGCCGGCCAGCGCTGCTCCGCGTTGCGCGTGCTGTTCGTCCAGGACGGCATCGCCGACCGGCTGCTGACCATGCTGGAGGGTGCCGCCGCCACTCTGAATGTGGGCGATCCGGCGCTGCTGGCGACCGATGTCGGCCCGGTGATCGACGACGAGGCGCGGGGCCTGCTGAAAGCCCATGCCGAGCGCATGACCGACAGCGCGCGCGAACTCTTCACCCTGAGGCTGGGCCCGGCCTGCGACACCGGCACCTTCTTCGCCCCGCGGGCCTATGAGATCGACAGCCTGAACCGGCTGGAGCGGGAGGTCTTCGGCCCGGTCCTGCACGTCATCCGCTACAAGGCGGAGGATCTCGACCGGGTGCTGGACACCATCGAGGCCACCGGCTACGGCCTGACGCTGGGCGTGCACACCCGCATCGAGGCCGCCGCCGATCATATCCACGAACGGCTGGGCGTCGGCAACACCTACATCAACCGCAACGTCATCGGCGCCGTGGTCGGCGTCCAGCCCTTCGGCGGCCAGGGACTGTCCGGCACCGGCCCCAAGGCCGGCGGCCCGCACTATTTGCACCGCTTCGCCACCGAACGCACCCTGTCGGTCAACACAACTGCAGCGGGCGGCAATGCATCGCTCGTATCGCTGGAGGAGGAGGGTCCGTAGACCGTCCTTCGCTCCTGGACCGGTTCGCCGACACCAGCGGCAAATCGTCACCCCACCAAGTATTTTCGTCGGAATGCCACTTTCGGCCCACGTAAGACGCGTGGCCAACGGGATGTTTTGCAACCTCTGTCGCAACTAACGGTCGTAGCAGGCTGTTCTCCATAGTATTTCAACGAAAGGTTGCCGACTCGTCGGTGGCCGGCCATAGTCGTTTCTTCCCCTATTCTTCTTCCGAGAGTAGGGCACGGCCGCTCTTCGGTGGCTGTAGTGGTGCGGAAAGGAGAAGCTCTCGTGAAATACTTTGCGAATATTCCGATCACCCGTCTCGCAACGACTGTCGCGCTCGGTATGACGGCGGGCCTGATGACCAGCGGCACGGCGCTTGCGCAAACCGGACTCGAGACACAGGCACTCAGCGCCAAGTCTGGCCCGATGGCCAATATCGGCGCCGATCTCACCGGCCTGTATGAACGCCAATCGGCGATCGCGTTGCGCGCCGCGCCGGCGGCTACCGGCGGCCTGGCCCCGGCCGACTCAATGTTGCAGATCGTTGGCGAGAAGGTTGTCATCGATGCGGTGGCGGTCGGCGATGCCGAGGCGTTGCTGAGCGAATTGCAGGCTCATGGGCTGGAAAACGGCTCGGCCTTCGGGCATGTGGTATCGGGCCTGCTGCCAATCTCGTCATTGGAGGCGGTGGCAGAGCTGGAGAACCTGCAATTTGCCCGGCCGGCGATGGCCATGACCCACATCGGGTCCGTCACCACCCAGGGCGATGCGGCGATGTACGCCGATGAGGCACGCGACGATGAAGAGGTGAGTGGCCGTCGCGTGACTGTCGGCGTGATGTCGGACAGTTACGACTGCATAGGTGGCGCGGCCGCGGACATTGCCAGCGGTGACCTGCCGAGGGCCAACCGGATCACAATTCTGGACGACAGCGCCTGCCCCGGCAGTGATGAAGGCCGTGGCATGATGCAGCTGATCCGCGACGTGGCTCCAGCCGCGCGGCAGGCGTTCCACACCGCGTTCGGCGGGCAGGCGGATTTCGCGACCGGGATCCTAGAACTGGCCAGCGACGCCGGTGCCAACATCATCGTCGACGACGTCATTTACTTCGCCGAGCCAATGTTCCAGGACGGCATCATCGCCCAAGCCGCCGACACGGTGAAGGCCAATGGCGTGGCCTATTTCTCCTCCGCCGGTAATGGCGGCCGCAATTCCTGGGAGAGCACTCAGGACGGATTCGTGGACTCTGGCGTGCCCGGCACGTTCTTCGGCGGCAGGCGCCATGATTTTGACCCTGGAATTGGCGTCGACGATTTGCAGAGTTTTGTGCTTGCGACAGGCACGACGATATGGGCCTTCCAGTGGGACGAACCTTTCGCGTCCGTCAGTGGTGCTCCGGGTTCGGCCAGCGACGTGGATATCCTCCTGTATGATGAACGGGGCGTCTGGACCGGGTTTGGAGGGATCGATTTCAACATCGGCGGCGATCCCTTCGAGTTCCTTGGTATCATCAACAACGGTCCGCCACTCGTCGTCCAGATCGGGATCGAGCTCTTTCAGGGGCCGGAGCCGGGCTTCATGAAGTATGTCGTATTCGATCCCAGCGGCCCCGTCATCACCGATCCGCCGACATCGTACCCGGTCGACTTCCCCACCGACAGCGCCACCAACTACGGCCACTCCAATGCGGCCGGTGCGGCGGGAGTCGGTGCAGCATATTGGCGCAACACGCCACGGTTCGGCGTCAGTCCGCCGGTGCCGGAAGTGTTCTCGTCGGCCGGCGGCACGCCGATATTCTTCGACACAACCGGCAATCGCATCGCGACAGAGGTGCGTATGAAACCGAATTTCACCGGACCGGATGGCGGTGTCACCACCTTCTTCGGCGGGCGTGACGAATTCGGCAACCGGGTTCCTGGCGGCACCCACTTCTTCGGCACGTCTGCTTCCGCCCCGCATGTGGCGGCGTTGGCTGCGCTGATGCTGGAGGCCAACCGGTCGCTGACACCGGATGCGATTTACGAAATCCTGGAGGACACGGCCATCGACATGGACGATCCATTTACCCCGGACTTCGACCGGGGCTTCGATTTTGGCACCGGCTTCGGATTCGTCGATGCGGAGGAGGCGGTCGAGGAGGCCGAGGATTTCGAAGACGACGATGACGACGGCGATTCCGTCGCGTCCCTTGACTAGCGTATCGAGGCCGTCTGGTTTTTGTCGATCTGAGGTGCATCACGGCGGCGCCTGCGCCGCCGTGATCGTGTCTGCGTCAGTCAGAGATCGAGCGCGGCGGTGTGCTCGATGTCCGGCCAATTGTCATTGGCCTTGTCGATGTTGTCGTCGACGTCCTCGAGAAACAGCGCGTAAATCTCCTCGTTGAGATTCAGGTAGAGCCGGCCGTCCTCGATCCTCCACAGAGTCGGGTCGCCGTCGAACTTCTTGCCGACCGAGACGCCATAGGCACAGAAGCCGCCATATTGCGGCGCGTAGCGGCCCGGATCCGCCTTGAACGCATCGAGATGGGTCTGGCTGGCAAACCGATAGGCAGCGCCGTCATGAACGTGAACCAGCGCATCCGATCCCCGGGCCGGTTCGCCCTGGGTGAAATACGCCACCGGATCGTAGCCGTGCAGCGCCAGCGGGGCGCCGGCGATCGACAATCCGGGCACAACGTTGAGCTCGTCCGCCGCATTGGCGGGAGCCGCGGTGGCCAGCAGGGCGGTGGACACCATCGCGGCCTTCATGAGTCTAGAGATCATCATTTCGGGTCTCCAAGGTGAGGTTTTAATATCGGCCGGCAACGGGTGCTGCCGACCTCGCCATCAGATCGGAGCGGCAGGTTGTTCAGACAATAATCACCCGGATTTCTGGAATGAATTGCATCATCAATCGGACGTTGCGCAAAGAATCGATCATGCTGCCCGGCGGATTTCGCGCGGGCTGCGACCATAACGATTGGCGAAGGCGCGCGAGAAGGCAGCGGGAGACCGGTATCCGACCCGCGTCGCGACCCGTTGTATCGGTTCTCCGGTGCCGGCCAGAAGGGCCATTGCCCGCTGCAGCCGCTGGTCGGTCAGATAGCTCATCGGGGCGCTGCCCATCAGCGTTTGGAACTGCTCGGCGAAGCGGCTGCGCGACATGCCGACCTGGCTGGCGATGCTATCCAGGGTCCAGTCGCGGTCCAGGCCCTGATGCATCAACGCCAGGGCGCGCCCGATCCGGGGGTCGCCGATTGCGGCGATGACCTTGCCGAGGACCGGATCCTGGTCGGCGCAGGTGCGGACCACCTCGATGAACAGGGCCTCCGAGAGACGGATCACCGAGGCGGTGAAGCCGGGCGCACCGGCGAACACCTGCCGGATAATCAGCCGCATCAACTCGTCGAGCCAGGGCGCGCGGGCCCGCAACTCGGCGGTGACAATCAAATGGCTGGGCAGGGCGCGCAGCAGCGGATGGTCGGCGGTGTCGGCGAAATTCAGATGGCCGCAGATCAGCTTGGTGTCGGCATTGGGCTGCGGTTCGCCACCATAGGCCAGCACACCGTCGCCGGTATATCCCGATTGCCGCAGCACGTCCTCCAGCGCCGCCGGGGCGCATCCCACCTCGTCGCTCAGAACATGCGCGGATCCATTGGGAATCAGGATCAGATCGCCAGTGTTGAGCGCTACGTCCCGATCGTCGCCGATGCGCACGTAGCAGCGCCCCTGGGCCACCAGGTGAAAGCGGGCGGCGCGGCCAAGGGCCGGCACGGCGACCGACCAGGGCGCGGAGAACGCGGTGCGGAAATACATCGTTCCGCGCAGCTCCAACATGTCGAGAATGTCGCTCAAGGCATCCATATTGCAGATCTTCCAATGATGTTGGACGATGAGATAAGAACTTCGCGTGAATTTGTCGAGCCCCCGTGGAGGAGGAGCGATGTTTGTCACCAAACGCATCTACGCCGGCTCCAGGCCCGATGACGGCCTCCGGGTCCTGGTCGACCGGCTATGGCCGCGGGGCCTGTCCAAGGCCGATGCCGCTGTCGATCACTGGCTGAAGGACATCGCCCCGTCGCCGGAATTGCGGACCTGGTTCGGGCACCAGCCAAGCCTCTGGCCGGAGTTCCAGTCGCGCTATGGCGAAGAGTTGCGATCGCCGGACCGAATGGCGGCGCTGGAGCGCCTTCTCGACCTGGGGCGCGGCGGTGTTGTGGTGACGCTGCTATTCGGCGCCCGGGCGGAGCGGCACAATCACGCCGTCATCCTGTGTACGCTGCTGAACGACCGCTTGCGAGTACCGGGCAGGCCGGTCAGCCGATCACCGTAGTCTCAGCCCCCGGCAATCGTAGGTGTCGGACCCGTGCGGGCAGGCGGTGGTAGCGTTGCCGTAATAACGGCCTTCATCGCATTCGCCGTCATACGCCCATTGGCAGCTGTTGGCCGGGTCGCTCTGGTTCGAGCCGACCAGCGAGTAGCCGCGGCAATCGGCGGCGTCCGTGCCGGTGGAACACGCGCTGGAAGCAGCACCCTGATACCGCTGTTCGTCGCATTCGCCGTCATAGGCCCACTCACAGCTATTCGATGGATCGGCCGACCGCAACGCGTATCCCCGGCAATCCGTGGTGTCGGTGCCGGCATTGCACAAGCTGGTCGCATTGCCGGCATAGCGGCCTTCGTCGCATTCGCCATCCCGGGCCCATTCGCAACTGTCCCCGGTGCTGGGGGCGGCGGCAGTGTCCAGAGCGCGGCCCTGGCAGTCGAACGTATCGGTACCGGCGGTGCAGGCACTGGTTGTGTTGCCCTGGTAACGGGCCTCGTCGCACTCGCCGTCGAACGCCCATTGGCAGGTGTTTGCGCTGGTGCTGGTGACGTTCACTGCGGCGACCAGCGCTGACACGGTCTCGGCCGTCAAATAGCCCGTAACCGACTGCCCCCGGGCCTGCTGATAGTCGCGCAATGCACGCCGGGTATTGTTGCCGAATACGCCGTCCACGCCGCGCGTGTCATAACCCAGCAGGGTGAGGGCCGATTGCACCGCGCGCCGCTCGTCGCGGCTGAGCCCGAGCGCCCGCTCAAGATCGGCCGGTCCGGGCGCCAGCGGCTGGCGCGGCACCGAGGGGGTGGTCGGCTCAACCGTTGGGACGGGCTCTGGCGCCACGGTCGGCGATGTCAGCGCGGCGATCTGGATTTCGGCGAGACCGGCAAATCGCCCTTGCGGATATGTGCTCAGATAGAGGTTCAGCGCATCGATCTGCCGCTCGCTCACCGTGATATTCTGGATCGTCTCCCACATCACCAGCTCGGTCTCGGTGATGCCGGCCCTCGGCTCCGGACCCGGGGTGTTGAACGCGGTGTCGACAGTCGGCGTGTCGGCCGGCGGTGTCGTGACCGTCGGGGTCGGGGCGGGCGGAAGGAAGAAGAAGTCGCCGGTCAGGGAGGAATGATCCCAGGGGACCTGCTGGCTGTCTGTGGTGGCGATGACTTCCTGCCGCACCCGGGTCAGCATCTGTCGTACTTCCAGGCCGGGCGTGTCGATGTGCTCCAGCAGCGCCGTCGTGAACGGGCTGTTCGGACCGTCGCCGTCCAGCGCCACGTTGTCCGGCTCGGTGGCATAGGCGATCAGAGTGCCGACGCTGCCGTCGATGCGGGCCAGTCCGCGGCCGATGGCGGCCGAGCGCGACGCCCCCATGCTGCGGCTCAGGGTCCGGGCCAGCGGGTTGTCACGGCAGGCGTCCAGCAGAACGATGTTGGTGCGGGGCTGGCGCTCCAGCTGGTTCAGCACGATATTGAGGCGGATCGCCTCGAAATCCAGGTCAGACTCGTCCTGCAATGCGGCGTCGACCGGCACGATGTAGTTCGTGGCGTTCACCTGCAGCCCGTGGCCGGCATAGAAGAACAGTCCGACTTCCGCCCCGCGCAGCTGGCGGGAGAACTGCTGGATCAGGTCCTCCGTAGCGCGGCGATCGAGATCGATGCCCTCCAGCACCTCGAAGTCGAGCGCGCGCAGCTTCGCGGCGATGGCCCGGCCATCATTGGGCGCGTTCGGCAGCATCGTGGTGTGCAGATAGGCGCCATTGCCGATCACCAGGGCGATCCGGCGCGGGTCGTCCGTCGCCGCCGAGGCGCCGGTGGCGAACATCAGAATTAGAAGCGCTGTCCATGCCAGCCGTTGCATCGCGGATCCCCGATCGCCGCCTTGGCGTTGTTGTCCTGATCGTAGCAATCTCACGGACCCTTGCACAGCCCGGCGAGGCATATCCCCGTGCCGGCGGCCGTGACCGGACCGTCAATTACCACCGCCGTAACATGAGTGCCGGCTGCAACAGGATAATCACAACGGCGGCTCAATCGAGCGGCGGCCGGGACGGAAGCCACCTCGTCGGTGTGTGGACAGCCTGCCGGGTCCCGCGCATGCAGTCCCGAGCCGGCCGATCGCGGTGGCCAAATCAGCCGATCACAAAGGCCCCGATTGCGCAGGCGCCCAGGCCGCCCAGGATGACAATCAGCCAATGTGGATAGCCTGTATGGCCTTTGGAGCGGGCGGCGCCGCGAACGCCCTGCACCAGCCCGGCGCAGATCCAGCAGGTCGCGAAAAACTGCATCAGGAACCTGCCGAATGACCCGCCCCAATCTTGTGGACCGCTGCGCACATAGGGGTTCAGCATGCTGTCGGCCCAGAACCCCACGATAACGATGCCGGCGAGCGACCAGGCGATCAGGAACGGCCTCCAGATCGGCAGCGATGCGGGCAGCAGGTAAAAGGCCAGCGGGCCGATCAGGAGTGCGAACAGGAGTTCCATTTGATGTCCTTGCCGATGGCCGGGTCACCTTGCGTCGCGCCCGTCGCTGCGTCCTGAGGCGGGCCGCTTCGAGGCTGTGGCATATCCCGATTTCCGAGGAGATGCGAGGAGATCGGGCCGGATCGCGGGCCGGCGCCGATCCAGTTCCTCGGAATCCGCGCATTCTGGTCACAATCCGGGGCTACCGAGACAGAGTTGTTGGGACGCTTGGGAAGGCGATATGCGCAAGAGATGGTTGGCCGTCGCGGTCGGGCTTTGCCTGGCCGCTGGCGTTGGTCTGGCGGTTCAGCGCGGCTGGCCCGGTCTCGCCATGGCCATGGTCGTGCCGGGACCGCCGCCGGCCATGCGGGCCGACCCGCAGCAATGCCTGGCCGAACTGGCGGCGACCGGGCTCGCCTACACGCCGATCGGCGCGTTTCAGGAGCAGGGCGGCTGCGGTGTCAGCGGCGGTGTGCGGCTGGCCGGCGGACCGGTCGCGCTGAACCAGGATTTCATCGCCAGCTGTCCTCTGGCCCGCGCCTTCGCCGAGTTCGAAGCACAGGTGCTGCAACCCCAGGCGTTGCGCCATTTCGGCCAGGAAATCGCCCGGCTCGACCACGTCGGCAGCTACAATTGCCGCCAGATGCGCCGGACCGTGTTCGGGACCCTGAGCCAGCACGCCTATGCCAATGCGCTGGACGTCGCCGGTTTCGTACTGGAAGACGGCCGGCGAATCGGCGTTGCGGAGGCCTGGGGCGAACCCGGTCCGGACGGCGCCTTCCTATCCGAATTGGCGCGCAGCGCCTGCGGTGTCTTCCGGGTCGTGCTGACTCCCGACTACGACCGCTGGCACGCCGGCCACATGCATTTCGACATGGGGCCGTCGCGGCGTTGCCGTTAGCGTGATCGATCCAAGGCCCGGCGCAGTTGTGGGATGGCCGGCTAGCGCATCTTCTGTTCATACGGCACCGGGCCGGTCCCCCGCCCGGCCACCCAACGCCAGTGTCCTCATGGGTGGCCGGGCGGGGGAGCGGGCCGGTGCCGATTCCGCGTCAGCGGATTGCCCGCTAGCTCGCCAGCGCTTCGGCGGTGGTGTCGGTGCGCTGGGCGACCCAATCCTCAAGCCGGGCTCGGCCCTCCGGCGACATGACCAGCCCCAGCTTGGTGCGCCGCCAGAGAATATCGTCGGCGCTGCGGGCCCATTCCCGTTCGATCAGATACTCCGCCTCGCGCGCAAAGAGGCCGCCACCGAACTCCTCGCCCAGATCGGCTGCGGTCTTCGCGTCGGCCAGGAATTCAAGGCACAGCGTGCCGTATAGCCGGGCATAACGATGGACCAGATCGGGCGGCAGAAAGGCGTATTGGCCTTGCAGATCGGCAAGGAAGCCCTCGAAGCTGTCCGGCAGGTCGCCGCCGGGCAGGGCGGCGGTCTCGGTCCAGGCCGGCCCGGCCCCTGACAGGTACCGTTCCAGTTTCTCCAGCACCTGCTCCGCGAGGCAGCGGTAGGTGGTGATCTTGCCGCCATAGATCGACAGCAGCGGAGCGTTGCCGTGGTCTGTCTTCAGGTCGAGCACGTAATCGCGGGTCACCGCCGAGGGGTTGGCCTCCTGGTCGTCGAACAGCGGCCGTACGCCGGAGTAGGCGTGGACCACGTCGGCTGGAGTGATCCGGTTCCGGAAATACCGATTCACGGCGTCGCACAAATAGGCGGTCTCGTCCTCGGTGATCGCCGGCGCGCCGGGATCGCCCTCATAGACCAGGTCGGTGGTGCCGATCAGGGTGAACTGGTGCTCGTACGGGATGGCGAAGACCACCCGCTTGTCGGTGTTCTGCAGGATGTAGGCGCGGTCGCCGTCATGCAGCCGCGGCACGACGATATGGCTGCCCTTGACCAGTTTCAGGTTTTGCGCCGCGTTGTCGCCGAGGCCCTTCTGCAGGAAATCGTCGACCCACGGTCCGGCGGCGTTGACCAGGATCCGTGCCGTCACCTCGCGCTGGGCGCCGGTCGTGAGGTCGGTCACCGTAACGTGCCAGCGGGTGCCTGTGCCTGCACCGACCCGCCGGGCCTTGGTGCACTGGGTGCGCACCAGCACCTCCGCGCCGTGGGCCACGGCGTCCATGGCATTCAGCACCACCAGCCGGGAATCCTCGACCCAGCAATCGGAATACTCGAAGCCCTTGACCAGTTCCGGCAGCAGCGGCTCGCCCTGGGGACAGTTGCGCAGATCCAACGACGCCGTGCCGGGCAGGCTGCGGCGATTGCTGATATGGTCGTAGAGGAACAGCCCCAGCCGGATCATCCAGGCCGGACGCAGGAGCTTGTTGTGCGGCAGCACGAAGCGCAGCGGCCAGATGATATGCGGGGCCGCCTTCAGCAGGACCTCGCGCTCGGCCAGCGACTCGCGAACCAGCCGGAATTCATACATTTCCAGATAGCGCAGGCCGCCATGGATCAGCTTCGACGACGAGGACGAGGTCGCGCCGGCCAGATCATGCTGCTCGCAAAGCATGACCTTCATACCGCGCCCCGCCGCATCGCGGGCGATCCCGGTTCCGTTGATGCCGCCGCCGACAATCAGAATGTCGACGGTCTCGGACTCGCTCATAGCGTTCTCCCTGCCGTTGCAGGGACATTAGTGCAATGCGCGAGGTTCTGTAAGTATTGCGGTACGTGTGCCGGTCATTCGTCCGGCAATCGCGACCCGTCCACTTGGACCGGGTCGGCGCAACGGACGATGATAGCCTGAACAGATTGAGTCGAGCGGGGTCCATGCGCAAGTCGGTCAAGCGCGGTCTGGTTGCGGTCTTGCTGGTGAGCCTGGCGATCGCCGGCGTCGGGGTCGTCGCGTGGCGGATTTCCGGGCTGGCCCTGGTCGAGTGGCTGATCGTCCAAGCGCTTGCCGAACAAGGCGTTCCGGTGCGTGCTCTGGTCGTCCGGTCGGCGGGATCGGACAAGGCGGTGGTGATCGATCTGCATCTCGATCTGGCCGGGGGAATAACCATTCGCCGTGTCGAGGCGGAGTATCGGCTCTCCGATCTGATCTGGGATCGGCGCCTCGACCGGCTGGTCGTATCCGGAGTTCGGCTCGGTATCGCGATGCCGGATCTGGAGTCCGCCGCCTCGGCCGATGCAGCCCTGTCGAGGCCGTCGCCGACCAGCCTGCCGATTGGTCACATCACAGTCGAGGACAGCGAAATCGCCATCGCAACGCCGATCGGTGAGCTGGTGCTGGCGCTCGACCTCGAGGCCAGGACGCTGGTTGATGGCGGGATCGCCGTGACCGGACGGACCGGAATTCGCGGCGAGCCCGGTGAGGTCGACATGCCCTTTGACGGCGGCCTCTCGCCGGCCGGCGGCTTCGAGCTGGTGGCGACCGTGAATGCCGGACGACTGAACTGGCGTGGCGCTGGGCTGGACCTTGACGGGGGCGCGCTCACTCTTGCCGGCACGCCGGCCGGAATTGACCTGGTCGACGCCAGTCTTGCGGCTGAATTGGCCATGCCTGACGGTTCGACCGCACCGTTTGCCGCGAATGCCCGGCTGGAAGAGGATATCGGACATTTCGACGTCACTGTCGGACGAGGCTCCACCCTTGGTCGGATCGGCGTGAATGGGGCGGTCGCCGGCAGGGGCGGTTCGTCATCTATGGTCGAATTGGTGCTGGACGCGGATATGCCGCAGCTCGCCCGCGCGGCGGCACTGGCCGGACTGGATACCGGCTGGGCCTCATCCGGCACGGTGACGGCGAGCCTGAAGGGAGATTGGGACGATCTGTCCGATGTCGCGATCCCGCCGTTTGACGGTCAATGGACGGTGGCGGCGGAACTGTCGTCGGCGGACAGCGGAGACCGGCTCACGATGGAGCTCGCGGGCGTCCTGGATCTTGATGCCGGCGCCGCCCGGCTGCGTGGGGAAGAACCGTGGCAGTTTGCCTGGCGGCCGGCGGACGGAGAGGATGGCATTGCCCTGACCCTGGGCGAGGACACCGGTGAGGTCTTCAATGCCGCGCTGGGGCGTGCCGGCGGCGGCTGGACCCTTGCCGCCGCCGGGCCTTTCCGGTTGGCCGATCGGCACGGACCGCTCGACGGAGCGCTCGATCTGACCGCGTCTGTCGATGACATTGGCGACGCGTTGGCAGGACGGTTCGCGGTCGGGATCGGCGCATCGGGTTCGCTCTTCGGGGCGGCTTCGATCCAGCGTGCCCGTGCCGACCTTGCCGGGCGCCTGGGCTTCGATGACGGACGCTGGAGTTTCTGGCCCGACGCCTGCCAGCCGGTGACGGCGGAGCGCTTGACGATCGCCGACCGCCTGGATCTGCCGGGAGGGCTTTCGGGCTGTCTGGCGGCCATGACAGATCGTCCGCTGCTCGGGATCGCGACCGCACCGTGGGACGGTGCAGAGGCGGCGGCCGCGCTTCGCGTCGACCCAGTCGTGATGTCGCTCGACACCGGCGCGCAGATCCGTCGGCTTGAGCTCGGTCGGTTGGAGGTGGCGATCTCGACGCGCCTCGATGGCGATGGTGAACTCTCGACCAAGATTGCGACCGAGGATGCGGCATTGCGGTTGCCGGTCGAGGGTGTCGCCATCGAAGACGTCGCGGTGACGCTGACGGCCGCCACCGCGTCCGAGCGGCGGATGCGGCTTCTCATCGACTCCGCCGCTGCGCGCTCGCTCAACGAGCCGGCCTGGTTCGTTCCGCTCCGCTTGTCCGGCGGCGCCATTCTCGGCGATGACGATCTGATGGAGCTGAGCGGCTCGGTTCGGGCGACCGGCGGCGACCTCGTTCTGGGCGTGGAAGGCCGGCACGATCGGTCTTCGGGCGGCGGCCAGGTCGAAATCAGCCTTGATCCGGTATCGTTCGCGCCAGGCGTCCGACAGCCGGCGGATATCGTGCCGGCGCTTGACGATGCGCCGATCACCGATGTAGCGGGTACGGTCGCGGCGAGCGCCAGAATCGGCTGGGGAGAGCGGATTTCATCCTTGGGCGAGCTGTCTCTGGAGAACGTTGCCGTGACGATCTCCGGCGCCACAATTCGTGGCATCGATGGCACGCTCTATGCGGACAACCTGTTGCCGCTCAGCCTTCCCGACGGTCAACTCCTGGCCCTTGGCGGCGTGGATTTCGGTGTTGCTCTTGGCGAAGGCGCGGTGGCGTTCGGGCTTGCCGACGGCGATCGACTGTCCATCCAGGGCATCGGCTTGGGACTTGCCGGTGGATCGGTTGCGGTCGCGCCGTTCGAAATGGTGATCGGCGATCGTGAGCTGCCCATGGTCATCACCATGCAGGGTGTCGATCTCGCTGAGCTTTCGGAGCAGTTCCTGATCGAGGGCCTGACCGTTACCGGCCAATTGGACGGGCGGGTGCCAATCCGCCTTGACGAAGACACGATCTCCGTCGAAGAGGGAGTATTGGAAACGATCGGGGCCGGCGTCATCCGCTATGTCACGACGCTGCCGATGGGTCCGCCGGGGGAAGGCGGCGTCGACTTGCTGTTGAGCGCAGTCCAGAACTTCCACTATGAGCGTCTGCGCGCGACACTGAACGGCCGGACAGGAGAGGATCTGGAAGTGGCGATCCAACTGACAGGCGCGAATCCCGACCTGTATGACGGCTATCCGATCGCGCTGAACGTGAACCTCACCGGTGCGCTGGAAGAGGTCTTGCGCTCCGGGTTCCGATCCATGGCGATCGCCGACGATGCCGGCGATCTGCTGCGCGGCGACTGAGGACCGGGACAAATGGCAGGACGTGCAGGCCGGGGTCGACAACAAACAAGGTGGCCAGTGAGATGATAGGCGACAAAGACGAAAGCGTGGACCTGATATCGAAGACCGGTCGACGACGCATGATGACCGGCCTTGTTGCCCTGCCGGCCCTGGCGGCCTGCAATCCGACCGTGCGGATCGAGGCGCCGGCCGAGCCGATCGAGATCAATGTGAATGTGCGTATCGAACAGGAAGTCCGCATCAAGATCGACCGCGAGTTGGATGCGCTGTTCGAAGAAGACGACGATATTTTCTAAGGGAGCATCGCAATGCTATCCAGACGCGGACTGATCGGAGGCGGCGTCGTGTTTGCCGGCATATTGGCCGCGCAGCCGGCACTGGCGTTAACCCTGGACGAGGCGAAGGCGGCCGGGCGCGTCGGCGAGATGCCGACCGGCTATATCGGCATCGTCGAGGACGGCCCCGGGGTCCGGGAACTGGTCGAATCGGTGAATGCGCGGCGCCGGGTACGCTACGAGGAAATCGCCGAGCGGGAGGGCGCCCCCCTGTCAGCCGTCGAACAGCTGGCGGGAGCCCGCCTGATCGAGCGGGCCGGCCCGGGGGAATTCGTTGCCGACGCCACTGGCGCCTGGATGCGCAAATAGCGTGTCGTGGGTCCGGCCACCGTGCGGTGGCCTGGAGCTAGATCGCGCCCGCCCGGCGCAACAGCGCGGCGATGTCCTCCGCCAGCTTGCGATAGCCGGCCGCGTTGGGATGTATCGTGTCGCTCTTCAAAGCGCCGTCCTTGAGGATCTCGGCGATCGTTTCGTCGAGATAGGGAAGCTCGAATTCGTCGGCGATCCGCCTGTAGAACGAGGCGCCCTCGGACATGAACAGGCCGGGCTTCGGCACGCCGACCAAGACGACCTGGGCGCCGGCCGCCTGAGCCTCCGAGATCATGGCGCGGAGATTGTCTTCGGCGGTGCTCTCCGAAACGCGGCGGATGATATCGTTGCCGCCATGGCAAAGAATCACCAGTGCCGGCTGATAGCGGCTGATCTCCGAGGGCAGCCGCTGGCGGCCGGCCGCGGTGACCTCGCCGGGCACGCCTGAGCGGACGACACGCCGCCCGATCAACGCCGACAGCACGGCCGGGTAACTGTTTTCGGCGCTGGTGCCGGTGCCGTAGGTCAGACTGTCGCCAAAGGCGAGGACGAGGGCGTTCTCGCGCAGCGGAGCGAGTTGCGGCGTCGGGTCGTCACAGCCCGTGACGGCGACCAGAAGGGCCAGCGCCGCGGCAAGAGCCAGGCTACGCGGCCCTGATGCCGGATTGAAGAGGATCACGGGAACGCGCACCGATCGGTGGTAACGCGGACGAAGCTGCGGCGGCCCGGCTGGAAGGCGAAGCGATACTCCGTGTCTTCCAGCACGATCGACTTGTACAGCGGCAGAACTCCCGACATCGTCTCGGTCTCGCCGTCGATCACGGTGAAGGTGATCGACACTGCGCGGACCGGGTCGAACCAGCCCTGGATGCCGCCATTGGCGGCGATCGCGTTCTCACCCAACCCGGTCACACTGATCCGGCCGTTCTCGAACGACACACTCCCATCAGAGCCCTGGTAGGACGCGGTCGGCATGACGAACCGTTTGCTGTCGAGCGGTGAGCAGTCGCGCGGTTCCGCGGCTTCGCGGATAAAGAAGGCGAGGCGCTCAGGATCCATGCCCTCGGCCATGCGGCCAGCGGCAAGCTGCGTCAGTTCCAGCAGTGATCCGGTCGGGATTTCCGATTCGAACCGGCGCTGCAGCTCCTCGTAGCGGATCTCTACCGTGCGCACCTCCGATTGGTGGCGCAGGGCGTCGCGCTCCAGGCTTGTCTTGGCGGTTCGCAGCTCCGCCACCTCGGCCAGCAGGCGATCCTCCTCGGTTTCCACCTGGCGGACGCCGTAGCGATAGGAAATGGCGGACGTCACAACAAGCGCGACAATGACCAACCCGTAACGAAACAGGCTCGCCATCATTCTGCGGCGGTGCCGTCTCTCTGTATCGTAAAGTCCGAGCGACATGGGCGGAACCGAGGTCAACGGTTAGGTGCGAGTCGACCCGAGGCGAGTCGTGTCATCGATCGGTGCGGCGGTTAACAACTACGACAACTGCCTCACCGGGCCAAGAAGAAGACAGGAGGTTGATAAAGAACTGTTAACTGGGCGTTTTTGCGGCAATTACGTCATATCGGGCAAACTCGCCAGGCGAGGGATGCGGCGATATTGTGAACATCGAAGTCCGCTTGCTATTGTGCGGCGCGCAGCGACGCCGGATCAGGCCCGGCGTCCGGCTTCCAGGGGAGGGATTCATGGCCGGCTCGGTCGAGCATTTCATCGGCGGCAAGATCGTGGCCGGAACCAGCGGCCGCATGGCCGATGTGTTCAATCCGGCGACCGGCGAAGTCGCAAGACAGGTCTCTTTGGCAAGCGAGCACGAGGTCGGCCAGGCGGTCGACGTGGCGCGGGCGGCCTTTCCGGACTGGGCGGCGACGCCGCCTCTGGTCCGCGCCCGCGTCATGTTCAAGTTCAAGGAACTGGTCGAGCGCCACATCGACGAATTGGCGGCGATCGTCACCGATGAGCACGGCAAGGTGCTGACCGATGCCCGCGGCTCGATCCTGCGTGGCCTGGAGGTGGTCGAGTTCGCCTGCGGCGCTCCACATCTCGTCAAGGGCGAGTTCAGCGAGAATGTCGGTAGCGAGATCGATAGCTATTCCATGCGCCAGCCGGTTGGCGTGTGCGCCGGCATCACGCCGTTCAACTTCCCGGCCATGGTGCCGATGTGGATGTTCCCGCTGTCGATCGTCTGCGGCAACACCTTCGTCCTGAAGCCGTCAGAACGGGACCCGTCGACCGGTATCCGGCTAGCCGAGCTGATGATGGAGGCCGGCGCCCCGCCGGGAGTCCTCAACGTGGTCAATGGCGACAAGGTGGCGGTGGATGCGCTGCTGACCCATCCCGGCGTCGGCGCCGTCAGCTTCGTAGGCTCGACGCCGATCGCGGAGTACGTCTTCTCGACCGCGGCGGCTCACGGCAAGCGGGTCCAGGCGCTTGGCGGAGCGAAGAACCACATGGTGGTGATGCCGGACGCCGATATGGACAAGGCGGTCGATGCGCTGATGGGGGCCGGATACGGCTCGGCCGGCGAGCGCTGCATGGCGATTTCGGTCGCCGTTGCGGTCGGCGATGCCGGAGACGCGCTGATCGAGCGTCTTGAGCCGCAGGTCCGCGCACTGAGAGTGGCGCCGGGCACCGACCCCGACGCCGATATGGGGCCGCTGGTCACCAGGCAGCATCTGGAAAAGGTCCGCGGTTACGTCGATCTCGGGGTCGAGGAGGGCGCCAAACTGCGGGTCGACGGCCGAGATCTCAAGCTGCAGGGCTACGAGGACGGATACTTCATCGGCGGCTGCCTGTTCGACGACGTGACGCCGGAGATGCGTATCTACAAAGAGGAGATCTTCGGGCCGGTGCTGTCGGTGGTGCGCCAGCCGGATTTCGAATCCGCGCTGAACCTGGTCAACGCCCATGAATACGGCAACGGCACCGCGATCTTCACCCGCGACGGGGATGCCGCCCGGACCTTCGTCAGCGACTGCAATATCGGCATGGTCGGCGTCAACGTTCCGATCCCGGTGCCGATGGCGTTCCACAGCTTTGGCGGCTGGAAGCGTTCGAATTTCGGCGATCACGGCATGCACGGTATGGAAGGGGTCCGCTTCTACACCAAGCTGAAGACCGTCACCTCGCGCTGGCCCACGGGCATCAAGGGCGGCGCGGAATTCACCATGCCGGTGATGCGCTGACCGGGCGCCGGAGCTGATGCGGGACTAGGAGAGCGACACCCCGAAATAGCCCGGCGCGATCAGGCAGAAGGTCAGCCACATCAGCAGCGTCAGCGGCACGCCGGCCTTCAGGAAGTCGGCGAACCGATAGTGGCCGGGTCCCATGACCAGCAGATTGGTCTGATAGCCGATCGGACTGGCGAACGAGCAATTGGCCGCCAGCAGCACGGTTATGGCCATCACCATCGGCGACACTCCAAGACTGGCGGCAAGGCTGACCGCGATCGGCGTGAACAGGATCGCGCAGGCATTGTTGCTGAGGACGTTGGTGGCCGCGGCCACGACCAGGAACAGTACCGCCATGTTGATCATCGGTTCCGGACCGGCGATCGCCTCCAATACGTTCATGGCGATGAATTCCGCGCCGCCGGTGGCTTGCAGGGCATGGCCGAGCGCCAGGGTCGAGCCGACAAGCACGAGAATGGTGCGATCCAGCGCGCGGAAGGCCTGCCTGAGGTTGAGGCAGCCGGTGACAATGGTGGCGAGCGCTCCGACCAGCGCCGCCACGGCGATCGGTACCAGCCCGGTCGCCGCCACCAGCACCGTTGCCCCGAAGATGACCGCTGCGTGGGGCGCGCGTTCCAAGCGGGGCAGGTCGCGGATCGCCCAGGCCATCAGGACCAGGTCCGGATTGTCGCTGAGGGCGTCGACATTGGCCTGATCGCCGACGATCAGCAGCACGTCGCCGGCCTCCAGCCTGATCTCGCTCAGACGCCGCCGGGCCATGCGGCCGCGGCGCTGGATGCCCAGGACTGGAACGCCGAAGCGTCGGCGGAAACCGACCATGTCAACGGTCTGGTCAATCATCCGGCTGGCCGGCGCGATCATAACTTCCGCCAGGACTCGCTCGCCTTCCGGACCATCCGCTTCATCGTCGATGGGCTCCGTCGGCCCGCCGCTGGCCAGCAGGTACCCGATGTTGCGGGCAAGCGCCTCGGTCAATGCCTGGCGCGTCGCGGCTACGAACAGCACGTCGCCAGCCCGCAAGGTGATCTCCTCGAACGGCGGCAGGATGGCGTGATCGCCGCGTTGGATCAGCCGCACCGTGATGTCCGGCAGCGGGCGGAACTGCCCGGCCACCGATTGCTGGCCGACCAGCGGGCTGTCGGCCAGGACATCGATCTCCGCAATGAACTGTCGGCCGCCCTGGAGCAGGGTGCGCGCCATGTCTCCCCGTTCCGGCAACAACTTCGGCAGCGCGAAGACCACGTACAGAGCTCCGACCGCCGCCATACAGACACCGATCGCCAGGAAATCGAACATGGCCAGCGGCGCCTCGCCCAGATCGGTAAGGGCGCTGGAGACCAGCAGATTGGTGCTCGATCCTATCAGCGTTGTCATGCCGCCCAGGATGGCGGCGAAGCTCAGCGGCATCATCAGCCGGCTCGGCGACGTATTCCGGCGAACCGCCAGCGCCTGCATGATCGGAATGAACATGACGACGACCGGGGTGTTGTTCAGGAAGGCGCTGGTCAGCATCACGCCGACGAAGCCGCTGACGACCGCCAGATGGTGATGGTTTTTCGACAGGCGCACGAACATCCTGGTCAGTCCGGACAGGGCGCCGGTCTGGACCATGGCCTGCCCCATCACCAGCAGCGCCAGCACCGCGAACAGCGACGGGTTGGCGAACCCCCGAAGCAATTCCGCCGCACCGAGCTGATTTACGCCCGACTCGTCGATCAGCGGGAATACCTGGAACCAGAGCAACAGCACCGCCAGGGTCGACAGCGATGTCACCTCCAGCGAGACCCGTTCAAGGGCGAATGACAGCATCGCCACCGCCAGCACGGCGATGACCCCCCACATATGCCAGTCCGGATCGAGGACGATGGTCACCGCGGGTCCGATCCCTCAAGTATCGTGGCTGCCGTCGAGAGTAGCACCGATTGCAGACATTCGGTGCCGGGCGCGATCAATCGAACAAATCGCCACCCTGGACCGCGAGCGGGAGGTCGCCGAGATTGCGCAGGTTGAGCGTCACGAAGACTGAATCGCCGGACGAATTATCGCGATCTTGGGTGAAGTCGCGCCGGAATTCGACGCCAAACGTGATGCATTCGTCGCCATAGGCGATCCCGAGAGTAAAGTCGCGCGACTCGTCCAATACCAGATCGCGGCGAAGCGATCCCGACGCGACCCAGTTTTCGGCGAACCGGGAACTCACACGGCCGCTGATCTCCTCGACGTCCTCATTGGTGCCGGTGCCGGCGATTTCATCCACGAAAGTGTAATTTGCGCCGATGCGGAACAGATCCGGGCCGGCGATCAGGCTCACCTCCTGGCGCCGCCCGTCGAATGTCTGATGATCGAAGCGGAAGCGATAGTCGAGGTTGAAAAGCGGAGACGGCGTCACTGTCAGACGGCCGACCCAATCGGATTCCTTGTCCTCCAGACCGGAGCCGGCCGGAAAGTCGTCGTCCTCTTTAAGTCTGCGACTTTGCCCGGCAAACAGTGTGGTCGAACCGCCGCCGAAACCGAACACACCGAGCCGCAGGCCGTAGGTGAATCTGAGGCCGCCTTCCACCCGGTCGATCCCCGGAAATCGGCTGTCGCTGAACAGGTTGATTTCGTCGAACTCGACATCGACGCTGTCGTTGTTCGGGATATCGTCCTCGTTGTCCAGATCAGGCGCCGCGGTGAATGAGGCGATCGGCTCGACGAGTTGCTGGATCGTGCCCTGCTGCCGGATCAACGGATAGCTGCTGGTGATCGTTGCCCTGGGAAAGAAGCGCGACTCGAAGACGCCGTCCTCGGTGACTGTGGGATCTGCGGCGGTTGGCAGATCGTCGGACCAATAGAGGTCGCCCCGCACAGCCGACTCGAAATTGGTCAGCAGGCCAAAATCGGATTGAAACTCCCGTTTCCAGCCGGACTCGAGGGAAAACCGGCGCGTATCGACGCCTTCCGTTCCGGTCTGAAAACCTTCGACGTCCTCGTCGCGAATGATATTCAGCGCGCCGGCATTGGCGAACCACTGGCCGCCGAACAGGCTGGCAGGCTCGCTGACGTGGTCGAAACTGAGGATTGGCGCCAGGAATGGCTGATCGATGGTATCCCGCCTGAGATCCTTGAAGCGAAACACCTCCGCGGCGGCGTAGCTCAGACCATAGAAGCCTTCCGCATAGGCTCGCGAGGTTAGGACGTCCGCATCGGAGATTTCGAACTGGTCCAGATAGGTATCGTCAGACGTCTGCCGTATATTTGCTCCGACCCGCCAGTTCTCGTCGATATGGAATTCGGCATCGGTGAAAAGATGGCCGCGCCACTGGTCTTCCTTGACTGTTTCGAACGGGCCGTTTGCTTCGGTGCGGTCGCTTTCATTGACGCTGCCGTCCAACTTGATCTGACCATATTCGAACCTGTGGCGGTATTCCGCGCCCATGATGAAACCTGCATCGCGGGTGCCGCCGAGTTCAAACGTGGCATCCTTATTGGGCGCAATGTCCCAATAGTAGAAGGCGCGCAAAAATGGGCCGAGATCGCTGGTGGTGCCAAACTCCGGGGCGAGTATGCCGCTGCGTCGTTCGACCGTTGGGTCCGGGTGCCTGAAATACGGCGTATAGAGAACCGGCACTCCGAAGAAATCCAGGAATGCGTCTTCATAGATGACGTCATTGGCTTCGGAATCATGGGTCACCCGCGCGGCGCGCAGCTGCCATAACGGTGCCGCGTCAGGATCTTCTTCGCAAAGGGCGCAAGGGGAATAAACTGCCCTGCCCACCTCGGTGATCGGGCCGCGCCTGACGCCACGATCCGCGGCAAGCCGAGAATTGTCGTCGAACAGCAGGCCGATGCCTTCCACGAAGCCTTCTGCCAACTCGCTGTCGAGTTCGGCATATTCGGCGAAAACGATCTCGCCGCTCGGTTCGACGACCACGACATTGCCACTGGCGGTAACCACGCCGCTGCGCGGGTTGTAGGTGACGGTGTCTGCGGTCAGCAGGCGGCCGGCCTGCGCAACTTCAACATTGCCACGGGCGATGACGAGGTTGAGGACATCGTCCACCACCAACTCGTCGGCCGAGACGACGAAGGGTTCCTGCTCCTCGGTTTCCTGGCCAGCGGCCGGGCCCGAGGCCAAGCTGCAAATCGCCAGCCCAACGAGCAGCCACTGCCATCGCCCCATTTGCGCACTCTTCGCCGCCGCCATTGCCGCCCGACCCGGATTCCGGGCAGGCGGCAAGACTTTCGGAAGGGTGACTCCGAGTCAACCGCGCTGTTATCGGGAAGGGAATTGCCCAGCTATGCCGGCGATCCTGGCCCGGCGTGGGGCATCTCGACACGGCGGCCGCTTGAGTACGGGCTTGAATCCGAGTCGCTGCCGGACTCGCCGTCAACTGTTGGCGGCGACCCTTCGGACTGGGCGCAGCAGGAATGCCGGCGTGTGGTCGCCAAGGCCGATGACGGAGTCATCGCGCTGCTCTTGTTTTCCGCCGCGCTTGCCACCGCGGGAGCCGGACCCGCGTTCGCGTTTCGAACTTCTGCGTCTGGGCTCGTCGGTCGGGCTTTGGCGGTCTTCCGGAGCGTCGGTGCGCGCTTCGGTCGAGTCGGTGCGCGCATTGGTCGATTCGGATCGCGCTTCAGCCGGTCGGGATTTCTGCGCGCGCCGGCGCCGGCGGGGTTTCTCGTCCACCGCCTGCTCCGCGGTGGACGGCTCGGCCGACTGACCTTCGATGATCGCCGGCGGAATTGCCTGGCCGGACAGTTTGGTGATTGCTGCGACGAATTTCCGGTCTTCCGGTGTCGCCAGGGTGAAAGCCCGGCCTGATCGTCCGGCGCGGCCGGTACGTCCGATTCGATGAACGTAATCGTCGGCGGTGGTCGGGACATCGAAGTTGAACACATGGCTCAACTCGCTGATATCCAGGCCGCGGGCGGCAACATCGCTGCAGACCAGGATCTGGATGTCGCCGCCCTTGAACTTGGCCAGCGTCTCGGTTCGCACCGCCTGCACCATGTCGCCATGCAACTGCCCGGCATTGAAGCCGTGCCGCTCCAGAGACCGGAAGACGATGCCCACATCGCGCTTTCGGTTGCAGAACACCAGCGCGTTGCGGACCGTCTCCTGCCGCAGCAACTGCCTGAGCGTGGCGCGTTTGTCGGACCTGTCGACGGTCGTCAGGAACTGTTCGACGTTGGCTGCGGCGGTCGATGGCGGCGCCACGGCGACCTGCCTGGGGTTGGTCAGGAAGGTCTTCGTGAGGCGCTTGATTTCCGGTGGCATGGTCGCTGAGAAGAACAGCGTCTGCCGGATGGTCGGGAGCTTGCCGACGATCTTCTCGATATCGGGGATGAACCCCATATCCAACATGCGGTCCGCCTCGTCGATCACCAGGATCTTCACGTCGGCCAGGAGAACCTTGCCGCGTTCGAACAGGTCAAGCATGCGCCCCGGCGTGGCGATCAGCACATCGACACCCCGATCAAGCTTGCGCACCTGCTCTTCGAACCGCTCGCCGCCAATCAGCAGCGCGTAGGACAGCTTCTCGTATTTTCCGTAGGTTTCGAAATTCTGGGCGACCTGTGCCGCCAATTCGCGGGTCGGCTCCAGGATCAGCGATCTCGGCATCCGCGCCCGGGCGCGCCCGGTCGACAGGATCTCCAGCATGGGAAGCGTAAAACTCGCCGTCTTGCCGGTGCCGGTCTGTGCGATTCCCAGCACATCCCGCCCCTGCAAAACATAAGGTATCGCTTGGTCTTGGATCGGCGTCGGCGCCGAGTAGCCTGCGTCCTCTACGGCACGCAGGATTTCGGGCTTCAGCCCGAGGTCAGAAAAACTCATTCGGTAGGTATCTTTTCGCCAGTATACTTGTGGTAGGGCATATCAAGGCCCTTAATTGGGGCCGGAGCATAGAAAGTCAAACCCGGATGTCAATATTTGGTTAGCCGAATTCAAATCGTTGCAGAAACATGAACCTCATCGAATACGCCAAATGACCGCCTTGTGGGAGCAAAAAATGGTGTTGTGGTGCCGGCTTCCCGCGAGGCAAAAATGCTGATGAGCGCCGACAATTCGGTTCTGGTCATAATCGATGTGCAGGAAAGACTTGCGCCGGCGATGGACGGGTTGCCGGGATTCTTGCGCAATACCGAAATTCTGATGCGCGCCGCGGCACGGCTCGACGTGCCGATGATCGTCACCGAGCAATATCCCAAGGGGCTGGGCCGTACGGTCGAAACCCTTGCCGCGCTGGCGCCGCCTGGGGCGGTGGTCGAGAAGATCACATTCTCCGCCACCGACAGTGACGCGTTCGATCGCCTCCTGTCGGAATCAGGACGGGATGAACCAGTGATTTGCGGAATCGAGGCGCATGTCTGCGTCCTGCAAACCGCGCTGCAGCTTCAGGGAAGGGGCCTCAAGACGCGGTTGGTGCGCGATGCGGCGACATCCCGCAGGCCGGAGAGCGCGGCCGCAGCCTATGACCGTGCTGCCGCAAACGGTGTAGAACTGGTCACCACCGAGATGGTCGTTTTCGAATGGTTGCGGCGTGCTGGCACCCCCGTGTTCCGAGACTTTAGCGCGCTCATAAGATAACCCGGCAGCGGCGTCGTCCGACCGTCGGTCGCACGGGTCGGGTCAATGACACAGGAGCAAGTAGCCGCGGCAGTCGTCGTCGAAATCATTGTCCCAGAGCGGGAACAATTCCCGCGTGATGCCCGTCATGACGCGCTGGAACGCCTCTGAGTCGGGCCCCGAAGTGGCGGTCAGGCTGGCGCGGACGCCGGTCAGGACACGTTGCCCGCTCTCGCGGCCGCCCTGGCAGAACACAGCCTTGATGCGGATCTTTTCTTCCGTCGGGCCGGACTCGACATTGCCCTCGCAGATACCGCGATAGGTCGCGGGCTCGACCGGATTGAAGACGATCACAACCTTGTAGTTGGGACGTGCGGACTCGCCCGGCGTCGTCGTGAAATTGGTCGGCTGCCCCAGGTTCCGGCCCTGCATCGACGCGGTAACGAAGTGCGGAAAGTCCTGGCCGGGAATGTCGCGATCGAAATAGGGATTGCCGATCGTCTCGACCTCCAGATCGCGTCCGCCGGCGGCATAGTTGAACAGATTTGCGCGATAGGTCGGCTCGACGATGACGCGGCGGTAATTGTAGTCACAGGCGGCAGTCAGCCCGACAGCGAACATCATGGCCACGATCTGAAGGATGCGCCTTTGGGTCATCGTCCTGTCCCTTGGATTGGCATGCCCCGTCAATACTTGGCCGCCACTTCCGCACATGCAAGCGTGCCGCAACGACGGTATCGGGTCGGGGAAACCGGTCATGTGACGGGCGTCACAGCCCGGCGCGTGGGCGCCTGTCGGCGGTGCGGCCGATCACCGGCATTCCGCGTGCGGATTGCGCTCGACGTCCGGCCGGCCCGCATTCCGGCGTCAGCGCGATTCAACGTTTAATTAGCAAAGTTCCGCTAATTCGCATTTCACGGCCGACCCGCCATAGCCTACGGCGTTCCGGCGACCGGACCGGAAATGGAGCCATCGCCGGTCATGATGGAGGACAAGGTCATGAGAAGCCTGCGCATCGGTACAATGGGTATTGTCATGGTTGCGGGACTTGCAGCCGGCGGCTCCGTCTTCGCCGCTGGGCCTCATGAGGCGCCGATACGGGAATTCGCCAATGGTCCCGTCAAGGAATGGGTTCGCTCGCCACTGGTGATCGAAGCCATCAGGGAGCAGAACGCGCGGCATTCGACACTGACCCAGAGTGATATCGACGCCATGGACCGGCAGTGGCGCGCCGAAACATCGGCAACTGATCGCCCCATGATAGACCGGGCACTCGCAAACGCCGTTTCGCGATTCCTGGTCGATGCCAAGGATCAGGAACGCGGTATCGTCACCGAAGTCTTCATCATGGACAATCGCGGCCTGAATGTCGGCCAAAGCGACGCGACATCGGATTATTGGCAGGGCGACGAGGCCAAATGGCAGAGGACTTTCCTGCAAGGCCCGGGCGCCATGATGATCGACGATGTCGAACTGGACGAGTCCACGCAGACGTTTCAGTCGCAGTTGAGCATGTCGATTACGGATCCGGCGACAGGCGAGGTGATCGGCGCAATCACAGTCGGAATCGACGTCGAGTCGATCATCTAGGCGGTGCTGCGGGGGCGGACGTCGATGGACGGAGTCTGGCCTGGCGTCGCGGCATTTCCGCCATCAGCGCTCAATCCGACCGCAGCCTGATCCGTCTAAGTCAAGGCAACCTCCGGAAGATTTCGAGCAAGTCTGAACGGCGTCTCATCGAATAGGTCGTCCAAGTTTCCTGACATTTTTCGATTAACAGTTCTTATACCCGCGGCTGTCTTTATTGATGCTCTTCTTATCTGAGAATGATGGTCATTGGTCATTCTGGAATCCTGTCCATCAAGGGGGTGGTCCGGCCGTTGGTTCCACATTCAGCGGGGATCGTCCGGGCAAACCCCAAAGCTGAAGGCAAAGATCGAGCCAATGTGTATCAACGCCGCAAGAATACAGATCGGCCTTACCAGCCTACTCGCCGCCATTTTCCTGACCCTGACCGCAATGCCGGCGGAGGCGAGGTCGGATGCGCACCGCTCATTCACCCTGGCGGGTCGTCAATGGCTGCTGATTGAGAGAATGACCAACAGCGCGCTATTGGCCGCTCTTGGGATCGATGCGTCTCCCAGCCTGAATTCGGTCCATTGGTCGCGAAACCGCTTCGACCGGACTCAGATCGAGCTTCGCGAGGGTGACTCGCATCTCCGGCTTGACCCCACCACGAGGCCGGAAATCCTCGAGACCCTGGATCGCGTCGACATTCGCTGGAGGCGCTACGACTCGATCTTTCGCGAGATCACTGCGTCCACCAACATTTCGGAACCCCAGATACACGCGCTCATCCAAAGCCATACGACGACGACCGAAGCTCTGCTGCAAATGGTCGATGCCTACGAGCATTTCGTCCATGGCGGCAGCAGTCACACGATCCTCTCATCCACGATCGACGGGGCAGGGCAACTCCGCGCGCATACCCAGCTCGTGCTTCGGGGCCTGCTGACGATCGCCTACAACCAGTCGTCGGTGCGGGAGCGTCAGCGTCTGAATCAGGCATCGATCGAATTCGACCGGACCCTCAACGGATTGATCCACGGCGATCCGGAACTTCGCCTGCTGCCGGCCCCCACCCAGGAGATCAGGGACGAGTTGGGGAAGGTCGAGGAGATGTGGGCCGAGGCCTATCCGATCCTGGAATCCGCGGCCTCCGGCAATGCGGTCACGAAGGACGAAATCGCGACCGTGGCGCAATATGCAAGCGACATGGCGGTGCCCTTGACGATGACGCTGCTGATGTATCTGAGCCTGTAACGCCAGGAGCGGCGAAACACCGGCCGATCGTCACTCAAACGTCCAGTTCGCCGACCTTCGGGGCGTTTTCCTGGATGAAGGCGAGCCGCAGTTCAGGTTTGCGGCCCATCAGGCGCTCGACAAGCTCGGCGGTTCGCCTGGTGCCATCGGGGTCGTCGGCATCCGGCAGCCGGACCTGGAACAGGGTGCGCTTGGCCGGATCCATGGTGGTTTCGCGCAGCTGTGCCGGATACATCTCCCCCAGCCCCTTGAAGCGGCTGACATCGACCGTGCTCTTGCCGGCGAACACCGTCCCCATCAGCTCGTCCTTGTGGGCATCGTCGCGGGCGTAGGCGACAGTCGAGCCATGCTGCAGCCGGTAGAGCGGGGGCTGTGCCAGATAGAGATGACCGTCCGCCACCAGTCCCCGCATCTCACGGAAGAAGAACGTCATCAGCAGTGAGGCGATATGGGCGCCGTCGACATCGGCGTCGGTCATGATCACCACCCGGTCGTAGCGCAGCTTGTCCTCGCCATATTCGCTGCGGGTGCCGCAGCCCAGCGCCTGGACCAGGTTGGCGACCTCTTGATTGCCGGCCAGCTTGTCGGCCGAGGCACTGGCCACGTTCAGGATCTTGCCGCGCAGCGGCAGGATCGCCTGGGTCTCCCGATCGCGGGCCGATTTTGCCGAACCGCCGGCGCTGTCGCCCTCCACCAGGAAGATTTCGGTGCCGTCGGCGGAGGTGCGGCTGCAATCGGTCAGCTTGCCCGGCAGCCGGACCCGCCGGGTCGCCGTCTTGCGCGCCAAATCCTTGGCCTGCCGGCGGCGGGCGCGCTCCTCGGCCCGCTCGCTGATGCGGTCGAGCAGGATGTTGGCCGCGGCCGGGTCGGCCGACAGCCAATGGTCGAAATGATCCTTCACGGCGCCGTCGACCAGCCGGCCGGCCGACGGCGTCGCCAGCCGTTCCTTGGTCTGGCCCTGGAACTGCGGGTCGCGGATGAAGACCGAGATCATCACCGCGGCGGCGCCGACGATGTCCTCGGCGGTGATCGGCCCGGCCTTCTTCGACCCGGTTAGTTCGGCGAACCCCTTCAGACTGCGCAGCAGCCCCGCCCTCAAGCCGGCCTCATGGGTGCCGCCCTGCGGTGTCGGGACCGTGTTGCAGTATGAGTTGGTGAAGCCATCCTCGTCGTCCGGCCAGGCGATCGCCCATTCGACATTGCCGGCGCTGTCGGGAAACTCGGCGGTGCCGGCGAATTCCCTGGGCGTCAGCATGGCGCGTCCGGCAAGCGTCGCCTGGAGGTAATCCAGCAAGCCGCCGGGGAAGCGCAGGGTGGCGGTGGCCGGTAACCCGCCATCGGGATCGGCCGCCTCCGCCGGACAGCTCCAACGGATCTCGACGCCGCGGTACAGATAGGCCTTCGACCGCGCCATACGATAGATGCGCCTGGCATCGAAGCCCGTCGACTTGCCGAATATCTTCGGGTCCGGGTGGAAGATGATCGTGGTGCCGCGGCGGTTGTTCACCGCCCCGTCGTCACGCAGCGTCCCATCGGGTTCGCCGCGCACATAGCGCTGCGACCAAAGGCGTCGGTCGCGGGCGACCTCGACCGTGAAGCGATCCGACAGGGCGTTGACCACCGAAAGCCCGACACCATGCAGCCCGCCCGAGGTGTGATAGATCTTGTTGGAGAACTTGCCGCCGGAATGCAGCGTGGTGAGGATCACTTCCAGCGCCGATTTGCCGGGGAATTTCGGGTGTTCCTCGATCGGGATTCCGCGGCCGTTGTCGCGCACAGTGACCGCGCCATCGGCACCCAGGCCGAGCTCGATCCAGGTGGCGTGGCCGGCCACCGCCTCGTCCATGGCGTTGTCCAGCACTTCGGCGACCAGATGGTGCATCGCCCGCTCATCGGTGCCGCCGATATACATGCCCGGCCGCCGGCGGACCGGCTCCAGCCCCTCCAGCACTTCGATGTCATGGGCGGAGTAGTCGCCTTGGGTCGGCTGGGCGCGGTCGAACAGATCTGACATGGGCCGAGTATTAGAATCGCGGTGGCGGCGAGGCAAGGATATGCGGTATGCCTAGCCTAAGATTATACAATATTTGGTATACGTCCGAAGGATTCCCATGGCGAAATCCGCAGAAGGCCTGGAAGATCCTCAAGATCGCGTGCAATTGCCGCAGGGGCAGCCGGCACTTCGCACGATTGCCATGCCGGCCGATGCCAACCCGAATGGCGACATCTTCGGCGGCTGGTTGCTGAGCCAGATGGATCTCGCCGGCAGCGTCGTGGCCTATGAGCGGGCCGGCGGGCGGATCGCCACCGTGGCGATCGATGCCATGAGCTTCCGGCAACCGGTCTTCATCGGCGATCTGGTCAGCTGCTACGCGACCGTCAGGCGGGTCGGCACCACGTCGATCCAGGTCGAGGTCGAGACCTATGTCCGGCGCCGCGAATCCCGCGATCTGGTGCTGGTCACGGACGGTCTGTTCACCTACGTCGCCATCGACCGGGGCGGCAGACCCCGCCCGGTGCCGCCGGACACCCGCTAGAGCCCGTAGGCGTGTCCGAGCACGGCGAAGCCGTACACAGCGGCGAAGAAGAGGGACAGCGCGAAGAAATCGCGGGCGAGGGGCCAGAGCCTCATTGATGTTCTCCGTATGTTCCAAGTTGGATGATGAGAACATAATCGGAACATTTGGTCAAACGGAATTGACGAGTCCGGGCCGGGACTCTATCGACCCTGGCGCTGCCGAATGCGTAAGATCAAATCGGTCAGGTAAGGGAGGTCCGATGCGTGCCTGGATCGTTGCGGTTTCAGCGCTGATATCATTGACGGTACCGTCCGCCGCCGGCGAAGCCGATGTGCTGGACGTCCAGTTGCGGCAGGCCGGAGACGGCAGCTATTCGGTCACGGTGACCGTGCGCCATGGCGATGCCGGCTGGGACCATTACGCCGACCGCTGGGAGGTGGTGGCGCCCGATGGAACAATACTTGGCACCCGGGTCCTGCTGCATCCCCACGACAACGAGCAGCCATTCACCCGCGGCCAGAGCGGTATCCGAATCCCCGCCGACATCGACACCGTTATCGTGCGCGCCCATGACAGCGTTCACGGACTGGGCGGTGCCGAGCGAACGGTCACCGTGCCGCGCTGACGATCCTCGGGCTTGATCCTTGCCCATGTGCCGCCGGGCGCGGTAGACTTCCCGTCACGGGGCCATCTGCGGCCGCCCCGTCAGGCATCCGCCCAAGCGCCGCCCCGCCGGATTTCGGGAGGGGCTTTGTGATGGGCGGTTTTTTCATGTCCGTGGTCGAACTCAACAGGCTGGTTGGTACGAATTCCCTGCCGGCGGTCATCGACGTGCGCAAACGCGCGGCGTTCGAGGCCGATGACGCGATGCTGCCGACGGCGCGCTGGCATGATTATGCCGAGGTCGATTGCTGGTCGGCCGAACTCGACCGGGCTGAACCGGTCGTCCTGTATTGCGTGCACGGCCATGAGGTCAGCCAGGGGGCGGCGGCGGAACTGCGGCGGCGCGGCTATGATGCGCGCGTGCTGACCGGCGGAATCGAAGCGTGGCGAGAGGCCGGCGCGCCTCTGGTCGGGAAGTCCGAATCCGCCGCCGGACAGGCCGAATGAGCACAGGATCGACGGAGGGAAGAGGGGCGGACGATCCGCCGCCCGGTTTCGCCATGGCACTCGGCGTTTGGGGCCGGCTGGGCTTGATGTCCTTTGGCGGGCCCGCCGGTCAGATCGCCTTGATGCACCGGATGCTGGTCGAAGAACACGGCTGGCTGAGTGAAGCCCAGTTCCTGCGGGCGCTGAATTTCTGCATGCTGCTGCCGGGGCCGGAGGCCATGCAGCTTGCGACCTATGCCGGCTGGCGCTTGCACGGAATTCGGGGCGGGCTGGCAGCCGGCATGCTGTTCGTGCTGCCCGGTGCGGCCATCATGCTGCTTTTGGCCGCCATCTATGCCCGGTTCGGCGAGGCGGATCTCGTGGCGTCGCTGTTCTTCGGCATCAAGGCGGCGGTGCTGGCGATCGTCGTCGAGGCACTGCTGCGAATTTCGCGGCGGGCGCTGAAATCGCCCGGAGACTGGACCATTGCCGGCTGCGCGTTCGTGGCGATCTTCGTGCTGGGCGTGCCATTTCCACTGATCGTGGTGGCCAGCGCGGCAATCGGCGCGTTCCGCGCCCTGGGTCGGCCGGTGCAGGAGGAGGACGGTGGCTCGCCGCCAGCGCCGGTATCGTTGCGCCGAACCGCCGCCACGGTCGTCGTTTGGCTGGCATTGTGGTTCGCGCCGCTGCTGGCGGTCGCGTCGATGCTCGGCGCCGACCATGTGCTGGTCGAGATCGGGGTGTTCTTTTCCAAGCTGGCGGTGGTGACCTTCGGTGGCGCCTATGCGGTACTGGCCTACATGGCGCAGGCCGCGGTGGAAACCCATGGCTGGGTGACGCCGGGCGCCATGCTGGACGGGCTGGGCCTGGCCGAGACGACTCCCGGGCCGCTGATCCTGGTGACCCAGTTCATCGGCTTCCTGGCGGCCCATGGCTGGCAGGACGGGCAGTCCCAATGGCTCGGACTCGCCGGTGCGGCGATGACGCTCTGGGTGACTTTCACACCGTGTTTTCTGTGGGTCTTGGCCGGCGCGCCCTACATCGAGGCGTTGGCGCATCGCCCGATGATGTCGGCAGCCCTGGCCGGGATCACTGCGGCCGTCGTGGGGGTGATCCTGAACCTGGCGCTATGGTTCGGCCTTCAGGTCCTGTTCCGGGACTTCGGAACCCTCGAACTGGGACCAGTCCGCCTCGCCCTGCCGGTCTTGGAGTCGGTCGATTGGCGGTCATTGGTGGTGGTTGCGGCTGCCACTCTTTGCCTGTTCGTAGGTCGACTGGGGATTGTCGCCACGCTGGCCGTCAGCTGCCTGCTCGGTTTCGGACTGACATCGCTGCTGTGATTCCGCCGGTCAGGCCGGAAGCTGTTCGAACCAGATCAGGTGTTCCGCGTTGCCCCCCGGCGTGCGGCCGAGGGATATGCTGCCAGTTCCCGTGAGTTGCAGCTTGTCGCGCTTCAGCAACAACGGTGCGCGCCCATCGGTCTGGACATAGGTGCCGTTGGTGCTGAGGTCGCTGATGTAGAAACTGCCGCGTGTTCCGACGATCGTCGCATGCCGTCGCGACACCGCGGTATCCGGCACGACGAGGTCGTTGTCGTCGACCCGGCCGATGGTGATCTTGCCTGTCTCTCCGGGGACGGTCAGCCGGCGGCCGCCATAATCCAACCCCAGCCGGACGTCACCCCGCGGACGGTCGGCACCCAGCCCGGCCATCACCGTCATGTCCTCGTCGGGGATTGCGATCTCATGCACGGTGATCGGGGCGCTCTTGCCCTTGACGGACGTCTCCCGGTCCAACAGACGGGTGCCGCCCCGGTTCTGTGCCGACAGGCCGCAGGCCGCCTCATCGGTCATCAGCGCTTCGCCGGGCCATGCCAGGGCGGCGACGCGCGCCGCGAGGTTCACCGTGTCGCCGTAGACATCGCCGGCATCCTCGATCACTGGGCCGATATTGAATCCGATCCGGACGGACAGGGTGTCGGAGCGCTGCGATTCCATGATGTTGGATGCCGCCTGATAGGCTGAATCCGCGTCGGGCAGGACGGCGAGCAACTCTGCATCGGCAGTCTTGACCACGCGACCGCTATGGGCGGCGACGGCCGTTGCCATGGCATCGGCGCACTGGGCGATGCGGCGGTGGGCGCGATCGTCCCCGAGCGCCTCATAGAGCCGTGCACTTTCGCAAACCACTGCGAACAGCACGGCGATACGGCTTTGGTCCTGCGACATGTCCTGTTGCCGCCCCGGTTGCCGGTCTTATCGTGACCCGTTCCCGAGGTCTGTCGTTGCGGTCTGTCCCTGCCCGTGGAGCGACAGCCTATCGCGAATTTCGCCGGCAGGCCAAGCCCGGCGCCGCACAGGCGCCGTAAAGAGAAACCCCCGCCTGTCCGACGGGGATTCCGACATTGCATGTAGTACGTCCGGTTAGACGCTGTAATACATATTGAATTCGACCGGGTGCGGGGTGTGTTCGAAGGCGTAGACCTCCTCCCACTTCAGCTCCATGTACCCTTCCAGGGCGTCCTTGCTGAAGACGTCGCCCTTCAGCAGGAATTCGTGGTCGGCCTCCAACGCGCCGATCGCCTCGCGCAGCGAACCGCAGACCGTCGGGACGTCGGCAAGCTCTTCCGGCGGCAGGTCGTACAGGTTCTTGTCCATCGGGTCGCCCGGATGGATCTTGTTCTGGATCCCGTCGAGCCCGGCCATCAGCATCGCCGCGAAGGTCAGGTAGGGATTGCCGGACGCGTCCGGGAACCGGACCTCGACGCGCTTGCCCTTGGGGCTGGTCACGTAGGGGATACGGCAGGAGGCGGAGCGGTTGCGGGCCGAATAGGCCAGCAGCACCGGCGCCTCGAAACCCGGGATCAGCCGCTTGTAGCTGTTGGTGCTGGCATTGGAGAAGGCGTTGATCGCGCGGGCATGCTTGATGATGCCGCCGATATAGTGCAGCGCCGTCTCCGACAGATCGGCATAGCCCGAGCCGGCGAAAACCGGGCTGTCACCCTTGAAGATCGACTGGTGCACATGCATGCCGGAGCCGTTGTCGTCCTTCACCGGCTTGGGCATGAAGGTGGCGGTCTTGCCATAGGCATGGGCCACCATGTGCACGCAGTATTTGTAGATTTGCATGTTGTCGGCGCAGCTCACCAACGTGTCGAACTTCATGCCGAGTTCGTGCTGGGCCGGCGCCACCTCGTGGTGGTGCTTCTCCACCGGCACGCCCATCTCCCCCATGGTGCTGAGCATCTCGGCACGCAGATCGGAACCGCTGTCGACCGGCGGAATCGGGAAATAGCCACCCTTGATGCCCGGCCGATGGCCCATATTGCCGTCGTCGTATTCGCGGCCGGCATTGCCCGGCGCCTCCTCGCTGTCGAGGAAGTAGTAGCCGCGATGCATCTCGGAGCCGAAACGCACGTCGTCGAACACGAAGAACTCGGCCTCGGGGCCGAAATAGGCGCTGTCGCCGACGCCCAGAGATGCCATGTAGTTCTCGGCCGCCTTGGCCACCGAGCGCGGGTCGCGGTGATAGGGCTGGCCGGTGGAGGGCTCGTGCACGTCGCAGACCAGGATCAGCGAGGGCTGTGCGGAGAACGGATCCATGACCGCCGTTGCCGGGTCCGGCAGCAGCGCCATGTCGGATTCGTTGATCGCCTTCCAGCCGGCGATCGACGAACCGTCGAACATGAAGCCGTCGCTGAAGACATCCTCATCGATGGTGCTGATGTGCTGTGCGGTGTGCTGCCACTTGCCGCGCGGATCGGTGAAACGCAGGTCGACGTAGCTGACGTCGTTTTCCTTGATCAGGTCGAACACCTTGGAGATGTCGTTGGACATGCCTCTTTCTCTCTATTGCTTGTTTGTGGTCCCCGGACAACGGGCATGGCGCGCATCCGACCCGGCCGGTTCGGCCGGTGCGGTGCGCGGCAGCTCGTCAGATACAGTCAGATTGCGTCGGCACCCTTCTCCCCGGTTCGGATGCGCACGACTTCCTCGATCGGCGTGACGAAGATCTTGCCGTCGCCGATGCGGCCGGTCTCCGCGGCGCTCTGGATGGCTTCGATAGCCCTTTCGACCAGCGCGTCATCCATCACCACCTCGACCTTCACCTTCGGCAGGAAGTCGACGACATATTCCGCTCCCCGATAGAGCTCGGTATGGCCTTTCTGCCGACCGAACCCCTTGGCCTCGGTGACAGTGATCCCCTTGATGCCGATCTCGTGAAGCGCTTCTTTGACCTCGTCGAGCTTGAACGGCTTGATGATCGCTTCGACTTTTTTCATGAGCGTGTGCTGATGTCCCTCGATTGAATCCGTGACAGGGCCGACATGGGCTCGACGATCGCCGCCCTCACGGCATCGTTCCCTCCCTCAAAGCACGGCCCGTGCCAGATTGGCATGTGGCGGGAAACGGCGATTTTCGGTCGGATCGTCTCGGGGCCTTTTCCCCTCGCCGTCGTCAATTGCCCAATTTTTAGCACTGTTGCGCAAGATTTGTGCATCAAATCGGCTATTTCTTGGGCAGAGCCGGATTGGCGCCCTGCGCGACGGTCACGACACGTCCATTGCGGTTTTCTCACCCGAAAACCCGGTCTTTCGGGATTGTCGGGACCCTGCCGGCCGTTCTGTGGCAGACAGGCGATAATCGGTTTCGGGAAGAGGTATCCATGCACGGAATTGCCTGGATTGGCTGGATCGTCCGCCCGCTGCTCGGCCCGTTGCCGATGTTTCGCGACCGATGGCATTTGGCCGCCGGCGCGGTGCTGGTCGTCATTCTGCTGACGCTGGTGACGCAGATCGGAGGGCTGGTCCTTTGGCTGGCATGGCCGCTCCTCCAATGGACGCGCGCCAGGCTGGGAGGACGTTCCGGTCCCGCGAGCCTTGCGGCGGCGTTGGCGGTATTCCTGCTGCTCTACGCGCTGGTCGGCACGTTCGTCGTGCCTCCGATGGCAGCTGCGTTGGGGCGAGAGCGCCTGCCGTGTTTCGCCTCCGAGGAGCGACCGCTTCAGGCGGTCTCGCCGCTGTTCTGCCTGACCAACCGCAACTATGCGCGGCCGGCGGTATTCCGAATCCTGTTCGATCTTTCAGACGCGATGGCGCGGGCCGCGCCGGGGACCGTCACCGCCTATCTGGACGCCGGATTTCCGTTCCTGGACGGGTTCTTGATGTTGCCGCATCTCAGCCATCGTCACGGGAGCGATGTCGATCTGGCGTTCTTTTACTTGCAGGGCGATGCGGCGACACCGTCGCCGGCAGGCGGATCCTGGTCGATCGGTTACTGGGCCTATGTGCCGCCGAGGACCGGCGACCCGCAACCCTGCGCGGCCCGCACGATCGATCTGCGCTGGGATCTGGACTGGCTGCAGCCGGCTTTTTCCGGCTTGCGCCTCGACGAGCGCCGGACCGCCGCGATGCTGCGCTGGCTGTCAGACAATGCCGGTCGATATGGCATCCGGAAGGTCCTGCTGGAACCGCATCTGCAGCGTCGGATGGCGACCGACGCGCGGCTTGTCCGGTTCCAGGGCTGCCGCGCCGCCCGACACGACGATCATCTGCACGTGCGGACGCGCTAGCCGGAGTTCTCCGTTAGCCAACTGCCAACACGGCGCGCGGCCTCTTCGATCGCCTCGACCGAATTGGCGTAGGAGAAGCGCAGATAGCCTTCGCCCTCGGCGCCGAAGCTGGTGCCGGCGACCACCGCCACGCCGGCCTCCTCCAGCAGCTTGGTCTGCAACGCCTTGGCGTCCAGGCCGGTGCCGGTGATGTTGGGGAAGGCATAGAAGGCGCCGCCCGGTTCGACGCAGCGGAAGCCCGGAAGCTGGTTCAGCGCGGAGACGATGACCTGCCGCCGCTCGGCGAAGGCGGCATTCATGGCGTCGACGGCATCCTGCGGTCCCTGAAGCGCCGCCAGACCGGCGAATTGTGCCGCGGCGTTGACGCAGGAATGGCTGTTGACCGCAAGCCGGGTGGCGCCGTCGACCAGACTCTCCGGCCACACCGCGAAGCCCAGCCGCCAGCCGGTCATGGCATAGGTTTTCGACCAGCCGTCCAGCAGGATGAGCCGGTCGCGCAGTTCGGGATATGTCAGCATCGAGACATGCTCGCGGCCGTCATAGAGCATGCGGCTGTAGATCTCGTCGCTCATCACCGCCACATGGGGATGGTCCGCCAGCCCGGCGGCTAGCCGGTCGAACTGCTCGCGCGGCACCACGCCGCCGGTCGGGTTGGCCGGGCTGTTGACGATCAGCAGGCGGGTGCGCGGAGTGATCTTCGACAGCACCTCGTCGGCATCGAAGGCAAAGCCATTTTCCTCGCGCAACGGGATCGGCACCGGTGTCGCGCCGGTGAAGCGGATCGCCGATTCGTAGATCGGAAATCCCGGATTCGGATACAGGATCTCTGCGCCAGGCTCGCCGAAGGTCAGCATGGCGAACCACATGGTGACCTTGCCGCCCGGCTCGATCAGCACGTGGTCGGGGTCGATCTCGATGTCGTAGCGCTCGCCCAGATAGGCGGCGACCGCCTCGCGCAGGGGAGGGATGCCGGCAGCCGGGGTATAGCCGTGATGGCCATCGCGGAGCGCCTTGACCGCCGCCTCGACGATGTGGTCCGGGGTTTTGAAATCCGGCTGGCCGATGCCGAGATTGATGATGTCGCGCCCTTCGGCGGCGAGCTGATTGGCCCGCGCCAGCACCTCGAACGCGGTCTCGGTGCCGAGCGTCTTCATCCCGGCGGCGACCTGCAGCATTGATGTCCTCCCAATCGATTTTCGGCACTATGCCGCCGCGGGCGTGCTCACGGGAAGAGAGATGTTGTCGGAATGGGAAGCCCCCTAGCCGAGGATCAGGAGCACCCCGGCGCCGATCAGGGCGATGGTCCAGATCAGGTCGAGGTTGATCCATCCGCGGCGCAGGAAATCGAGGCCGGCCCATTGGTAGACGATGGTGGCGATGGTCCCGGTCACAGCCAGCATGGCGCCGGTGTGCACGCCGACGGCGGCCAGGGAGACGGGCAGGGCGCCCGACGCGGTGATCTCCTGAGCCGGGGAGGCCGCGAGGCACAGTGGAATCAGCACCGGTACCAGCATCAGCCCGGCGCCGTGGGCCGTCGCCATCAGGAACGACCATGCCACCAGCCCGGCCATGCCGGTCTGCATGCCGACCCTCACGCGATGGCGATGGCCATAGAGCGCGTGATAGATCGCCCAGCCGATCAACAGCAGCCCGGCTCCGATGCTGACGATCCGATTGTCGATCGCGACGCCGAGCACGATGACCGCGAAGACCACCATCACGATCGCCAGCGCATGGCCGAAGGCGATCGGCAGCAGCGACAGCAGCACGACACTCCGGCTCTGCCGATGCAGGCCGAGCGCCACCGCGAACAGCCAGCCCATGGCCGGGTTCAGCCCATGGAACGCGCCGAGCCCGGCCAGGGTGAGCCATGGCCACAGTGCGGTCATGGCGTGGGTGACGGAGTTTGGAGAGGAGCGCACCAGGCGGACAGCCCGTCGCCCTCACCCTCCCGCTTCACGGATCCCTCCCTCTCCCCCGGGAGAGGGCCAATTCGAAGCAACCTTGAAATCCCCTCTCCTGGGGGAGAGGGAGGGACCCGCGGCGAAGCCGTGGGAGGGTGAGGGGGTGCCGGCCCAACCGATCTGGCACCCCGGCATGGCATACCGGCGCTATACAAGCCTACGGATAGCAGTACGAATCCGACGAGCAGTCGCCGCCTTCCAGCCGTACCTGATGCGGCCGGTGGCCCTTCGGCCAGTCGAGGAAGAAGTCCTCGTCGAAGGCAATGCCGCCATCGGGTTCGGCATCCAGTTTGACCATCCAGCCGTCGATGCCGTCGGGATAGAACTGATCGTCGATGGCGCCGTAAAGCGAGTTGGTGAAATAGACCCGCTTGCCGTCGCGGCTGATCTCCACCATCTGCGGACCGCCGTTCAGCGCGCCGTTGGATGCGCCCGGATGGGTCGCCTTGGAGACGATGCCGCCAATCCTGACCTTGCCGGTCAGCTTCGGATTGAACGGGTCGGACACGTCGTATTGCAGCATGTCGCCGGTGCCCCAACACGAGACGTAGAGGAACCTGTCGTCCATCGACAGGTCGATGTCCGTGACCAGCGGCGGCACCGCCTTGAATCCCTTCAGCATCGGCGGCAGCAGGTCCGGATCGGCGGGCTCGGCCGGAATGTCGATGATCTTCTTCACCGCCCATTTGCCGCCCTCGCGATACCAGGTCCAGATCGACGACGACAGGTCCTTCAGGCTGATCACGCAACCGACGAAGCCATAGGCCTTGGTCGGATCGTGCGCCGGCCTCAGCTCGAAGACCAGCTGGTATTCCTCGCCGAGATCGATCTCCTGCTGGTGCTTGCGGGTGTGCAGGTCCCAGAAATGCAGCTTGCGGCCATACTTGCTGCCCAGCAGCACCTCGGGCACCAGGCCGTTCTCGAATGTCTCGGGCTTGCCCCACTCACTGGTGATCATGGTGTCGTGGCCCAGATGCCACCAGAAATCATAGGCCAGGTCCTGGGGGCCGCGATCGATCTCCCACTTGCCGCGCACGTCGAAATTCTCGTGGTCCATCAGGAAGATGCCGCCGGGCCCGTTGTTGCCGTCCGACCCGCCGCCCATGGCGTTCACATAGATGCCCTCGGGGCCGCAATGGGTGGTGTGGATGCGCGAATAGCCGGTCTTCTCGGCGATCTCCTCGGGCTCGATAACCCGGACGATCTTGGGGTTCTTGGGATCGGGCTGGGTGTCGAGGATATGGATGCGCGACGAACGCAGCCCGGGCACCACCAGATAGCGGCGCTCCACATGGGGATGCGGTGCGTTCGGGCACAGGCACGAGCTGCAGGCGTTCCAGCCGAAATGATGCAGTTCGTCGCCGGTATTGGGCATCGCCACCTTACCGACGATCTGCGAATAACTCGACGAGCCCGGATCGACGTCGACGACGGCGAGTTCGTCCGGTTGCTGCCGGTCCGGGTCGAAGCTCGCCACATAGGCCAGCTTCTCTTCGGGCGCCTTCATGGCCATCCGCGGCGATGGATAGAAAGTGGGATCGGGTTGCCATGTCGGCATTGCTGGACCTCCCATGCGGTCTATTTTGGCAGGCGACGGTGATGTCGTGCCTTGTGGAGGGACGGTGCGAGCCCGAGGGCTGAGGCGGGCCCGGCGTCTACCTGTCCCCGACTGTATGGGAATTTCCGGCCGGCGTTAAATCGAGATTGGGGTCAGCCCGGTCACAATTCCGGGACGGCGGCGATCAGATCTCGTCGATCTCGACCTGGGGATCGAAATGGTGCAGCACACGATAATCGTCCCAGCCGTCCTCGCCTTCGCACATGACCAGCGACGCGGTCGCAAGCGCCGGGCCGACCATGGAATCCTCGTAGAACAGCGATCTCAGAAGGTCCCACAGAGCCCTGGGCTCCGCCGTGTCGAACACGAGATTGACATGGGGGCCTTTGCCGGCGTCGTCGACGCCCTCGACGATGCTGTGGCGCTCGACCAGGACCCGCCGGGACGTGGCCAGCCGGCACAGGGAGAGCACCCGCTCCATGTCCAGTTCGGGCGCGCGGTCGGGCTGGACCTGAATGCAGAATGTGGTCATCGGAGCGGTCGCCAGAGCGGTCATCACTGTCGGCAGACCATGGCGGCAGCTTCTTAACCTTGGACTAATTGCGGCATTCGGCTCAGCGCATGGCAAAGGCCCGCACAGGAAAGGTCCCAAGGGCCTTGACCTTGACCGGCACGGCGAAGAAGCGGGTGCCGCGGTCGGGCAGGGCGTCAAGGTTGGTCAGGTGTTCGGCGATCGGGATGTCATGGGCCAGCAGTTCGGAATGCACCGGGCGGTCTCCGGTCCCGGTGCCGTCGATGTTCAGCGAGTCGATGCCGACCAGCGCCGCCCCGGCCTCGCGCAGATGCACCGCGGCGTCGCCGGTCAGATAGGGGTGGCCGGACAGGTAGTCTTCGGTATTCCAGTGCTTCGACCAACCAGTGTGCACCAGCACCGCCTTGCCGGCGACATCCAGCCCCTGGAATGCGGATGAGTCGATGGCCTCTCCGCGTCCGGCGTCGGCGCGGATCACGAGCGTCTGCAAATCGGCCAGGCTCTCCAGCGGCAGCTCCGACAGATCCTTGCCGTCGGCATAGCGGTGGAACGGCGAATCCACGTAGGTGCCGGTATTGGCAACCATGTCGATGCGGCCGATATGGAACTCGGTACCCGGCCCGTAATGCTGCCGAGACGCCTCGCGGGACAGGAAATCGCAGATGACCGGAGCCGGCAGCCCGGGATATGTGACCATACCGTTGGCTACGGTGTGGCTGAGATCGATGAAACGCGACTGAACCATGATGTGCATCCGAATGGGGCAGGGCCTGATCGCCCCGCGATTTGCCATGTTCGCAGGGCTGGTCGAGGAGGCAAAGACTTGACGAAAACCGGCTGATGACGCATATCAGCGGCCTCCCGGTGGCGGCCGTAGCTCAGCTGGTAGAGCTCTCGGTTGTGGTCCGAGTGGTCGCGGGTTCAAATCCCGTCGGTCGCCCCATTCTCTCCTCTCTATGTCTTGAAAAAGCGGCATGCCCTCTCGGCGTCGGCTGCGCCTTGCCACATGCACTTGACCGGCCATCTCGAAAGTCATACAGTTAATTTCAGTATTAACAGAAATAACTAAATCAACTGGAGAATCGAGTGACTGATGGTTGCTCGGTTCCCGGTTCGATGGAAGGAGGGGCCATGATGGCGATCGGAGTCTATTCCGTCTTTCTGTGCGTGACGGCGCTGCTCACCCTGAAGGTCGGGCTGATGTTGAAGCGCCATGGCGAGGTATTGCTGCGCGACGCGCAAGTCGCGGACCGCGTGGGGCAGGGACAGCGCCAACAATCCCTCGGCCGGCTGGTCTTGCTCGGCTTCTATCTGGTGGTCGTCGGCGCGGTGGCGCTGCTGCTGCGGTTCGGTGGAGAGCCGCATTCGGTCATGGGCGGTGTGGCGTTTCTGGCCACACGGATCGGCATCGTGCTGCTGGTGCTGGGCATCACCCATTTTCACAGCCTGTCGATCCTTTCGTGGGCCTCAGCGATGCCGGTAGGTGGCGGCCGGCGTCGACCGCAAGAGGGCGGGCGGCCGCGCCGGGCGCGGGAGGATCTGATGGATCGTGTTTTCGAGGCGGCAAGGCTGGACGCACCGTCCGGTGTGTAGAGCGCCGGGCAGATTCCGTCAGTCGTCGCGGCCGCGCTCCGGAAATCCGGCCTTGGTCCATTTGCGGGTTTCGAAATCGATCACCGCTTCGACGGCCGCCTGCACATAGGGATCGGTCAGGACCGCCACTGCCTGCTCGCAGATGATCAGGTCGTCGCGCTCGCCGCCGGGAAAATGCACGCGCCAGGAATTGTTCGAATTGCGACTGACCTGCAGATCGCCATCGATCGTGCAGATCGAAAATCGCGGTAACATGGACATAGTTGTGGACCCCAACATTTGCATTCTTTGAAAAACACGGTGCCTCACACCCGAGATCGTCTGGATAGCGACGACTTCTTTTGGGGCGGGTGAGCCCGGCGATCAACGCGAGGCCGGCTTCCGGTGCCGAACACCCTAGCGCCCCGTCAGCCGGCGGCAGTGACGCGGGACACAGGTCAAGAACCATGTCCGCGAAATCCCCGCCGAGCCGCGTCCGGCGGCGCGCCTTTCGGCGGTGCCTAGATTGCCTTGCAGGCAATCACCTTCAGGATATCCGACAGAGGATCCGTTCGGTCGGCACATCTGAGCATGGTAGGCGGGTCACCTCACCATGCGCTCACAAACTCCCGGCCGCGGGACCGATCGCTGTGTCGTATTGGCGAGGCCGGCAGTCCGGCGCACACTGTGGCGACAGCTTTCGCGACAGGCCAAGGATGGACATGAGCGGACTGGACGTTCTCACGGTTGCCGAAATGGGTCAGGCCGACAGCCTCGCCATCGCCGGCGGCACCCCCGGCATCGACCTCATGGAGAATGCCGGCGCTGCCATCGCCGACGCCATTACCGGCCGCTGGGAGCCATGCCCGACGCTGGTGCTGTGCGGCCCCGGCAACAATGGCGGCGATGGCTGGGTCGTGGCGCGCCTGCTGACCGAGGCCGGTTGGCCGGTCCGACTGGCCACGCTGGTCGATCGCAAGGCGCTCTCCGGCGACGCCGCCATTGCCGCCGGTGGCTTCGCCGGTGCCGTCGAGAGGCTCACGGCCGGTAGCATCGCCGGACTTCTGGATGAGGCGCCGCTGGTGGTTGACGCGCTGTTCGGGGCCGGGCTGTCGCGGCCGGTCGATGGGGTTGCCGGCGAGGCCTTGGCGGCGGTTGCTGAACGCGGATTGGGCAGCGTCGCCGTCGACGTGCCAAGCGGCCTGCATGGCGATAGCGGCACAGTCTGGGGCGCCGTGGCGCCGGCGGCGCTGACGGTGACCTTCTTCCGCAAGAAACCCGGGCATCTGCTGATGCCGGGACGCGCCCTGTGCGGCGACTGCGTCGTCGCCGATATCGGTATTCCCTCGTCCGTGCTTGATACGATCTCGCCGACACTGTCGGAGAACGGACCGGCGCTGTGGCGTAACGATGTTCCGCGGCCACCACCCGACGGGCACAAATACGATCGCGGTCATGCGGTCATCCTGGGCGGCGAGCGCATGACCGGTGCGGCACGTCTGGCGGCGCAATCCGCCCGCCGCGCCGGGACCGGCCTGGTGACCATCGCCGCGCCACAGGCCGCCTGGGCGGTCTATGCGAGCGGACCGCCGGGCCTGCTGGTCGACACGCTCGACGCCTGGCCGGCAATGATGGCGGATCACCGCAAGAACGCGGTTCTGGTCGGGCCCGGCGCCGGCGTCGGCAAGGCGACCCGCGAGCGGGCGCTCGAGGCCCGCGCCGCGGGCAAGGCGCTGGTTTTGGATGCCGACGGCATTACCAGCTTCGCCGAGCATCGTGACGCCCTGTTTGACAGCCTCGATGCCGGGTGCGTCCTGACGCCGCATGAGGGCGAGTACCGGCGGCTGTTCGACACGGATGCGAGCAAGCTTGAGCGCGCCCGCGCCGCCGCCCGTGACAGCGGCGCGGTAATCCTGTTGAAGGGCCCCGATACGGTGATCACGGCACCTGACGGTCGCGCGCTGATCAATACGAATGCGCCGCCGGAACTGGCGACGGCCGGTAGCGGCGACGTGCTCGCCGGACTCATTGTCGGTCTGCTGGCGCAGGGCATGCCGGCACTTCCGGCGGCGGCCGCCGCCACCTGGATTCACGGAGCGGCGGCAACCGGGTTCGGGCCGGGTCTGATTGCCGAGGATTTGATCGATGCGCTGCCATCTGTGCTGCGCGGTCTGGCGGCCCGGAATCGTTGAGGCGGGGCGGGCCCGGGGCCGGCATTCGGATTTGCCCTGTGCGGTCCGAATCCGTTGTGCTATAGAGCGCGCCGCGATGGCGAAGGGTGCCGGTAAGCCTGGATGTGCGCGGGCGTGGCGGAACTGGTAGACGCACTGGCTTTAGGTGCCAGCGACGCAAGTCATGGGGGTTCAAGTCCCTCCGCCCGCACCAGCCGGACCGCGAATCCGGTTATCGCGACAGAACTGGGACCGCCGGGGCAAGCGGTCCTGCGAACGCAGAGCAGGCATAGAAAACAATGCAGGTAACCGAGACGGCGGCCAATGGGCTGCAGCGCGAATACAAGATCATCGTCGACGCGGCCGATATCGAACAGCGGGTCGAACAACAGCTTGACGATCTCGGCGGCAAGATCCGGCTGCCCGGTTTTCGCCCCGGAAAGATCCCCAGGAAGCTCTTGCGCCAGCGCTATGGCAAATCGGTCCTGGGCGAAGTGCTGGAAGGCGCCGTCAATGACAGCTCGCGCGAGACCCTGACCGAGCGCGGCATCCGCCCGGCCCAGCAGCCGAAGATCGAGATCACCAAGTTCGATGACGGCGCCGACCTTGAATACACCATGGCGGTCGAGATCCTGCCTGAGATCGAGCCGATCGATTTCGGCGCCCTGGAACTGACCCGCATGCGCGCCGAGGTGACCGACGATACGGTCGCCGACGGCCTGACCAAGCTGGCCGAGGGCCGCAAGAGCTTCGCCAAGGTGGACAAGCCTCGCGCCGCGAAGATCGGCGACCAGGTGCTGATCGATTTCTCCGGCAGTGTCGGCGGCGAGAAGCGCCCCGAGATGCAAGGTTCCGACATGGAGGTCGAACTCGGCTCCGGCATGCTGATTCCCGGCTTCGAGGACCAGATCGCCGGCAAGAAGGATGGCGAGTTCACCATCTCGGTCACCTTCCCGGAGGGCTATCACGACGAAGGGCTGGCCGGTCAGGACGCGTCTTTCGACGTGGTGCTGAAGGAAGTCCGGGCAGCGCAGACCATGGAGGTCGGAGAGGATCTCGCCAAGGATGTCGGCTTCGACGATCTGGACGGATTGAAGGACGCCGTCCGGCGTCAGACCGAGACCGAATTCGAGCAGGTCTCGCGAGCGCGCGTCAAGCGCGAGCTGCTTGACAAGCTGGCAGAGGCATACACCTTCGAGGTTCCCGGCGGCATGGTTGATGCCGAATTCGATTCGATCTGGCAGCAGGTCGAGGAGGCGCGCCGCCAGGCCGGCGACGACGACCCGGACGCCGGTAAGACCGATGAGGAGCTGAAAGAGGAATATCGCGGCATCGCGGAGCGTCGGGTGCGGCTTGGACTGATTCTGTCGGAGGTCGCCCAGATCAACAACCTGCAGATCAGTCAGGACGAGCTGAACCGCGCGATCATCGCTGAGGCGCGGCGTCATCCCGGCCAGGAGCAGCAGGTGTTCGAGTTCTTCCAGAAGAACCCGCAGGCGGTCGATGGCCTGCGTGCGCCGATCCTGGAGGACAAGGTGGTCGACTACATCCTTGAGATCGCCAAAGTCGAGGAGAAGACGGTCACGCCCGAGGATCTCTTGCGGGATCCGGAGGACGAGGATGCCGGCGCCAAACCGGCCAAGGCGAAATCGGGTGCCAAATCGGCCCCACGCAAGAAGAAGGCGGCGGCAAAACCGGCCGCCAAGAGCAAGGCGTCAGCCAAGTCGGATACCGAGGCGTCCGGCGGCGAGGCGAGCAAGAAGTCGGCAAAGACCGACGGCTGAAACCGGGCGTCCCAAGCTCGACACAATTGCTGTGTCGACTCGGCCGTTGAATCAGCCAGCACCGGGCACCAGTTTCCAGGTCGCTGTACGAACCGAGTGGAACCGAGGACCGAAATGGACGACTTTGAAACGCGCATGAATACCCTGGTCCCGATGGTGGTCGAGCAGACCAATCGGGGCGAGCGCGTGTCCGATATCTATTCCCGCCTGCTGTCCGAACGGATCATTTTCCTGGTCGGCCCGGTGCATGACGGGGTGGCCAGCCTGGTCTGTGCCCAGCTGCTGTACCTGGAATCGGAGAATCCCAGCAAGGACATATCCTTCTATATCAACTCGCCGGGCGGCGTGGTCACGGCCGGCATGGCGATCTACGACGCCATGCAATACATCAAGAGTGATGTGTCCACCGTGTGCCTCGGACAGGCCGCGTCCATGGGGTCGCTGCTGCTGGCTGCCGGCGCGGCCGGCAAGCGTTATGCTCTGCCGAACAGCCGAATCATGATGCATCAGCCCTCTGGCGGCGCCCAGGGCCAGGCGTCCGATATCGAGATTCAGGCGCGCGAGATTCTCAAGATGCGAGACCGTCTGAACGAGATCTATGTGCGGCATACCGGCCAGAAGAAGGCGGTGGTGGAAGAGGCGGTTGAACGGGACCGTTTCCTGTCCGCGACCGAGGCGGCGGAGTTTGGAATTGTCGACCATGTGATTGAAAAGCGCCCGTCGCTTGACAAATCACCGGAGGCATAATGATTAACTTAACTATATGTTGATCGGTTCCACACTCTCATGTTGAATGAAAATGTTGCGGGTGTGTTTTCGGTCGGGAATACTCGGTCCGATGCATAACAACCCAAGTCGTCTTCGGGCCTTGCCGGCCGGGAGTCGCGGAGGGTCCGATTTAGGGATAAACGGCGCAATTACGGAGCTTCGATGAGCAGCGGCAAATCTTCCGGCGGCGACTCCAAGAACACTTTGTACTGCTCTTTCTGCGGGAAGAGCCAGCACGAGGTGCGGAAGCTTATTGCCGGTCCCACAGTGTTCATCTGCGACGAATGCGTCGAGTTGTGCATGGACATCATTCGCGAGGAGAACAAGACCACCCTCGTGAAGAACCGCGATGGCGTGCCCACGCCGCGCGACATCCATACGGTGTTGGACGACTATGTCGTCGGCCAGCCGCACGCCAAACGCGTGCTGTCGGTTGCTGTCCACAACCACTACAAGCGCCTGGCCCATGGCCAGAAGAACGGCGACGTCGAATTGGCGAAGTCGAACATCCTGCTGATCGGTCCGACCGGTTGCGGCAAGACCCTGCTGGCGCAGACCCTGGCGCGGATCATCGATGTGCCCTTCACCATGGCCGACGCCACCACGCTGACCGAGGCGGGCTATGTCGGCGAGGATGTCGAGAACATCATCCTGAAGCTGCTGCAGTCGGCCGACTACAATGTCGAGCGGGCGCAGCGCGGTATCGTCTATATCGACGAGGTCGACAAGATCAGCCGCAAATCCGACAATCCGTCGATCACCCGGGACGTGTCGGGCGAGGGCGTGCAGCAGGCGCTGCTGAAGATCATGGAAGGCACCGTGGCCTCGGTGCCGCCGCAAGGCGGGCGCAAGCATCCGCAGCAGGAATTCCTGCAGGTCGACACGACCAACATCCTGTTCATCTGCGGCGGTGCGTTCGCCGGCTTGGAGAAGATCATCTCGCAGCGCGGACGCGGGACGTCGGTCGGCTTCGGCGCCGATGTCCAGAGCCCGGAAGACCGGGCCACCGGCGAGGTACTGCGCGAGGTCGAGCCCGAGGATCTGCTCAAGTTCGGGTTGATCCCGGAATTCGTCGGCCGCCTGCCGGTGGTCGCCACCCTGGGCGACCTCGATGAGGATGCGCTGGTTTCGATTCTCACCATGCCGAAGAACGCGCTGGTCAAGCAGTATCAGCGCCTGTTCGAGATGGAAGACGTCAAGCTGGCGTTTGCCGAGGAGGCGCTGCGGTCGATCGCCAAGAAGGCGATCAAGCGCAAGACCGGCGCACGTGGCCTGCGCTCGATCATGGAAGGGATCCTGCTGGAGACCATGTTCGACCTGCCCGGAATGGAAGGCGTGGAGGAAATCGTCATCAACCGCGAGGTTGTCGATGCGAGTTCCAAGCCGCTGATGATCTATGCCGAGAAGCGGGGCGATCTGGCGCCTGGCGCCTGACCGTCCGGTTTCGCCGGCCCGCGCCGGCGGAGCGCCCACAATCTTGGCCGGTCCCTTGAACGCGGCCGTGACGAGGCCAAGATACATTCAAATCGACCGGCCGGATGCGGCCGGACCATGCCGTTTCCCAAGAGGCAGAGCGTATGCTTGAACTGAACCGAGGTATCCTCTACCCGGTGCTTCCACTGCGGGATATCGTCGTCTTTCCGCACATGATCGTGCCGCTGTTCGTGGGCCGTGAGAAATCGGTCCGCGCGCTCGAGGACGTCATGAAGGACGACAAGCAGATCCTGCTTGTCACCCAGAAGAACGCGGCCCAGGACGATCCCGGCCCGCCCGACATCTACTCCGTCGGCACCATCGGCTCGGTGCTGCAGATGCTCAAGCTGCCCGACGGCACCGTCAAGGTGCTGGTCGAGGGCGGCCGTCGCGCCTCGATCCTGCGCTTTACCGACAATCCGGAATTCTTCCAGGCCTTCGGCGAGGTGATCGACGAGATCGGCGACGAGGGCCAGGAGGTCGAGGCGCTTGGCCGGGCCGCCGTCGCCCAGTTCGAGCAGTACATCAAGCTGAACAAGAAGATCCCGCCCGAGGTCCTGGTTTCGATCAATCAGATCGACGAGCCCGGCAAGCTGGCCGACACCATGGCCTCGCATCTCAGCCTGAAAATCCCCGAGAAGCAGCAGCTGCTGGAAACGCCGTCGGTCGCAGAGCGGCTGGAGAAGGTCTATGCCTTCATGGAAGGCGAGATCGGCGTATTGCAGGTCGAAAAGCGCATCCGCGGCCGGGTCAAGCGGCAGATGGAGAAGACCCAGCGCGAGTACTATCTCAACGAGCAGCTCAAGGCGATCCAGAAGGAACTCGGCGACTCCGAGGACGGTCGCGACGAGTTGCAGGAACTGGAAGAGCGGATCGCCGCCACCAAGCTGTCCAAGGAGGCCCGGGAGAAGGCAATCGCGGAGCTGAAGAAGCTGCGCAATATGAGCCCGATGTCGGCCGAGGCGACGGTCGTGCGCAACTACCTCGACTGGATGCTGGGCATCCCGTGGAAGAAGCGGAGCAAGGTCAAGAAGGACATCCGCCTCGCCGAGAAGGTGCTGAACGACGACCATTTCGGACTGGAAAAGGTCAAGGAGCGCATTCTCGAATATCTCGCAGTCCAGCAGCGGATGAACAAGATCAAGGGGCCGATCCTGTGCCTTGTGGGACCGCCGGGCGTCGGCAAGACTTCGCTTGGCAAGTCGGTCGCCAAAGCCACGGGCCGCAATTTCGTTCGCATGTCGCTGGGCGGTGTGCGCGACGAAGCCGAGGTGCGCGGCCACCGGCGGACCTATATCGGATCCATGCCCGGCAAGATCATCCAAGGCATGAAGAAGGCCAAGGCCTCGAACCCGCTCTTCCTGCTGGACGAGGTCGACAAGCTGGGCGCCGATTGGCGCGGCGACCCGTCTTCGGCGCTGCTTGAGGTTCTCGATCCGGAACAGAACCACACCTTCAACGATCACTATCTCGAGGTCGATTACGACCTTTCGGATGTGATGTTCCTGTGCACCGCCAATACGCTGCGCCTGCCGCAGCCATTGCTGGACCGCATGGAGGTGATTCGCCTCGCCGGCTACACCGAGGATGAGAAGATCGAGATCGCCAAGCGCCATCTGATCTCCAAGCAGATGGAGGCGCATGGCTTGAAGCAGGGCGAGTGGACGATCTCCGACGACGCCCTGAAGGACCTGATCCGGTATTACACGCGCGAGGCCGGAGTCCGGAATCTGGAGCGTGAGATCGCCAACCTGACCCGCAAGGCGGTGAAGGAGATTCTGCTGAAGACTGAGAAGGGCGAGAAGGGCAGCAAGGGCGGCGGCAAGGTCGCGATCACCCGGCGCAATCTGGAAAAGTTCGCCGGTGTGAAGCGCTACCGCTATGGCGTGGTTGAGTTGGAAGACCTGATCGGCGTGACCACCGGTCTTGCCTGGACCGAGGTTGGCGGCGAACTGCTGTCGATCGAGGCTGTCAGCGTTCCCGGCAAGGGCAAGGTCACCACGACCGGCAAGCTGGGCGACGTCATGCGCGAATCGGTGCAGGCCGCGGAAAGCTATGTGAAATCCCGCTCGGTGGAATTCGGCATCAAGCCGACCGACTTCGCCCGCAAGGATATCCACGTGCATGTGCCCGAGGGTGCAACGCCCAAGGACGGGCCGAGCGCCGGCGTTGCCATGGCCACCTCGATCGTCTCCGTGCTGACCGGCATTCCGGTCCGCAAGGACGTCGCGATGACCGGCGAAATCACCCTGCGCGGCCGTGTGCTTCCGATCGGCGGATTGAAGGAGAAGCTCCTGGCTGCCTTGCGTGGCAGGCTAAAAACCGTATTGATTCCAAAGGATAATGAGAAGGATCTCGCCGAGATTCCCGACAATGTGAAACGCGGGCTGACCATCAAAGCGGTCGCTACGGTCGATGAAGTGCTGGCGGAGGCGTTGACCGAGCCGCTTGAGGCGATCGAGTGGATCGAACCTGCCGAGGTCGAGCCGGTCGCCGCCGTCGGCGGCGACACGGACGACGGGAATGTCGTTCGACATTGAGCCAAAAACGGCGGAATTCCAGGGAAAATAACTGCGTCAAAAGCGTCGCGGCGATTGACCGCGGCGCTTTATTCTGATTACACTCCGCCCCCTCAAATCGAGCCATCCTGCTCGACTCCGTATCCGCCGGTGACGGCATTGTCAGGCTTCTGTTTCACAACAGCGAAGACGGCCCAACTGTCGGTACAGAGACGTGTTAGTACGGTTCGATTGTGCTTCCGGAAAGTTTTATCTCCTGAGTCCAAGAAGGGGGGCTTGAAGTGAATAAGCAGGATCTCGTCGCTCATGTTGCAGACGCCGCCGGGCTGTCGAAAGCCGATTCCACAAAGGCGGTTGATTCCGTGATCGACGGAATTACCGATTCGCTGAAGAGGGGGACCGAGGTCCGCCTTGTTGGTTTCGGGACGTTTGCAGTTGCAAATCGTGCGGCTTCCAAGGGGCGCAATCCGCGCACCGGCGAGCCGATCAACATCCCGGCATCCAAGCAGCCCAAGTTCAAAGCGGGCAAGGCTCTGAAAGACGCCGTGAACTAAGGTTTCCGACGGAATGCCGGGCCGGCGGCGCCTGTCCGCCGGCCCGGACTCCGTTTGCGGGGGAGTTTCGATAGCCGCGTTTCCGCAATCGCACATCCAAGGTGTGTGGGATTGCGCAAGCGAAGCCGTCGAAGATCATGCCGGGCTGGACTCCAGCCCGGTCGTTCTATGTAAATGGGACGGTTGCGGCGCGATGCGCCGGCGCGGGGGCGATTAGCTCAGCTGGGAGAGCGCCTCGTTTACACCGAGGAGGTCGGCGGTTCGATCCCGTCATCGCCCACCAACACCATCGAAGTTGGTGTCGACTGTGGCGGGCGCGAAGGTCGCCCGATCGTCCGCTTGGAACATCTGCCGGGTGCGGCCCAGCGCTCGGTCGTAGCGGCGATTCTCAGCGTCCTTAGGTCGAATTTGGACTCGCCAGGGTTGACTTATGCGGGTGCAATTTCGAATCCACCTGGATAGAATGCGCACGCATCGAGGGAACTCGCGGTGGTCGGTTAGCGCGCTGTCACGGAAGAACCTTCTCGGTTCCAGAACTTCGATGCCCCAGTGCCCCTGGAGATTGCGGCCAGGAGGATTGGGCGGACCCTGACGGAGGCGGGAGTATTCCACATGGCGACGGCCGTGGCATTTGAGCCCATCGATTTCGACGATCCCGATTTTCTTGATCTATCCGGATTTGTCGTTGTCGAGCAAACAGCGACCCTGGTTGTGTTTGAATATCCCGGAGGCGAAGCGACCGTCTTCTCGGGCAGTTTCAACATCGTCGGCGGCGAAGTCGTTGGCGGAACCATCGACCGGATCGACATTTTTATTGGCCCTGACAACACCTTTGCCTATGTGCCGGATCCTCCGGTCGATGCAGTCACGGTATTCAGCTTTTACGAAGCCAATGACGGCCCTGGCTTGCTGGCTTTCCTGTTTGCGGGGCCGGACGTGCTGTTCGGCAGCTATGGCAATGACGTGCTGCGCACATTTGACGGCAATGATTCGATCATCCCTGGCGATGGGATTGATGCTGTCTTCGGCGGCGCGGGCTTTGATCTCGTCGACTACTTCGACTCAACGTCGGCGGTGCAGGTAAACCTGGAGACTGGCACCGGCACGGGCGGATTTGCCGAAGGCGATACCTATGACAGCATCGAAGATGCAGTGGGGTCGAACTTCGCCGATGTCATTACTGGAAATGGTCTTGGCAATTTTCTTTTCGGACTAGACGGCGATGACACGCTGGTCGGTGGCGCGGGCAACGATGTCCTGAACGGCGGTGACGGTGGCGATGAGCTTACGGGCGGCACCGGGATCGATATCGCTGTCTATGTCGACTCTCAAATGTCGGTGGTCGTGAACCTCGGTTCGGGCGTCGGCACAGGTGGGCACGCTACCGGCGACACATATGACAGCATCGAAGATCTCGCCGGATCGGATTTCAATGACACTCTCACCGGGGACGAACTGGTGAATTCTCTCTTCGGCGAGGACGGCGACGATACTCTCCGCGGCGAAGCAGGAAATGACACCCTGTTCGGCGGCGACGGGAATGACGTTGTCGAAGGCGGTGACGGGGACGACGACCTCGACGGTGGCGAGGGAATCGACACACTCGATGGTGGCCTCGGCGACGATGACTTTGCCGCATTCAGGAACGAGGCAGAATTCGACACTTTCATCGGCGGCGACGGCAGCGACTGGATCTACAATTTCGACGCCGACCTTGACGTGGCCGGGATCGAAGATGTCGTGCTCAACGGGTTTGACTCAACCACCAACAGCATCGAGCGATGGGTCGGCAACGATACCGGCATTGCCGCCAACGACACCGGCATCGCGGGCAATGACACCGACAACACGCTGGACTTCAGCCAGACGGTCCTTGAAGGGGTCAGCTACATCGATGGAAAAGACGGCAACGACGTCATCACTGGCGGCGCGACGGATGACGATCTGCGGGGCGGTTACGGAAGCGACACCCTCATTGGCGGGAACGGCAACGATAGGCTGGATGGCGGTTTTCAGAATGACACGCTCGATGGCGGTCCAGGGGATGACGTCCTAAGAGGTGGCGGCGGGATCGATCACCATATCGGCGGCCTTGGCATCGATCTCGTCGAATACAGCAACTTTGCAGTGGGAGTAACGGTAGACCTACTGACCGGAACTGGAGGCGGAGGGGCGTTGGGCGATACCTTTGACGGCATCGAGGGTGTGTCAGGAACAAGCCGGCCCGACGATCTCACCGGAAACGACCTGCAGAACTTCCTCTACGGGGGCGATAGCAGCGACAGGCTGCGAGGTGGTCTCGGAGACGATCAGCTTTTCGGTGAGGAGGGGAATGATATTCTTTGGGGCGACGAGGGGAACGACGCGCTGGACGGCGGAGCCGGGAGAAACACGTTCTACGGCGGCTCGGGCACGGACGTTGCACTATTCACTGGCGATCTTCTTGCCGACGCTACCTTCGTTTACCTCGCGCCCGTTGAGTATTGGCAAGTGACCATCGGCGGTCAGGTCCAGAACATCGTCGATGTCGAAGAGTTGCGTTTCTCCGACGGCAGCGCCTGGCTGGTCGACGAGGCGAACGGGACCTTCACTATCCAGGACGCGGTCGATGCCGCAAGTGCCGGTGACCTGGTTCAAATCGGCTCCGGCACGTTCAACGAGGCGGTTATCGTCGACAAGGCGCTGGACTTTGTCGGCCAGGGGCCAACGGACACGATCGTAGCGCCATCTGCCGGCTCGGCCTTCACCCTGCAGGGCGATCTCGGGGCGGCCGGCACCGTGAGTTTCGATGGCTTCGCCTTCGAAGGCGCGCTCGACTATGGCATCAAGGTCGACGGCACGACGCTTGGCACGCTGCAGATCACCAACAGCCGCTTCCATCAGAATCAGCGGAACGGCCTGGGCATCGTCGATGGCCGCAATCTCGGCAATGTCGTGGTGACCGACTCGGCATTCGTTGAGAACGGCCGGCCGCACTCCTCCAGCGGCGATGGCGACTTGCTGTTTTTCCAGTATGCCGGCGACGCAACTCTGCAGAATCTGACCATCGACGGCGGCAGCCGCCCGATCGACTTGGCGGCGACCGATCCCAGCCTCAACTACGCCGCCGAGAATGCGATCCAGTTCCGCAGTGACACCGGCGCGCTCGGCACTGTGACCATCGACAACGTCGCAATTACCGGCAACTACCAGAAGACCGGCATCGCCTTCTACAATTACGACAATGTCGACGGTCTCTCGATGAGCGACGTCGACGTCGCGTCGAACTCAGGCTGGCAGCTTTCCCTGAACTTCGACGGCATCGCCGGTGACGTCGACCTTTCCGCCTTCCCCAATCTGACCTTCAGCGAGTTCGCGGCGCTGCAGGGTGATGCGAGTGAAGCCAACACCCTCACCGGCACGGAATTCACCGACTTCCTCAACGGCAAGGGCGGCAACGACACGCTGATTGGCGGTGCCGGCGACGACATCCTTCAGGGGGGGAGCGGCGCGGACACTCTCAACGGCGGCGCCGGATCCGACACTGCGAGCTATGCGTCGGCTGCCTCCCGTGTGGAGGCAGCGCTGTGGCAGGGCACGGGCACCGTTGGGGATGCCGTCGGCGACAGCTACGGCGGCATCGAGAACCTGCATGGGTCGCATTTCGGTGACGTACTGGTCGGAAACAACGCCGACAACAGTCTCGCCGGCGACGCCGGCGACGACACGCTTCTCGGGGGCGGCGGCAACGACAGGCTGGAAGGCGGTGACGGAAATGACATCCTGGCGGGTGGCGCCGGCGACGACATTCTGACCGGTGGAATCGGCGACGATATTCTCCAGGGGGATGGCGGCGCCGATACGCTCACCGGCGGCGGGGGGTCGGATACGGCGAGCTATGCGTCGGCCGCGTCCCGCGTTGAGGCTGCGCTGTGGCAGGGTGGCGGCTCAGTCGGGGATGCCTTGGGCGACACCTACTCCGGCATCGAGAACCTTCGGGGGTCGCAATTCGACGACCTGCTGGTCGGCGACAAGAACGCCAACGGGCTCATCGGCGGTGACGGCGTCGATTTGCTGTTCGGCGGCAGCGGCAACGATACCCTCGCCGGTGACAATGGAAGTGATATCCTCGGCGGTGGCGCCGGCGACGACACTCTGACTGGCGGCAATGGGGACGACACGCTCCAGGGGGATGGCGGCGCCGATACGCTCACCGGCGGCGGGGGGTCGGATACGGCGAGCTATGCGTCGGCCGCGTCCCGCGTTGAGGCTGCGCTGTGGCAGGGCGGCGGCTCAGTCGGGGATGCCTTGGGCGACACCTACTCCGGCATCGAGAACCTTCGGGGGTCGCAATTCGACGACCTGCTGGTCGGCGACAAGAACGCCAACGGGCTCATCGGCGGTGACGGCAACGATACCATCTATGGCGGCGGCGCAGACGACGTATTGGATGGCGGCGCAGGGGCCGATGTGATCACCGGTGGCGCCGGCGACGACATCCTGACCGGTGGAATCGGCGACGATATTCTCCAGGGGGATGGCGGCGCCGATACGCTCACCGGCGGCGGGGGGTCGGATACGGCGAGCTATGCCTCCGCGGCGTCAGCCGTTGAGGTCACCCTGTGGCAGGGCACCGGGGCCCTCGGCGACGCTCTGGGCGACACCTACTCTGGCATCGAGAACTTGCGAGGGTCGCGGTTCGATGATCAACTCGGCGGCAACAGGGGCGACAACCGGCTGGACGGCGGCGACGGTAATGACGTTATCCTCGGTGCCAGCGGCAACGATCTGCTGGACGGCGGTGCCGGGGCCGATACGCTCAGCGGCAACAGTGGCAATGACACTTTCGTGTTCGCCGCAGGTGCCGCTGCGGACAGCATTACCGACTTCGACGCCGTCGGAAACGACATGATCGACGCCACAGGCCAGGGCTTCGACACGTTGGCGGATTTCCAGGCCCTGGCGGGGTCCAGCGGCGATCTCAATGTCGTCGATGCCGGCGATGCCGCGCCGGGGATCACCGTGTCGTCGACCGGCGGCGGCGCCGACCTGCTGCTGGATTTCGGCGGCGGCGACCAGTTGACGTTGCTCGGCGTGTCGGAACTCCAGGAGGATGATTTCGTGCTTGGCGGCTGATTGCGGGTCCGGCAATGGGGGTGCGGCGAAGCCCCGGCTCCGCCGCACCCCTCTCCGGCCAACTCGCCAAGGGCTTTCCTCTGATCGTACACCGCACGGCGCAGGCCGACCTCGCACTCTTCAGGAGCGGAGGCCGCGGTGAGGCGATTTCAGTGCGGCACAAGCGCGCCTTCAAGAACAGCAGCCATTCTGGTAGAATTTGACGGGCTTCAACTGGTTCCAAATCCACGACTCCTTGGTCGGTCGTGGCGGGTGGCCGCTTCCTGCGATGCCGCTGCGCAAAGCAGAGCGAGCGGATAAGTGCACCTTCACAGCTCGATCAGCGACGAAGCATCGTTCGGACTGAATCGAGTGGCTGGTACCGCCAGCCCGTTGCCCGACGACCCGGAACGTTTCTGCCCAGGGTGGTCCAGACTTGGAGTCAGGTTGAGCCGACTATCAAGCAGTAGTCACGCTTCACCAATCAGTCGGGGGTGATCGGAATCATGTTCGAAGTTGGCAGCAAGGTTGGACTTCAGGACGACTACCGCGGCGTGGAGGGCTTGAAGTCCACCGCAGATGGCGCAGCCGGAGCGCTCGACGGCACCGTCTTCTTCACCATCCCGGGCGACGACTCGACCACTGAGGTCATCACGGTCGGCGGCTTCCGCGAGGAAACGCTCGACTTCACCGGCGATCTGGACTGGTTCCGCCTGGATCTGGTTGCCGGCCAGACGGTCCAGATCGACCTCTTCGGGCTGGACCACGACGCCGGGAACGGGCTGGGTGAGCTGGAGGACCCCTATCTTCGGCTCTACAACCCGGCCGGAACGCTGGTTGCCCAGAACGACGACATCATCCTCGGCGTGGACCGGGACTCCCGACTCGTTTTTACCAGCACCGAGTCCGGCACATTCTTCGTGGAGGTCGACAGCTATCTCAGCGACTACGTTGGTGACTATCGGTTGGAGGTCTCGGTCACGGTCCCGCCGCCGCCGGCCGTGCCTCTGGACGCGATCGAGGGCTCATTCGGTCTCGATACCTCGGACCCGGTGCTGGTTTATTTCGCCCAGGCAGGCGACAGCTATTTCGATGACGAATTGGGCTGGTTGACCGCCGACGGCGTCAACGCCTATGAGCAAGGTCAGCTCTGGTCGGTGTTCACCCATGTCGAGACGATCGTCGACATCGATTTCGAGGTCACCACGAACCGCAGTGCAGCGGATCTGGAATGGGCCACGGCAAAACTGCCCTCCGATGCGGGCGGCACGCTGCTCGGCTTCTTCTACTTTCCCGGCGGGCCTGGGTTCGGTTTCCTGAACAACGACTGGCCGTCCTGGAGTTCCGCGCCGGGCGGCGGGCTCGATCTGGGCGGCTTCATGTACGGGGTCGCGGTCCATGAGCTTGGCCACGGGCTGGGTTTGGCCCACCCGCACGATACCGGTTTCGGCTCGGAAATCATGCAGGGTGTCAGCTCGTCCAGCGACCTTGGCAATTTCAGCCTGAACCAGGCAGCCTTCACGCAGATGAGCTACAACGAAGGCTGGGCGGACAACCCGGCGGGGCTGGCCTCGAGCTTCGCAACCAACGGTCACGCCGCCACGTACGCGGCGTTGGATATCGCGGCATTGCAGAACCTCTATGGTGCCAACACCACCCATGCCAGCGGCAATGACACCTACATGCTGGACACGGCGCAGGTCCAGGGTACTGGCTACTACACCATCTGGGACACCGGCGGCATCGACGAGATCGTCGCACTCACTGCCGCCGACGCGATCATCGACCTGCGCGCCGCCACGCTGGCCTATGAGTTGGGCGGGGGCGGCTTCATGTCCTATGTCGACGGGATCATCGGCGGGCACACAATCGCCAATGGCGTCGTCATCGAGAACGCGACGACCGGCGGCGGGAACGACCAGATCACCGGAAACACGGCGGCCAACACGATCATCGCGGGCGCCGGAAACGACCAGATATTTGGCGATGATGGAAACGACACGCTGACAGGCGGTACCGGGGCCGATGCGCTCGATGGCGGGGTCGGGTCCGACACTGCGAGTTATGCCGGGGCGAGCGCTCGCGTTGAGGCTGCGCTGTGGCAGGGTGGCGGCTCAGTCGGTGATGCCCTGGGCGACACCTACTCCGGCATCGAGAACCTTCGGGGGTCGCAGTTCGACGACCTGCTGGTCGGCGACAAGAACGCCAACGGGCTCATCGGCGGTGACGGCAACGATATCATCTATGGCGGCGGCGCAGACGACGTATTGGACGGCGGCGCAGGGGCCGATGTGATCACCGGTGGCGCCGGCGACGACATTCTGACCGGTGGAATCGGCGACGATATTCTCCAGGGGGATGGCGGCGCCGATACGCTCACCGGCGGCGGGGGGTCGGATACGGCGAGCTATGCGTCGGCCGCGTCCCGCGTTGAGGCTGCGCTGTGGCAGGGTGGCGGCTCAGTCGGGGATGCCTTGGGCGACACCTACTCCGGCATCGAGAACCTTCGGGGGTCGCAATTCGACGACCTGCTGGTCGGCGACAAGAACGCCAACGGGCTCATCGGCGGTGACGGCGTCGATTTGCTGTTCGGCGGCAGCGGCAACGATACCCTCGCCGGTGACAATGGAAGTGATATCCTCGGCGGTGGCGCCGGCGACGACACTCTGACTGGCGGCAATGGGGACGACACGCTCCAGGGGGATGGCGGCGCCGATACGCTCACCGGCGGCGGGGGGTCGGATACGGCGAGCTATGCGTCGGCCGCGTCCCGCGTTGAGGCTGCGCTGTGGCAGGGCGGCGGCTCAGTCGGGGATGCCTTGGGCGACACCTACTCCGGCATCGAGAACCTTCGGGGGTCGCAATTCGACGACCTGCTGGTCGGCGACAAGAACGCCAACGGGCTCATCGGCGGTGACGGCAACGATACCATCTATGGCGGCGGCGCAGACGACGTATTGGATGGCGGCGCAGGGGCCGATGTGATCACCGGTGGCGCCGGCGACGACATCCTGACCGGTGGAATCGGCGACGATATTCTCCAGGGGGATGGCGGCGCCGATACGCTCACCGGCGGCGGGGGGTCGGATACGGCGAGCTATGCCTCCGCGGCGTCAGCCGTTGAGGTCACCCTGTGGCAGGGCACCGGGGCCCTCGGCGACGCTCTGGGCGACACCTACTCTGGCATCGAGAACTTGCGAGGGTCGCGGTTCGATGATCAACTCGGCGGCAACAGGGGCGACAACCGGCTGGACGGCGGCGACGGTAATGACGTTATCCTCGGTGCCAGCGGCAACGATCTGCTGGACGGCGGTGCCGGGGCCGATACGCTCAGCGGCAACAGTGGCAATGACACTTTCGTGTTCGCCGCAGGTGCCGCTGCGGACAGCATTACCGACTTCGACGCCGTCGGAAACGACATGATCGACGCCACAGGCCAGGGCTTCGACACGTTGGCGGATTTCCAGGCCCTGGCGGGGTCCAGCGGCGATCTCAATGTCGTCGATGCCGGCGATGCCGCGCCGGGGATCACCGTGTCGTCGACCGGCGGCGGCGCCGACCTGCTGCTGGATTTCGGCGGCGGCGACCAGTTGACGTTGCTCGGCGTGTCGGAACTCCAGGAGGATGATTTCGTGCTTGGCGGCTGATCGCGAAGCCGAGAACAACGGTAGGGCGGAGCCTCGGATCCGCCGATGCCCTTCGCCACCTGCGCCTCTTCTCCATGCCGGCGACACCTGCGATTCAATATCCGCCCGGACAGAGGACAGTGCCAAGCCAACCTGGGCACAGGTGGTGCACTCGCGGTCGTCAGCGCAGCTCGATTTCCTCGACCGCCTCGACCAGTGTCTGCGGATCATCGTCGCCGGACCGCCGCAGTGAAATCTCGCCGCGATAGGGGCCGGCCGGCCACAGCGCACCTGGCCGGCGGCGGCCGACATACCCAAACCATTGCGCCTGTTGACGGTCATGGGTCTTCTGCTGCTCGGCGACGACCGAGCCGTCCGGAGCGATCAGCCGGGCCGAGACCACGTCGCCATCGCGCACTCCATAGAGATTGAACCAGAACACCAGAACGGCGGCATCGCTGGGCAGACGGTCGGCGTGCAGATCGCCGCGCCGGATCGCCGGGAAGTCTGGCACCTGCGAGGCAAAACCCAGGCCCAGTAGACCGCCCGGCATGTAGTCGAGCGCCGCCGCCGCCGTACCGGTCCACAGCGCCGACGGCGCGACGGCGCAGCCTTCTGCCTCCGCCAGGCCGATAAACGGGTCCACATGGCGGTCGTTCAGGCGGACCTCGAAATGCAAATGGGGAAACTCCGCCAGGCCGGACATGCCGATGAGACCGAGCGTCTGGCCGGCCTCCACCCGGTCGCCCGGCGTGACGGCGACGCTGCCCCGGCGCATATGGCTGTATTGGGATTCCCAGCCATCGTCATGGGAGATGACGACCGCGTTGCCGGCCTCACGGCCTTCGATGGTCGCACGATCGATGTCTCTGGCGTCGACATCGGACATCCCGTCGCGGACCGCTCGCACCGTGCCGGCGGCCGCCGCGAGCACCGATACGCCCTCGGCCATGGCCGCCAGATCAGCCACCCGGAAATCGGTCCCTCGATGACCATCATAGGACAGGCTGCCGCAGGCATAGTCCTGCGCGCCCGGACCGGCCTCATGGTCAAAGTAGTTCTGCACGACACAGCGCCGACCGATCTCGCACGCGACCGGCAGTGAGAATACCGGTGACGTCGATTGCCCGAATGCCGGCATCGGCAGAGCCACGGGACCGAGCAAAACCATCGCCAGCGCCAGCAACCTGCAATTGGACCGTAAAATGCGCATGCACCAAGCCTGTCGCCGTTCTTTCCTCGCAAAGCCGATCGCTGCCTTGTGCTGGTCGCTCATTTGGCTCAGGAACAAGAAGCGACCAAGAGAGGCGTCATCGTAGCACTGCGGATATCGGTCGCCGGATTATGCAATTCCACCGTGTGGTGACATGCGCACCAGTCGGCGAGCGTCCAGTGATATGTCCATAACAGGTCGGGACGCAGACAATCCCCGATGGAATTCGAGACTGAAGCTCAAGGTGAAACATGCCGAGGTCAAACTGCCGTGTCTAGTAGGGCACCATTCTTGCGGTACGCGCCGCGGCATCAAGCGGCGAACGGCAGAGCTGACCAACCGGTGCTACGGCGGTGTCTCGGCTCCGCCGACGTCTAACTTGGGCCTGGTGGCATTGACGTTGGACCGGAAGTCCGGAATTCACCGCCGACGACCGCCGGTCCGGCCGGGCGCTTGACAGGGGGCGGTCGAATGCGTATCTCAAGCGCCTCGCTGAACCGAGAGGTTCAGACGCCTACGCGGGTGTAGCTCAGTTGGTTAGAGCGCCGGCCTGTCACGCCGGAGGCCGCGGGTTCAAGTCCCGTCACTCGCGCCATTTCTTCCAGAGAATCTATCGGTGTCCGAGCCCGTCAATCCGTGTCGATGACGTGGAAGTGGACCGTATAGCTTTCGTCCTCCGACGGGGCGGCGCCCAGAGAGATGCTGCCGTCGCCCAGCAACGGCAACGATTCCCGCTTCAGGAAGATCTCGTGGCCGTTCTCCTGCGCCACGAAGGTGCCGTTCGAGCTCTGATCGGTCAGGACGAATCGGTCCCGATTGAGCTCGATCACCGCATGGCGCCGAGAGGCGAAATAGCTTTTCACGACCAGGTCGCAGCGCTCATCCCGGCCCATCACCAGGATCGGCACGCCCTCGCTGACCTGGTAGACCCGCTTACCATGCCGCAGCGTCAACTGGCCGGCATGCCGGGCCTGGGCGGTATTCGGAGCCGATGCGGGGACATAGGTGGTCTGTTGGTCCGGCGCTGCGCGCACGGTGAAGATCTCCACCGGCCGGCTGCGGCCGCGCACCGTCGTTGTGTCGAACAGCCGCACCGTATCCTTCAGGTTCGGCGATAATTCGCGCACCGTCTCGCCGGTCAGCAGGATCTCGCCGGGGCGCGCCAGGGCGGCAACCCGCGCCGCCAGGTTCACCGCGTCACCATAAACGTCACCGCCATCGGCGATCACCGAGCCGTAGTTGAAGCCGGCGGTGATGGTGATGTGTCCGTCGCGATAGGTTTCCTGCATCTGGCGCGCCGCATCGAATGTCTGGTCGGCCGAGTCGAAGACGCTCATCACGCCGTCGCCCTGGGTGCGGATGACGGTGCCGCTGTACTGCTTGGTGATGCCCACCAGCCCGTGCAGGCAATCGTGGATCAGCCGATGCGCCTCTTCGTCGCCCAGCACCTCGTACAGCCGCACGCTGTTGCACACATCCGCGTACAGGATGCCCAGATTTTGGGTCGGCTCACCCATGTATGATGCCTGTCCCGCCCAGTTCACCGGCCCGCTCCGGCGCTGTTCGATGTGGCTGCCGGACGCCGGTTGTTTCGCGCGGCTCGATCAGGTTTCGCCGTATCGCGCCTTTTGATCAATAGCATATACCCGCCCGTCGAATTCGTGCCAGGAGGATTCCGACGGTGTGGAATCGACATGTCGAGGTCATGCCGTTCGCCGATATGCCATCGGGCCCGCACCGATGTCTCACATGGCGCGCAACCATTGGGTTTCCTACCCGATTTCGCTTCCCTTGCCCGGTTCGTCGGCTTATATCATTGCCGAGACAAGGGTGGTGCGGATCCTTCCAAACAGTTGAGTTGTCTGGTTTTTCTTCCCGTCGCCACAATCCTGCAACCGCAGCCCGAGGCGCCGCATGTCGCAATCGCTTTTGGCCGAATACTTTCCGATCCTGCTGTTCCTCGGAATCGCCACCGCGATCTCGGTGATCGCGGTCGGGCTGTCGTATCTGGTCGCCGAGCAGAAGCCGGATAGCGAGAAGGTAACGGCGTTCGAATGCGGATTCGACGCCTTCGAGGATGCCCGTTCGCGCTTCGACGTGCGGTTCTACCTGGTGGCGATCCTGTTCATCATCTTCGACCTCGAGGTCGCCTTTCTGTTTCCCTGGGCCATATCGTTGGGCGATATCGGCATGTTCGGATTCTGGTCGATGGTGATCTTCCTCGGCATCCTGACCGTCGGGTTCGTTTATGAATGGCGGAAAGGGGCGCTGGAATGGGAGTAGAGGGCAAGCCCGCAACCGCAGTCGCAGCCCCGGTCCCCGCAGTCGGCCAGGATGCGGTGGTCGCGGCTGTCTCGTCCGAACTTCAGGACAAGGGGTTCCTGGTTACATCGCTCGACAGCATCCTGAACTGGGCCCGCACGGGCTCGCTATGGCCGATGACGTTCGGCTTGGCCTGCTGCGCGGTGGAGATGATCCACGCCTATATGCCGCGTTACGACCTTGATCGGCTGGGGGTGATCCCGCGGCCGAGCCCGCGGCAGTCCGATGTGATGATCGTCGCCGGCACGCTGACCAACAAGATGGCTCCGGCGCTGCGCCGGGTCTACGACCAGATGGCCGAGCCGCGGTGGGTGATCTCCATGGGGTCCTGCGCCAATGGCGGCGGCTACTACCACTATTCCTATTCGGTGGTGCGCGGCTGCGACCGAATCGTGCCGGTCGACATCTATGTACCGGGCTGCCCGCCGACCGCGGAGGCACTGATCTACGGCATCCTGCAACTCCAGAAGAAGATCCGCCGCGGCGGCCGGATCGTTCGCTAGCAGGCCCGTTGGATGGTCGATCGCTCCCTCACCGAGCTTGGCGAGTATGTCGCCGCCGAACTGGACCCGGACGTCTCCGGTTTTGACGTCATCAATTCACAGCTGGTGGTCACGGCCCGCTCCGGCGCGATCTGCCGGGTGCTGACGTTTCTGCGTGACGACGCCGGCTGCCTGTTCGAGCAGTTGATCGATATCTCCGCGGTCGACTATCCAGAGCGCGAGCAGCGATTCGAGGTCGTCTACCAGCTTCTCAGCCTGAAGCAGAATCGCCGGTTGCGCGTGAAATGCATGACCGAGGAGGAGTTGCCGGTACCGTCAGTGGCCGGCGTCCATCCGACCGCCACCTGGTTCGAGCGCGAGACCTGGGACATGTTCGGGATCTTCTTCTCCGACAACCCGGATCTGCGCCGCATTCTCACCGATTACGGGTTCGAGGGACATCCGCTGCGCAAGGACTTCCCGCTGACCGGCTATGTCGAAGTGCGGTACGACGACGAGCAGAAGCGGGTGGTCTACGAACCCGTCAAGCTGACCCAGGATTTCCGGACCTTCGATTTCCTCAGCCCGTGGGAAGGCATGACCCGACAGATCCTGCCGGGCGACGAGAAGGCGGAGGAGGGCAAGCCCTCCGACGAAGGTTAGCGTGATGGCGGAGACCCAGATCAAACCCTTCACGATGAATTTCGGGCCGCAACATCCGGCCGCCCATGGCGTGTTGCGTCTGGTGTTGGAGATGGACGGCGAGGTGGTCGAACGCGCCGACCCGCATATCGGCCTGCTGCATCGCGGCACCGAGAAGCTGATCGAGTACAAGACCTACCTGCAGGCGGTGCCGTATTTCGACCGGCTGGATTATGTCGCGCCGATGAACCAGGAGCATACATTCGCCCTGGCGACCGAGCAGCTGTTGGGAATCGAGGTGCCGGAGCGTGGGCAGTACATCCGGGTGCTGTTCAGCGAGATCTCGCGAATTCTCAACCATATTCTGAACTTAACGACATATGCCCTTGATGTTGGGGCTATTACCCCGTCGTTGTGGGGCTTTGAGGAGCGCGAGCTTCTCATGGAGTTCTACGAGCGCGTCTCCGGTGCCCGGCTGCATGCCGCCTATTTTCGGCCTGGTGGCGTGCATCAGGACATGCCAGCCGGGCTGGCCGACGACATCTGGGAATACACCGAGCGATTCCCGAGCTTCCTGGCCGACATCGAAGGCCTTCTGTCGAACAACCGGGTCTTCAAGCAGCGAACGGTCGACATCGGCACGGTTTCGTCGGAGGACGCGGTAGCCTGGGGTTTCACCGGGCCGATGCTGAGGGCCTCCAACGTTGCCTGGGATTTGCGCAAGGCGCAGCCCTATGACGTCTATGACCGGGTCGATTTCGACGTGCCGGTGGGCCTGACAGGCGATTGCTACGCCCGCTACCTGGTGCGCGTCGAGGAGATGCGGCAGTCCAACCGCATCATCAGGCAATGTCTGGAGGACATGCCCAAGGACGGGCCGATCAAGGTCAACGACCACAAGGTGGCGCCGCCGCCCCGGGCGGAGATGAAGCGCTCGATGGAGGCGTTGATCCATCACTTCAAACTGTACACCGAGGGCTATCACGTGCCCCCGGGCGAGGTCTATGTGGGAACCGAGGCGCCGAAAGGCGAGTTTGGCGTGTACCTGGTCTCCGACGGCACCAACAAGCCCTATCGCTGCCGCATCCGGGCGCCCGGCTTCGCGCATCTGCAGGCGCTCGATTTCAGTAGCCGGGGCCACATGCTGGCCGACACGGTGGCGATCATCGGTTCCATGGACATCGTCTTCGGGGAGATCGACCGATGAGCTTCGGCGCCCCGGCGGCGGAGGCACAGCAGCCCTCCGAATTCACGTTCACCGCCGACAATCTCGATCGCGCCAAGGCGATCATCGGCAAATACCCCGATGGGCGGCAGCAGAGCGCGCTGTTGCCGCTGCTCGACCTGGCGCAACGGCAGAACGACAACTGGCTGCCGCGGGCGGCAATGGATTATGTCGCCGAGCTGTTGGAGGTCCCGCCGATCCGGGCGTATGAGGTCGCCAGCTTCTACACCATGTTCAACAAGGCGCCGGTCGGCCGCCATTTCATCCAGGTCTGCACCACCACGCCGTGCTGGCTGTGCGGATCGAACGACGTGCTGAAGGCGATCAAGGACAAGACCGGTGCCGGGCCGGGCCAGGATTCGGCGGACGGCGCCTTCACCATCGTCGAGGTCGAGTGCTTGGGCGCCTGCGTCAACGCGCCGATGGTCCAGATCAACGACGACTACTACGAGGACCTGGATTATCAGCGCATGGGACAGCTGATCGATTCGCTGGCCAAGGGCGAGACACCGAAGATCGGTTCGCAGATCGGGCGCAAGGGCAGCCAGGCATTGTCTGGCCCGACCAGCCTGCTCGAGCCTCCAAAGGTCGTCATCGTGCCGGAGGCGAAGAAGGCGCCGGCCAAGGCCGAGGCCGCCAAGGCCGAAGCCGCCGATGCCCAGTCCGGCGGCGCCAAGGCTGACGACGCCAAGGCAGATGCCGATGGCGCCGATGTGTCATCCGATGCCACCGAGGCGAAGGCCGTCGCCGCCAAGTCCAAGCACAGATCCAGGCCGAAGGCGACGGCGAAGTCCAAGGCCAAGTCCGATGCTCCTGAGGTGGCCGATGAAGCGGATCCGGCCGAAACGATTCACCTGCGGCGAAGGACGAGGGCTAGCCATGCTGCAGGACAAGGATCGCATCTTCACCAACCTCTACGGCTGGTACGGCTGGGACCTGGATTCGGCGCGCCAACGCGGCATCTGGGACAACACCAAGGCGCTGGTCGCCCTGGGCCGCGAAAAGATTATCGAGGAGGTCAAGACGTCTGGCCTGCGCGGACGGGGCGGCGCCGGTTTCCCGACCGGTCTGAAATGGTCCTTCATGCCGAAGGAGTCGCCGGCCGGCCGGCCGAGTTATCTGGTCATCAACGCCGACGAGTCCGAGCCGGGCACCTGCAAGGACCGGGACATCCTGCGATTCGATCCGCACCGGCTGATCGAGGGCGCGCTGGTGTCCTCCTTCGCCCTGGGCGCGCATGCCTGCTACATCTATATCCGCGGGGAGTTCTACGGAGAGGCCTCGAACGTCCAGAAGGCAATAGAGCAGGCCTATGATGCCGGCATGCTGGGCAAGAACGCCGCGGACACCGGCTGGGACTTCGACCTCTATCTGCATCGCGGCGCCGGTGCCTATATCTGCGGCGAGGAGACGGCGCTCCTGGAAAGCCTGGAGGGCAAGAAGGGCCAGCCGCGCAACAAGCCGCCTTTCCCGGCCGGGGCCGGCCTCTACGGCTGCCCGACGACGGTCAACAATGTTGAGACGATCGCCGTGGTCCCGGAGATCCTGCGCCGCGGCGGCGACTGGTTCGGCGCGCTGGGCCGGCCGAAGAACAACGGCACCAAGCTGTTCTGCATCTCCGGCCATGTCGAGCAGCCCTGCAATGTCGAGGAAGAACTCGGCGTTCCGATGAAGGAACTGATCGAGCGCCATGCCGGCGGGGTGCGCGGCGGCTGGGACAACCTGCTGGCGGTGATCCCCGGCGGCTCGTCGACGCCGATCCTGCCCAAGGCGGATTGCGAGAAGGCGCTGATGGATTTCGACAGCCTGCGCGAGGTCCGGTCAAGCCTGGGCACCGGCGGCCTGATCGTGATGGACAAGTCGACCGACGTCATCTACGCGATCGCCCGGCTGTCGCATTTCTACATGCATGAGAGCTGCGGCCAATGCACCCCGTGCCGCGAGGGTACCGGATGGCTGTGGCGGGTGATGCAGCGGATGGTCAAGGGCAATGCCCGGGTCGAGGAGATCGACATGCTGCTGGAGGTCACCAAGGAGATCGAAGGCCACACGATCTGCGCCCATGGTGACGCGTCGGCCTGGCCGATCCAGGGACTGATCCGCCATTTCCGCCCCGAGATGGAGCAGCGCATCCGCGACTATCGCGACGCCGCCCATCGCACGGCGGCGGAATAGGGCGGGACGGGGGAACGAGGGCGCCATGCCGAAACTGACCATCGATGGAATGGAGATCGAGGTCGAGCCGGGTACATCGGTGCTGCAGGCCTGCGAGCAACTCGGCATCGAGATTCCGCGCTTCTGCTATCACGAGCGCCTGTCGGTTCCGGCCAATTGCCGCATGTGCCTGGTCGAGATGGAGCGCGCGCCCAAGCCGATTGCCTCATGTGCCATGCCCTGCGGCGACGGCATGGTGATCAAGACCGACACCGAGGTGGTGCACAAGGCCCGCAAGGGGGTCATGGAATTCCTGCTGATCAACCACCCGCTGGACTGCCCGATCTGCGACCAGGGCGGCGAGTGCGACCTGCAGGACCAGGCCATGGCCTATGGCTTCGATCGTAGCCGGTTCGAGGAGAACAAGCGGGCGGTCAAGGAGAAGAACCTCGGGCCGCTGATCAAGACCTTCATGACCCGGTGCATCCATTGCACCCGCTGCATCCGCTTCGCCGACGAGATCGCCGGCACGCCGGAGCTTGGCGCCACCGGCCGCAGCGAGCACATGGAGGTCGGCACCTATATCGAGAAGGCGATCTCGACCGAGCTGTCCGGAAATCTGATCGACATCTGCCCGGTCGGCGCGCTGACTTCCAAGCCCTATGCCTTCAACGCCCGCTCCTGGGAGTTGCGCAAGACCGAGTCGATCGATGCCCTGGACGCGGTCGGCAGCAATATCCGCGTCGACGCGCGCGGCGGCGAAGTGCTGCGGGTGCTGCCGCGCCTGCATGAGGACGTCAACGAGGAGTGGATCAGCGACCGCACCCGCTTTGCCTATGACGGACTGCGACGCCAGCGGTTGGACCGGCCCTATGTCCGTCGCGACGGCAAGCTGCGTCAGGCGAGTTGGGACGAGGCCTTTGCCGCCATCGCGGCGCGCATGGAGGGCCTCGGCGGCGACGAGATGGCGGCCATCGCCGGCGATCTCTGCGACGCCGAATCGATGCTCGCCCTGAAGGAGCTGATGGCCGGGCGGGGCGTCACCAGCATCGACTGCCGCCAGGACGGCGCCAAGCTCGACCCATCGGCACGGTCCGGCTACCTGTTCAACGGCACCATCGCCGGCATCGAGCAGGCCGATGCGATCTTGATCGTCGGCTCCAACCCGCGCTGGGAAGCGGCAATGGTCAATGCCCGGATCCGCAAGCGCTGGCTGATGGGCGGGCTGAAAGTGGGCGTGGTCGGACCCCAGGTCGATCTCGGATACCGGACCGAATATCTCGGCGCCGGGCCGCAGACCCTCGAGGAGATTGCCTCCGGCAAGCATCCCTTCGCCAAGGTGCTGAAGGATTCCGAACATCCGATGCTGATCCTCGGCATGGGCGCCCTGGCCCGCGAGGACGGCTCAGCGGTGCTGGCGACCGCACGGCAGATCGCGGATGGCTGCGGCATGGTCGGCGAGGGCTGGAACGGCTTCAGCGTGTTGCACAGCGCCGCGGCGCGGGTTGGCGGCCTGGATCTCGGCTTCGTGCCGGGCGAGGGCGGCCGCGACGTTGCCGGCATCCTGGAGGGCGCGCAGTCCGGCGCGGTCAAGCTGGTCTGGCTGCTGGGCGCCGACGAGATCGACACCACCCGGATGGGCGAGTCATTCGTCGTCTATCAGGGCCATCACGGCGACCGCGGCGCCCATCGCGCCGACGTGATCCTGCCGGGTGCCGCCTATACCGAGAAGAACGGTACCTATGTGAACACCGAGGGCCGGGTCCAGCGCGGCCGGCTGGCGGTTTTCCCACCCGGTGACGCTCGCGACGATTGGACCATCCTGCGCGCCTTCAGCGCCCGGGTCGGTGAGCCGCTGCCGTACGACTCGCTGGACGCGCTGCGCCGGCACATGGCCAAGGTGGCGCCGGTATTCGCCACCATGGACGCGATCGATCCTGCCGAATGGCAGGACTTCGGTACCGCCGGCAAACTGGATGCCGCGCCGTTCGCCTCGCCGGTCGAGAATTTCTACATGACCGATCCGATCTGCCGCGCATCGCAGACCATGGCGGCCTGTGTCGAGCAGATCCTGCAGCCCGATGCTCCGGAGAGGACCGGAACCGATGGATAGCCTGCTGCAGCCTCTGTTCGACGCCTATCCCTGGTTCGAGACCTATGTCTGGCCGACCGTCGTCACCGCCTTCCTGATCGTGGTGATCATCGTCGGCGTGCTGGTCTTCATGGCATACCTGACCCTCGCGGAACGTCGGGTCATGGCGGCAATGCAGCTCCGCCAGGGGCCAATGGTCGTGGGCCCGTTCGGCCTGTTCCAGCCGTTTGCCGACGGGCTGAAGCTGCTGGGCAAGGAGACCATCATTCCGGCCGGCGCCAACCGCGTCGTCTTCGTGATCGCGCCGATGATCACCTTCCTGCTGAGCCTGGTGGCCTGGGCGGTGATCCCGTTCGACATCGATATGGTGCTGGCCGACATCAATGTCGGCATCCTGTATCTGTTCGCGATTTCGTCGCTCGGCGTCTACGGCATCATCATGGCCGGCTGGGCGTCCAACTCGAAATACGCCTTCCTCGGCGCGCTGCGCTCCGGGGCGCAGATGGTGTCCTACGAGGTCTCGATCGGCTTCGTGATCATCACCGTCTTGCTCTGCGCAGGGTCCCTGAACCTGTCGGAGATCGTGATGGCCCAGCGCACCGGTTGGTGGGGCGGCGATTTCGGCTGGTTCGGTGGCTGGTACCTGTTCAGCCCGCTGGCGCCGATGGCGGTGGTGTTCTTCATTTCCGCCCTCGCCGAGACCAACCGGGCGCCGTTCGACCTGCCGGAGGGCGAGTCGGAGCTTGTTGGCGGCTACAACGTCGAATATTCGGCGATGACTTTCGCGCTCTTTTTCCTGGGCGAATACACCAACATGATCCTGATGGCGGCGATGACCACCATCCTGTTCCTCGGTGGCTGGCTGCCGCCGCTGGATGTGGCATGGCTGACCTGGATCCCAGGCCCGCTCTGGTTCATCGGCAAGATCGCATTCTGCCTGTTTGTCTTCATCTGGGTGCGCGCGACCCTGCCGCGTTATCGATACGACCAGTTGATGCGCCTGGGCTGGAAGGTGTTCCTGCCGATGTCGCTGCTGTGGGTGGTGGTGATCGCCGGCCTGCTGATGGCGTTCGACCTGGCGCCGTGACCGCTCGATGAGAAGGAGATAGACCCGTGTCGTTCATCGAGCGCTCCGCCCGCGGCCTGCTGCTGACCGAGATCCTGTCCGGTCTCGCGCTGACCTTCAGCTATATGTTCAAGCGCAAGGTGACCATCAACTACCCCTACGAGAAGGGACCGCTGAGCCCGCGCTTCCGCGGCGAGCACGCGCTGCGGCGCTATCCTAACGGCGAGGAGCGCTGCATCGCCTGCAAGCTTTGCGAGGCGATCTGCCCGGCCCAGGCCATCACCATCGAGGCCGAGCCGCGCGACGACGGCAGCCGCCGCACCACGCGCTACGACATCGATATGACCAAATGCATCTATTGCGGCATGTGCCAGGAGGCCTGCCCTGTGGATGCCATCGTCGAGGGGCCGAACTTCGAGTTCGCCACCGAGACCCGTGAGGAACTCTTCTACAACAAGGAGAAGCTGCTGGCGAACGGCGACCGCTGGGAAGCGCAGATCGCCGCCAACATTGCAGCCGACGCACCGTATCGCTAAAAGGGCAGCCGCGCGGATCCGCGCCGGCCGTCGAGTACAGGAGGCTCCGTCGTCTTGACGCCGGATCAATCATTCCCGCCTTCCGGGAGCACCGACTGATGTTCGTCCAGGCCATGGCGTTCTATCTGTTCGCCTTCGTCGCCATTGCGTCCGCCGTGATGGTGATCTCGGCGCGCAACCCGGTGCATTCGGTGCTGTACCTGATCCTGGCGTTCTTCAACGGGGCCGGGCTGTTCGTGCTGATGGGCGCGGAGTTCCTGGCGATGATCCTGGTCGTCGTCTATGTCGGCGCGGTCGCGGTGCTGTTCCTGTTCGTGGTGATGATGCTGGACATCAACTTCGCCGAGATGCGCGAAGGATTCCTGCAATACCTGCCGATCGGAGCGCTGATCGGCTTCATCCTGCTGGCGGAACTGATCTTCGTCTTCGGTGCCTGGGTCGCCGCGCCCGAGGCCTCGACCTTCGCGGGCGCGCCCGGCCGGACGCCGGGGGCGGCGACCAATACCGAAGCCTTGGGCCGTCTGATCTACACCGACTACATCTACCTGTTCCAGGCCGCCGGATTGGTGCTGCTGGTGGCGATGATCGGCTCCATCGTGCTGACCCTGCGCCAGCGCCAGGGCGTTCGCCGTCAGCGCATCTCCGACCAGGTGTCCCGCCGCCGCGACGAGGTGGTGGTGGTGCGCAAGATCGAGAGCGGGGAGGGCGTCTGACGTGTTCGAGATCGGCCTGTCCCACTATCTGGTGGTTGCCGCGATGCTGCTGACGCTGGGCATCTTCGGAATCTTCCTGAACCGCAAGAACGTCATCATCATCCTGATGTCGATCGAACTGATGCTGCTGGCGGTGAACATCAACCTGGTGGCGTTCTCCACCCATATGGGCAATCTGGTCGGCCAGGTCTTCGCGCTGTTCGTACTGACCGTGGCGGCCGCAGAGGCCGCAATAGGCCTCGCAATTCTGGTCGTCTATTTCCGCAACCGCGGCACCATCGCGGTGGAAGACATCAATCTGATGAAAGGCTGACCGAGGGATGGACGCAGCCGCGATTCTTCTGCCGCTGATCGGGTTCCTGATCGCCGGGCTGTTCGGCCGCTGGATCGGCGACCGCGGCGCGATGGGCGTGACCGTCACGGCGGTCTGCACCGCCGCCATCATCTCGATCTGGCTGTTCTTCGACGTCGCCCTCGCCGGCAACGAACGCACAGTCACACTCTCCAATTGGATCTACAGCGGCGAATTCAAGGTCGACTGGGCGCTGAAGTTTGACACGCTGACGGCCGTCATGCTGCTGGTCGTCAACGGCGTCTCTGCGCTGGTGCACATCTATTCAATTGGCTACATGGCGCACGACCCGCACCGGGCGCGCTTCTTCGCCTATCTCAGCCTGTTCACCTTCATGATGCTGATGCTGGTGTCGGCCGACAATCTGGTGCAGATGTATTTCGGCTGGGAAGGGGTCGGACTCGCATCCTATCTGCTGATCGGCTTCTGGTACCTGAAGCCGGCTGCCAATGCCGCCGCCATCAAGGCGTTCCTGGTCAACCGGGTCGGCGATTTCGGCTTCGCGCTGGGCATCTTCACCGTCTTCGTCCTGTTCGACACCGTCCAGCTCGATGCCATCATGGAGCAGGTCCCGGCGATCGCCGGAACCAACTTCACCTTCCTCAGCTGGCAGGTCGACGCCCTGACGCTGGCCTGTATCCTGCTGTTCATCGGCGCCATGGGCAAATCGGCTCAGCTGGGCCTGCATACCTGGCTGCCGGACGCCATGGAGGGCCCGACCCCGGTCTCCGCCCTGATCCATGCGGCGACCATGGTCACAGCCGGCGTGTTCATGGTGGCCAGGCTGTCGCCGATGTTCGAGTACGCACCGGTGGCGCTAATGGTCGTCACGGTGGTCGGGGCAGCGACCTGCTTCGTGGCCGCGACCATCGCCATGACCCAGTTCGACATCAAACGGGTGATCGCCTACTCGACCATGAGCCAACTCGGCTACATGTTCTTCGCGCTGGGCGTCTCGGCGTATTCGGCGGCGATCTTCCACCTGATGACCCATGCCTTCTTCAAGGCGCTGTTGTTCCTGGGAGCCGGTTCGGTAATCCACGCCATGTCCGACGAGCAGGACATGCGCAATATGGGCGGGCTTCGGAAGCTGATCCCCTGGACCTACTGGCTGATGGTGATCGGCAGTCTTGCTTTGGCCGGCATCGGGATCCCCGGCACGATTATCGGATTTTCCGGATTCGACTCCAAGGACCTGATCCTGGAATCGGCCTTTGCCGATCACAGCTGGTTCGGCACGTTTGCCTACTGGCTCGGCATTTCAGCGGCCCTGATGACAGCCTTCTACAGCTTCCGCGCGATCTTCATGACGTTCCACGGCACGCCACGCGCCAGCGCCGAAGTCATGGGCCACGTCCACGAATCCCCATGGGTGATGATTGGCCCCCTGGTGGTCCTGGCCATCGGCGCGATCTTCGCGGGCATGATCGGTTATGAGCTCTTCGGCGGTTCGGTGGTAAGCCGCGAGGCGTTCTGGCGCGACGCGCTGCTGATGCTGCCGGGCAATGACACCATCGACGGGGCGCACCACGTGCCGTTCTGGGTCAAGGCGTTGCCGATCGGTGTCGGTGTCGGCGGCATCGTGCTGGCTTACCTGGCCTATATCGTGATGCCCGGAATGCCGGCCGCGGTATCGGCGGCGCTGCGCCCGATCCATGCGCTGCTGTTCCACAAATGGTATTTCGACGAGCTGTATGACGCCGTCATCGTCAGGCCCAGCCTGTGGTTCGGGCGGCGCCTATGGAAGTCGGGCGACGGCTCGGTGATCGACGGATTCGGGCCGGACGGCATCGCCCACACGACACTGAACATCGCCAGGCGGGCCGGGCGACTGCAGTCCGGCTATGTCTACCACTACGCCTTCGTCATGCTGATCGGCGTGGCGGCGCTGGTGACCTGGTACCTGTTCGCGCTGGCGCTGTAGGGGCGGTCGAGATGGCAAACTTTCCTTGGCTATCGGTCGTGACCTTCCTGCCGCTGCTGGGCGCGCTGTTCATTTTCATGACCCGCAGCACCGATCCGGAGGTGGTGGCGGAGAATTCCCGGTACATGGCGCTGATGGCGTCGGTCTTCACCTTCGTGGCGTCGCTTTTCATCTGGTTCAAGTTCGAACGCGGCTCGGCAGATTTCCAGTTCGTTGAGCAGATCGACTGGTTCCCGACGCTCAACATTTCCTATCACATGGGCGTCGACGGCATCTCGATGATGTTCGTGCTGCTGTCGACGCTGCTGATCCCGATCTGCGTGCTGGCCAGCTGGCGCAGCATCAAGGTCCGGGTGAAGGAATACATGATCGCCTTCCTGATCCTCGAGACCATGATGGTCGGGATGTTCTGCGCCCTGGACTACGTGCTGTTCTACGTGTTCTTCGAGGGCGTTCTGATCCCGATGTTCATCATCATCGGCATCTGGGGATCGGGCGAGCGGCGCATCTATGCCGCCTTCAAGTTCTTCCTGTTCACCCTGACCGGCTCGGTGCTGATGCTGCTGGCCTTGCTGGCGATGTATCTGCAGGCCGGCACCACCGATATCCCGACTCTGCTGGCGACCGATTTCAGCTATTCCATGCAGCGCTGGCTTTGGCTCGCCATGTTCGCCTCCTTCGCCGTCAAGGTGCCGATGTGGCCGGTGCATACCTGGCTGCCGGACGCGCATGTCGAGGCGCCGACCGCGGGCTCGGTGATCCTGGCCGGCGTGCTGCTGAAGATGGGCGGATACGGCTTCCTGCGCTTCTCGATCCCGATGCTGCCCGAGGCGACGGAGTTCTTCACGCCGCTAGTCTATGCGCTCAGCGTCATCGCCATCATCTATACCTCCCTGGTCGCCCTGGCTCAGGAGGACATGAAGAAGCTGATCGCCTATTCGTCGGTCGCCCATATGGGCTTCGTTACGATCGGCATGTTCACGATGACGGTGCAGGGCGTCCAGGGCTCGATCTTCCAGATGCTCAGCCACGGCATCGTCTCCGCCGCCTTGTTCCTGTGTGTCGGGGTCGTCTATGAGCGGCTGCACAGCCGCGAAATCTCGCGCTTCGGCGGGCTGGTCAACATCATGCCGAAATACGCGCTGGTGTTCATGATCTTCACACTGGCCGCGGTCGGCCTGCCGGGGACCAGCGGATTCGTCGGCGAGTTCCTCAGCCTGGTGGGCGCGTTTTCCGCCAATACCTGGGTCGGTGCGCTGGCCACGATCGGCGTGGTGCTGGGCGCGGCCTACATGCTCTGGCTGTATCGCCGGGTGATCTTCGGCGAGCTGACCAAGGACGATCTGAAGGGCATGATGGACCTCGGCCCGCGCGAGGTCGCGATCTTCGTGCCGCTGATCGCGTTGGTGTTCTGGATGGGCATCTACCCGTCCAGCTTCATCGACGTGATGGGGGCCTCGGTCGACAAGCTGATCGCCGACCATCAGCTGGCCCTCGGCGAGACGGTCCCGGCCGTGTTGGCCGGCCGGTAGGGGGAACATAGCGCATGCCCGGTTCCATTCCCGATCTCGGCCCGGCGACGCCCGAGCTGTTCCTGGCCATCGCCGGCATGCTGCTGCTCATGCTCGGCGTGTTTCGCGCCAAGGAGGCGACGCGGCTGGTGTCCTACCTGGCGGTGCTCAGCTTCCTGATCGCCGGCGTCATGGTCATGGCTTTAGGCGGCGACAGAATGGTCACCTTCAACGGGCTGTTCATCACCGACGGCTTCGCCACCTTCATGAAACTGCTGGTCCTGCTGGGCTCGGCGCTTGCGGTGATCATGAGCCAGCGCTATTTGCGCCGCGAGCAGATGGCGCGGTTCGAATATCCGGTGCTGTTCATCTTCGCCACCCTGGGCATGATGATGATGATCAGCGCCAACGACCTGATCGCGCTGTATCTCGGGCTCGAACTGCAGAGCCTCTCGCTCTATGTGGTGGCGGCGTTCCGGCGCGACACGGTGCGGTCGTCCGAGGCCGGGCTGAAATACTTCGTCCTCGGCGCATTGTCGTCCGGCATGCTGCTCTATGGCGCGTCGATGGTCTACGGGTTTGCCGGCACGACCGGATTCTCCGAACTGGCGACGGTGTTCAGCAACGATACCGAAGTGGCGACGGGCCTGATCATCGGAATCGTGTTCGTGTCGGCGGGGCTTGCCTTCAAGGTCTCCGCCGTGCCCTTCCACATGTGGACGCCGGATGTCTATGAAGGTGCCCCGACACCTGTGACCGCGTTCTTCGCGGTGGCGCCTAAGATCGCCGCGATCGCCCTGTTCGTTCGGGTGATGATCGGACCGTTCGGCGATCTGGTGGCGCAGTGGCAGCAGATCATCATCGCGACGTCGATCCTGTCGATGTCGCTTGGCGCCTTTGCCGCCATCAACCAACGCAACATCAAGCGTCTGATGGCTTACTCCTCGATCGGCCATATCGGCTATGCGCTGGTCGGTCTGGCGGCGGGCACCGAACAGGGCGTGCACGGCGTGCTGGTCTACATGGCGATCTATCTGGCGATGAATGTCGGCACCTTCGCCTGCATCCTCTGCATGCGGGTCAACGGCCGCATGGTCGAAGGCATAAATGATCTGTCCGGTCTCAGCAGGACCCATCCGATGATGGCCGCGGCGCTGGCGGTTTTCATGTTCTCGATGGCCGGAATCCCGCCGCTCGCAGGGTTCTTCGGAAAGTTCTTCGTATTCAAGGCCGCGGTGGACGCACAGCTCTACTGGCTGGCGGTGATCGGTGTGCTTGCCAGCGTGGTGTCGGCCTTCTATTACCTGCGCATCGTCAAGCTGATGTATTTCGACGAGCCGGCCGAGGCGCTGGACAGCCCGATCGGACGGGACATGGTGACGGTGCTGTTTGCGACCGGGCTCTTCACCCTGTTCTTCTGGATATTCCCGGCGCCGATCGTCAACGCTGCCGCGGCTGCCGCGGCAACTTTGTTCTGAGGCGCTCGTCTCGGTCGCCAGAGGAGGATGCCGGTTGACTCCGGCCGGCAGCAATAGCGCTGACGCACCCGACCTGCCGACGCTGCCGCGGCGCTGGCAGCTGCACGACCTGGACGTGGTCGACAGCACCAATGCGGTCGCCCGGGCGCTTGGCGAGGAGGGGGCCGCCGAAGGGCAGGTGGTGTGGGCGCGTGAGCAGCGCGGCGGCCGGGCGCGCCGCGGCCGCGGCTGGCACTCTCCGCCGGGCAATCTCTACTGCTCGGTCCTGCTGCGGCCGGACTGCACGCCTTCGGTCGCCGGACAGCTCAGTTTCCTGGTGGCGCTGGCGATGGCCGATGCGGTCAGGGAAATTGCGCCGACGATCGAGGGCCTGTGCCTGAAATGGCCGAACGATCTTATCGTGCACCGCAACAAGCTGGCCGGTATCCTGCTGGAGTCGGCCGTTGCGGCCGATGGAGCCGTCGACTGGGTCGTGGCCGGGACCGGCGTCAATATTGACAGCCATCCGAAGGACGTGGATTACCCCGCGACAGACCTTGCGGCGGAAGGATTTCCCGGCGTGTTGCCGGGCGCCCTGTTGGAGAGCTACGCGGCCGCCTTGGATCATTGGCTCGCCCGCTGGCGCGTCCGGGGTTTCGAGCCGGTTCGCGACGCCTGGACGACGCAGGCGGCCGGGATCGGCGAATCGATAACCGTCCGGCTCGACCACGAACTGGTGATCGGCCGGTTCGAACTCCTGGACGAGGATGGGGCGCTTCACCTCGTGCTGGGCGACGGCAGCCGGAGGCGATTCACTGCCGGCGACGTCTTTTTCGGAGGGTTCTGATGCTGCTAGCGATCGATGCCGGCAACACCAACGTGGTCTTTGCCGTCTATGACGGCGAAAAGCGGCGCGGAACCTGGCGGATCGCCAGCGACCCGCGGCGCACCGCCGATGAATATGCAGTGTGGCTGTTGCAGCTGATGACGATGGCCGGGCTGAAGCAGGAGGACGTCACCGACGCGATCTACGCCAGCGTCGTGCCGGCGGCCTCGTTCCATATCGCGCGGCTGTGCACGCACCATTTCGACTGCACGCCGAAGGAGGTCGGCTCGCCGGACGTCGATCTGGGCATCGAGGTGCTGATGGACAGTCCCGGCGAGGTCGGGGCCGATCGTCTGGTCAATGCAATCGCCGCCGCGCAGGCCCACAAGCCGCCGTTGATTGTGATCGATTTCGGCACCGCCACCACCTTCGACTTCGTCGATGCGGACGGCAATTACTGTGGCGGCATCATCGCGCCTGGCATCAACCTGTCGATGGATGCGCTGCACCGGGCGGCGGCCAAGCTGCCCAGGGTCGAGGTCATGAAGCCGGACCGGGTCATCGGCAGGAGCACCACCCACGGTATGCAATCGGGGGTCTTCTGGGGCTATGTCGGGCTCATCGAAGGCCTGGTGTCCCGGGCCAAGCAGGAATTCGGCGCGCCGATGACGGTGGTCGCCACCGGCGGGCTTGCCGGCCAGTTCGCCGACGCGACCGATGCCATCGAGGCGATCGACGGCGAGCTGACCATGCGTGGCCTGCGCCTCATATTCGAACGGAACGCCAATACATGACCGATATCGACAGCGTTGCCCCGGAGATCCGGGACGACGCGCTCTATTTCCTGCCGCTGGGCGGGTCGGACGAAATCGGCATGAACCTCTACCTCTACGGGGTCGACGGCAAATGGCTGATGGTCGATCTGGGGATCGCTTTCGGCGATGAATCGACGCCTGGAATTGATGTCGTTATGCCCGATCCGGCCTTCATCGAAGAGCGGTCCGACGATCTGGTCGGCATCGTCCTCACCCATGCCCATGAGGATCATTTCGGGGCGGTCCAGTATCTCTGGCCGCGGTTCCGGTGCCCGGTCTACGCCACGCCGTTCGCCGCCGCCCTGTTGCGCCTGAAGCTGCAGGAATCCGATTTCGCCGACGAGGTCGAGATCGTCGAAGTGCCGCTCTCTGGAACGGTTTCGGCCGGGCCGTTCGAGGTCGAACTGGTCACCGTCACCCATTCGATTCCGGAACCCAACGCGCTGGTGATCCGCACCCGCTTCGGCGCCGTGGTGCATTCCGGCGACTGGAAGCTCGACCCGGATCCGGTCTTGGGGACGGTCGCCGACGAGGACCGCTTCCGGCAGATCGGCGAGGATGGGGTCCTGGCCCTGATCTGCGACAGCACCAACGCGCTGGAGGCCGGTAGCACCGGATCCGAGGCCGATGTCCGCGAGGCGCTGACCCGTCAGATCGCCGGGCTGTCTGGCCGGGTTGCGATCGCCTGCTTCGCCACCAACGTGGCCCGGCTGCAGAGCATCTCCGAGGCGGCCCATGCCAATGGCCGGCATTGCGCCCTGGTCGGCCGGTCGCTGTGGCGGGTGCATACCGCAGCGACCCAGACGGGTTACCTCAACCCACCGGAACCTTTCGTCACCGAACACGACGCCGGATTCGTGCCGGAGGACAAGATCGTGCTGATCTGCACCGGAAGTCAGGGCGAGCCGCGCGCCGCGCTGACCCGGATCGCCCAGGGCGACCACAACAACGTGGTGCTGGAGCCGGGCGATACGGTCATCTTCTCGTCGCGGGAAATTCCCGGCAACGAGAAGGCGATCAACCGGGTGCGCAACCTGCTGATCGGGCAGGGGGTTAAGATCGTGACCCCCAAGGACGCAAAAGAGGGCGCGCCGATCCACGTCTCCGGACATCCGGCGCGCGACGATCTTCTGGCCATGTATCAGTGGCTGCAGCCGAAGATCGCGATCCCGGTGCATGGCGAAACCCGCCATCTGCTGGCCCATGCCGAGCTGGCGGAGTCCTGTCAGGTGCAGCAGGTGCTGGTCCCGGAAGACGGCGCGCTGATCCGGTTGGCGCCTGATCGGGCCGGGATCGACGGCCTGGTTGGTGCTGGCCAGCTTGCGCTCGACGGCGACCGGTTGATCCCGCTGCGGGACAGCGAAACGATCCGCCATCGCCACCGCATGGCCTACAATGGCGCGGCCATGGCGACGGTCCTGGTGAACCGCAACGGCAAGATCGCCGCCGATCCGCAGGTCACGCTGATGGGCCTGGAGGAGGGCGAGGCGCTGCTGGACCTTCAGGAGGATTTATCGGAATCGGTGCGCGAGGCCGTCAATCGGTTGCCGACCCTCAGCCGTCGCGACGACGAGACCGTGCGCGAGGCGGCGCGGCTTGCGATCCGCCGTGCCCTCAAGGCGCGCCAGGGCAAGAAACCGATGACCCAGATCCACCTGATGCGGCTGAATTGAGGAGCGGAGGCACGGGATGATCGGCCGGCTGAACCATGTCGCCATCGCGGTCCCCGATCTGGAGGCGGCCACGGCATTGTATCGCGATACCCTGGGTGCGGCCGTCTCGGCGCCGGTCGACCAGCCGGAGCATGGCGTGACAACGGTCTTCGTCGAACTGCACAATACCAAGATCGAACTGCTGTCGGCACTGGGGCCGGCCTCGCCGATCGCCCGCTTCCTGGAGCGCAATCCGGCCGGCGGCATTCACCATATCTGCTACGAGGTCGAGGACATCCTGGCCGCCCGCGACCGGCTGGCCGCCGACGGCTATCGGGTGCTCGGCGACGGCGAGCCGAGGATCGGCGCCCATGGCAAGCCGGTGCTGTTCCTGCATCCGAAGGAGTTCCTCGGCACCCTAGTGGAACTGGAACAGGTCTGACGCGATGGGTTGGATCACTGCCGTCTTCGTCTATTTCGTGACCTGGTTCCTGATGCTGTTCGTGGTCCTGCCCTGGGGTGCGCGGCGACCCGACAACCCCGAACTTGGTCACGCCGACAGTGCCCCGGACCAGCCCCGACTGGCGCTCAAATTCACCATCACCTCGCTGCTGGCGGCGGTGGTCTGGCTGGTGATCTTCCTGATCGCGGAGTCGGACCTGATCTCCTTCCGCGACATGGCACGGGAGATGTAGGTTTCCGGTCAGACCAGGTAGCGTTCTACCGTCTCTTCGTTCCAGGTGATCCAAAGCCCGACGCCCTGCGGCCGCACCATGCCGTCTTCGACGACCAGTGGTTCGGCGATGATCGGCCGCGCCAACGGAACGTTCACGGGGCGCGCGCGTATCGATCGGATGGTCAAGCTATCAGCGGTCATCAGGACCTCCCGGCGCTTGTTATATGCGCTGGCGGTTTCAGCCGATCCGCCCGGGCCGCTTTGAGCATGGGTCTGTCACTATCGCGAGGTTAGCAAATTGCGTGGAACGGTTGTGCGGCTTTGCGTAAGTTTCCCGTCAGAAAGGCCGATCAAACGGATTGCGACTCGGGCAAGTCTGCGCCAAGCGTGCCAGTGATTCATCAGACTAATGGCGCGAGCCTGGGCATTAATTGTACAAACAGACACGCAAAACGGCAAGAAACCGCATAAAATATGGGCAAGCTAACGATTTAGCTTGCCTCATCAGACTTCTTATTCTCTATCATTAAGTTGTTCGAAGGTTTTTCCTTCGATATCGCCTGGTGGCGATTCCTCCCTAAACTCGGGCCGCGCCGCATTCCGGCGCGGTCTTTTTTCAACGAAAACAAACTACAAGAAGCCTACTGGCAAGTCACCCCAATATCGGGCGACGGCCTGACCCAGGTGGGCACCGGAGGGCGGCTGCCGACCGGATAGCCACCTGTATCAAAGCGGCACTATTGCGGGATCGAGCCCTGCACGCCTTCCACGTACCAGTCCATCGAGAGCAGGTCGCCATCGGGCACTGCCTCGCCCTCTGCAATCACCAAATCGCCGGCCTGGTTGCGGATCGGCCCGGCAAAGGGATTCAGCGATCCATCCATGATGCCAGCCTTGGCGGCATCGGCGATGGCGACCACTTCGGGCGGAATCGCCGGATTATAGTCGGACATCTCCAGCATGCCGGCGGACAGACCGCCCCATGTGTCCTGCGATGACCAGGTGCCGTCGATCACCGCCTTGGCGCGATCGATGTAATAGCTGTCCCAGATATCGACGATGGCGGTCAGATGGGAGTCCGGTCCGAAGCGGACCATGTCCGAGGCCTGGCCGACCGCCAGCACTCCGCGATCCTGAGCCGCCTGAACCGGGGCGGGGGAGTCGGTGTGCTGCAGGATGACGTCGGCGCCCTGGTCGATCAGCGCCTTGGCGGCGTCGGCCTCACGGCCGGGATCGTACCAGGAGTTCACCCAGACGACCTTGACCTCGGCATCGGGCCGTACGCTGCGCAGGGCCAGGGTGAACGAGTTGATGCCGCGGATCACCTCTGGGATCGGATGCGAGCCGATATAGCCGACGACGCCGGTCTCGGTCATATGCCCGGCGATCAGCCCGACGATGTAGCGCCCCTCGTAGAAGCGCGCCGCATAGGTGCTGACATTGGGGCCGCGCTGGTAGCCGGTGGCGTGCTCGAAGGCCACGTCCGGGAAGCTGCGCGCCACCCGGTTGGTCGGGTTCATATAGCCGAACGAGGTGGTGAAGATCAGCTTGTGCCCGGTCGAGGCGAGCTGGCGGATCACCCGCTCTGCGTCGGCGCCTTCCGGCACGCTCTCCACATAGGTGGTTTCGACCTGATCGCCCAGCGCCGCTTCCAGCGCCAGACGGCCCTGATCGTGCTGATAGCTCCAGCCATGATCGCCGATCGGGCCGACATAGACGAAGCCGACTTTCAACGGCTCGGCGACGGCCGCCGTGGACAACAGCGCGATACCTGCGCCCAGGGCCAGCACGCGACCCCACCAGTTCCTGCTCATTGACACTCTCCTGCTCATTTTATTTTTTCGTTCGACAACGATCTTTCCTATCTTCCGACGATTACCCATCCGGATGGAAGATTTTTCCGAGACATGCCGGCGCATTCAAGCGGATCCGTGTGGCATCGTAGGAAATCAGCACCAGCACCAGGATCGTCGCCAGATAGGGCAGCATCGACAGCACCTGCGACGGTATCTGGAAGCTCTCCAGGTTCTGCGCGTGGAACTGAAGGATGGTGACGCCGCCGAACAGATAGGCGCCCATCAGCACCCGCGTCGGCTTCCAGCTTGAAAAGACCACCAGCGCCAGGGCGATCCAGCCGCGCCCTGCGGTCATGTTCTCGATCCAGAGCGGCGTATAGGCCAAAGACAGATAGGCGCCGGCCAGTCCGGCCATGGCGCCGCCGAACAGCACCGCCAGATAGCGGATGCCGATCACCGAATAGCCGATGGCATGCGCCGCGCCGTGGGATTCGCCGACCGCCCTCAGGATCAGCCCGGGCCGGGTACGGTTCAGAAACCATGCGGTTGCCACCACCATGGCGACCGACAGGTAGATCAGCGCGTCATGCCCGAAGATCAACGGTCCGATCACCGGCAGGTCGGACAGTCCTGGGATCGCCAGCTTCGGAAGGGCGGGCAACGGCGTGCCCACATAGCTGCGTCCGATCAGCGAACTCAGTCCGATGCCGAAGATGGTCAGCGCCAGTCCGGTCGCCACCTGGTTGGCCAGCAGGCTCAAGGTCAGCACCGCGAACAGCAGCGCCATCCCGGCCGAGGCCAGCACCGCGGCGATGATGCCGATCACCGGATTGCCGAAGCTGACGGTGACCGCGAAGCCGGTGACCGCGCCGACCACCATCATGCCCTCAACACCCAGATTGAGGACGCCGGATTTCTCGCTGATCATCTCGCCCAGCGCGGCGAACAGCAATGGCGTGGCGGCGGTGATCGTGGCGACCAGAATGGCGACGGTGAGGTCGATTGCCGGCATCAGGCGCCTGCCTCGTCCGGCACCGGCGCCGCGGCCGGCCGGCGACCGGCAATCGTGGCGGGGCCGATGCGAATGCGGTACCGGATCAGAACGTCGCTGGCCAGAAGGAAGAACAGCAACATGCCCTGGAACACGTTGGTCGCCGCCAGTGGCAATCCCATGGTGATCTGCACCGATTCGCCGCCGACATAGGTCAGCGCCATCAACAGGCCGGCGGCCAGGATGCCGACCGGGTGCAGGCGACCCAGAAAGGCGACGATGATCGCGGTGAAGCCGTAGCCCGGCGAGATCGAAGGCACCAGCTGCCCGATCGGGCCGGCGACCTCGAACAGACCCGCCATGCCGGCCAGCCCGCCCCCCAGCAGCAGGGTGAACCAGACGATGCGCTTCTGGCTGAACCCGGCATAGCCGGCCGCCTGGGTGGTCAGCCCGATGACCTTGATCTGGAAGCCGATGAAGCTGCGGCTGATCAGCACCCAGCCGCCGACCACCGCCGCCAGCGCCAGCAGCGCCCCCAGATGAAGCCTGGTGCCGGAAACCAGCACCGGCAGGGTCGCATCGAAACCGAACAGCCGCGATTGCGGAAAGTTGAAGCCGTCCGGGTCGCGCCAGGGTCCGTAGACGAAATAGGCCAGCAGCAGCGTCGCCACATAGGTCAGCATCAGACTGGTGAGGATCTCGTTGGCGTTGAAGCGGGTCTTCAGGAAGGCGGGTATCGCCGCCCAGGCCATTCCGCCCAGGGCACCGGCAACGATCATCGCCGGCAACAGCCACCAGGATTCCTCACCCCAGAACGCCAGCGCCAGACCGCCGCCGAAGATCGCGCCCAGGGTGAGCTGGCCCTCGGCGCCGATATTCCAGACATTGGCCCGGAACCCCATGGCGAGGCCGACCGCGATCAGCGTCAGCGGAGTCGCCTTCACCAGCCATTCGCTGACCCCGTAAACGCTGGTGATCGGCGCCACGAAGATGGCGTGCAGCGATCCGAAAGGGTCGAACCCCATTGCCGCAAACAGCACGCCGCCGGCCACCAGAGTCAGCGCCACCGCCAGCACCGGCGTCAGATACACCCAGGCCTTCGACGCCTCCGCACGCGGCTCCAGGCGGAGCAGGGGGGTCATGCGGCGGATCCCTCCCTCTCCCCGAGAAATGCTGGCGACGACTGGGCCGAACACGGCCGCTACCTCATCCCGCATCGGCCGTCTCCTCGGCGGTATCGAACATGCCGCCCATCAGCAGGCCGATCTGGTCGACCGAGGTCTTATGGGTCTCGAGGCTGTCGGACAGGCGGCCGTGGAACAGCACCGCGATGCGATCGCAGATGGCGAACAGCTCGTCCAGATCCTGGGAGACGATCAGCACCGCCACGCCGTCGTGGGCCAGATCGATCAGCGCCTGGTGGATCGCCGCCGCCGCACCGGCGTCCACGCCCCAGGTCGGCGCCGCGGCGACCAGCAATTGCGGCTTCTGGAGGATCTCCCGGCCGATGATGAACTTCTGCAGATTGCCGCCGGACAGGCTCTGCGCCTCGGCCCCGTGTCCGGTCGTGGCGACCCGGAAGGATTCGATCACCTGAACCGCGGTCTCGCGGACCTCTTCGAAGCGGATCATGCCGCCCTTGACCAGGTCCTGGGTGTCATAGCCGCTCAGCAAGGCATTGTCGGCCAGGCTCATCTCGGGCACCGCGCCATGGCCCATGCGCTCTTCCGGAACAAAGGCCAGGCCCAGCGCCCGACGCTTGGCAGGGCCTAGATGGCCGGCCTCCACGCCGGCGATGCGCACCGCGTTGTCGACCGGCGACAGGATCTCGCCGGACAAGGCGGCCAGCAATTCCGCCTGGCCGTTGCCGGCGACTCCGGCGATGCCGAAGATCTCGCCCGAGCGCACGCTGAACGAGACATGCCGGATATCGGTGCCGAATGGATTGTCGGCCGAGGTCCAAAGGTGGTCGACGACCAGCATCGGCTCGCCGACCGTGCCGCCGGCGGTGCGCTGCGGGTCGGAGAGTTCGCTGCCGATCATCATCTCGGCCATGCTTCGGGCGGTTTCCTGCCTCGGGTCGCAGGCTCCGACGACTCGGCCGGCGCGCATGACCGTGGCGCGGTTGCACAGCACCCGGATCTCCTCCAGCTTGTGGCTGATATACAGGATGGTGCAGCCCTCCGACGCCAGCCGGCGCAGTGTCTCGAACAGGGTTTCCGCTTCCTGCGGAGTCAGCACCGAGGTCGGCTCGTCCATGATCAGCAGCCGCGGGTCCTGCAGCAGGCAGCGCACGATCTCGACCCGTTGGCGCTCGCCGACCGACAGGGTGTGCACATGGCGCGCCGGATCCAGCGCCAGCCCATAACGCGCTGATACCTCCGCGATGCGCTTCGACAATTCCGGCAGCTTCTCAGCATGATCGATGCCCAGCGCCACGTTCTCGGCCACCGTCAGGCTGTCGAACAGGGAGAAATGCTGGAAGACCAGGCCGATGCCGAGCTTTCGCGCCTCGGCCGGGCTGCCGATCTGGACCGGCTGGCCCTGCCATTCGATTTCGCCCGCATCGGCGCGCAGCACGCCATAGACGATCTTCACCAGGGTCGATTTGCCGGCGCCGTTCTCGCCCAGCAGCGCGTGGATCTCGCCCGGCAGCAGGGTCAGGTCGACTGCGTCGTTGGCCAGGCAGCCCGGATACTGCTTGGTGATTCCCCGCAGCGCCAACCGTGGCGGGCTGCTCCCGCTTGCCGTCGATTGAGATGCCATCCGAACCGTTTGTTCTTGTTGTCTTTTTCGGAGCCCGGTGCCGGCGACGAGGCGCCGAGGCCGGAGTCCCACCCTGTTCTTGGTCTGATTATAGGCATCGGGCAGGGCGGTGCGGCAAGCGGGAAGGCGGACCTCCGACCGGGGCAGCGCGCGATTGCACCGAATCCGTGTTGACCATGCGTGCCATTACCCGCAGCCTCGCGGCATGCCATTGGCGGACAGCAATAGGCGCCTGTCCGGTCCCGATGGCCTTCCGTTATCCGCCAACAGCCAAAGGACCCCCGACCATGTGGCGAGGCATAGCGATCTTCCTGATCGGCGCCATCATCGGCACCGGATTCGGTGTCGGCGTCGGCTTCTTCCTGTTTCCATACGTTTTCCCACCACCGCCGGCGATGGAGTCGCTGGCGACGACGCAGGGCGGCACGGCGGTTGCCCGCGGCGAATTTATCCACGCCAACCCGTCCGACCCGATCCACTTCGGCAGCGGTGGCGTGACGGTCTATGAGGACACGGTCTTCCTGGAATCCGATTTCAACGTCGGCCCGGGCCCGGCCTTCCACGTCTATCTGGTGCCGAACGCGGAGATCCGCACCAACGACGACGTGAAGGGCACCATGTTCGTCGATCTCGGGCGCTTGAAGGCCTTCGAGGGCAGCCAGAACTACCCGATCCCGGCCGGAGTCGACCTCGCCAACTATCCCAGCGTCGTCATCTGGTGCGCCGAGTTCGGCGTGCTGATCTCACCGGCGGATCTAGAGGGGTGACGGGGCCATCAGGATCGCTTCGACCTGGCAACCCGAATCGAAGCGAGGACAATCTCGAATGCTGATTGCGTATAGTCTCTACGCGACCGACCTGGCCAAGTTCGACTTCTACGAAGGCGCGCCTGAGTCGGTGTTCTGCCGTCGATGCCAAGACCCGGTCGATTTGGACTATGCGCCCGCCGATCTTGGTGTGAGGGTGATGCACCACGACATTGTGGCCACCGGTGACGGACACGACATCGTGTCCCAGAAGTTCAAAGACTTCTGTGTCCGCATCGCGTTGCCGGACATAGACTTCGCAAGAGTGAATCAGACGCCGCCGCTCTATGACTTTCGCGTAGGACCTGTCGTAACCTATGACTTGGACTGCGCTCCGCCGCGGTTCGAAAAGCAATGCCCGAATTGCGATCGGTACGAGTCTGTGATCGGACCTGTGTACTCATGTCTGAAAGGTATCGACTTCCCGATAATGCGGGGCGTCTTTCGGACCGACCTTGAGTTTGCGAGTGGCAGGGAAAAGAGCCCGATCCTCATCGTTGGCCTGGAGACCGCGGATCTGTTCCGCAAGGAGAAGCTCAAAGGGGTCTTGCTGAGGAAAATCCATAAGGACTAGCCGACAAGGCGGGATCACAGCCCGAAATGTCCTTCCATCCGGTCGAATGCCCTCTCGATCGTCTCTTCGTCGACGCAGTATGCCATGCGCACATGATGTTCGCCGCTGGGACCGAAGGCGCGGCCGGGGGTGACGGTGACGTGGGCGTTTTCGAGCAGCTCCAGGGCGAAGGACCGGGAGTCCCTGTGCCCGGCAACGATCCTCGGGAAGACGTAGTAGGCGCCTTCCGGCTTCTGATATTCGAAGACATGCGACAGGTGGTCGAGGCGCTCGCAGATCAGGGCGCGGCGGCGGGCGAGGGTGACCTCGAACTCGGCCAGATGCGCCGGATCGCCGGTCAGGGCGGCGATACCGGCGACCTGGGAGATGCGCGGGGTGCAGATGATGGTTGCGTCATGCACCTTGAGCACCTGGCGCTTCAGGACCTCCGGCACGATCATGTAGCCGAGCCGCCAACCGCTCATTGCGTAGGTCTTTGAGAAGGTGAAGAGGTAGACGAGGTGGTCGGCGAGTTCCGGCACCGAGGACAGATTGAAATAGCGCCCGGCGTTCTCGTAGGTGAAGTGGCAATAGGGGTCGTCCAGCAGGATCAGCAAATCGCGCTCCACGGCGATCTCACCGACCCGGCGCAGCGCCGCTTCCGGGAAGATGCTGCCGGTCGGATTCGACGGCGAGACCAGCACGATCGCCTTGGTCCGTTCGCTGATAAGGCGTGGCAGCGCGTCCACGTCCAGGCTCCATCCCGCCGCCCGGTCCAGCGGCCAGAACACCGGCACGCCGCCGACCAGGCGGATCTGCTGGAAGTGGGAGGCGAAGCCCGGATCGGTGACGATGATCTCGTCGCCGGGATCGATCACCGCGTGGAACAGGGCATTCAGGCCCTGCATGTTGCCGGCGGTGATCATCACATTGACGTCCGGGTCGACCGCGATGTCAGTCGCCGCCCGATGGGTCTCGACAACCGCCCGGCGCAGCGCCGGCAGTCCGTCCGGCAGGGCGTACTTGCCGATCTCCGGATCGTGTTGCAGTTCGCGCTCGACCGCGCGGCGGATCGGCTCGGGCGTCCGGAAGGACGGCACGCCCCAGGTCAAGGAGGCGGCATCGGCGACCCGGGCGCTGCGCATCGCCATCTCCTTGATCGCGGAGATTTCGATGTGGGCGACATTGTGCGAAATCCAGCGGCCCTTGTCCGGCATGAGCGATCCTCCCGGCTGCCGCCTTCGCCCTTACGACGGCGGCCATGCCCAGACTTCGCTGTTTACGGCAAGGGGTGCCGCGCGGCCTTGATCTCTCTCAACGGATGTGAGGGTCGTGCCGGCTTGTTGGGAGATACTCGTGATCAAGCCGGAGCCCAATTCACGCTCCACACCGAGTTCGGCGAGTTCGGTGTGAAGCGATCAGGGTCTAATCGTCTTCGAGGCTCAATCCGGTCGCCCCCCAGGAATGGCCGCATTGGGTGATCAGGCGACGCGCGTGACTTTCGGTGTCGGACCGGTGCACATCGGCAATGCGGTTGAATTCGTGAGCCTCGCGCGATTCGCGCCAGTGTGTCATCAATAGTCGGAAATAGCTGTAGGTTGCGTCCAAAGCCTGCCCCTGTCTTGTCCATGTCAAATCCCGCCTTAATATTCAGCATATTATACGAATTTGATGGAATATTTCATTTCTTTTTATCGAAATAGTCGGTCCTGTGTCTGAATTTTGCTTTCGCATCGCTGTTTGATTTCGCCGGCTGTTCCCCGGCCGGATGGACAAAAGAAAAGGGCCGGGACCGGGCCGGCTGCGCGATCGCGACAGCCGCCAGGTCCCGGCCCTTTCTTAACTCAACCGCTTAGAGCGTGCCCTTGAAGGCGGCCGCCGGGCGGAAGCCGACGGACTTGCTCGGGCCGATCCGCATGGACTGGCCGGTACGCGGGTTACGGCCCATACGCGCGGCGCGCTTCTGGACGCGGAACTTGCCGAAGCCCGGGATCTGGACTTCGCCGGACTTCTTGGTGTTCTTCATGATCGACTCGAAGATATCGTCCACAGCCTTGCGGGCGGCGGTCTTCGTGCAGCCGGTCTTCTTGGCAATCATGTCTGCGTAATCGTCTTTGACGCTCATCTTGTCCTCGCTCTGAGACAATGGTCACAAGTCAGGCTGCCTCACGCCGAGCGGCGGCACCATCGACCGTCCATAGGCGGTGTCCGGTCGCGGCTTTGGCTGCCTTGAAACGCCAAATGGACCGCAAATTATGAGCAAAGTCTGAACGCCCCGATTTTTCGAAAATCCACAATAATTCCCTCTCAGGCCGCTTAACCAAGCCGTTTCATCCGGCAGTTCAGCACGATCCGACGCCTAAGCGATTGAAAAGGCGCAAAGAGTTTAAGGCTGTTAACCAATCTGGCTGCCGTGATATGGCGCCCCCTCTGGCCTTGATGCCGAACGGCCTCGGCTGGAAAAAGTTTGCCGTCGTGCCGGATTTTATCCGACAGGGCGTTGCCGGCACCGCGTCATTTTCCGGTCCAGAGGGTGTTGAATTCGGGCCGGAGGATCAGCCTTCGGTCACGATTGGCGCGACGATCAGACAAAGATTGTTCGACGGCATCTCGACGATCTCGACGATCCGCATGCTGTTGGCGGCGGCCAATTCGGCCATGTCGGCGGTGTCGCGCACGCCCCATCCGGGGTCCCGGGCCCTCAGCGCCGTGTCGAAGGCAGCGTTGCTGGGGGCGGTATGGATGCCGTCGCGGCGATAGGGGCCATAGAGGATCAGCCTGCCATCCAGCGCCAGATGTCGTCCCGCCGCCCGCAGAATGCCCCTTGCCACCGCCCATGGCGCGATATGCACGATGTTGATGCACAGCAGGGCTGCAAGGTCCCGGCCCGGCGGGCGGCCGGGCGAGCCCAGACCCCAATCCGCAGCGGCGGCGTCCAGCGCGACCTGTCGCATCAGATTTGCGCAGCCGCTGCGGTCGCGCCACGCCGCGATGCTGGTCAAATGCTCCGGCGCCAAATCCGTCGGCCACCAGGTGAGGTCGGTCAGCGCGGCCGCGAAGGTGGCGATGTGCTGGCCGGTGCCGCTGCCGATCTCCAGCACGTGGCCGGGGCGGCGTACGATCACCCGGTCGATCACCGACAGAATCGGCCGGTGGTTACGATGGAACGCCGGCGCGTCCAGTCGACCGTCGGGCCCGATCACTGTCTCGTCCATGGAATAGTCAGCTACGAATTTCGCCATTTCGATACGCCGCGGCCTCGCCTGCGCCGGAGATCAAGCGTTCCCGTGGGGAACTCGCCATTGGTCCCATGCGAATGTCGGACTTCAGTCCAGGTCTCAAACCGAAGTTTACGGTCTATGATCGGGCAATCGAAGCAGAGGTTTCGTCGGCCGAACATGAACGCTCCCGGAGTGGAAAGATGGCGCGGATTGTCTCTGGCGCGGCAATTCGCGCTGATGGGCAGCGGCGTGCTGCTGGTCGGCATGCTGGCCATCGGCTTCTGGGTCACCCGCCAGATCGAGGCCGGCGTGACCCGCAATACGGCGGTGGCCACGGCACTCTACCTGGAGAGCTTCCTGGCGCCGCTGTCCCAGGAACTGGCGGGCTCGGACACGCTGTCCGAAAGTGCGCGCCGTGCCATCGACGAAATCCTGATGAATACGGCGTATGGCGAGCGGATTGTCTCGTTCAAGATCTGGAAGCCCGGCGGGTTGGTCGTCTACAGCTCCAACCCCGAGATCGTCGGCATGCGGTTCGAACCGACCGACAATCTGCGGGCGGCTTGGCAAGGTGAAGTCGCGGCGGAATTCGACAATCTGGGCGACGCCGAGGACGCCAGTGAGCGCAGCCTCGATATTCCACTGCTGGAGATCTACAGCCCGATCCGGGAAGCCTGGTCGGGGCGTGTCATTGCGGTCGCCGAATTCTATGAAGTCGCAACCGATCTGGAGCAGGATCTGTTCGATGCGCGGCTGAACAGCGGCCTGGTTGTCGTGGTTGTCAGCCTTTCGATGTTCGGCCTGCTGTTCGGGATCGTCGCGCGGGGAAGCCGCACGATCGAAGTGCAGCGCGCCATGCAGGAACAGAGGATGGACGAGCTGTGGCGCCTGAACGCGCAGAACAATGCCCTCAGGGAGCGGGTCCAGCGCGCCTCGAGCCGCGCTGCGGAGCTCAACGAACGCTATCTGCGGCGGATCGGCGCCGAGCTGCATGACGGGCCGGCTCAGCTTCTGGCTCTCGCTTCGCTCAGGCTTGGCGCGCTGCCGCCTACCGGGAATACCGATGGCGACACCGCAGAGGATCTGGATGTGGTGAAGACCGCTCTCGACGATGCCATGCGCGATATCCGCGACATCAGCCGTGGCCTGTCGTTGCCCGAGTTGGAGAGCCTGTCCCTGCCCGAGGTCCTGAATTCGGTTGTCGAAGCCCATCGCAAACGCACCGGAAGCGATGTGCGGCTGATCATGGGCGACGATTCGCCGCTGATCCGCCAGTCGCTGAAGATATGCATATACCGCTTCGTTCAGGAGGGTCTGAACAATGCGTTTCGGCATGCCGGCGGCGATGGCCAATCGGTCGAGTTGATCATCGCGGATGGCACGCTGAAACTGACGGTTACCGATACCGGCCCCGGATTTGCGCGATCCGATGTCTCGTCCGACCCCCCATCGGATGGCGGCCTTGGGCTGGCGGGGCTTCAAGAGCGGGTCGAGAGCCTTGGCGCGCGGTTTGAAGTCCATTCAGTGCCAGGTGACGGCACGCGGATTGAGATGGTTGCCGGTCTTGATGGGGGAGAGTGACATGGCGGAGGGCAGGGTATCGCTGGTCGTCGTGGACGATCATCCGCTCTATCGCGAGGGCGTCGTCCGCACACTGGCCGGCGAGGCCGGTTTCGAGGTGGCCGGGGTCGGTGGGAGCGCCGACGAGGCGGTCTCATTGGTCGCGGAGCATATGCCGGATATCGTGCTGCTCGATATCTCCATGCCCGGCGGCGGGCTGACGGCGGCCAGCCGGATCGCCGGCGCCTATCCGAAGGTCAAGATCGTCATGCTGACCGTCTCCGAGCGCGACGAGGACGTGCACGCCGCCCTGAAGGCCGGAGCCACGGGTTACGTGCTGAAGGGCGTCGGCGGCGGAGAACTTGTGCAGGTGGTGCGCGATGTGGCGCAGGGAGCGTCCCACGTCTCTCCGGCGCTTGCCGCGCGATTGCTGAAAGCGGCCGGCGAGGGCCGGTCCAGCGCCGCCGCGCCGGCCGACCGGCTGGGCGAGTTGACCGACCGGGAGCGGGAGATCCTGTTGCTGGTCGCCGACGGCAAGAGCAACAAGGAGGTGGCCCGCGCCCTCGACCTGCAGGAGAAGACGGTCAAACACTACATGACCAACATCCTGAAGAAGCTGCAGGTCCGAAACCGGGTCGAGGCCGCGGTCCTGGCCCGCGAGTCCATGCGAACGTGAAAACGGCCCGGCATCTACATGCCGGGCCGCTTCGCATCAGTCGGGCTGATCGCCCGGGTCCCTAGTCGAGGAGATCGTCCAAGCGCTCGCGGTCGGCCCCTGTCGCCGGTCGTTCGATGACCGTATTACCGTCCGGATCCTTCATCTCGTAGATGTTGCCCTCGATCTCTTCTTTCCAGCCGTCGCGGTACTCGACTTCGATCTTGTTGGCGTACTGTTCAATCTTGGTGCCGTCTTCCAGAATGACCTCGATGCTCTCGTCATCGTCGGCGTCATCCTCGGCGTCCTCTATATCGTCTTCGTCGTCCTCGTCGTCTTCGTCTTCGTCGTCTTCGTCGTCTTCGTCGTCCTCATCGTCTTCGTCGTCATCGTCGTCATCGTCGTCCTCGTCGTCATCATCCCGATCGTCGTCGCGATCATCGTCGCGATCATCGTCGCCACCATCGTCGTCATCATCGGCAAGCGCGATGCTCGGCTTGACGGCGATCACGCCGTGATCGGTATCGATGTCCACCGACACCGGCGCGGCGGCGATGAATGCGCCAAGCGCCGACGTTGCCAGCAGCTTCTTCAGGATGTCCTTGGCGTCGTCCCTATGCATATTCGCTCTCCTATCCATTATGCAGACCGATCCGGGGCCCGGTTCGGTCTGCGCCTCTAAGATGTGATCTGGAGAGACACTATTCGGGGCACGGACACCGGGGCGAGGGTCCTTGGACCCCTGCCACCGGCCGAACGGACCCAATCCCGATCGCGTCCGACCATCGACAGGGCGCGGGCCGGACCAAAGTCCGAAGACCGAGGTCCGCCAGATGCGAGGCCGCGGCCATCAGGCGCAATGCGGCGTCCATGCCGGCGGCCCGGGGGTTTATACCTCCGGTCCGCCGTGGACAGCGCATTGTCGTTTGCCTAAAGTCGCGACCGCCATTCCGGCCCGCCTCTCTGAGCCCAGAACCCGCCCATGCGCCTGTCCCGATTCTTCCTGCCGACCCTGAAGGAAACCCCGGCCGAGGCGCAGATCGTCTCGCATCGCTATATGCTGCGCGCCGGCATGGTCCGGCAGGCCAGCGCCGGGATCTACTCCTGGCTGCCGCTCGGCCATCGGGTGCTGAAGAAGATCGAGCAGATCGTCCGGGAAGAGCAGGACGCCGCCGGCTGCCAGGAAATGCTGATGCCGACCATCCAGTCGGCCGATCTGTGGAAGCAGTCCGATCGCTACGATGATTACGGCAAGGAGATGCTGCGCATCCGCGACCGTCACGACCGCGAGATGCTGTACGGCCCGACCAATGAGGAGCTGATTACCGAGATCTTCCGGCATGGGGCGAAGAGCTACCGGCAACTGCCGAAACTGCTTTATCACATCCAGTGGAAGTTCCGTGACGAAGTCAGGCCCCGCTTCGGGGTCATGCGCGGGCGCGAGTTCCTGATGAAGGACAGCTACAGCTTCGACGTGGATTATGACGCTGCTATAGTAGCTTACAACAAAATGTTCGTGTCGTATCTTAAGACGTTCGCGCGCATGGGGCTGAAGGCGATTCCCATGGAGGCGGAGACCGGTCCGATCGGCGGCGACCTCAGCCACGAATTCATCATCCTGGCGGAGACCGGAGAATCCGGCGTGTTCTGCCATTCCGACGTGCTCGATTTCGACGTGCTGTCGACCGATGTCGACTACGAGTCGGATCTGGCGCCGATCGTCGACAAGTGGACCAAACTTTACGCTCGCACCGACGACAAGCACGATGCGGCCGCCTTCGAGTCCGAGGTGCCGGCCGACAAGCGGCTGGAGAAGCGCGGCATCGAGGTCGGCCAGGTTTTCTATTTCGGCACCAATTATTCCGAGAAGCTGGATGCCTTTGTGACGACGCCGGACGACACCCAGGTGCCGGTTCACATGGGGTCGTACGGCATCGGCGTGTCGCGGCTGGTCGGCGCGATCATCGAGGCGAGCCATGACGAGGCCGGCATCATCTGGCCAGACCCGGTGGCGCCGTTCGCGGTCGGGCTGATCAATTTGAAGGCCGGCGACGATGCCTGCGACGCCGCCTGCGAAGACCTCTACGGCAAACTGCGCGGGGCGGGGTTGGACGTCCTATACGACGACCGTGCCGAGCGGGCCGGCGCGAAATTCGCCGATATGGACCTGATCGGCCTGCCCTGGCAACTGGTCGTCGGGCCGCGCGGAGTGAAGGCCGGGACCGTGGAGTTGAAGCGGCGGGCGACCGGCGAGCGCGATGAGCTTCCGGCGGAGGCCGCGCTGGCGAAGATCGCCGGCTAGCCCCGTCCCGGAATCGCCATAAACTTCGCCATTCTGGCGAGACCATTCGCCCCTGCAATTGCCCGGATCGGCGGCCCCATGATCAGCGGTTTCGAGAGGTTCGTTGCCTTCCGCTACCTTCTGCCTCAGCGCGGCGAGGGATTCCTGCTGATCATCTCGATCCTGTCGCTGGTCGGCATCATGCTGGGCGTGGCGATCCTGATCATCACCATGGCGGTGATGAACGGATTCCGCGAGGAGCTCATCAACCGGGTGCTGGGATTGAACGGCCATCTGGGCGTCTACGGATATGGCCAGCCGCTCACGGATTATGACGCGCTTCTGGACGATCTGCGCGAGGCCGACGGGGTGGTAACCGTTTCGCCGATCATCGAGGGACAGGCCCTGATCAGCCATGAGGGCAGGGCCATCGGCGCGGCGGTGCGCGGGGTGATCCCCGAAGACTTCCTGGTCCGACCGGCGATCAGCGAGAATCTGGATATCGCAAATCCCGGCGATTTCGGCGGGACCGACGTGATCGCCATCGGCAATCGCATGGCGCTCAGGCTGAACCTTCGCCTCGGCGACTCGCTGACCCTGATCTCGCCGGTCGGAAATGCCACCGCGTTCGGCACCGCACCCAGGATGCGGGCCTACGAGATCGCCGCGATCTTCGAAGCCGGCATGCACGAATACGACAGCAGCTTCGTCTATATGCCGATCGACGCGGCGCAGATCTTCTTCCGCATGCCGGAGCAGGTCTCCGGCCTGGAGGTCTATCTGGAAGACCCGGACGATCTGGCCAGGGCGCGTCTGTCACTGGAGCCAATTGTTGCCGGCAATGCGCGAATCTGGGACTGGCAGCAGTCCAACGCCAGCTTCTTCACAGCGCTGCAGGTCGAGCGCAACGTGATGTTCCTGATCCTGACGCTGATCATCTTCGTCGCCGCCTTCAATATCATCTCCGGCCTGGTGATCCTGGTGCGCAGCAAGCGGCCGGATATCGCCATCCTGCGCACCATGGGGGCCAATCGCCGATCGATCATGCGCATCTTCATGATCACCGGTGCCACCATCGGTGTCCTCGGCACCCTGCTGGGCTTCCTGTTCGGCGTCGTCTTCATCATCAACATCGACAGCTTGCAGGAATGGCTGTCCTTGGCCACGGGCACGGATATCTGGAATGCGGAGGTCCGCTTCCTGACCCAGATGCCGGCCAAGATGGAATGGCCGGAAGTGACCGCCGTGGTGATCATGTCCCTTGTGCTGTCCTTCGGCGCGACGCTGTATCCGGCCTGGAGCGCGGCCCGGCTCGACCCGGTCAAGGCGCTGCGCAGTGAATAGGGCGGACATGGGCGGCGGCACCCCCAGGATCGTGCTGCAGGGCGTGCAGCGCGGCTTCGACCAGGGCGGCGTTCACCTGGACGTGCTGCGCGGTGTCGACCTGACGGTTGCGGCCGGCGAGATGGTGGCGCTGGTCGGTCCCAGCGGCTCCGGAAAGTCGACGTTGCTGCATACCGCCGGGCTGCTCGAACGACCGAACGCCGGGACGGTGACCATCGAGGGCCGCCGCTGCAACGAGTTGAACGATGGCGACCGTACTGCCTTGCGCCGCTCGTCGATCGGCTTCGTCTACCAGTTCCACCATCTGCTGCCGGATTTCTCGGCGGTCGAGAACGTCCTGCTGCCGCAGATGATCGCCGGCCGGCCCCGCAAGGCTGCGCGGGTGCGAGCCGAGGAATTGCTGGCCCAGGTGGGCCTGACCGGGCGGCTCAGCCATCGCCCTTCGCAGCTTTCCGGCGGCGAGCAGCAACGCGTTGCCATTGCCCGGGCGCTGGCCAACGCGCCGACCCTGCTGCTGGCCGACGAGCCGACCGGAAACCTCGACCACGCCACCGCCGATGAGATATTCGATATGCTGGTCAAGTTGGTCCACGACACCGGCATCGGCGCCCTGGTCGCGACCCACAACCAGGACCTCGCCGACCGCATGGACCGGACGCTCGAGCTGCGCGACGGCGTGTTGGTCGACCATCGGTCGCCAAGAGCGGCCTGACGGTCCATCCCCGCTTTCCACAGGCATTGACCGTTGGTCGGTGCTGACTCTCCGGCGCGGCGCTGACATCATTGCGTCCGAGTCGCGGAGAGCATCATGGCGCACGCCGAATTCGTCCATCTGAGGGTCCATTCCGCCTACTCCCTGTCGGAGGGCGCGATCAAGACCAAGGCGCTGGTGGCTCTGTGCCGCGAGCGGCGGATGCCGGCGGTAGCCGTCACCGATACCGGCAACATGTTCGGCGCGCTCGAATTCTGCCTGGCGGCGGCGGAAGGCGGGGTCCAGCCGATCGTCGGCACCCTGCTGCCGATCTCCCGGGCCGACACCGCGACCGGCGCCGGGGCCGGCCGCAACGGCGCCCCCGCCGGGCCGGACCATCTTGTCCTCCTGGCCCAGGACGAGACCGGCTACGAGAACCTGATGAGCCTGCTGAGCCGCGCCTATCTGGACAGCGGTTCTGCCGATGCGCCGCAGATCGCCCTGGAGAATCTGCAGGGCCGCAGCGACGGTTTGATCGCGCTGACCGGCGGCCCCGGTGGTCCGGTCGGACGGCTGCTGGCGGAGGGGCAGAGATCGGCCGCGGAGGACCGTCTCAAGGCCCTGATGGCCCTGTTCCCGGGACGGCTCTACGTCGAGCTGATGCGTCACGGTCTGGAGGTCGAGGACCGTATCGAGCCGGCGCTGATCGATCTGGCCGACCGTCACGATCTGCCGCTGGTCGCCACCAACGACGCCTTCTTCGCCGATGAGGACATGTATGCCGCCCATGATGCGCTGCTGTGTATCGCCTCGGGCTCCTATGTCGCCGAGCAGGACCGCCGCAGGCTGACGCCCAACCATCGCTTCAAGTCCGCGGAGGAGATGAAGGCGCTGTTCGCCGATCTGCCCGAGGCGATCGAGAACACCCTGGTGATCGCGCGGCGCTGTCATGTCATGGCGCCCTCCCGGGCGCCGATCCTGCCTGCCTACCCGACCGCCGAGGGACGCAGCGAAGCCGACGAGCTTCGTGCCCAGGCCGAAGCCGGCCTGGCCCGGCGGCTGGAGGCGCAGGTCTATGGCGAGGACATGGATGCCGCCACCAGAGATGCCGCGGCGCTGCCCTATCGGGAACGGCTGGATTATGAGCTCGGCGTCATCGGATCGATGGGATTTCCCGGCTATTTCCTGATCGTCGCCGAGTTCATCCAATGGGCCAAGGAGCAGGGCATCCCGGTCGGGCCTGGCCGCGGTTCCGGCGCCGGATCGGTGGTCGCCTGGTCGCTGACCATCACCGATCTCGACCCGCTGCGCTTCGGCCTGCTGTTCGAGCGCTTCCTCAACCCCGAGCGTGTGTCGATGCCGGATTTCGACATCGATTTCTGCCAGGACCGGCGCGACGAGGTGATCCAGCATGTGGCCCGGAAATACGGCCACGATCGGGTCGCCCAGATCATCACCTTCGGAAAGCTGCAGGCCCGCGCGGTGCTGCGCGATGTCGGCCGGGTGCTGCAGATGCCCTACGGCCAGGTCGACCGTATCTGCAAGCTGGTGCCGAACAACCCGGCCAACCCGGTCACCCTGCAGCAGGCCATCGATGGCGAGCCGCAATTGCAGGAGATGCGCCAGTCCGACGAGACCGTCGCGCATCTGATCGACATGGCGCTCAAGCTGGAGGGGCTGTACCGCCACGCCTCGACCCATGCCGCCGGTGTGGTGATCGGCGGACCGGCCACTGCAGCGTCTGGTGCCGCTGTATCGCGACCCGCGCTCCGAGATGCCGGTCACCCAGTTCAACATGAAATATGTCGAGCAGGCCGGGCTGGTGAAGTTCGACTTCCTGGGCCTGAAGACCCTGACCGTGCTGACCCGCACCCTGGAGCTGATCACGTCTTCGCTCGGTGAGCAGGTGGCGCTGGAGACGATCCCGCTCGACGACGCGGCCAGCTTCGAGATGATGGGCCGCGGCGACACGGTCGGCGTGTTCCAGTTGGAAGGTGCCGGCATGCGCGACGTGCTGAAGCGCATGAAGCCGAACCGGTTCGAGGACATCATCGCCCTGGTGGCGCTGTACCGTCCCGGCCCGATGGACAACATCCCGAAATACATCAAGGTCAAGCTGGGCGAGGAGAAGCCCGACTATCTGCACCCCAGCCTGCAGCCGATCCTGGAAGAGACCTTCGGCATCATGATCTACCAGGAGCAGGTCATGCAGGTGGCCCAGGTGCTGGCCGGATACTCGCTCGGCGGCGCCGACCTGCTGCGCCGGGCCATGGGCAAGAAGATCCAGTCGGAGATGGACGCTCAGAAGAAGTCCTTCGTCGACGGCGCCACCGCCCGGGGGGTGAAGAAACCCCAGGCCTCGATGATCTTCGACCAGGTCAACAAGTTCGCCGGCTACGGCTTCAACAAGAGCCACGCGGCGGCCTATGCCCTGGTCGCCTACCAGACCGCCTATTTCAAGGCCAACTATCCGGTCGCGTTCCTGGCCGCCTCGATGACCCTGGATCTCGGCAATACCGACAAGCTGAACGCCTTCCGTCAGGAACTCGACCGTATCGGCGTCAAGCTGCTGCCACCGGACGTCAACCGCTCCGAGGCGGTATTCGCGGTCGAGCGGCAGGCGGACGGCACGCATGCCATCCGCTATGCGCTGGGCGCCATCAAGGGGGTCGGGGCCGAGGCGATGCGGGCGCTGGTTGCCGAGCGCCAGGCCAACGGCCCGTTCCAGGATGTCTTCGACGTCTCGCGCCGGGTCGACCCCAAGGTCATGAACAAGCGGCAATGGGAGAACCTGATCCGCGCCGGCGCCTTCGACCGGCTGGACCACAATCGCGCCCGTCTGCATGCCGGGGTGGATCTTCTGGTGCGCCACGGCAGCGCCCAGGCCGAGGAGCGCAGCGCCGGCCAGTCCAATCTGTTCGGCGGCGAGGGCGCGGCCGGCCTCGATACGCCGCCACTGCCGGCGGTCGCCGATTGGGACATGATGGAGCGGCTGAAGCAGGAGTTCGAGGCGATCGGCTTCTACCTCTCCGCCCACCCGCTCGACAGCTTCAACACCATCCGGGTCGGCGCCGTGCCGTCCAACGACATCGGCCACCGGCTGCGCGGCGGTGGGACCGCCTTCAAGATGGCCGGCGTCGTCATGTCCAAGCGCGAGATGTCCACCCGCTCGGGCGGCCGCATGGCGTTCGTCATGCTGTCGGACTCGGCGGGCGTCTTCGAGGTGACCCTGTTCTCCGAGGTCCTGGCCTCGTCACGCCATCTGCTGGACGGCGGCACGCCGCTGCTGCTGTCACTTGAGGCCCAGCCCAATGGCGACAATCCCCGCCTGACCTGCCAGCGCATTGAGCCCCTGGACGAGGCGGTCGCCCGCGCCGGCGTCGGCCTCAAGGTGTTCCTCGACCAGGCCAAGGCCGCAGCTCCCCTGGCCACCACCCTGGGCCGCGAAGGCGACGGCCGCGGCCGCGTCAACATCATGATCCCGATCGGCGAGGGCAGGGAGGTCGAGATCGTCCTGCCCAAGGGCTATGCCGTCACCGCCAAGGGCCGCGCGGCGCTCAGGGCGATCCCTGGGATCGTGGACGTGCAGGAAGTCTAGACCGTTTGGACCAGCGTTCTTTGGCCGCCCCTCTGGGCCCTCAGTCGAGCGGGATTCAAAGATCCTGTGATCTCGTCGCCGGTCTACCATCCCGTTTCGTCATTGCTACGCCGTTTTGCCCTTCGCAATGACAATCACAGCTCCTTCTCGGCCAATTCGCGGAAGGCATCGGGGACTGCGCGGCGGTCGCTGAGGACAACTGAACCGTATCCGATCGACTCGCGGCCGAAACGGTTGCGGACCTTATCGATGGCGCGGTCGGCCATCCAGCGGGCGGCGCCCTTGGCCGTGCCGGGGCGGCGCTTGTCCGCGCCCCGCCTGTAGGGGAGTTCCAACTGCAGCTCGGTGTCGACTTCCAGTTGCGAGACCGAGATCGCCAGCAGCGAGATGGTCCGTTCAGCCGGGTGGTCCGCCAGGGCGGTGCGCACCAAATCCTCGGCGATCTCGGCCAGGATCAGGGTCGCCGAGATGGCCGCCGGCAGTGTCATGGAGCGCGTCACCGCGCGGAGATCGGCGAAGCGGACTCGAACCGTCACTGTGCGGCCGGCCCGGGACTTGGCTCGAAGTCGCGTGGCGACCCGGTCGGCGAGATGGAGCAGGGCAGGCCGGATGACGGCTTTGGTCGCAGGCTTCCGGCCGAGCGCCGACTGCGCCCCGACCGAGCGCGCGCGGCGATGGGTCACCACCTCCCGCGGATCGCGGTTGTGCGCCAGCGCCGCCAGCTTGCCGCCGACCGCTCGCCCGAGGATCCGTTCCAGTGACCACCCGGGGGTCTGCGCCAGCTGGCCGATGGTGTGCACGCCCATATCGGCGAGCCGCATACCGACTGCCGGGCCCACGCCCCACATCAATCCTACGGGCAGGTCGTGCAGGAATTCGCCTTCGGTCCCGGGAGGGACGACGACCAGGCCGTCCGGCTTGGCGACCTGCGAGGCGATCTTGGCCAGATGTTTGGTGCGCGCCACGCCCAGTGAGATCGGCAACCCGACCTCGTCGCGTACGCGCCGGCGGATCGTCCGGGCCATCTCCTTCGGTGGGCCGAACAGATGCTCCGCCCCGGCGACATCGGCAAAGGCCTCGTCGATCGAGATGCGCTCCACCAGCGGCGTGAAGTCGCCGAGCACGGCGATCGCAGCATCTCCCAGCCTCTGGTACTCGCTGAAATGCCCGTCGACGAAGCAAAGGTCCGGGCAGAGCTCGCGGGCCTTGCGCCCCGACATGCCGCTACCCACCCCGAACGCCTTGGCCTCGTACGAGGCGGCGAGCACGACCCCGCCGCCAACAGCGATCGGCTTGCCTCGCAGGGATGGGTCGAACAGCTGCTCGACTGACGCATAAAAGGCGTCCAAATCCGCGTGCAGGATGGTCGCCGTCTCTGCCATGGCCGCCATCTAGGCAGTTCCTTGGGCGGCCCTGGTGAGGTGACGCTCCGTATCGATGATCTTCGGCATGAGAACATAAAAGGAACATCGGAGTTGAATGTCAAGCCGGCGGCCGATTACGATGAGGGCGGCGTAGGCAGGTTCAGGATTACCGCGAAGGCGGGCCAAGTCGTGCTAAGCAGGGCATATGCGCCTTAATCCCCCAAGCACAGGGTTTGCCTCCCTGACGGTGTTCCTCTCAGCTTCGCTGTGGGGGCTGTACTGGATTCCGCTCAGATATCTGGAGGATCGGGGTGTCGGCGGCGGATGGGCGATCGCGCTGATGAACCTGCCGGCGGCGATGGTGCTGGCGGTCGCCGTGCTCTGGAACCGGGAAGACCATCGCGGACATGTCCGGCAAGTCCTGGCGATCGGAGTGCTGACAGGGCTCGGCATGGCGTTGTACGGCCTGGGGCTGGTCTATTCCTCGGTGGTTCGGGCGACCCTACTGTTCTATCTCACGCCGGTCTGGTCGACGCTGATCGGCATGGTCTGGCTGGGTGAGAAAGCCTCATGGCAACGCTGGGCGGGCATTGTCGGCGGCCTCGGCGGGGTATGGCTGCTGGTCTCCGGCAGCGAGTCCATGCCGCTGAACATCGGCGACTTCTATGCGTTGCTGTCCGGCGTGTTCTGGGCCTTTGGCGCCGCCATGATCAAACGCTTCGATACCGTACCGGTTTCCGGCATGACAATGGTCCAATTCGCATGTGCTGCCTTGGGCGCCATTATCCTCGGGGCTGTCGCAGGCGATGTCGCAATCCCGGCCCGGAGCATCCTCGTGCAGGTGATGCCGACCACCGTCTCGATCTCGGTCGCGATCTTCCTGCCCGCCGTCTTCGTGCTGTTCTGGGCACAGAAGTTCCTGTTCCCGGGCCGGGTCGGTCTGCTGATGATGTCCGAGGTGCTGATGGCCGTCGCCACCGCCAGCATCTTCCTGCCCGATGAGCGCATGTCGACGCTGGCGTGGACCGGCGCCGCCCTGATCGTCGGTGCCTGCCTGGTCGAAGTGCTGCTTGCCCCTGACGGACACCCCGAGCCGGCCCGATCGCACATAAAGTAGAGCAACGCTTGCATTCCTCACCGGTCCGGGCTATTTAGCCGCCGCGTTTCATCACACACGTGGGCATCGCGGCCTGTCGACGCAGGACAGGTCCATCCGGTGTTCGTGTGTCGGGTCCGGGAAACCGGCCTGGCATTCGGACCTCTTGCCCGCGGCGGAACAACCGGAGAAGGAAAGACAAGACATGGCGTCTCCGACCTTTACGCTGCGCCAGCTCCTTGAGAGCGGCGTTCATTTCGGCCACCACACGCGCCGTTGGAATCCGAAGATGGATCAATACATCTTCGGCATCCGCAACGGTGTCCATATCATCGATCTCCAGCAGACGGTGCCGTTGCTGCACCGCGCACTGGAGGCGGCCCGCGAGGTCGTCGCCGGCGGTGGCCGGGTGCTGTTCGTCGGCACCAAGCGCCAGGCCCAGGAGAAGGTGGCCGCCGCGGCATCGCGCTGCGGCCAGTACTACGTCAACCACCGCTGGCTCGGCGGCATGCTGACCAACTGGAAGACAATCTCGCAGTCGATCAGGCGGCTGAAGGACATGGACGAGCAGCTCGGCGAGGGCGGCGCCGGGCTGACCAAGAAGGAACTGCTGGGCATCACCCGCGAGCGCGACAAATTGGACCGCGCCCTGGGCGGCATCCGCGACATGGGCGGCCTGCCCGACATCCTGTTCATCATCGATACCAACAAGGAATCGATCGCGGTGCAGGAGGCGACCAAGCTGGGCATTCCGGTAATCGCGGTGATCGACAGCAACTCCGACCCGGCGGGCATCACCTATCCGATCCCCGGCAACGACGACGCGCTACGCGCCATCGACCTGTATTGCGAGTTGGTCTCGGCATCCGTCCTATCCGGCATCGAGGCCGAGATGATGGCTTCGGGCACCGATATCGGCGAGAGCGAGGCACCGGTCGAGCCGGCGCTGGCTGCTGAAGCCGAGGCCGAGGCGCCCGCAGAAGCATCGGACGAGGCCGCTCCGGCGGAGCCGTCCGACGCCCCCGCAGAAGTCAAGGAAGAGGCCCCAGCCGAAGCCAAGGACAAGGCCCCGGCCGAATCCAAGGAAGAGGCCCCGGCCGAATCCAAGGAAGAGGCCCCGGCTGAAGCCAAGGACGAGGCGCCGGCTGATGAGGCCGCTCCGGCCGAAGAGGTTGTCGTTGCCGACGACGCCGCCACGGCCAAAGCGACCGACGAGCCGGTCAAGGAAGCCGTCGCCCAGGCCTAGGGCCGGCCGATCATTCGCGGGCGGCGAACATCGCCGCCCCACTTGCAGAGACAGGATCGCGCCCGATCGCGGCGCTCCGGACACAGAAGAGGACGAAATGGCGCAAGTCACCGCTGCGCTGGTCAAACAGCTTCGCGACAAGAGCGGCGCAGGCATGATGGACTGCAAGAATGCGCTGAAGGAGACCGATGGCGACGTCGAGGCCGCGGTCGACTGGCTGCGCAAGAAGGGCCTGTCCGCCGCCGCCAAGAAGGCCGGCCGGGTGGCGTCCCAGGGCCTGATCGGGGTCTCCGTGGAGGGCGGTTCCGGCGCGGTCATCGAAGTCAATTCCGAGACCGACTTCGTCGGCCGCAACGAGACCTTCCAGGGCTTCGTCGCCACGCTGGCCAATCAGTCGCTGGGCACCGGTGGCGATATCGAGGCGCTCAAGGGCCAGGATTATCCCGGTACAGGCCGCACGGTGGCCGACGAACTGACCCAGATGATCGCCACCATCGGCGAGAATATCAGCCTGCGCCGGGTTGTCGGGCTAACGGTGTCGAGCGGCGTCGTGGCACGTTATGTCCATGGCGCGGTGGCGCCGGATCTCGGTCGCATCGGTGTCCTGGTTGGGCTCGAGTCCACGGCTGACGCAGGCAAGCTCGCGGCACTGGGCAAGCAACTTGCCATGCATATTGCCGCCAGCCGGCCCGAATCGGTTTCAACGGACGATCTCGATCCCACCCTGATCGAGCGCGAACGGTCGGTGCTGTCCGAGCAGGCGCGGGCCAGCGGCAAGCCGGAGGAAATCGTTCAGAAGATGGTCGAAGGTCGCATCCGCAAGTACTACGAGGAAGTGGTGCTGCTGGAGCAGACCTGGGTCATCGACGGCGAGAGCAAGGTGAAGGACGTGCTGGCGGCGGCCGCGAAGGATGCCGGCGCACCGGTCACGGTTGCCGGATTCGTGTGCTATGTCCTTGGCGAGGGAATCGAGAAGGAAGAATCCGACTTCGCCGCCGAGGTCGCCGCCACGCTCGCAAGCTGACGGCCGTTATTGCGTCGGACGCCGGCGCCTGAAAGATCGGGAGGTCCGCATGCCATCCGCGCCGCTTTATCGCCGTGTGCTCCTGAAGATTTCCGGCGAAGCGTTGATGGGGGACCGGCAATACGGCATCGATCCCGATACCGTCGACCGCATCGCCAAGGAAGTCGCCCAGGTCATCGAGGCCGGCGCCCAGGTCTGTCTGGTGGTCGGCGGCGGCAACATCTTCCGTGGCATGGCCGGCGCGGCCAACGGCATGGAACGCACTACCGCCGACTATATGGGCATGCTGGCCACGGTGATGAACGCGCTGGCGCTGCAGAGCTCCTGCGAGCGGGCGGGCCTGCATACCCGGGTGCTGTCGGCGATCCCGATGGATACGGTTTGCGAGCCCTATATCCGCCGCCGCGCGGTCCGGCACATGGAAAAGGGGCGGGTGGTGATCTTCGCCGCCGGCTCCGGCAATCCGTTCTTCACCACCGACACCACCGCCGCGTTGCGCGCCTCGGAGATGGATTGCGACGCTTTGCTGAAGGGCACCAAGGTCGATGGCGTCTACGATGCGGATCCGGTCAAGGTGCCCGACGCCAAGCGCATCGAGCGGCTGACCTATATGGAGGTCTTGTCCAACGACCTAAAGGTGATGGATCATTCCGCAATCTCGCTGGCGCGGGAGAACGGTATCCCGATCCTGGTCTTCTCGATTCACGAACCGGGTGGCTTTGCAGAGGTGATCTGCGGGCAGGGCCAATCAACAATCATCACCGAGGAGGAATGAACCATGGCCGCTTCGGATATGAAGTCACTGAACAAGCGCATGGATGGCGCCGTCAGCGTGCTTGCAGAGGAATTCGCCGGTCTGAGGACTGGCCGCGCGCAGCCGGCAATGCTGGAGCGGGTCATGGTCGACGCCTACGGCTCCAAGATGCAGATGGACCAGGTCGGAACAGTCAGTGTGCCGGACCCCCGGATGCTCACGGTTCAGGTCTGGGACGCCAGCCTGGCCAAGGCGGTTGAGAAGGCGATTCGCGAAGCCGACCTCGGCCTGAACCCGCAGCCGGACGGCCAGTTGATTCGGGTGCCGGTGCCCGAGCCAAATGAGGAACGTCGCCGCGAAATGGCCAAATCCGCGGGGAAGTATGCGGAACAGGCGCGAGTCGCGGTGCGTAATGTCCGCCGCGACGGCATGGACACGCTGAAACGCATGGAACGGGACGGCGAAATCTCGCAAGACGAGCATAAGTCTCGATCGGCAGAGATCCAGACCATGACCGACGAGCACATCGGCAAGATCGACGAGGCGCTTGCCCACAAGGAACACGAAATCATGCAGGTCTAACGGGAACTCAGGAACGGACATGAAGATCGAGACCATGGGGCGGCGAAACTGGCAGAGTCGGGCAGAAGTGCTGCCGTGCCCGAAAATCGCCACGGTGCGGCCGGCATGACGACGACCATGGCGGGTAATCCCTTGTCGATGACCTTGCTGCTTTCCAACGGACGATCCTAGTCGCCGCACATGCATGGACCCCTTTCCGACGCTGCGGCCATGCCGCCGGCTCACGTCGCCATCATCATGGACGGCAACGGCCGCTGGGCCCGCGCCCGCGGCCTGCCGAGGACGATCGGCCACCACCGCGGCGTCGAGGCTGTGCGCCGGGTGGTCGAGGCGGCGGTGGATCTGGGGATCGGACATCTGACGCTGTTCGGCTTCTCCACCGAGAATTGGGGGCGGCCGGAAGACGAGGTCTTCGAACTTATGGGGCTGCTGCGCAAATACCTCCGCAGCGAGGTCGCCGAGCTTCACCGCAACGGCGTGCGCCTGCGGGTGATCGGTGAGCGCGAGCGGCTGCAGCCCGATATCATCGACCTGATCGCGAATGCCGAGCACGTGACCCGGGAGAACGACACCCTGCAATTGACCGTCGCCTTGAGCTACGGCGCCCGGCAGGAGATCGCGGCCGCGGCGCGGCGGCTTGCCGAAGAGGTGTGTCGCGGCGACCTTGCGTTGGATCAGCTTGACGAGGATGCCCTGGAGCGGCGGCTGTCCACCGACGGCATGCCGGATCCGGATCTGGTGATCCGCACCAGCGGCGAGAAACGCATCAGCAATTTCCTGCTGTGGCAGGCGGCGTATGCCGAATTGGTCTTTGTCGACACCCTGTGGCCCGATTTCACGCGCACCCATCTGGAAATGGCGATCGGCGAGTATCAACGACGCGAACGGCGCTACGGGGTGTCGGTCGGTGGCTAGCATCGGCAACCTGGCGACCAGGGTGCTGGCTGCAATGGTGCTGGCGCCGGCGGTGCTGGCTGCGATCTATTATGGCGGCTGGATCTTTGCCGCCATGCTCGCAGTGGCCGGGTTCATTGGCCTGCATGAATGGTTTTCCCTGGTCGGGATCAAGGGCCGCGATCGCCTGCAGATTGCCGGCCAGCTCTGCCTGGCGGCGGTCGTGGCGGTCGTATACCTGGTCGGTCTGGCGGAGGCGCTGGTCCTGCTCGGCCTGTGGACGACGGCGGTGCTCGCGCTCGCCATGGCCGCCGGGCACCGCCATTTCCTCCTGGTCGGGCTCGGTATTCCCTATGTCGGTGCACCGTTGGTGCTGATGATCTGGCTGCGGGAGCAACCGGAGCATGGCTGGGGGTTGGTGATGTGGCTGTTCCTCGTGGTCTGGGCGACCGATATCGGCGGCTATTTCGCCGGACGCGCGATCGGCGGTCCCAAGCTGGCGCCACGGATTAGCCCCAAGAAGACCTGGGCCGGACTGGGCGGGGCGGCCGCGGCGGCGGCGGCGACCGGAGCCGTCACGGCGTATTTCCTCGGCTATCCGATGCCGGCTGTGGCCCTGGCGGTCGGGCTGGGCGGGCTGCTGGCGGTCGTTGCCCAACTCGGCGACCTGATGGAATCCGCCCTGAAACGCCGGTTCAACGCCAAGGACAGCGGCGCCCTGATCCCGGGACATGGAGGAATTCTCGACCGCATTGACGGATTGCTGGCCGCCGCGCCGGCAATGGCGATAGTGTACTTCGTCCTCAATGGGAGTGTCTGGTCATGACCGCGGCGATGGAACTGGCGCCGCGTCGGCGTGTCACGATCCTTGGGTCGACCGGCTCGGTCGGATCGAACACCATCGACTTGATTGAACGCAACCCGGATCGGTTCGAGATCGAGGCCCTGACCGCCAATCGCAACGTCGAACTGCTCGCCGATCAGGCGCGCCGGTTGAAGCCACGGCTGGCGGTGGTCGCCGACCCGGATTGCTACTGGACCTTGAAGGACGCCCTGGCCGGAACCGGAATCGAAGCGGCGGCCGGCGCCGATGCCCTGGTCGAGGCGGCTGCGCGGCCGGCGGAATGGGTCATGGCGGCGATTGTCGGCGCCTGCGGGCTGGAACCGACATTGGCCGCCGCCGAGCGCGGCGCCATGGTGGCCTTCGCCAACAAGGAATGCCTGGTGTCGGCCGGCCCGTTGATGATGGACCGGGTGCGGCGGTGCGGCGCCACGCTGCTGCCGGTCGATTCGGAACACAATGCGATCTATCAGGTGCTGGATTCCAAGGCCAAGGGATCGGTTGAGAAGCTGATCCTGACGGCCTCCGGCGGACCGTTCCGCCAGGCCGAATTGGCAAGCATGGCAGAGGTGACGCCGGAGCAGGCGGTGGCGCATCCGACCTGGAATATGGGCGCCAAGATCTCGGTCGACAGCGCCACGATGATGAACAAGGGGCTGGAGATCATCGAGGCATCGTACCTGTTCGGGCTGCCGTCCGATCAGATCGACGTGCTGGTGCATCCGCAATCGGTGATCCACAGCCTGGTGGCCTATGTAGATGGGTCCGTGCTGGCCCAGCTGGGCATGCCGGACATGCGCACGCCGATCGCCTATACTCTTGCATGGCCGGACCGCATGGAAACACCCTGCCGACGGCTGGACCTGGGCGAAGTTGCCCAACTGGATTTCGAACCGCCCGACCCTGTCCGCTTTCCGGCCCTGAGGCTGGCCCGCGAGGCGCTGGTGGCGGGCGGCGGCGCGCCGGCGGTGTTGAACGCCGCCAATGAGGTCGCGGTCGGCGCCTTCCTGGAGCGGAAGATCGGGTTCCTGGACATCATCCGGGTCGTCGAGGCAACGCTTGCCGCGATCACCAACCGTCCCATTGAAACCCTCGCCGACGTGACCGACATCGACGCTCAGGCACGGCAACATGCCATCAATCTTCTTTAAACCCTTGCTGCTAGAACAGCCGCATCCCCGCCGCTGACCGGACCCTACATGGCAAATCTCATTGGATTCCTGATTTCCATCGCCGCCTTTCTGGTGGTGCTGACGATCCTGGTCTTCGTGCATGAACTCGGCCACTACCTGTCGGCGCGGCGCAACGGCGTGCGCATCGAGGTCTTCTCCATCGGGTTCGGTAAGGAAATCTTCGGTCGCACGGACAAGTCGGGCACCCGATGGAAGTTCAGTGCCATTCCGCTCGGCGGCTATGTGAAAATGTTCGGTGACGCCAACGCCGCCTCTCAGCCTGGTGAAGATCTGGTGGAGATGACCGAGGAGGAGAAGGCGGTTTCCTTCCACCATAAGAAACTTCTGCAACGCGCGGAGATCGTCGCTGCCGGCCCGGCCGCCAATTTCCTGTTCGCGATCGTGGTGTTCTTCTTCCTGTTCTGGAGCTTCGGCAACCCGATTCCGCCGGCAGTCGTCGGCGAGGTGGTGCCGGGAAGCCCGGCCGCGGAGGCCGGATTACAGGCTGGGGACCGGGTCCTGTCGGTCGATGGCCAGACGGTCTTTCGTTTCCGCGATCTCGGCAATGCCATCCGTGCCGCGGGCGGAGACCCTGTGGTCCTGGTCATCCGCCATTCCGGAGGCACGGAATCGGTCACCATCATCCCGGAAATGGTGGCGGTCGAAACCGCCGATGGCGGCACCGTCGATGTGCCGCGCATCGGCGTGGCCATGCATACCGGCCCGGTGAGCATGACCGAAGCGGCGCCCATGGCAGTGACGGAGACCTACGCCTTCGTCAAAGAGACACTGCGGATCGTCGGTCAGATGATCGTCGGCAATCGCGGCACAGAGGATCTTGGCGGTCCCGTGCGTATCGCAAAGACGGCTGGCGACGTCGCCAAGACCGGTCAGCTGACGCTGCTGTGGTATTACATGGCGCTGCTGTCGATCAGCCTCGGCCTGATCAATCTGTTTCCGATCCCGATACTCGATGGCGGGCACCTGTTGTTCTATGCCATCGAGGCGGTCAGGGGCCGGCCGCTCGGCGAACGCGCCCAAGAATATGGTTTCCGGATCGGACTCGCTTTGGTATTAACCCTGATGATCTTTGTGACCTTCAACGACCTGATTCAATTGAAGGTCATCGCTTTTCTGAGAGAACTGATCTGATAAACATGGGCGGGAACGTCTGGGGGATCACTTGTGGCGTTTTCTGTTGCGGGGGGCATGGTTCCGGGCTGGAGTGCTTTCGCTATTCCTGATTTCATTGGTGGCCGGCCAGGCCGTCGCTCAGGTTAGCTCTTCCGATAATACAATTCGCGAGATCCTCGTCGAGGGGGCTCAGAGGATCGACCCGACGACGGTCGTGTCCTATCTGACGGTTCGGACCGGTGACACATTTGCCCCCGGCTCGCTGGACGACTCCCTGAAGAGCCTGTTCGCGACAGGGCTGTTCGCCGATGTCGTCTTGCGCCGCCAGGGGACGGCGTTGGTGGTGACGGTGGTCGAGAATCCGATCATCAATCGCATCGCGTTCGAGGGCAATCTGCGGATCGAGGACGAAATCCTCACCTCCGAAGTGCAGCTTCGGCCTCGGGTGGTGTACACCCGGACCCGCGTGCAATCCGATGTGCAGCGCATTCTGGAGATCTATCGTCGAAGCGGCCGGTTTGCCGCGACCGTCGAGCCGAAGGTGATCCAGTTGGAGCAGAACCGCGTCGATCTTGTATTTGAAATCGACGAGGGGGCGTTGACCACCGTCCGGCGGATCAGCTTCATCGGAAATCGTGAATTCAGCGATTCCGACCTGCGCGACGAGATTCAGACCGAGCAGTCTCGCTGGTACGATTTCCTGACATCAGATGATACCTATGACCCGGATCGCTTGGCCTTCGATCGCGAATTGCTGCGGCGCTTCTATCTGTCGGAGGGCTACGCGGACTTCAGGGTCATTTCGGCGATCGCCGAATTGACCCCGGATCGACAGGAATTCTTCATCACTTTCACCGTGGAGGAGGGCGAGCGCTATAGGTTTGGCACGGTCGAGATCGAGACCGTCCTGCCCAATCTCGATACGGAGGAGTTGAGGTCCGAACTCACCTCTGCGGAAGGCGACTGGTATTCCAGCGACGCCGTCGAAGAGTCGATCGTCAACCTGACCAATAGGGTTGGGGACCTGCAATATGCTTTCGTCGATATCGAGCCGCGAGTTTCGCGGCAACGCGAAGAGCAACTGATCAACATCACCTATCAGATCAATGAAGGTCCGCGGGTCTTCGTGGAACGGATCGAAGTCACCGGCAATGTCCGCACGGTCGACGAGGTCATTCGCCGCGAGATGCTGTTGGTGGAGGGCGATCCGTTCAACGCCTCCCGGCTGCGCCGCTCCGAAGCGCGAATACGCAACCTCGGCTTCTTCGAGCGCGTGGACGTGTCGCAGCGGCTAGGTTCGGTCGCGGACCAGACGGTAATCACGGTCGACGTGGCCGAACGTTCGACCGGAGAGCTCTCGCTCGGCGCCGGCTTCTCGACCACGGAAGGCGCCCTGGGCAGCGTCAGTCTGCGGGAACGAAATCTCCTGGGCCGGGGGCAGGATCTGCGCCTGTCCGCCACGATCAGTGCCCGCACGCAGGATTTCACTCTCAGCTTCACCGAGCCCTATTTCCTCGACAAGGATCTGTCGGCCGGCTTCGATCTGTTCAACACCCAGACCGACAATCAGGACGAAAGCTCGTTCGACGAAGATACTTACGGTTTCGGCCTTCGGCTCGGCTATCCGTTGGGCGATCGCTTGCGCCAGACCATTCGTTATCGCCTGGAAAACCGCAAGATCGAGAATGTCGATGCTGATGCGTCGCGGTTCATTCGGGATCAGGAAGGCGAGACGCTGACTTCGCTGGTCGGTCAGCGTGTCGTCTACGATCAATTGGACAGCCGGCTCGAACCCTCGGAAGGCTATCTCCTGGAATTCAGCAACGACGTGGCCGGCCTTGGCGGTGACGTCCGATATCTGCGGACCACCGCGGCGGGTAGCATCTTCTTCCCCTTGTTCGGCGACACGGTTCTCAATCTTCGCGGCGAGGGCGGGCACATTGTCGGACTTGGAGAGGATGTCGAGATCGGCGACCGGTTCTTTATCGGCGGTAGCCAGTTTCGCGGCTTCGAACGATCCGGCATCGGGCCTCGCGACGCGATTACCGATGACGCTTTGGGTGGCAATGTGTTCGGAATCGGAACGGTGGAAGCGGCATTTCCTGTCGGACTGCCCGAGGAATTCGGCGTTCGAGGCCGACTTTTCACCGATTTCGGCACGTTGCTGGAAGTCGACGACAATGGTCCGGAGGTGTTGGACGAGGGGTCCTTGAGAATGACCGGGGGCGTCGGGCTGTCCTGGTCGTCGCCGTTCGGGCCGATCAAGGTCGACTTTGCCTGGCCCATCATGAAGGAGGATTTCGACAAGGAAGAGTTCTTCCGGTTCAGCTTCGGCACGAGTTTCTGAGCCATGGCCGGCCGGTCGCGCGCGAGTGTGATCCTGGCGATCTGTTTCGCCATCGGGACACTGGTGCCGGTCGCGGCAGCCCAGGACAGGCCTTTGGTCATCATCGTCGTCGATTTCCAGCGTATCGTGCGCGAATCAGCGGCGGCGGCCACCGTGCGCCAGCAGATCGACGAACTGCGCAACGCCTACCAGGATGAGTTTGCCCGAATCGAGGAGGAATTGCGGGCGGTCGAGGGCGAGCTTGCCGAGCAGCGGCCGGTGCTGCCGGACGAAGAGTTCCTGCGCCGCGGCCGCGAATTCGAACAGCGCGTGACCGAGGCGCAGCGCCAGGCCCAGTATCGGCGCGCCGCGCTCGATCGGGCCCTGGATGAGGCCATGAACCAGATCCAGTCGTCGCTATTGGATGTCATCGCTAACATGGCCGAGCGCGAAGATGCAAATGTCGTCTTGAGTCGCTCCAACGTTGTCATGGTGGACCAGGACCTTGACTTTACCGAAGAGGCGCTGGCCGAATTGGACTCGGTTCTGCCCCATGTCGACGTTTCCGTTCCGGAACAACAATAGGCGCGCAAGGGCGTCCTGAGCCAATGGCCGATCCCAGATTCTTCGAGAATTCCGGACCTTTCCCCCTCGCCGAACTGGCCGAGGCAGGTGGCGCCCGGCTGTCGGATGACGCCGAAGCGCATCGTATGATCCACGACGTCGCACCGCTGGAAACGGCTGGGCGGCGGGACCTGACCTTTCTCGACAACCCGAAATACAAGGCGGACCTGGCCGACAGCGCCGCCGCGGCCTGCGTGCTGAAGCCCGAACTGGCGGAGCATGCGCCGGAGGGCATGGCGGTCCTGCTGACGGACACCCCATACAAGTCATATGCCCTTATCGCCCGCGCGCTCTATCCCAAGCCCGCGCCGCGACCGGGAATTGCCGCCAGCGCCATCCTTGATCCCGAGGCCAAGGTCTCGCCATCCGCCGAGATCTCGGCGGGCGCGGTGATCGAAGCCGGTGCCGAGATCGGCGAGCGATGCCGAATCGGTCCCAATGCGGTCGTCGGATGCGGTGTCGTGCTGGGAGAGGATACGGAGATCGGCCCGGGCGCGACGCTAAGCCACTGCCTGATCGGCAGTCGGGTCCGCATCTACCCCGGCGTTCGAATCGGGCAAGACGGATTCGGCTTCGCCATCGATCCGGCCGGGCACGTTCCTGTGCCCCAGCTTGGCCGGGTCATTGTCGAGGACGATGTCGAAATCGGTGCAAACGTGACAATAGACCGCGGCGCCGGGCCGGACACGGTGATCGGCAAGGGCTGCATGATTGATAATCTGGTGCAGATCGGGCACAACGTCGAAGTCGGAGCAGGCTCGGTGATCGTTGCCCAGGCTGGCATTTCCGGCAGTACCAAGCTTGGCAAATTTGTTGTGCTGGCGGGCCAGTCCGGATTGGCCGGGCACCTGACGATCGGCGACGGTGCTCGTGTCGGGGCGCAAAGCGGCGTCATGCGCGACGTGCCGCCCGGAGAGGATGTGTTCGGGTCACCGGCCATGCCGAGCCGGCAATATTGGCGATGGTACGCCAAGCTGATGAAGTTGAGCGGGCTGAGGGGCGGATAGGCGATGGATGTAGCACCCACCGGCGAGACGGTCGCCGAAATTGACATTGAACGGCTGATGGAGTTGATCCCGCATCGCTATCCGATGCTGATGGTCGATCGGGTGGTCGATATCATCCCGGATGTCAGTGCCGTCGGTATCAAAAACGTGACAATCAACGAGCCCGCATTCCAGGGGCATTTTCCGCAGCGTCCGATCATGCCGGGCGTGCTGATCGTCGAGGCGATGGCCCAGACCTCGGGGATTCTCGTAGTCCAGACGCTCGGCGCCGAAGCCGAAGGCAAGCTGGTCTATTTCATGTCGATCGACAATGCCAAGTTCCGCCGCCCGGTAACGCCCGGTGACAGCATGCGCATACACGTCAAGAAGCTGCAGCACCGGCGCAATGTCTGGAAATTCACCGGCGAGGCCCGGGTCGACGATGTCGTCTGCGCCGACGCCACCTTCTCGGCGATGATCATGGATCGCTGATGGGCGGTTCGGTCCATCCCACGGCGGTCGTCGATCCCGCGGCAACGCTGGGAAACGACGTGTCGGTCGGCCCGCTGAGCGTCGTCGGGGCCAGGGTAACGCTGAAGGACGGTGTGTGCATCGACTCCCATGTGGTTGTCGAGGGCGACACGGTGATTGGCGAAGGCACCCGGATATTTCCTTTCGCCTCGATCGGCCATATCCCGCAGGACCTCAAATTTCGCGGCGAGAAGTCGCGCCTGGAGGTCGGCCGCAACTGCGTCATACGTGAGCACGTCACGATGTCGCCGGGTACCGAGGGCGGCGGGTCGCTGACCCGTGTCGGCGACAACTGCTTGATCATGGTCGGCGCTCACGTGGCGCATGACTGCCTGATCGGCAACAACGTGATACTGGTCAACAACGCCACACTTGGCGGACATGTCGAGATCGACGACCATGCCATCCTGGGCGGGCTCAGCGCGGTGCACCAGTTCGTGCGGATCGGCGAGCATGCCTTCATCGGCGGCATGGCCGGCGTCGAGCAGGACGTCATTCCGTTTGGCATGGTGGTCGGCGAACGCGGCCATCTGAACGGCCTGAACCTGGTGGGACTGAAGCGCCGAGGGTTCGGCCGCAACGATATTCATGCGCTACGCCAGGCCTATCGTGAATTGTTCAAGGGCGGTGGCGAAATGGCCGAACGGATGACGACGGTCGCCAAGACCCATGGCGAAGATGGCCCGATCGGGCAACTTCTGGCTTTCCTGCGCCAGTCCGGGAAACGCGGATTCGTGCGGCCCAGGCCGGGCGCCGACCTCTGACCAGCCGGATCGGCGGCAGGCGTCATGTCCAATGCGATGCCGAAACTGGGTATCCTGGCCGGCGGCGGTCCGTTGCCGCGCCGCGTGGCCGAGGCCGCCCTGGACGGTGGTCGCGAGGTCTTTGTCGTCGCATTTGAAGGACAGACTGACCAGAACACCGTTGCCGGCCTGCCCCATGCCTGGATGCGGCTGGGCGGTGTGGGGCGGATCTTCGAACGACTGCACGCCGAGGAGGTCCAGGATCTGTGCATGATCGGACCCTTCCGTCGGCCAAGCCTGCGCGAGCTGATGCCCGATCTGCGCGGCGCCCGCGTCGCGGCGCGGGTCGGCCTTAGCGCCGGCGGCGACGACGCCCTGTTGCGGGGACTTGGAGAGGTGCTTGAGGACGAGGGTTTCCGTGTCGTCGGGGCCCATCAGGTTCTGGAGGATTTGTTGGCGAAGCCGGGGACGCTGACCGAACGGGTGCCGGACGAACAGGACCGCGCCGATATCGACCGCGGCTTGGAGGTGGCGAGGGCCATCGGCTCGCTGGATGTCGGCCAGGGCGCAGTGGTCCAGCACGGCATCGTGTTGGCGGTCGAGGCCGCCGAGGGTACCGACGCCATGCTGGCGCGGTGCGCGAGTTTGCGCCGGGACGGCGGCGGCGGCGTTCTGGTCAAGGCCCGCAAGCCGCAGCAGGACCAGCGATTGGATTTGCCCGCGCTCGGGGTCGACACTGTGGAGAATGCAGCGGCGGCCGGCCTCGTCGGCATCGCCGTGGAGGCCGGCGGCGCGCTGCTTCACGACCCGGAGGCAGTAGCCGAGGCAGGCGACCGACTTGGACTGTTCGTGGTGTGCCTCGACGGACCGTCATGAGCACACCAACGATCTTCCTGGTCGCCGGCGAGCCTTCCGGTGACATCATCGGCGCGCGACTGATGTCGGCGCTGAAGCGGCGCACGGATGGTGCTGTCCGCTTTGCGGGCATTGGCGGTGAGCGCATGTCGGCGGAGGGGCTGCAGAGCCTTTTCCCCATGGACGAGCTGTCGGTGATGGGGCTGGTCGAGATCCTGCCGCGGGCACGGCACTTGCTGCGCCGCATTCGGCAGACCGCCGACGCGGCGCGTGCCATGCGTCCGGACGCCCTCGTCACCATCGACTCGCCCGGGTTCAGCCTCAGGGTCGCCGAGCGATTGGCCGGACAGGGCATTCGCCGGATCCATTTCGTCGCGCCGCAGGTTTGGGCGTGGCGTCCGGGCCGTGCGGCCAAGATCGCCCGGCTGCTCGATCACCTGCTGACCTTGCTGCCATTCGAGCCGCCCTATTTCACGCAGCATGGGCTGGACTGCACCTTCACCGGCCATCCGATCGTCGAGACCGGTGCCGACCGCGGCGACGGCGCCCAGTTCCGCGCTGCACATGGCATTCCTGCCGATGCGCCGATGCTTTGCGTCCTGCCGGGCAGCCGCCGCGGGGAGATCGAGCGCCTGCTGCCGGTGTTCGGAGTGACAGTCGACCGCCTGGCGACCGACCGGCCGGCACTGCGCGCCGTTGCGGTGGCGGCGCCGGCAGTATCCGAGCGGGTGCGGCAACTGGTCGCCGACTGGCCGGTTCTGACGACGGTCGTCGAGGGCGATGCGGCGAAATACGATGCCTTCGCCGCCTGCGACGCAGCGCTTGCGGCGTCCGGCACGGTGACCCTGGAACTGGCCCTGGCCGGCGCGCCGATGGTGGTGGCCTACAAGGTCAATCCGCTGACTGCCTGGATCGGCCGGCGGCTGATCACGATCCCCTATGTATCCCTGGTCAACGTTGTCCTGGGCCGCAAATCGGTGCCGGAATATATCCAGCAGGACTGTCGTCCCGGACGCCTGCGGGCAGCCTTGGCGCCGCTGCTGGACAACGGGCCGGAGGCGGTCGCGCAACGACGCGACTGCGCCGAGGTGGCAGAGCTGATCGGTCTCGGCGGCCCGCCGCCCAGCGATCGGGCGGCCGAGGCGGTTCTGAAGGCGATCGGTTGGACCGTAACGGAACCGGACACTCTCGCCGCGGAAAGCCAGCAGATCGGATAGTCCCGTGCGGGTATCGGACGAACAGGCTCGTCCCCCGCCAATATCTCGCAAAGTCAGACAGTTAGACCAACGATCTGACGTGAGATCGAATTGCCCTCACGTCATATTGGTCTAGGGCAGGAAGACCAGAGCCACCGCGAGCGTCACACCGATCACCAAGGCCAGCAGCGCCAGCCGCCCGGCGCGGGTCATCTTGAAGCGATTGTCATTGGCCGGGGCAGGAACGCGCCGCAGATTTGCCGACCGGCGGCGCGTGGTCCAGGTCGCCCGCCGCGTTTGACGGGGGCCTGCGCGGTGTTGGTCGGGCCTAGGCACGCTTCTCCGGCGGCACATAGTGCCTCATCTGCTTGCCGCCATAGAGCTGGCGCGGTCGCCCGATCTTCTGCACCGGATCCTCGATCATCTCCTTCCACTGTGCCACCCAACCGACCGTCCTGGCCAGTGCGAACAGCACCGTGAACATGCTGGTCGGAAAGCCCATCGCCCGCAGGATGATCCCGGAATAGAAATCGACGTTCGGATACAGTTTCTTCTCGACGAAATAGGGGTCTTCAAGGGCGATGCGCTCGAGCTCCATGGCGAGTTCCAGCAGCGGCTCATTCTCGACTCCCAGTTCCGCCAGGACGTCATAACAGGCCTGCCGCATCACCTTGGCGCGGGGGTCGTAGTTCTTGTAGACACGGTGACCGAAGCCCATCAGCCGGAACGGATCGTCTCGGTCCTTGGCCTTCTTGACGTAATCCGCCACCCGGTCCTTGGAGCCGATCTCCTCCAGCATCTTGAGCACCGCCTCGTTGGCGCCACCATGGGCCGGACCCCACAGCGAGGCGATGCCGGCGGCGATGCAGGCAAACGGATTGGCGCCGGACGAGCCGGCCAGCCGCACCGTCGAGGTCGATGCGTTCTGCTCGTGATCGGCATGCAGGATGAAGATCTTGTCCATCGCGTGCTCGAGGACCGGATTGACAATGTAATCCTCGGCCGGAACGCCGAACATCATGCGCAGGAAATTGGCCGCATAGCTGCAATCGTTGCGCGGATAGATGAATGGCTGGCCGATCGAATACTTGTAGGCCATAGCCGCGATCGTGGGCATCTTGGCGATCAGCCGGTGCGAGGCGATCACCCGCTGTTGAGGGTCATTGATGTCGGTGCTGTCGTGATAGAAGGATGACAGCGCCCCGACCACGCCGACCATGATCGCCATCGGATGGGCGTCCCGCCGGAATCCCCGATAGAAATTCATCAGCTGTTCGTGGACCATGGTGTGATAGGTGATGGTCCGCTCGAAGTCGGTCTTCTGCTCCAGGTTCGGAAGCTCGCGATAGAGCAGGAGGTAGCACACCTCCATGAAATCGCTGTGTTCAGCCAGTTCCTCGATCGGATAGCCGCGATGCAGCAATGTGCCCTCGTCGCCGTCGATATAGGTGATGCCGCTGTCGCAGGACGCGGTTGACGTGAAGCCCGGATCGTAGGTGAACATGCCGGTTTCGGCGTAAAGCCGGCGAATATCGATGACCTTGGGGCCGACGGCGCCTTCGACCACCGGGAGGGTATAACTCTTGCCGGTCGCATTGTCGGTCAGGGTCACGGTGTCGGTGGCCGCGTTCGTCGGTGCGACAGGCTGGTCCTGATCCATGGAGTTGTCCTTACAGGTGCTTGTGAAGGTTGGCGCTGCCGTGGCGCTTTCCCTTAGGTTCAAGAATAGGCGTCGGGCCGCCCAATATCAACGTAACCGCCCGATATCATGCTCTTATCCGCCATTCTCTCGGGTGGCGTCGCCGAGCCGCGCCAGGGTTTCGTCGCGCCCCAGCACGGCCGCCACCTCGAAGATGCCAGGCGAAATCGTCGATCCGGCCAGGGCTGCCCTGAGAGGTTGCGCGATCTTCCCCAGTTTGAGGTCTTCGCGTTCGGCGAATGCGCGCACCGCGGCTTCGATCGCCGGCGCATCCCAATCTGCCAGTCCGGCAAGTTGGGATTTCAGCCGGGCGATCAGCGATGTCGCGTCGCCGGTCAGCAGAGCCGCTGCCTTCTCGGTCAATTGCAAGGGCCGTTTCCGAACATAGAACGCTGCGTTTTCAGCAAGTTCATTCAGTGTCTTCGTACGCTGCTTCAGGCCATCCATACCCGCGAGCAGCCGTGCCTTGGCGCCGTCGTCGAGCGGCCGGTCGATGATCCTGCCGACCGGTCCCGCGATCAGGTCGACCAGATCGGCATCGTCGGATTGGCGCAGATAGACGCCGTTCAGATTGTCCAGCTTGGCCATGTCGAATCGGGCGGCCGACTTGCCCAGACCGTCGAAATCGAACCAGGCGACGGCCTGCTCGGTGGAGATGACCTCGTCGTCGCCATGACCCCAGCCAAGCCGCAGCAGGTAGTTCCGCAGCGCCGCCGGCAGATAGCCCATATCGCGATAGGCTTCCAGGCCCAGCGAGCCATGGCGCTTGGACAGCTTGGCGCCGTCCGGCCCGTGGATCAGCGGCACATGTCCGAACACCGGCGGCTCCGCGTCCAGCGCATGGAACAGCTGGGTCTGCCGGAAGGCGTTGGTCAGATGGTCGTCGCCACGGATCACATGGGTGATGCCCATCTCGATGTCGTCGACCACGACGGCCAGCATATAGGTCGGCGTGCCGTCGGCGCGCAGCAGCACCATGTCGTCCAGCTGATCGTTGGGCACGGTGACCGGGCCCTGGACCGTATCCTCGATCGTGGTGGCGCCTCCGCGCGGTGCCTTGAAGCGAACAACCGGTGGCACGCCGGACGGCGCCTCGGATGGGTCGCGATCCCGCCAGCGCCCATCATAGCGCGGCGATCGGCCCTCACGACGCGCGGTCTCGCGCATCTCGGCCAGTTCCTCGGGCGAGCAATAGCAGTAATACGCCTTGCCGCTGCCCAGGAGCCGCTGCGCGGCTTCGGCGTGCCGGTCCCGCCGGGCGAATTGCGACACCGGTTCGCCGTCCCAATCGAGCCCGAACCAAGCCAAGCCGTCGACAATGGCGCGAATGGCGTCTTCGGTCGATCGGGCGCGATCGGTATCCTCGATCCGGAGCAGGAACCGACCACCATGATGGCGGGCGTAAAGCCAGTTGAAGAGCGCGGTGCGGGCGCCACCGATATGCAGATAGCCGGTCGGAGAGGGGGCGAAGCGGGTGACGACACTCATGGGCGGCGGCATGGATCCTGGAGTTATGCGGAAGGCAGGCGCGGTTCCATAGCACACAGGGGACGACAGTGCATACCGCGGCGCACAATTTGGCCGTCGACTCCGATCGCGGGGCCGGGCGGATGTGGTAATGCCCAGGCGTCTGCAACGCCGGTCGTGGCCAGTGGGTACATTGCACGCTAGGCTGGTAGCCATTCCTGGAAGAGCACGGTTTGCCGATGTATTCCATGCCTCCGCACAATGGCTGACAGCCGGGTCTGGACACCGCCTCGGAGCGATGCCGCGCGCCCGGTGAGAATAGTCCTCGCCGGCGTTGCCGGTGCCATAATGGCGGAGCGGGATCGCTGGCCGCTTTGGCTGCCGGTCGCCGCCGGCCTCGGAATTCTGGTCTATTTCGCCCTGCCGTATGAGCCCGAACGGTGGCTGGGGCCGGCGTCGGCACTGGCGTTTGCAATGGCTGTGGTCGTTGCACGTGGCCGGCCGGTGGCGCCGATTGCGCTCGCCGCGATTCTGGCGGCATCACTCGGATTTGCGGCGGCGCAGGCCGGTACAGCCCGTTACGCCGCACCGATGCTCGACGGGCGCATCGGTCCCGCCTGGGTCGAAGGTCGGGTGGTCGGCCAGAGCGTCCTGCCGCAAGGGGTGAGGGTGGTCCTGGCCGATCTGTCGATCGACCGGCTGGCCCCGGAGAGGACACCCCGGCAGGTTCGCATTCGCCTGCTGTCGGGTTCCGAGCCTCTCGCCACCGGCACCCGGATTGGCGTGCGGGCAATCCTCAACCCGCCGAGCCGGCCGGTTCTGCCCGGCGGATTCGACTTTCGCCGGCATGCCTTCTTCCAGGGGATCGGGGGCATCGGATTCGCAGTCGGCCATCCGAGCCTGCTCGACGGCGGCGGTATCGGCCGCATGCTACCCCTGGAATCGGGGCGTCGCGCCATCGCCGACCGTATCCGGTCGGCCCTCGACGGCGACCGTTCGGCGATCGCGACAGCCCTGCTCACCGGCGATCGGGGCGCCATCCGGCCGGAGATTCACAAGTCCATCCGCGAAGCCGGTCTGGCGCATCTGCTGGCGATCTCCGGCCTGCATCTCGGATTGGTGGCCGGGCTCATCTTCTTTGCCGTGCGGGCGACGCTCGCCCTGGTTCCGTCGCTGGCGCTCGACCGGCCGATCAAGAAATGGGCCGCCGTCGCCGCGCTGTGCGGCGCCTTCGCCTACATGCTCGTCGTCGGTTCGACAGTGCCGACGCAGCGCGCCTTCATCATGGTCGGGCTGGTGCTGGTGGCGGTCCTGGTCGATCGGGTCGCCATTTCCATGCGATTGGCGGCCTGGGCGGCGGCATTGGTACTGGCGATCGCGCCATACAGCCTTTTGGGGCCAAGCTTCCAGATGTCTTTCGCGGCCGTGATCGCGTTGATCGCCGGTTACGAGGCGATGCGTCACCGGTTGGCCGAATGGCGTCGCCGGGCGGGGCCGGTGGGCATGGGGGCGCTATATCTGGCCGGGGTGCTGTTGACGACCGCGATCGCCTCGACCGCCACCGCGCCGTTCGCCCTCTACCATTTCCAGCAGGTCGCCAGCTACGGGCTGCTGACCAATTTGTTGGCGGTGCCGCTGACGGCGCTGTGGATCATGCCCTGGGGCCTTGCCGCATACCTGCTGATGCCTCTGGGGCTGGAGGCGCTGGCGCTGGCCCCCATGGGCTGGGGTATCTCGGCCCTGCTGGCGATCGCCGAGGCCGCCGCCGGATGGCCGCATGCCGCCATTCGGGTGGCCATGCCGCCCGGCTGGGCGTTGGGGTTGGCGTCTCTAGGCGGGCTATGGTTGTGCCTGTGGCGCGGGCGCTGGCGCCTGTGGGGCATCGCTGCCGTCGCAGCCGGGCTGATCGCCATGGTCTGGCCCGGTTCGAGGCCGGACATCCTGATCAGCGAAGACGGGCGACTGATGGCGGTGCGTGCCGCCGATGGCAGGCTGTCGGTCTCCGAGCCCAGGCGCGATCGCTTCACCCGCGAAATCTGGTTGCGCGCTGATGGCCGGTCCGAAGTCACATCTTGGCCGACGGCCGGCCCTGACGAAGCGGCATGGCTGACCTGCGATCCCCTGGCCTGCCTCTATCGGCCAAATGGACAGTCGGTCGCCTTGATCCGGGATCCGCGGGCTTTGCAGGAAGACTGCTCCATGGCTGATATCGTGGTCGCCGCCGTTCCGGTGCCGCGCTTTTGCCGTGCCGATATCGTCGTCGACCGTTTTGATGTCTGGCGGCACGGCGCCCACGCGATCACCTTCACCCAGGAAGGGCCCGTCGTCGCGCGCGTTGCTGACCGGATCGGCTTGCGGCCATGGGTTCTGGATCGCCGGCCGGACTGGGAGCGGGCAGAGATGTCTGACTAGGCAGCGGGACACTAATAGGTCCCGACCCGAACCGTACCGTCATCGTCCGGGATCACCGCTGAGAACACCGTATCGGAATCCTCCCGCCAATCCGGTTCACGGCCGATCGCAGCCTCTTCGCCCCAGCACCGCTCTCGGAGTTCCTCCTCCAACTCCTCATGGGAGTCGCCGAAGCAGTGATGAAACCATGATTGGCTTCCCGCAGTCGTCTTCCCGCGGCAAACAAGAAGCCAGTCGGATTCATCAGGGAACGAACGAAGGGCGGCGGAAACGAACTGCTCATCGACCATGCCACGCAACGGAAGTTGCGGCTCGCCGAACATGATGACGCTGGTTCTCGGCGGCAGCTCGGACAGGCGTTCGTCGAAGTCTTCGAGCGAGACGAACATCTCGAGCGATCGGCTTCCCGCCGCGGCATGGAAACGGAACAGCGCCAGCACCTCGCCGTTGCGGGCGATCGCGTCAGCGATTCTACGCCGGAACTCCGTATTCGCCGTCGACCGCTCAGGCATCACATGGCGCTGGCAGCCTGGCCCCTAGCCATAGTGGCGGATCAGCCCTACCAGGCGACCTTGAACCTTAACCCGGTCGGGGCCGAAGATACGGGTTTCGTACGCCGGGTTGGCCGGTTCCAGGGCGATCGTTGCGCCCTTCTTGCGCAGCCGTTTCAGGGTCACCTCCTGGTCGTCGACCAGGGCCACGACGATGGTGCCGTTCTCCGCCGTCTCGCAGCGCAGGATGACCACGGTATCGCCGTCATAGATACCGGCATCGATCATGCTGTCGCCGGCAACCTCGAGCGCATAATGATCGCCATTGCCGAGCAGGGTGGCCGGCACGTCGGCAAATTGCGAATGGTCGCGCAGTGCCTCGATCGGCGTGCCGGCGGCGATCTGCCCGTAGAGGGGCAGGGATACAACCGCCGCCTCTTCCGGGCCGTCGACGGCGCGGCCCGGCATGGCGGCGCTGAAATCGCCCTTGATGACGTTGGGCGCGAATGGCTGGTCGGACGGCGCTGCAGTCGCGGCGCCTGTGTCGATGCCGTCCGGCAGGCGAAGCACCTCCAGCGCTCGGGCGCGATGGGGCAGGCGGCGGATGAAGCCGCGTTCCTCCAGCCCGGTGATCAGCCGGTGGATGCCGGATTTCGAACGCAGATTCAACGCGTCCTTCATCTCGTCGAATGAAGGTGAAACCCCACCTTCGGAAAGGCGGTGGTTGATGAAGAGCAGCAGTTCCTGCTGTTTTCTGGTCAGCATCGGATGGCCCCGTCGGTAGAGCGCCGCTGGAGGGCGATGGGCGAGTCGGCTGCACATTAGCCGGAACAAAACACAAACGTCAAGATTTGTTCTGTTTTAGTTCTGTGTGTTCTTGTGCTTTACAGCCGCACCATTCCCGCAGCAAAGGTGACGATCTCCACCAATTCGCCTGCGGAGGCTGCCGGCACATGCGGTAGCCGTACGACCAGGCAGTCCGCGCCGGCAAGGCCGGACATCACCGAACTGTCCTGCAGATCGAACGGAGTTGCCACGGCATGGCCGTCCGCATCGCGCTCCAGCCGGCTGCGCAGATAGTCCTGGCGGCGGTCGTTCTTGGGCAAGTCGCATCCCAGGCGGGCGTTGGCGGTCAGTGGATCCGGGCCGTCGAATCCGATCATGGCGAGCAGGGCCGGACGCACGAACAACAGCCCGCAAACCATTGACGAGACGGGATTTCCCGGCAGCCCCAGCATCGGGGTTCCGTCGATATGGCCGAACATCAGCGGCTTGCCGGGCCGCATGGCGATCTTCCAGAAATCCAGCTCCAGCCCGCGGTCGCCCAGCACGTCGCGGATCAAATCGTGCTCGCCGACCGAGGCGCCGCCGGTGGTGATCAGCAGATCGGTGCCCTCGGCCCCAGCCGCCATCCGGATCAGCGACTCCCGGCTGTCCAGTGCGATGCCCAGATTGACCGGTGTCCCGCCGCAGGCGGAGACCAGGGCGGAGAGGGCAAGGCCGTTGGAGCTGACGATCTGGTTCGGCCCGATCGGATCGCCGGGCAGGACGATCTCGTCGCCGGTCGCCAGGATCGCCACCCTTGGCCTGCGCCGGACCCTGAGCCAGGGGACATTCATGGCGGCGGCGATGCCGACATCGCGCGCCGTCAGCAAACGGCCTTCCTTCAGCAGCACATCGCCGGCGGTGAAGTCGAGCCCTGCCGGCCGCACATATGCGCCTTCAGCGGCAGCTTCACGCACCGTCACGCGGTTGCCATCGGCCTCGGTGTCTTCCTGGATAACGATCGTATCGGCGCCGGCCGGCAGCGGCGCGCCAGTGAAGATGCGCACGCATTGCCCCTGCTGGACGGTACCGGCGAAACTCTGCCCAGCCGGAACCGATGCGATCTGTTCCAGCACCGCCGGCACGGCCGCCAAATCCGCGGCGCGCACCGCATAGCCGTCCATCGCGGAGATCGGCGCCCAGGGCTGGGTCACCCGCGCCGCCACATCCTCCGCCAGCACCCGGCCGAGCGCCTCCGACAACGCCACGGTCTCCGCCGGCAGGGCCGAGAACGCGGCGGTGATCCGCTCCTTCGCCTGCTCGACCGAGATCATCAGGAGGCCTCGTAGGTGCCTGATTTGCCGCCGGATTTATGGATCAGGCGCAGATCCGTGACGATCATCGACCGGTCCACCGCCTTGCACATGTCGTAGACCGTCAGCGCCGCCACCGAGGCGGCGGTCAGCGCCTCCATCTCGACCCCGGTGCGGCCGTCGATCTTGGCCTCGGCGACGATCTCCACGGCCTGGGCATCCGCATCGCAGGTCAGCTCCAAGGTCACCGAGGTCAGCGGCAGCGGATGGCAGAGCGGGATCAGATCCGCGGTCTTCTTTGCCGCCATGATGCCGGCCAGCCGGGCCACGCCCAGCACGTCGCCCTTCTTGGCGGCGCCGTCGCGGATCATCGCCAGGGTCTCGGCCTGCATCGACGACCCTGCAGCCGGCCCGCGCGATGCGGTGGGTCACGTCCTTGTCCGAGACATCGACCATGCGCGCCGCGCCGGCCTCGTCGAAATGGGTGAAGTCCCGGCTCATGCGGTCACCGGCTGGGCCAGCATCGTGCGGACCGCCTCCGCCACGTCGTCCTGGCGCATGAAGGACTCGCCGATGAGGAAGGTGGTCACGCCCACCGCCGCCATGCGCGCCAGATCGGCCGGCGTCGACAAGCCGCTTTCGCCGACCGCCAGCCGGTCGGCCGGAACCAGCGGGGCCAGTTCCTCCGTGGTCGCAAGGTCGACCGCCATGGACTTGAGATTACGGTTGTTGATGCCGATCATGCCGGCATCCAGACCCAATGCATGGTCGAGTTCGCTTCGGTCGTGCACCTCTGCCAGCACATCCATCCGCCAACGCCCGGCTTCTGCGGCCAGCGCCTTGGCCTCGACATCGGTCAGCGCCGCCAGGATCAGCAGAATGCAGTCCGCCCCCAGCGCCCGCGCCTCGGCAACCTGATACGGGTCGAGCATGAAGTCCTTGCGCAGAGCGGGCAGGGGGACCGCATCGCGCGCCGCCTCGAGGTAGGAATCATCGCCCTGGAAATAGGGCCGGTCGGTCAACACCGACAGGCAGGAGGCGCCGCCCTGATGATAGGCCTTGGCCAATGACGGCGGGTCGAACTCCTTTCGGATCAGCCCTTTGGAGGGCGATGCTTTCTTGATTTCCGCGATCAGCCCGTACCGGCCGACATGCCGTGCCTGCCGCAAGGCCTTCTCAAATCCGCGCGGCGGTTCGGCGTCGGCGGCCGCCCGCTCAACCTTCGCAAGCGGTCGCACCGACTTGCAGCGCTCGATATGCTCACGCTTGTCGGCGCAGATCCTGGCCAGCACGTCGCTCATTCGGCTCGGCTCACTCGGACTCGGCCGGCGGCGGCTCGTTGGTGATCGCCACCAGCCGGTCGAGCGCCTTGCCGGCAGCGCCGCTGTCGATCAGTTCGGCAGCCATGACGACGCCATCGGTCAGGCTGTCGACCTTGCCCGCGACGATCAACGCGGCGGCCGCGTTCAACAGCACGATATCGCGATAGGGCGATGCGATTCCGGACAGCAGCCCGCGCAGGGCCTCGGCATTGGTCTCGGAATCGCCGCCTTTCAGATCGGCCGTCTCGGCGCGGGAGAGGCCGGCCTCCTCCGGCGTGATGTCGAAGGTTCTGACCTTGCCGTCTTTCCACTCAGCCACATGTGTTGGCCCGGTGGTGGTGATCTCGTCCAGCCCGTCGGAGCCGTGCACGACCCAGGCGCGCTCGGCGCCCAGCTTGCCAAGCACCGACGCCAGGGGCTCGACCCATTGCGGTGCGAACACGCCCATCAGCTGCCGCTTGACGCCGGCCGGATTGCTGAGCGGTCCCAACAGGTTGAAGATCGTTCTTGTGCCGAGTTCGACCCGGGTCGGCCCGACATGGCGCATGGCGCTGTGGTGGCGGATGGCGAACAGGAAGCAGACATTGGCATCCCACAGCGCCTTCTTCACCAGCGCCATATCGGCGTCCAGATTGACCCCCAGCGCGCCCAACACGTCGGAGCCGCCGGTGCGGCTCGACAGGGCCCGGTTGCCGTGCTTGGCGACCGGGACGCCGGCTGCGGCCAGAACCAGGGCGACGGCAGTGGAGACGTTGTAGGTGCCGGAATTGTCGCCGCCTGTGCCGCAGACGTCGATGGCGCCTTCCGGCGGCTCGATGTGCAGCGCCTTGGCGCGCATGATGCGGGCAGCGCCGGTCAGCTCCTCGATCGTCTCGCCGCGGGTCCTGAGCGCCATCAGGAAGCCGCCGATCTGCGACGGGGTGGCGTCGCCGGACATGATGATCTCGAACGCCGCGGTGGCGTCGTCCTCGCCAAGCGGCTTGCCATCGGCGACCCGGGCGATGAAGGGCTGGAGCTCGCTGGAAGGGCCGCTCATGCCGCGCGCTTCCGGCCGGCGATGTCGAGGAAGTTGCCGAGCAGCCGGTGACCGTCCTGTGAGGCGATGCTCTCAGGATGGAATTGCACGCCATGCACGGGCAACGTCTTGTGGCGCAGTCCCATGATCAGTCCGTTCTCGGTTTCCGCATTGATTTCAAAGCAGTCGGGCAGGGTGTCGCGATCGACGATCAAGGAATGATAGCGGGTCACCCGAAGCGGGTTTGGCAATCCCGCCATGACGCCGGTGTTGTGATGCCGCACATCCGACAGCTTGCCATGCATGATTTCCGGCGCCCGGCCGATGCTCCCGCCAAAGGCCTGGCCGATCGCCTGATGGCCCAGGCAGACCCCCAGGATCGGCAGCTTGCCGGCGGCCTCCGCGATCAGTTCCAGGCAGATGCCGGCCTTGTCGGGATCGCACGGCCCCGGCGACAGCACGATGCCGTCGGGGCGAAGCGCAATTGCCTCCTTGACGGTCAGCGCGTCGTTGCGCCGGACCATCGTCTCCGCCCCAAGCTCGCCCAGGAAGTGGACGAGGTTGTAGGTAAAGCTGTCGTAATTGTCGATCAGCAGCAGCATTCAGACCCGTTTTCCTTGCGTTCACCCATTGCGAATACCTTTCGTTCGGCGTCGGCAACACTACAGCCGGCAATCGAAGTTGACCAGCGGACACGGTGAGGCAGGAGTTCGATGAGCGACACCTATGCGACCGGTCCCCTGAGGTCCGAATTGCAGAACACCTCGGGCCAGGGGCCGGCATTCGAAGCACCCGCCGGTGTCGGACGACTGAACTGGGGCGCGTTTGCCTTCAGCTGGATCTGGGGACTCGGGAACGGGACATATATCGCGCTCCTGGCCCTGCTGCCCCCATTGAACCTGGTCATGCCCTTCATCCTGCTCTTCAAGGGCGACAAATGGGCCTGGCAGAACGACCGCTGGCGGGACCTGGATCACTTCAGGACCGTCCAGAAACACTGGGCCATCGCCGCGGCCATATTCTATGGGCTTGGCGCGGCATTCATCATTGGCATCGTCGTCATCGTCTTTGCTGTACTCAGCGGCTTGGAACCGGTCGAGACGGCGAAACACGAGGCGAGGACCAACCCGCAGGTCGCGCAGCACGTCGGCACCCCGGTCGATGTCAGCTGGTGGTTCACCGGCTCGGTCAACACCGATGCCCAGTCCGGCGACGCCGACGTGACCGTCTACCTCAGCGGTCCGCTCGCCTCCGGCACGCTGCGGATGGTGTCCGTGAAGCGCGGCAATGTCTGGGTCGTGCGCAAGATCGTGCTCACGCTGGACGACACCGGTCAGGTGATCGGCCTCTCTCCACCGTCGAATTAGCGCTCCGGGCCGGCTTCAGGATCATGCCAGGCCCGGGTAGGCTGGCGAGCATGACTCCCACCGAAGACCGATTGCGGTCCAGCAAGAGACGCTCTGAATCCATAGTGAATGTTCGTCTGATATGAAGTATTGGCGTCAAGGATGTCATCCCCGGTCCATCGTAGTCAGCGTCGACTGACCTGCCCGGCGTAAACCATGGCACTGATAGTCGCGCATCTTTTCGAGCATCCGGACCATCGCCGACTGGTTGCCGGCTGGATCTTCGACGCGTTCTGGCGCGAGCGTCCGGAATCCGATCTTACGATCGCCTCCTTCGGGGCCAGACTGGCGGATGCGACCGAACCGGACCGGATCCCGCTATCGCTTTTGGCGCTGGTCGATGGCCGTCCGGCCGGCACGGTCAACCTGATCGAGAACGACGACTCCAAACGCAGTTACCTGCGCCCATGGCTGGCGGCACTGGTCGTGGCGCCGCAATTCCGCCGGGCGGGAATCGGATCGGCGCTCGTAAGGGCGCTGTGCGATCACGCAGCCAGGTTGGATATACCCGAACTCTATCTCGGCACCGACATACCGGATTTCTATCGCCGGCTCGGCGCTGTCCTCGTGGAACGCGACGGCGACCATCATGTGATGCGGCTGCCGACCTAGTGCGGGACCGTCAGTCGTCGTCCGGCCTGGCGAGATCGCCCAGCGCCGCGATCAGCGGCCCCAGATGCTGCTTGTATTTCCGCCATTTGCCGACCGAAGTGGTGTAGACCGGCCGGCGGACCTGCATCCGGCTGGCGGTCAGCACCGGGCGTTCGGTTTCGAAGAAGCGGCCGCAATCGGAATGCCAGTCCAGGCCGCAATAGGCCAGCAGCCGGCGCCCGACGCCCTCCAGATCGGCGACGAGCTCTTCATAGTCCAGCTCGAAGACCGGTATCGGCAGGCGTTCCGACCAGCGCTCCATCATCCAGCGGTAGTCGCGGTAGAACCGGCCCAGATCGGCCAGGTCGAAGCTGTAATTCTGTCCATGGGTGAAGTTCTGGAAATAGCAGGACAGGCAGGTGTCCAACGGATCGCGGCGGCAATGCACGATGCGGGCCTTCGGGAACAGCAGCGCGATCAGCCCCAGATGGCGGAAGTTGAGCGGCGCCTTGTCGGTGATGTAGTCCGCCGCGCCTGACTTGGCCGTGGCGTGCTTCATGTAGGTCAGGGCAAGATCGGCGATCACCGGATCGGGCGTATCCGCAAGGCAGTCCGGATAGTCGTCATCGCCCGGCGTGCGGCGGGGCAGGGCTGCGCGGACACGCTCCACCAGGGGCAGTTCCCCGGCCCCGAAGACCATCGGATGGCTGGCCAGGACCTGCTCGGCCAACGTCGTGCCGGATCGCGGCATGCCGACGATGAAGATCGGCGAGGCGTCCGGCGCGCCGCCGCCGAACCGGCTTGCCAGGAGCGCCTTGTCGCAGACCGACAGGATGCGCTCCATATAGTCCCGGCCAAGGGTCGGGTCCGGCATTGCGCCATGCGCCGCATTGCCGGCGGCGTAGTGACCGAAGGCGCGGTCGTGCTGGCCGAGATCGGCAAAGGCCTTGCCGGCGGCGAATTCGATGAAGCAGCGATCCCGATCGGACAGGTCCGGCTTGGCGCACAGGCGTTCGACGGCCGCGATCAGGGGATCGCCGGCGGCGACGCGGACCGATTGCGACAGGTTGAAATGGGCCTCGGCGTAGTCCGGCGCCAATTCCACGGCCTTGCGATAGGCCGCCACCGACTCATCCATGCGCGACTGGGCGCTCAGCACATAGGCCATGTTGTGGTGAAAGATCGCCGCACCGGGCTGAATTCTCAGCGCCTGTCCGATCATGTCGTGGGCGGCGTCGAAATTCCCCCGGCCGATCTCGATGGTGCCCAGCAGGTGCCAGGCATCGGCATTCGTCGGGTCGTCCCGGATCAGGCCGGAATAGATCTGTGCGGCCTGAAGCAGGTTGCCGGCCTTCTGGAGGGCAACGCCGTCCTGGATCGCCTGCCGCGGCGACGGTTTCGGCTTGGAAGCTGGCGGCATAATGCCGGCATTTTATCCAAACGATATAAAAAGATCGTAAATCGGGAAATCGGGATGCGCTGTCTCGTGAAAAAGTCGTGCGGCGATCACGCGGATCGGCCGTAGAATCCGATATTCTCGGCATCGCTCATCTGCACGTCGGGCCGTTCGTAGTATGAGAACACCGCGATGATACGCTCGCGGGGCCCCTCGACCGGCGTCACCTGGTGTATCGTGTTCCTGCCCTTGAAGACGTTCAGGGTGCCCGGCGTCAGCGGCAGGGTCTGCAGCTCCTTGTCCTCTCCGGCCAGCAGCCGCGCCACGCCGTCATAATTGGGATCGTCCGCCGAGCGCAGATCGCTGCGATACCGGAACGCGCCTCCTGTCACTGGCGCCTGCAGCAGCAGGGTCGTGGTGAATTCCGCCCGGTCGAAATGCCAGCCCAGCGCCTCACCCTGTCGGTAGGCCATCACATTGACCCGCGCCAGAGGGTCGTCCATCGGGAACAGCACCGACTTGCCCATCACCGCCGCCAGAAACCGCGCCAGCGGTGGCCATTCGTAGATCTGAATGACCAGGCTGTCGGCGATCTGATCGGCGCAGATGGTGTGGTTCCTGGTTTCGGCCTGCGCCAGGGCAGGGTGATCGGCCGCAAGCCCGGGCACGCTGTCCTCGAAATAGGCATTGTGCCGACGCGCATGTGTGAAGGACTCGGTGTTCAGGACGGGCTTCACATCGGCCACGCACCGAGCAAGTGCCGCCCGCCGAACAAAGCCTTCCAGACTGAACATGCCCTTTAAGTCGAGCGCTGCACGGCAGCTCCCTACCAGCGCTGCGCCGGCACGGCTGGCGAGGGAGTCGAGCGGGAATCGGTCCAGGTCGAGTTCGGCTTTCATAGACTCCGTATGATCGTTTGACCGGCTTAGAACGATGCCAACGGGCGCGCGGCCGTATGATTTCAGCACCGGCGCCGGAACGCCTGTTCCCGGGAGATACTGGACCGCTAACGGCCTTGTTGGGCCCGCCATTCATCGAACAGCCGTTGCTCTCTCGATCTCCCGGCGTGTCTGCTCCTCCTGCAACATGCGCTGGCGCTCGAAATCAAGCTGGCGCTGCATTTCGCGATCGCGGGCCGCTTCCCTTTCGCGGGCCTGGCGCTCCTGTGCCGAGTTGTCCACGGTCCGATTGCCGACGATGCCGCCCAGGACCGCGCACCGCCGACGATTGCCGCGGTCCGCCCGCTACCGCCGCCGACAAGCGAGCCCAGGACCCCGCCGGCCGCCGCGCCGCCCAACGTGCCAAGGCCCGGAGAGGCCGCGCCCTGACCGCTCTGCTCACATCCGGCCAAAGCCAGGGCGGCCACCAAACCGGCCACCGGCAATAGTCCGCAGCCCCGATTCGAAAATCCCATCACTACTCCTACCTCCCTCGCGTTCCCAATCAACCGCCGCATTGTCCGAATGCGCCTCTGCCCGGACGTGTCGCTATTGGTCGAGATCGTGCGCCAGTGTCTCGTCGATCGTCAGGACGCCGTCATCGTTGGTATCAGTCTGCTCGAACTGCGCGAGCTTGACCTCCATCAACTCATCGAATGACAGGTTTCCGTCTCCGTCGATATCCTTCTCGGCCAGCCCTGCCATGTCGACCTGGCCCACTTCGCCGGGCTCGACCAGACCATTGCCGTTCGTGTCGAGAGCGACGAACCCGGTGATCGCATCAGCCGCGAACTCGGCCTCGTCCACGACGCCGTCACCGTTCTGGTCCGCGGCGGCAAAAGCGGCTCGGGCAAAGTTCGCCATGAAGCTCTGCGCCGATGCCGAAGACAGCACTGCCAACTGCGCGCAATACCGCCAAGACGACAACCGCAGGCATTCTCTTCATCATTGACTTCCCCCAGGTTTTTCGAGCGGCCGACCGCAGAGGAGCGGTGCCGGCCCATGATTCCCCGTAGTCGCGAACAAAAGCGATTCAAAATCCCAGATATCATCTTCCCAAGTCTAGCGCCGATGCCTTCAGAATGGCTACGGCGGCAATCAGCCGCGTCGGCCGCTGGCGAAGCGCACCGACTCCTCCGCCGCACGGAGCAGGGCGCGGGCCTTGTTGCCGCATTCCTCGTGCTCGGTCTTCGGGATCGCTGTCGGCGACCACGCCGGCGCCGGCCTGGATGTAGAGCCGGTCGTCCTTCAGCACTGCGGTCCTGAGCGCGATGCAGGTGTCCATGTCGCCATTGGCGCCGAAATAGCCGACCGCGCCGGCATAGACGCCGCGGCGCGACGACCTCCAGCTCGTCGATGATCTCCATGGCGCGGACCTTCGGCGCGCCGCTGACGGTGCCGGCCGGAAAGCCGCCGATCAGGGCGTCCAGCGCATCCTTGTCCTCGGCGATCTCGCCGATCACGTTTGAGGTGATGTGCATGACGTGGGAGTAGTACTCGACCACGTTCTGCTCGGTCACCTTGACGGTGCCGATCTTGGCGACCCGGCCGACATCGTTGCGGCCGAGGTCGAGCAGCATCAGATGTTCCGCCAGCTCCTTCGGGTCGGACAGCAGGTCTTCGGCCAAGGCCGCATCCTCGCCGGCGGTGGCGCCACGCGGCCGGGTGCCGGCCAGCGGCCGGATCGTCACCTCGTCGTCGCGCAGACGGACCAGGATCTCCGGGCTGGAGCCGACGATGCTGAAGGCGCCGAAATCCAGATAGAACAGGAACGGCGAGGGGTTCAGGCGGCGCAGCGCCCGGTAAAGGCTGAACGGCGGCAGCTTGTAGGGCACCGAGAAGCGCTGCGACGGCACCACCTGGAAGATGTCCCCGGCGCGGATGTACTCCTTGCCGTGTTCGACCGCCGCGCAGTATTCGGCCTCGGTCATGTTGGAGGTGGTTTCCGGCAGCTCCTCGACCAGCGAATCCCGTTCCCGGCGATGCGGCAGGCTGCGTTCGAAATCGGCGACCACATCGGCCAGCCGCTCGCGGGCCTGGGCATAGGCGGCGGCGGCGTCCAGCCCATCCGCCGGGAACACAGGCGTCACGATGGTGACGATGTCCTCGATATTGTCGAAGGCGGCGATCACCGTCGGCCGGATCATCACGCTTTCCGGCACCCCCAGCGTGTCCGGGTTGCCGTCCGGCAGGCGCTCCATCTGCCGCACCATGTCATAGCCCAGATAGCCGAACAGCCCGGCGGCGATCGGCGGCAGGGCGTCGGGCAGGGCGATGCGGCTCTCGGTGATCAGGGCGCGCAGGCTGTCCAGCGGCGGCCGGTCCTCGGCGGTGAAGCTGCCGGGGTCGAACCGCGCCTGGCGGTTGATCTCGGCCTTGCCGCCAATGCAGCGCCAGATCACGTCCGGCTTCAGCCCGATCGCGGAATAGCGCCCGCGTATGGCGCCGCCCTCCACGGATTCCAGCAGAAAGCTGTAAGGCCGGCCATCGGCGATCTTCAGCATGGCAGAGACCGGGGTCTCCAGATCGGCCACCAGCTGGGTCCAAACCACCTGCGCGGCGCCCTTGCGGTAGAGCGCCTCGAACGCATCGAACTCAGGGGAGACGGACATCAGCGCCTGTTCCGCGGCAATGGCGATCCGGTTGTCCTGCCGCTCACGTCACCTCGGCTCCTGCTGGTAGAGGCGCGACATTGCGGTCCGGTCGATGTCGACATCGAATTCCAGGCGCAGGGATTGGGCGAAACCGGCCAGCAGGTCGCCGATGATCGCCTGGGTCTGCCCGGTGGCGAGATCCTGCAATGCCGTCTGGTCGGTGGCGGGGGCAGGGTTCACGGCTTCCAGCCGGGCGACGACATAGCCATCTTCAGTCGGCGACAGGGCGACATCGCCAACCGCGATCTGGAACACGTTCTGGACCAAGGATTCCGGCAAGGTCCCACGATTGGCGCCGTCACGCCGCAGATCGGACTGCTCCATCATGATGGCGCCGATCTCGGCTGCGATGTCGGCGACCGGCGCGTTGGCGTCCAGCCGTTCCGCGGTCGCCTCGGCCAGGGTCTGCGCCGCGGCGCTGGACTGCTGCGCGGTCCAGGCCGCCACAATCGACTCACGCACCGTGTCCATGGATCGGAGTCCCGGCGCCAAGACCCGCTCGACCCGGACGACAAAGAAGTTCTCGTCGGCGGTCGTCTCGATCGGGCTGGTGGCGCCTTCGAACAGCTCGAAACCGGCCTGCAGGACCTCCGGCAGGTTGGGAAGGCCCTCCTGTACGCCGCCGTCAAGCAGGCTGCCGTCACGGGCGATTTCGGCCGTCACGGTCACCGGCAGGCCCAGTTGCCGCGCGGCCTCGTCCAGTGCGACGTCGCTCGCCAGCAGATCGTCGAGATCGTTGGCGATCTCGGGCACCTGGTCGAGCGCCTCCTCCAGCTTGAATTCGGCTTCGATCTCCGGCCGGGCGGACTCAAATGAGCGCAGGCCGCCCTCGACGATCTCGGTAACCTGCAGAACGTGCCAGCCGAATTGCGATTGCACCGGCGCGCTCGTTCCATCGGCGGCCAGCGCGAATCCGGCCGCGGCCACCTCGGTCATGCCGGCGAAGAACTGCGATTGCGGCGCCAGCTGCAAGGTGATCACCGACGCCTCGACGCCGTCCGCGGCCGCCACGGCGTCGGCCAGTGACAGCCCGCCCGACGCGGCTTCGGAGACCTTGGCGGCGTCCGCCTCGTCCGGCACCACGATCTGTACGAAGGCGCGCTCTTCCGGCGTTTCGTAATCGTCCAGTCGAAGGTCGTACTCGGCCATGCAGATCGTCCTCGGGGATCTCGATCTCCTCGGCGATGTCGGAGGCGGTCAGGCTGACCACCCGCAAGACCCGGTACTCCGGCGCCATGAAGCTCTGCTCGTTCTCGCGATAGAAGGCCTCGACCTGCTCATCGGTCGGCGGCGCAATGTCGCCGACCGCGTCCGGGCCGATCAGGACCGCGGCGATATGGCGGGTCTCGTTGCGAAAGCGGTGCAGGGCGCCCGCCAATGTGTCGGGGACGGCCACGCCGGCGGCGATCGCCCCGATCACCTCGACACGACCCAACTCGTTGCGCCTTTGCGCCACGAAGCTCGGCTCGTCGAGGCCGGAGACGCGCAGGAAGCGCTCAAACTGTGCGCGGTTGAACCGTCCGGTGGCGTCCTGGAAAGTCGGTTCCTGCTGGATCGCCGCGGCGATCAGGGCGTCCGACGCCTGCACCCCCAGGCTGCTCGCCGCCTGGTCCAGCAGGGAATTGTCGACCAGCGTGTTCATCGCCTGATCCAGCAATCCCAGGCTCAACGCCAGCTGCAGGTCCAGGCTTGGGCCGAACACCCGTTGCAGGCGGCCGAGTTCGGCCTGGAAGGCCGTATTCAACTGCTCCACGGTGATGCGCTGATCGCCGACGGTCGCCACCGTGGCCCGCACGCCGCCGCTGGAGAAGACATTGGTGATGCCGAAGCCGGCGAGGCCGACGGCGAGCAGGACGAAGAGGATCTTGATGACCCAGGAACCGACCTTGCCGCGGATAAGCTGAAGCATGAATTGGCCTTCGCATCGGCGCCGGCGGCTGTGTGAACTCCCAGGACGTCCTGCCGCCGCGTCGCCGTTCAACCTGTGCCCGGCCCTGGAGGGGCGGCATATTAGGAACCGCGGGCAGCAGCGGCAACCGGGATTCCGCGACCAAGCGGCGGACAATGCGGATTGCCCGTTGGCAGGCCGCTTTCCGGCCTGCTAAAGGGTTCCCCGCATCCCCGAAATTCCCCGCACCGTTGAGGAATCGCCACGCCATGTCCCGCAAGCTGATCGCCGGAAACTGGAAGATGAACTGCCTGACCGCCGAGTCCGAGGCGCTGGCCGGCGGCCTTGCCGAGCGCTACCGGGCGGCCGGCGCGGGATTCGACCTGCTGGTCTGCCCGCCGGCGCCGATGATCGCCGCCGTGCGGCCGGTCGTCGCCGGCAGCGGCGTGGCGCTGGGCGGTCAGGACTGCCACGCCGAGGCGTCCGGCGCCCATACCGGCGACGTCGCGGCGGAAATGCTGGCCGATCTCGGCTGCAGCCACGTCATCGTCGGCCATTCCGAACGCCGCCAGGATCACGGCGAGACCGACGAGACGGTGCAGGCCAAGGCGGCGGCGGCGCATCGCGCCGGGCTGGTGGCGGTGATCTGCATCGGCGAGACCCTGGAACAGCGCGATGCCGGCGAGACGCTGTCGGTATGCGCCAGCCAGATCGCCGGCTCGATCCCGGCCGGCGCCAGTGCCGAAAACGTGGTGGTCGCCTATGAGCCGGTCTGGGCGATCGGCACCGGCCGCACGCCGACGGTCCAGGACGTGGCCGAGACCCACGCCCATATCCGCGGCACCCTGTCGGCCCGCATGGCCGGCGCCGAGGCCGTTCGCATACTCTATGGCGGCTCGGTCAAGCCCGGCAACGCCGCCGAGTTGATGGCGGTCGCCAATGTCGACGGCGCCCTGGTCGGCGGCGCCAGCCTGTCGGTGGAGGATTTCTGGGCCATCGGCCAGGCGTGCGGGTAGCACCCTTCGGCAACTGCCACGGGTCAGTCGCGTTTCGACGGGTGCGGGGCCATTCGCTGGCCACTCGCACCTTGTCAATTGACCTCGAAGAAAGCACTCTGATCAGGGCGGCAGCGCCCCGTTGCAACTCCGACTTCCGAATAGAGAGATGACAATGGCCGAGCTACAGGACGGCGTATTGCAGTTGGGTCCGTTCCTGGCGTTTACCCTGGGCGTCATCGTGTTGTTCGTGGGAAAGCGACTGAACGATTCGATCGGAGTCTTGCGCGAGTTCAGCATTCCGGAGCCGGTAACCGGCGGCCTTCTTGTTCTCGGTCCTGTTCGCCCTCGTCTTCGTCGATGTTCGGTCTGGAGGTCGAGTTCAACCTGAAGGCAAGGGATTTCCTTCTCGTTTATTTCTTCACCACGATCGGAATCAACGCGAGTTTGAAAGATCTCCTTTCCGGCGGCAAACCCCTGGTGATCCTTCTCGGGTTAACTGATCACCTATTTGGTCATACAGAATCTTCGTCGGCGTCTCCGTCGCGGCACTGTTCAACCTGCCGGCGGCGATGGGCCTGCTCGGCGGATCCGTATCCCTGATCGGCGGGCATGGGACAGCCATCGCCTGGGCACCCAAAATCGCGGAGGACTACGGGCGTCGCCAGCGCCATGGAGGTCGGTATCGCCTGTGCGACGTTCGGGCTCATTCTCGCCAGTCTGATGGTGGGGCCGATCGCCAAGTTCCTGATCACGCGGCACAACCTGACGCCGGAGAAAAAAGAGGCGCAGGACGTCGGCGTATCGGATGTGCAGCCGAAAGGAAGGCATCGGCCACTCTGGATTTCCTGGACGCGATCCTCGCTATTCATGTCAGCATGCCATTCTCGGCCTTGCTGCTCAATACCTGGCCTCGCTTCCTTGGGACTCAGAACTGCCGCTTTTCGTGACCTGTCTTGTTCGCGGGGATCATTCTGATCACCAACTTGATCCCGAAAAACTTTCCCCGATTCACCGGCACTGCCTGGCCGACGCGCACGCCGTCCATGGCCTTGATAGCCGATATCTCCCTTGGGTCTTTCCTGGCAATGTCGCTGATGAGCATGCAGTTGTGGACGTTAGTCGATCTCGCGGGACCGATTTTCTCTATTCTCGCCATGCAATTCGCGGTCGCCGTCGCGATCAACATTTTCGTGATCTTTCCGGCCATGGGGCGGAACTACGACGCGGCGGTCGTCTCGGCGGGCTTCGGCGGCATTTCCCTGGGTTCGACGCCGACGGCCATGGCCAACATGTCCGCCGTCGCCAACCGCTTTGGCGCTTCCCATCTCGCCTTTGTCATCGTGCCCCTGGTGTGCGCGTTCTTCATCGATCTCGCGAACGCGCTGCTCATTCCGTTCTTCCTCTCGAACTTCTGAGGGACCATCCAGCACTCCCCGTGAGTACCGATGCACTGGTGAATGGGTACGATGGTCGACACCGCCTGTCAGTCATCAGAGGGGAATGAGATGTTGTTCACACGGGTCGGCCGCGTCGTTGCCATTCTGGCTGTCATCCTGGGCGTTCTCAGGATCGCCATGGGCTTCATCATCGCGGTTGGTCTCTCGCCCTCGGCTGACCCGAGCAGGTATATCGGTTCCAGGACCACGGGAGAGGTGATCGACCAAGGCATAGCAGTCGTGCTGTTCGGTGTGGTCCTCGGCGTCGTGACGTGTATCAGCCGAATGCTGGCGAAGCGCGGAGTGGAGTAGCTGGACGCGTGCTGTCAGCGGTCGCGGTCGGGCATGGTGGGAGCGTAGCATGTCAGGTTCGCGCCACACATTGCGCGCTGACTAGCTGCCAGCGGACCTGCCAAACAGGGCAGACGTTAGGCTGCTGCTGACCCGGAGATGTCATCGCACGAGCTTGCAGCGCCTGACCGCTTTGCAGCTGCAAACGTTAGTCAAAGCCACTAAGCGATATGCCAACAATGCAAATTCACGGGTCAACTACACCGGCAAAATGCTCCACACGCTTTGAAGGGCCGATGGCAATGGTCTTTATGCCGATGCCTTCAATCGATACTGAATGTCCACAACGCGTCATGAGCTCCAATCTGATCGGCCCCTGCAGTAGCAATGGAACTGATATCAGTGCCCGCTGGTCCTTGCCTCGGAAGACCAGGATGCCATCTGTCACGTCGATCGGCATTTTGGGTATTGAAGTCGTGATAGTGCCGCTCTGAATGCAGACTTCCACTTCTTGAGCGAGCCCAATTCCACGATCTATTCCTGGCATACCTTTCGATTCGTGCACGTATGCGGGAGCAAACCTGAGCAAGACGTCTTCGCCTTGTATCTTAATGCTTGCGAGAGTTGAATCGTGGAATTCCAAAGCTCGGTTCATCTTTAGCGATCCTTCGGCCCTAACAGCCCGCTATGAACGTTCAATTGACGAGGCGGTTCAAACAGCGCCAGCTTGTGCGAGTTCCATTCCGCAGATGCACTTTTCCGGGCATAGCACATCAGGACTGCAATCGTATCCTGGAGGCTAGGACCTGGAGTTAAGTCTGGCGCCTGTTAACGTCGCCTCAAGGCGGTGACACGGACATCAATAGGACACCAGTGATATTGGGCGGTCCCCGGCGTTGCATTTCGCGCCGGTCATGGTCAGGGTGAGGGGGCATGGACACCGCACATCGACGATATGTCCTGATCCTCGCCGCGCTCTATGGGGCGCTGTGGATCGCGATGGCGATCGATCCGCCGGATCGCGAGGCCTGGACCCTGGAGAACGCGCTGGTCGGGCTGTTCGCGCTCGTGCTGGTGGCCAGCTATCGGCGCTTTCCGCTGTCACGCATCTCCTACACGTTGATCTTCGTGTATCTCTGCGTGCACGCGATCGGAGCGCACTACACCTACTCGCTGGTGCCCTACGACGCCTGGAGCGAGGCCCTGATCGGGCGATCCATCAACGAGTTTTTCGGCTGGCAGCGCAACCATTTCGACCGCGTGGTGCATTTCCTGTACGGACTTCTTCTCGCCTATCCGCTGCGCGAGGTATTCCTGCGGATCGCGGATGTGCGGGGCTTCTGGGGCTATTTCCTGCCGCTCGACATCACCATGTCCACCTCGATGATCTACGAGCTGGTCGAATGGGGTGCGGCGGAGTTCTTCGGCGGTGATCTCGGAGCGGCCTATCTCGGCACCCAGGGCGACATCTGGGACGCCCACAAGGACATGGCCCTGGCCAGCCTCGGCGCGATCATCGCGATGACCATCACAGCCCTGATCAATCTGTGGCTGCAGCGGGATTTCGCCCGGGAATGGTCGGAGAGCCTGCGGGTCAAGCGCAAGGCGCCCCTGGGCGAGGTCGAGATCGCACGCATGCGCCACGATCAGGACTAGCGGGCCCGGCCGCGCCGTTACGAAGAGGTTGGCGACCCCGGTTCCGGGTCACACGAAAGGCGGCTTCCTTCCACTGATGGCCATGAGCGCCCGTTTGGATCGGTCCCCCAGTTCGTCAGAAATCCGGCCGAGAGCAGACCGGGCGGCCGTGTTTGGCGGCTGTCAGCCACAGAGCTGAGCAGCCCGGAGCGGAGCCAGATCGGCGGGTTCTGGCCCTTGGCTGACGTGAATCAATGACTCTCAACCGAATACAGGGTGATGTGAAAACCATCCAGGAATGCCGAGCTGAGTGCGCCCATTTCGGCCGCGGTTGAGTGACAACCGCAAGGTCAGGGAGTTGGGACAATGCTTGCACGCATTTACGGTTGGCGCGGCCGGCTTCATCCGCAGAAATCCATCTCTGTTGTCATTGGCATCACACTGATTGCCGGCTCTTTGCTGATTGCTCCGTCCCCGCCGTCGCTTGCCGACGCCGAAACATGTGGCGATCTCCGGATGAGCTTGTCCGATCAGTTTCGAGAGCAGGACTGCACCCGCGAACAGTTCAGAGGTGCCGGATATGATGGAACAGCCTGGATAGAAACGATCAAATCGACCAATACGGAGTTCTTCTTGTATGTCATGTCCCAGCGTGCCGCCACGAGCCGTACTTACATCAGTGGGACGAATATCGAACAGCTCTTCGGAGTTTATGATTTCGGGTCGAGCGCACGGATGGTCGGAGAGCCGAAACGCACGATGGACGGTGTGGAATTCGTGACGATCGACAATGGAAATACCTGCATCCTGTTCCTGAAGGAGGCGATTCCGCGGATGCGCGGATACGGCTTCCTTGCAAGCGGGATCGGATGTGAACGGGACAAGATCGGCGTCTACAGCGAAGAGGATGCCGAAAGGATGATCTCGCATATCGATTTCTCGGTTCGGTGATCGTGCCGGCTTGGCGGACACCGCGACTTCTGAACCGCCTCACTGCATTCGCCGCGCTCTCTGGCAGGGCGAGTGCTGAAAATGCACTCGGTCTCGAAAAAAACGGTACTGGTCTTGACCGCATTGCTTATGTAAAAGGGCGCGTCCGCGATAAGTGCGTGCCGTCCGGCCGCCTGACCGGGCCCGATTTCAGTCGAGGTTCGTTTTGCAAGAGATCGTTCTCGTCATTCACCTGTTGATCGCGCTGGGCCTGGTGGGCCTGGTGCTGATCCAGCGCAGCGAAGGCGGCGGCCTGGGCATGGGCGGCGGCGGCGGCGGTGGCGGCGGCATGATGTCGGTGCGCGGCACCGCCAGCTTCCTGACCCGGGCGACCGGCGTCCTGGCGGCCTGCTTCATGGCCACCAGCATCGCGCTGGCGATCCTGGCCGGAGGGGGCAGCGCCCCGAGCTCGATTCTCGACCAGGCGCCGGCCGCGACCGAATCGGTGCCGGCCGAACAAGACGGCCTGAACGCCCCGTTGTCCGAGTGATCGGCGGCGGAAATCCAAGGCAATGCAAGAGGCGGCGGTCGGGCCGCCTCTTTCTCGTTGGGGTCGAGTGCCCACCATCACAATAGGATGACACGTATGACGGCCTTGCATCCCCTTCGGTCAGGAGCGTGGTCCGCCGCGATGCAGCGCATCGCAAGGGCCGCGCGACGCTGCCCGAAGGGGACTGCAAGGACGCCCGGAGGGTCGCGTCCCACGCCCGCCGGAGGGCGTCAGCGCCGCTTGGAGATGCGCTGCATCGCCGACGCGACGCTTCCTGCCCGGCGGGCGTGGGACGCGATCATACGTATCATCCTATTATGATGGTGGGCACTAGCGCATGACCGGTATAGGCTGAGGGTCCATGACGCGGTACATCTTCATTACCGGCGGCGTGGTCTCCTCTCTCGGCAAGGGTCTGGCGTCGGCGGCGCTCGGTGCGCTGTTGCAGGCGCGCGGCTTCAAGGTCCGGCTGCGCAAGCTGGATCCCTATCTGAACGTCGATCCGGGCACCATGAGCCCGACCCAGCACGGCGAGGTCTATGTCACCGATGACGGGGCCGAGACCGATCTCGACCTCGGCCATTACGAGCGCTTCACCGGCGTGCCGGGCCGGCGCAGCGACAACATCACGACGGGCCAGATCTACTCCACGGTGATCGCCAAGGAGCGCCAGGGCGAGTATCTCGGCGCCACGGTCCAGGTCATTCCGCACGTCACCGACGCCATCAAGGATTTCCTGCGCTCCGACATCGAGGACGAGGATTTCGTGCTGTGCGAGATCGGCGGCACCGTCGGCGACATCGAGAGCCTGCCATTCGTCGAGGCGATCCGACAGTTCGGCAATGAGATCGGCATGGAGCGGGCGCTATTCATCCATGTGACCCTGCTGCCTTATATCCCGACCGCCGGCGAGCTCAAGACCAAGCCGACCCAGCACTCGGTCAAGGAGCTGCTGTCGGTCGGCATCCAGCCGGCGATGCTGCTGTGCCGGGCCGACCGGGCGATCCCGAAGCATGAGCGGCGCAAGATCGCGTTGTTCTGCAATGTCCGGCCGGAGCGGGTGGTGGCGGCGCTGGACGTGGATTCGATCTACCAGGTGCCGATCAGCTATCACGAGCAGGGCTTCGACGATCAGGTGCTGGCCTATTTCGGCATGGACGATGGCGAGCCGCCGGACCTCGCCATGTGGGCCGAGATCATGCAGCGGGTGCGCCATCCCGAGGGCGAGGTCACCATCGGCGTTGTCGGCAAGTACAACCTCCCTGATCGACAGCTACAAGAGCCTGTCCGAGGCGCTGACCCATGGCGGCATCGCCAACAATGTCCGGGTCAAGCTGGACTGGATGGACTCGGAGATCTTCGAATCCGAGGACGCGGTGACCCGGCTGGAAGGCGTGCACGGCATCCTGGTGCCCGGCGGGTTCGGCGGGCGCGGCAGCGAGGGCAAGATCCGCGCCGTCCAGTTCGCCCGGGAACGCAACGTGCCCTATTTCGGCATCTGCTTCGGCATGCAGATGGCGGTGATCGAGGCGGCCCGGCATATGGCCGGTCTGGAAGGCGCGGGCTCGACCGAATTCGGCCCGGCGTCCGAGCCGGTGGTCGGGTTGATGACCGAATGGATCCAAGCGGCAACGAAAAAGAGGTTCGCGGCAGCGACAGCGATCTCGGCGGCACCATGCGGCTCGGCGCCTATGACGCCGTTCTGACCGAGGGCTCGAAGGTCCGCGATATCTACGGCGCGCCGTCGATCAGCGAGCGCCATCGCCATCGCTACGAGGTCAACATCAATTACCGCGAACGGCTGGAGGCGGCCGGGCTGACCTTCTCCGGCCTGTCGCCGGACGGGGTGCTGCCGGAGATCGTGGAACTGCCGGACCATCCGTGGTTCATCGGCGTGCAGTATCACCCGGAGTTGAAGTCCAAGCCCTTCGAACCGCACCCGCTATTCACCGACTTCATCCGCGCCGCGATCGAGCAGAGCCGGCTGGTGTGATCACCTTGATTTCACCTCTTGGAAGAAGTCTCAACAGTATGAAATTATCGCTGCCGCTCGTGCTTCGCACTCGCAGGTGACTTATCTTCTTGAATGTCAACTAATATGACCAAATTGGATTGCCTCGGTGCATCCCCGAGAGCATTGGCCTAGAGAGGAAGAATGCTCAAGAAATGGCAACTAAAGAACTTCAAATCCGTCCGATCTCTGCCGGAGCTCGAATTGGGGCCAATTACCGTTTTCGTCGGCGCCAACAGCAGCGGAAAGAGTACGTTGATTCAAAGCATTCTACTTATCAAACAAACACTAACTTATGCGCCTGCTGACCGACCGGTTGCACTAAATGGACCACTTCTGAAACTTGGCAATTTTTTAGACATCGAAAGCGTTAAATCAAAAGATAACTATATCGAGGTTGGTTGGGAATACGATCGCGATTACCTTACTAGCCAGCTTAATCTCCCTTCAAGTATCCCGACGTTTGGTGTCCGAAATCGCCTCTCAAGATATGCCGAAGAGGCTAATAAAATAGGATGCAATTTCCGATTTGAGGTAAGAGACCGTAAATCAGCGGACGAATTATACCTACTTCAGCCCACTCTCTTAAGTTCTTCGCTTTCCGTTATGGTTACCCCGAAGGAGTCCAGCGAATCAAAGGAAAACTACGTCAAAGTCGAAAGAGCAAAGAGGTCAGTTATTGAAAAATCCAATAGTTACGGGGTGATAAGCGACCAAAATACCGCATACGATTCGGCTCTAGGTTTTGACGTTGTTAAAATAGACTCAGATTCAGAATCTCAAATCTGTGAAGATAAACCTGACTCTAAATTGATTGGAGCTTGGTTGAGGCATTTCTTCCCCTACTACGTCGCGATTAGCTACGACGAAGCAAAGAGAAAGGCGCGGAGAATTGCGGAATTAATTTGCAGTCCGACGAAGTACGTATCGGATAGTGCTGAACAGCTTCTTGAGCATCCGGTCAATCGGACAACTATTGATATGATATTTAAGTATTTAGAATCAGTAGCGAAAAAGTCAGAAGGAAAGATCGAAATCGAAACAAGGTCAATTGAACACATCAAAACGGTCAAAGAACTCAGAGAAGAGATTAGCACTGCAGTTCGGCAGAGAGGCATCCGCACGAGAAATGTTAGGGGTCGAATGTTCCGGCCGTTCCTTCCAATTGCCCTTGACGACTTACAATCACGAATAGAGGAATCACTTCTCAATTTAATTCATCCATCAACTGAAATAGATTTTGGTTCTTCGAGAAATATTACATCAGCAGCATACTGGATGAGAGAGTATTTCGTTGAGTACGTCAAATATCTCGGGCCGCTAAGGGATGAGCCGAAGCCGCTTTATCCATTGGAGGCATTAACTAATCCGACTGATGTTGGGTATCGAGGCGAACATACCGCTGCGGTGCTAGATTTGCATAAAGACAGGCGGGTTGAATACATTCCAAGTCGAATCTTTGTAGGACCTTTGACGACGGGTGGTGCCGAATCAGCGACCCTTCATGACGCGGTGGTTGATTGGCTTTCGTACATGGGCGTCCTTGAAGACGTGACGACCGGAGACCGGGGGAAGTTCGGCCACGAGTTACAAGTAAGGACAGCCGAAGTTGAGAAACTTCACGATTTGACTAACGTCGGTGTTGGCGTTAGCCAGGTACTGCCGATTGTTGTCATGGCGCTTCTTGCGGAGTCAGGTAGCTTGCTCATTTTCGAGCAGCCAGAGCTTCATCTTCATCCGCTTGTTCAGACAAGACTTGCTGATTTTTTCGCTTCATTAGCGTTGTTCGGGAAGCAATGCATTGTTGAAACTCACAGCGAATACATGGTCTATCGCATGCGCCGCCGAATTGCAGAGGCAGACAATGATTCACTCGTGAACTTGTGCCGGATCTATTTTGTGGAGCGCAAATCGGGAGAGTCGATTTGCCGACAAGTGCGGGTAACAGAGTTTGGCGCAATAGCTGACTGGCCCGCAGATTTCTTTGATCAGTCCCAATCGGAGACCGAGAGAATTATCCTTGCTGCCTCGAAAAAGAGGGACGAACAGATAAGAAGAATTAGAAAGTTGAAATCATAATGCGCCCTTCGCTGATTATTGATCCGAGCTTATTTGCCATGCCGGCTGTGATCAGATCTGAGGAAGCGTTAGCGGAATTCTTGCAGAAGCTTTTGGACCTGTCAGAGGCGTCACGTGATGAAAAGTGGTTTTCAACTTATTATGTAGGCGAGGCACTTAGTATTCTCGTAAGAGCAAATCTCTATCCAACACCATCAGTTATTTCGGATTTCATAAGTAAGCACAGACTTCAAAGTGTATATGCGATGAATGATATTCGGCGTGCAATTAACGAACTAATTCAGCGTTCAAATTATATTGAGGAATTGTCGAATGTAGAATTCTTGATTCCCCAGAAAGTGAATACTGTTCCGGACATTTTGTCCTATTTTGCGACTGGTGAACTTGTTGAGGGGTTGGAAGTGACACTGTGCCACTCAGGGTTGGTTCTGAAGAAAGAAGACTGTGCTGGTCGGTTAGCAATGATTATCACAAATCCGAATGTGCATGGAATGATAGAGGCAGAGTGTATTGTTGGTGATATTCTCTCTCCATTATTCGATGAACATTTGAAGCTTCATTTTGCCATTCCAATAGCTCGTTCTGCTGCGGATTTTCAGGAGAAAATCCCTCCCTTGTGCTTGTGGCGTAAAGACAGTTCCGACGATGAGGTTGAGTTGGCGATACGGCTTGAGGCTTTATCGTTGATGAGGTCTGCAAATATGGCCAGTTGCGTAACTGATGTGCCGGAGTTCAGAGTTGGCCGGAATTTTCTGGACTCGCTTAGGAGAAATCAGGGAATTGGTGGGGGAAAGTTCGGAACGACAACTCTAGATTGCTGTGCGCACCTTGTTGCGGGGATTGAGAAGTATAGGATTGGCCCAATCAAGAGGAAGAGTCGCGCGAAGGGGAAGGGCCTTGTTCCGGTACAACGAAATCCTGACGGAGCCGCAGGGCGCCGCACCCACATTTCGAAATCTAACGAGGGCATGCGATTGATGTTCTGGCAACTGGATGATGGGATTGTTGAGTTTGCCAATATCGGACCGAAGAATGAGTTGATCATTGAAGACTGACCGGCGAAGAAGCGACGTCCTGCCATGACAACCGCCCATCCTGTCGCCATCGGCCGTCTGACCGTCGCCAATGACCGGCCCTTCACCCTGATTGCCGGTCCCTGCGCCCTGGAGAGCCGGGAGCATGCGCTGGAAATGAGCCAGGCGCTGGTGGACCTGACCACGGAACTGGGCATCGGCTTCATCTACAAATCCTCGTTCGACAAGGCCAACCGGACCTCGGCCGACAGTCCACAGAGGCCTGGGCATCGAGAAGAGCCTGCCGATCCTGGCGGAAGTGCGCGAGGTGCGCGGCTGCCCGGTGCTGACCGACGTGCACACCGCCGAGCAATGCGCCCTGGCGGCGGAGGCGGTCGACGTGCTGCAGATCCCGGCCTTCCTGTGCCGTCAGACCGATCTGCTGTTGGCGGCGGCGGCCACCGGCAAGGCGGTCAATGTCAAGAAGGGCCAGTTCCTGGCGCCCTGGGACATGACCAACGTGGTCGACAAGATCGCCCAGGCCGGCAACCGCAACATCCTCGTGACCGAGCGCGGCGCCAGCTTCGGCTACAACACGCTGGTCTCCGACATGCGCTCGCTGCCGATCCTGGCGAAGACCGGCTATCCGGTGGTGTTCGACGCGACCCATTCGGTGCAGCAGCCCGGCGGGCTCGGCGGCAAATCCGGCGGCCAGCGGGAGTTCGTGCCGGTGCTGGCCCGCGCCGCCGTGGCGATCGGCGTGGCGGCGGTGTTCATGGAGACCCACCAGGATCCGGATTCGGCACCGAGCGACGGGCCGAACATGATACCGGTCAAGGAATTGCGCGGCGTTCTTGAGGTTCTGATGGAATTGGATCGGGTCGCCAAGGCGGCGCCGGTCGGCATCTGACGACCGCCGTGTCTGGACGTCAAGCGTGCCCGGGACGTCCTCCCTCTCCCCCAGGAAGGCATGGCGGCTCTTGGCAGCGACGTCGGACAACTGTTCAGCATCGTTCTCATTCTGACCGCTTGCGGCGAACAGGCCGGCGAAGCCCGATTGCTGCTTCAGGACATCGCCGCCGGTTGGGCGCCATCCGAACTCAAGCGGGTCACACGGCCCCCGGAACGGCGGGATGTCGCCTGGCGGATCGACGGCCGCGACGGCCTGGGCGATCTTTACCTGCCGGCGGACGGAGCCCTGGCGCGCATGGTGCTGGTGCCGGGGCTGACGGAGCAGGGGCGGCGCGACCCCCGGATCGCCGCCCTGGCGCAGACCCTCGCCCGCATGCGCTTCGCGGTGCTGGTGCCGGATATCGCAAATCTGCGCCGGTTGAGGGTCGGACCCGAAGACTCCAGGGCGATCGCCGATGCGGCCGTGGCGCTGACCGGCCTTCCGGCCGGCGGCGCGGAGAGCCCGGTGGGGCTGGCGGCGGTGTCCTATGCGGTTGGGCCGGCGCTGATCGGCGCCCTGGAGACGGATGCCGCCCGGCATGTCGGATTCCTGGCGGCAATCGGCGGCTATTACGACATGACCGCCGTGGTGACCTATCTCACGACCGGCCGCTTCCGCGACGGTGTCGAGGACGCCTGGCGCACCGGACGGCCGCACGGACTCGCCAAATGGCGGTTCGTCGCGGTCAATGCCGACCAGTTGGAAGACCCGGCCGACCGCGCCGCCTTCGCCCTGATCGCCCGCCGCCGTATCGCCGATCCGGCTGCTGGCATCGACGATCTGGCCGCCGGGCTGGGCCCGGACGGACGCGCGCTGCTGGCACTTCTGGAAAACCGCGACCCGGATTCGGTGCCGGGCCTGTTCGCGGCGCTTCCACCCGCCATGCGCAGCGCCTTCGCGGCCCTGTCTCCGTCGCGATACGACCTGACACGGCTCGAAGCCCGGCTCATCCTGATTCACGGCCGTGACGATCCGGCGGTGCCATTTACCGAAAGCGTCGCCCTTGCGGCCGCAGTGCCGTCCGGACAGGCCGATCTGTTCTTGCTTGATGGGCTGGACCACGTAGATTTCCGCTCCGAACTCGGGTTTGGCGACCAACTGGTCCTGCTGGATGCGGCCCAAGCCGTTCTGGCCGAGCGGAACAGCATTGCGGCCGGGTCCGACGGGCAGGATCGTCTCGGGGATTTGTGATGACAGACACACGCAACCGGCGCTCTCGAAGGCTGGTTCGCCGCCTTGGACAGGGCTCTCTGGTGCTTGTCGCCGGCTCTCACCATGCTCATGTTTTTCCGCTCGCCGACCCATGATCGGGATTGGGCGCAGTCCCAGGCCGTGCTGCCCAGCATCGCCTTCGACGGGCCGCAGGTGACGGTGCGCAATGTGCGGAACTTCCGCTATGACGACACCGGCGCGGTAACCGATCCGGGATATGACGACCGGACCTATGACCTGTCGCAACTGAAACAGGTCTGGTTCGCCATCGCGCATTTCTCCAGCTTCGATGGGCTGGCCCACAGCTTTCTGAGCTTCGAGTTCGCCGACGGGCAGTATCTGGCGCTGTCGATCGAGGCGCGCCGCGAGGCGGGAGTGTCCTACAACCCGTTCTTCGGCCTGTTTCGGGCCTATGAGATCATCTATGTGCTCGCCGACGAGCGCGATGTGATCGGCCTGCGCAGCCATATCGAAGGAAACCGGGTCCAGCTGTATCCGTTGCAGCTTGTGCCGGAGGAGGGCGCGGTTCTATTGCGCACCCTGCTTGAGGAGGCGGACGAGATTACCCGGACGCCGCGCTTCTACAACACCCTGACCGACAACTGCATCACCGGCATCACCGATCATGCCAAGCGCATATCGGCCTGGCGCCGGATGTTCGACTATCGGATCTTGCTGCCCGGATTTTCCGACGGGCTGGCATTCGATATCGGGGTGCTCTGGCCGGACATTTCGTTGGAAGAGGCTCGCCATCGCGCGACCATCGATCCCGACAGCAGTCCGATCGAAAGCGAGCAGTTCTCGGTCCTGATACGCGAGGCCATGTTGGACCAAGGCCCATGACGGCAATGGCGCGCCTGCTGGCAATCCGACGGGCGGTTTGACAATCCACCTTCAGCTTCCTATTTACAGCGCCGGGCCGAAGGTCCCTGCCGCTCGCGGGCGCAAGCCTTGGTGAACTCCTTTCGACGATCTTCATCCGCCGATCCCAGTGTCATGCGGATCGATGGCAATGCGAGCACCATCTCACTCCCGCATGCAGCACTGCGTGAGGCATTGTGATGATCGACTCTCTTCCGCTTCCCTCCATCGAGGCCGCGAAGGCACAGGCGAAACGCCTGCGCGCGACGCTCGCGGCCGACGGCAACCCGGTTGGCCACAGCCGGTCGCTGGAACTGCTGGCCCATCAATACGGCTACAAGGACTGGAATACCCTGCACGCCGCCATCGGCAACCGGCCGCCGCCGAGTCCGGTCGCGATCGGGCAACGGGTGCGTGGCCGCTATCTGAGCCAGCCCTTCGACGGCGAGGTGATCGGCGTGCTGGCCCTGGCCACGCCAGGCCGGTTCCGTGTGACGCTGCACTTCGACGAGCCGGTCGACGTTGTCACCTTCGACAGCTTCTCGGCCTACCGGCAGCGGGTCACCTGCACCATCGACCGTACCGGCAAGACGGCCGAGAAGACGTCGGATGGCAGGCCGCATATGGAGTTGGCGCTGTAAGCCGCGTCAGGCCGGCTGGTTAGCCGGAGCGGCCGTCGTCGATGCGGCGGCCGCTTCGGTCTGTCCCTCCATGATACTGACCCAGCGCCCGAGCAGCCGGTCGCAGATCCTGGCGAAGGGCGCGGCCAACAGCCCGAACAGGACGCGGTTCACCAGGCCGGATTTGGCCTGGATGTCGAACGCCATCTTGATCCGCGTGCCGTGCCCCTCCCGGGCCAGCGACCATTCGCCGGCAATCTTGGCGATCGGGTAGGGGTAGCCGGGTGCCTCTGTGTGGACGCGGAAGCCGAAGGCGCGGCCCTCGTCCCACAGGGTGCAGGTTTCCCGCCAGGACTTGCCGTCGGTATCGCTGCATTGCCGGACCATGCCGGCGCCCTGGCCGGAGATCACCTCGACCCGGCTCAGGTTGTCGGCGACGTCGGCATAGGCCTCCTGGTCGCTCATCACCTGCCAGGCCCGCTCGGCGGTTGCCATGGTCACGATGCTTGCAGTGAGGGTCATCCGATCATCGGACCGCGAAACGGTGATCTCGCTCGCTCCCTGGTACAGCAAGGCGAGGCCGATCGCCTGTCCTGCGGCGAATAGCGCGACGATGGCCGCGATGACTGCGACGATCCAGAAGCCCGGCGATGTCAGGGTTTCCGGCAACAGCGTCAGCGCCAGCCCGCTGTCCAGGACCCACAGGATATCGGCCGCGATCACCGCCCAGACCCAGCCGCGCCGGATCAGGGGCCGGGTCGCGATCAGCGCGACGCAGCCGGCAAAGGCGAGCAGCAGAATACCCAGCTCGAAGACGATCTCGGCCGGGGTGAAACCCAATAGCACAAGGCCCAGCGTGAACACCGCTTTCGCCACGGTCTCGGCGGCCAGCAGGCAAACCAACGCCGCCAGCGCCGAAAATCCGGCATTGGCCAGCAACACGCGGCGCAACGGCCGGTCGTTCGCTTGATGGACTGTCATGACACGACGCTCCTTGGTCAGGGGTTGAGCCAGGAGCAATAGGGCGCCTCACGGCACCCCGGCAATTACCTCGGAGGTAATCCGGCGTCCGGTGCCAGCCACTCGGTGTAGAACAGCAATCGGCGTTTGCCGGAACTCAGATAGTCTCGCTGGCGTTCGTGCACTCGTCCGGCCACCGCTCGGGACGCAAAATTGGCCGGATCGACGATCGAGCATACGAAATCGGCGCCGACGACCCGTTGCGCGTAGCTCAGGACTGCCAGGGCCGCTTCGGTCGCATAGCCTTGGCCGCGCTCGGCAGCATGCATGTGATAGCCGATCTCCAGAAGCTGCTCGCCCTCGACCTCCTGGTAGGTGAGGCCGCAATCGCCGATCAGGCGGGGCTCCTCGCGCGGTTCGACCACCCAGAGGCCGAATCCGAAGGCCTCGTAATTTCGCAAGTTCCAGGCGATCCAGTCCTCGATCTTGGCATGGTTCGACATCCGCGGATAGAACCGGCGGGCATAAGGATCGGCGAAGACGGCATAGAGCGCCTCGGCGTCATCCGGGCGATATAGCCGCAGCCGCAGCCGCTTGGTTTCGACGATCGTCGCCATTACGGCGGGACCGCTACGCCGATCGGCGGCTATGCGACAACCTCCCAAAAGAGGCCCACGACGGCGACGAAGCCGACTGTAAAGACGATGGTCCTGAGGTATGGGATTCCAAGCAGATAGACTACGGCGTGCGCAATACGCGCCCAGAAGAACACCATGGCCCACAGGGCGGTCATGGCGTTCGCGCCGCCGCTGACATGGGCTATGAGGATCAGTGCCGCGAATGGCGCGAAGGATTCCACGGAATTGATATGGGCGCGGTTCGCCCGCCGCGCCCAAAGTGGCACGTCGCGCGGCGTCGGGTCCTTGTAGTTGTCGGCCGATAGGAACCCATTGGCCTGAACCTGTCCGACAATATAGGGAATCCAGAGCACTGCAGTCAGCAATGCCGTGAACGCCAGATAGGTGAGATCCGGTGTCATCTCGTTTGTCCCCTTAGTTTGGGTTCAGAATCACTCCTTAGTGCTGGAGTCCTGTCCTCTCGCCAAGCCCCGTATGCATTCGTGCTCCGAACCGTGCTGGTCTCGTGTGACGATGTTCCGTTTTGTTCAGTATCTCGCCTGAGGCCCGCACGCCCGATAGGCTGAAGCTCATGCCAGTTCCGCTTGCTCACCGGGTCCCCGTTTGTAACGCGATTGTGACGGTGCCGATGTCTCCTCGCGCATCGCTCAAGCATCGAGCGGTGGCATATGGCGACAACAACTGCGATCGGCTTGCGACGCGACGGTTGAGTCTGTCACAGTATTCGCACCAGAGGCACCGTCCGGCCAAGTCGGCAAGGAGACATGGTGATGGACCCAATTTCGGCGATCGTTGCGGCGTTGGCGGCCGGTGCGACAGCAGCCCTCAAGGACAGCGCGACTGACGCGATCAAAACTGCATACCGCGGCCTGAAGGATCTCGTCGCGGCGAAATTCTCCGCGGTAGAAGTCGATCAGCTAGAAACCAAGCCCGAATCCGAGGCGCGGCGCGCCATGGTGGCGGAGGATCTGGAAGAGGCCGGCGCGTCGGACGATCCCGAGCTATTCGCTGCGGCAAAGAGCCTGCTCGACCATATCGCTGCACAGGGTCCCGAGGGGACCGCTGCGATCGGCGTCGACCTCAAAGATATCCAGGCTGCCAACCTCGTCATTGAAAATGTGATATCGGCGGGCCATGGGGTCCGCGCCGAGAAGGTCGTGACCACTGGCGACGTTCGAATTACCGGCGTCGGCGCCGGCGGATCGGAGGGCGCCTCAAAAAACTGATGCCGGCGGCGTCAGGGGGCAACCCTGGCGCCGCCGCGGACCTCGACAATATCAGTGCCGGCCGCGACGTCCGGGTCACCCATATCAATGTCTACGTAGCTGACAGCGCCGCCGCCGGCCGGGTCGTCGCGCAATCCGACGACGGCGGCCTGACGGTAGACGGAGTGGCAATTGCCGCCCCGGCCGATGATCAGAACCCGTTCAAGGGCCTGGATGCCTTCGATGAGTCGGATGCGGAACGGTTCTATGGACGGTCGGCGATCACCGGCCGTCTGGTGGAGGCCCTCGACCGGCTGACGGCGGAGGGGGCGGATGCGCCGCGACTGCTGCCGATCCTGGGCCCGTCCGGCTCCGGCAAGTCGTCGGTCGCGCGGGCCGGCCTGATCCCCGCATTGGTGCACCAGCCGCTTGCCGGATTGCCGGGACCACGCGTCGTATATCTGACGCCGCGTGCAAATCCGCTGGCGGAACTGGCGCTTGTGCTGGCACGGGTCGAGCCCGGCGAGCGCCATCCGGCGACGGTGTCGGCGGAGTTCGAGCAGCTGCTCCGGCAGCCGGACCCCGATGGCAGCGGGCGATTGACCGGGCTCCGGCGCATCGCCGGCAGCCTGGCGCATGGGCCGGAACGCCCGTTAGTCATCCTGGTCGATCAGTTCGAGGAGCTGTTCGTCCTGACTGCGTCGGACGACGACCGGCGGCTGTTCATCGATGGCTTGCTGGAGGCGGTCAGCGATCAGGGCGGTCGGGTCTCGGCCATCCTCACCATGCGCAGCGATTTCCTCGGTTCGACCATGAGCCATCGTCGGCTGAACGCCCTGATCGCATCCCATAGCGTGATCGTGCCAACGATGACCGAAAACGAGCTGCGCCAGACCATCGAGATGCCCGCCGAGGCCGCCGGTCGCCCGCTGCCGCCCGGCGTCGTCGACCGGCTAGTGGCCGAGACGGAAGATCGAGCCGGCGCCCTGCCGCTGCTGCAATTCGCCTTGTCCAGGATCTGGGAGGGCATGGTCGCCGGCCAGGAGGCGGGGCAGGTGCTGCGCGACATCGGTGGCGTCGGCGGCGCGCTTGCCGGCCGCGCCGAAGCGCTTTTCCAGGAGCTCGATCCAGCCGACCGGGCGGTTGCGAAACGTGCCTTTCTAGCGACTATCAGCCTGGGCGAGGGCGCCCGTGACACCCGTCGGCGCGCACGCCTTGCGGAAATCGTGCCCGCGGATGCCGATCCGGCGGCGGTGAAGGACGTGGTCGCCGGATTTGCGCGCAAGCACGAACGGCTGATGACGATCGCCGGCACCGGCGACGAGATCACCATCGAGGTCACCCACGAGGCCATCTTCGACCACTGGACGCGGCTCGATGGCTGGCTGGCGCAGGAGCGCGAGGACCTCCGGTTCCAGCGCCGCCTGACTGATGCGGTGACGAGCTGGGAGAGTTCCCATCCACCGCGGCCCTCAGGCGGGCTCTGGCGGCATCCCGCGCTCGACGGTCTGATCGAATACCATGCCGCGCACAAATCAGAAATGACGGCGCTCCAGCTCGAGTTCTTCGTAGCCAGCCGCCGCCATGATCGCTGGTCGCGGATGTTCCGGCTCGGCGGCGTCGCGGCCACCCTGTTGGCGATCGTCGCCGGCGGGTTCAGCTGGTATGCTTGGGAAAAGAGCGCCGAAGCAACGCAAGCAGCCATCCGCACGGAGCGTATCCAGTCGACGTTTCTCGCCGATCTTGCACGCCAACAGACCACGGCCGGCGATGCGACCCTTGGGGTCCTGCTTGCCTCCGCGGCGCTGAGCGAAGAGCGTGAAGTGGTCCCGGCGGCCGAAGCCGCGTTGCTCGAATCTCTGGCCGAGATGCGAGAAATCCTCGCCATCGAGACCGACCTGCCGGTGTCGTCGGTCGGTTTGGGTGCGAATGGCCGATACGCGCTGATCGTCCGATCCGTGGAATCGCCCACCGCCGCCCCGCGGTCTCCCGTGATAGTGGTCGATACTGAGAAAGGTGAGGAAGTCCCGCTGCCAGCCGCTGTGCAGACCGGTCGGTTCGCTGCCTTGCATCCAATGGAACCGGTCATTGCGGTAGAGATCGACGGCAAGATAACCCTCTACGGGCTGGAGAATGGAAACCTTGAGACAGTAATCGGTGAGGATCTCGGTCAGTCGCAGTTCCAGATTGTGTTTTCACCGGACGGGCACCAGCTGGCAGCCGTCTCTCGCCTGTTGGTGCAGGTCTGGGAGCTTGAAGGGCGGCAATCGATAGGCGCGCTGGATTTGCCGCCTATGACAACCTGGGACCCTGAGCTGACCTTCGCCGACGATCGTCTCCTGGTTTCTCAGGGATATGCAACGACGGTTGCCGACCGGCCGACTCTCGACACCCCCTATCGCAACCACGCGCGTGGTTTGGAGGGTGGGGCACTCTCTCCCGACGGCACCATTCTGGTTGAGCTGTGGAGTAGGCCGATCTTCCATTTGCTCGGCGGTGCAGCGGAAGAACCGGAGCGCATGCAAATGCGATGGTCCGGCACCGATGACGAATTGGGATCGCAGCTTCCACCGGAATTTCAGTACATCCGGAAGATTGCATTTGCGCCGTCCGGGTCTGCACTTATCGCCAGCGGTCAGGACGGTATTTCCCATTGGTATCCGCTGGATTTTGTCTCCGAGGCAAACGGGCGGATATCCGTCGAGATTGACAGCCCCATCGTGCTCTCCCCGGATCCCGATCTCGTCCGGCGCGCCGTCGATGAACGCAATGTTCCCAATAGCGAGATCAGAGATGCGGCGCGCAACGCGACGACGCCATTCGCGATCTCACCCGGCGGTCGGCATCTGGCTATTGGCGGATTCTATGGGCAGATCGCACTCTGGGCGCTTCGAGCCGGAGGCCCGCCGCACCGCCTGGCGGCGCTGTCCGCGCACGGTCCAGGCAGTGCCATCACGCATCTCGCATTCTCCGGCGATGGGGAGGAACTTGTCAGCTCCGGTACCGATGGGACAGTCCGTGTCTGGTCGGTGGCGCCGGCGGCCACTCTTGCGATAGACAATCCCCATGGTGAAATCATAGAGAGATTCGCGGCGCCGAACGGCGCGGCGGTCACGTTGCGGAGCACGGGCTCGTCAAGGGACGCCCTGAACCCGGACGCCATCGCCTTTAGCCCGGACGGTCGCCTGATTGCGACCGGTGGGGGCGGTCGCGGCGGCGATGTCTACATCTGGGAAGCTGCGACAGGTGCGCATCGAGCGACGCTGAAAGGAACTAAAGAATGGATTCACAGCGTCGAATTCTCAGCCGACGGCGCGACTCTCCTGACCGCGGGCGAAGATGGACGGATCGTTCTCTGGGACGTCGAGACATGGCAATCCACCGCTCATCTTGGAGGAGAAGAAATCCCAGACTACGGATGGATCTTTCCTTGGGAGGCCGTTTTCTCCCCCGACAGTGGCGAAATCCTGTCCGCCACCGAGGACGGTGAAATCGTGCTATGGGGTCGGGACGGATTGCCCGGACAGGTATCCGAACCTGCTCAAATTCTGGTCGACCAATACGACAGTCTGGAGATACACGGCGTCGGTTACCTTGGAGCGCGCGCCATCGCCGTGCTACGGGGCGATAATCAGGATGACCGGATCATCCTCTGGGGCGTCCGCGCCGAGCGGCCGATTTATCAGGATTCAGTGCCCGATCTAACATTTGCTACGGCGATCCAGGGCGATCTTCTTGCTCTTGGCCACCAAGACGGCTCGATTAGTCTGCTCAGACCGACTGGTGAGTTGCTCGAGGACAGGATCGAAATCAGAGACGAGGGCCGATTGGCCGGTCACCCCGGCAGCCAGATCGAAGCGCTGGCAATTTCGGCAGACCGGCGTCGTCTTGCCTCAACCGCCAATGATGGGCGTGTGAAGCTCTGGGATTTGGAGCGCATGGTCGAGGTCGGCGAACTCGCCGGTCCCGGCACCCCGGGAAACGTGGTCGCGTTGTCGGCGGACGGGTCGATGACTGCAGCCGGGTTCCGCTGGGCCGGGCAAGCCGGTGATCCGGACCGGTTGATGATTTGGCACACGCCCATCGGGCGCGACGCTCTTGTTGAGGAAGCGGAGACGCGGAGGGTGCGCGATCTCACGGCGACGGAACGGCTCCGCTTCTACGTTGATCTTGAGTGAACGAATAGCGGCGCGCCCGATAGCCAGGGTCCGGCCTTCGCATTGCCTTGGCGTGCTCCCGGTTGAGACTGTATCCGTACCCCGCTCGCGCGGCAACGACCGGCGGCGCCTTCCGAACTGACCGACAGGGGCATTGCGATGACCGCCATCATCGATATCCATGGCCGCGAGATCTTGGACAGCCGCGGCAATCCGACCGTCGAGGTCGACGTCACGCTGGAGACCGGGGCCAGTGGCCGGGCCGCGGTGCCGTCCGGCGCCTCCACCGGTGTCCATGAGGCGGTTGAGCTGCGGGATGGCGACAAGAAGCGCTATCTGGGCAAGGGCGTGACCCAGGCGGTCGACGCGGTCAACGGCGAGTTGTTCGACGCCCTCTCGGGCATGGAGGCCGAGGAGCAGGTAGTCCTGGACCAGACCATGATCGAACTCGACGGAACCGAGAACAAGGGTCGGCTGGGCGCCAACGCCATCCTCGGGGTCAGCCTTGCGGTCGCCAAGGCGGCCGCCGACGAGGCCGGGCTGCCGCTCTACCGCTATGTCGGCGGCAGCTTCGCGCGCGACCTGCCGGTGCCGATGATGAACATCATCAATGGCGGCGCCCATGCCGACAACCCGATCGACATCCAGGAATTCATGATCATGCCGGTCGCCGCCGAGACCGTTTCGGAGGCGGTGCGCATGGGCGCCGAGGTGTTTCACGCCCTGAAGAAGAAGCTGAGCGATGCCGGCCACGGCACCAATGTCGGCGACGAAGGCGGCTTCGCGCCCAACCTGTCGTCGACCGACGAGGCGCTCGGCTTCGTCATGAAGGCGATCGAGGCGGCCGGCTACAGCCCCGGCGACGAGGTCGTGCTGGCGCTGGACTCAGCGTCCTCCGAATTCTTTAAGAACGGAAAATACGTGCTGGAGGGCGAAGGCAAGACGCTCGATGCCGCCGGCATGGTCGACTATTACGCCGCGCTGGTGGGCCGCTACCCGATCGTCTCGGTCGAGGACGGCATGGCCGAGGATGATTGGGAGGGCTGGAAGGCCCTGACCGACGCCATCGGCGACCGCATCCAGCTGGTCGGCGACGATCTGTTCGTCACCAACCCGGTCCGGCTGGGCGACGGCATCGACCAGGGCGTGGCCAACTCGATCCTGGTCAAGGTCAACCAGATCGGCACCCTGACCGAGACCCTGCAGGCGGTGGAGATGGCGCACAAGGCGAACTACACCGCCGTCATGTCGCACCGCTCCGGCGAGACCGAGGACAACACCATCGCCGATCTGGCGGTCGCCACCAATTGCGGGCAGATCAAGACCGGCTCGCTCAGCCGCTCCGACCGCATGGCCAAATACAACCAGCTGATCCGCATCGAGGAAGACCTCGGCCGCGCCGCGCGCTTCGCCGGCAAGGATGTGCTGCGCAGCTAGCGGCGAGCAGCCGGGGATCAAGGACCGTTTGGCGCTGGATCATCCGATGACCGGTGTCGTCACCGCGGTGAGCGCCAGCGCCACCCACACCATGAGCAAGCCGAACGCCGAGGCGATCCGGGTTGTGGCCGGGCAGGGCGTCGAGGGCGACGCTCATGCGGGTGAGACCGTCAAGCATCGATCGAGAGTGGCGCGCGACCCGACCCAGCCAAACCTGCGTCAGGTCCATCTGATCCATGCCGAACTGCACGATGAATTGGACCGTCGGGGCTTCGACGTCGCGCCGGGCAGATGGGCGAGAACGTCACCACCCGCGGGATCGACCTGCTCGCCCTGCCGACTGGAACGCGGCTTCAATTGGGAGATACCGCCCTGATAGAGGTGACCGGCCTGCGCAACCCCTGTTACCAGTTGAATGGCATTCAGAAGGGCCTGATGGCCGCGGTTTTGGATCGCGATGCCGACGGTCGACTGATCCGCAAGGCGGGTGTCATGGCCATCGTCCTGACCGGTGGCGTGGTGCGGCAAGGCGACACGATCGCCGTGACCCTGCCGGCCAAACCGTATCGCTTTCTGGAGAAGGTCTGACATGCTCGTGCGGGCTTGCGGGTAGGGGACGACACCATGCATCCGAGATTCGCACCGATCCTCTTCGGTTTCCTGCTCTCCGGCCTGATGTCGCTGGTCGTCTCGGGCATAGCGACGGTGCGGGCCCTGGGGCTGGTCGACGGATTCCCCGCGCTGTGGATGTCGTCTTGGATGTCGTCCTGGCTGGTTGCGTTCCCGACGGTCCTGGTGGTCGCGCCCCTCGTTCGGCGAATGGTCACCCGTCTCGTCCGCGAAACCGAGCTATGACATTCATTGCCGGGTGCGGGCTTCATCGGGTTTTCTGGTCATCATCCGGTGCCACACTGTCCGCGACGCCGTGCAAACCCGACCGGTCAGGATTTATGTGGGATTGACACCCCCGAAAAAGATGAATCCGATCAATCGCTTAATCGATATCCAGTCTAACGCTTTGACTCCGCTGTATTTTATCCATTGACGCAAGCGAATCGACGTGATTCGATTCGGCCATGTCGATGCTGTTTCGTCTCAAACGTGTCCTGCGTCCGGCCCTGGTGCCGGCGATCGGCGCCTGCCTGGTCGGCTATTTCGCCTATCACGCGGTGCAGGGCGATCACGGTATCCTGGCGCGAACCCATCTGCGCGCCGAACTGGTCCAGGCGGACGCGACCCTTGCCGAGTTGCGTCATGAGCGTGAAATCCTGGAATACCGCGCAGGCTTGCTGAGCCCCGAACGCATCGACCCGGACCTCTTGGAAGAGCGCGTTCGGGTAATGCTGAACTACGCCCATCCGGATGAGGTGATCTACTTCTACCCGGATGACCCGGTGCGCCCGGACGCCGACAGCGCAAGGCCGGCGCAATGAGCCGGGATGTGGGCGCCGCACCCGCGCTCCATCCAAACTGACCCGCGGAATGGCCGAAGCGCCTACCCTGTCGTCCCGCGAGGGGCGACGCGTCATGGCTGCCATCGCGGTGGTGTTCATGGCCAGCGGCGGCGCCCTGGCAAGCTGGTTGCCACGCATTCCGGAAACCCGCGCCAAGCTGGGCCTCAGTTATGACGAGCTGGGCCTGGCGCTGTTCGGCGCCGGCGGCGGGGCGATGCTGTTCATGCCGATCACCGGCTGGCTGATCGGACGCTACGGCAGCTACGGGATCACCAGGGTCACCGCGGTCGGAATGGCGGCGAGCCTGCCGCTGGTGGTGTTCGCACCGAGCTGGCTTGCCTTGACTGCCGCGCTGGTCCTGTTCGGAGCGTTCACCGGGTCGCTCGACGTGGCGATGAATGCCCAGGCGGCCTATGGCGAGGGACGGACCGGCCGGCGGTTCCTGTCCTTCATGCACGGCATGTGGAGCGTCGGCACGGTGGCGGCGGCGGGCACGGCCACACTCGCCGTCAAGGCCGGCCTTTCGCTCACGGTCCACATCACCCTGGTCGGAGTTCTGCTGGTCATTGCCGTTGCGGTGGCGGGGTTCTTTCTGCTGCCCGACAGGGTGGGCAAGGCCGAGAAGGTCGCGACGCCTTTCGCGCTGCCGACGGGCGCGATCTGGTGGCTGGGGATCATTGCCTTCTGCGCCTTGCTGAGCGAGGGCACGATCTATGACTGGAGTGCGGTGTTCCTGCGCGACGCGCTGGCCGCCGCGGAGGACACCGCCACCCTCGGCTTTGCCGCGTTCACCGTGACCATGACGCTGGGGCGGCTGGCCGGCGATCAGGCGGTCGACCGGTTCGGCGCGGTCGGCGTGCTGCGTGTCTGTGGCGTGCTCGCCTTGATCGGGATCGCCCTGGTCCTCTCGGTCACGAGCCCGGCGCTGGCGATTCCCGGCTTCGCGCTCTGCGGCATCGGCATCTCGACGGTCTTTCCGATCGTGGTTCGGGCCGCGGCGCGCAGCCGTGACATGGCCCCAGGCGCAGCCATCGCCGCTGTATCGACTGCGGGCTATACCGCCTTCCTGGCCGGACCCCCGGTCATCGGCATGATCTCCCAGGCGACCGGCCTGCGCTGGGGTATGGCGATCGTCGTGGTCCTGACCCTGACGATCTCGCTGCTGGCGTCGCATGGCCGGTCCGCCGACCGGGACGCTTAGGGTCGCATCGAAATCCGCCCACCGGGGCCCTCTTGCAAAATTGGTATGACCACTTTACTAAGAAGGGTCGGCGGCGCCAGGGGCTTCAACCCCGGCAGGTGGCCGGCTTCCACGCCATTCGGGAGGGCCCCTTGGCCACGACGAAACAGCCCCGCGGCAGGGCGAAATCCGCGAAATCCAATGGTGCCGGCGCAGCGGATCAGCCCAAGGCGTCGACCGAAGAGCTGCTGGACCATTACCGACAGATGCTGCTGATCCGGCGCTTCGAGGAGAAGGCGGGGCAGCTCTACGGCATGGGTCTGATCGGCGGATTCTGCCACCTGTATATCGGCCAGGAGGCGGTGGTCGTCGGCATGCAGGCGGCGCACCAACCGCAGGACAGCGTCATCACCGGCTATCGCGACCACGGACATATGCTGGCCACCGGCATGGAGGCGCGCGGCGTCATGGCCGAACTGACCGGACGGCGCGGCGGCTATTCCCGGGGCAAGGGCGGCTCGATGCACATGTTCAGCCGCGAGAAGGGCTTCTATGGCGGCCACGGCATCGTCGGCGGCCAGGTGTCGCTCGGCAACGGCCTGGCCTTCGCCCACAAATACAAGAAGGACAACGGCATCGCCGCGATCTACATGGGCGACGGCGCGGTCAACCAGGGCCAGGTCTATGAGAGCTTCAACATGGCCGCGCTGTGGAAGCTGCCGGCGGTGTTCGTGATCGAGAACAATCGCTACGGCATGGGCACATCCGTGCACCGGGCCTCGGCCGATCCGGAGCTGTACAAGCGTGGCTCGGCCTACGGGATTCCCGGCATGCAGGTCGATGGCATGAACGTGCTGAGGGTCAAGGAAGCGGCGCTGATGGCGCAGGATCACGCGCGCTCGGGCAAGGGTCCGTACATCCTTGAGATGATGACCTACCGCTATCGCGGACACTCCATGTCGGACCCGGCCAAGTATCGCAGCCGCGAGGAGGTCGCCGAGGTTCGCGAGCGCCAGGATCCGATCGACTATGTGAAGAACCGCCTGCTCGAGTCCAAGGGCGCGAGCGAGGACGATCTGAAGGCCATCGACAAGGAAATCCGCGGCATCGTGAACGATTCCGCCGAATTCGCCCAGCAGAGCCCGGAACCCGATCCGGCCGAACTGTGGACGGATGTCCTGGTGACGGCGGCTTGATACAGCGGAACGCGATAATCCGGCGGCGCGCCAATGCGTTGCCGGGTGCGGGAGGGTACTAGATGCCGATCGAAATCTTGATGCCGGCGCTGTCGCCGACCATGACCGAGGGTACGCTTGCCAAATGGGTCAAGCGGGAGGGCGACGAAATCGCTGCCGGCGACATCATTGCCGAAATCGAGACCGACAAGGCCACCATGGAGGTCGAGGCGGTCGATGAAGGCAAGCTGGGCCGGATCCTGGTCGGCGAGGGCGAGGAGAACGTGGCGGTGAACACGCCGATCGCGGTGCTGCTGACCGACGGCGAGGATGAATCCTCGATCGGCTCGGCGGCCGCCGCACCAGCGGCCGCGGACGCGCCGGCTCCCGTCGTCGATCCTGCTCCGGCCGCGGCGCAGGCGGCGCCGGTGCTCTCGGCGCCGCCGGCCAGCGACGAGGACAAGTTTTTCGACAAGACTCAGCGCCAAACGGTCCGCGAGGCCCTGCGCGACGCCATGGCCGAAGAGATGCGCGCCGATGCCGGGGTCTACCTGATGGGCGAGGAGGTCGCCGAATACCAGGGCGCCTACAAGGTCAGCCAGGGGCTGCTGGAGGAGTTCGGGTCGGACCGGATCATCGACACGCCGATCACCGAGCACGGCTTCGCAGGGCTCGGCGTCGGCGCCGCGATGGCCGGCTTGCGGCCGATCGTCGAATTCATGACCTTCAACTTCGCCATGCAGGCGATCGACCAGATCGTCAACTCCGCCGCCAAGACGCTCTACATGTCGGGCGGCCAGATGGGCTGCCCGATCGTGTTCCGCGGGTCCGAACGGGGCCGCCTCGCGGGTCGGTGCGCAGCACAGCCAGGACTATGCCAGCTGGTACGCCCATTGCCCGGGCATGCATGTGGTCTGCGCCATGGTCGGCGGCGGACGCCAAGGGGCTGCTGAAATCGGCGATCCGCGACCCCAATCCGGTGATCTTCCTGGAGAACGAGATCCTCTACGGCCAGAGCTTCGACGTGCCGGAGGACCCGGATTTCACAGTGCCGATCGGCCGGGCGAAGATCGTCCGCGCCGGCGGCGACGTCACCATCGCGGCCTATTCGATCATGGTCGGCAAGGCGCTGGAGGCGGCCGAGGCCCTGGCCCAGGACGGCATCGACGCGGAGGTCATCGATCTGCGCACGATCCGGCCGCTGGACACTGCGACCATCGTGGAATCGGTGAAGAAGACCAACCGGCTGGTCAGCGGTCGAAGAGGGCTGGCCGTTCGCGGGCATCGGGTCGGAGCTGGCGGCGCTGATGATGGAGCAGGCCTTCGACCATCTCGACGCGCCGGTGATGCGCGTCTGCGCCGCCGATGTGCCGATGCCCTATGCCGCCAATCTCGAAGCGCTGACCCTGCCGCAGCCCGCCGACATCGTCGAGGCGGCGCGCAAGGCCACGTATCCGGGCTAGAGTTCCGGGCGCTCCGGGGGGGAGACAAGAGATGCCGATCAAGATCCTCATGCCGGCCCTGTCGCCGACGATGACCGAGGGCACCCTGGCCAGTTGGCAGAAGAAGGAAGGCGACGAGGTCAGCGCGGGCGACATCATCGCCGAGATCGAGACCGACAAGGCGACCATGGAGGTCGAGGCGATCGACGAGGGCGTCATGGGCAAGATCCTGGTGCCGGAAGGCACCGAGGGCGTGGCCGGTCAACGAAGTCATCGCGCTGCTGCTGGAAGACGGCGAGGACGCCGCGGCGCTTGAGGCGGTATCAGCCGCCGCGCCACCGCCGGCGACCAACGGTTCCGGCGCCTCCGGCAACGGCGCGGCGGCGCCGGCAGCACCAGCGCCCGTTGCCGCTACGCCCGCGCCGGCCCCGGTCGCGACGGCATCCGGCGGCCGCGATCTTCGCCAGCCCGCTCGCCCGCAGGCTGGCCAAGTGACGCCGGCCTCGACCTGTCGCGGATCACCGGCAGCGGTCCCAACGGCCGGATCGTCAAGGCCGATGTCCTCGCCGCGCAAGGCCGGCACCGGCACAGCCGCCGCGGCACCGGCGGCCGCCGCGCCGCGACCGGCCGCTGCAGCATCGGCCGCCGGGGGCGGGCCCCGATGCCCGGCAGCTACGCCGATGCCTACGGCATTCCCTATACCGAGGCGCCCAACAGCAATGTCCGCAAGGTCATCGCGCGGCGGCTGACCGAGGCCAAGCAGACCGTCCCGCATTTCTACCTGACGGTGGATTGCCGGGATCGACGCGCTTGTTCGCCGCCCGCAAGCAGATGAACGACGCCGCGCCGGAGGGCGTGAAGCTCTCGGTCAACGACCTGATCATCAAGGCCTCCGCCCTGGCGCTGAAGAAGGTGCCGGCGGCCAACGCGTCCTGGACCGACAGTGCCATCCTGCTCTACGACCGGGTCGATGTGGCGGTCGCGGTCGCCACCGATGGCGGGCTGATCACGCCGATCATCAGGGATACCGATGCCAAGGGCCTGGCGGAGATTTCCGCGGAGATGAAGGATCTCGCCGGGCGCGCCCGCGAGGGCAAGCTGAAGCCCGAGGAATTCCAGGGCGGCACCTTCTCCATCTCTAATCTCGGCATGTTCGGGATCAAGGATTTCAGCGCCATCATCAACCCGCCGCAGGGCTGCATCCTGGCGGTCGGCGCCGGAACCCAGCAGCCGGTGGTGCACGATGGCGAGCTGGCCGTCGCCACGGTGATGAGTTGCACCCTGTCGGTGGATCACCGGGTCGTCGACGGCGCGGTCGGCGCGGAGTTCCTGAAGGCGTTCAAGACGTATCGTCGAAGACCCGCTGTACAGCATGATGCTCTAGACCCGGATGTCGGGCGATTGATGACAACGCGCACGCCAGTCGGCGAAGGTGTCGAGGAAGTAGGGCATGGCCGATAGCAGTTTCGATCTCGTCGTCATCGGCGGTGGGCCTGGCGGATATGTCTCCGCCATTCGCGCGGCGCAGCTTGGGCTCAAGACGGCCGTCGTCGAGCGCGAGCATCTGGGCGGCATCTGCCTGAACTGGGGCTGTATCCCGACCAAGGCGTTGCTGCGCTCGTCGGAAATCAACCACCTGCTGCATAACCTCGGAGATTATGGCTTCAGCGCCAATGGCATAACGTTCGATCTTCGAGAAAGTGGTCAAGCGTTCCCGCAAGGTCGCAACCCAGCTCTCCGGCGGCGTCAAGCACCTGCTGAAGAAGAACAAGATCACCGTGATCGACGGCCATGGCCAAGCTGCAGGGCGGCGGAAAACTGTCGGTCGAGAAGGGCGGCAAATCGCAGACGCTGTCGGCCAAGCACATCATCGTCGCCACCGGTGCGCAGGGCCCGCTCGCTGCCGGGGCTGGAGCCGGACGGCAAGCTGGTGTGGACCTACAAGGAAGCCATGGTGCCGGACATCATGCCGAAATCCCTGCTAGTGGTCGGGTCCGGGGCCATCGGCATCGAATTCGCCAGCTTCTACCGCAACATGGGCGCGGAGGTGACGGTCGTCGAGGTGATGGACCGCATCCTGCCGGTCGAGGACGCGGAGATCTCCGCCTTCGCCCGCAAGAGCTTCGAGAAGCAGGGCATGAAGATCTTCACCGGCGCCAAGGTGGAGAAACTGGACAAGGCCAAGGACAGCGTCACCGCCACCATCGACGCCGGCGGCAAGAAGAGCCAGGTGACCGTGGACCGGGTGATCCTGGCCATCGGCATCACCGGCAACACAGAAGAGATCGGCCTCGACGCGACCAAGGTGAAGGTCGACCGCGGCCATATCGTAATCGACGAGTGGATGCGTACCGGCGAGCCCGGCATCTACGCCATCGGCGATGTCGCGGGACCACCCTGGCTGGCGCACAAGGCGAGCCATGAGGGGGTGATCTGCGTCGAGAAGATCGCCGGCCAGAACGATGTTCATCCGCTCGACACCGGCAACATCCCGGGCTGCACCTATTGCATGCCCCAGGTCGCCAGCGTCGGTCTGACCGAGGCGAAGGCCAAGGAGGCCGGACATTCGGTCAAGGTCGGCAAGTTCCCCTATATCGGCAACGGCAAGGCCATCGCGCTGGGGGAGCCGGAAGGCATGATCAAGACCGTGTTCGATGCCAAGACTGGAGAACTGCTCGGCGCCCACATGATCGGGGCCGAGGTCACCGAGCTGATCCAGGGCTATACCGTCGCCCGTACGCTGGAGACCACCGAGGCGGAGCTGATGCACACGGTATTCCCGCATCCGACGCTCAGCGAGATGATGCATGAGAGCGTGCTCGACGCCTATGGTCGGGCGATCCACTTCTAGTCTCGATTACCGGCCCGGCCCAAATTGCTGAACCGCCTGTTCCGTCGCCAGCCGCCGGCAGAGGATCCGCCGCCCGGCGAGGCGCAGTCGGCCAAGCCCGGGTTGTGGGACTGCATCAAGGGGTTCTTCGTGGCGTTGTGGAATTGGATGATCCTGCTGTTCGCGATCGCCGCGATGCTGTTGTTCATCCGCCTGGCCTTCGTGTCCTGGAACTCCGCCACCACGGCGGCGGATACCGGCACCATTTTGATCTTCGGCGGGTTGGGGGTCGGGTCGGTGGCAGCCAGCGGGTTCCTGGCGTGGCAGGTGTGGCGCGGCGCCCGCTATCTGATGCACCGCCGCCGCTCCCGATAGCGCTCGGTGACGGTCTACGGCACCGCAGAGGCGTCCGGGTGCCGGCCGGCGGCGCGCCGGATCAGGACGCCCTGGGTCTCCACATAGCCATGGGTCAGTTCCGCCAGATGCGGAGCCAGCAGCAGGTGCAGCCTGGGCAGCGCGTGGAATGGCGTGACCGGCGAATTGTGGTGTTCGGCGTGGTAGGCGTTGTTCCAGGCCAGCCAGCGCGGCAGGAAGGCCGTCAGCACGGTGCGCGTGTTGCGCAGCATGTCCGGGACCTTGGCGCAGCCGCCATGCTCCGACATCCGGATCAGCCGCATGACCGGCTCTCCGGCGAACCTCGGCAGCAGCCAATAGACCACCGCGCCCCAGCTTCCAAACCAGACCGACCCGGCGGCCACCGCAAGATAGACACCGGCCATGATCTGCCCGTCGCGGCGGATCCTTGGCAAGGCGGCCTGTGGCGTGAAGTCGCGCACCTGCGCACTGAATAGACCCAGCGGAAACAGCACGAGATCGCGCAGCAGCGACCGGAAATAGGGAAGGCCGGTGGCATACAGCAGATAGCCGCCCAGGGTATCGGTATGGGGGATGTATTGCGGGTCCTTGCCCGGGTCCTGTGTGAAGGCGTGATGCCGGGCATGCTCGTGCACGAAATAGGTCGGGTTGAGCCCGAGGATCAGGCCCGACAGCCAGTTCACGGCCGAGTTCAGCCAGCCGGTGGAAAATGCGGTGCGATGCGAGGTTTCATGAAACGGCGAGAACCAATGCACCAGAACGATGCCATGGACAACCGTGGCCGGTATCGCCCATAGACCGCCGAGCGACAGCCAGAGCAGCCACCCGGTCACCGCCGTCGTCGCCAGATGCCCGGCCAGAAAAACCAGACCCGGCCCGTTGCTGCGGGCGTTCAGCGCTTTCAGCCTTTGGGTGCCGACAATGGTCCGGATGGTGACCGCTCTTGCCATGTGACGCTCTCGCCTCGTCGATGCCGGTACCGATGGCGGTCCACGGCATTTGATCGTCGCCGATCCACAGCGTACGCTTGTATGCAAATCAAACAAGGGAGGCAGGGAATGATAAGCAGCAAGCCGATCTGGAGCCGGCTGATCGCCGTGTTCGCGGTCCTGGCGGTATCGGTGCTGGGCGTGGCCGGGACGGCTTCAGCCCAGGACAGCACGGTCGATCAGATCATGCGGCGCGGCACCCTCAATGTCGGTCTGTCCACCTTCGTACCCTGGTCAATGCGCAACAAGGAAGGCGAGCTGATCGGCTTCGAGATCGACGTCGCCAAGCGTCTCGCCGAGGATCTCGGCGTCGATGTGAATTTCGTGCCGACCGCCTGGGACGGTATCATTCCGGCGCTCATCGCCGGCAATTTCGACGTGATCATCAGCGGCATGACGGTGACGCCGCAGCGCAACCTGACGGTCAATTTCACCGTTCCCTATGCCCATTCCGGCATGCGCCTGGTGGCGCACAAGGACATGGCCGGCACGCTGACGACGCTGGAGGACTACAACGATCCCGATGTGGTCTTCTCGCTGCGCCGCGGGTCCACGCCGGCAAGCTTCGTCCAGGCGACCCTGCCCAAGGCGACGCTGAACCTGTTCGACGAGGACGGCCAGTCCTTCCTGGAGGTCGTCAACGGCCGGGCAACCGCAACCTTCGCCTACGACCCGACACCGGCGACCTGGGTCGAGCGCTATCCGGACGTCCTGTATGTGCCGATCGACCAGGTCTACAACCAGGGCGCAGAGGCTTTCGCGATCCGCAAGGGCGATCCCGACACGCTCAACGTGTTCGACAACTGGATCCGGTTGCGCTGGCAGGATGGCTGGCTGAAGGAGCGCAACGACTACTGGTTCCGCGGCCGTGACTGGGCGGACCAGGTGAGCGAACAGTAGCTCGCTGAGCCGATATGGACGCGGCGGAGCCGGGCCCTCACCAGGCTCGGCCACGCTCGCCATCCTCTCCCGGAAGGAGAGGGAACCAAGGACTGCGCGGCGATAAACCCTCTCCTTCTGGGAGAGGGTGGCAGTCCGCAGGACTGCCGGGTGAGGGCTTGGTGCTGACCCAACCACTCAAAACCTGTCCGGCGTCTGGTCACGGAGATCTCCGTGCGCCCTAGAGTTCGCCGCCGGCGGGTCCATTGGCTCGATGTCGTGATCGTCGCGTCCGTCGTCGCGCTGATCGCCTTCGTCGCGGTGCGGGTGAATTCGGTGCTGCGCTACGACTGGGATTGGAGTTCGATCCCCAACTACATCCTGCGCTACGACGCGGAGGATGAGCGCTGGGTCGCCAACCTGCTGCTGCACGGGTTCTTTACGACGCTCAGGCTGGCGCTCTGGGGCAACCTGCTGGCTGCGATCATCGGTATCGTATTTGGCCTCTGTCGGGTCAGCAACAATCTGTTCCTGCGGATGATCAGCCGGACCTATGTGGAGTTGATCCGCAATATCCCGCCGCTGGTGTTCCTGTTCGTCTTCTACTTCTTCATCAGCAGCCAGATCACCCCGTTGCTGGGCGTGGACGCATTCGTGCGCGAGGCGTCGCCCGAGACGCTGGCGGTGCTGTCCTTCCTGTTCGGCCGGCCGGAATTGCTGCCGAATTTTGTTGCCGGGCTAATCGCGCTGGCCATGTTCGAGGGCGCCTATGTGACCGAGATCGTGCGGGCCGGCATCCAGGCGATCGAGAAGGGCCAGTGGGAGGCAGCGCGCAGCCTCGGCCTGTCGCGATTGGACACCCTGCGTGACGTGATCCTGCCGCAGGCGGTGCGGCGGGTGGTGCCGCCGCTGGCCAACCAGTTCATCTCGCTGATCAAGGATTCCTCGATCATCGCGTTGATCTCGATCCAGGAGCTAACCTTCATGGCTCTCGACGTGGTGGTCGTCACGTCGCGTGTCTTCGAGGTCTGGATCACCGTGGCGGCGATGTACTTCATCATCTGCGCCGGCTTCTCCTTCGGGTTCGATCGCCTGGAGCGGCGCATGGGGTTGAGTGACGGCGGAGGGCGTCGCTGATGGCTTCGCTGCGAGGATTGGTCCCCGGCGGGCTGGGGAGGATGGCGCCCCTGTCCAAGTCACACCGCAAGCTGTGTGCGTCGGTGATCGACATCGTTCAGTTCGCGGTTCTTGGCGGCGCTCTGATCTGGCTGTCGGTCCATGGCGCCGCGCAGATGGGGTACAATTGGCAGTGGTACCGGGTATCCCGCTATCTGTACCGGGTGATCGACGGCGAGGTGATCTGGGGGCCGCTGATCCGCGGGCTGTTCATCACCATCGAGATCAGCCTCTGGAGCCTGGCCCTGACCATCGTCATCGGACTGGCGGCCGCGTTGTTGCGGCTGTCGGATTCTTGGGCCGGCCGTCTGCTGGCACGATCCTATCTGGAGGTGATCCGCAACACCCCGGTGCTGGTGCAGCTGTTCCTGTTCTTCTACATCCTGGCGCCGATCTTCGGCTTCGACCGGTTCTGGGCCGGCGTGCTGACCCTGGCCTTCTACGAGGGCGCCCATGCCATGGAGATCTTCCGCGCCGGCATCCAATCGGTCGGGCGCGGCCAATGGGAAGCGGCGAAGAGCCTGGGCCTGTCGCCCTTCGATGTCTATCGCGACGTGGTGCTGCCGCAGGCATTGCGGCTGGTGCTGCCGCCGCTGACCGGCCTGATCGTGAACCTGATCAAGCATTCCGCGATCGTCAGCGCCATCGCCATCGCCGATCTGACGACCGCCGGGCGCAATGTGGTCGCCGATACCTTCATGAGCTTCGAGATCTGGTTCACGGTATCGGGCATCTACCTCGTGCTGACGGTGTCCCTCTCGGTCTTCGTAAGCTGGCTTGAACACCGGCTGAGGGTGCGAAACTGATGGTCGAGCCACAAAACCCCGTCATGATCGCCTTCGAGGGCGTCAGCAAATGGTTCGGCGAGTTCCAGGTGCTGGACGACATCAGCTTCCAGGTCCGCCTCGGCGAGAGGGTCGTCGTGTGCGGCCCGTCGGGTTCCGGCAAGTCGACCATGATCCGCTGCATCAACCGGCTGGAGGAGCATCAGGAGGGACGCATCACCGTCGACGGCATCGAGCTCGACGACGACACCAAGAACATCACCGCGATCCGCCGGGAGGTCGGCATGGTGTTCCAGCAGTTCAACCTGTTCCCGCATCTGACGGTGTTGCAGAACCTGGCGTTGGCGCCGATGCGGGCCCGCGGCCTGGACCGCAAATCCGCGGAATCCCTGGCCATGGAGTATCTGGAGAGGGTCCGCATTCCCGAGCAGGCGGGCAAGTATCCGGGCCAGCTGTCCGGCGGCCAGCAGCAGCGCGTCGCCATCGCCCGCTCGCTGTCCATGAAGCCCAAGATCATGCTGTTCGACGAGCCGACCTCCGCGCTCGACCCGGAGATGATCAAGGAGGTGCTGGATGTGATGGTCGATCTGGCCCGCGACGGCATGACCATGGTCTGCGTGACCCATGAGATGGGCTTCGCCCGCGAGGTCGCCGATACGATGATCTTCATGGATGAGGGCCGCATCGTGGAAAAGGCGCCGCCGGAGGACTTCTTCGCCGCCCCGAAGAGCGACCGTACCAAGCTGTTCCTCAGCCAGATCCTGTCGCATTAGCCGGCGACAGGGGGCAGGGGGCAGCAACCATCATTCCATTCGTCATTCCCGCCGTCGCGGGAATGACGATGCTGACTTGCTGGTGAGTGGCCGGTTCCAAACCACGTCCTGCATGGCAGCCATGCTCATCTTCGCCTCGCCGGGCCCGCTCGCCGCGCCTAGAGTGGCGGCGGAAGGGGAATACCGTGACCGTGCAACAGGACCGGGCTGGACCAGGATTTGCCGAGTTCGTCACGCTGACGGCGCTGATGATCTCGCTGGTGGCGTTGTCGATCGACGCCATGCTGCCGGCATTGCGGGAAATCGGCGACGATCTCGGCGCGACCCGGGCGAACGAACCGCAGCTTGTGATCACCGCGCTCTTCATCGGTCTGGCGATCGCGCAGATGATCTTCGGACCTCTGTCCGACAGCATCGGCCGCAAGCCGTCGATCTATATCGGCATGGCTGTGTTCATTGCCGGCTGCCTGATGTCGATCTTCGCGACCAGTTTTGCGGTCATGCTGGCCGGGCGCTTCCTGCAGGGAATCGGTGCGGCCGGGCCGCGAACCGTCATGGTCGCGTTGGTCCGGGACCGGTTTGAGGGCCGCGCCATGGCCCGCATCATGTCGCTGGTGATGGCGGTGTTCATCCTGGTCCCGGCTCTTGCGCCGGCCCTTGGTCAAGGCATCCTCTTGATCGGCCATTGGCGGGCGATCTTCGGTCTGTTTCTCGGGCTGGCCCTGATCGCGCTCGTCTGGTTCACGGTGCGCCAGCCGGAAACGCTGCCGCCGGATCGTCGCGCGCCGCTGTCGGCCGGACGAATTGCGCTGGCGATCCGCGACGTCTGTCTCAACCGCGTCGCGCTTGGCTATACCATCGCCGCAGGGCTGATCTTCGGGGCCTTTATCGGCTACCTGACCTCCGCACAGCAAGTGTTCCAGGAGCAGTACGGGGTCGCTGAGCGATTCCCGCTGTATTTCGCCGCCTTGGCCCTGGCGATCGGCGGCGCCTCCTACATGAACGCCAGACTGGTGATGCGCCACGGCATGCGGCCGCTGTCGTGGGCAGCGCTGCTGGTCATGAGCGGGCTGTCGATCGCCTTCTTCGTCATCGCGGCGCTCATGGGCGGCAATCCGCCACTCTGGGCGTTGATGGGCTACTGGCTTGCGGCGTTCTTCTGCCTTGGGCTGTTGTTCGGCAATTTCAACGCCCTGGCGATGGAGCCCATGGGCCATATCGCAGGCGTCGCAGCGGCGGTGATCGGCTCGATCACCACCGTAATCTCGGTCGCGCTCGGAACCGGCATCGCCCAGGCCTATGACGGGACCGTTTTGCCATTGGTCGGCGGGTTCGCGGTTCTGGGCGTCGCAGCGGCGGTCACCATGTCCTGGACCGAGCGGGGCAGGGCCGCCGCCACACTCCCCGAGACCGAACACGCCTCGGCCGATGACTGACACCCCGCGGACCGGCGAGATCTTTGTCGACGCCGATGCCTGTCCGGTGAAACGCGAGATCTACCGGGTCGCCGAGCGCCACCGCATGGCGGTGCATGTGGTCGCCAATGGGCTGATCGCCATCCCCGATCATCCCGATATCCACCGGGTCATCGTCGGGTCGGGACTGGACGCCGCCGATGACTGGATCGCCGAGCGCGCCGGGACCGGCGATATCGTCGTCACCGCCGACATCCCCCTGGCCGACCGCTGCGTGAAGGCCGGCGCCAAGGTGATCGGCCCGACCGGGCGCGCATTCACCGCGGATTCCATCGGCATGGCGCTGGCGACCCGCAACCTGATGGAGGATCTGCGCTCAGCCGGGACGGTGACCGGCGGACCCAGGCCGTTCTCCGACCGCGACCGCTCGGCCTTCCTGTCGGCCCTGCACGAGGCGATCGTCCAGTCGAAGCGGGGTCGCTGAGGTTGCCGGCGGCGGCTGTTCTGGCGTTGCCGTCCTCACCCTTCGACACGCTCAGGATGAGGGTGTTTGGAGGTCAGATAGCGCCAATATCACCTTCACCCTGAGCCTGTCGAAGGGTGCGGACGGCTTCGTTAGGCGTGGACCGCGCTGTCCTATCCCCGCCCGATGAACGGCATGTTGGTGGCCATGATGGTCATGAACTGGACGTTGGATTGCAGCGGCAGTCCGGCCATGTGCAGCACCGCATCGGCCACGTGCCGGACATCCATGGTCGGTTCCGGCGCGACGGTGCCGTTGGCCTGGGGCACACCGGCCGCCATCTGCGCCGTCATGTCGGATGCCGCGTTGCCGATATCGATCTGGCCGCAGGCGATGTCGAAGGGCCGGCCGTCCAGTGAAATGGTCCGGGTCAGCCCGGTGATCGCGTGCTTCGAGGCGGTGTAGGGGGCCGAGCCCGGCCGCGGTACATGGGCGGAGATCGAGCCGTTGTTGATGATCCGCCCGCCCCGCGGGTCCTGCCGCCGCATCAGGTTGAAGGCCCCGCGTGCGATCAGGAAGGCGCCGGTCAGATTGACGTCGATCACCGTCTTCCATTGCTCGAAGGTCAGATCGCCGATCGGCATGCCCGGCACGTTGTTGCCGGCATTGTTGAAGACCACGTCCAGCCGGCCGAATTTGCGTTCGGTCTCGGCGAACAGAGTCGCGATCGCGGCCGGGTCGGTCACGTCGCAGCCGACCGCCAGGGCCTGCTCCGCCGGCACGTCCGCCTCGGCGATGGTCTCCTCCAGCTTGTCGGTCCGGCGACCGGTCGCCACCACCGAGTAACCGGCCTTCAGGAATGCGATGGCGGTGTGCTTGCCGATGCCGGAACTGGCCCCGGTGATAAGCGCGATCTGTCCGGTCGATGACACGGTGTCCTCCCTCTTGTCTGGTTCCGGCAGTAGATCACGCCCGAACCGTCCCGTCAGCAGCGGTTGCCGTCGCCCGGCGCATTCCAGCCATGTAGCGCCAGCGCTTGGCCCGAGGGGTTGCCGCGCCTATGTTACAGGTCAGGCATTGCCCCCGACCAAGAAGCTGATCGAGCAGCACCAACCATGCCAACCGCATCCGACCGCATACGCCATCCGGAGAAGCGCAACCGGCCGGACAATCCGATCCAGCGCAAGCCGGCCTGGATTCGGGTGAAGGCGCCGGTCAGCCAGGAATACCACGAGACGCGCCAGCTCATGCGCAAGCTGCGGCTCAACACCGTGTGCGAGGAGGCGGCCTGCCCGAATATCGGCGAGTGCTGGACCCACGGCCACGCCACGGTGATGATCCTGGGCAGCGTGTGCACCCGCGCCTGCGCCTTCTGCAATGTGGCGACCGGCCGCCCGGACCAGCTCGACCCCCACGAACCCGAGCATGTGGCCGAGGCCTGCGGTGCGCTGGGGTTGAACCACATCGTGATCACCTCGGTCGACCGCGACGATCTCGACGATGGCGGAGCGCTGCATTTCGCCAATGTGATCGGCGCCGTCCGCGAGAGTTCGCCCGACACCACGATCGAGGTGCTGACCCCCGACTTCAAGGACAAGGCGGGCGCCGTGGAGGTCGTCTCAGAGGCGCGGCCGGACGTGTTCAACCACAATCTCGAAACGGTGCCGCGGCTCTACCCGTCGATCCGGCCGGGCGCGCGCTATTTCACCTCCCTGGCGCTGTTGAGCAAGGCCAAGCAGCTCGATCCTTCGGTCTTCACCAAATCCGGTCTGATGGTCGGGCTCGGCGAGACCGCCGAGGAGGTCTATCAGGTGATGGACGATCTGCGTGCGGCGGATGTCGACTTCCTGACCATCGGCCAGTACCTGCAGCCGACCCCGAAACATGCCGCGGTCGACCGCTTCGTGCCGCCGGAGGAGTTCGAGACCTATGAACGTATCGCGCGCGGCAAGGGTTTCCTGATGGTGTCGGCGTCGCCGCTGACCCGGTCGTCCTATCTGGCCGGGGACGATTTCGCCAAGCTGCGGGCCGCCCGGGAAGCCAAGCTGGCGGGGCTGGAGACGATCAACCTGGTCGATCTGGCGGCCGGCAATCCGGCCGAATAGCGGGAGACGCGCCGCCGATGCCGACCCATGCGGAACAACGGGTGCTGCCATACAGCCCGGCGCAGATGTTCGACATGGTCGCCGATGTCGAGCGCTATCCCGAATTCCTGCCATGGTGCCTGGCGTCCCGCATCAAGCGGCACGAGCAGGCGATCGTCACCGCCGACATGGTGATCGGCTTCCGCATGGTGCGGGAGCGCTTTACCACCCGCGTGACTCTCGACCGACCGAACCGCATCGACGTTGAATACACCCATGGACCGCTCAGCCATCTCAACAACCATTGGGTCTTCATTCCCCATGAGGATGGCTGCCTGATCGACTTCTATGTCGATTTCGAGTTCCGCTCGCGGGTCTTGCAGAAGCTGATCGGCGCCCTGTTCAACGAGGCGGTCAAGCGCATGGTCTCCGCCTTCGAAGCCCGCGCCGCCGATCTCTACGGCTCCAAGGCGCAGACCGTGCCGCCGGGGACCAAGCCCGCATCCGGCTAATCGCTTTCGGCGCTGTCGGCTGGCGTTCGATCATGGTCCGGCCATGCAAAGACACGGGCCTCCAGGGCATCGATGTCATCGCGACGGTTGAGGTCCGCGCCGGTCCGCCCGGCGACCCGCCACATGGTGGCGGCGGCGACCACCGCGTCCAGGGCATCGCCGCCGATGTCGGAAATCGCCATGTCCTCGAGAGCGCCGTCGCATGACACGCCCTCATCCTGCAATCGTCCCAGGATCGCCGCGCGGGACGCGCGCAGCCCATCGCCGCGACCCTTGTAGGGTCGATAGCAATCCAGGCGTTTCAACGACGAGGCGGGGCAGCATTCGGCCAGGGTGCAGGATGCGTCCGGCCGCTCGAGCACCGGCGCGATGGCCATGCGCCGGTCTTCGGCCAGCGGTGCCAGGACAGCGGCAACGCCCCAATAAGTCTGGCGATAAAGCCGGAGATTGTACGCGCTGAACGGTGTCTTGGTCCGCCGATCGGTGCGGCGCTTGAGCTCCCGGCCGTCGGTCCGGCCACGGCAATCCGCCCGGAACGCCTGCGCATCGGAATAGCGTGATGTGAATGTCCTGGCGAAGGTGGGCCAGTCGGGCGCGTCGATCAGCTGTTGCGGCAGGCTGAATGGGAAATCGAGGCCCACGAGGGCGTTGTCCTGGACAGCCAGATGGCTGCGAAGGGCGGATAATGCGCGGCTCCGGTCGGCGCCGCCGCCCGGCAAATCGCGGGCACGGCACAAGCCGTGGACAATCAGACGGCCATCGGCCTCGGCCCCCTCGGCGACCCAGATCGTATTGCCCGCATCACGGGCACCACTGAAATCGACGCCGAGAAAGCGGCCGAATTGCGGGTTCACGGTTTCGGCGCGTCGATCAGCCCCGCCAGCAATGCCATCGCCCGCTCCACCGTCTGGCGTCGAATGCCTTGCCGGTCGCCCGTGAACACCCGGCGCTCGCTGCTGGCCGCCTTGCCGCGGCGCGCCACGCCCAGGAAGACCAGGCCGACAGGTTTGCCCGGCGTGGCGCCGTCGGGCCCGGCGATTCCGGTGACCGAGACCGCCAGATCGGCATCCGACCGGGCGATCGCGCCATCGGCCATGGCCCGCGCGACCTCATGGCTGACCGCGCCGTTTTCCCTGATCAAAGCGGCTGATACCCCCAGCATCTCAGTCTTGGCGGCGTTGGAATAGGTGACGAACCCGCGCTCGACCACATCCGACGAGCCGGCGATTTCCGTCAACGTGGCGGCGATCAGGCCGCCGGTGCAGCTCTCGGCGGTCGCCAGAGTCAGGTTGCTGGCGCGGCAGGCATCCAGCAGGGTCGTTGCCTGATCGATCAGTTGGCGGTGGTGAACCATGATCCGTATCCCAGCCAGAGGCTCAGAAGCCATAATACAAGCGCGGCGTAGAGGCCGGCGAAGATATCGTCCAGCATGACGCCGAGGCCGCCCGGCACCTTGCGGTCGGCCCAGGAGGCCGGCCAGGGCTTGGTGATATCGGCCAGCCGGAACAGCAGGAAGCCGATCAGGTAGTACCGCCAGTCCACGGCCACCACCGCCAGCGTCAGCCACTGGCCCGCGACTTCGTCGATGACGATGGCGCTGGAATCCTTCTCGCCCGATCGGCCGATATGGTTCGAGGCCCAGACTCCGACGGCGAAGGCTAACGCCGCGGCCGGCACCAGGGCCAGAGGTCCTGCCGTCCAGGCGATGGCGGCTGCGAAGGGCAGGGCGGCAAGCGAACCCCACGTCCCCGATGCGATACCCATCAGCCCCGCACCGAACCATGTCGCGGCCAGCGTGGCCGGGTGCCAGAAGGTCGTCCCGGCGGGCAGGGGGCGGAACAGGCGCATGGGCCTCAACTCGATGCCGACGGCAGTCGCAGCGTCGCCGTGGCCTGGGCGGCGATGCCTTCGCCCCGGCCGGTGAAACCGAGACCTTCACTGGTGGTCGCCTTGACGCTGACGGCGGTGCCCGGACCGAGGATTTCGGCGATGCGTGTCACCATGGCGTCCCGATGCGGGCCGATCTTGGGGCGCTCGCAGATCAGGGTGACGTCGACATGGGCGATGTGGCCGCCCTCGGCCGCCGCCATCTCGGCGGCGTGGCGTAGGAAGGCCGCTGAATCCTGACCCTTCCAGCGCGGATCGCTGGGCGGAAAATGCTGGCCGATATCGCCGGCGCCCAGCGCCCCGAGGATCGCATCGGTGATGGCGTGCAATCCCACATCGCCGTCGGAATGGGCGACTAGCCCCTTTTCGAAGGGAATATCGATACCGCACAAGGTCACGTGATCGCCGGAACCGAAGCGATGCACGTCGAAGCCATTGCCGACCCGGACATCGCCGGCGCATCCCGCGATCAGCGTCTCGGCGCGGGCCAGATCGTGTTCCGTGGTCACTTTCAGATTGTCCTCGTTTCCTTGTACCAGGGCCACCCGCAGCCCGGCGCGTTCGGCCAGCGCTGCGTCGTCGGTCACGTCATCATCGGCCGCCGCGCGATGCGCCTCGAGGATGGCTGCAAAGGCGAACCCCTGGGGAGTCTGGGCCCGCCACAATCCGCTCCGATCGACGGTCCCGTCGATGCGGCCCTGCCGCTCACGCTTCAATGTATCGACCACCGGAACCGCGGCGATCGCGGCCGGCGACGTCTCCAGCGCCTGGCGCACCCGGTCGATGGTGCCCCTGTCGGTCAGTGGCCGGACACCGTCCTGGACAAGGACGAATCCGGGCTGCATATCGCCCAGCGCCTCGAGCCCCTGCCGGACCGATGCCTGGCGTGATGCGCCGCCGTCGATCGGGTCGCCGACCGGCAGGTCCCGCAAGGCGTCCAGGCACAGTTCCCGATGCGCCGGATTGATCACAATCCGCACCCGGTCCACCGCCGGATGGCCGAGAAAGGTCTCCACCGTGCGGCGTAGCACCGGTTTGCCGGCAAGCAGGCGATACTGTTTGGGGGTCTCGCCGCCGAACCGCTCGCCGCTGCCGGCGGCCATGATCAATGCGGCGCAATCCGCTCGTGTCATCGGGAATCCGGGGCCATTCTAAACAGTGCGGCGAGCCTACTGAACCGGCCCTTCGTCGCCAAGCGCAATGCAGATCGATGTCGGTTTTGTTTCGGATCGAACAGGATGGCGCTTGAAATGGCACTTCATCGTGATAGTTTGCCCAAATCGAGTGCACATCAACTGAGCGCCTAAAATATGGGCATTAGTATTGGGCCGGTCGTCATCGACGAACCGGTCATTCTTGCGCCGATGTCCGGTGTGACCGATCGGCCCTTTCGCGACATCGTGCGCGGGCAGGGGGCCGGTCTTGTCGTGTCGGAGATGATCGCCAGCCACGAAATGGTCCGGGCGGCGCGGCACTCGATGCGGACGTCGACCGATTGCGCCGAAGAGCACCCCATGGCGGTGCAGCTGGCCGGCCACGACCCGCAGATCATGGCCGAGGCGGCGAGGCTCAATGTCGATCGCGGCGCGGCCATCATCGACATCAATTTCGGCTGCCCGGTAAAGAAGGTCGTCAACAAGCTGGCCGGGTCCGCGCTGATGCGCGAAGAGGGGCTGGCGGCCCGGATACTCGAAGCCACGGTGCGAGCGGTCGACGTGCCGGTGACACTGAAGATGCGTACCGGCTGGGATGACCAGAGCCGAAACGCGCCGCGACTCGCCTGGATTGCCGAGCAATGCGGCATCCGGATGATCACCGTGCACGGCCGGACCCGCTGTCAGCTCTATCAGGGTGCCGCCGATTGGCGCTTCATCCGGCAGGTCAAGGAGGCGGTCACGGTGCCGGTGATCGCCAATGGCGACGTCCGGAGCTTCGAGGACGTCGACCGTTGCCTGGCCGAAAGCGGCGCCGACGGGGTGATGATCGGTCGCGGGGTTCAGGGCCGGCCATGGTTCCCGGCGCAGGTGATGCACTATCTGCGATCCGGCGAACGCCACGCCGACCCGGCGCCGTCGGACCGGCTGGCGGTGGTGCGCGAGCATTACGAGGCGATCCTCAGCCATTACGGGGTCGGGAAGGGCGTGCGGATCGCCCGCAAGCATCTTGGCTGGTACGCCGCCGGGCTGCGCGACGCGGCCCGGTTCCGGGTCGCGGTCAATCGTGCGGCTGATCCCGACGAGGTGCTCGGCCTGATTGACCGGCTGTTCTCCGGGCAGGATCTGGCGGTGGCGGCATGACGGTGCGGCAAGAGCGGGATCGGCGCGGTGACATGACCGGCACAGATCCGTTGCAGGTTCTCAACGCGCTGCCCGAGGCGGTGCTGGTGCTGGACACCGACGGCATCATCCGCTTCGTCAATCTGGACGCCCAGCGCTTTCTGGCAGCGGGCGAATCCATGCTGGTCGGACATCCGTTGACCGAATGGCTGCCGGCCGACAGCCCGATCTTCTCGCTGATCCGTCAGGCGCTCATTGAAGGCACCAGCATGTCGGAATACGGCCTGACACTGGAAACGCCACGCATCGGCACGCATCTGGTGACCGCCAGCGTGGCGCCGATGGGCGATCCGGCGCATCAACTTGCCCTGTCGATCCGGGAAATCTCCATTGCCCGGCGCTTCGACAGCCAATTCAGCCACCGCAACGCGGCGCGCTCGGTAACCGCCATGTCGGCCATGCTTGCACATGAGGTGAAGAACCCGCTTTCCGGAATTCGCGGCGCCGCGCAGCTTCTCGAGCAATCCGTCCCCGAGCGCGATCGGGAACTGACCCGGTTGATCTGCGACGAGGCCGATCGCATCGTGGCGCTGGTGAACCGCATGGAGGTGTTCGCCGACAGCCGGCCGATCGACCGGGAGGCGATCAACATCCACCAGGTTCTGGAACGGGTTCGCCGTCTGGCCGAGAACGGTTTTGCCGGCCATGTTCGCTTCACCGAGCGTTACGACCCGTCGCTGCCGCCGGTCTTCGGCAATCGCGACCAGCTGGTCCAGGTGTTTCTCAACCTGTTGAAGAACGCCGCGGAAGCGGTGCCGTCCAATGGTGGCGAGATCGCCATCGAGACCGGATATCAGCGCGGCGTCAGCATCGCGGTGCCGGGCACCAACCAGCGTACCAACCTGCCGCTGGCGATTACCATCCGCGACAACGGCCCGGGCATTCCCGAAGACCTGCAGGCGCATCTGTTCGATCCGTTCGTGACCACCAAGAAGAACGGCACCGGCCTTGGGCTGGCCCTGGTCGCCAAGGTTATCGGCGACCATGGCGGCATCATCGAATGCCAGAGCCGGCCGCGCCGGACGATCTTCAAGACCTGGCTGCCGATGCATCCCGATCTTGCGGCGGCGGCCCCGGAAACGGAGGCCGCGTGATGCCGTCATCGACGATCCTGGTGGCCGACGACGATCGCAGCATCCGAACCGTTCTCAACCAGGCCCTGGGCCGGCTCGGCCATGACGTACGGACGACCGGAAACGCCGCCACGCTGTGGCGTTGGGTCGAGGATGGCGACGGTGACCTGGTGATCACCGACGTGGTGATGCCGGACGAGAACGGCCTCGATCTGATCCCGCGGATAAAGCGGGTCCGGCCGGATCTGCGGGTCATTGTCATGAGCGCGCAGAATACCCTGCTGACGGCGGTCCGCGCGACTGAGCGCGGAGCCTTCGAATACCTGCCCAAGCCGTTCGACCTGAACGAGCTGGTGGCCGTGGTCGGCCGCGCGCTGACGGCTCCCAGGGCCGGTAGCGGCAATGCCGGCGAGGAACCGTCGGAGGCGGTCGAGTCGCTGCCGCTGATCGGACGTTCGCCACCGATGCAGGAAATCTACCGGGTGATGGCGCGGCTGATGCCGACCGATCTGACGGTAATGATCGCCGGTGAGAGTGGGACCGGCAAGGAGCTGGTGGCGCGGGCCTTGCATGACTACGGAAAGCGCCGCAACGGTCCCTTTGTCGCCATCAACATGGCGGCGATCCCGCGGGATCTGATCGAGTCCGAGCTCTTCGGTCACGAGAAGGGCGCGTTCACCGGCGCCACCATGCGGTCAAGCGGCCGGTTCGAGCAGGCTCAGGGTGGCACGCTGTTCCTCGACGAGATCGGCGACATGCCGATGGAGGCGCAGACCCGGCTGCTCAGGGTGCTGCAGGAGGGCGAGTACACGACTGTCGGCGGTCGGGTGCCGATGAAGGCCGATGTCCGGATCGTCGCCGCGACCCATCGCGATCTACGCCATGCCATCCGCCAGGGCATCTTCCGCGAGGATCTGTTCTACCGACTCGCGGTGGTGCCGATCCGGCTGCCGCCGCTGCGCCAGCGGACCGAGGACATTCCGTCTCTGGCCAATCATTTCCTGGCCCAGGCGGCGGCCGAAGGGCTGCCGGTCAAGTCGCTCGATGCGGCGGCGATGGCGCGCCTGACGCAATATCCATGGCCCGGCAATGTGCGCGAGCTGGAGAACCTGGTGCGCCGCCTGGCGGCGCTCTATTCCCAGGAGGTGATCGGCCTGGATGTGATCGAATCCGAGCTGGCGGATCTGGAGCCACCTCCGACCGACCAGGCCGGACAGCGCAATGAAGGGCTGTCGGCCGCGGTGGAACGCCAGTTGAAGGAGTATTTCGCCGCCCATACCGACGGGCTGCCCGCCGCGGGGCTTTATGACCGCGTATTGCATGAGGTCGAGCGTCCGTTGATCACTCTCTGCCTGACCGCCACCGGTGGCAACCAGATCAAGGCGGCCGCCCTGCTCGGGCTGAACCGCAACACGCTGCGCAAGAAAATCCGTGAGTTAGACATCCAGGTGGTGCGCGGCCTAAGATGATGGCGCCCTTGAGGCTCGCCCGCATGCTGGCGAGCCGTGATAACGGATCGCCACAATTGCGCATGATCATGCACGGCGACCCCCGCATGGTTCTGGCACCCCGACGTGCCGAAGGGGCGGATGCGAAACCAGGGCCAGGCGAGAGTTGCAAGAGACGCTACTGGGAATGAAACGCTGCTGGGGCGCACATAGAGGCCGGTCCGTCGGATGCACCGCGATGCCGTCATGACCAGCGAAATCACCGATAACTCGCCGACCCTGCTGAGGCAGATGGCGGTTTGGGCAGCGCGCGCCGGCCTGGCCAACAAGTTCGCCCTGCTGCTGACCGTGGCGGCGGTCGCCGCGGGTGTGGCGACCTATGCCGCACTGACCGAGAGCCCGGCCCTGGGCGGCGACGCGGACACGGTCTACCTGCTGCTCAATCTGGATCTGGCGATCCTGCTCTTGCTGAGCCTGGTGATGCGGCCGACGGATCCTGCAATTGTGGCTGCGGCGACGGCGCGGAACCGCCGGATCGCGGCTGCATACCCAGCTTGTCGCGCTGTTCAGCATTCTGGCGGTGGC